>JBGATF010000015.1:0-242081 GCA_044229355.1 Limisphaerales bacterium
CAGCATCGTTTGCGCGGCTGTGGCCAAATCTGGAGCCGACCGGGCTTCACACGGTTGCTCAAGGTCGTCGTCCTCCTCAAAAATCACGATGATCACCTCTTGTGGAACTAACCCTACCGACAACCTGCGGATGCACCGCCGGTGCCGGAGTGGCACAAATCAACTTGCCAGACACGACCTCGTTTGTAAGTATCTGGTAATCACGCTGCCCGCGTGGCGGAATTGGCAGACGCGCTAGATTCAGGTTCTAGTGAGTAACATCGTACAGGTTCAAGTCCTGTCGCGGGCACCAGCCTTCTCGGTTTCAAAATCCCCTTAATTGGCGCACAAAAGCCTCTGTTTGCAGGGCTTTGCCCGTCCCAGGCGCTAGTGCCGCTTCCGTCTCCTTCAGTCTCCTTTTCGCCCCTTTTCAGGGCAGCAAAAGGCAGCAAAGGGCAGCGGGGAATCCCCACCTATGAGAGTCAGCAAGGTCAACAACCACGGGCAAATCCGGTATCGCGTCAACGACAGCAACGGGCCGGGCGGAAAACGGCAGCGAAAGTTCTTCGATACCCGCGAGGCGGCCGAGCAATACATCAAGGACCGAACGACGGACCAAAAGGAGTTTGGCGTTCAGTTCGTCACCCTGCCGCCCACAGAACGCGCCGCCATCGCGTACCAGCTCCAACGGCTGAAGGACCTCGGATGGACTCTCCCCGCCGCCGTGGACTTCGTCGAAAACCACGGCAATCCGGCCCCGGTCCTGACACTCGGCACCGTGGCGGACGAGTTTCTAGCTGCCAAGAACGCGGCTGGGTTGCGCCCCCGATACGTGAAAACCCTCCGGGCTTCCATCCATCGGTTCTTGATCAACCGTCAGGAAAAGCTGGTTGGCGAAATCACGGCTCGTGAGATTCACGAATACATCACCAGCAACGGCTGGGTTCCGGCGACGATGCGGAGTTATCTGGTGGACGTCCGGACCTTGTTCGCCTTCGCAGTGAAGCGGAAATACGTCCGGGAGAACCCCGGTCTGGCGGTGGATTTGCCCAAGGTCGAGGAGAACCCGCCCGGGATCGTCACCCCGGCACAGGCCCGCGCCATTCTCGACGCGTCAATTGATGCAGCACCGGACATTCTGCCCGTATTGGTGCTGTCACTCTTCGGCGGCTTGCGCCGGTCGGAAGCTGAAGAACTGGAATGGTCCGAAATCTCGGACGACTTCGTGGAGGTAAAGGCGCACAAGGCCAAGACTCGTCGTCGTCGCCTGATTCCGGTCACCCAGCAGTTGAAGGCCTGGCTGGATACGGCCCGTGCCGTGGGCGGGGAGCTTCCGGCCATTAACTATGCCGATAAGCTCAAGCTCGTGCTGGAGAAGGCCAAGCTACGGGCCGAATGGCCGCAGAATGCCCTTCGCCACTCCTTTGCCAGCTACCATTTCGCCAAGTTCAAGAGTGAAAACGAAACGGCGTCCCTCATGGGCAATTCGCCGCAAATGGTCTTCCAGCATTACCGCGAGATCGTCCGTCCAGTCGTTGCGGATGCCTTCTTCGCCCTCATGCCGCCACAGGATGCAGCAGCGCGCGCTACGGAGGCACGGAAATCGCGCCCCCGGGCCATGCCGCCCCGTGATTCAAAAATCACCGCCGGAACGATGGCCGCGATTTTCGACGGCGGGCGGTTGTCCTTGCCTCGCAAGGACGCCGTCGCGGCGCTGATGGCGGTTGCTGATGTTTCCATGGCCGCCGCCTACAACGCGCTTTCGACTGAGGGGCGATTCAAGGCGCAGCTTTCCGAAACGGACGGGAAGCTCGCGTGGCGTGCCGAGGCCTCGTCGCCCGCAGCGAAAGACTCCCTCACAATGTTCAGTTTGTATTGAAGCTGAAACCACTATGAAACCAAACCAAACCGCCCCGTTGCTCGTAACCCTTGCTCCTGTGCTCGCTGCCACACCGCCAGTCCTTATTGGCGCGGCAATAGGCCTAGGATTTCTCTGGTTGTTCTCGAGGAAAGAAAGAGCGCAGTCTACTCCCGGACCGGAGGTACCCGCGACTCAGCTGCCAGCTCGCGATGAAACCCCAGTGCCGGATCCGCCGCACAAAGCGGTGCGGCGAATCCTACGAGAAGACGTAGCGGAAGCCTTGGGCTACGGTGCAGATCCAGTCCTGCGGAAGGACGCCGTGGCCGCGCTCCAGCATTTAGGATTTGGCAAAACGGCGGCTTACAAAGCTTTGGCACCGAGTGGTCGCTTCGCGAGCCTCATCGGACAATTCCCAGACGGAATGGTTGAATGGAGGGGGTAGCCTATTTCGGTGGACAAAAGTTAACGCCCACGATTTCCAACCCTCCGATCCGAGCATTTGCTTCCATTAGGCTCGCAGCGCGCTGTTTGAGGACGGCAACAACCTCGTCAAAAGTGCGGCGCCGATTTGTTTCTGGCTCCTCCCAATGCTGCTTCTTTCCGTTGTATCCCAGAAAATAGATCCCGTATCTAGAATCGTGAGCGCGCAAATATTGGCCGATTAGCTGAACTTCCAGTCGCTCCAAAAGTTCACCCAGTGTCCAATTGTCAGCCCACTTGATCTCGATGGATATCGGTCCGGAGAATTTGGGGTTTCTGATTCGAAGATCGGGCCGCTGTTGCTGGTCGATCTCTTCCTCCTGGGGAATCACATACCTATTCGCAGATCGATCCCCATTTTAGGACTTGCAGACGACGACGAGCGATAGCGAATAAATCCCTGTCATTCCTCGGGTCGGTTTCGTACGTCTTAGCAAATTCGCGCATGTCGGAACCGGTCCAAGGATCCGAATCGGCCTGGGCTACTAAACGTCGGTCCAGACATTCAAGGATCCAATCCCGGACTCCAATCATTGACCCTTCATCGGCGAGTTCACGCAGTGTCTTGGTTGCATCAGGGTCGGTGTCGCTCTCCACCCTTGTGAGCAACATGCCTCGAAACCTTTCGGCATCGTCGCGCGCGTCTGGGGAGTAGGCGCCATCGTGCTCGTTGTCGTCACTGACTCTGACGTGACGAAAAACTATTGGGACGAATCGGCGCATTGAGGCAGTTCGAAACCAATCGGGCCGGTCGGAGGCTGAGCTAAGCTCTCCTTTCTCACCCGACAAAATCGCGCATAAACCTATGACAAATTCATCAGGCTTTGGCAGTGTCTGAAGCAGTTCTTCTAGGCGGGCGATTGCAGCAATGCTGTCTATCTGCATCCATGTTGCCAGCCAAATCAACGTTGCTCTCTCACTATCGCCAAATGCAGCCCGCTGTGACGCGAGTTCGCATAAGGGCATTCGGACCGCCGCGCCTTGTCGAAGGAGCACGGTGATGGCCAAGCTGAGGATCGTAGTATTCGAGGGATTACCATCAGATAACAGAGCTAGGATCCGATCACGTGCTGGTCCAGGACAACTGCCGAGCCGAGCCAGATGGGAAAGAACTTCCTCTTTGCGATCCGGTGAAAATTTCCATTCCGCTTCAATGCAATCGCAAAGGACTTCGCTAACCGGGCTTGGATGTTCAAGCGCAAGTCGCTCGAACCAAGTCGGGAAGCCGTTCAGTTCGTCCATCGCGTAGCTTGCTGCGAGCTTGGCCTCGCGACTCGACAGCTTTGAGATAGCAGCGGGGTCCTGCTCGAACTCGACTTGCAGTCCCGTCAGGCCGACTATCGTAATGGCACTTGTCTTGTTGGACTCAGATTTCTGGTGAGGCAGGCATGGAGTGAATTTTCGCCATGAAGCTTTGCAGCCTCGTTGTGTGGCGACCGCAATCCGATTACCCCGCTTATTCTCTAGATCCGTCCATTTTTTCGGGGTCCAGCTATCATGATTCTCTTCATCGGCTTCCCGTAAAAGGTTCGACAGCCACTGAATCCGCTCACCCGATTCGATCCGTTTCAAATTCCAAATCAGTCGAAGTTGGTCGCGTATCCACTGCCATCGCCGACTATATAACCGGAATATTCGCTGCCACCACCATCGCGTGGTTCGGTATTGACTTATCTGCCACCACAATCGTTTGAGTGGCAATATCCGTGTGGTCAGCTTCGACCTTTGAAACTCGACGCGCAGGGCTTCGTCGCCTTGCGCGGCCGTGCGCAGTTTCCGATACTCCCGCCGTTTTCTCCCTAATCTATGCCAAAGGTCAATCGCAACCTTCAACGCGAGCAAACGGTCGTCTGACAGGCTCCGAGTTTTAATGTCCACTAACAATGGTTCGAAATCTATTGATGTCAGCCGCACAGTATCCCAATAGCCAAATAGGTCTGCCAACTCGGGCATTTTGCCGGTTGCGGTTCTATGCTCATCTACTAGCTGCCATAGATAGGTGTGTCGAACTTCACTATGGCGCTGGGTCAATTCATTCAGCGCGTCGTCTTCCGCTCGGTCGGAAGCGGAGCAATGTTCTCGAATCCTGTGCAACAAAATCAACGCAGTAGAAGCTGTGACGACTTCCTCCGGGGCGAGTTGTGGCTTTTCAAGCAACTTTGTAAGGGCAAACGCCAAGATATCACCCATCCAACAAAACCGGTCGGAACGCGAGCGGGGTAGTCTTTTCCCTCTATTTCGTTCCGCCGCCTTCGCCAGTATTGCGACCTGGGGTATTAGGGCTCCAGCCAAGTCTGGTGTTAACACCTTCTCAATATGAGATTTCAATTTAAAGGGGAGATCTCTCTCGTCGGTCACATTCGCCAGCAATCCGAACAGTTCCGAAGCGGAGGCGAAACTTGGGTACAATGCGCAGATGACATTTGCACAAATGCGAGGATCGATATTTGGCATAATGTGCACGATCTCGAGCAATTGGCGCCTTTCATCCAGCGTGCCCGATTCTCCTATAGCCAACGCGGCGTGAGCTTTCAGTCCGTCGGCTTCGTCCGCTGAACGAAGAATTGTAATGGCAGCGGGAATACACTGGCTAAGCCGCCCATAACGAATGACGTCGAGAAGTTCCGTCCGAAAGTCACTGGACAGTTGGCGATCTGAAAGGAGTGTCGTTAGGTGTCCGGATAGGCTTGAATCGGCGATTCTAGCCAAGCTGGCCGGAGACGATGCAATGCGGATACTTCGACTGCTCTTTGACACTAATGCCAGCGCTGTCAATATCCGTCGTCGGTAGTCGATATCTAGGCTTGCCGGATCACCAAATTGCAGGTGAATCCATGGGTCTGTTTCAATGACTAGGTCTCGAACAAACTGGTTCCATTGTCGGCCGCCACAGCACAGCCAAGCCGCTACTGCCCGCAAAGATGGTCGAAGGATCCTGCGGCCCAGGATAGGTTCGACGAGTAAATCCTCTAGCACCTGGACGGGACATCCGTTCTCCATACGATCGAAGAACCATTTTGCGGCTAGATATTCCGCGACTCGTCGATGATGGAAACGGATACACCCATAGGCCGCGCCGTCGAAAATCGCGCGGTTAAGAAGCGCCCGCACCTGGTCGTTGTTCCATTGTGGCGGTAAGAACTCCCGGGGATCTAGAGCCTCTGGGTTCCGCAAGGATTCATCGGGAACACCGAATACGGCCTTGCGCGAAAGCAGATTTGCGGCGGCAAGCCATTTTGCACCCTCACTTGTCATATCGTCCGAGGCTACAAATTCGGCTCTACCATCACGCGGACGCAATTTGGAGGTGGCATCTTGTTCGATCAATTCCGTGAGCGTACCAATTCTTCCTTCCCGATTCCAAAATTCAATCAGTTCAGCGACATCCAATGGACGACGCGCGAATTCCCATGCAAGAGATCGTTCGATCTGCTCGAGGAACCCGTGAACATCGACGACGTTATTCGCCTCGGCGAAGCGTTCAACTTGGAGTCTGTCTAGAGCCTCAAGGTGAAACACTAAGACCTGCGACCTGGACTTCGGGGCTTCCTCAGACTGCTCCGGCCCGGTTCTTCGTTCTGGCGGCAGAGGCGCTGGAAAAAGTCGCTGGAACTCAAGTCCATCATAAGACGGCTTCCACTCGCTAATTCGAGAACTCAAGAAAATTTTCGCTCGTTGAATCAAACCCAAGCCTAGCTCGTTGTGTAATCGCCTGAGGGAGGTGTGAAAATCCGCCGCGCTGTGAAACTTTGCTTCGTCAACTGAGTCGAGGAAAAAGAACGCCAGTTCGTTACTGACCTTCCATCGGGCGAAGTGTTCCTGTTCAGTTGAATCAAGAACAGTGACCAAATTGGATCCGGCCAAAAGGTCGAGTCGCACAAAAAATGCAAAATTCCCCTGTTGATTGAGAACCCGTGCTCTTTCTCGCATCTCCCATGTCTTTCCACTTCCTGGTTCGCCCAAGATTACGGCCCGCGTTTCTTGCAGCAGGCTCTCCCAATTCCGGCTTGGCTCGAAGCCAAACAGACCGGAGGTATAGCTTTTAATTGCGACTTCCTCGAGGTGTGTGCTTTCCTCAAGTCTTCGGAAGCGACGAGCCAGATCGATGAAACTGGCAATGCGGCTGCTGCTCATACTCTGCTAAACGTTTGGTCTCGGCCAGTTCGCCCATTCACCTTGAAGACGGCGAAGCAGAAAGTTCCTGTTGAACAGTGTTGAAATGGGTTCGATCCTCGTTCTTTCGAGCCTTTTCCCTGGATTTGATTTCATGCGAAGGGATCGCAGTTGACCCATATTTCTCTGCCATCTCAAGCTGCCACTTTACTTCGTCGGTGCTGATACCTGAACCCCACACGCTTGCACCCAGGCCTCCCGGCTTTCGGCGAACCTCCGTTAGTTGCTCCATCAGTTTGTAACGGTGCCAAGCTTCTGGTGTGTGCTGGAGGATATCGTGAAATCGGGTAACAGCTGCCCCCCGCTGTCGTAGCGCAGCCCGAACTTCACGACCCATCGGGTCTTCGTTCATCATTGAGTTTTCAAGTGAGTGAATCCACTTCTCCGCTTCCGCGTCCTTGGGATTCTTTTCCTGGGCTCGAGTCCACTTGTCGCGCATGAGCCGATAGTAGGTTGCCTGCAATCCGGTCCGGATGGATTCTATTATGAATTTTGCCCGGCTCACTTCGGCTTCCTTACAGGCCGTATTGACGTCGCGGGAGGTCTCACTGTCGAGCGTGACTGCATCGGCGCCACCGCCGTTCTGCACGAGTGGTAATCCTTCACGGATTGCACGGCGCATCACGGCGCTTCGGGTGTCGTTGGTCATTTCTGCTACGCGGTCAATCTCTGCGAGCAGCTGATCGTCGATTGATAGGGGGACGTTGCGGGTCGTTGCCATGGTGAAAATGTAGAAAGATGTAAGGAATCTACAAGAAATTTATTGACGTGTGTAACAAGGTTACATAACTCTACATCCCGTGCGAAAACTAAGCTCAATTCCGCTGGCATTGCCAACGGACCTTCACCGCGAGGTTAAGCGCGGAGCCAAGCAAACCGGACTTTCCCAGGCGGACGTGATGCGTCATAGCATTCGCTTGGGACTGCCGCAATTCATCGAACGATTTCCCGTGCCGCATTTGCGAGGACAGAGAATAGACGGCCGGAGCAACGTCAACAAAACCCAAAAGGACCAACCCTTGATGAAGTGAAGCCGGGGCGTGTCCGCCCCATCCTGCCACGCGGGCAGACCCGGGCGGGAGGAACCTGAACCCTCCCGCCCATCATTTTCCAAAAGCAACAAAACACCTATGGCCATAACAACTGATTCCCTCCTGTCAAAAGCCGAAGTCATGGAACGCCTCGGCGTTAGCGAAAAAACACTGCGACGATTGATCCGTGAAGGCCGCTTGCGGGTCGTCAAGCTTGGCAAAACTTCACCTCTAAAGTTTCGGCAGCTTGACGTCGCTCGCCTGCTTGAATCGTCGGTCGTGACGGGCGCGGCCTACGCTTCCGGC
Source organism: Limisphaerales bacterium (assembly GCA_044229355.1). Taxonomy (GTDB): domain Bacteria; phylum Verrucomicrobiota; class Verrucomicrobiia; order Limisphaerales; family JADJPG01; genus JBGARF01. The sequence continues at coordinate 7,831 of JBGATF010000015.1, forward strand.
GCGGCCGCCTGAGTGCAGCTCCAAACCTTCCTTCCATTGGACCTTTCGGACTTCATTGGCCGCGTCGAAGCGGCGACGGGATGCCGAGCCGTCAAAAACGGTTCGGGCTACTCATGTCGGTGTCCTGGCCATGAAGACAAAAAGCCCAGCTTATCCGTGTCCGTTGGGACTGATAGGCGGATTCTGCTAACCTGCCATGCGGGCTGTTCGTTTGAGACGGTGATTGCAGCTATGAGGCTCACTGCCGCCGACCTTGCGCCGCCGCAAGGGCAGCGGCAAAGCGGTCGCCCGCTCAAATCAATCCTGGCCGTTGCGTACGATTATCAGGATGCCAACGGCAAATTGCTGTTCCAAGTGTGCCGGATGGAACCGAAAGACTTCCGGCAACGTCGCCCTGACCCGAACGCCTTCGACGGGTGGGCTTGGAACTTGAAGGGGGTCAGGCAGGTTCCATTCCTCTTACCCGAACTGATCAGTGCCGTAAACGATGGCCGCACGATCTTCATTGCGGAAGGCGAGAAGGATGTCATCGCCCTGGTCAAGCAAGGCTTTGCCGCCACCTGCAACGCAGGAGGGGCGGGCAAATGGCGCGACGAATTTGGTGCCGTTTTCGACGGAGCCAAGTCCGTTGTCATCATCGCGGACAAGGATGTCCCCGGACGAACGCACGCTGCCGACGTCGCCGCGAAGCTCAAGACGCGTGTTGGTTCGGTCAAAGTTATTGAGCTGCCGGATCAAGGAACCAGCCCGGTAAAGGACGCTGCGGACTTCTTTGCGGCCGCTGGCACCTCGGAAATGCTCAACGCACTTGCCGAAGCTGCGCCTGAATACGTCCCCAAGGCCGAGATTACGCCGGGAACCTGGTTCAAGCGGCGCTTCCCGAAATTGGCGGACAAATACGGGGAGCCTGTATACGAATCGACATCAGGGAAACGTACCCAGGTGCGGGACGTGGCGGAGGATTTCATGGCTGCAACATTGGGCTTTGACGGGATGCCTGAAACTCCAACGATATTCTTCCCGGCGGAACAGCGGTTTTATACCTACAGCCCCGCGACAGGTATTTTTGAGCCCAAAAGGGAGGAGGACATTGCGGCCCGACTCTCTGCCCTCTACCTCGAAGCGGTCCGCGCGTGCGAAGATTCCGCTGATACCTCGCGACTTGCATTTGGCATGCGCGACACGTCTGCGCTTGCCGGAATTATCCGACGAGCCAAGGGCCTTTTGGCGGTGCCCGATGATTATTTCACCATCAGCTTCATTGAGCTTTTGCCGGTTGCCAATGGCATGCTGCGGATAAAAGACCGGGCGCTGTTGGAGTTTTCTCCGTCCTACCGCTGCCGCCACAAGTTGGCAGTCGAATTCAAGCCGGAAGCCGTCGCCCCAATGTTTGCCAACAAGCTTTTGCTCCCCGCCTTGAACTCGGCCGACATTGACTTAATTCAAAGGTGGGCAGGCTTGGCTTTGGTTGGTATCAACATGTCGCAGAAGATCCTTTTGCTGACCGGCACGGCGGGCGGCGGCAAATCCACCCTCGTTACAATCCTGAACGGAATCATAGGGGGTGGAAACGTCGGCATGTTGCGGACTGAGCTTTTGGGTGACCGTTTTGAGATTGGTCGCCTTAGCGGTAAAACTCTCCTATACGGTTCGGACGTTCCCGATAGCTTTTTGACGACAGAGACCGCGAGTCGTCTGAAAAGCCTGACGGGAGGCGACGTGATGACAGCAGAGTTCAAAAACTCCAACGAAGCACCGCAGATCAAGTGTCGCTTTAATATCATCGTCACCAGCAATTCACGCCTCACGGTTTGCCTGGAAGGCGATTCCGACGCGTGGCGTCGTCGCCTGGTCATCGTCAACTATGACCGCCCGAAGCCCCCCGTCGTAATAGCCGACCTCGCGGAGAGAATCTTAGCTGGTGAAGGCCCGGGGGTGCTCAACTTCATGCTCGATGGCCTGGACGCGTTAATGGCGGCCAACTGGGACCTGCGCTTGAACGAAGCACAGCAACGTCGAGTCGACGATTTACTGTTAGAATCGGATTCTCACCGGGTTTTTGTCACGGAGTGCCTGATCAAGGATACGACCGCGCCTGGACTGACGAAGGCCGACGTCTACGCCGCATTCGTGGAATTCTGCGACCGGCGCGGATGGGTCGCGATGAACAAAAACCGTTTTGGTAAGCTTGGAGCGGAAGCAGTCGCGCAAGTGTTCGGTCTGGCAGTTCGTGGCGATGTCATGAACTCAGACGGAAGGCAAAATGACGGTTGGAAATCCCTTCGATTAAGAACCGATCGGGACACCGTATGATTTTTCGCTCGTCATACTCGATAGAAAATGGGTCCGGGATCTCACTGAGAGAGAGGAGATTAATATTTCCCATCCTCTCTTTTCTCTTTTCAGGCAAGAGATCCAAAAAGAGTCCCCGAACTCCCCGGGCGGGGAGTTCGGGAACAACTCTGACCGAATGCCCTCAAATTCGAATAAGACAGGAGAGAAAATCGAGACGAAGAGATCGAAGCGATTCCGCGTGCGCGCCCGGAAAAGCCGCGGAAGTTTCACTTAAGGTGCAGGGCATTCCGCGTCATTCCGCGAAATTCGCTGTCGTGGCACGAAATTTCATCCAAAGAATCTCGGCCTTGATAATATCGGAATCGAGAGGATACCCTTTGACCATGCCCATCGAACCAATCGATGCCTCCTCCGCATCTTCTGCACCGCCAGCGTTTGCACCGAATGAGATGGCCGCGGCAATTGCAAAAGTCCGTCCCTCCGGAAAAAAGCGCTTTTTCGAAAGATTCCTGCTCGCGGCACTTGGAAGCGTGCCATGGGTCGGCGGCTTTTTGAGCACGATGGCTACGCTTAAGACTGAAGCTGGAGATGTGAGGGCGGATGATATTCGGACGCGCTGGCTAGAGGAACATGAAGGAAAAATCCGAAAACTTGCCGAGACTCTGGGCAGTATTGCCGACCGCTTTGAACAGATCGGAGACGAGATCGAGAAACGTGTGCAAAGCGAAGAATACCTAAATCTTGTGCGCCGCGCATTCCGAGTTTGGGATCAGGCTGACACGGAGGAGAAACGTAGCTACGTCGCCAATCTGATAACCAACGCTGGCGGCACGAAGGTCTGCACCGACGACCTAATCCGGTTGTTCATCGATTGGTTGAGTTTGTACCACGAAGCTCACTTCGCTGTGATCCGCGAGGTCCACAAAAATTCCGGTGTATCGCGGTATGACATCTGGATCGAAATCCACGGAGATATCCCCAGGGAGGATTCAGCAGAGGCTGACCTCTTCAAGCTTTTGATTCGCGACCTCAGCACTGGCGGAGTTATCCGGCAGGAGCGAGAAACTACAATTGATGGCCGATTCCTGCGCAGGCACCCCCGGCGAAGCAAGTCTTCCGTGTCTAGCACCGTTGAATCCGCTTTTGAGGACTCAAAGCCGTATGTGCTTACCGCTCTCGGGCGGCAGTTCGTTCACTATACGATGAATGATGCTGTCTCGCGGATTGGCACAGGTAGGGATGAAAATGCGGAGAACGTCAGCTAGCAGATTTCCCATGCGCAAAGGCAGCAAGAAGGCAGCGGGCGGGCAGCACCTGCCAGATTTGGGCTGTTCTCGCGGGAACTTGCAGTCCTTCAAGTCCTGTCGCGGGCACCAGCCTTCGTCTGAGCGAAGCGTTCGCGAAGGCGGGTTTTGGTTCGACCTGGCAGTGGGCGACGCGAGGGAAAGCCCTCGGCACGTCAGCCTCCGAAAAATCGCATCGGGTAGGCAGTTGAGCAGAAAAGGAGACGAGATCAGTGAAAGGATATCACGACGTGTACCTGCTACGGTCGTAACGATGTGCGGAGGCGCATGACTGCGGGTTCACTGACGAGCTTCAACAACGTCTCACGGTCACAGCGCGGCACCAATCCCACCATTCGGCCGACTGGCAAGGAGTGCGAGGGCGGAAGAAGCGCCGAGGTTCGTCCAGAATGATGCCGTTCGTAAAAGAGAACCCGCCTCCCGTGCTGAACTGGTTCGTGACAAGGCTCAGCCAGTCGGCCCTTGGGATGGTCAGGTTCGTCGCGGTCAATACTGCGTAATTCTGACCCGCGGCTCCATTGGTTCCAGCGAGAATCACATTTGTCCCGGAGGAGATGATGCTCGAAAATCCCAGCTGCGAGGCGGAAACGGCGATGACTTCGATCGAGCCGTCCAGCGATAGATGGTTTGCCCAGGCCAACCCGGAAGCGATTGGCGGCAAGTTGAGTGTGGTGACTCTCTATTTGGAGGCCAGCTTTTGGGCAATGAAGGCGCCCATGACGTTGCCAATAAAGCTCCCGCCGACGATAAGGAACATGAAAGGCCACCAGCCCTTGGGATTAATCCCGATTAGTTTACAAGCAACATAACCGGTAGCGACAGCGAGCCCTCCTCCGATGCTCCGTGCCAGAGTGTGTCTGGGGCGCTGCGGTTTCAGATTACCTGAATCTTCAGTCATGGCGTTCCTGGATTTAAAGGTTCATTTCCACTGCTCTGCAGGTTCTCGAGTGACGAGCACCTGATGTTCGTGTCACTGGTCCAGGGCGTTTTTCGCCGGTCAATCACGCCACGAATTTTGAAGATTTATGGGTAAAGAAATCTGGGTGGATCGGCGAGCACAAGCAGCTTCCGTGGATCCCCCTATTTCTTCTCCGTCACCCCCAGCAGCTCGGCCGCCTCGCTCCGCAAGAGTAGCAGACGCTTGAAGACCTTCTCCTCCCCTTCGCGCTTGCTGCGCGTCGGATCGAACTTGTTCATCCAGCGGACCACCCGGTCGTAGCGCCGTCGTGCCTCTTCCTTGTTGCCCAATTGCCAGTTGGCCATCGCCAGGTAAAGCCAGCCGAAGGCGTCACCACCCTTGCGCACTTCCATCGACTGCTCCAGAGCATCGATGGCAAGTTTCCAGTTGGAAGCACGGTAATGGGCAACACCGAGCGAATGCCAAAGGCTGCCATCGTCAGGCTTCGCTTCGGCAAGCTCCTTCGATAGCTCAACGACCCGGGCTGGATTGCGAAGCTGGGGATCTTTGGTATGGGTCAGCACCCGCACCAAGCGGTGCAGGTTATCGAGAGCGTAAACGTTCGTAAGGCCGAGCTTGGTCCTGGAAATGCGGAGCGCCTCTTCGCTGAGTTGGATCGCCTCGGCTTCCCGGCCGGCAACCGCGTAACTTTCCGCCAGCATGGTCATCGTCTCAAATGTTTCGATGTGATCAAAGCCGAGACTGGATTGCACCAGCGGTAAGGCTTCTTCGCGGAGCTTTAGGGCATCGGTCTCGCGGCCGGTCTGGGCATAACACCAGGCCAGATTTCTCATGCATCGGAGGGTGTTAGGATGGCGGAGGCCGAGCTTGTCCTTGTGGGTCAAAACTTCCTCCAGCAGCTGAATGGCTTCGGCATTCCGGCCGGCCATCCCGTAAGTGCGCGCCAGGACCATCTTGCTATTGAGGGTTTCCAGGTGGTCAGGCCCGACCGTCTTGATCCGCAGATTAAGCAAATCTCGTCCGAGTTTGATGGAATCGTCGTAACGCTTGGCCGTGGCATAGCGAAACGACACGGAGAGCATGGAATGAAGGGTATCGGGATGGTCCGGCCCAAGGATTTCCTTTTGGAGCGCCAACGTCTCTTCGTGAAGCTGGAGCGACTCAGCTTCGCGGCCGAGGTCGGCGTAGCCAAGGGCCAGGTTGTACATGCTCTTGAGGGTGTCGGGATGGTTGGTGCCCCGGTGTTGCGTGTAGAGCAATCGAGCGGCCTGAAATTGTTCCACCGCGATCTTTGCATCCCCCAGACACCAGAATGACCAACCCACCGTCATGCGAAGCCGGGCTTCAGTCAGGGGCTGGTTCGTCAGGCCCTGATCGACGAACGGAAGGGCCGCCTCGATCGCGCGGCGGAGCATGACATCCTGGCCGAGGCCTCCATCTTGCCCCTCGGGGCGCGCAGCAGCGAACACCTTGTTTTCGACGAAGTCGAGCACCGCCTGGGTTTCCGCTTCACGCGCCACTGCGGTTTCCTTGGCCTTCCGCTCGGCTTCCGTGGCGGCCAACGCTTCCTTCTTCGCCTGGCGCTCCCCATCCGCGCGCTGCGCCTCGCGCTGCAGCGCGCGTTCAGCACGCACCAGGCCCCAGCCTGTTCCCACGATTCCAGCACACAGGACCAGGAGGACGATCGACGCTGCCAGCACCAGTCCCTTGTTGCGCCGGACGAACTTCCTCACGCGATCCGTCGTCGAAGGCGGACGAGCAGACACCGGTTCAAATCTTAAATGGCGTTCGATATCCGTCGCCAGTGCGTTGGCTGAGTCAAAGCGCCGCTCACGATCCTTATCCAGGCACTTCATCACGATCCAATCGAGGTCGCCTTGCAACTGGTGCACAAGCTTGGCCATGTCCGTTTGGCGACGCTTGCCCACGGTGGTGCGGGCATCTCCCTGGAGCGTGTTCAGTTTGGTGGAAGGCCGGAGCGGTTCTTTCTCCCGGATGATTTGTCGGAGAGAATCCAGGCCGCCTTGCATGATCTCCTTCGCATCGAACGGCGTCTGACCGACCAGCAATTCATAAAGCAACACGCCCAGGCTGTAGATGTCCGCCCGCGTGTCAACGTCCAGCCCGCCCATCTCGGCCTGCTCGGGACTAATGTAGGCCGGCGTGCCGATGAACTGCTGGAATTGCGTGAAGACGGTCTTTTCTGTCAGCTCCTGCTGCGTGGCCTTGGCGATGCCAAAGTCGATCACCTTGGGCACCGGCACGCCGTCGTGCAGCGTGACGAGAATGTTCGAGGGCTTGATGTCGCGATGAATGATGCCCTTCTGGTGCGCGTGCTGAATGGCTTGGCAAACGAGGATGAACAAGCCAAGCCGTTCGCGCGTAGGCAGCTCGTTCTGATCGCAGTATTCCGTGATCTTGATCCCCCGCACCAATTCCATGACGAAGTAAGGCCGCCCGTTATGGGTCACTCCGGCGTCGAAGATCCTCGCGATGTTGGCGTGGTCCATCATCGCGAGCGCCTGCCGTTCGGCCTCGAACCGGGCCACGATCTGCCGGCTGTCCATGCCGGGTTTGATGATCTTGAGCGCCACGCGACGTTTGATGGGCTCGCGCTGTTCGGCCATCCAGACCTCGCCGAAGCCGCCTTCGCCGATCTTCTCGAGCAGTTTGTAGCGGTCGATCGTGGGCGCGGAGGGTTGCCGAGATTCGACTTCGCTCCTGCCTGCCTCCACGGCTGGCCCCGCCAGGAGGCTGTCGTTGGAAAAATGCTCCTCCAGCAACTCGTCCACCTTCCGGCGCAACAAAACATCACTGCCGCACGCCACCTGAAGATATGCCACACGCGTCTCTGGCGTGCTCATCTCCAGGGCTCCGAGAAAGATTTCGCGCTCGGTCATGATTCAAGTCGCTTTGTTCGGGCCGATCGGACTGCCAACTTTGAAAGGCGACATCCCGGCGGAAAGCACGCCACCGAGTCTAAAATATTTTTAGTCTGGCCGCGCCGGGCCGGAAAGGGACGACCGAATCGTGCGCTTCAACCAGGCGCGGGCAAAAGCCCAATGCCGATCCACCGTGCGCGGTGCGAGGTCGAGGGCAGTGGCAATCTCAGGAACCGTCATGCCGACGAAATAGCGCAACCGCACCACTTCTGCCGCCTGAGGATCTTCCTGCGCCAGGGTCGCCAGCGCATCATCGACCGCCAGCAACTCATCGGATGGCACGGCCACGGCGATCCGGGACTCGTGCAGTTCCTCGCCGGTCTGGTTGGCACCGTGTTTGAGACGCTGTTTGCGCCGCGCAGTGTCGATTAGGATCTGCTGCATGGCGGTGGCGGCCGCCTTGAAGAAATGCCGGCGATTGGCGAAATGCTCCCGGCCGTCACCGGCAATCTTCAGCCACGCCTCATGCACCAACGCGGTGGGCTGCAGCGTTTGGCCGGCTTTCTCGTTGGCCATGCGGACAGCCGCCAGCTTGCGCAACTCCTCATAGACCAACGGCAGCAATTGATCGGCCGCGTCCCGTTTGCCGGCCTCGATGGCGTTGAGAAGCTGGGTGACTTCGGACATGCGAAGATTATGTGGTATTCCTGGGCGAGAGCGAGCTTGAAGAAACATTTCCAACTGCCTGAAGGCTTTGCCGTGGAAACGACGCACTGGAGAGTGAACGCTGGAATTCCGGCTGCAAACTTATGACCGAAGGCCGGCAAAGACTCGAATAAATCCTCGTCGAACTGGGCATGGACAGCCGGCAGGTCGTACCCGCTTCGTGGCCGAACGGCAGGCGCTGGCCATGAGGGAACATACGAACATCGCAAAGATTTCGTAATGTCGTTGCGGGTGACGGGGCACGGCTCAACCTACTACCTCCCGGAGGATCGGAAGAGAACGGTCACTGTGAATTGATCGAATTGGAACTGCGACCATTGCTTACTTTGTTCTCCAAATGTGCCACACGCGTTGAGCGAAGGTGAGAGCAGCCCCAGATTAGGCGCGGAGCCACCTCGCCAGCACTGGCGCATCAACGCGCCATTGCAGATTGCATCGCGCTCCGTTGTGGCGTGGGCAATTTGCATGTGAGGCGTCCTGCGCGTTCGCCCCTGGCGTCTGTTGGCCAACCGTTCGATGCCTTGCGTTCGTGTAGCAACGGCAATGGGCACATGGAAGGACGTCGGACTAAGGGAGGCGGACCGGAACTAGCTGAGGGGAGACGATAATATGAACGAAATGCGTGCCACGGTTCTGGGGTTGGTTTTGGTGGGATTGCTTGCCGGCTGTTCGTCCACGCCCAAGCCGCGCCTTTCTCGGGCGGAGATTAAGAAGGTGGACTGGAGCCAACGTGTGGGGACTTATACCTGGGCGGAAGCAATGGCAGACCTGGGCAAGCCCGATGTCATGGGAGACCAGAGCGATAAAAAATTCGGAGAGTGGGTCCTTAACCGAAAAAATAGAATGGGCTTGGGATTTGGCGTGGGAGGTGGCTCGTTTGGAGGAGGGACAGGCGTGGGCGTCGGCGTAGGATCAGAAGTGCCAGTCTCGACGCAGGGAGATGTGCTCCGGCTGGAGTTCGACCCGGCCGGGAAACTGACGCAATGGAGCAGAATACATTACTGAGCGAATCGGGAGGCTTTCGACTCGCGTCTTTCCACCGGGCATCAATTTGATGCCGGTGCGGGACGGGACCAGCAATCAATAAGTAAAGGAATCGAATGAACACGAAACGGAACTATGGCCGCACCGGGACCATCGATTTGGGAGGCGAACGGCCTCGCTCTTGGGCGGCCTTGGACAAGGAAGAGACGATGGAAAAAGTGAAGGCGGCGGCGACGCCGGGGCCGGCGCATGAGGCGCTGGGTCATCTGATCGGCGATTGGCAGGCGGAAGTCCGGTGTTGGATGGAGCCGGGCGGAGAAACCGAAACGAATGCCGGATCGGCGAAAGGAACCTGGATTATGAACGGTCTCTTTCTCCAGGAGGATTTCACCGGAGAAATGATGGGGAGACCGTTCAGCGGACGAACCATCCTTGGTTACGACAATGTGCAGGAGACTTTTAAGATGGTGTGGCTGGCTGACAATCAGACTTCAATGTTCGTGGCGGAAGGATCGGCGGAGGACGATTATCGCGTGATCATCCTGGAAGGCACTGGGACCTGTCCGGTTCGGGGTGAGATCCGGACCCGGGTGGTCGTTCGGCTTCTTAGTCCGGATCGACGGGAGTTGGAAATGTACGACCTGACGCAGGGCGAGCCGTCCAAGACAATGGAGATCACGTATGTCCGGGCTTGATTGAAGCCGGTCCGAACCTGAATCGTTCAAGGTGAGGGTGGGGCGCGCTCTGCTCTCCGCAGCTCGCCGTCCGTGCGGCGCAATGATCGAGTTCGGCGTTCCCAACCGGGCCCTTCGTTCATAAACTCGGCGGATGAATCCTCCGAGGCAGAGACTGACGAAGGCACAATCGGGCCGGGCCTTGCGGCTCGCACTGGCGATGGTCATCGCCGGGCCCGCCATCTACCCGACGATCGCTGATTCCATCGCGGAAGCGATCCGGGCGCTGCCTGCATTTCCCACGCCGCCTCCGTCGCCCGGGGGCGACTGGCTGGTCACCGAAAAATCTCATCCGGCCCGGCTTTATCGTCGCGCGGACAACCAAGGTCTGGTGTTGGACAATGGCTTGATTCGGCGCACATGGCGACTCGAGCCAGACGCGGCCACGGTTGGGTTCGACAACCTGATGATGGACCAGCCGGTCATTCGCGCGGTCAAGCCGGAGGCGATGCTGAGCGTCAACGGGGTGCCGGTCACGGTGGGCGGGTTGACGGGCCAGCCGGATCACGCCTATCTGAGAGAGGAATGGCTGAACGAAATGCGCCGGCATACCAACGCGCTGCACTACGTTCGGTTCGAGAGCGGGCCTGTTCGGGAGCGACTTGCCTGGAAGCGGAAACGCTATTCGAGCGACGCGCCCTGGCCTCCACCGGGCGCTGGCTTGACGCTTTACTTCGAGGGTTCCGTATTTTCGCCATCGAACCACACGGCATCGACCGGTCCGCTCTCGGTCGCGGTGCACTACGAGCTGTATGACAATCTGCCGGTGCTGGCCAAATGGCTGACCATCAGCAATGCCTCGAGCGCTTCGCTGACGTTGAACACGTTCACGAGCGAGTTGCTGGCGGCCGTCGAGTTCGAGTCGGTCGTCGACAAGCGGGACCGTTGGGAATATCCAAACATCCATGTCCAGAGCGATTACACCTTTCGCGGGATGGACGCGAAGACGGCCAATCAGACCACGCATTGGGCCCTGGACCCGGAGTTCACCACCCAGGTCAGCGCCTCGAGCACGACGCCATGTTTGCTCGAGTCGCGGCCGCCGATCGGGCCGGAAGCCACGCTCAAGCCAGGGGAAACGTTCGAAACGTTTCGGACGTTTGAACTCATTCAGGACAGCACCGATCGAGAGCGGAAGGGGCTCGCGGTGCGCCGGATGTATCGCCAGTTGGCGCCGTGGACGACGGAGAACCCGATCATGATGCACGTGCGCAGCGCCAAGCCTGAGGCCGTCCGCCTGGCCATCGATCAATGCGCTGCGGTTGGGTTCGAGCTGGTGATCATTTCGTTCTGGAGTGGATTCAACATGGAGAACGAAGATCCGGCCTACCTGGCGCAGTATCGGGAGCTGAGCGATTACGCGCACAGCAAGGGGATCGAACTGGGCGCCTACTCGCTGCTGGCGAGTCGGAGCGCCGGCCCGCGTCACGACATCGTGGACCCACGGACCGGCAAGCCGGGTGGAGTTTTTGGCATCTCACCGTGCATCGGCAGCGAATGGGGGCGGGACTATTTCCGCAAGCTTTACACGTTCTTTGAGAAAACCGGCATGGACCTGCTGGAGCACGACGGTTCGTATCCGGGAGACGTTTGCGGCTCGACGAATCATCCTGGTCATGTGGGGCTGGCAGATTCGCAATGGACGCAATGGAGGACCATCACGGATTTCTACGCGTGGTGCCGCGGGCGGGGCATATACCTGAACGTGCCGGATTACTATTATCTGAACGGCTCGAGCAAGTGCGGAATGGGCTATCGCGAGAGCAACTGGTCGCTCCCGCGCCCTCTGCAGCTGATCCATGCGCGCCAGAACATTTACGACGGCACGTGGGAGAAGACGCCCAGCATGGGCTGGATGCTGGTGCCGTTGGTCGAATATGGGGGCGGCGGGGCCGCGGCCACGATTGAGCCGCTGTCGGAGCATCTCGATCATTACGCGCTCACCCTGGCCAACAATTTTGGGGCGGGCGTGCAGGCCTGCTATCGTGGGCCACGTTTGTTCGATACGGACAGAACCCGCGAGGTCGTGCGAAAGTGGGTGGGTTTCTACCGCAAGCACCGGCCAATCCTGGACTCGGATATCATCCATGGGCGACGGGCGGACGGGCGTGATATCGATTTTTTGGTCCACGTGAACCCGCGGCTTGAGGAGAAGGCGTTGATCATGGTTTACAACCCGCTGGACCAGCCGGCGCGGAAGACGTTGGATGTGCCGCTCTATTACTCCGGCTTGACGCGCCGGGCGCGGGTCAGCCGCGAGGATACCGGCCGCGATCGGGCTTACGCCCTGGACCGGGATTATTTCATCCATGTTCCCGTCGAGATGCCACCGCAGAGCGTGACGTGGTTCGTCGTCCGCTGAAGGGCGCGGTCCGCCTCCCATCACCACCGGCAGTCGTTTTGCAAGCTGCCCGGTTGAGCGGTCGATTGCGACGCCTGGCCATTCCGCCGCGGGCCGGGGATGGGGTCGCAATGGGTGCGCTGACGAGCGCTAGTGTCCTGAGTGAGAAGATCGTTGAATCAGTATCAGGCCTGATCTCATTCCCAATCCCTGGTGCGTGCCACCCAGCTCATTCATCAAACTTTCTCGCTTGCCACACTAGAACGTCTTGGCGTTCTCCCGTGAACCGATCCATCGGTGGACGACCTGCCGCAGAGTGTCCATCTGGATGGGTTTGGAGATGAAGTCGTCCATTCCTGCTTCGAGGCAGGCGGCCTGTTCAGCGGGGAGCACGTTGGCCGTCGCGGCGATGATGGGGGTGCGGCGAACGGCGTTTTCCAGGCGGCGGATTTCGCGGGCGGTCTGCATGCCGTCGAGTTCAGGCATGTGACAATCGAGCACCACGCAGTCATAGGCCTGGAGTTGGAACTTGGCGATGGCTTCTCGGCCGTTGGCCACCGCGTCGACGGAGAAATTCAATTTCTCCAAGAGTCGGACGAGCAGGCGTTGGTTGGTGGGGTTGTCCTCGGCCAGCAGCACGCGGCCGGCAGACAGGCCGGTGGAGCGGTCGGGCGGCGGGGCGACCGCCGCTGGGCTGGTGGGCAGCGGCGCGGTGGGCTCGAGCGGAACTTTGATCCAAAATGTGGAGCCGCGTCCGGGCTCGCTCTCGAAACCGATGGTTCCTTTCATCAGTTCGATCAGCCCCTTGGAGATCGCGAGGCCCAGGCCGGTGCCGCCGAAGCGTCGGGTGGTCGAGCCGTCGGCCTGCGAGAATTTTTGAAATAGCAGGCCGTGCTTTTCCGCGGGAATTCCGATGCCCGTGTCGGTGACCGAGATCGTGACGTCCATCCGGTCACCATCGCGGGCGTTTTGACACTGGACGTCGATGGTCACGCCGCCTTGCTGGGTGAATTTAAGGGCGTTGCCGGCCAGGTTGAGCAGGATTTGGCGCAACCGGTATGGGTCGCCGAGGAACGCCGACGCGGTGGCGGCCCGGAAACGCACGGTGAGACCCAGAGCCTTTCCCTGCGCCTTGGGGGTGAGGAGGCGCACGACGTCGCCGACGACCTGATGGAGGTCGAAAGGGATGTGCTCGAGCTCCAGGCGGCTCGCCTCGACCTTGGAGAAGTCGAGGATGTCGTTGAGAATGGTGAGCAGCGACTCGCTGGAATGCTTGATGGTCCCGGCCATTTCCAGTTGGTCGGGCGACAAGGGCGTCTCCAGCAACAGGTCGGAGTAGCCGAGGATGCCATTCATCGGCGTGCGCAGTTCGTGGCTGATCGTGGCGAGAAACTCACTTTTGGCGCGGTTCCCGGCCTCGGCTGACTCCTTGGCGTGAGCGAGCTCCCGGGTCCGCTCCGTCACCATCTGGTCGAGGGCCTCCATTTTAAGGCGGGCCTGATGGTTCAGCGTCCATTTCTTTGTCATCGCGTGCGCGAGCTGAAGCACCTCCACGGTGTCGAACGGCTTTTTCAGAATGACCAGGCTGTCGCTCTGGCCGACGCGTTGGATGATTTCCTCCCAGGTGTAGTCGGAGTAGGCCGTGCAAATGACGACCTGCAGCTCGGGGTGCACCTTCCACAGGTGCACGATCGTCTCCACTCCGTCCCAACCCGGCGGCATGCGTCCGTCAACAAAGGCGAGCGAGTAGGGATGGCCTTCCTGCAAGGCGCGCTGGACCTTCTCCAAACCTTCCTGTCCCTGCCAGGCTGAATCCACGAGAAACGCCGAGGAGTTGACCGGGTCGGTTGTGGCGGCGGGGTCGTCAAAGAGCGAGGACGCGATCGCGTCCGCGGCGCCGGTTTCCGGCTGGGGACAAAGGATCTTTCGGAAATCGTCGTGGATGGCCGAGTTGTCGTCGATGATGAGGATGCGATGGGGGGCGGTCATGGCAGGAGCGCTGGTGGGCGCAGGTTGGGGATGAGAGCCGAAGCCGGGAGTTGCAGGGCGAACGTGGCGCCGAGATGGGGACCCGCGCTCCGAACGGAAAGGCATCCGCCCATCTCCTTGGCGGCGATGGCCCCGCTGTGGAGGCCGAAACCGTGGCCGGTTTTCTTGGTGGTGAAGCCGTGTTGAAAAATGCGGGTGAGGTTCTCGGCGGGGATGCCCATGCCGTTGTCGCTGACCTCGACGGTGACGCCGCCGCGATCGGCGGAGAGGATGCGCAGCGTCAGGCACCGGCCGTCGGAGCGCTGGTCGAGGGCGTGCTTGGCGTTGTTGATCAGGTTGATGAGGATTTGCAGAACCTTGTGGCGGTCGGCGACGATGGACGGGGCGGGCTGATATTCGCGCACGATCTGGATTTGGTGCCGCGTCAGCCCGGGGGCCGCCAGCCGCAAGGCATCCTCCAGCAGGGCTTCCACGCCCAGGGTTTCCGTGACACCGGCGATCCTCGCATAGGCCTGTTGGGCGGCGACGATTTGTTTGATGTGATCGATGTTTTGCTGGAGGCCCTGCAGCTCCTGCCGGAGGGCGGCTTGCTCGCTCGCCAGGTCGATGGCCAGGGCCTGAAAGAACGCGGGAAGCTGTTTGCCCTTGGGATGATCGCTGATGAATTCGGCGATGTCGGCCTGATGCTCATGCAACAGGGCTGCCGCCTTGGTCAGGTGCACGGTGCGGGACTTTCTCAGGCTGTCGAGGATGAGGGTGGTCGAGACATTGACGCTGTTGAGCACGTTGCCGACATTGTGCAGGACGCCGGTCGCGATCTCGGCCATGCCGGCCAGGCGGGAGGTGTCGATCAGCTGCTGATTGAGGGCAGCCAGCTCCGCGTCCGCGCGCCTGCGCGCCGTCACATCGGCGGAGATAAGAATGGCCGAGCTGACCTCCCCTGCGCTCTTGATCGGGCCGAGCGTGGAGGCGTACCACGCGTCCGCGCCGTCAACGCCGGGTCCTGAGACCTCGTAGCTGCGAACCTCACCGCGTTCAAAAACCTCGGCCACCAAGGCGCGCACCCGGGCGGCAGATTCGGGCGCCAGGTAGTCGTAGATCGTGGTCATCAGGACGGCCTGGGAGTCGTATTGCGGAAGCACACGGTTGATGAACAGAATCCGGCCCTCGCGATCGATGGTCTGAATAATGTCCGGCGCATTCTCAACCACCGCTCGATACCGGGCTTCGCTGGCGCGGATGGCCTCCTCGGCCCGCTCCCGTTCGTGGACTTCGGCTTCGAGCTCCGCCGTCCGGGCGCGCACCTTGACCTCCAGCCCGTCCATCAGCAGCCGGTTTTGGTGTTGCTGCTCACAGATCCGCCACATGTCCCGCCTCGCCACGTGGCAGGACCAGAACAAAACAATGTCCTCAAACACGACCCAGCCGGCGTGTTCCGCAAACCGCCAGGGCGAGGCGGTCCAAATGCCGTAAACGGACATCGGATACCAAACTCCGCGCACAAAATGGTCGGTCGCGACAATGACGGTGGCGGTCACGAGCACCCGCCAGTCGCGATAGGCTGCCAGAAAGGCCAGCGACCCGAAGACGTGAAAGTGGGTTTCGATCCGACCGCCCGTCAAATGGATCAGCAAGGCCGAATAACACATCTGTCCGACGGCGACGACATGACGCGTGATGGCCTCGCCCCGCCGCAACCAGCAAAACGCCATGGGGACCAGACAGCAGAGGCCCCCCAGAACAATCGCTGCTTGCAGGTGAAGGTGCACGCCGCTCGTGTCCCCGGCCCAGGCGCGGGGCGAAACGACGGCCGCCAGGATGATTCCGGCCAGCCACTCCGCTCCCATCAGGACCAGGAAGAGGTTGTCCATGCCGCGGAAATTCTGCAGCTCCGCCTCTCGAAACAGATCGTCCACGGACGAGCTGGGAGGGAGGTCCGCGTGGTTGGCGAGCGGGCCAGAGGTGTCAGTGGACATGCGGGCCTTGGGCAAGAGTGGGGTTTTCCGTGGAGCCACGGCGCTGGGCGGGACGTTGCAGCGAGCAACCAAAGACGGGTCGGGAGGGAACTCGCGGCAGGTCGTGCGTGAGCACGTTCAACGCAGTCTCTTCACTTTCGTTGTCGCCCCAGTGCCCACGCGAGCCGGTGATGCCGCCGCTGAAAACAAGCCTCCGGTGCGCATTGTAAATCAACACGTGCCCGGACGTGGTCGCGCCGATCCGTTCCGCCAGAACCCCGCCCGGATCGACACATGTCGGCCAACCCAACCGTTGGGCCTCCGCGTAAAGACTGGTCTTTACCCAGTCGTCGGGCGCCTGGACGGGCTTGTAGAAGACCAGGCAGATGTCACACGAGGCCGGGGCTCGGCTGGCCAGCTTCTCCAGCTCGCCGAGGCTTGCGCGCGAGCAGGGGCAGCGCGGATGAACGAACATGAGAAGAACAGCCCGGCCCGGGGTGGGGCGGAAATCCAGCTCCTCCGGCAACCGGGCGGCGATCGGGGTCGACGCCGAGCCCGGAGTCTGCTCATGGCGCACCAGAAGGAAAAAGGCTGAGGCCATCAGTCCCAACCACCCGGCGATGGCTGCGCCAATTAAGTAACCTCTTCCCCGCTTCAGCCAGGATGTGTGGCTCATTCTTGTTATTGGTCGACCAATAATTGGTTAACTTGAGTTGAGAAGACGGGAAGCCTTTGCTGGCACCCGAGCTTTACGCCGGCGCGTTGTTCCATGCGAGCCTGTCAGGTGCCTTCCGCCGAATCGGTTGCACTACGACGTAAATTTTCGCCCTGGCTGGAAGCGGTTCGTGACGCACCCGTCTTCACGGGCTGCGCGGCCGGTGGTCTGCGGGGTCGCTGACTGGCGGAGAGGTCGAGCCAGCCGCGTTCGGCATCGGGCCGGGCGCCGGAACAACTCCAGGCTAGGCGCGAAGGCGCTGAATCTTGAAGTTGGAGAAGACGAATTGGTAGCCGGCGCCGATGACCAACCGGTCGACGGCCGGATACCGTCCGTGGGGCGGACCGCCATACGAAACAAAGGCGCGAACGGGATGGCCCAGCTGTCTTGAAAATTCCTTTTGGGAACCGACGATTTCCGCCTCCTGTTCCTGCGACGGAAGGGTGTCCAGCCAGACGTGGCTGCGGGCGTGGGAGGCCACCACGTGCCGGCGGTCGATCGCGCGGATTTCATCCCACGAGAGCGCGTGGCGATCCGGGTATTCGCGGGTCGGCATTTCGATGTCGTGAGCTGCGGCGAAGTCCGCCTGTTGATCGGGCGGCGCATTGATGAAGCCGGTGATGATGAAAAACCAGCCGATCAAGCCGACGTCCTCGAGCAACGGCAGAAGGACGTCGAATCCGTTTCGATACCCTTCGTAGACGGCGATGATGACGCCGGGTTTCGGCTTGGGCCAGTGGCCGGTGGCGAGGTAGCGGTCCAGGTCGGATTCGGTCACGGGCGAAAACCTGGCGGCCAGCGCAGCCAGCTGGCGGCGATATTGTTCGGCCTTGGCCCGCGGCGCGCTGTGAAAATTGACCGCGCGCACCAGGGCGTTTCCCTGCATGGCCTGCGCCAGCGCATTGGCTTTTTGGTCGAACTTTTCGGCCGGGCTCATTGGCGAAATAGATTCCCCGGATGCGCGTGCACGTCACGGTCTGCGAGCACTTCGAGGATTTTGGCCACATCGTCCTCGATTCGGTTCGGATGTCTGTGCGTCCAGAGCTTTGCCTGATGGGTGAATTCTTCGGCCAGGACGGTTCCTTCGGATCGGACGTCTCTGGCGAGACTCTGGTTTCGCCCGTGGTTGTCGTCGGCTGGATTCAGGTTTTCGCAGATGAGGAACATGGGAATGCCTTCCTCGGCATACACACGGCGAGAAAGGCGTTCCATGTCCCGATCGAGCGCGGCGGCTGCGGCCGCCAGGTCGGGTGGAGGCACGGAACCCGGCCCGGGCTTTGCGAGAGCCCGCGAAGGCGGCCGGCTGCGCCGCGCGCAGGAAAGTCCGGGCCAGATCGCGGCGAGAAGTCCGAGGGCGATGCGTTTCAGGGCGACGCGTCGCGGGCGACTGGAGGCGGGCGGGGACATGGCGGAGCATTTCCTCCTCGTGCACGAAAAGGCAAGCATTGGGATGAAGGGCGAAGGGCGGGCTTGGGATTTCGGATTGCGGATTGTGCCATTGGCGTTTGCAAATCTTCATTGCCACTCCGGGAGGCGGTTTCTAAAGTCGGCCGGCTCGTTTCTTTAGAAATTCTGACTATGAACAACACTCCGATTCGTGTGGCTGTGACCGGCGCCGCCGGCCAGATTGGTTATTCGCTTTTGTTCCGCATTGCTTCCGGTGCGATGTTTGGGCCGAACCAGCCGGTGATCTTGCACCTCATTGAAATTGAGCCCGCGCTGAAAGCGTTGAACGGGGTGGTGATGGAGCTGGACGACTGCGCCTTTCCGCTCTTGAAGGGTGTCGTGCCGACGGCGGATTTGAATGAAGGCTTCAAGGGCGTGAACTGGGCGCTGCTGGTCGGCTCGGTGCCTCGCAAACAGGGCATGGAACGGAAAGATCTGCTGGGCATTAACGGAAAGATCTTCATCGGTCAGGGCAAGGCCATCGAGAAGAACGCCTCGAGCGACGTGCGGGTGCTGGTCGTGGGCAACCCCTGCAATACGAACTGCCTCATCGGCATGAACAACGCCCCGGGCGTGCCGCGCGATCGCTGGTTTGCCATGACAAAGCTGGATGAGAACCGGGCCAAGACCCAGCTGGCCAAGAAGGCCAGCGTCGATGTCACGGCGGTGACCAACCTCGCCATCTGGGGCAATCACAGCTCCACGATGTATCCCGACTTTTTCAACACGAAGATTCAGAACCGGCCCGTGCCGGACGTGATCGGGCACCGCGAATGGCTGGAGAAGGATTTCATCAGCACCGTGCAAAAGCGCGGCGCCGCGATCATCGAGGCGCGCGGGTTGAGCTCGGCCGCCAGCGCGGCCAATGCGGTCGTGGACACCGTGCGATGCCTGACCACGCCGACGCCGGCCGGGGACTGGTTTAGCGTGGCAATCTGCACCGATGGCAGTTATGGCATCGAAAAAGGCCTGATCTTCAGCTACCCGATTCGCAGCAATGGCAAGACGTGGGAGATCGTTCAGGGCGTGCCCGTGAACGAGTTCAGCCGCGCCAAGATCACCGCCACCGAAAACGAGTTAAAAGAGGAGAAGTCGCTCGTGTCGGAACTGTTGCCGAAGTAACTCGCGGCAGAAGCAACTGTGGCGACAGCGGGAGCCCGGTGACATTGGGTCGTCCGGAGGCTTGCGTTCGCGGGGGCGCGCGGCGCAGGATTCCGGAATGAAGCCACTCTTTTTTCCCCGGGGAGCGCCTGCCATCCTGGCATTTCTGAGTTTTGTCCTGCTGCCTGCCGGCGGTTGGGGTCAGGCGGTCAAGGATCGCGAAGGTGCGGTGCGTGGCGACAAGGCCGCCATGGAGCGCAACGTTCGCTGGGTGTATAACGATTGGAAAGCGGGCCTGGCGGAAGGACGGCGTTCCGGCAAGCCGGTCATGGTCGTGCTGCGGTGTGTGCCCTGCCTAGCCTGTAGTGGCCTCGACGCGCAGGTGCTTCTGGAAGACGCCGATCTTAAGCCTCTCCTGGATCAATTCGTCTGCGTCCGGTTGATCAATGCGAACGATCTGGACCTTTCCCTCTTTCAGTTCGATTACGATCTGTCGCTGTCGGTTTTGTTCTTCAATGGTGACGGCGCGCTCTACGGCCGGTTTGGATCCTGGTCGCATCAGAAGAACGCGCAGGAGAAGGCGACCGCCGGCTTTCGGCGCGCGATGGAGGGCGCGTTGGAATTGCACCGCGGCTATCCGGCAAACAAGCCGTCGTTGGCCGGAAAAATCGGACCCCGTCCGGCGTTTGCGACTCCGGTCGACATCCCCACGCTGTCGGGCAAGTACAAGCTTGAACTCGACTGGAACGGGAAGGTCGTACCGAGCTGCGTGCACTGCCATCAGATTGGGGACGCGCTGCGCTTGCATGCGCGGAATCGGGGGGAGCCGATTCCCAGCGAGCTGATCTATCCATGGCCGGCGCCCGAAACGATCGGGCTGACGCTGGCCGCCGATCACGCGGCCCGGATCGAGGCGGTGACGCCGGGTTCGCCGGCCGCGATCGCCGGGCTGCAGGCGGGTGAGAATTTGGTGTCCCTGGAAGGCCAGCCGCTGGTCTCACCGGCGGACGTCAGCTGGGTCTTGCACCGGGCGGGTTCCGGTCCGACATCGTTGCAGGCGGAGGCCGTGCGCGGCGGAGAACGCCGCACGCTGGCTCTGCGCCTGCCGGAGGGCTGGCGGCGGCACGCGGACATTTCGCGACGCTCCGGGGCGTGGGGCCTGCGCGCGATGGCGCTGGGCGGATTGCAGCTGGAGGACGTTCCGGATGGCGAGCGGGCGGGGCTGGGATTGCGGCCGGACCAACTGGCGCTTCGCGCCCGTCACGTGGGCGAATACGGCAAACACGCCGCTGCAAAAAAAGCTGGGTTCGTCCGGGACGACATCATCGTGGACCTTGGCGGCGTGACTCAGCGGATGACGGAGAGTGAGGCGATTGGCGATCTGCTGAAGCGTCCCGCCGGCCAGGCGGTGGCGACGGTGGTCCTACGGGAAGGCAAAAAGGTCGACTTGAAGCTGCCGATTCAGTGAGGACCGACGGTGGTGGGGGGGGAGACTGGGTTTCGCCGCGGGGTTGGCGGTCACGGGCTGGCGCGCCAGGCGCGGAGGAATGGGCGGCGGGAGCTTTCGAGGTGGGCGCCCGCCTGGAGCGCGTCAATCGCGTGCAACGGCCTGACGGTCGAGCGCATGATGGCGGTGTGAGGTCGTCGTCGAAAGTCCCAGACGGTCCGCTCCAATTGCGTCGGCAAGGAATCCGGGTCCGATGGCGTTGGCTCGAGCTGCGCGGGAGGAACCGCGGGTGACGGGTTGCGCCCATCGGGTTGGCGGGCGCGGGCGGAGCTGTTCATGGCGCGGAGGTGGTGCCTGCCTCCGGTCGAAGGGCGTTGGGCGAGGAGGCGGGCGGGTCGATGGGAACGAGCTCGACTAGGGTGATGACCACGTGCTGCTTGATGGTGCTGGTCCGGCTGGTGGTGACGACTTCTCCGCCGGGCGCGCCGGGCGGAGACCCCGTGCCCGGAGCCGTCGGTTTTCCGGGCGGGCCGCCCGAGCCTGGAGTTCCCGCGTTGGCCCCACCCGGCGTTGGATGAACGGGTTCAGGTTCGTCATCGGTGTCGGGCGGTGGCGGCGCCCCGGGTTTTGGGGCGTTGCCCTCGCGGCTTGCCGGCGAAGTCGTCGAAATGCGGATGGCGCGATCGGCGTCGCCTGGGGCGTTGGTGCCGGCGACGCGAACCGTTCGGGTGGTCGTGGTGTGGCGGGTGATGGATTGGTCGTATTCGATTTCGACCGGGACGCCGAGGCCGGGGCTGAACCAGATGCTGCCGTTGAGGTCGACCGAGTCCCGCCCGCGGTTGGTGGAGGATGAGCTGGATTTGGAGGCCGCGACGAAGTCAAGGCGGGCGCAGTTGGTTCCCTCGCGAACCTGCCAGCCGCGGAATGTGTAGGTCACCTCGGCCCCGCCGGTCTCGTAAAGGCCAGGGCCCGTGCGGGGGGGGGACGTCCAGGTGTCGCCCACGCGGACCGCGTTGGTGGGAAGGTAGGCCATCTCCACGACGTCGCGATAGAATTGGACGTTGAAGAATTTATTGAGCACGGCGCCGGCGGCGCCCCGAACGTTGCGGTTGCCGCCGATGCGATCGCTGAACTCCTTCATGCCGTCCACGCGGAGGATGCGGCACGACGGCGCCGGGTTCAGCTTGAAGCCGAGCCGGGCGCCTTTGACCCGCTGCAGGCGGTTGGCGATGGTGTTGTCCTCCGTGGACAGCATTTCGTTTTCCGTGTCGAACGCGCTGGTCAGCCGCTGGTCTGCCGTGGTCTCAACCCGGACGGCCTGGATCTCCATGGCCAGGGTGCGGACGCCTTCCTTGGTGTAGTTGGTCACGGCCAGCCGAAAATCCTTGGCCAGGGTGGTGTCCTGCTGGATGACGACGCTCGAATTGCGCCGGGGCACCTGGGTGCCGGTGATCGATTCAAGATGATAAACGTAGGCGTTGGTGTCGTCCCAGCGCGGAAGCAACGCCACAGGTGGATCGGAAGCCTTGCCGGTGAGGGGTGTGCCCTGGCCTCGCGGGTCGGATTTTTTGCAGCCGGCGGAGGTCAGCGCCAGGGCGAGCACCGCGGCCGCCGCAACGGCCGCGACCGCGACGTGGACACCGGCAGGCCGTCGCTTTGCGCCACGACGTTCGATGGGGGAGTGAGGCGGCTTCATGTTTCAGGTTCCGGACCCTCTCCGAGGTTGCGAACCGCAGTGGACTGTCACCTCAACGGATTTGACGGTTTCTTGCAAGCTGTTCCTCGGTTCAACGCTTGGCAGCACGGATTGGTTCGCGCATAAATGACATCCATGACGGGCATTGGACGCATCCTCGAGACGTTTTCCTCCAAATTTTTTCCGGGGCATTTTCCCCGGGCTCGTGCGTGGTGGATTCTGCTGGGGATCGGCACCGTGTTTTTCCCGCTCCGGATGGGCGCGGCCAGCCGGCCAACCCGGCCACCGAACATCATCTTCATCCTGGCCGATGATCTGGGCTACGGCGAAGTCGGGTGTTATGGGCAGCAGCGCATCCACACCCCCAATCTCGATCGTCTGGCTGCGGAAGGAATGCGGTTCACCCAGTGTTATGCCGGCTGCACCGTCTGTGCGCCGTCGCGCGCCGTGCTCATGACGGGCCGCCACACGGGGCATGTCAGCATCCGGGGCAATGCCGACGTGCCGTTGGCGCCAGCGGAGACCACCGTGGCCGAGGTGCTCAAGGGGCGGGGATATCTGACCGGCTGCTTTGGGAAGTGGGGTCTGGGCCTGGAAACAACCACGGCCACGCCCTATCACCGCGGGTTCGACGAGTGGTTTGGCTACCTCGATCAGACCCACGCCCATGACTACTACCCGACCCAGCTCTGGCGGAGCTCCACCATCGCGGGCGTGAGCAACATGGCCAAGACGATCGCGGGAAACTTGAATGGAGCCCGCAACGCCTACTCGCATGACCTGTTCACTTACGCCGCGCAAAATTTTTTGCGGATCGCCCAGCAGGAACCCTTTTTCCTGTATCTCGCCTACACCATCCCGCATGCGCACAACGAGATGAAAGATCGCGGCATGGAGGTTCCCTCGTTGGAGCCGTATGAACGCGAGCCGTGGCCGGAGCCGGAGAAGGCCAAGGCAGCCATGATCACGCGGATGGACCGCGACATCGGGCTGTTGCTGGATCAGCTGAAGTCGGAGCGGATCGACACCAATACCGTCGTGTTCTTCAGCAGCGACAACGGCCCGCACCGCGAGGGCGGGGCCAAGGCGGAGTTCTTCAACGGCTCCGGCCCTTTGCGCGGCATCAAACGCGATCTCTACGAGGGCGGGCTCCGCGTTCCCATGATCGTGCGCTGGCCGGGCCACATCCAGCCGGGCGCGGTCAGCGACCAGGTGTGGGCGTTCTGGGACTTTTTGCCGACCGCCGCCGAACTCGCCGGGGCCAAGGCGTCGGCGGATATTGACGGCATCTCGATGGCGCCCACGCTCCTGGGGCGGAAACAGGAACGCACCCACGAATTTCTGTACTGGGAGTTTCACGAGGGCGGCTCCAAACAGGCCGTGCGCACGGGCGATTGGAAGGCGATTCGCCAGCGCCTGGGCGCGCCGCTCGAGCTTTACGATCTGAAGTCGGACCTCGGCGAGACCAACAACGTCGCGTCGGCGCATTCAGACGTGATTCAGCGCGTGGAAGAATACCTGAAAAGCGCCCGGACCGAATCGAAGGAATGGCCGCTGCGGGAGCCGGCTTCGCCGAACGGACGGAAGTAGGCGCGAGGCGGATGGGGGGATTGGTTATTGGTTATTGGTCATTTGCTATTTGGAATTTGGAATTTGGAATTGGCTATTGGCTATTGGGCGCTCGTCGGGAAATGGCCAATAACCGATGACCGATGACCGATGACCGATGACCGATGACCGATGACCGATGACCGATCCCTTCGGCGCGTTTCGTCTAAACCCACCACACCCGCACTTTACCGAAACGATGAGTTGACACAATTACTACCCGGGTAGTATTACCGCGGTAGTTAATCGATCAACATTCGCAAGGCATGAGTAAAAAACGCGTTCATCGGCTGGGGGATTTGCAGCTGCAGATTCTGAAGGTGCTCTGGGACCGTCGGGAGGCGACGGTGGCGGAGGTGCACGCCGGGCTGCCGGGGGGGAAGGACCTGGCCTACACGACGGTCGCGACGATGCTGCGCAAGATGGAGGCGCGCGGGCTGGTCGGGCATCGATCGGAGGGGCGCTCGTTTGTCTACGAGGCCCGCGTGGCGGAGCACGAGGTGTCGCATGGGATGGCTGAGCATTTGGTGGAACGGTTGTTTGAAGGAAGCCTGACGGACGTTGTCTCGCACCTGCTGCGCACGCGGGACGTGAGCCGTTCCGAGCTCGCGGAGTTGGAGAAGCTCATCGCGGAAAGGAGAAGAAAGCTGTGAACGCAGAGCCGTTGGCGAGTGATTGGGCGAGGATCGTGGGAGTTTTGGGTGCCGAGGTCGGACTGCTCGCGGCGTTGCTGTGGGCTGGGGTTTGGGCGTGGCCGCCGGCCCGCCGGCTCAGCGCGATCTGGGCGCGGACGCTCTGGCGGGGCGGAGTGGCGGGAGCGTTGTTGTTGCTGGGATTGGAACTCGCCGGCGTGCGGCCCTGGTTGGGCGGTGTGCTGGAAGGGGGGCGGGGTGATGACCTGCCGAGCGTGGAGATTCGAACCAATTTCGAGCCGACCTTTCAGGTGGCGCCCGGGGAGGAGATTTCAAAGCCGCCCGTGCGCCCGGCCATTCGCGAGATTGGGCAAGGTGCGGGGGCGGTTTGGTGGCCGGGTGCGGCGTGGTTGCTGGGGACATTGCTGTTGTTGGGCCGGGGCGCGTGGGCGCGTGGCGTGTTGGCAGCGGTTTTGTGGCGACGAGGGCGGCCCGAAGCGGAGGAGATGCAACGTCGCGTGCGAGCCCTGGCGAAGGCCTTGGGGATTCAGCGGCGAGTGCAGGTGCGGCGATTGGACGGACTGCCGGGACCGGTGGCGTGTGGGCGGTTTGTTCCGACGATTGTGTTGCCGGTGGGATTTGGCGAGGAGCATTCGAAGTCCGCCCAGGAGGCGATGTTGACGCACGAGTTGGCGCACATCGCGGCGCGGGACGCCTGGTGGCAATGGCTGGGGGATCTGGCCGCGGCGTTGCTCTGGTGGCACCCGGTGGTCTGGTGGCTGCGCGGGCAAATGCTCGCGGCGTCGGAATGGGCCGCGGACGAAGCCAGCCGTGAGATTAAGGGTGGGCCGCAGGTTCTGGCCGAGTGTTTGGTCGCCATGGCGCGACGTTGGGTATCGTCGCCGGCCGCCGCGGGCTGGCAGGGCGTGCACGGCGGACACTTCCGGTCGGGCCTCGGCCGTCGGGTGGAGCGGTTGCTGAGAGACGACGCGGCCGCCTGGCATCCGGTTTCGGGCGCGCGACGTTGGTTGGGCAGGGGGGCGGTTTTGCTTCTCCTGGCGGGCGTATCCATGGCGGCCGCGTGGATGGTGCATCGGGACCGGGCGATGTCGTGGCGTGAATCCTGGGGCCGGTCGATGGGAAGCCTCCTCTGGACTCAGGTCCGAGCGGCGGACGGCGCCGAGGGCACGACGCAGCCGGTCGAGGAACGCATTCCCTGGCAGCCGTGGAGCCGTGAGTCCGTTGACGCGGCCCTGGCCTCCGGCCGGACGGTGCTGGTTTTCTTTACGGCGGACTGGGCGGTGGCCGCCCAGGTCAACGAACAAGTGGCCCTGGAAGTGCCGGCCGTGCGCCGTCGCTTGCGGGAACTGGACGCGCTGGCGTTCAAGGCGGATTGGACGCAGCCGAATGCGGCGATCGAGGCCGAGCTGAAGGCATTTGGGCGGACGACCGTGCCGCTGACGGTGGTGGCGTCGCGGGCGTTCGGCGCAAAGCGGGCTGTCTTGCCGGAGGTGCTAACGGCGGAAATCGTCGTGCGGGCATTGGATGGAATGGTGTCGTCGCAAGGTGCGGAGGCACGAGGCGAGGACGCGGTCGGCGCGGCGCCAACAACTCCGGCACCGCCGAGCGCGGTGACGTCCGCTCTCTTTGAAGTTCGTGCGCTGGTCAATGCCGGCAAGTGGGAAGAGGCCGAAGCAAAGGTTCGATCGATCTTGGCGACTGAGCCGGACAATCTGGCCGCGCAGCACTACATGCGGATGGTTCAGGAAAGAATGCGGTCTTCACTGGTCTCCGAAAGCGCGACAAATTCGATCGAGGTTCGTCGGCGTGAATCGGTCCGCCAACGCCAGGAACGGCTGCTGTCTGGCGACGAGACTTCAGCTAGTGCAACAGCGCCAGCGCTGGCTGAGTTGGCGTCGCGCTGGTTTCTCGTGGACCAGAAGCTCGTGGGCAAGGCCGTCGCCGAACGGTTGGGGACTCGTCGGCGTCCCCTCGTGATGGAGGGACGCGCGCGGGTGACTGAGGCGGAGCAACTGGTGGCCGACTTGCGGAATTACTTCGGGAGCTTCGGGATCGAAGTAACCGCGGGCGGGCGCAGTTTGTTTCTCAGTGACACCCGGGGAATGCTCATGGTCCGGGCGACTCCTCAGGAGTTGGCCACGATCGAACGTGCCATCCTTGAACTGAACACCCCGCCTCCGCAGTTCGTGATCGAGTCGAAATTTGTCGAGATCCCGGCCGAGAGCTGGAACGGCCTTGCGCTGGATTGGCTGGTTGAATGGACGCCTCCAACCAACGCGAACATGCCCAGTGGACTCTTTGGACCGGGTTACGCTCATGTCTACGCGTCGTCTCGCGGAATCCTCGCCCAGAACGGCGCCGAGGCACTCTTTCGGGCGATGGAGCGGCGGGCCGGAGTGGACGTCCTCTCCGCGCCGAAAGTGACGACCCTGACGGACCGGCAGGCCCAGATCAAGGTGGTGACTGTCCGCACGGTGGTGACGCGACTCCAATCGCCGGCAGCGGCGGGCGCTCGAACTGCCGATCCTGTCCCCGTCACTGCCACGTTCGAGGCGGGACCCGTCCTGGACGTGGTGCCGCATGTGGCCGACGATCACATGAAGGTTTCCCTGACGATCATTGCCAGTGTGAAGGAGTTCGTGGGGTACGATTCGGCTGCGCCAAAGTCGGAGCCGCGACCGGTCTATCGTTGGCGGCGTCTCGCCGGCGGCGTGAATTTGTGGGACGGCCAGACCGCGGTTTTGCGTGATGGCGAAGACACACTCGAGGTGTTGCGAGACAAGGATGCTGTTGGTGAGGCGCCGGAAATCGGCGAGGAATTCCAGCGTCGCCATGCGGAGATGAGGGCGAGATCGAGGCTGGTGGTGTTGGTGACCGCGACCTTGATTGATGCGGCCGGCAACCGGCTTCACCGCGACGAGGACATTCCGCTGGGATTTCCGAAACAAGGGGACGGTGCCGTTTATTTCAACTCGAACTCCGTGGCGCCGCCGCTCGGGCCGGTGACCCGAAGTCCGTTCCAATAAGCGCACGTGCCCTGGCTGAACCTCAAACGGACGCGACGCTTTCCAGGTAGCGCTGGCGCTCCCGCCTTCGCTCAGAGCTATGGCGGTCCGAACCCGCCGTTAGACGGCAGTTCGCAGTGGGGGTCCGCACCGGCGGCGCGCTGCGGAGAGCGCGCCCTACCTTCCGGTTCAGGTGACAAATAACCAATGACAAATAACCATTGAGAAATGGCCGACGACCAATCGGTCATTGGCCATTGGCCATTTCAGCAGACGGCGCTTGGGAGGCTACAAAATCCCGACTTCGCCGCGGATGGGGGTGCCGTCGACGCTGGACGTGCCGCCGGTGAGCAAGCCTTCGCCGGCGTTGGCGTAGCCGGGAATGATGCGGTTGAGCTGGGCTTGGGTGGCGCCGAGATGTTTCC
This sequence comes from Limisphaerales bacterium, assembly GCA_044229355.1. Lineage (GTDB taxonomy): Bacteria > Verrucomicrobiota > Verrucomicrobiia > Limisphaerales > JADJPG01 > JBGARF01. Next base: position 36,056 of record JBGATF010000015.1, read on the forward strand.
GGATGATCTCGCCGAGGACCGATCGGTAATCGGTGTTGCGGCTGAGATAGCGGCCGCTGACGCCGAACATGGAGCCGGTGAAGCCGGGAGCCCATGGAACGGTGGGAGCGGGATCGGCGGGGTTGCAGTTGAAGACGCCAGAAGGATTGCCCTGGCCGTAGCCTTTGACGGCGCCGCCGGCCACGAACATGACGCCGGCTTCGGCGTGGTCGGTGCCGAGCGTGTCGTTTTCGACGGTGGTGCGTCCGAACTCGGACAGGGTGACGACGACGACATTTTCCCAGGTGGCCTTGTCGGCGTAGAGCGAGAAATATTTTCGCAGGGCGTAGAGGGCCCAGCCGATGGTGCGGTTGTTGTTGGGGTGCGGACCGTCGAGCTGGCCTTGGAGATTGTGCGTGTCGAACCCGCCGAACTCGGTTCCGGCGATGATGGCGTCCGTCTTGTTAAGGACGAGAGCGGCGGCCTTCAGTTGGCCGAAGAAATTGTAGAGGTTGGTGGGGACGACATACTTGGCGGCCGTGGTGGTGCCATCGGGCCGCTGCCAGCCGCCGTTCTTCGCATTGGAGGTCGGGAAGAGGTAATAGCCGCGTCCGTCGTCAGACGGTCCGGGGTACCACCCGGCATCGCCATCGGTTTTGATGTCGTCGCGAAACGTGTTGCCGTTCTCCGTAAAGTCGATGCCGGCGAAGATGGACAGCGTGCTGGCCATGTTGGCGTATTGGAGCTTGAGCAGCTCGCGGTTCATCTTGGCCGGGAACGGCGAGGCGTTGGCTTCGGCGAGAAAGCTGGCGGCCTTGGCGTTGCCGGAGGCGTTGTTCGGGAGGCCGAGCAGATCGTAGCGGGTGGGATCCGTGAGATTGGTCATGGCGGCCGCCGAGCCGCGGAGGATGAGCGGGAGGGACGATTGAATGGAGACCCCGGTGAGCGGGGCGGTGGAGGCGAGGCCGGACTCGATGATCGTGCGGTAGAAAACGCCGTCCTTGGTCAGGTTGTCGCGGGGGCTGCCGGTTTCCCAATAGGCCTGGGAATCGAAATGGGAGCGGGACTGTTGGGGATAGGCGACGCGGTGGATGAGCGCGAGATCGCCGGCGTTGTAAACCGGCGCGAGAAATTTTAGCGAGGGGTGCAGCGCGGCGAAGCCATTGCCGGTGCGGATGGCGTACGGATACGACCCGTAGACCGAGCCCGCGCCGGCCAGCGGGAAATCGCATGGGCCAGTGGCGGCGTAATTGGTGCCGGGATCGCGTTCGATCTCGAGGGATGGCCTGATCGGAGTGGACAATCCCGGGCGCAGATCGGAGTAGGCGGGATCACCGATCGGGATGAGGGAGTTAAGGGAGTCATTGGCCCCGCGCAGCCAGATGAACAGCACTTTCTTGCCATTGAGCCCGATGTTGCCCTCGGCAAGCGCGCGTTTGACGACGAACGGGACGTCGACGAGCGTGGACAGCGCGACGGCGGCACCGGTTTTGAAGGAGCGGGCGAAGAACGACCGGCGGGTGATGAGATTGAGATGCTGCTTTTGCATACGCTTACTGCTCCTGGAATCGCTGGGTGGTCATCAACATGGAGACCATGCCGCGCACGCGAGTGTCGTAGGTGGCGGACGTGTCGTTCAAGCTGGCGAACGACGAGGCGGTGGTGCCGTCGTCGGCGGTGTTCAGGAAGCGGATGGCCGCATCCCGGAAAAGGTCGAGGTTGGCCGAGCCTTCCGCCGGAAACAGGATTCCCAGGAAATAATCCGTCACGGCCGGTGCATTGCGCCAGTTCGCTGAGAGCACCTTCTGTTTGAGGAGCGCCACCGGATCGCAGATGTTTGCGCCGGCGTCGGTGGGACGCCCGGACGTGCTGGCGGCGGTCAGATACGACTGCACATAGCGAAGCCGCTCGGCCAGGGTGCCGGCGCTGATCCACGGCGGGCCGGCCTCAGGATAGCCGTCGGGATCGGCCCGGTTGAACAGGCCCATCACGCCCATCCGGCTGAGCGGGGACGAGAAGGAATAGCCGTCGGTCGACGCCGTGGCGGTGCCGTCGGGATTGACCACGCGCAGAGCGCGGACCGAGCTGGCGACAAACTCGAGCGGCGTCTTGATCTTCTGCAGCGATCCGCCGTGGCTTCGGAACAGATCGGACGCAAAGATCACCCGCAGGACGCTTCGGATGTTGCCCTTTCGTCCGTCGTTGGCCGCGGTGTTCCACGCCGCGATGCATTGGCGGACCAACTCGGCTTCGGCCGACCGGCCCGGATCGGTGTAATCATAGACTCCGTGCCGGAAATCATCATGGATGAAGAGCCGGCACAACTTGACGCTGATGAACTCGGCGGTGAAGGCGAGGTCGGCGAGGTGGCGGATGACATCGTAGCCGTCCTGCATGCCATTGGTCCCGGTGCGGGCGGGGATGGCGAGCTGATAGGATTGGCCGGCCCAAGGCGCGCCGAAGCGGGCTGGGTAGCGCTTGGGCGCAGTGGGACGGGGATCGCCCGGGGTGCCGTTGGGATCCCAGACGGAAAGAATTGGGGCGCGATTCGTTCCGTGGAACGCGGCGTTGAAGCTCAGCGTCCAGATGCCGACGAGATTGGAGACGGCGTTGTAGCCGGCGCCTGGATAGGCGCCGTACTGCGCGGAGCGCGGGGCGAACGGGTTGTTGACGTCGGCCGCGGGTTTGATGTCGACCGTCCAGCCCGTCCACGCGCGCGACATGGCGACGATGTCATTTTGGTCGTAGCCATTGTCCACCCCCATGGTGAACAGTTCGTACAGCTCGCGCGCATAATTTTCGTTGGCGATGCGGTTCGTGTCCCCGCGGCTGTCGACGGTATCGAGGTAGATGACCATGGCGGGGCTCTCGGCGCTGATCTTGAGCAGGTCGTAAAACGTGCAACTGGGGTTGGCGAGAGCCTGGCGCCAGCGGGAGATCTCGCGGAATTCGAGGGCGGTGGCGAGCCGATCCGTGATGTTGCCGTTGTAATTGCGATCGAAGTAGTCGGAGGTTTTGGAGTGTTGCGTGACGAAATGGTTTTCGAGGAACTGGAGCAGGACTTCGGCAAGCTGCCCGCGGGCGCCGACGGCGCGGGCGCAGAACCACGCGCGGAGGTCCGTCAGCAGGGCATCCGTGGTCGAGGTATCGAGCCGTCGCCGGAGGCCGCTGACCTCCGTGTCCGGGCTGCTGACCAGCTGGGAGCCGGAAAGGCGGACCGTGAGGGTTCGGCCGATTACCGGGGTGTACCAATAACTGACGGTGTAGGTCTGTCCGTTGGTCAGCCCGGCGATGGACGGCACGAAGAGCGCGTCGTTGTTGCCCCCGCCGGCGTCGGTGGCGACGAGGCGCAGGCTGTGGGCTCCGGCAAATGCGACCGAGTCGCTCACATACGAACTGGCAAAGTCAGCGGTGGCCTGCCAGGGCGCGAGGGCGCCGGTCTCGAAATCGCCGTTGGCCAGAAGGTTCGGGCCGATGTCCGGCACGGAGCCGGCGACGAGCGTGAGATTGTCGACGTTCATTTCCCCGGCGCCGTTCAGGTAGACATAGAGGGTGGGTGTGGCGGTGGCGCGGCCGGTGGCGGTGGCGCGAATCCAGACGGGTCCGCTGCCCGCTTCGCGGCCGCTGATGATGAGGCCGTTGCCGGAGAGCCGGATGGTCAGCAGATCGGACTCGGTGCTTTGCACGTAGGCGAAGCTGAAGATGCTGCGGAGCGTGGAAACGATGTTCGTGTAGATGATCCCGGCGTTGGTTCCGCGCTGGGTGGCGGGTGCGGCGGGCAGCGCCTGCCAGACGGAGCTGCCTTGGGTGGTCCCGCCGGTGGAGGCCACCAGCCGGAGGCTGCGCGTTCCGGACGAGGCGGCGGAGGAATCGACGAATGATCCCGCATGGTTGGCGGAGACGGTCCAGCCGGTGGTCAAGGGCGATTCAAAATCGCCATTGGCCAGGACGTTTGTCGTGAGGATGCTGAAAATGTTCGTGGTGATCACCCCGGCGTTGTTGCTGATGGCGGTGAGCGTGTAGGAATATTTGAACTGGAGGTTGTCGACGGACACTGACCCAGGAGCGGTCAGATACATGTAGAGCGTGGGAGTGGTCACAAGGCCGGTGACGGTGACGGATGTCCACTGTGGACCCGCTGGGGCGGGTACGCTGTTGGTCGAGACCGGCGCGGCGTAGGCGTCGATGGGGTCGCCGGTAAACTGCGGCGACTCCATGGCGAGCTGTTCTTCGAGGTACGCCTCTGCCCCGATCGTGTTGACTCGTTCGAGATCGGCGGGGGTGGGTCCGTAGGCGACGCGGTTGAGGACGTTGGCCGTGAGCAGCGCGGGCGGGTTGAGTGGCTGCAGCTTCAGGCTGTAAAATTGCGCGCGCAACGCGTTGCTGACGGACCATGAGTAGCCGGCGGGCGAGCGGGCGATGCTGTCGGGGGAAACTGGAGTCAGGCTGGAAACGCCGGGCCCACCGGAAAGCTGGTTCACCTCCAGGGCGGGGAGGAGCGGGCGTGGCCAGGAAAGCGTTTTGACGCCGTTGGTGGAGACATCGAGCGTGAGGAGGCCCGAAGTGCCGGTGGCGGCGATCAGGTTGGAAGCGGCGAAGCTGGCCATGAAGGCAACCAGCGGCAGGAGGCGCGCGTGCATAACTTTGGGTGATCGAGGGCAAAGCTAGACCGGAAGGCCGCTTTGACAAGGGTAAAGATCCTGCTGTCACCTGATTGTTGCAAATTGGATCTTTTTTCAGGGGATGAATCGCGGACATGCTCCTCGCATGAAATCCGGAGCGACGGGGCGGCCAGCCCTCGGACACGCGCGTCGGGCGCGGCCAGCGGGGCGGGCTTCGTGGGTGGTCGGCGTCGAAGTCGGCGCCTCCGTCCTGCGCGCGTCGGTCTTCAATCGCCAGTGGGACCTGCTGGGCAAAATGAAGCTGAGCACCAAGCGCGAACGCGGGGCGGCCGCCGTGATCGACCGCCTCGAGCGCTGCGTGCGTTACGCGGTCGACGAGGCTGATCTGCGCTTTAGCGGGATTGCGGCTGTGGGCGTGGCGTTGCCCGAAGGCGATGCGAATATCCTCGGCCCCACGCCGGAAGCTGCCCGGCTGCAATTAGCACGACGCCTGGGGCGACCCGTGGTCATCGGAGATTTTCGGTGTCTGGCCTCCACCGCGGTCGGCCGGCTCGAACGGGAAGCGCGGTCCGGCGGTCTGGCGGTGGTTTTTCCGGGAGCCGCGCCCGGGGCGTGCCTGCTCGCCGGGACCCGCGAGCCTTGGTGTCTGCGTCTGCCCACGAAGGCGGCGCCGGCGGTCGCGCCGACGCCGAGGCGGCGCCGCACTTTGACCGCCCGGCCCGGGTTTGAACGATTCCGTCCGCGCGACTTTCGAAAAGCCATCCGTCGCGGCGATCCTGTGGCGCGGCGGTTTCTTCTGGAATCCGTCGACGCTGCCGCCGGGGCCGTCGCCCCGCGGGTGGCGCAAGGCGAGGTCGGGACCCTGATCCTGGCGGGAGGTGCCGTCGATGAAAACAAGGAGGACGCGATCGCCGCCGCCCGCGCGCGCCTGGCCAAAGATCTGGGCGCGGCTATCGCCGGGCGGGTCCGGGTTCAGATCTCGGAACTCGGCGATCAGGCGGCCCTGATTGGCGCGGCCATGACCGCCCGGAGCCGGGTCGATGCGGCCCGACCGCCGTCCGTGGCCCACCGGGCCCGGCTTCGGGTCCGTCCGTCGTCCCCCCGCGGCGCCGGAAGGCAGCCCGTCCGGTTTCGTTTGCTCAATCCGGATCGTCCATCAGGGCGGCCGCGTCCAACCGGAGCGTTGCGGAATGTTCGAACTGAGTTGTCAGCTCCGATTCGAACCAGTCGCACCCGGCGTAAATTGCTTCGCCGGTCTCGAAATGGAAGGCCCAGACCTGTTTGAAGACGTGAACCAGGGCGGCGCGCAGCGGTTCGCGATGATGACGGCGAAACCAGCGGAGCAAAGTCTCGTCCGGCCGGAAACTGCCACAGATATAGCGGACGGTGGCGTCCTTGTAGGCGGCGTCGACGATGTCTTCGGACGAATAAAGTCCGGTCGCGTAGCAGTAAGTCAGGAGCGTGAGCAACATTTCGGGACGGGCCCCGCTGGCGCCGGTGGCCTGGCGGGAGGCGATCCGGGTGCGCGCGCGGGCGAGTTCGCTCACGGGCACGTGCTGCACGCCGTCGAGGCAAAGCTTCAGGAGGGCCGGTTTTCCGGCCACGGCGCCCAGGTCCGCGGGGAGCGTCCACGCGGCGTCTGGGCCGGTGTTCTCCGAGCCGGAGAGGTTGTGCGAGGGCGGGGTCGGGGTCGGCCCGGCGTTCAACAGGGCGGAAGGCAGCCAGGGAGGACGGGCTGCGGGATGGTCGTAACGTTGCATGGCTTTCTATCTTTCTCGGTTGCGAGGTCCCTGTGACCTCGTTCTTTTATTTCTTTCGTCGCTCTGAACATCGCCCTCTCATGTTACGAACGCATGACATGAGAGTGACATCTCGGTAAGGGTGTCGGCTGGTGAGTTTGTCCGCCCGCCGGCCGGGCAAATTGGCGGGCAAATTGCCGTGCAAATTGCCGCTTGCCGCGCGGGCGGGCTTGGGTTCCACTTCCGACGTGCCCGCGGTAGAACCCAACGTCAGTTGCCGGATCGTCCTTCGTCAGGTGGCCGCCGGGCTGATGTTGGTGCAATGGCTCGCGCTGCTGACCTTCGCCAGTTCGGAGCGCCTGCATCGGGCGGTCTGCGACGATTCCCAGCACCGGACTCACGACTGTGCCCTGGTCTCACTGGCCCGGGGGCAGCTCTGGGTTGATGTCGGAGTGGCAAGCACACCGGTTCCTCCCATCCTTGGCCTGCCCCTTCGTCCCACGCCGGCCGGCGAAGAGTTCCATTCCGCGGACATTTCCATCCGCCCCGGCCGCGGCCCTCCGTTCACCCTGCGTTTCGCCTAACCACTCACGTCGGGCTTCGGCGTTGTCCGGCCCGCGCGGGTGTTCCTTCGTGTGCCGTGAAACCTGTGGTGCGTCTGCCTGAGGCAGTGCGTATCGATCGAGAGTGCCGTTGAATCCATGAAAACTTTTTCCGTAAAGGGATTGTCCTCCGCCCTTTGCCTGGCCGCATTGGCTGGTCAGGCCCAGGAGGTCAAGGAAGTGGAACAGATCCGTCGCCAGTTGCAGCAGGCCAACGAGGCCTTCCAGCAGGCGGTCGAACAGTATCGCCGGACCAGTGAGACGCTCAACGAGCGCCTGCGACAGCTGGAAGGCAACGCGGCCGCGCCGCCACCCCCGGCACCACCCCCGGCGCCCGCCCCGGCGACCAGGCCGGCCGAGGGCGTCGCGCCACCGGCGGGCGAGCGAACGGCCGCGGCGACGGCGCGCCCGTGGTCTCCGGCGGATCCAATCCGGGTGGCTGGCGGCGCGCAGAACTTCCTCAACCTCTCATTCGACGGTCTTTTTGTCGCGGGTTGGTCGAGCGAGCCGGACGTGGAATCGCTGCAGTGGGGCGGGCATGATCCGCACCAGCGCGGTTTTACAGTGCAAAACCTGGAGGCGGTCTTTCAGGGGCAGGTGGATCCTTACTTTCGCGGCCAGGCTTCGATCGTGCTGCAAATTGACACCCACGGCGAGACGGGCGTCGAGGCCGAAGAGGCCTACCTCGAGTCCATGGCCCTGCCCGGCAATCTCCAGGTCAAGGCGGGACATTATTTCACCGAGTTCGGCCGCCTGAATCCGACGCACCCGCACACGTGGGATTTCGTGGATCAGCCGTTGGTCAACGGGCGGTTTTTCGGGGCCGACGGCTTGCGCAACCCGGGCGTGCGGTTGTCGTGGCTGGTGCCCACGCCATTTTATTCCGAGCTGTTTTGGTCGGTGCAGAACAGCCAGGGCGAGACCGCGCACAGCTTCCGCAGCGATCACGAGGGTGAGTTCTACCTCGGGCGTCCGGCGGTGGACACGCGGGTGAAGGGATTTGGCGATCTGCTTTACGCCCCGCGCTATGCCGTGTCGCTGGATCTGAGCGACGCGAGCACGGTGGTCGCCGGGGTCTCGGGCGCCTTTGGTCCGAACGCGAGCGGCGGCAGCGCCGACACGCGGATTTACGGGGCGGACCTGTTCTACAAGTGGAAGCCGCGGTGGCAGTCGAAAGGCTGGCCTTTCGTCACGTGGCAGACGGAGTGGATGTCCCGTCGCTATGAGGCGGCGGCGTATGGGGGCGACTACGCGAACCCGGCGCAGCGCTCGCAGACGTTTCGCGACTGGGGTGTTTACTCCCAGGTGTCGTACGGGTTCCGCCAGCAGTGGGTGGCGTCGCTGCGCGGGGACCTGGTCCGGCCGGATGGCGGGACGTTGCGCGACGATTTTGATCGGGAGGAGCGGTGGCGGGTCTCGCCGGCGCTGACCTTTTACCCGACGGAGTATTCGAAGCTCCGGCTGCAATACAATTTCGACGATCGCCGCGAGCGCGGGGTGGACCACTCGATTTGGCTGCAGCTGGAGTTCCTGTTGGGCGCGCACGCGGCGCACAAGTTTTGACCGGGACTGGCGACAGACGGCATTTGCGAACAACGGGACATGAAACACGGACTACGAAAATGAAAACGGGAATCTTTGGCTGGATGGTGGTGGCGATGCTGGGCTGGGTGCCGGCGGCACTGGCCCGGCTCCACGTGGTGGCAACCCTCCCGGACTACGGCGCGATCGCGTCGGCCGTGGGAGGGGACCAGGTGCAGGTGACGACGCTGGCGCGTGGCTCGGAGGATCCGCATTTCGTCGATGCGCGTCCGAGTTTCATCCGGGTGTTGAACAAGGCCGATGTGCTCATCGAAGGCGGCGCGGAACTGGAGGTGGGCTGGTTGCCGCCGCTGGTGAACAACGCGCGCAACTCGCGGATCCTGGGGAACGAGCCGGGCCACGTCGTGCTGAGCAGGGGCATCACCATGCTTGATGTCCCGACGGGTCCTGTCGATCGATCCATGGGCGACGTGCATCCGCTTGGAAATCCGCACTACAATCTCGATCCCGCCAACGGCCCGATCATGGCGAAGACCATCGCCGAGGCGCTGGCCCAGATCGACGCGCTGCACGCAGATCTTTACCGGCGGAACGCGCAGGAATTTGGCGAGCGGATGACCTCCCGGATCGCCGAGTGGGAAAAGGCGCTCGCCCCGTATCGTGGGACCAGGGTCGTGACGTATCACCGATCCTTTGACTATCTGCTGCACCGGTTCGGGTTTGAGCTGGCCGGGACGATCGAGCCCCGGCCGGGGATCGAGCCGTCGCCGACGCACATCAACGCGCTTATTCCAAAAATGAAGGCGGACGGCGTGAAGCTCATCCTCTGTGAGCCGAACCGCCCACGGAAGACGCCCGCCCACCTGGCCGAGGCGACGGGCGCCAAGCTGCTCCAGGTCCCGGGCCTCGTCGGCGGGGCGGACGGAGTGGCAGATTATCCGAGCTTGTTTGACGCGATCGTCCGGGAGTTAACGACGGCCTTGCGCGCGCCGTGACTGCCAGGGCTTCGTTTCTGTTGCGGTTGGAGCACGTGGCCGTGGGCTACGGCCGGCAAGTTGTCCTGCCGGACGTCACCCTGACGCTCGAACGGGGAACCTTCACGGGTTTGGTCGGCGCCAACGGCTCCGGGAAATCCACATTGCTTCGGACATTGCTGGGCATCCAGCCCCCTCTGGCCGGCCGGGTGGAATTCGGGCGGGAAGACGGCCGGACGCCGGTCCTGGGCTACGTTCCTCAACGCGAGGCGCTTGATCCCGCGTTTCTCATTTCGGTGCAGGAAGTCGTGCTCATGGGGGCCTGCGGGCGGGTGGGGCCCGGCCGCTTCTATCCGCGGGCGGAGAAGGAGTGGGCGCAGGCGTGTTTGCGCGAAGTCGGCATGGAAGAGTTGGCGCGCCGGCGCTTCGCGGAACTGTCGGGCGGACAGAAACAGCGGGTGCTGATCGCGCGGGCCCTGGCCACGCGGCCGGGCCTGCTCGTGCTGGACGAGCCGACCACGGGGGTGGACACGGCGACGACCAACTCCATTCTCGAGTTGCTGCGACGTTTGCATGCGGAGCAGGGGTTGGCGGTGCTCATGGTGAATCACGACCTGCCAGCCCTCCGGCGCTGTGTAAACGACGTCATCTGGATCCACGACGGGCGCCTGTCGCGAGGTCCGGTTTCGGAACTAATCGTCTGAGCGCACCCTATGTCGACCCTGCTGGAAATCCTCGATCCCGCGTTTCTCTCGCGCAATTCGGTTTACATCAGCCTGCTGGTCGGTTTCGTCGCGCCGCTGCCCGGGGTTTACCTCATCATGCGCCGGGTGGTGTTCCTGGGCGTGGCGCTGCCTCAGGTGTCGTCGTGTGGGATCGCCTTCGCGTTCTGGCTGCAAGGCTGGGGCTGGCTGCCGCACGCCCACGACAGCATCCAGGAACGCGTCATTGCCCTCGCGGGCTCCATTGTCTTCAGCCTCCTCGCCATTGGCCTGCTCTCCGTCATGGAGCGACGCGGTCGTGGCATGATCGAGGGTCGGACCGGCCTGGTTTACGCGCTGGCGGGCGCCTGGAGTATTCTCCTGGTGGTGCAAAACCCAAAGGGCGAGCACGGCATGCTCGAGCTGCTCAAGGGTGAGATCATCGCCGTCGCGACCGTGGACGTGGCCTTGGCAGCCACCGTGTTTGCGGTCGTCACGGTCGTCCTCGTGGTCTTCCAAAAGGAGTTCCTTCTCGTCACCTACGATCGCGAGATGGCGGTGACGCTTCGCAAAAATGTGTTGTTCTGGGACGCGGGGCTCTTTGCAGTGATGGGCCTGACCATCTCGGTTTGCGTGATGAATGTCGGGCCGCTCGTGTCGTTCGGGTTCCTGCTGATCCCGGCGCTCATCGCCCATCAGTTCGCCCGCAACACCGCGCAGTTTCTTTGGATGTCCTCCCTGGCCGGCGGTCTCTGCGCCCTGGTGGGCTTTGCCCTTGCTTACGCCCGGGACCTTCCGGTCGGGCCGACCGATCTCGCCCTGCTCGGCGGAGCCTATCTTGGGTCGGTCGTGTTTCGCCGGCTCTGGGATTACGCACGCCATCGTTTGCGCCCGGGCTCCCCGCCCACCGACGCCGCGTGAAGGGAGCCCGCCGGAAGGCGGCTGCCTCCACCGGTTCGCCGGCGTTGGCTCCGTCGGTGAACGGTCCGGACAATCTCCGCCTCGGGCCGGTGGGCTATTCCGCCTGCGGGATCAAGTTGACCGCTTCAAGCCTGAGGCCCGTGATTTTTTGGCGGGCGCCACCTGGCCAGACGACTTCGGCTTCGTCGATCTTTTGGGCGGAGCCCAGGCCAAACGTGAGCGTGAGCTCGCTTTGCGAGAGGTATCCCTTGGTGGGCATGACCTGGCGGGCGAGGGTCTGGCCTCCGGCCCGGACGTGAAGCCACGCGCCAATGCCGTCGCGATTCGCGCTCTGGCCGCGGAGGCGGATACGGGTCCAGTGGTGGCCGAGGCGTTGCTCGTTGCGCAGCAGCCGGGGCGGGCCGCCGACCTGGGTCAGGACGATGTCGAGATCGCCGTCGCCGTCGATGTCGGCAAAGGCTGAGCCGCGCCCGGCAATGGGCTGGAAAAGATCGGCGCCTGCGTGTTGGGCGCTGACCGGGACGAACAGACTGGCCCGCCCGCCGGGGTGATTCCAGAAAAGCTGGGCGGGCTGGCGGTAGCGCTGTTTCGGGGCGAAGCGCTCGATGTCGGGATCGAGGTGTCCATTGGCGGTGAGGACGTCGAGGCGGCCATCGAGATCGTAATCGAAGAAGAAGAGCCCGAACTTCAACAAGTCCTGGCTGGCCGGGCCGAACCCGGCCCGGATGGCTTCATCCGCGAAGTGGAGTGGATCGTTCTGCGTGACGTAGAAGCTGTTCATCTCGTTGGCGAAGTTCCCGATCGCGACAGCCAGCGTGTCGTCGCCCCGGAAGCGGGCGGTGTCGATGCCCATCGCGCCGCGGGCCGATCCAAATGCATCGAAGGCGATGCCGCTGCGAGCGCCGATTTCGCGAAAGGTCCCGTCATGCTCATTGCGAAAGACCAGGTTTTGGACGGTGTCGTTCGCCAGGATCAGATCGATCCAGCCGTCGGCGTCGAGGTCGACCGGGGCCACGCCGAGCGTCTTGGCCAGCGGCCGGCCGATGGAGTTGGTCGCGAGCAGGCCGGCGGCGCGGGAAACATCGCGGAATCGGCCGCCGCCTTCGTTGTGGTAGAGCGTTGGGAACGTGCCGTCGAACAATCGCGGCGGACCATACGCCCGGGTGCGCCCGTCATACGTGAAGTTTTCCCGCAGGTCCCGCTCCCGGGTCCAATCGACGTAGTGTCCCACGAACAGGTCCAACCGGCCGTCGTTGTCGAAGTCCAGCCAGGCGGCGCTGGTGCCCCATTGGGCAGCGGCGAGCTCCAGCCCGGCAGCGCGTGTGACGTCGGCAAATTTTCCGCCGCCCAGGTTTTTAAAGAGGCGCTGATCGCCCACCGCGGTGATCAGGCAGTCCACCCAACCATCGTTGTCAAAGTCGGCACACGCCACGCCCATGCCGTAGAATTGCGTTGAGTCCAGCCCGCTGGCCGAGGTCACGTCCGAAAAATGGCCCGACCCGTCGTTCCGATAAAGCGCGAGGCTATTCGGCCGGCGGGGGGCGCCATTCGTGGGCGCCGCCCAGGGCCACGGTCCGGAGTTGACGAAGAGCAAATCCGGCGCGCCGTCGTTGTCGAAATCAAAGAACGCCACGCCACCGCCCATCGTTTCCGGAAGAAGCTTCTCGCCGGCCGCGCCGTTGTCATGGATGAAGTGGATACCGGAAGTGGCGGTCACATCCGTGAATCCCGCCGAAGGCGGCTGGGCGGAATCGCCGGACGTCAGTGTCGAGCCCGGCTCGCGGGCGATCCACCAGAGGAGGGCGAGGCCCGCCGCGGCACAGGTGCCGAACCCCACGACGTCCCGCCACGTGTACCGCGGGCTAGCAACGTCGCGAGTCGATGGCTGCATGGTTTTGGCCCACCTCGACGGTCGGGCGCAGGGAAAGACCGAAACCTGCGCAGTCCGTTTTCCCGGGCGACGACGCTTTTCGGTTCAGGTTCATCGAGGGGATGATTGGAACAGGAAAAGTCTGATGGACAGGAAAAAGTCTCGGTTCGCGTCCGGAACTTCAAGCCGGGCGGTCCGGAAAAAAACCTGAGAAAAAACCCTTGTGAAGAATTTCACATTCGGGCAACGTCACCGCGCTTCGGGCCAAAAATGAGTTGAGGGCATGCGGTGTCGGCGGATTTAGCGCATCCAGCGGCGGTGGGGCCTGCAGCTTTTGGACAAGTTCAATGCACTCTTGGCGAACCATTTTAGCGACAGTCTTCTCCCTGGCGATCGTGCTGGGCGTGTGGTCAACCGTGCCGATGGCGAAGGCGGCGGAGGTTCCGGCGAACGCAGGCGCAGAGGCAGCGGTGGGCGCAGCCGCGGCCGCTGGCGTAGCTGAAGCGCCGGCGGGTGCCGAAGGCGAAAAAGGTGGTGGGGAACATCATGGTTTAACGCCGCACGCATTGCGGTTCAGCATCGGCCCATTGCAGTTTACCAACTCGATGGTGATTACCTGGGTTGTCGCTCTGCTGCTCATTTTGCTGGCCCAGTTGGCAACGCGGAACGTGCAGATGGTTCCGGCGGGTCTCCAGAATTTCGTGGAGTGGCTGGTGGAGGGTCTCTACGGCTTCTTCGGTGAAATTTTGGGACCCGACCTGGTCAAGCGTTCGTTTTGGTTTTTCTGTACGATCTTCCTGTTCATTCTGGTCACGAATTGGATCGGCCTCATTCCCGGTGTCGGCACCGTCGGCCATGGGGTCACGGACCCTTCCGGACATTTTCATCTGACCAAGCCGTTCCTGCGCGGTGGCAATGCGGACCTGAACATGACGCTGGCGATGTCGCTGGTGTTCTTTTTCCTGTGGCTGGTGTGGTCGCTGCAGTCGCTGGGAGTAGGTGGTTTCCTCAAGCACATCTTCTGGGGTGGCGGCGGCGAGGGAATCATGGGCGTGTTCATGGTCGCCATCTTCCTGTTCGTGGGCGTGATCGAGGTGATTTCAATTACCTTCCGGCCGGTTTCACTGAGCTTCCGTCTTTATGGAAACATTTTTGCCGGCGAGAACATTCTCGAGGCGATGATGACGCTGGTGCCCTGGCTGAGCTGGATCTTGCCGCTGCCGTTCTATTTCCTGGAGCTGTTGGTCGGGCTGGTGCAGGCGTTGGTTTTCGCGCTGCTCACGTCGGTCTTTACGGCGTTGATGTGCGCGCACCACGATGACAGCCATGGGGCGGATCACGGGCACGGCCACGGTCATGGCGGGCATGGGCCTGGGGCGAAGGACGCGGCCGGGCACGCCCCGGCGCATTGATTTTCAAAGACACTTTCGGCGGCCGGACCGTGGGCAACCTGCGGGGGTCGTCGGGACAACAACAACGACACGAAAGGTAAACTATGATGCCATTGTTGGCAGATCTGGGTGGAAGTCTGCATGTCGGTTTGGCGGCTCTTGGGTCCGCCATCGGCGTGGGAATCATTGGCATGAAGGCCGCCGAAGCGACCGGGCGCAACCCGGGCGCGGCAGGCGCCATCCGTAACCAGGCGATCATCTTCGCCGCGTTGGCGGAAGGCGTCGTCTTCTTCGCCATCTTCCTGGCCCCGAAATAACTGAAGCGGGCGCGGAGCCGGAAGGCTTCGCGCCCGTTCTCCTTTCGCTCTAATCCATTTGAAATGTCCATGAACGCGCTTCTTCTCGCCGCGGCGGCACCTGCCGGGGAAAACCCCGTTGTCGAAATCGCCCATCAATTTGGCGTGACGTGGCCGCTGTTGATTTCGCAGATCATCCTGTTCGTCATTGTCGCGCTGGCGCTCAAGAAATTCGCCTATGGCCCGGTGCTGAAGGTGCTCGAGGAGCGCCGGCAGAAGATCGCGGAAGGGCTGGCCAATGCGGAGAAGATCAAACACGACCTGGCGAGCGCGCAGGCCAAGGCTCAGGAGATCCTGAACCAGGCCAACGTGCAGGGCAACCGGCTGATCGAGGAAGCGCGGCAGTCGGCGGCCAAGGTGCTGGAGCAGGAGACGCAGAAGGCGGTGGCGGCGGCGCAGGACATCGTGAACAAAGCCCGGCAGGCGAGCGAGGCGGAGCTGGTTCGGATGAAGGCCGAGCTGCGCCGCGAAGTGGGGCGGCTCGTGGCGTCGACCACGGCCAAGGTGGCTGGCAAGGTGTTGACGAACGACGACCAGCAGCGGCTCATCGAGGAGGCCAACCGCCAGGTTGCGGCGTAAGTCTGCGACGAATTTCGGATTCGCGAATCTACCTGTGAAAATTGGCAAACAAGCGAGGCGCGACGCCAAGCAGCTCTTTCAGACCTGCCGGGTCAATGGCGTACTGGATGAGGCCCGGGTGCGCCAGGCGATTCAGGCAGTGGTCAGCCGGAAACCGCGCGGGTTCATGGCGATTCTCCATCACTTCCAGCGGCTGGTGAAGCTGGACGTGGAACGGCGCACGGCGCGGGTGGAGAGCGCGGTGGCGTTGAACGCGGCGCAGCAGGCGGCCATTCAGCAAAACCTGACCCGACGCTACGGCGCGGGACTGAACATCAGTTTTGCGCAAAATCCGGGCTTGATCGGCGGATTGCGCATCAAGGTGGGGAGCGACGTTTACGATGGCAGCATCCAGGCGCGGATCGACGCGCTGGCGGAAAGCTTTTAGCAGCGGCAACAGGCGATTGAATGCGCGATTAACTGCGCGATTGAGATTTTAAAGACCCAGGCGGAACAGACTGAAAATGGTATGAGCAACTTGTTACAGGAAATCGAAGCCCAGATCGCCGGCGTGAAGACATCCGTCTCCCGACAAAACGTCGGCACCGTGCGGGAAATCTCTGACGGCGTGGCCAAGATCGAGGGCCTGACCGACGCGATGCTCAATGAGATGCTCGACTTCGGCAACGGCGTGATTGGCATTGCCCTCAACCTGGAAGAGACCGAGGTCGGCGCCATCATCCTTGGCGATTACCTCGGCATCTCCGAAGGCGCCGAGGTCAAGACCACCGGCAAGCTCCTCTCCGTCCCGGTGGGCAAGGGGTTGCTGGGTCGCGTCGTCGACACCCTGGGCCGCCCGGTCGACGGCAAGGGCCCGGTCAAGGAAACCGCATTTTACCCGGTCGAAAAAATTGCGCCCGGCATCATCAAGCGAAAATCCGTCAGCCAGCCGCTCCAGACGGGCATCATGGCAGTGGACGCGATGATTCCGATCGGCCGCGGCCAGCGCGAGCTGATCATTGGTGACCGCTCGACGGGCAAGACAACGATCGGCGTGGACACGATGATCAATCAGGCCCGCATCAACAAGGTGGGGCGCGCCTCCAACGATCCGAAGTTCCGCCCGGTCTACAGCATTTACGTCGCCGTCGGTCAGAAGCAGTCGAACATCGCCCGCGTCATCGCCGAGCTGGAGAAGGCCGGCGCGATGGAGGACACGATCGTGGTGGCGGCCGGCGCCGATTCCCCGGCCTCGGCCCAATATCTCGCGCCCTTCGCCGGCGCGGCCATGGGCGAATGGTTCATGGATAACGGCATGGATGCGCTGATTATCTACGACGATCTCTCCAAGCAGGCCGTCGCCTACCGCCAGGTCTCGCTGGTCCTGAAGCGTCCCTCGGGTCGCGAGGCGTATCCCGGTGACGTGTTTTACCTGCACAGCCGTCTGCTCGAGCGTTCGGCGCGCGTGAACGAGAAAAGCGGGAACGGCTCGCTGACTGCGCTGCCGATCATCGAGACGCAGGCCGGCGACGTCTCGGCCTACATCCCGACCAATGTCATCTCGATCACCGACGGCCAGATTTACCTCGAAACGGATTTGTTCTACCAGGGCGTGCGCCCGGCTATCTCCGTCGGTCTGTCCGTGTCGCGCGTCGGTTCGGCCGCGCAGATCAAGGCGATGAAGCAGGTGGCCGGCAAGATCAAGCTGGACCTGGCGCAGTTCCGCGAGCTGGCGGCCTTTGCGCAGTTCGGTTCGGACCTGGACGCGAAGACGCAGGCGACGCTCGAGCGCGGCAAGCGCATCGTCGAGCTGTTCAAGCAGAACCAGTACAACCCGATCCCGGTGGAAATCCAGGTGTCGATCCTGTGGGCGATGCAGAACGGGTTTCTGGATGACGTCGCGGTCGAGAAAGTGAAGGACTGGCAGGCGAAGCTGACGCAGTTCCTGCTCGACCGGAAGGCGGCCTTGCTGGAGAAGGTGCGCAAAGAGGGCGCGATTGGCGATGCACTGGCGGCCGAGCTGAAGACAGCCGTGGGCGAGTTCAAGCAGACCTATCGTTGATCGTGCGCGCCGAGCGCAACTGAGAGATTCTCATGCCCAGCACACGCGACATACGCCGCCGGATCAAGTCGGTCAAAAACACGGCGCAGATCACGAAGGCCATGCAGATGGTGGCTTCGTCGAAGATGCGCAAGGCGCAGATGGCCGCGCTGGCGGGCCGGCCTTACGCTACGTTGATGAACGAGGTGCTGGCCGCCGTGACGGAGGGCGCGGGCGACTTCAGCCACCCGCTGATGGAGAAGCGCCCGGTGACGAAACGCGCGGTCATTCTGATCACGACGGACAAGGGGCTGTGCGGCGCGTTGAATTCGAATCTTCTGCGCGAGGCGGGACGGTTCGACAAGAACACGACGGTTTACGTGTGTGCCGGGCGCAAGGGCGCGCAATTCATCGCCCGGACCAAGCGGAATCTCGCGGCGGAATTCAGCTACAAGGACAGCCCGCAATTTGCCGAGGCGCGGGCCATTTCACGGTTTGCGCAGGAACTGTTTTTGAAGGGCGAAGTCGACCAGGTCGATGTCCTGTTCACCAACTTCATCAACACCCTGACCCAGAAGCCGGAGACCAAGACGCTGTTGCCCATTGGCCAGATCGAGGCGGTCGAGGCGTCGATCGACGGGAAGGGCGGGGGCGCGCAGCTGCGCAAGAGCGAGCTGGAGTATTTGTTCGAGCCGGGCGCCAACGACGTGCTCGGAAACCTTCTGCCCCACTACCTGAATTTTCAGGTTTACCAGTTCCTGCTTGAGGCGAAGGCCTCGGAGCACAGCGCCCGCATGGTGGCGATGAAGAACGCGACGGACAACGCGAAGCAATTGATCAAGGACCTGACGCTCGAATACAACAAGCTGCGCCAGGCGAACATCACCAAGGAGCTGTTGGAGATCACCACGGCCCAGATGGCCATGGGCTGATCGTAGTTTGACCCGATTTCAAAAGACCGCACACTGCAACTTTCTGAACGCATGAACAAAGGCAAGATCGTTCAAATCATCGGGCCCGTTGTGGACGTCGAGTTCACGGGCCAGCTCCCCGCGATTTTCAACGCGCTCACGGTCGAGTATGACCTGCCCGGGCTGGGGCGCACCAAGCTGACGCTCGAAGTGCAGCAGCACCTGGGTGACAACTGGGTGCGCGCCGTCGCCATGAGCACAACGGAAGGGCTCAAGCGCGGCATGGAAATCACCGACGCCGGGCAGGCCATCTCGATGCCCGTGGGCAACGGCGTGATGGGCCGCGTGTTCAACGTCACGGGCGACGCCGTGGACGAGCAGGGCGCCGTCAAGGCCGACAAGCATTACCCGATTCATCGCAGCGCCCCGCCGCTGGTCGACCAGTCGACCAGCCCGCAGATTCTGACCACCGGCATCAAGGTCATCGATTTGATCTGCCCGTTCCTCAAGGGCGGCAAGGTCGGAGCGTTCGGCGGCGCCGGCGTCGGCAAGACGGTCGTCATCATGGAGCTGATTAACAACATCGCGAAGCTGCACGGCGGCATCTCGATGTTCGCGGGCGTGGGCGAGCGCACGCGCGAAGGCAACGATCTTTACAACGAAATGATCGAGGCCAATGTCATCAAGACCAAGAAGGATGCGAAGGGCCACCCGGTGCTGGGGGATAACGGGCTGCCGGTGCTCGAGGAAGGCTCCAAGATCGGTCTGGTCTATGGCCAGATGAACGAGCCACCGGGCGCCCGCCTGCGCGTCGCCCTGTCGGCCCTGGCGGTGACCGAATATTTCCGCGACGAACACAACCAGGACGTGCTGCTGTTCGTGGATAATATTTTCCGCTTTTCCCAGGCCGGGTCGGAGGTGTCGGCCCTGCTGGGTCGCACGCCGAGCGCCGTCGGTTACCAGCCGACGCTGGCGGCCGAGATGGGTAACCTCCAGGAGCGCATCACCTCGACGAAGAAGGGTTCGATCACCAGCTTCCAGGCGGTGTATGTGCCGGCCGACGACCTGACCGATCCCGCGCCGGCCACGACGTTCGCCCACCTTGACGCGACCATTGTGCTCGAACGTTCCATCGCCGAGCTGGGCATTTTCCCGGCGGTCGATCCGCTGGCGTCCAACTCCCGGGCGCTCACGCCCGACATTGTCGGCGAGGAACATTACAACGTGGCGCGTGGCGTGCAGAAGGTGCTGCAACGTTACAAGGACCTGCAGGACATCATCGCGATTCTGGGCATGGACGAGTTGAGCCCGGACGACAAGCTGACCGTGTTCCGCGCGCGTAAGATTCAAAAGTTCCTTAGCCAGCCCTTCACCGTGGCGCAGGTGTTTACCGGCCGCGAAGGCAAGCAGGTGCCCGTGGCGGAAACGGTGCGTGGCTTCAAGGACATCCTCGAAGGCAAACACGACGACGTGCCGGAAAACAACTTTTACATGAAGGGCGGGATCGACGAGATCAAGGAAGGCTGATCCCGGCGACCGGCGGGAACCGGAGGTCCGGTCCGCCCGCCTGAACCCTGAACACGCACGACCAATTCAATGGCCACCACGCTCAAGCTCGAGATCGTCACTCCCGAGGCGAAAATTTACTCTGAGGATGTCGACATGGTGACGTTGCCAGGGGTGGAAGGCGAGATGGGTATCTACCCCATGCACGTCCCTCTGATGACGCAGGTGACGGCCGGAGAGTTGGTGGTGCGGCGCGGCAGCCGGGACTCGTATCTGGCCATTGGCGAGGGATTCGTGGAGATCACCGGCGAGCGCGTTGCGGTCATGACCGACATGGCCATCCAGGCCGACGATATCGATGAGGCGAAGGTGGAGGAAGCCCGGAAGCGGGCGGAGGCCCGTTTGGCGGAGAAGCTGTCGGATGAAGAGTCTGCGACCGTGCAGGCGGCTCTGGCCCACTCGCTGGCGCAGTTGAAGGTCAAGCGCCGCAATCGGTCCTGATCGGCGGCTGAGGGCGGAGTCGCTTCTGGTCCGAACTGGGGTCGGCGCGTGCGTCTTCGGGCGGTGGCCTCCATCCTGGGTTGTTTCCGAGACTGAGGATACCTGGCCGGGTAATTAGCGGTTTCTGGCCAGTGACACCGGGGGAGGCAGACGTGCGGAGACGTTCGGGGGGGCAGGGCGGTGAGGCTTTGGCGGAAGAATCGCACGCGTCGGTTGTTGTGAGCGGGGCTTCCCCATTCCAGAACAAGACTCCGCGGACCGTGGAGCTCCCCAAAAGGGTAGGATGCGGGCTTGGGTTGTCGAAAGGTCCACGTGGAGAACAGGATAACGATTTGACTTGGCGTGGTTCCAACTTTAGACTCCCTGCGCATGCTGGCCGCTGATCGCATTCAGATAGACAACGAAGGGGCATCCTCCGCAGAAGGCGCGGCTTGGCGGCGAATCATCGCACCGGCGGAGCCGTTTTTGGCGGACGTTGCGCGAACCTTGGCCAGGCAGATTTCCGAGTTCGAACGGGACATTGCGGCGTATGCGGAATACGCCCTGACGAATCAAGGCAAGCAACTGCGTCCGGCGCTGGTGGCGATGAGCGGAGGGGCGACCGGGGCGCTTTCGGAGGCGCATGTTCGCGCAGCGGTCATCGTGGAGATGGTGCATCTGGCCACGTTGGTCCACGACGACGTCATGGACGGGGCGCGGCTGCGCCGAGGGCGCCTGACGTTGGCCGCGCGGTGGGGGTCGGAGATCTCGGTTTTGCTCGGGGATTGTTTGTTTGCCCACGCGCTGAGGCTGGCGGCGGAGTTTCCGACGACGGAAGTGTGTCGCGCCGTCTCCGTCGCCACCAAAACAGTCTGCTCGGGCGAGATTCTCCAAACCCAGCGCCGCCGAAATTTTGAACTTTCCCAGGCGGAATATTTCAAATTCATCCAGATGAAGACCGGGGAGTTGTTCGCCCTGTCGTGCGACTTGGGGGCCTACCTGAGCGGCGCCACGCCGTCGGGCCGATCGGCCCTCCGCCGATTTGGGCTGGCCCTGGGTACGGCTTATCAGGTCTACGATGATTGTCTGGACCTGTTTGGCAGCGAGGCCAGCGCCGGGAAGAGCCTCGGTACGGATCTGGCGAAGGGCAAGTTGACGCTGCCGATCATTTTGGCGATTGAACGTGGTTCCGATGCGGAGCGAGGCTTGATTGAGCGCCTCGTCCAGGCCTGGGATCCCACCTACCTGCCGCAACTCAGTGAAGTGCTGCGCCGCCGGGACTGTTTCGCCGGAGCGAAAAATGCCGTCATGCAGGAGTTGACGGAGGCGCGGGCGCAGGCGCGCCTGCTTCCGGAATCCTCGAGCCGGGAGGCGATGTTGGGGATGACGGATTACCTGGAAGTTCAGACGGCGGCATTGGATGCCGACGCCGTTGGCTGAAATCATGAGCGAGCCGGTTCGACTCCCCCAGGCAGCGCCCGACCGGACGTCGCTGCCGTTGGTGGCGGTGCCGCCGGCTGAGTCGGCGGCGGAATCAGTGGAGGACGGGGTCCTGGTCCAGAGCGCGCAGCAGGGGGATGTGGCGTCGTACGACGAGCTTGTCCGGCGCTACCAGGAGCGCATCTACTCCACGATTTACCACATGACGTCGAACCACGAGGACGCCGTGGATTTGGCGCAGGAGACGTTCATCAAGGGGTTTCAAGCACTGAAGTCGTTCAAGGGTGACTCCAGCTTTTACACGTGGGTTTATCGCATTGCCATCAACAAGACGATCAACTTCCTCAAGTCGCGCAAAAACAAATCGCATCTGAGCTTGAACGACCTGGATTTCAACGCCGAGCACGACCCGGACCTGGTGGCGTTGGTTTCGGAACGGACGCCGCGCCGCGACGCGGGCCTGGCGGAGTTGCAGGAGAAGTTGAATGGCGCGATGCAAAAACTGTCGCCGGCGCACCGGTTGGTGGTCACCCTGCACGACATCCAGGGCCTCCCGCACGAGGACATCGCGCGCATCATGGACTGCAATGTGGGCACGGTTCGGTCCCGCCTGTTTTACGCGCGGCAACAGTTGCAGGCGCATTTGTCCGATTACGTGAAATGAACCGGTTGACGCGAGATCTGAGGGCGGCCCCGACCGGAACGCTGGTGTTGCGCGGGCGAATGAGGCCTGGTGTTGCGGCGGATGACATCACGGGTGCAAAAGACGAGGTGAAACATGAGCAACGAGCATAACGTTGAAACGGAGGTTCAGCGCATCCTGGCGCTCAAACGGCACGAGCAGCCGCCGCCCTCCTTTTTTGCCGGCTTTTCCGACCGGGTGATTGAGGGCATTCAGACGGCCGGGCCCGCGCCGCGGCCCACGCTTCGACAACGGCTGAGCGCCGAGTTTTACGGCGTGCCCATCTATGTCTGCGCGGCCGGCGTTGCGGTGTGCGGCCTGCTGGCGGCGGGGCTGATTATCTCGCTCCGCGTCGGGCCGGCCAAACCGGAACGGGTCGCGGCCGGATCGGGCGCGAACGCGAACGCCGCGCTGGTCGAGAATGAACCCTCCCACACCCTGGTGCCTCCCCGCCGCCAACCGGCGGTCGACGACAACCCACGCACTCCGGCCGACCCCACGCGGCAGGACTTGCCGGCCATCCGGGCCAGCTTCGGGGTCGGGAGCGGCGAAAAAAAGTAAGCTCGCCGGCCCGGCGCGGCTTCGGGCGGCCTCTTTTTGGGCCTGCGCTGCGTTGCTTGCTCCTTACAGATCCAGCACGGATAAGCTCGCCGCTTGCGCCTGGCATAGGCGAAACACCCCTGCGCGGATCGTGAACCGGACATGGAGGGCAGCGCACTAGACCCGCGTGTTGTCGAAGACGAGGGCAATGCCCTCGAGGACAACCGTCATGCGCTTGCCATCAGACGTGGCCTGGGCGTCGGTCTTACTGGCGCTGTCCCGGATCAGGTATTGGCCGCCGCCCGCGCTGGTCCAGGTACCCTGGCGGGAGCGGCCGGGCAGTTTGAGCATCGCCTTGTTGTCGACGGTGGCGACGAGGGAAGCGTTGTTGAACGCGGTGCCGAGCAAAGCGCGCAGCTTTTTCAGCTCGGCGGAGCCCATCGTGGGTTTCCGTTTGCGGGCCTCGCCCAGCGAAGCGCGAAAGTTGAACTGCCAGCGCCCGAGGATTTTTTCCTCATCGTATTTCGGGGAAACGCCCGTGCTCAGGTAGGACTTGAGGTCCTTCAAGTCGGGTTTGACGAGGCCGAGAACATTCGTGAACAGCGGGACGTTTTCGAGGACAGGCTTGACGACTTCGTGGTTGGAAAACTCGCGCAACGAAATTCCGGAGGCCCACTTTTCCTGGAATTTTGCGTCAGAAAACCCTTTGAGCTCCTGCTGGTCCCCGAGCGTGAGGAAGATGGGATAATTGGCCAGCCGATTCTGGAGCAGGGGGCTGTGAAACAGATCCGCGAGGATGTCGGACGAGTCGAAGTAGGTGTCGGTCGCGGGGTTGAATGGCGCGATGGATTTGTTCATTCCGGTCGACTGGATGTCGCCGGCGAGGCGGTTGATTGATTTGAGAATCCACGAGTCGTCGCGGTGCGTTGCCGTCTGGTAGGAGAAATAGCCGAACGTGTAAATGAGCGTTGCCAGGGCGAAGACATAAATCACGCCGTTGGCTATGCCGACCGAAATTCCCAGCCGGGAGTTGAGGCGCTCCCAGAGCAGGCGCTGGGTGTCGGAAGCCCGGTATTTGAACCAGGTGTCGACCTTTTTGTGGAGGGCAAAGCCACCCAGCTTGAAGAGTGTCGAGACCAGGATAAACCCGAGCACGGGCGAAACAAAATCAAGCACGGCAGGATGCGTCAGGCCGAGGGCGGGCAGGATCAGATTGAACAGCTTGCCGACCAGACGGGCGGTCAGGCAGGCCGTCAGCAATCCGAGCAAACTGACGCTGGCGCGAAGGGCACCTTGGTAAAAGCCAACCAGGCCGACCGCGGCCACCAGGATCAATGCGAGAATCCACAGAAGCATGGGTTCCATTAGAACCGCATTCCCGGCCATGACGGAAGGGAAAATTTTGTGCGCACTGGACAGGGGTCGAACCGCAGTGTTGTCATGGAAGGCATGACACCATTGGCCAACGTCGCGCCCGCGAAACCTGCATCTGCCGAGGCTCAGGCGGGGTCGGCTCGACCCGTTCTCCTTGCGGCAGCCGGCGGCATTGGCCGCACGGCCCGGAGCCGGGGTCGGTGGGCCTGGCTCGCGAACCGGGGGGTGGCGTTGACGCTGGCCGCCGTGTCCGGCTGTGTGCAACCGGGAGGTCCCGGCGCGCCGGCCAACGGCAATAAGCCGCGCCCGCCATTGGATGCCGCGGGTCCGTCCAGCCCGGACGCATCGTCCGAGCGGCTGAAGTTCGTCGTTTCCTTTCCCGAGAAAGTGCATCGCGGCCCGCTGACCGGGCGTGTGCTGCTGTTTCTGGCCAACCGCAGCGCTCCCGAACCGCGACGCGTTGACTACTTTCATCTTCCGGCCGCCTTCGCGATCCCGGTGACCAATCTCTATCCTGGGGATTTTGTGACGTTTCTGCCGGACAAGTTTCGCGCGAGCTCGGCGCTGGCCTATCCGGAGTCCATGGATCGACTGCTGCCGGGCACCTATTACGCCCAGGTGCTCATTGATCAAGACGACACCCGCGCCAGTTATAACGCCGGCCCGGGCAATCTTTACAGCTCCGTGGTCCGCTGCGAGCTGAACGGCGTGAGGGGACGGACCTACGAGCTGCTTGCAGATCAGGAGGTGACGGCCACGCCGCGACTGGACACGGATTGGGTCAAGCTGGTGGAGGTCCGAAGCCGATTGCTCAGCGAGTTTCATGGCCGCGAGGTCAAGCTCCGGGCGGCGGTGGTCCTGCCGTCGACCTATCATGAAAAGGTCGGGGAACGATACCCGGCGCTCTATCTGATCCCGGGCTTTGGCGGAAATCACACGGCGGCCTGGAACTGGATGGAGTCGGCGCGGGGCCGGCGGTGGCAGAAGGGCGAGGTGCCTCTGCAGATGCTGCGGGTGTATCTCGATCCGGAGGTCCCGTTGGGGCATTCCGTCTTTGCCAATTCCGCGAACAACGGGCCGGTGGGCGACGCGCTCGTGCGGGAGCTGATTCCGGAGATCGAAAAGCGGTTCCGGGCCATCGCCGACGCCCGGGCGCGATTTGTCACCGGCCATTCCTCCGGCGGCTGGGCGTCGCTCTGGCTGCAGGTGGCCTATTCGGACGTGTTTGGCGGCTGCTGGAGCACGGCGCCGGACCCGGTCGACTTCCGCGCGTTTCAAACGGTGAACATCTATGAAGAGCGCAATGGCCACTGGACGCGGGACGGCCTGGCCCGCCCGGTGGCCCGCAACCGGACGGAGCCGGCCCTCACGTTTGCCCGCCTGGATTTGTGGGAGTATGTGACCGGGCCGGGAGGGCAATTGGAGTCCTTCAATGCCGTGTTCAGCCCGCGCGGGGCCGACGGCCGGCCGGAACGCTTAATGGATCCGCTGAGCGGCGCGATTCGCCGCGACGTGGCGGAGTATTGGAAGCGCTACGATTTGCGCCGGCTTTTGCAGGAGAATTGGACGGCGCTGGGCCCGGAGCTGGCCGGCCGCCTCCACGTGCTCGCCGCCGACGAAGACACCTTTTACCTGAACCCCGCGGTGGAGATGCTTCGCGATTTCCTGCAGACGACATCGCACGGCGGCTACGTGGAAGTGGTTCCCGGCGATCACGGCTCCATGTTGACCGATGCCTTGATCGATCGGATCGAACGCGAGATGGCCGCGCGCTTTGCCGAGCGACCGCCGCTGTCGGCGTTGCCGGCAGGCAAATAGTCCGGCCCGGGCAATCCCCGGCGGCCCACACGGGCGCGGCTCACGGCCCGAGCAGCTGCCAGCGGTAAAAGCGGTAGGGACGGTTGGCCGCGTCGATGTCCACCTGGCTGAGAAATTCGCTCGTGGCCAGGTTGGTGGAGAGGTTCACCCAGTCGACCAAATTCGTCGTGGCCTGGATGACATATCGTTGATCGTTGGTCGAAGGGAGGAAGAACTGAACTGTCCCATCGGGCAGGAGGTTCACCGGGCGAACGAAGATCGCGCCGGACCTCACTCCGTCTGGCACCAGCGCGCTGCCGTCCGCCCGGGCAAGGATCTCATTCCCCGGCGTCAACGGGCCGCTGCCGACGGTCTCCTGCGGGGAAACCGTGAACGGCATTCTCACGAGCGGCCCATTCGTCCCCGCCCAGTTCGTGTTGCTCATGGAATAGATCAGGGTCCGCCAGACGCCGGGCGCGATCTCGCGTGACCGGACCGTGTGGCCGGCCAGGCGGGCCGTCGCCACCGGCGCGCCGGCGACCACCTTGGCGGCGTTGTAGGCCAGATCAAACTGCGCGGCAACCACCTCGCGCCCCGGCTGCCGCAGGGTAATGGGCACTGACGCGGTGGCGCCGGGGAAGGCCGGGACATTGCCGACGCTGAGAATGGTCTGGGCGGACGCCGGATTCGTCCGCCACGCCGCCAGGCCGATAAGCAAAACAAGCTGAAGTCTGAGCGCGAGGATTCGTTTCATGCGGGAGCGAGGTCAGGAGACGTTCAAGGTCCGGTGACAAACAGTTCGAGATCGAGGGGGTCGCTGAGGTCGACATTGAAAGTCAGGCCGCTCCCGAGGATCGCGCCGTCGACCGCTGCAAAGACGCCCGAGCGGGAGCCAAAGGTCATGAAGCGAAAGCGGTCGTTTGGGATCGGAACATAGCCTGCCGCGCGCACGATGCGGAGCGTGCCGGCGAGGCTCGCGACACCGGAGACCTGGACCCGTCCGAACCGGTTTGTGTCCGTGCCGCTCACATGCAGTTCCAGCGTGCCTCCGGCCGACAAGGGCAGGGCGCCGTTGACGGTGACGACACCGTCGGGACCGGCTCGCAGCGTGCCGGCTTGATGGCTGACGCCCGCCACGGCCAGCGAACCGTTGCTCGCCCCGAGCGTGCCGAAATTGGCGAACCCATTGATCGTGGGATCGAGCGTGAGGGATTGCCCGCTGACATCGGCCAGGAGCGTGCCGTGGTTAGTCAGGCTGAAGGGGCCGCCGAATCCAAAAACCTCCCCGAGAATCCCGCGTCCACCATGGATCATCAGCCCGGGCCCGAGCGTGAGCGTGCCGGCGCCGGACCGGCTGAGATGGCCCGAGCCGCCGCTGGTGCGGGTAAAGACGATCTCGCCGCCGCCCGAGGTGTTGACCGCGACGGTGCCCTCGCTGATCAGACGGGCGTCGGATCCGCCCATGGTCAGCACGCCGTTCAGCGTGTTGGCGCCGGAGAGGCGGAGCAGCGCGTTGTCCGCCGACAGCGCGAGGTTGCCGTTGAGCGTCACGCCGCTCAAGCGGCCGTCGCCGGTGCTGGGGACGAGCGCGGACGTTTCGAGCAGGTTGACGGTGCCGTTGCTCAACGTGCCGCCAGCCAGCAACCACGAGCCGGTCGCCGGACCGAGCGTCAACACGCCACCTTCCAGGTGGAGACTCCCCGTGAGGTTGACTGCCCCGCCGGAACGCTGGATTGCGCCGAGGCCGGCCAGGTTGAAACTGCCGCCGAGGTTCAGGGTGCTGTTGGTGAACCGGATGGTCCCGGCGTTGGTCCAGTTTCCGGACAACGTCAGCGTCGAGTTGTTGACCGTGAGGGCGCCGGTGTTGCGCCAGGTGCCGCCCACCGCCAAGGCGCCTCCTCCGGTGATTTCCAAGCCGGCCGCTTCCGGCAGGTTCACCACCGACAGGCTGCCGCCGTTGGACGCGCGCACGGTGCCGAAGTTGGCGAACATGTTGATGCCAGGATCGAACGTGAGGCTTTGGCCGTTGGCGTCGGCCTGGATGGTCCCGTAATTGGTCAGGCTGAAGGCGCCGCCGAAAAGAAGCACATCGCCGATTGTCCCGCGCCCGCCGTGAATCAACAGCCCGGGCCCGAACGTCAGCGACCCGCCCCCGTCGCGGGCCAGATGGCTCAAGGCGCCGTTGGTGCGCGGGAAGAGGATCTCCCCGCCGCCCGTGGTGCGGATGTTGGTGTGGCCCTCGCTGATCAGGCGCGCGTCCGAACCGCTGACGTTGAGGATTCCATCCAGCCGATTGACCCCGGACAGACGAAGCCGGGCGCCGGCGGCGGCGAGGTCGATGTTTCCGCTGACGGTGACATCCCGCAATCGCCCGTCGGCCGCCGTGGGAACCAGGGCGCCGGCACCGATGAGATTAATCGCGCCGTTGCTCAGCGAGCCGCCGGCGAGAGACCAGTTGGTCGTGGCGCTGAGTGTCAGAACCCCGCCGCCAAGGTTAAGCCCTCCGGTCAGGTTCACCGCGCCGCCGGCTCGGTTGATCCCGCCGAGGCCAATCAGATTGAAGCTGCCCCCGAGGTTCAGCGTGGCGTTGGTCAGGTTCAACGCGCCAGCATTGGTCCAGGCGCCGGCCAGGGTGAGCGTGGAATTGTTGACCGTCACGACGCCGGTGTTGCGCCAGTTTCCGCCCACGGTCAGGGTGCCGCCTCCGCCGATTTCCAGGCCGGCGGCTTCGCTCAAGTTGAAGATCGAGAGGCCGCCGCCGTTGCCGGCCCGCATGACGCCGAAGTTGGCGACGCCGGTGACGCCTGGATCCAGGGTGAGGTCCTGGCCTCCCACGTCGGCCACGACGGTTCCGTAATTGGTCAGGCCAAATGCGCCGCCGAACAGAAGGATGTCGCCGATCGTCCCGCGCCCGCCATGGACCATCACACCCGGGCCGAGGGTCAGCGAGCCGCCGCCGTCGCGCGCCAGGTGACTGGGGGCGCCGTTGGTGCGCGGGAAAAGAATTTCGCCGCCACCGGTTGTCTGGACGACGACGTCGCCTTCGCTGACGAGGCGCGCGTCCGCACCGCTCAGCATCACCACGCCATTGATCGTGTTCGCGCCGCCGATCCGCAGGAGGGACGCCGCCGCGGACAGATCGATGTCTCCGTGAATGGTCGAGTTGCGAACACGTCCGTCCGCGGCCGTGGCGACGAGGGCCGGCGACGTGGAGCTGCCGAAGACGGTGCAGTTGCTGAGGGTGCCGCCGGCCATGAGAATCGGGGTGTTGGCTTGGATGATTCCCGCGGCGCGCAACGAGACGCCGGCCAGGCGCAAGGTCGAGTCCACAAGCAGGCTGTTCACCACGACGTTGCTCTGCGCGATGCTGATCACCACGCCGGCCGGGGCGGCAAGATATACGTCGCTGGCCGCGCCCGGGACCTGGCCGGTGCTCCAGTTTGTGGCGCCATGCCAGGAACTGGAGACGGTGCCAACCCAAGTGACGCCGGCGCGCAGGGTGAGGATGCCGGCGTCGGTCACCCCGCCCGGGATCGGCGCGAGCAGGCCGCTGTTGGCGAAGACCGCCGTCGTCGACACGAGCCGGGCGGCGACCCGAAGCGGGCCCAGCGTGGTGGGAACATTGGTGAGGACAAAGCTGCCGTCCGCCCGGGTCAACACGGGCGGCACGGCCTGGCCCAGCAGGTTGACTGTCGCCGTCGCGACGGGCATGCCGTTCGTTGTCTGGACGTACCCGAAAACCGTCGTCAGCGGATCGCCGGGTGCGACGTCGATCTGGCAAACGCTGGTGGCGCCGTCATTGACGGCGGTGATGAAGGCCGGCCCGCGCCCCCGCGCCATGACGAGGCCATCGGGGCTGACTGTGGCGATGGCCGGGTTGCTGGTTCGGTACGTCGTCCAGCGCGTGCGCGGCGTCGCGTCCACCGTGTTCCCGTTCCCCAAAGTTGCGGCCACGCGCACCTGGGTGGTCTGGCCGAGGCCAGTGAGGAGCGGCCGGTCCGCGGTCGCGCGAATGGAAACAGGCAGCAGCGGCGGTTCGGTTGTGAACGTGAGATTGGTCAATTCAAACATCTCGCGCCCGCGAAACTGGAATGGCTCGCTGTAGACATAGTAGGTCGCGCCGAGAATCGTCCCCTGGCCGGTGAGGCGGACGAAGTCATCGCTCAGAAAATCCGGCGGTGACCCGGGCCCGCCCAGCCCGTAAACATCCGGGGCCGAGATGTTGGGCAGAATGAACGAGCCGTCGGGGCTTACTTCCACCGATTGTCCATTCACCATCACCTGCCACTGCTCATTCAGAGCGGGCGGGCGAAGCGGATCTTCCCCACCCTCCACCTCGGCTCCGTCCAACAAGCCGTCGCTGTCGGTGTCGGGATGGTGGGGATCCGTCGCGCGGAGGAATTCGTGCAGGTTGTCCAGGCCATCACCATCGGCGTCCAGCCCCGCGTCGGCGGGATTGTTCGGGTCAAAACCGTGGGCGATCTCCCACGCGTCCGGCATGAGATCCCCATCGCGATCGTCGGGGGATGTGACCGTCACTTCGATGACGTCGAGCAGTGGAAGCAGGTCCGTGCCTGGAGAGTGGGACGCCACGATGAGCGCGTAACCCGGGCTGACCGCGGTGATCCGGCCGTCGGGCGTCACTGTCGCAATCGCGGGCTCGCTGGAAGAGTAAAGCGATCCAGTGGCGCCTGCCGTGAGATCAGAGTTGGATCCGTCGCTGAATTGTCCCGTGAGGGTCGCGGCCACCGACTGTCCGGCCGATAGCGTCAGGAACAACGGAGCGGCGGCCAGGCCGATGAGCTGCGGGGACGGGGCCGCGGCCGGGCCAAATTTTGGCGCCCGGGCCGTGCCGCACTCGGGCCACCCTTCCGCTGCGGCAAACGCGCGCACGCGTTCGATCATCCGGTTGAGAACAACCTGAGCTGCGCCGTATGCCCCATCGTCCGTCTGGCCATTGTGAGTTTTGGTGAACGCGGCGACATCCCTGAGGACGTCGACCTGGAGGCGGCGGATGTAAGCGTTGGCCATGCCTTGGGCGACGTCGGACGCGAACGGCGTCTGGCAGGAAACTGCAATGCTCTTCAACTGCGCTTCCGTCTGTGGCCAGCGGGCGTCAAACAGGCGGCGAAAATCCACGTCGCGATGGTATTCCTCGTGGGCGCGGCTGGCCTCCAGCGTATGCCAGGAGCCCCGTCCGCCGCCGGTCGCACCTTTGTAGCGGGCGAGCTCGGCGATGATTGCGCAGTAGTTTTCCTCCGTGACGTTTCCGCCGGGCCCCGGGTTGGGTTCGATGCTGGCCGGCCGGCCATCGGCGAAGGCGAGGGTGAGGTTGATATCGGTGTCGTAGCCGCGGGTGTCGGTTTTGAAGTGGTAGTTGCGCGACTTGGAATCGTAGCAGGGCTGGCCGGCGACACCGACTTTGGTCAACGTGGCAAAGTTTCCCTTGGCGGGATCAGAGCTTTCTTGAGTGACGAGCACGAACGTGGCCGGGATGTCGTTGCAGGATGGCAACCCTCCGGCCGGATCGCCCTTGGCTTTGCCGGCCTGGCAGCGGTCATTCTCGGTGCAGGGATCGCCGTCATCGGCCGGGGTGCCGTCGGGTTGGTTGACGATCCGGTTGTTCTCGCACCGCTTGCAGCGGTCCGAGGGGGTTTTGCAACATTGGCTGGTGACGGAGTAAGGCGGACAATTGCAACCCCAGCCGGCGAGGGTGAGCCCGGCACCCGGATCCGTGAGGATCCTCGCGCCGTCGTCCGTCACGTGGCCGCTGGACACGATCTCAAAGCGTTCGGTGTCGTGGTTGTAGCTGAGAAAATAGGCGATGGTGCCGGCAGGCAACGCCGACATGTTGGGGTATTCGATCGTGATTGGCGGATCGAACGTCGAGCCGCCGGGCTGGAGCGTCCAGGCGAAGGGCGGCGCCGCGCCGTCCGGGATCGGCATGGGCACGTCGTCGTGATGCACTTGGTTGAGCGAGACCAGGGCCGGCGTGGCGGGCGTGACGGGCAGGCCGTTGGGCAGGCGCATGGAGTTGGCCTTGATGGTCATTTTGAGGCCGGCCATGCCTTCGCAGGTCAGGACGACGTCGTTCGTGCCGGTGTAGCGGACCGCGTTGTTGGTGTTGAGGCGGGGCAGCAGAACCGGGCGCGGAAGGGAGTTTTCTGCGTTGGGGACCAGGACGGTGTTGAAGCTCAGCGCGGGGAAGGTGCCGCCTGGCACCGGAGCCGCGCCGACGGTGGTGGCGAAGCTGCCCAGCACGTTCAGATCCGCGGGACCCGGATTGGCATTGGTGAAAGCGAAATGTCCGGACTCGTCGGTAAAGGTGGAGAACAACGGGACCTTCCCTTGGGGGGTGTTGTAGTAAAGTCGCACCCAGGCGCCGCCAATGGGCTGGGTGGTGTTGTCGAGCACCAGTCCGGAGAACGTGGTGGGACGGGATGGATCCCGGGTGCGGCCATGGGCCACGAAGGCGGCGGCAAAGTTGGGGTTCCCGGGATAATTCGCCTCGACGACGTTTGGCCCGGCGGCTGGCCCCAGTTGCAGGAGGGCTTCGGCGTGGCCGGTGATGGAGGAGGTTACTGTCAGCGAAACGCCGGCCGGTCCCCCGCCTGCGGGGGCGAGCCGGCCGTCACCTTGCAGCACGGTGTACGTGATCGGCACGCCGGGGATGCCGTTGCACGAGTCGCTGACCCAGGCCCGCAGCGGATCGGCGACGAAGGCGCCGGCCTCGCCCGACTGCTCATTGCCGGTGCCCACGTTGATCTGGCTGATGGCCGCGGGCTTCGCGCTCGCGCAGAAATACAGCGCATTGGCGATATCCGCGCTCATGACGCACACGCGGTTGTTGCCGCAGCCGGCATCGCCGCCCAGGGCCCACCATGCGTGGGCTTCGCCCTGGCCATCGGTGCGGAGTTGCAGGCGCAGCACACCGTGAGCGGTGCGCGTGACGTCGTTGCTGAACGCCGATGGGCCGGCCAGCGCTCCGAAATCGACCGGCAACAGGCGCCCGTCGCTGCGGGTCACGTCGAACTCGACCACTTTGTTCGCAAACGGAGTGACGCCGTCGGCCTGCAAAACGCGCACCGCGATCGGCGTGCCGAGGCGTCGGTGGACGTTCGTCACCTGCTGGTCGCCGGCCAGCGCGATGAGGGTTGGCGCGGCATTCGTGAGCGGCGAGTAGGCAAGGCTCATCTGGCGCCCGACGGTGTTGCCCAACGCATCGATGGCGGTGACCGAAATGAAATTGGATCCCGGCGCCAACGGCACCGAGCCACGCTCAAACGTGCCGTTGTTGCCGATCCCAACGTCGACATTGGCCCTGCCGCCGGCCCCCGGCCCCGGCGGCGGGGGCGGGCCCTCCGATGGGCTCGAATGGACCCAGACGTTCAATCCTCGGAAGCCTGAGAGCAGGTCTCCCACGCGCCCGGCGATGACAGTGCGGCTGGTGGTGAGCACCTGATCGTTGGTTGGAAAATCGAGGTGGAGCGACGGGGGCTCGGAATCTTGAATCACCTTCACCGGCTGGGGCGTGCCGGACGTGAAGACGCTGTTCGAAGCCATGAAGAACAGGTTGTTCACGCGGTTGGACTGGAGCACGACCGTCACGGTGAACCGTCCTTGGGCGTCCGCTGTGGCCGTCGCTGTGCCCGCCCCGCCGCTGACTGTCACGACGCGATGGGGGCGCGCGAGGCCGGAAATGACGAGGTTGCCTCCATTGGTCGCCGGGATGGGCGTGGAGACGAGAGGCGCCTCGTAGGGATTGGGCAGCGGGACCAACCCGAGAATGGCATCGCCAATCAGGTCCACGTCGGCTCGATCGATGGCGCCGGACTCGTCCACGTCGCCGTAAGGCAGGAGGGCGGCGCTCAGCGGACCCGTGCCATTGATATGTTGGATCAGCCGGACGAGGTCGAGGACCGTGGGTTGGCCGTCAGCATCGAGATCGCCGAGGCGTTGGAGTTGTCCGGACACGGTCGTCGCGGAGGCGAGCATGAAGGAGATGAGGACGATGGCGCTGGTCGGAAGCGCCTGTCGGAGGCGGCAAACGCAGGGTTGGCCAGGCGAATGGTTCATGGCGGGAAATGGGCGATAAATCGTTCGGTCGTGGAATGGTCGGGGGATCGAGGCCCGCCGGAGCATCCAAGGACTGCATTCGCTGGCCCCGCGAGGATCTTTCAATTCCCGTGGCTGGTCTCCCAATCCAGCCCCAGTTCCCGCAATCGAAGGCGGACTTCGTCCAGATCCCAGATCTGCACCCGACGCGCGTCCACGCTGACCGCGAGTTGTCGGCCGTCGGCCGTCAGCGCGAGAGGCAGAGTGTTTGGGGGAAGCGGAAGCAACAACTCGCCGGTGCGAGAGTTATGGAGCCCGGCGGTTCCAGTCGAGCGATTGGAGAGCCAGAAGGCGTCGATGTCCGGCGCAAACAGAATGCCCCGCGCATCCGGAATGTGTCGGGTGCGCTGCCAGGTGGTTGTGCTCCAGAACCCAACGCCGGCCCGCCCCGCGACGGCCACTTCATCGCCCCGAGGGGAAAAGGCGAACTCCCCGATGCGAGACTGGTTGGTCAGCGTCGCCACCCACTCGAGCCCGGGCAGCCGATGGATGAAAAGCTGGTTTTGAAAGGGACGGTTGATTCCCAGCCAGCGCCCGTCGGGCGAGACCCCGTTCCAGCCGCTCGCCGTGGGCCGCCACTCGGAGGCGTTGGCGGCGTGCGGATCTTCCGTCCAG
This sequence comes from Limisphaerales bacterium, assembly GCA_044229355.1. Lineage (GTDB taxonomy): Bacteria > Verrucomicrobiota > Verrucomicrobiia > Limisphaerales > JADJPG01 > JBGARF01. Next base: position 70,812 of record JBGATF010000015.1, read on the forward strand.
ACCTTGGACCCGTTCGTCCCGGTCCCTACGATCGAGTTGGAGAGGAGGCAAAGGGAGAACAGGCCGGGGGCCGCCGGCATCGCCATGCGGGTTAGCACCGGTGCGTTGCTGCCGGCGGCGAGGCGCCACCGCGAGACGGAGCCGAGAAAGAGATCGCCGTCGGCGGAAAATGCAATGCGGGTTTCGGGCGAACTCTTCAGCCGGGCGCTGGCGGCGCTTCGATTCAGCAGATCCCACACGAACGTTTGCTGGCCCGCTCCGGACGCGGCCAGCCAGCGCCCGTCGGGGGCGAAGGCTGCGTAGTTTCGATAGCCGCCCAGATCGCCCTCAAGTTCCTGATGCAGCGCGGGCAGGTCGAAGCGGTAAAGGCGCAGTTGTGTCTCGGGCCAGCGGAGAATGGCGCAGCGTTGTCCGTTCGCACTGAACTGGCAATGGTAGCTGTCCAGATTGACGAGGAATGCGCGGCGAAACGCTTTGGTGTCCCAACAAATCAACTGCCGGTCCCATCCGCCGCTGAACAGATATCGGCCGTCGGGACTGAACACCGCCGTCACGGCGCTGGCTTTATGAAAGCCCAGGGGAACGACTTCGCCGCTCAGGGGGTTCAGCAGGTGGACACCGCCGCCGTGGTCGGGCACAGCCAGCCACCGGGCGCGGGGGTGCCAGGCGAGCGCTGTGATGTGATTCGTGAAGAGGTGCTGGGCGATCAGGGAGCCGTCACTGGCCGATCGGATGGCGACCAGACAGCCGCCCGGCATGGTCTGCGCCATGGCAAACCGCGTGCCGTCCGGGCCGAAACTCAAGACCACCGGTTGCCCGGAAAACTCATACCGACGGGTTTCTTCACCGGTTTCCAGGTCCCAGAGCGCCGCCCCTTCCGGCCGATGCGCGGCCAGCATCCAGGGCCGGTCCGGGTGAAACGAGCTCGCACCCCAGGGAACTTGCGGAATGACGACCAGGCGGCGCGCGGCCGCGACATCCCAGACCTCCACGTCCTTCGCCCTTCCGGCGGCGTCCCAGTCACGGTTCACCGAGCACCGGCGGCCATCGGAGTTCCAGAGCACGCCGGTGGCGGGGCGTTTGGTGCTGGCCGGCAGGCGGGCGAGCAGCTGTCCGTCGGCCAGCGAACGAATTTCGATCGGGCCGGTGCCGCGGGCGAGCGCGAGGCGCTGGAAGGCGGGGTCGCAACGCACCGCGGTGTCATCGGACTCGATCGGGACTTCGCGCTCGAAGCTCAGGTCAGGCAAGCCCAAGGCGGCCAGGGCGATGCCTCGCAGGCTGGTGGAGTTCGAGATGGCCACCGCTTGCTGGAGGGCCTCCAGCGCGTGCACGCGCTGGCCCATCTCAGAAGTCAAGACGGTGGCGCGAGCCTGCTCGGACAGGGCGAGGAAGAGCAGGCGGCGGGCCTCCCGCTCGGCCGTTTCCGCGCGGGCCAACGAGCGCTGGCTTTCCTCACGCAACGCGGACTCGCGCCGGGCGTGGGCGTCGGCGATTTCGCGCTGGCGTCGCTGGATGAAATTGGAAGCGAGTGCCGCCAGGACGAAGATCAGGGCGGCGACAGAAATCAGCCGGGCGTGGCGAAGCCGCCGCTCGATCCGATAGGCCTTCCGGACCGAGCGGCCTGCCAGGATGAGATTGAGATCGCCTGCAAGTTCAGCGGCATTCGCGTGGCGGTGGTTCACGTCGGGAGCGCAGACCCGCGCGAGGATTTCGCTCAGTTCGATCAATTGCTCCCGCTCGGGCCCTGCCCACCGATCCAGGTCCGCCGGCAGCCCCGGGAATTCCGAGCGGGGCAGCCCGGTGGCCGTCTCGTAGAGGACCCGCCCCAACGCGTAGAGATCGGAGCGCTCGCTGCCGGGGCCTTCGGGCGGAATATAGCCTTCCGTCCCGACGAAGGAGCGATCTTCCCTTACGCCCGTCACCAGCCCGATGTCGGCCAGCTTGGCTTGGTCGCGGACGAAGATGACATTCGAGGGCTTGATGTCGCGGTGAACCAGCCCGTTCCGGTGCAGGTGGCCGACCGCGCCGGCCAGTTGCACCCCGAGGGCCACGGTTTCCATCACGGGCAGGCGCTTCCGCGCCTTCAATTCGGAAGCCAGCGTCCGCGGCCGGTATGCCGGGAGCGGCGGGTCTGTTGCGGACGCTTCCGTGGCCGGGCCTTCCGCGGAGTCTCCGGCGGAGTCGGCCAGTTCCATGGCGTAGAAGAAATAGCCGGCCGCATCGTCGCGACCGACGTGAAGGATGTGGACGACGGCGGGATGCGACCGCGAGAGCGGTTCGTACCGGACGATTCCGCGGAACTCCCGTTCGTAGGGACGATCGCTGTCGAAGCGCGAGCGCCAGACGACTTTGATGGCGTGCAACGCCCCGGTCACGCTGCGCGCCAGCCAGACTTCGCCGTAGCTGCCGCTTCCGACCCGGGCGATGAGTTCGTAGTTCGCGATGGCTGGAGGAGGCCGCTCCGCCGTTTTCGGGCGGGCGTGAAGGGGCGACTGCCCGAGCAATCGCTCAATGCGGCCGATCAAGGGGTCGGAGCTCATCGAAAATACAACCGGACGAGGCTACCGCATGGCGCGGCTGAAAATGAAGAGCAAATCGGGGTTAGCGGAGGCCTTGGGCGCGATCATTTTCGATCCGGCGGACAGCGCGTTTCATGGCCTGACTGACCCGGTGTTTGGCCAGATAAACCTGGGCGGCGTTCATGCCCAGGGTGGTCGCAACCTTGGAGACCGGCCAGGCTTTGAGCACGCAATAGTCGAAGGCTTGAAAATGCCGGGGGTTCGTCGTCTCCCGGACGCGCGCGAGCGCCGCTTCGAAGATGGTTTTCTCCCACTCTTCATTCCAGACCGACTCGAGGGCCTGCGCCTGATCGGTGACCGCGTCAGCGTGCTCGGGCAGTTCCTCCAGCGTCTCCGGCGGGAGGTCGGCCGTTTGCGGCCGTCGATACTGGCGGCGGAGATGATCGACGATGCGCCGCCGGGTGATGCGCATCAACCACTGCCGAAACGTGCCCCGCGCGGGATCATAATGATACTCGGGCATTTTCCGCGCCATGGACACGACGGTGTCCTGGACGATCTCCCGGGCTGCGGCGTCGTCCAGGCCGGATTTGCGGGCGAAGTTGTAGAGCAGCCGCCAGTAGAGATCAAAAAACCGCCGCCAGCTTTCATTGTCGTCCAAATCACGAAGCCGGCTCAGCAAGGTTTGCCGGGTGGGCAGGGAATCGTCGCTGCTATCGCTCATGTCGGATGGTGCGCTCGTCTACGGATATCCCTGCATTCGCTTGGGTCCCCCCAATCTTTCATGGAACAGCGAAAGCCGCGAATCGGCTGTGAAGTCGCGTGCCGACGGCCGGGGCGGAAATTCATTTCGAGCGACGTTAAGCGACATTCGCACGGAAGGGAATCCCGATCCCGTGAGTTGTCGCCACGGAGGTGAGGCGAAGGGAGTTTGCGCATTGGGCGGCGAGGGCGCCGCCTGAACTTGCCCGCGAGGACGCGTGCGCTCCGAAGACCGGGCCGGCGGGCCGGCTGGGTCGTCGATTTTCCGTTTGCCACGCCGGGACCGTTGGCGAGATGCTCCGCAAATGAACACAACGCTTTTCCGTCGGTGGCCATTATTGCTGGGGGCATTTCTCGCCTTGAACAGCGTGTCGGCCCGGGCGCATCCCGTCGGGCGGGACATGGCGGCCGCCGCCAGCCGCTTTCTGGCCTCGTTGAATCCTGAGCAGCGGGCCAAGGCGGTCTTTGCCCTGAAGGACGACGAACGGTTGAACTGGCATTTCGTGCCGAAGGAGAGGAAGGGGCTGACATTAAAGGAAATGACCGCCGAACAACGACCGCTCGCGCTGGCTCTGCTGGCGGCGGGCCTGAGCAGGCCAGGCTATCAAAAGGCCACCAACATCATGAGCCTGGAGCTGGTCCTGGCCGACATCGAGGGGCCGAACCGCCGGTTTCCCCGCGACCCGGCCCTGTACCATTTTCATGTTTTTGGCGAGCCGTCGGAGAAGGGCACCTGGGCTTGGCGCGTGGAGGGACACCACTTCTCGGCCAGCTTCACCGTCGTCGACGGTGACCTCTTCGCTTCGACCCCGTCGTTCCTTGGCACGAACCCGGCGGAGGTGCGGCAGGGGCCGCGGACGGGCGTGCGGGTTCTGGCGAAGGAGGAGGACATTGCGCGGAACCTTTTGAAGACGCTGGATGAGGCGCAGCGAAAGGAGGCGTTGATTGCGGTCGAGGCGCCGAAGGACATTTTGACCGAGGCGAAGCGGCAGGTGAGCTCGTTGGGTGATTCGGGGCTGACCTACGAGCACATGCGCCGGGATCAGCGCGCGCTGCTCCTGGACTTGATTGGCGAGTATGTGGGGCGGGTGCGTCCGGAGCTGGCGAAGACCGACTTGGCGCGGATTAAGAAGGCCGGTTACGAGCATCTTCGCTTTGCGTGGGCGGGCGGAACCAAACGTGGGGAGGGCCATTACTACCGGGTGCAGGGCCCGACGTTTTTGCTCGAGTATGACAACACCCAGAACGACGCCAACCACATCCATGCGGTCTGGCGGGATTTCCAGCGTGATTTTGGCGAGGACCTGCTGAGCAAGCATTACGCCGAGCAACCGCATGGGAAGTAGCCCGGTGGTTGGGCAGCGGCTGGCGTTGCGCGTTGACGACATCGGCTTCGGGGGTGAAGGGGTGGCCCGGGTTGATGACTTCGTCATCTTCGTCCCGTGGGTGCTGCCCGGGGAGGAGGTGGAGGCGGAAGTCGTCGAAGTGAAGAAGCAGTTCGCCCGCGCGCGGCTTCTGGCGGTGCGCACGGCGTCTCCGGATCGAGTCGAGCCGCTGTGCCCGTATTTCAAGGAATGCGGCGGTTGCCAGTATCAACACCTGCGCTACGAGCGGCAGTTGGAGGTGAAGCGGAAGCAGGTGGCGGATTTGCTGGAGCGCATCGGTGGTTTTTCCCCGGCTTTGGTGGATCCGGTGGTGCCGTGTCCGCAGCCGTATCACTATCGGAATCGGGTGATGGTGCGGTCATGGTGGAACAAGGCGCGCCAGGCGCTGGACGTTGGATTTTTGCGGGCGGACAGCCGGGTCGTGGTGGATGTGGAAGCGTGTCGGATTGCGGAGCCGGAGCTGAACGAGCAACTGCTGCACGTGCGGGCCCATCCGCCGCCCCGGGGCGGGCTGAAGGTGGTGTTGCGAAAACTGCCGGCGGGATGGGTGGTGCCGCCGGACTCATTTTTCCAGAACAATTATTTCCTGTTGCCGGGGCTTGTCGAGACGGTGCGCGGGCGCCTGACGGCCGGAGGAGTTCGCCATTTGGTGGACGCCTATTGCGGCGTCGGTTTTTTCGGCATCGAGCTGGCGGCGGCGGTGGAGTCGTTCGTGGGGGTGGAACTGGATCGGGCGGCGTTGAAGGCGGCGCGCCAGAACGCGTTGAACCGCGGCGTGAAAAATGGGCAGTTCATCGAAGGGCGCGCGGAATTGCTGCTGGGCGAGCTTCTGCGGCGTCTGCCCCCGGACCTGACCTGCGTGCTCGTGGACCCGCCGCGCACGGGATGCCCGCCCGTCGGGCTGGAAGCATTGCGGAAGGAGGGGCCGAGCCAGGTCATTTATGTGTCGTGCCATCCGGCGACGCTGGCGAGGGACTTGAACGTTCTCTGTGCCGGAGGTGTCTTTGAAGTGTCGCGCGTGACCCCGTTGGATATGTTTCCGCAGACTCAACATGTTGAGTGTGTGGCCGATGTAAGAAGAGCGCGGCGGGAATAAACCCTTGCTTGAGGGGCTGCCATTGGTTTCAACTGCCGCCTTTGAGAACGCATGCAATCTGAGTTACGAATTGAACTGACCCCGGTCCAGCGATGGACCCCTTGGGCTGTCGCGATTGTTTCGCTCATCCTTTATCTGGTCACTCTCAATCACGACGCCACCTTTTGGGGCCTGGTCAACCTGGCCAAGGTGGTGGGCTGGGATTGGCGGCCGACCATCCAGTCGCCGCTGCAGTTTCTGGTCACCTTGCCGGTTCGCTACCTGCCGGCGGGCCTTCAACTGCAGGCGGTCAATGTGATTGCAGCGGTCGGCGCCGCCGGGGCGCTGGGCTTGCTGGCCCGGTGCATTTGCCTGCTGCCGCACGACCGCACGCGGGATCAGCGTCACCTGGAACGCAGCGAGTATTCGCTGCTGAGCGGGCGCCTGGCCTGGATTCCGCCCGTGCTGGCCGCCGCGGTTTGTGGCTTGCAGCTGTCGTTCTGGGAAAATGCGGTCGTCGGCACGGGGGAAGCCCTGGACTTGCTGGTCTTTGCCTGGCTGGTGCACGCGCTGCTCCGCTACCGGCTTGATCAGCGGGTGGGGCGGCTCTATCTGTTCGCCTTTGTTTATGGCGTGGGCCTGACCAACAACTACGCCCTCATTCCGTTCATGCCGTTGTTCCTGGCGGCGCTGATCTGGATGCGGGGCCAGGCGTTCTGGAACTGGAGGTTTCTCCTGCGCCTGACGCTGTGTGGGGTTGCCGGCTTGCTGCTCTATCTGCTGATGCCCACGCTGGCGCTGCTCGGTCCGGACTCGGGCTATGGCTGGTGGGAAATGGTGCGCCTGGAACTGGCCAACCAGCGGGATCACCTCCGCAGCTTCTCCCGGCTCATCGCCTTCCTGCTTTCACTCACCTCGGTCCTGCCGGTGATTTTCATCGGCATCCGCTGGCCGGCGCAATTTGGCGAGGTCAGCCCGCTCGGCAACATGCTGACCAATTTCATGACGCATCTGATCCACGCCGTGTTTCTCGCGGCGTGCCTCTACGTGTCCTTCGACCATTTTTTCAGCCCGCGTAATCTGTCGGGCGGCATGGCGACGTTCCTGCCGTTCTATTTTCTCGGCGCGCTGGCCATCGGCTATTGCACCGGATATTTCCTGCTGCTTTTGGGTCCCGACCCGGCGGACACGCCGTCCTGGCAGCGCACGTCGCCGCTGGGCCGCGTTTCGAAACGGTTCGGCATGGCGGTCGTGCTCGCCCTGCTGATCGGCGCGCCGGCGTTTCTGGCCTATCAAAACGTGTCCGCCATCTGGGCCAACACCGGGCCGGCTCTCGGCCGGTTGACCACGCTGGCCGCGCAGTCGCTGCCCAAGGAAGGCGCCGTCGTCCTGAGCGACGAGCCGTTCCGCCTCTACGCGCTGGAACACGAGTTGCGCAAGAGCGGGCTCGACCGGTCGAAGTTCATTCTGGTCGACACCCGGTCGGTGGAGGTGGGCGGATACCACCTCCACATGCTGCGCCAGCACCCGGGGGTGTGGCCGAAGGTGGCGGAAAAAATCGAGGTCCAGGATCGTATTCCGCAGGTCCACATCATCCAGCTGATGCTGAAGATTTCCGAGCAGCGGCCGATCTACTATTTGCACCCCAGCTTCGGCTATTTCTTCGACTCCTTCGAAATGCTCCCCCGGGGGATCGTTTATCAGTTGCGGCGGCTCGGAAATACCAGCCTGTCCGGATCGGTGCTGTCGCCAGCGGAGATCCAACAAGGCGAAAAATTCTGGCAGGAGCTGCGGACCCGGGAGCTGGACCGGCTGGTGCGGGAGATTCCGCCGCCGGAGTTTGCCACGCCGGGTTCCAAGATGCGGGTGCAGACCCCGACGCTGGTCATGTACGTCGGCCGCTTGTATTCGCAGGCGCTCGACTATTTCGGGGTGGCGCTGCAGGTGGCCGGGCAGATGAAGGCGGCGGTCCCGTATTTCGACCTGGCCTTGAAGCTCGATCCGTATAACGCGTCGGCAATGTTGAACCGGGACTTCAATCAGTACTGGCAGGCGGGTGCGAAGGAGCCGTTCAAGATCTCGGAGGAGGTCATCAAGCGGCTTGCCGCAATCGGGGGCGGCTGGCCGGGAGCGCTGTCCGCATGCGGGCCGGTCGAGGAGCCTGCGGTGTGCCAGGAGATTGCGCGCATGTTTTACTCCGCCAACCAATCGCGACAGGCCGGGCAGTATCTCGAGCGGGTGCTTCATTACCAGCCGACCAACACCGCCGCGTGGACCATTTATCCTTCGCTCGCGGTCAACGCGGGCCTCCCGGACCTGGCCGTGGCCAAGGTGGCGGAACTGCGCGCCAGCCCCCTGGCGGCGCGCCTGACCCCCAGTCAGCAATCCGAGTTGAACGTCGCCGAAGCCGGAGCCTACGCGGCCCGCGGCGATGTTGAACGCGCGGAAAAGTTGCTGCGGGCGGAGCAGGCCCGGTCGCCCGGCGAGGTCGGCCCCTGGCGGACCCTGATCGAGATCTACCTTTCCGGCGGACGGCTGACCAACGCCCTGGCGCTGGCTGACGAGCAGTTGAAGGCGCAGCCTCGCAATGTGGAAACCCTCGTCGACGCCGCGGTCATTCGCGCCCGGCTGGGCCGGACCAAGGATGCGATCGCGGATCTCGACCGGGCCTTGGAGATCGATCCCAAGGACCAGTACGCGCGGCTGAACCGGGCCCGTTTCCACGCCGCCATCGGCAACTACGACGCCGCACAAAAGGATTTCGAGGAGCTTCGCTCGATGCGGTCGTCCTTTGGCGTGGTCACCGCCATGGGCCTGGCCGATCTTCAGGATCGCAAGAAAAACCCCCGCGAAGCGTTGCGTCTTTACCGGCAGTTGCTCAAGTCGTTGCCTGAAGGCGCGCCGGAGCGTCGCCAGGTCGAGGAGCGCATCAAACAAATTGCGCCGTGACGCCTCGCCGGCACCGGGCCGCTGGCCACGCCGCCGGCGCTGAAGGGACCCGCCTGCGCCGGTGCTCCCCGTGACCGCCTCAATGCGCCGGGCGCCAATGGCGCCAACGCTCTCCCCATGCGTGTCGCCCATGTCATCACCCGGCTGATCGTCGGCGGCGCCCAGGAAAACACGCTGGACTCGGTGGCCGGTCTGCGCCGTCGCCCCGGGTTTGAGGTCCATCTGGCCAGCGGTCCCACGCGGGGTTCGGAAGGTTCGCTGCTCCCCCGCTGCGCGTCCATCGGCCTCACGGTGGAAGAGGTGCCGGCTCTGGTCCGGCCGATTCATCCGGCGCAGGACCTGCGGGCGCGGGCGCAGCTCATCGCCCTGTTTGAACGGATTCGGCCCCACGTCGTGCACACCCACAGCGGCAAGGCCGGCATCCTGGGTCGAAGCGCGGCCCGGCGGGCGGGCGTGCCGGTCGTCGTGCACACGATTCATGGGCCGTCCTTCGGCTCGTTTCAGGGAGCGTTGCCCAACTTGCTTTTTCGATCCGCCGAACGCTGGGCCGGGCGGCGCACCACCCACTTCGTGGCCGTGTGTGACGCCATGATCGATCAATACGTGGCGGCCGGCATCGGGCCGCGCTCGCGCTACACGCGAATCTGGAGCGGCTTCGACCTCGCCGCGTTCCTGACCGCGGGCGCGAACGCGGCCGTCCGGGCGCAGCTGGGATTTGCGCCTGAGGATGTGGTGGTGGGGATTATCTCGCGCCTGGCTCCGCTCAAGGGCCACGACGATCTGCTCGAGCTTTGGCCGGAAGTAATGCGCCGCTGCCCGCGGGCGCGACTGTTGGCGGTCGGCGATGGGCCGTGGCGCGCGCGGATCGAAGCCCGCGTGGCGCAGGCCGGGATCGGAGCCCACGTGCGCTTCACCGGCCTCGTCTCTCCGGAGTCCGTGCCGTCGCTGGTGGGGGCGATGGATGTTTTGGTGCATTTATCGCGACGTGAAGGACTGGCGCGCGCGTTGCCGCAGGCGCTGGCCGCCGGGCGGCCGGTGGTGGCTTATGACTGCGATGGCGCGCGGGAAGTGTGCCTCGACGGGGTCACGGGTTTCCTCGTGCCGCCCGGGGACATGGCAGCGGCGGGGCGGCGGTTGGCGGAGTTGTGCGTGAATCCGGCCCAGCGCGCGGCGTTGGGAGAAGCGGGTCGCGCGCTCGTGCGGGAGAGGTTCGGGGTCGAGCGCATGGTGGACGACCTGGCCTCGCTTTATCAACGGCTGTGGCGCGAGCGGGAGGAGCCGGCCGGATGAGCGGGTGGCTCTGGCCTGTTTGCGGGTGCGCTGCCATCGCGGCCGGCGTGGCGGCGGTGATTGCGCCCGGAGCGCGGACGTGGTTCCAGTCGCGCGGATGGGTCGATGACCCGGGCGCGCGCAAGATCCATTCACGTCCGATCCCGCTGGCCGGCGGAGTCTCGGTCCTGGTTGGCGTGATGGCCGGGTTGGTCGCGGCGGGGGCCTTCTCGAAGGTCGGCTGGCTCGAGCCGATCCCGCCTGCGAGCGAGCTAGGTCGCGGCTGGCTGGCGGTGTTCTTGTTGTCGGGAGCAGGGCTGTTCCTGCTGGGCTGGCTGGACGACGTGCGCGAACTGGGTCCGTGGAGCAAGCTGAGCGGTCAGGTGGCGGTGGCGTGCTGGGTCGTGGCCACCGGCATTCGCCTGCCGGTGTTTGTCGATTGGCCTTGGGTTCAGTGGTGCGTCAGCGCCGGCTTTTTTGTGGCGGTGGTGAATGCCGTGAACTTCCTCGACAACATGAACGGGCTCTGTGCCGGCCTCGGAGCGATTGCGGCCGGCCAGTTGGGTTGGCTGGCCGGACACCAAGGACAGCCCGGGTTGCAGCTGGCGAGTTGGGCCATGGCGGGCGCGTGCGCGGGCTTTTTGCCGGCAAACTTTCCGCGCGCGCAGAGCTTTCTCGGCGACGCCGGGAGCCACCTGATCGGCGGTTGGCTCGCTCTCCTGACGATGCAGGCCTGTCAACTGACGCACCCACGGACAGGTGCTCCCTCGCTGGCGCCGCTGTGGGTGCTGGCGGTGCCCGGGCTGGATCTGGCGCAGGTGGTGATCAGCCGCTGGTGGCGCGGACAACCCGTTTACGTCGGTGACAACTGGCACCTATCTCATTTGCTGACGCGCTGGGGCCTGAGCCGCGTCGCGGCGGTCGCCGTGCTGTGGGCGGCGGCAGCGGCGGCGGGCTGCCTGGCGTGCTTTCTTCAGAAATGAGCGGCCGGGAATGTCCGGAGTGCGAAGTCAAAAGTTGATTCTTGGCCCGCAACAAAGAATAGAGACCGGGAAATCTTGTTGAGGCAAGTGACCCGTTACTCAAGGCTGTGGCGGCGTAGGTCAACGATGCACTCATCCTGAGCTTATGAGGACCTTGCTCATATTGGCGATGCTGGCCCAATTGATTGAGGGCGTGGCAGACGCTGCGCTGACGCCCTCATTTCCGAAGCTGCTCGGTGAAACGGCAAGCCGAGTGCCGTTTGGAGACATTTTCCGTGAAGACCGTCCCCCATATCGGATGCAACAGGTTTACGCCGCGACGGGGTTCTCTAACTTGATGAGTCAAGGCGGGTGGATAACTGGAATGCGGCTTATTTCCGATGATCTCATTGGCCGCGGGTACGGCGCTGACTTGCCTAAAGTTGAGATGCGGCTGGGCGTCACGACGCGTGGGCCGGATGCGCTCAGTTCGGTCTTCGCAGAGAATTTTTCGGGCCCAACGGTCGCGGTCTGGCCTCTCGGACCGTTTTTTATCCACTCAAGCGGCCGTGGCGCTTACGTAACGTTCGAGTTCGCCAAACCTTTCTTTTATGACTCCCACGCAGGAAACCTCCTGCTCGAAGTGAAGAACTACGAGCCTACGATCGCTCCTGGGGATCTCTTTACCAACCCGAGTCCATTCGATGCGTCGAACGTCGTCGGCGACACGGTCTCGCGGGTCTATGCTCACGGCGATGCAGATGCGCCCACTGGGAATGTCGACTCGCTGGGTTTGACAACCCGCTTCGTGTTCACGGTGCCGTTCGTGTCGATCGCTCGGCAATCGACGAACTTGGTCTTGCGCTGGGAGTGGACTCGGCTGGTCATTAATGTTGAGCGGAGTTTGGCCCTTGGACCGGCGGCCAATTGGCAGCCCGTGACCGGGACACTCACGACGAATTTTTTCCTGGGTTATGTGGAGTTCGCATTGCCATCGGACACGTCAAAGCCCGTGGCGTTTTATCGACTGAAGTTGCCAGGCTTATCGACCGGCGGAGGTGGCGACGGACTGATGCCAGCGACGGCCCTGGCACGTCCCGAAGAGTGACTCCCTAACGCCATGTCCCGCACCGACGCATTCCTGCTGAAACCTTCACCGCTGGCTTCTGGATGTCTTCCGATGGCGCTGTCATGGGCTCGGCTTGGCAACCGCGGGCAGGAATGGTCATCGTGGGTGCGGGCCGCGAAGATTTGCGGCGCATCAACCGCGGCCATCGAGCCGTCTCCACATACCTGCCCATCCGTGGTGAGAGCGTCCGAGAGATCGGAATTTGAAAGCGATGCGTCGGTCGTGTTCTTCGGAAAACGGAGAACCACGGATGTCGCGGATGAACACGGATGAGGCGGGGGACAGAGAGATGTTATCCGTGAAATCCGTGACCATCCGTGGTGAGAGCGTCCGAAAGATCGGAATCTGAAAGCGATGCGTCGGCCGTGTTCTTCGGAAAACGGAGAACCACGGATGTCGCGGATGAACACGGATGAGGCGGGGGACAGCGAGATGTTATCCGTGAAATCCGTGCCCATCCGTGGTGAAAACGTCCGAGAAATCGGGATCTGAAAGCGGTGCGTCGGTCGTGTTCTTCGGAAAATGAAGAACCACGGATGAACACGGCTAGGGCGGGGGACAGCGAGTTGGTATCCGTGGTCAGGAACCCATTACCCGCGGATCGGGGTGACCCAATGCGTCATTGGGCTTCTTTAACCATCCGACGCGCACTCAATAGAACCACGCTCATCGGAAAAGATTTTGCATTGGCCGTTAAACCCGCCGCTGCAAGAGCAGTTCCACGTAGGGCAGATCGGAGGGCACCGTGACCTTTGGGTTCGGCTCGGGCGCTTCCACCAGGTGCACGGTCTGGCCAATTAGTTCGCAAGCCGCGGTGTCGTCGGTGACGACACGGCCCTGGTCTCGCACGGCCGCCAGCGCTTGCCGGATGATCGACACCCGAAAAGCTTGAGGGGTTTGCACTGCCCAGAGGCGGCTGCGATCGAGATGGCCTTGGACGGTGCGGCCGTCATCGGAAGTTTTAATCGTGTCCGTGACGCGCTGGGCGGCGACGGCGGCGCCGTGGGCGCGGGCAGCTTCGACGGTGGCGGTGATGGTAGAAGTCGACGTGCAGGGCCGGGCGCCGTCCTGGATGGCGACGACGTCGGTCTGCTCCGGGAGCGCGGCCAGGCCATTCCAAACGGAGTCCTGGCGCTCGCGTCCGCCCGCGACGATCTGGAACGGCTTGGTCAGTTGCAGGCTCGCCGCGAGATCGTGAAATGCCGTTTCCAAACCGGCCCGAACAACCAGGACGAGATCGTCGATGCCCGGCGTGGCGTCGAAGCGCTTCCAGGTGTGGGCCACCACGGGGCGTCCGCTGACTTCGAGGAAGAGCTTGTCGACGTCGGGTCCCATGCGGGTGCCGCGTCCGGCGGCGACGATGATCGCGGAGGTCATGTCAGGATTTGATCCAGCGCCGGGCCTTCATTTCGAAGCGGGGCAGGGTGCCGGGAGCGGCGGCCCGGACGGGGATGCGGAGGCTGAGGGCGGACTCCAAGGCGGCTTCGAGAGTGTGGACGGCGACGGCGGCGGCGCCCATGGCATCGGCCGTGGGTTCGATGTCGATCTCGATTTCCGGCAGGCCGTGGGTTTCGCGCAGACGGACCTGATACTCGGCGACCGCCGGGTGGGAGCGGACGATCGCTTCGATGGCTTCGGGGTAAATGTTGACGCCGCGAACGATGACCATCTCGTCGATTCGCCCAAGGATTCCGCCCGCGAGGGCGAGATCGCTGCGTCCGCAGGCGCAGACGTCGTCGATGACGGCCTGCACGCGGTCGCCGGTGCGGTAGCGAACGAGGGGTGACCCGGTGCGGTGGAGAGTGGTCAGCACCAGTTCTCCGCTTTCTCCCTTCGCGGCGGCCTGGCCGGTGACAGGGTCGATGATCTCGGGAACGTAGGCACCTTCGATGATGTGAAGAACGTCAGCCCGGGCGGGGCAGGCGAACGACACAGGGCCGACCTCGGTCATGCCATGATGGTCGACCAGTCGGGCGCCGGGCCAGGCTTCGAGGATGCGTTGCCGGGTGGCGGGGATGCTCCCGCCGGGTTCGCCGGCGACGACGATTGTGCGGACGGGGGATTCGGCCAGATTGATGGAGTGGCTTTGGGCGACTTCAGCCAGGTGGAGCGCGTAGGTGGGAGTGGAAAACAGCACCGTTGCGCCGTGGTCGAAGATGTTTCGCAGTCGCGCGATGCTGCTCATGCCACCGCCCGCAATGCAGCGGAGGCCGACGCGCTGGGCGGCTTCGAAGGCCAGCCAGAACCCGATGAACGGCCCAAAGGAAAACGCAAAGAACGCAGTGTCGCTGGACGTGATGCTGCCGGCGTTGAAGATCACGAACCAGTTCTGAAGAAGGTTTTCCCAGGACTCCGGCGTGTCGAGCCAGCGCAGCGGAGCGCCGGATGTGCCGCTGGTCTGGTGGCAGCGCGTGTAGTGGCCAAGCGGACACGTCAGGTTTGAACCGTAGGGCGGAAGGGCCGCCTGGTCCGCCACCAGTTCCGGCTTGGTGGTGAATGGGAAGCGCGCGGACAGCTCGCCGAGCTGGGAGATTTGGGCTGGCGAATCGTTCGCTTTGAACTTGGCGGTGTAAAATCGGTTGTCCGGAACGAGCGCACGCAGCAGAACGTTGAACGCCTCGGCCTGCCGCTGGACGATGGCTGACCGTCGCGGTTGATTTTCAGGCGGCACGACGACAGGCAGAGGCAGTGGGGACGCCCGTGACGCGTGCGAGGCCGGAGACGTTGGCGCGCTGGCGCGTCATCGAGGCGCGTTTGGTTAGCGCGCGGGAGCGGCTGCGCCCGCGGAGGCCATCGCGGCCGGCTTGGCCTTGGGCGGTGGCGCCGGTGCGGGTTTGAAAAAACTGACCAGGCAGCCGCCGGCTGCGGCCATCAGGATGCCGACATAGAACGGCCATTTGATGGAGCCCCACCCGCCTGCGGGGGGATGGGTGACCAACGAGTAGACGGCGTTGATGACCGGGGCGCCGGCGAACACGATCGACATGACCACTCCGGGTTTACCCCCAGCTCCGAAGGCCAGCAGCACACCGAACGCGCCGATGGCGCCGACGATGCCGGCGATGAGGGACCACGCCATGCCTTTGGCGGAATAGCCGGAGAAGGCCGCGCCCTTGATCATCAGCAGCGCGAGCGGAGCGAGCACGGCCGTGAGAAAATAAGCGATGCCGACGAACAAGAAGGCGCGGTAACGCGCCGTCGACGGATCGCCGCCCATCTGGGTTTGCCCCGTGTGGAGGAAGACTCCGTAAACACCCCAGGAAACCACCGTCAACAACGCGAAGACCAGCCAGGTTGCGCCCGGCGATTGCGAGTTCTCAGCCATAGTGGGCGCAGTCTAGTGGGCGGGTCCCTTTACTTCAAATGGTTTGTCCGCCATACTTGGCCTGCGGTGGCCAAGAATTGCCGCAAGGTCATCATGAAAACATTCTCCATGTTCGCCGCTGCAGCGTTGGTCGTTCTGGCCGCAGGCTGCTCGACAACCCGAACCCTCGAACAGCGCCGCCAGGACCGCTATGGCACCTACACCGCGCTGACCTCCGAACAGAAAACCGCCGTCGACCTGGGACACATCAAGGTCGGCATGCCGATGGACGCCGTGTATATCGCGTGGGGCAAGCCCAGCCAGGTTCTGACAACCGAGACGGCCGCCGGCACCCAAACCCGCTGGCTTTACTCCGGCAGCTATCTTCAGCCGTATTCGTATTGGAGTTACCCCGGGTCCTTACGGGCCGTTTCATCGCTATTACACCGGGCCGTCCTTCACGCAGGACTATGCGATTCTGAATTACGTCAGCGCCGAGGTGGTGTTCGAGGGTGGCCTGGTGAAGGAGTGGCGCACGCTGCCCCGGCCGTAGCCACAAACGCTCGGTGACCACTGAGTAAGATCGGATCGCCGCGGCCCTCAGCGACCCATCGAGCAGCTCTCAGCGTTGGTCAGGCCGGCGGCTTGCCCGCGAGCAACTCGGCGGGTGCAGCTTCGATTTTGTCCGCGATTTCCGGCGGAATGGAGCTGGCCTTCATGGCCCCGCCTGGAGCCTGGCTGACGCAGACGACGGTGAGATGTCCGCGGGCCACCTCCTCACGATGATCGCCGTCGACGCGGGAGAACCGAATCTGATAGCGAATGGCCTTCGAACGCTTTTCTTCGACCAGCAGGTGGATCTCCACCACGTCCTCGAAGCGAAGCGGGCGATGGTAATCGCACGAGGCGTGCACGCGCGGCCAGCCAACCCGGCCCTGCGGTTCGCGGTCCATCACGGAGAAGCCCAGCGAGCGAAAAAACGCGTGCTCGGCGGTTTCCATGAAGCGGAAGAAATTCGAGAAATGCATGATGCCCGCCGCGTCGGTGTCCGAGAACTCCACGCGTCGCTGGGCCGTGAACTCGTAAGCCATGCGGCAGTTTTCGGCCGGGGCGGGGGAATTCCCAAGACGAAAGCGACTGGATAAAATCTTCTTCACCGGCCCGGCGGCATCTGCACAATCGCGGGCACATGAAGCTGTTTGATCTCACGGGCGATGTCGCGGTGGTCATTGGGGCGACGGGCGTGTTGGGCGGGGCGCTGGCGGAAGGGTTGGCGCAGGCGGGCGCCCGGGTGGCGGTGCTCGGCCGGAACGCCGAACGCGGCCAGGCGCGCGTCCAGTCGATTCGCAGCCACGGAGGAACGGCCAGCTACTATGCTGCCGATGCCGTCTCGCGGTGCAGCCTGGGCGAGGCGCACGAGCGCCTCGAGGCCGAACTCGGCGCTCCCACCATTCTGGTCAATGCCGCCGGAGGCAACGACCCGAAGGTCACCGTCACGGCTGAGCGCGCCTTCGAACAGATCAAGGTGGAGGACTGGCAGGCCAGCTTCGATCTCAACCTTGTGGGCGGCGTGCTCCTGCCCTGCCAGGAGTTTGGGCCCGCCATGGGCCGACGCGGACGCGGCAGCATCATCAACATCGCCAGCGTGTCCGCCCATCTTCCCCTCTCGCGCGTCGTCGCCTACTCCGCCGCCAAGGCCGCCGTCCTCAATCTCTCGACCTTTATGGCCCGGGAATGGGCGCCGCGCGGCGTGCGGGTCAACACGCTGACCCCCGGGTTTTTCCCGGCCGAACAGAACCGGAAACTCTTGTTCAACGAAGACGGATCGCCGACGCCGCGCACGCGCGCCATCTGGGGACACACGCCGATGGCTCGCTTTGGCGAGGCGCACGAATTGGTCGGAGCCTGTGTGTTCCTCGCCAGCCACGCGGCCAGCAGCTTCGTCACCGGGACTGACCTGCGCGTGGATGGCGGCTTTCTCAGCCAGACGATTTGATTTGCGGCTTTACAACGCCCGGCGCGATGGCGAGCGTCGGGCCCGGAAACCTTCAAGCACCACCTGTCATGCATCCAGACGCCCATCATGAATACGTCGAGCGGGTCGTTGACCTGCTGCCGCCCGACGTCAATGACATCTCCAATCTTTCCGTGGAGGAGGCCCGCCAGCGGGTGCTCGGTGGGACCCCGGAGGCGGTGCGCGCGATCGAGGGCTCGTTCGCGCTGATCGCGCGCGACGGCAAACGCGTGCGGTTGGCGCGTTCCATGGATCGCCCCATGCGCTATTTCCTGGCCAAACGCGCCGAAGGTCCCGCCCTGGTCGTGGCCGACCGCATGGACGCCATCCATGACTGGCTGAAGGCTGAGGGATTGGGCGGACAATTTCACCCGAGCTACACCCGGATGGTCCCGGCTCACTACGTTTTGGAGATCCATCTGATCGGTTGTCCGGACCCAGACCCCATCTACACGCGATTTTTCACGCCGGCGCGCAATCGATGGTCGACCGACCTCGACGAAATCGGAGCCGCATATGTGGGGGCGCTGGCGGGAGAAATTCGCGCCTGGCTGGGAAGAATTCCGTCGCACGAGCCGTTGGGCGTTTGTTTTTCCGGCGGCATCGACAGCGGCGCGGTGTTCGTCACCTCGTACCACGTTTTGCGCGAGTTGGGCCTGAGCCCGTCGCGTTTGAAGGCCTTCACCCTGAGCCTGGGCGATGGCCCGGATCTGGGCCAGGCGCGGAATTTCCTGGAGGCGCTCGACCTGGGCCTCTTCCTGGAGCCGATCGAGGCGAAGCTGGAGACGGTCGACATCCAGGAAACGCTTCGGGTGGTGGAGGATTACAAGCCGCTGGATGTCGAGGCCGCGTCCATGGGCCTGGCGTTATGCCGCGGGATCCGCGCGCGCTATCCGGAGTGGCGATACCTGATCGACGGCGACGGGGGCGACGAGAACCTGAAGGATTACCCGATCGAAGAGAACCCGGAGCTGACGATTCGCAGCGTGGTGAACAACCTCATGCTGTATCAGGAAGGCTGGGGCGTCGGTAAGATTAAACACTCTCTGACGTACAGCGGCGGGCTGAGCCGGAGCTACACGCGAACCTACGCGCCCGCCCGGCGGTTTGGTTTCAAGGGTTTCAGCCCGTTCACGCGGCCCAACGTGATCGAGGTGGCGGAGGGGATTCCCTTTGCCGAACTCACCGGACTCGACGTGGCGAAGCTTTACGCGTTGAAGCAGGAAATCGTCGCACGCGGTGTCCGCGCCGTGACGGGATTGTCGATGCCCGTTCATCCGAAGCGCCGGTTTCAACACGGCGCGCTGCCGGTCGAACAATTGCGACAACTGCCGTTCGACGAAGCAGTGCTCCGTCGGCAGTTGCATGCGGCCTATGCGTGAACGCTGGTCGTTTGCTCCGGTTCTTCTGCCTAAAACCGGCGGCAATAGATGAGGCTCGTGCGAGATTTTGATCGGTACTGCGGCAGGCGAGGCGAACCCATGAACCTCTGCGGGGCGCATGGGGGATTGGTGATTGCCGATTTTTGATTTGGGATTTCCGCGTCGGACAATCCGCAATCGTAAATCAAAAATCGTAGATCAAGAATTGGGGAGGCCGGACCTCCAGAAAAACCGACGCGAGTTGGGGCCATGAACCCGGGGTGCGGGCGTCCTCGCCCGCAGAAGCATAAGGACGACTGGAGGGTCGAGAGCATCCTAACCATTAAAAACCTCCACCTTTCGGCCCCGCATTGCGGGACACTCCGAACGCCGGTTCAACGAGAGAGGCGCGACTTCCAAGGCGGACGTGAGTTGGGGCCATGATCCGGTGGGTGTGGGCTCGATGGGAGGCGCAGGCCGGCGCGACAGCGCCTCTGGAGTGCGCCGCAACGCGGTGTTTTCGATCCACAGCGGCGCCTTGCACCGCACTCTACAGCTTCATGGGGAGTTTCTTGTCCCTTACGGGCCTGCTCACCGGCCATGGACGCGAGCATCGCAGGTAGGGCTGGCGCTCCGCCGCCAGCCGGTTGTCCGCACGGCGGTCCGCACCGGCGGCGCGCTGCGGAGAGCGCGCCCTACCTTGCGGTTCACGAGATCGGCGATTTCGGTGGCGTCACGCCGCGCGGGCGCCGGCGCCGGCGCTGGGAATGCGCCCGAGGCAGAAGAACTCGGCGAGAGGCGAGGGCTCGATCACGGGGCAGCGCAGCTCCTGGTTGGTGGCCTGCGCGAGCGCCGCGAGCTTTTCGATGTAACGATTGTTCAACAGCACGCCCTGATTGAGCAGGAAGACATCGCTGGTGCTCAGGCTCGGCACGTTTTCGGCCACGAGATCGAGCTCGTTCAGGCGGCCTAGCGATTTCTGTATGATTTGGGCGCGCCGGTGGAAGATGGTGATCTCCATGGTGGCGTCCCGCACCTGAATGCGGTGCCGGGTCTGGCCGACCGCGGAGGGCAGCTTGAAGCGCAGGGCCGAGCTGCGGACGGAGCGGGAGATGACCGGGGCGAGAACCTTCGAGCCAAATTCCTGCAGGCAATTTCGCACGGCGGCGCACAGGACATTGAAGGTCTCGGCGAGAAAATCCAGTTGCTCCCGTTCGGAGACCGGGATGCGACCCAGCAACGACTCGAAGAGCGTCGTCGCGGACGGCTGATCGGCGAGCCCGATGAGATCCAGCCAGTAGCCGTCGTGGGCCATGACCAGGGCGGACCAGGCGGTGAATGAGTCGTCCACGGCCGGGGCGATGGGGTCGGTGGGGTTGGTGACCGTGGCGTCGGCCAGGCCGATTTCGTTTAGGGCGCGGCTGAGGGCGAGGTTCAGGCGGCCCGGGCTGAGGAGGGCGGCGACTTCGCGCTCGTTCAGGCGGTCGGCCGGGTTGGGCGGGTTGGCCGGGTTGGGAGCGCCGGGGCCGGGCTCGGCTTCGTTTGCGCGCCCATGCTTGCCGAACATCTCCCCGAGCAAATTGTAGCGCTCCAGCAGACGCTGCATGTCGTCGATCGTCGCGTGAAGCTCCTGTTGATAGGAAATCGTCCGGTGGGCCACCCGCAAGCGGGCCAGCAGCTCCATCGGTTTGAAAGGTTTCACCAGATAATCGTCCGCGCCGGCATCGAGGCCCGTGACCACCTCCTCCGTGTTGGCTTTGGAGCTGAGCAGAAGGACGTAGGTGCGGGATCGGGGTTTGAGGTGCCGCAATCGCCGGCAAACGTCCACGCCGGTCAGGCCCGGCATGACCCAGTCGAGAATGGCCAGCGGTGGCGGGTCGGGCTGCTCGAGGACGCGCAAGGCGGCGTCGCCGTCAGGCGCGCATTCCACCTCGTGACCCAGCTTGTTCAGCAGGGTCTGCAACAACTTTCGAATCAATTGGTCGTCGTCCGCGATGAGGACTTTCATGCCATCCCCTTGGTGTCGGAGTCTGGCGCAATTTCTTGAGCTGGAATCCGCGAGGCTTGGCGAAGCCGACGGTGCCAGGCGGTTCCGGAGGTTGCCGGACTTGCGGATCCGGCCCGAAGGGCGCTAGCGTTCGGCCATGAGAACCTTGCTGGTCTGGTGGTTTTTCCTCGGCGCGGTGCTCACTGCCGGCGTCGGAGCCCGGGCCGCCGAAACGGGTGGCGGCCAGCCGGCCCGCGAAAACCCCGCTGGTAACGCCAAGGCGTTTGTCATCCCGATTCGCGACGAGATCATGCCACCGCTCCTTTACGTGGTCCGTCGGGGCGTCAAAGAGGCCATCGATCAGCAGGCGTCGCTCATTGTGCTCGACATGGACACCCCCGGCGGCCGGGTCGACACCACGCGGGAAATTCTGGATATCTTGAATGAGTTCAAGGGGGAGACGGTGACCTACGTGAACAAGGATGCGTTCTCGGCGGGCTCGTACATCGCCGCCGGCACGCGGCGCATCTACATGGCCCCAGGGAGCAACATCGGGGCGGCGGCGCCCATCGTGCTCGGGCCGGAGGGGGGCGTGCAGGCGATGCCGGACACGGTTGAGAAAAAGCAAGTCTCGGCGGTGCGCGCCATGGTGCGGAACGCAGCCGAGCGCAATGGCCATAACCCGGCGGTTTTGGAGGCCATGATCGACAAGACCAAGGGGCTGGAGATCGACGGCACGGTCATCTCGGAGAAAGGCGAGCTGCTGACCTTGACCAGTTCCGAAGCGGAAAAGGAATACGGCAATCCTCCAAAGAAGCTGCTCTCCGCCGGCACGGTTGACACTCTGGACCAGTTGCTCAAGCGCCTGGGCTACTCATCCGACATGGTCGTGCGGGTTCAGCCAACCGGGCTCGAGAAAGTTGGCGCGTGGCTGAATCTAATCAGCCCGCTGCTCCTGGCCATCGGTGTCCTCGGCCTCTACATCGAGTTCAAGACGCCCGGGTTCGGCCTGCCGGGCATCGTTGGCATCGGGGCCTTCGTGCTCTACTTCGCCGGCAGCTACGTGGCCGGACTGTCCGGCTTGGAATGGGTGATCCTTTTCATCCTCGGACTCGTGCTCATCCTCATCGAACTGTTCATCTATCCCGGCACGATGATCCTCGGACTGGTCGGCGCCGGCATGGTGCTGGTCAGCATCATCATGGCGACCATCGACCTCTACCCGAGCCCGGGTCCGGGGCCTGGTTTGCCCAAGCTGCCCAGCTTCGATGTGTTCTCATTGCCAGTCCGCCAAATGACGATCGCATTGGCGGTCGCAGCGGTTGGCATCGGCGTGCTCAGCCGAATCCTGCCGAAAACGCAACTCTATCGCAGCGTGGTTTCGACGGGCGCGAGCGGCACGCGCACCGAAGCCGCCCAGGAACGGCAACGCTCCACCCAGGTCGGCCAGACCGGCGCCGCGTTGTCCACGCTTCGGCCCGGAGGCAAAGCGCAGTTCGGCGACGAGATCCTCGATGTCATGACCCAGGGGGAAATGCTGCCGAAAGGCACGGCGGTTCGCATCATCGGTCACAGCGGCACTGAAGCCGTGGTCGAAGCCGTCCGGTGATCAAAGTTCGAAGTCCAAACTCCAAAGTCCGCACGTTCGACGTTTGAAGTTCGACGTTTGAAGTTCGACGTTCGACGTTCGACGTTTGAAGTTCGACGTTTGAAGTTCGACGTTTGAAGTTCGACGTTTGAAGTTCGACGTTTGAAGTTCGACGTTTGAAGTTCGACGTTTGAAGTTCGACGTTTGAAGTTCGACGTTCGACGTTTGACGTTTGGGTCACTTTTCCCTCCGCCGTTTCGCAGCTTCCTCGAGGCGGGCCAACTTAACCCGGGCGGCGGCGAGTTCGGCAGTGAGATCAAGCTTCTCTGCCTCGCGCAGGTGGATCGACGCCGTTGCCATTTGATTGCTGGCCGAGAGGGCCGCGGCCACGGTGTTCGTGCTGACCGCGCGCGCGGCTTCGCGGGCGGCGCGCGCGGCCGTCAGTTGCGCCGCGACGTCGGCGGGTGGGTTGGGCTTGGTGGCGGTCTCCTTCAAGCGGGCCACAACCTCGGCTTTGGCGCGGAAGTCGGCGGTGGCCTTTTCCGAGGCGGCGCGCGCTGACTGGAACGCTGCGGTGCGCGCCTCCGCTTCGGTTCGTGCGGCAGCCAGGGGCGTGGCGACTTTATTCGTGCGTGCGAGCAGTTCGCTCAGCGCCTGCCGGGCGGCGTTGACCTGCTCCGCCAACGGCGCGGGGTTCGACTCGAATGGCCCGAGGGACCGTCCGGATTTGGCGTCCCACGCGAGGACATTGCCGGCAAAATCTCCGGCAACCACGGCGGCATCATCGTGCGTCCAGGCGCAGTGCAACGCCATTTCGCCCGGGACTGTCATGGTTTTGCCCTTGTTGCCGTTGGCTTCCCAGACGGTGACGGCGCCGTCGCGGCCGCAGCTGGCGAGGCGCCCGTCCCGACTGTAGGCGACGTCGAGGACGTGCGGGTGGGCGTTCCACGACTTGGACTGTTTGCCTTCCGTGGATTCCCAGAGCTTGATCGTGCCGTCCTCGCTGGACGACGCGAGCAGCTTGGAGTCAATACGCCAGCTGAGGCCCGTGACGCTGCTCTTGTGGCCGGCAGTGGTGAAGAGTTCCTGGCCGGTTTCCGGGTCCCAGACCGAGATGCCGCCGTTGCGATCCCCGGTGGCCAGCATCTGGCCGTCGGGGCTGAACGCCAGGGCGGTGATCCAGTCGGTGTGTTTTTTGATTTTTTGGAGCAACTCGCCGGAGCCCGACGCGTAGAGCTTGATCAGCCGGTCGGGGCCGCCCACGGCGATCTTGGCCTGGTCGGGGCTGAGATCGGCGGCGAGAATAGAGTCGTACTCGCGGCCGACCGACGCCACGAGCCGGCCGGATTCCACCTCCCAGAGGGTTGCCCGGCCGGAACTGGCCCCGTGGCCGCCGGCCGCGAGCAGGAGACGTCCGTTGTGGCTGAAGCGGACGAGCTCGGGTTGGCCGTTGGGAAAGGGGAAGACGGCCAGCAGATCGTGGTTGGTGGAGTTGTAGAGCAGAATTTGTTTTTGCGCGGCGATGGCGATGAGCGGCGCCCAAGGGCTGGTGGCGAGACTCTGAATCGTGCCGGGGCGCCGGGTGTGCACGACCGGATCGATTGGCAAATCCCTGGGCATGGGCGGTGGGCCGTCCGGCCGGGTCGCGACGGAGACCTTCAACGTCAGGTCCGCGGCGGGCTTGGCGGCGGCCACGGCCTTGGATCCGGACGTCTCGAGCAGGCCGCCGGCGATCCAGCTTTTAAACACGGCGATCTCACGGTCGGCGATCGGCGGTTTGTTGGGCGGCATGAACGGCTCTTCCCCATGGGTCAGCGCCTTGATCAACTTGCTGGCGTCCGGCTGGCCGGACACCACGACGGGCCCGGTGCCGCCGCCTTTGAGCACGCCGGCGTGCGTGGTCAGATCGAGGTCACCCTTTTTCTTGTCGGGGTTGTGGCACTTCGCGCAGTGCTGTTCGACCAGCGGGAGGACCTGATCCGCGTAGGTCGTTTTTGGCTGGTCGACAGCCGCGGCGCCGTTGAACCAGGCGGCCAGGCCGACGATTGCGACCGGTCGAGTCCATCGCTGGACGCGGCGGAGACTCGGAGGGGGTGGCGTGTTTGCTTTCGGGTTTGCCATCGTCGATGGATCCGGGGCCGGGCCGGACTTCAGTGATTGAAAACGAACTCCTTCGCGTTGAGCAAGGCCCAGAGGAGGTCGCTCAGGGTTTGCTCATCGGTTTTGGCGTCGCCGAAAAAGCCGGCCAGCCGCGTGCGTTCGACGTCGGTCGGACGGCGGCTGAGCGTCCGCCAGTAGAGCTCATCCACGATCTCCGCGCGGTTCCTGCCCGATTTGAGCAGGGCGCGGATGACGCCGCCTTCCTTGATTTTATTTTCCACGGTGGTGCCATTCAGCAGGTGGAGCGCCTGGGACAGGTTGGGATCCATGCGGACTTCGCAGGAGCAGACGGTTTCGCGCGTGGCGCGGCCGAACGTGGTCAGGAAGTAGCCGGACGTGGCGCCATCGGGGATCTGCACCGCGCGGGCACCGCGGGGCAGCCCGGCAAACTTGTTTTTTGTTTCGGTCACCTGGTTGATGCAATCGAGGAGAACCTCGGCGCGGAGACGGCGGATGGCAGCTTTGGCGAAGTTGCGATCCTCGCCTTCGTTCGATTCGTTGGCGTGCGTGCTGAGCTGGTAGGTGCGGGACGAGCAGATGTCGCGCACGAGCCGGCGGAAGTCGTAGCCATAGCCGGTGAGTTTGGCGGCGAGGGCGTCGAGCAATTCGGGGTTGCTGGCCGGGTTGCTGATGCGGACGTCGTCGACGGGCTCGATGATGCCGCGGCCGAGGAAGTGGGCCCAGAGGATGTTGGCCAGATTGCGGGCGAATTGAGGATTTTCGGGGGAGGCGAGCCAGCGGGCGAGCACCTCGCGGCGGGTCTCGCCTTTTTGGATGACGGGCTGGGCGGCGCCGAGAAACTTGGGCGGCAGCGGCTGGCCGGTGACGAGGTGTTTGACCTCGCCGTCGGGGCGGTCGTAGACGATGTATTCGCGGGGATCCTCGCCTTGTTTGCGGGCGACCTGGGGGAAGAAGCTGGCGAAGCTGTAGTAGTCGTTCATGGTCCACCGATCGAACGGGTGGTTGTGGCACTGGGCGCATTGGATGCGCATGCCCAGGAACGCCTGCGCGGTGTTCTCCGCCAGCTTGAGCGTGTCCGTCGTGACTTCGTAGTAATTGGCGGCCGGCTGGTAGAGCGTGCTGCCCGAGGTGGTGAGAATCTCCCGCACGATTTGGTCGATGGGGACATTGGCCTGCAGCTTGTCGCGCAGCCAATTGAAGTAGGCGAGGGCGGCTTTGGGGCTGAACTGATCGTTGCGGGAGCGGATTTGCAGCAGCTCGGCAAACTTCATGACCCAGAGGTCGGCAAACTCCGGCCGCTGGATCAACGCCTCGATCACATGCTCGCGCTTGACCGGGCTGGATTCCGCCAGGAATTCCTGCACGGCCGATGGCGGAGGCAGCGTGCCGGTGATGTCCAGATACGCCCGCCGCAGAAAAGTGGCATCGTCACAGACTTCGCTCGGCCGGACCCGCAACTTGCGCAGCTTGGCGTGCACGAGATCGTCGATGTAGTTCCGGCTGGCGACATCGGCCGGGAAATTGAAGGTCTGGCCCTTGGGCACCACGAGGATCTGCGACCCGACGGTAAAGGCGTCGAACCGGGCCATGACGAAGGCTTCGCCGCGCTGACCGGTGGTGATGATTCCGTCGGTCGAGACGGTTGCGGTGGGCTCGTTGTTGCTGATGAACACGGCAAGCCGGGTGACGTCGAGGAGGGAGCCGTCGGAATAGCGGGCCTGGACAACGAGCCGCTGGGTGGCGTTGGATCCTTCGAGGACGGCCTGCGTGGGGCCGACCTGGATGCCCACGACCTGGGCAATGTTGGTGGGATCGCGGGGCGCGCCATCCTGAATCCAGCGCAGGACGGTGTGGTAGAGCGGGCTGTTGGTGCGCCAGCGCTCGCCGCCGGTATGCTGAACCACGCCAAGACCCTTCTCGAGGATCAGGCTTTCCTCTGGAATCGCGAGGTTGATGCGGCGGCCAATCTGTTCCCGCGTGACCCGCGTGTAATCGCCGTCGGGATCATAGCCGAACAAAGACAGCCGGAATCCATCCTTGCCGCGGGACGCGCCGTGACAGCTGCCGCTGTTGCAGCCGGCCTTGGTCAGGGCCGGGACGACGTCCAGGCGGAAACTGACCGCCGGCTCCACCCGCGCGTGCTCGACCGTCACCGGGATCTGTTTGGCCTGCCCGGCGAAGGCCACCGTCAGCGTCGTCCGCCCGTCTGCCACCGGACGAAGCTCGCGCCCGTCGATTCGCACGATCGATTCGGCGGCTGACGTGAGGCGTGCTTGCCCGGTGACATCGCGCGTCGTGCCGTCGGCATAGGCGGCCTGGACCGTCATCGAGTGGGCCGTCCGGGCGGAGGTGAGGCGCACGTCGTCGGGAAAGACCACGATCGCCTCCAGCTTCGGCTCGGCGGCGGCAGCCACCCGGCTCACGCTGGGCCACAGGCTGAAAACGGCGGCTAGAATCCATGAAGCCAGATCTCGCGAGGCGAACCCGCGTGGGGCGGAACGCAGGACGCGGCAGGTCGCAGCGTCAGGGGGTCGCGGTGGCGGCGCGGGGCACGACAGGTTCGGGCGGAGAGGAGACTCGGGACGGCTCATCGGCTGGCGACTTTCTTCGAGGCGTTGGACGTCGGCAGGTTTCGTGGCGGGATGACTCGGAAGCTGCCGCCCTGGCCGACATTGTGGGGGATGACCGTGCCTTTCGCGGGGACGATGACGGCGCAAAACAAGTTGCGTTGCGAGCCCGGCGGGCAGGTGGGATCCACCTTGACGGGGAAGACCACCTCGCGGTCGGCGGACGTGATCTGCTTTTCCGGGACGCCGATTTTTTCGGACAGGCCCATCAGACGAATGATGGCCGGGCCGTCGAAGGGGATTTTCTGCTCGAGCTTGACGACGATGTTGGTCGACTGGCCGGGCTCGCAGCCGGTTTTTTCGATGGTGGCCGCGACGTACGGCTCGCCGACGTCGAGCCGGGCTGGCGGGGACGAGACGAACAGGTCGCCGTCGTTGACCTTGGCGGAGGCCATCACGACCAGCGGCCAGGCTTGCGCGTCGGCGTCGCCTTTGGCGTTGAGCACATACGCGACGCGGTTGGAGCCCTTGGGGATGGTCATGTCCGGCAACGCGCTCAGGCCGGGCGGCCGCCAGAGCAGCTGGACGTTGATGGGGGCGTCGAAGCCGGGCTCGCGCTCAGCAACCACCTGCAGGTCCATCGTGCCGGACTGCACCAGCGGAACCGACGGCGTGACGATGTGAACCCTGAACGGCGCGACCGCTGTGACCGCGGCCGCCAGACGGTCGACGCGGGTGTTGCAGTAGCTCGTGTTGTTGGGGCCAGAGACCAGCTCGATCTCGTTTTGGAAGCGGCCAGTCACGCCATTGGTGGCGGTGACGCGAAGCTCTGCGAGCTGGCCGGCAAGGTTTGCATCCGCGCTCGCCGCGAACACCAGCGGGAACTGGTCGACCTTGGCCGGGATGGATTCAGTGACGAGCCGCAGCCCGGCGGGCAGGCCGTCCGCTTTGAGTGACAGCTCGCCCGCGGCGCCGGTTCGGCGGACCGACGCGAGCACCGCAAAATGGTTTCCGCGCGGCACGGCCACATATTGGCGCGACTGCGTGTCGTTGCGGGCGACTTCGGGGAACTTGCATTGCAGCGAGGATTCCACCGGGACGATCTCGAGCGCATAGACGAAGTCGGGCCCGCCGCGGTGCAGGTGATCGCGCACGACCGCCACGTACTCGCCATCGTCCTCGGGTTTGAGGGTCAGCGCGCTGTCCGGCCCGCCGGCGTCGTCGCTGTCGACCACGACCGCTCCTTTTGGGTTCAAGACCTGCAAAAATGAGTCGAGCGGTGAGCGCAGGCGCCGGGCGAAGATGCCGAGCTGGAGATTTTGGCCTTTATGGGCGCGGAAGCGGAACATGTCTTGATCGCCGGCCTGGGAGACGATGCCGGAGAAGACGGCGGGGATTTCGCGCGCGGGGCCGGCTTGATCGCGATGGTTGTTGGGCTCGGCCTCGAGCGTGACGGGGTGGGGGACAACCCGGACCCAATTGGGCGTGGGGGCAGTTGCCGCGCCCGCCGCGGGCGATCCTGCGGCGCCGTTGGTGACCGTCGGAGCGTTGACGGCGAAAATGCCGTGTTTCTCCCGGGGCGTGGCCGGCGCCGCCACGTCCTGTTCGAACTCGCCCCGGGCATCGCCGATAAACCGCACGCGGGCCTGTTGGCCGGCTTGAATCGCATTCGGATAGACCGCTGCGGGGCGCGGGAACGTGCCGACGTTCAGCCGGTAATAATAGCCTTCGAGCCCGCCGTAGCCGGCCTCGCGCACCTCGATGAAATAATCGCCAGTGGCCGGCGCCAGGATCGAGATGAAGCCATCCTGGAAGCCGAGCGCGGTGTCGTCGGAAGCGGCCAGCTCATGACCGGCCGCGTCGCGGATTGCAATAAACGGATCGAGCGCACCGCGTCCCAGGCGGATGCCTTCGATTTCCACCGAGACGCGGGCGCCTTGCTCGGCCGCGACGACGAAATAATCGAGGTCTTCCGCCGGAAGAGAGCCGTGCACCGTGCAGTTGAGCGGCAGGCGCTGGGGTTTGCTGCGGTCGGTGTTGGGCTCGATCTCGGCCAGGTTGGTCAGCGCGCCTATCCAGAATGTGCGCAGCTCGGAGATGCCGGTGTCGGTGCGCAGGCGCAACTGGTGTTCGCCCAGTGGACAGTCGGGCGCGATTTGCAGAAGGACCTTCACCTGGTTCGTGGACGCCTCGAGCTTTGAGACGGTCAGTCCCTTTTCATACATCAAGACTTCCTGGGCGTCTTCGAGGCGTTGCCCGGAAAAAACCACCTGCGCTTCGGTCCCGCGCTGCGCGCCAGCGGGAAGGATATTGACCAGGCGTGGGGCGACGGCCCGGCTGGGGATGGGGCTGAGCCAGAGGGCGAGCGCGACCACGAGCCACGCCCGCAGAAATGTTCGGACGGCCGGAGGTCTTTGAGTGCGCCAGTCCGCTGGCGCTTTCGAGAGGGACGGGCATTCGAAAGCGGCGGAGGACCGCCGCACTCCAAAACCTGGCGGCAATGGGATGGCCTCCGGTCTAAAGGTCAGGTTCATCGGGCGGCGAGAGCTCCAAAATGGACGCGAGTTGGGGCCATGAGCCCGGGCACGTCAGGCGAGCAACCCTTTTTGAATCTCACCATCCTTGACGATGCGGACGGGGCGATTGCCCGGCGCGATGAGCGCCTTGGCGTGGGGGATGCCGAGCTGATGATAAATCGTGGCCGCCAGATCCTCGACCTTGAGCGGGTTGTCTTCGGGTTCGCCGCCCGTGGGATCGGACGCGCCGTGAACGTGCCCGCGTTTGCTGCCGCCGCCGGCGAGGACAATGGAAAATACCTTTGGGTAATGGTCGCGTCCGGCGGTTGCGTTGATCTTGGGGGTGCGGCCGAACTCGGTGGTGACCGTGACCAGCGTGGTCGACAGCAGGCCGCGTTGGTCGAGATCACGGATGAGCGCGGCGAACGCCTGGTCGAACTTTGGCAGCTGGCCCTGCATCGCGTTTCTGATGTTGTCGTGGTGATCCCAGCCGCCGTAGGTCAGGCTGACGAAGCGGACGCCGGCTTCGACCAGACGGCGCGCCAGCAACAGGCGCTGGCCGGCCGGGCCGCTGCCGTATTCTTCGCGCACCTTCTCCGGCTCGCCGTCGAGGGAAAACGCGGCACGGGCTTTGTCGGACGACAGCATGGCGTAGGCGCGTTGGTAGAAGGAGTCCATGCCGTCCAGCGCGTCGGATTTTTCGAGCGTGCTGAAGTGGGCGTCGACCGCCGCGCGCATTTCGCGCCGGGTGGCGAAACGCGCTTCGGTGACTCCCGAGGGCAGGGCCAGATCCCGGACCCGGAAATTGGAGGTGGCGGGATCATTGCCCAGGCTGAATGGGCCGTAGGCTGAGCCGAGGTAGCCGGTGCCGGCAAAATTATTGGGCTGGGACGGAATGCAGACGTAAGGCGGAAGGTCATTCCGGGCGCCCAGTTCGTGGGAAACGATGCTGCCGAAGCTCGGGTATTGGATCGCCGGGCTTGGGCGATACCCGGTGAACATGTTGTGGGTGCCGCGATCGTGGTCGGCCTCGCCGTGGGTCATCGAGCGCACGACCGTCAGGCGATCCGCGATCCGCGCCGTCTTGGCGAGCAGCTCGGAAAAATGGACGCCGTCGAGCTTGGTTTTCACCGTGCCGAACGGTCCGCGATATTCGATCGGCGCGAGGAGCTTGGGATCGAATGTCTCCTGGGCCGCCATGCCGCCGGGGAGATAGATCTGAATCACAGATTGCGCGGTCGCCTTGGGGGCGGTCTCGGCGTCCTCGGCGCGCAATTTGAAGAACTGGCCCAGCGTAAGTCCGAGTGTGCCGACGGCGCCCGTGAACAGGAACTCCCGTCGGCGGGGGCGCCAGGTGTGATCGGCGCTGTTGCACCAGGTGGGGATGAACGGCTTGCTCATGGTGTGTTGTCGATGGCTTGCGGGTCGCGCGGCTTTCATTCAGCCGGCCGGTTCCTCCCGGTTTCGCTCAAACCAGGTCGAAGCGGCAGCTCCGGCTTTGCCGTGTGTTTATCGGATTTTATGGACGTTCTCCAGCCGAATTTTATGCACGAAAACTTCCCGGCTGCGCCTGGCAGGTCCGATAGGCCCGCCGGCGGCCCAGCAAGTCTCGCGGCCGAAACGATGACCCCTTGGGCCCCGGCAGCGGACTCCGTAAATCCCCTAGGTGCGGACCTCGGCTCGGCCCGTTGTAGGAGGTCGCACTTCCCTCAATGGCACCCGGCCTGGCGCCGGGTTATCTCTGCGGCGTAGGGACAACGTGGAACTCGGCGGGAGCGGGGCGACGGGGCTCGCTCCCTCCCGCCGAAAGCCGACCAACATGATTCTCATCGAAATGAAGGGCAAAAAGGGCCAAAGCCAGCCGTCCGTTCCGGGAGCCAGGCGCCGGCGGGCGGGGAATTGTCCGGCGGTGCGATCCGCCCTGCGGCCGACCCCCTCGGTCGTTCCCACCTTTCTCAGGCCGTCGGACGGAGGGCTCAAAGGCTACGGCGGGTTCGCCATTCGTCGCGGGACCAGCTCGGGCGAGAAATCCTGAATTATAACCCTCGAAATCGGAGGCTTCGGCAAGCGCTTTGCTTGTTTCGCAGGTGAGACTTCGGAACGAAGTCGAACGAGGCGACGTTGTCAGAATGGAAACGTTTTTTGCCTACTCCCGGGTGCTGAAAAGGGAACGCGAAAAGCAGCGGTCGACAACCGCGGCGGCGAGTCCACGAACCCAGCCTTCCGGGAAGCCGCCCGAAACAGTTGCGCCAGTTGATCGGCAAAAATCCCTTCCCCTCGCATCCGCGTCCGGAACCGTGGGTCGTTAAGCTTTCCTCCTCGAAACGCCCGGATTCGCTCCAGGATCTTCCCGGCCCGCTCAGGATATTGCACCCGAATCCATTGCTCGAACAGCGGCGCCACTCCCAGCGGCAGGCGAAGAGCCACGTAACCGGCCTGGCCTGCCCCGGCCTTCCGGGCCGCGTCCAATATCGCCGGCAACTCGGCCTCGGTCAGGGCCGGGATCACTGGCGCCACCAAAACTCCGACCGGAATTCCTGCCTGCGCCAGCAACCGGATCGCCTCAAGCCGATGCGCCGGCCGTGACGCCCGCGGCTCCATCCGGGCCGCCAGCGCCGCGTCCAGCGACGTGACCGAAATCAAGACACTCGCTGCCTCGAACTGGGCCAGCCGCCCCAAGAGGTCAAGGTCCCGGGTCACCAGGTGGTTTTTGGTCACGATGACCACCGGGTTGCGAAATTCCGCGAGCACCTCCAGGCAGCGGCGCGTCAGGCGCAGGCGCCGTTCCACGGGCTGGTAGCAGTCCGTCACGCCGCTCATCGCGATCACCTGCGGCTGCCAGCCCGGAGCCGCCAACTCCTTCCACAGCAATTCGGGAGCGTCCTCCTTCACCATGATCCGCGACTCAAAGTCGAGCCCGGCCGAAAATCCCAGGTACTCGTGCGTGGGACGGGCGTAGCAATAGATGCACCCGTGCTCACAGCCGCGATACGGATTCACGCTCGCGGCAAAGCCCACGTCCGGGCTCTCGTTGTAACTGATGATGGTTTCTGAATGGTCCCGCAGAAAGGCGGTGGTCAACGCCGGATCCTCCGCCGGGTCCCAGTCGGCGTCCCGCTCCAGATGCACCGCTTGAAATCGGTTCCCGGGATTGTCCGTCGCGCCGCGCCCACGAACGCCGGCGTGAGTCTCCGTCCGTCGCGCCTCCGCTGAAGGCCCCGGCGGCGGCGGCACCTGCGGGTTATCGTCGCCCGACGTGTCCATGGGGGAGAATGGCGTACGCGGACGAACTCCGCCAGCTCGGGCGCGGCCGGTTGCGGTGCAGACCGCGTTCAGTGGGAAGCGGCCGCCGGCTTCTGCGGGTGGCCGAACGCATAGAGGCGGGTGGCGGTGCGGACGTAGAGCAGGCCGTCCGCGATTGCGGGGGTGGCCAGGATGGTCTCGTCGAGGGAATTTCGGGCGAGGACTTCCAGCGAATCGCCGGCCCGATACACCACCACGACCCCCGGCTGGGACGCGACGCAAATTTTGCCGTCCGCCGCGACCGGCGACGCATAATAATCCCCCAACGCACCGAGCCGCTCCTCCTGATAACGGTATTCACCCGTGCGGGCGTCGAGACACGAGGCCAGCCCTCCGTTTTTCACCAGATACAGCCGGCCTTCGTAATAGAGCGGGGACGGCACATACGGCAGGCCGCGGGTCGCCCGCCAATCCACATGCGTCTCGGTCACGTCCCCTTGTCCATCCGGCCGGACGGCGAGCGCCACGTTCTTGGAACCGTCAAAGATGCGCGCGATGGCCTGGTATTCGTCGCGGCTAACAAAGTTATCCTTGTTGGCGTCGATGTAGATAAAATGTTGTCGGGCTGGACCCGGCGGCGCCTCCGCCCGGGTCAGCTTTCCGTCGTGGTTGGCATCTCCCTGCTCCAGCAAATGGTCAAAATCGGGCATGCGACTGACGCCCGAGCCGTGCGTCCAACCCGCCACGAAGATGTGCCCATCGCCGGCGACCGCGGAGCTCACCATCTCGTTGGGCAGGCCGCGCACGCTCCAGCGCTCGGAGCCGTCCGCGAGGTTGTAGCCCACGAGGCGCAAAGTGCCGGGGATGATGACCTGGGTCGGTTTTTCCGGGGGCCAGGGCAGGGGTGTGGCAAATCCTCGTCGGAACGCCTCGCGCGCCGTGCGCCATGCGATCTGCCCGGTCGCGGCGTCGACCGCCAGCAGGTGGGATTCGACATCCTGGTCGCAGTTCAAAATGATCCGGCCGTCGGCGAGCACGGGGGACGTGCCGGCGCCGTGCTGGGTCACGGGGATGGGCAGCGGCTTGCGCCACTGCTCCGTTCCGTCCACCCCGTAGCACGCCAGCCCAAACGAGCCGAAATAGACAACGACGCGCTGGCCGTCGGTGGCCGGTGTGGCGGTGGCCGGGTGGCTGAGGTGCGCGCCGCGCTCGATGGCTCCGGGCGGAAGCGAGCGTTGCCACAGGACCCGGCCGGACCCGCGCTCGAGGCACCACGTCTGCAGCTGGTTGTTGGTGAAAACCGTGATGAACAACCGCGAATCCCACAGACAAGGCGAGGAGTGCCCCGAGGGCAGGGGGATGCTCCACACGACATTTGAATTCGGGCCGAAATGCGTGGGGAAACCTCCCTGGCCAATCCCGGATCCGTCCGGTCCGCGGAAGCGCGGCCAGCGCGCGGGCGTCAGGTCGGCGGCCGGCCCGCGAACCAGCGAGGCGCCGAGAACCACGAGAAAAAGTGCGGACATCCTGAGCGAGGCCGAGCTGGGAACGAGAACTCGAGGCGCGAGCGCGCTCGTCCGCCCGCAAGGCCCGACGACCCGTTGGGCCGATCGGGCTGACCGCGCGGCCATCTGGCGAAACGATTCAACGGCTGCAGAAAAAGCCGTCCGGAAGGTCATACGTGAAACGTGGGGACGCCGTGCGCCGCGCGTTGTCCGGAACGCGCCGTCCGAATGCCGCCGTTGGCACGTCCGACTTTGGATTCTGAACGTTGAACGTTGAACGTTGAGCGTCGAACGTTGAGCGTCGAACGTTGAGCGTCGAACGTTGAGCGTCGAACGTTGAGCGTCGAACGTTGAGCGTCGAACGTTGAGCGTTGAGCGTCGAGCGTCGAACGTTGAGCTCTGAACACCTGACACTGGGCATGTTCCTTCCCTATCGTCGGGCTTTGAGGCGTTCGAGCAGGCGCCCGTGAATGCCGCCGAAGCCGCCGTTGCTGAAGACGCAAATCACGTCACCGCCCTCGGCGCCCTGGGCGAGGTGTTCGACGATGGCATCGACGTCGGCCAGGTAGGCGGTGGGCTTGCCGGTGCCCTGGATCTCCTTCATCAGCTGTTCGGGATTGAGGCGTTCCTCGGGCTTGAGCTGCTCGAGTTTGGCGACCTGCGACACGACCACGGCATCGGCGTCCTGGAAGGCTGAGGCGAGCTCGTGCTGGAAGACATTGCGCCGGGTGGTGTTGGAACGGGGCTCGAAGACGGCCCAGATTTTTTGGGCCGGGTATTTCAGGCGCAAGGCGCGGAGCGTCTCGCGGATGGCGGTGGGGTGATGGCCGAAGTCGTCAATGACGGTGACGCCGCCGGCGATGCCGCGGACCTCCATGCGGCGTTTGATGCCTTTGAACGTGTTGAAGGCGCTTTGGATCTGGCTGTTTTTCAGGCCGCAATGCTTGGCGCAGGCGATGACGGCGAGGGCGTTGCGGACATTGAGTTCGCCCACCAGGTTGAGATGAAACCGGGCGGACGGCAGCTCGAACTCGCTCGCGGTCGGGCCCAGCTTGAGGTTGAAGGCCCGCACGGCGTTGTCGTCGCCCAGGCCGAACCGTTTGACCGGACAATGGGTGACGTTGAGCAGCGGGGCGATGTTGGGATCGTCGCCGTTGGCGAGGAGCTGGCCGTTGCGGGGGATGAGATTGATGAGGCGCTTGAACGAGGTTTGGATCTCGGCCAGGCTGCCAAAGATGTCGGCGTGATCGAATTCGAGGTTGTTGACGATGGCGACTTCGGGGAGGTAATGGACGAACTTGCTCCGCTTGTCAAAGAAGGCGGTGTCGTATTCGTCGCCCTCGATGATGAACCATTCGCTGTCGGTGAACCGGGCGCCCTGGGAGAAATTGTTCGGGATGCCGCCGATGAGGAAGCTGGGGTTGAGCCCGTTGTGTTCAAAGACCCACGTGAGGAGCGACGTGGTGGTGGTCTTTCCGTGCGTGCCGGTGACGACAAGCGACCGTTTGCCGCGGATGAAAAACTCCCGGAGCAGCTCCGGCAGCGAGCAGTAGCGGAGCTTGCGCTCGAGGGCGACTTCCGCTTCCGGGTTGCCGCGGGAAATGGCGTTGCCGATGACGACCAGATCGGGTTTGTGGCCGAGGTTGGCTTCGGCGTAGCCGTTCATGACCTCGATTTGCTTCTCGGCCAGAAACGTCGACATGGGCGGGTAAACGTTTTGATCAGACCCGGTGACGAGCAGGCCCTTGTCTTTCATGGCGCCAGCCACGGAGGCCATCGCGGTGCCGCCTATGCCCACAAAATGAACGGAACGAATCTCGGTAAACATCGGATGATTCTGTTTGTCGGGGCCGGACCCGGGTGGCGCAAGCCAAAACTGCGCCGGGACGGGGCCGGATGCCTGCAGGTGAAACGTCGCGCCCGGCGATTTGGATTTCGCACGCTTTCCGGTTGAACTCCGGCCGGGCTTGGCGGTTTACTTCCGGCTCTGATGAAACCGAAAGCGTACGCCCGGGCGGGCGTGGACATTGATCTGGGCAACCGAGTGAAGGCGACCTTGCCCCAGTTGCTCGCCTCCACCCACCGGCGCGAGGTTCTCGGCAAGGTCGGCGGCTTCGGCGGGCTCTTCGCCCTCGACCTCAAACGCCACCGCCAGCCGGTCCTCGTTTCCAGCGTCGATGGCGTGGGCACCAAGCTCAAGATCGCCTTCGCCATGGACCGCCATGACACCATCGGCGAGGATCTCGTCAACCATTGTGTGAACGACATCGCCGTGCTCGGCGCCGAGCCGCTGTTTTTTCTCGATTACCTCGGAACCGGCAAGCTCGAGCCCCACGTCTTCACCGACATCATCAAGGGCTTCGCCCGCGGCTGCGCCGCCAACCGCTGCGCCCTCATCGGCGGCGAGACCGCCCAGATGCCCGGCTTTTACCAGGCCGGAGAGTATGACGTCAGCGGGACGATCGTCGGCGTCGTGGAAAAAGACCGGATGCTCGACGGGCGGACGATCCGTCGCGGCGACGCGGTCATTGGCATCGCCTCCAGCGGTCTCCACACCAACGGCTATTCGCTCGCCCGCAAAATCTTCTTCGAGCAGCTGCGGCTGAAACCCTCCAGCCGTGTGCCGGAGCTGGGCAACACCATCGGCGACGAGATGCTCAAGGTTCACGTCAGCTACGGGATGCTCGTGCAGGCCCTGCTGAAGAAGTTCAACCGCGCCGGACGGCCCCGCGTCGTGAAGGGCCTCGCCCACATCACCGGGGGTGGCTTCGTCGACAACATCCCGCGCGTGCTGCCCGACACCTGCGACGTGGTCGTGCGCCGCGGCAGCTGGGAAATGCTGCCAATCTTTCAGATGATCGAAGCCAAAAGCGGCGTGCCGGTGGACGAGCTTTATCAGGTGTTCAACATGGGCATCGGCATGGTCGTGCTCGTGGCGGGCGACCAGGCGGACGCGGTCCTGCGTGCCATTCGCGCGGCGCGCCATCCGGCTTGGATCATCGGCGACGTGGTGCGGGGGAAGGGCGAGGCGCGGGTCGAGTAGGCGCCGATTGACTGAAATCGGGCCGGGGAGCCCGGTAAGCGCGGGCTGGGCCCGGGAAAAACAGCCGGAGTTCAGCAACCTGTGGCTGGCCGGGTGACGCGCGGGCGGCTAGCTTTGGGCCATCGCCCGTCCGGGCAATTGCCATGATCAAAGATACCATCGCCAAGATCGAGGAGCGTTTGGCCCAGGCCGGAGTGCTGACCACGGAGCAACGCTCGGAGTTGTTGCGGCTGCTTGCCACGCTCAAAGGAGAGGTGGAGGGGATTTCCGGCATTGAACCCGAAAAGGCCCAGAGCATCGCCGGGTTCACCGCGGTGTCCACCCATGAAGCCACCCGCGAAACCCGCAACCAGGAGCTGGTGGACCTGTCCCTGCGCGGCCTGCAGCACTCGGTCGAAGGCTTCGAAGTGTCCCACCCCGGCCTCGTCCAGGTGGTCAATTCCATCTGCACCACGCTGGCCAGCCTCGGCATTTGAGTCGAATGGGTTCGTCCCGACGCCCAAGTCCAGGGGGTAAACGCCATCCCGTGTGCGCCTCGTCCGTCGCACTTGGTCTCGTTCCCGCCCACTTTCGTCTTGCGTCGCCCTCGCGACATCTCCTTCACTAGCCGGGCCTGCTGGCGTTTCCACTCCTTTTGTCACTGGGGCTCAGTGACCGGTGAAGGGGTAATTGGCACCGACCGTCGCCCGTCGATGGCCGGTGGCCGTGCCAGAGGCAATGAGATTTATGGCTACGGCAAAGACCAAATCCACTTCCAGTCGTCGCGGCATCGTCGCGGGGGGCAACTGGATCATCGATCAAGTCAAACTGGTCGACGTTTATCCTGAGCGCGAACAGCTCGCCAACATTCGCAGCCAGTATCAGGGAACCGGCGGCGCTCCCTACAACGTGCTCATCAACCTCGCCAAACTCGGCGCGACCTTCCCTCTGAGCGGCGCCGGGCTGGTGGGCAAGGATTCGCTCGGCCAGGCCATTCTCGACGATTGCAAAAAGCACAAGATCGACACCCGCCTGCTCCGCGCCACGGCCGAGGCCCCCACGTCCTACACCGACGTGATGACCGAACAATACAACGGCCGGCGCACGTTTTTTCACGCCCGCGGCGCCAACGCGCTGTGGAAGGGCGACGATCTCGACTTCGCCAAGGTCAAGGCCCAGATCTTTCACCTCGGTTATCTCCTCCTGCTCGATGAATTGGACCAGCCGGACGCGAAGTTCGGGACCAAGGCCGCCCGCCTGCTCGCCGCCGCCCAGGAGGCGGGACTGAAGACCAGCGTCGATGCCGTCAGCGAGGACTCCGACCGGTTCGCCAAGATTGTCACGCCCGCGTTGAAGCACGTCGACTATTGCGTGCTGAACGAGATCGAGGCGGGCAAGACGGCCGGATTCAAGATTCGCCAGACGGATGGTTCGTTGGACACCGTCGCGCTGCGTCACGCTGCGGGCGCGCTTCTCCAGCAAGGCGTGCGCGAGGTCGTGGTCATTCACTTTCCAGAGGGCGGCTTTGCCCGCACCCGCAAGGGTGAAGACGTCTGGCAGTCCTCGCTCAACCTGCCCGGAAAATACATCGCCGGCAGCGCCGGTGCCGGTGACGCCTTCTGCGCGGGCGTGCTGCTCGGCCTGCACGAAGGTTGGGATTTGAAGAAATGCCTGGAAACCGGCGTGTGCGCCGCCGCCGCGTCGCTGTCCGAACCCTCCTGCACCGCCGGCATGAAGCCTCTCGCCGCCTGCCAGGCCCTCGCCAAGAAGTACAAGTTCCGCCCTCCCCTCGAGGCCCAGGATTAGTTGGAAGTTGGAAGTTGGAAGTTTACAGCGCCCACCCCGGCAGGATGTCGGCGTCGAGGGCCTCGTCGTCGGGACCGGCCAACTCCTTCATCAGCCGCCGCTCGGCCAGCACGCCAATCATGCCCGCGTTGTCGGTGCAGAACGCGCCTTCGGCCAGACGCAATCGCAGGCCGTGACGGCGGCACGCATCCGTCAGCGCCGTCCGTAAGCCCCGGTTGCACGACACCCCGCCGGACGCGGTCACGCACGGCGCGCCCACCCGGCGGGCGGCGTTCAACGTTTTTTTTGCGAGGGTTTCCACGATGGCCGCCTGCACGCTCGCGCACAGATTGCGAATTTCTGTCGCCGTCTCCAACACCTCGGGGTGCTTCTGCAGAAAGTAGCGAACGGATGTTTTGAGCCCTGCGAAGCTGAAATCGTCGTTGTCCGCGCGCAGCAGAGGGCGGGGAAAGTCGTAGGCCGCCGGGTCGCCCGTCGCCGCGAGCCGATCCAACTCGGGTCCGCCCGGATACGGCAGTCCGATCAGCTTGGCGATCTTGTCGAAACATTCGCCGGCCGCGTCGTCGAGCGTGGAGCCGAGAACGGCATGGTCGAGCTCCGCCCGGACGTGCACCAGCATGGTATGACCGCCGCTCACGATGAGGGAGACATTGGGCTCGAAGAGGTCGAACCGCGCCCGGGGCGGCTGGCTTTCAATCCAGGGCGAATAAAGGTGGGCCTCGTGATGATGGATCCCGACGAAAGGCTTGCGCAGTACATAGGCCATCCCCTGCGCGGCTTTGAGCCCGATCATCAGCGCGTTCGGCAGGCCGGGGCCGCGAGTGGCCGCAACGGCGTCGAGGTCGGTGGCGCGAATCCCGGCGGCGTGCAGCGCGGCGGATACCACTGGCGGCGTGTTTCGCAGGTGCTCCCGCGTGGCCAGTTCCGGCACCACGCCGCCATACTCGGAATGCAGCGCAACCTGGGATGACACCACGTTGGCCAGCACGACGCCGTCGTGCACGACCGCCGCGCTGGTCTCATCGCACGACGTTTCCAGGGCCAAAAGCATCAGAAAGGCAGGTGTTGCGCTGTTCGACGATTAGTTGCGGGGTCCGAAGTTCGAAGTCCGAAATTCTGAGGTCAACGTTCAACGTTCAACGTTCAACGTTCAAAGTTCAAAGTTGGAAGTTCGAGGTTCAAACTGCTGCTCTCCGCTCCACCCGCCCACCGCCGCCATCTTCCGCGCCGCTCAACTCATCCCTCATCCCTCGTCACTGTTTTTCCGCCTTGGTCGGTGTGCGCTTGGTGTAGAGGGAGATTCCTTTGAGCACATCGATGGCGCGATCCAGTTGGACATCGCGGGCGTCGCGGACGCGATCCTGATCGGCCTCGGGCAGCGACTCGAGGCCGCCGGGGGTTCGCTTGAGGGCGACGTCGCGCATTTCCTCATCGGTCATGGGGACCACGATGTCGGGGGTGATTCCCTTCTCGTGAATGACCTTGTGGCTGGGCGTGTAGTATTTGGCGGTGGTCAGGCGCAGGGCGGAGCCGTCCTGGAGCGGGAGGATGCTCTGGACGGAACCTTTGCCGAACGTCTGCTCGCCGATGAGGATGGCTTTGCAGACGCCGAGCGTGGTGCAGTCCTGGAGGCAGCCGGCGACGATCTCCGACGCGCTGGCGCTGGCGTTGTTGACGAGGACGACGACGGGCAGGGCGGGGTGCTTGCCGCGACCCTTGCCATGGTACATGGACTTTTGTTTGCCATCGCGGCCTTCGGTCGACACGACCAGCTGGCCGGCCGGCAGGAATTTTTCGCAGACCTGGACGGCCTGATCGAGCAAGCCGCCGGGGTTGTCGCGGAGATCGAGGATGAGCGACTCCATGCCGCGCGATTCGAGCTTGCGCAGGGCGTCGTCGAGGTCGGAGCCGGTCTGTTCTCCGAATTGAACGAGGCGCACGTAGCCGACGCTGCCCTCGCCGATGGGGAACTCCCGCCGGCCGTGGATGTCCTTGACCGTGTCGACCTTGATCTGCGCGCGGACGAGCGTGTAGTTGGTGGTCACGGAGGAACTCGGGCGGAAGATGGTCAGCGTCACTTCGGTGCCCGGCTTGCCGCGGAGGCGCTTGACGGCGTCGTTGAGGATCATCCGCTCGGTGTTGCGACCGTCGATCCGAACGATGCGATCGCCGGTGAGAATGCCGGCTTTGAACCCGGGCGTGTCTTCCATGGGCGACACGACGGTGAGGAAGCTGTCCTTGACGGAAACCACGATGCCGACGCCGCCGAACTCCCCCTGGGTGTCCTTTTTGAGATCGTCGTATTTGGTCGGCTCCATGAACTCGCTGTGGGGATCGAGCGTGCTGAGCATGCCCCGGAGCGCTCCGTGGATGAGATCCTGATAGCTGAGCTTGTCGCCATCGACGTATTCCTGGCGGATGCGGTCGAGGACGACGCCGAACAACTTGAGGTTGGGATAGGCCTCGTCTTTCTCGGCGGCCTGGACGTTTTCCGAATAGGCCTTGGCGCCGAGGAATAAATTCACCGCCAGCGCGGTGAGCAGGATGCCGTATAACAGACGTCGTCTCATAGCGGGGTGACGCGGGCGTTTCGAATCGCCGTGGCCACGCGCGCGCACACTAGGTCGGGCCCCCATCGTTGGCAAGGACGGGCCGGAGGAAAGTGCGTCGAGCTGGGGGCGGGGGGGAAGTTGGAAGTTGGAAGTTGGAAGTTGGAAGTTGGAAGTTGGAAGTTGGAAGTTGGAAGTTGGAACTCGGAAGTTGGACGGCTGACTTCCAGCTTCCGGCTTCCAGCTTCTGGCTTCTGGCTTCTGGCTTCTGGCTTCTGGCCCCTACCTTCCACCTCTCAACTTCTGCCCCTACACCTTCCACCAGTCGCGGTGGGGCACGTTGAGCCAGTCCTGGTGGCCGGTGCCGCCGGCGAACTGTTCCTTCTGCGGATCCCACTTCAACGATGCGTTGTGGCGGTAGGAAAGGTTGATGAGATGGCAGACCGTGACCGTGCGGGCGCCGGTTTCGACGTCGCAGATGGGCGGCTTGCGGCTGCGAATGGCGGCCACCCAGTCGGCCTTGTGGTCGGTGCTGGCGTAAAGTCGCAGCGATCCCTCGGGGAGAAACTCGCGCACGACGGCGTCGCAATCGTCGGGAGATTTGGCCTTCTGCACGTCTCCGCGCCAGAGTTCGAACTTGCCGCGATTGACGTAGATGCGCCCGTCGGTGCCGTTGAACCAGACGCCGTTGGCGGATTTGTGGAGCACCTCGACTCCGTTGGCGTAGCGAATCCGGGCGCCTTCCTGGGCGTTGGGCTGGCTGGCGGCGATGACCTCCACCGGACCGCTTTCATCCATGCCGAGGCCCCATTGGGCGATGTCAAAGTGGTGCGCGCCCCAGTCTGTGACCATCCCGCCGCCGAATTCCCAATAGCTGCGCCAGTTGGGGAAGTGGGTGTGCACGCCGCGTGGGCTGAGTTCCGAATGATAACCGCGCTCGGGAGCGGGCCCGAGCCAAAGGTCCCAGTCGAGGCCGGGCTCGGGCGTTTCGGCGGGCAGGTCGCAGGGCTTGCCTGGACCGCCGACGCCGACTTCGACTCCGGTGATTTTGCCGAGGCGCCCGTTGCGCACCAGTTCGCAGGCCACGCGAAACTCCCGGGACGACCGTTGCATCGAACCGGTCTGGAAAATCCTCTGGTGCTGCCGGACGGCGCTGACCATGGCGCGGGCCTCGTGGACCGACTGGCAGAGGGGCTTTTCGCAATAGATGTCCTTGCC
Source organism: Limisphaerales bacterium (assembly GCA_044229355.1). Taxonomy (GTDB): domain Bacteria; phylum Verrucomicrobiota; class Verrucomicrobiia; order Limisphaerales; family JADJPG01; genus JBGARF01. The sequence continues at coordinate 113,663 of JBGATF010000015.1, forward strand.
CGCGGCTGCGGCGGCGATGGCGATGTAGGCGTGCCAGTGGTCGGGGGTGGCAATGACGACGGCGTCGATGTCCCGGCGGGCAAGCAGGTCACGAAAGTCGCCATAAGCGACGCAGCCGTGAACGGACTTCCGGTCCTTTTGCCTGGAGTATTTGTCGTCCACCATCCGTCGGGCGTGATCCCGGCGACGGGTGTCGACGTCACATACGGCCACGACGTGAACAGTGGGATTGGAGAGGAACCCTCCCAGCAACCCCCGGCCCTGCGTGCCGACGCCGATGAACCCCAGGGTGATGCGATCGGATGGTTTGACCTCGGCGGACCAGAGGGCGGAGGGCAAGAGAAACGGGGCGGCGGCTGAGGCGGAGGCCGCTAAAAACGCGCGGCGACGAAGCGGAGACGCCGGTCCGGAGGGAGACGTGGACATGGGGCGCTTATGCGCGTTTCGCTGAAGTTCGGCAAGCGTTTACAAAGGCGTCCGCCATGCTGCGGGCCGTGTAGGCGCGCGCCACGGCGGCCTTTCCGGCGGCGCCCAATTGGCGGGCCCGGCGGCGATCGGTCAGGAGCGACTCGATCGCGTCCGCCAGAGAGCGAGGGTTGCCGGCCTCGCACAACAAGCCTCCGCCCGTGGCCTCGACCAATTCCGGATAGGAGGCGCGCCGCGGTTGCACCACCGGCACGCCAGCGGCCAGGGCTTCTATGAGATAAAGCCCGAAGGCCTCGTTGTAAGGCGCCGGCACCGAAAAAACGTCGAGCCCCTGCAGAAAGGCAATTTTCTCCGCATGCGACACATTCGGAAAAAACTGCGCGTCGGCCAGATGCCCGGCGTCGGCGAGTTTGCGGCGTTGTTCTTCCACCACCACTTCGTCGCTGGGGCCGCAGCCGCCACCGGCGTGGAGCCGCAGGTTTCGACCCGCCGGCCGCTGTTTCAGGAGCAGAAATGCATCAACAAGCTGGTCCAGTCCCTTTTCGCGGCAGAGCCGGGCGAAGAATCCCAGCACCGGCGGGCGATGCCCCGCGGCGCCGGCGCTCTCAAGGCCGGCATCGGGACCGGTCGTTGGCCGGTCCTCGTAGCCGTCCAGCCGAATGCCATTGGGAAGAATGGCCACCTGATCGGCGCGCAAGCCCAGGCGGGCCGACATGAGGTCTGCGAAATACCGGCTGGGAGGCAGAAACAGATCGATGTCCCGGCAGCGCTCGGCCAGCGTCCGCCAGGCCACGTCCCGCCATTCGGCGGACAGGGCGTCGAGGAACGAGTCCTCACCCGAGAGCAAACACACGACCTTGGTCTGGAGCTGCCGCTTGATCTCCCGCGCGAGCCCGGCGAGAAGCGCGTTCGACAGACAGACCACATCCGGGCGCGCGTGGGTCTTGAGCCAGGCGATCAGTTCGTTCAGCTCGCGCGCTTGATGGCCGTGCTCGCCCCGAATCATCGAGACCGTGAGGTCGCCCAGGTTCTCGGCGCGCGTCTGCGCCGCCCGATCCGCGACCCACTTCAACAAGCGGCGCGAGTTGAACGGCTTCAGCATCCAGCCCGGGAGATGGCGGAAGATCGCCGATTTCTGCTCCAGGTAAACGTTGATCCCGCTGAAGAAGATCGGCGTGTCGGCGCTCTGGTCGGGTTCGTCGAGCGTGAGCGGCAGGTAGAGCGGCACCATCAACGCCTCGTGCCCGCCCTGGCGAAGCGCGGCCACCAGGGCGTTGTCGCGAAAACAGCCGCCGCAATACATGCCGCCGGCTCCCGGGGTCAACTGGACGATGTTCACGGTCTAGCTCGGTGATGCCACGCTGGTGCTTCCATGTTTGGCGCCGCCATCCCGGCCGAACGCCGCACGGGTGCAGTTTAATCGCTGGCGTTCAGCCGGAAAGCCCGAACTGTCGCGCCGGAGCGGAGCGCGCGCGACCGGGTATCGCCCTTAGCCGCCTTCCGGCTGGTCACCCGGGGGGGCGGCGCACCGGGCCGGAAAACAAAACCGGTTGCGAGCGCGCCCATCGGCAGTTCATCATCCGCCCATGCTAAACCTGCGGGAAAAAATCCTGACCTGGGATCGTCTGGCGTCCTGGCGCCATCGGTTGCGGGAAGAGGGGCGGCGTCTGGCCGTGACGAACGGGTGCTTCGATTTGTTGCACCGCGGGCACGTCACCTATCTGGAGGCTGCCCGCAATCAGGGCGACGCGCTCCTCGTCGGTTTGAATTCGGATGCCAGCGTGCGGGAGTTGAAGGGGCCGGATCGGCCGATCAATCCCGAGGAAGATCGGGCCTTCGTCCTGGCCGGACTCGCGGCGGTGGACGGCGTCTGCGTCTTTCCCGATCGCACCGCGCTGCGTTTTCTCGAACTCGTGCAGCCGGACATCTATGTCAAGGGCGGCGATTACACGCTCGAGACCATCAACCAGGACGAGCGCCGCCTGGTGGAGCGGGCCGGCGGGCAGGTGGTCGTGCTCGCCGGGGTGCCGGGCAGGTCCACCACGGCCCTGGTCGGGAAGCTCAAGGCGTCGCCCACGTCTCCGGATAAATAAGGTAAACGACGCCGCGCGAGCGGCCCCACGCCCGGGCCAGCGTGTCCCGGGACACAACCCGGCGGACGGATTCACCCCGGGTCAGGTCCGCGAACGGGTCGTTGACGAGGAACTGGCCGTCGCCGGTGGTCCCGACGCACACAATTAAATGGCCGGTGCCGTCGTCGTTCAGCCGCCCATTGAGGAGATTGAACGACACCGACACGGCCACGGGGATGCCCGCCCGCAGCCAGCGTTGAAGAGCGCGAACGTCCGGCAGGCGGGTGACTCGTGCGCGCATCCCGGGGAATTTTCCTGCGAAAGCGGCGTTGAACGCCCAGTTCCCGGTGCCTGGCCAGTCGGGATCGTTCACGCCTGCGGCCACGTCGGCCAGGTCCAGATTCAGCTCGGGCCGGCGCAGTATTGCAGCCCAGTAGGCCAGCACCATGGAGACGGACGTGGGGCTGCACCAATCGCGCCCGTTCGGATGAGCCAGCTGCGAGCGTTGCGGCACGGCGATTTCCGTCGGGCGCGCAGCATCGAAGGCCGCGTTGAGCGAGATCGGTCGCGACGCGTCGAAGAGATCGAGACCCAGATATTCCACCGGCGGATGCGCGTGGGTCCGGCCCGGATCGAAAACGGTGATGCGGATCTCCAGGTAACGGCAGGGGTCAGCCACGACGAGCGTGTCGGTCAGCACGCGGCCGATCTCGTTGCTTTGGCCGTTCACGCTGTGACGCGGTCGAGTGGCGTCGGGATGGGCCGTCCAATGGCCGAGGTGAAAAAAATCCGAGGGTCGATCGCCGTAGACCGGGCGGAACTCGAATTGAAATCCGGCGTTGGTGGCGGCGCGGATGTTCCAGGTGGGGACGAGCTCGGTCCACGGGCTTGGAGTCCGGAGGACGGGAGAGACGAAACACATTTCGCCGCGACGGTTGCCCGGCCGGGCGGTGAAGTCGTTCCAGTTGGAAATGGTGAGATAGGACATGGGCGAGGGGGCCGGCCGGGGATGCCCGTTGGAGGGAGCGGCCGGGGTCGGCTGGGGCGGCGTCGCCGCGAGAGCGCTGGCGATGGGCGTGAGGTGGGGATGGCCCAGAGCCAAGGCGACGAGGGCGGGTTGCGCGCGACGCAGAAGACCGCCCAGCGGGCGGGCCGATGGGCGGCGCAAGGGTCGGCCGCACCGGGCGTGGCCGGCTGGTCGTTTGGTCCGGTAGTTCACGACAAAAAACTATGGCAATCTTCGGGCGCGATCGGCAACACTCCGTTCTACTATGAATTCAGACCAGACGGTTGCTGCTGACTTTTCTCGACGTGATTTTCTCCGGGGTGGCTCGATGGCGGCGTTGATGGCGGCGATGGGTGCGCAACCGCTGCGGGCGGAGCCGGCGCCTGAGGGCGATCGGAAGCCTGAAGGCGCCAAGGTCAAGACCGCGGTCATCGGTCTGGGACCTTGGGGCCGTGAGATTTTGTCCACCCTGCAGCGCCTGCCGGAAGCGGAGGTGGTCGCGCTCTGCGATTCCTACCCGGCGATGCTCCGCCGCTCCCTCAACAACGCGCCCGGCGTCACGGGAACCGCGGACTTCCAGGAGATTTTGTCCAACAAGGACATCAAGGCGGTGGTGATCGCCACGCCGTCGCACCAGCACAAGGACCTCGCCGTGGCGGCGCTCCAGGCCGGCAAGCACGTCTATTGCGAAGCGCCCCTGGCGACGACCGTTGACGATGCCCGGACGATCAGTCAGGCCGCCCGTGCTGCGATTGGCCAGGTGTTTCAAGTGGGGCTGCAGACCCGGTCGGAGCCGCAGCGGAATTTCCTGTTGAAATTTGTGCGGTCGGGCGCGCTCGGCAAGTTCGTGATGGCCCGGGCGCAGTGGCACAAAAAACAGAGCTGGCGCCAGACCTCGCCGAACGCCGAACGCGAAAAGGCCATCAACTGGCGGCTGTCCCAGCAGACGTCGCTCGGCTTGATCGGCGAAATTGGCATTCACCAGATCGACGGCATGAACTGGTTCTTGAAGGGACTGCCGAAAGCCGTGACGGCCTATGGCGGACTGATCCATTGGAAGGACGGCCGGGACGTGCCCGATACCACCCAGGTGGTGCTCGAATATGGCGACGGAGTCCAGGGGATCTACGACTGCACCATCGCCAACTCGTTCGACAGCGATTACGACATCGTGTACGGGACCGACGCGGCCGTGATGTCGCGGGGCGACAGCTCCTGGCTGTTCAAGGAGGTTGACTCCCCCCTTCTCGGCTGGGAGGTCTACGCCCGCAAGGAAGTCTTTTACAAGGAGACCGGCATCACCCTCGTGGCCGATGCGACCAAGAGCGTGAAGGCCACCGCGCCCGGCTCCGCCCCCGTGGTGCCCAAGACGCCGCTTTACCACGGCCTGGCGGCCTTCGTCGCCAACGTGGCCGATGTGAGCGGCGCGGTGGATGACTTCAAGGAGAACTATCAGACCGAAGACAAGAAGGCGATCGCCAAGCACCTGACGACCCTGAAGCTGCAGCCGGCGGCCGGCTGGGAGGAAGGCCTGGAAACCACGGCCCTGGCCGTGAAGATCGTGGAGTCCATGTCCACCGGCCGGCGGATTGAATTGAAACCCGAGATGTTCCAGTTGTCCTGACCGCGTCTCCGGTGCATCCCGCCTGAATGCATTGCCGCGAGGTGCGTCAAAAACGGAGCCGTGACACCGGCCGCGGCCGGCCGATCACGACAACAAATGCAAAAAGCCGGCCGCTGCGTGCGTAGCGCACCGGAAGGTTGGTCCGGTCAAATGACTTTATGAAAAAGAACCTGAGCTATTTGGTGGGGTTGAGCGTTGGCCTTGTGCTCGTGTCCGGCCCCGCTCCGGCCCGCGCCGCGGATGTGCGCTATACCAGCGTGCCGAATGAAGCCAAGATGCGCATGGACGGCACGTCGACGATTCACGATTGGCACGCCGAGTCCGGCGTGATCGGCGGCTCCATCGAGGCGGACGCAAGTTTCCCGGACGCCAGCAAGGGCAAGGTGTCACCGAAGGTCGAGGTCAACATCCCGGTGCGCGCGCTCAAGTCCAGCGGCGGACGCAAGATGGACTCCATCATGCAGGAGCACATGCACATGGCCGAGCACAAGATGATCAAGTATCAGGTGATCGAACTCGTGCCCAAAGGCGCCAACGCCGCGGGCGGCGTGGATTACACGGCGACCGGCGCCCTGACCGTCTCGGGCGTCACCCGCACCAACTCGATGCCGGTGACGATCTCCAAAACCGGTGACCGCCTGAAGGTCGTTGGCAGCACGCCGCTCAAAATGACGGACTATGGCGTCAAGCCTCCGGCGCCGGACATTGGTCTCGGCCTCATTAAGACCGGGGACGACATCACGCTGAAGTTCGAATGGACCACGGAAAAAGCCCAGTAACGTGGCCGGGCGTTGTCGGTCCGCTGTAGTGTCGTTCTGAGCGAAGGCAGCAGAGCCGGCGGTGCGGGCTCGTGGCTGGTGGCTCGTGAGCAGGTTCCGGGGAGCAAGCGCCTCCCCATGAACCAAGAGGATTTTTGATTTACGATTTTTGATTTACGATTGCGGATTGTCCGACTTGGAAATCGTCAATCGACAATCACCAATCAAAAATCACCAATGGTGTTCGTGGCCGCAATTTACATGCAACAATCCGGGTTGCTCCCCATGAACCGCGCAAGGTAGGGCGCGCTCTCCGCAGCGCGCCGGCCGGTGTGGGGCGCGTAGCTCTTTGCGAAGGGCGCAGCGCCGGCCCTATCTCTGGCACCCAGGTTCATGGCCTCAACTCGGGCACTGCGGCGCTGGCGTTGGCAACCGACGGAGGTCCAGCGGTCGGGAAGAGGTCGGAATCAAATGGGCGGAATCAAATCCAGCGCTTCAGCCAGGACCACGCCTCGGCCTGCATCTCGACGTTGAACTCGTGCGGCGTGTCGTAAAGCAGCGTGCGACAGCGATCCGGCACGCCAGCTTTGGCGTAGCAACCCTGCAACTTTCGAAAGCTGCTCTGCACTCCCGACGGATCGAACAAGCCGTCCTTTGAGCCGTTGATCACGAGGAGTGGCGTCGGCATGGCAAGCGACGCCACATCCGGGTAATCGAGGTGCCGGTACAATCCGGGCACGAGCTTGGTGTGCCCGATGGTGTTGCGAACCCGGCTGCGCAATTGGGCGGGGAACGACGTCATCCACCCCACGGCCACCGCCGCCCGAATCCGCTCGTCCAGCGCCGCCAGATGGCACGAGCGCAGTCCGCCCACGGAAAGTCCCACACAGCCGATGCGGCGCGGATCCACATCCGGCCGGGTCAGCAGGTAATCCACCGTGCGGACATCGTCCCAAAACATGACGCCCGCCCACGTGAAACCCGCTGCGAAAATGGTGCGCCCAACCAGCGCCTCGTTCTGGCCGGCGCGCGCGTTAAACGCCCGGATTCGCTCCCGGGACAGGCTGGCCGGGCGGTCCCGCCAGTCGGCGGCGTCGTCGTCCAGCAGCAGGCGACGCTCGCCCCAATAAAACATGTCGATCACGACCACGACGTACCCTTGCCTGGCCAGTTCGGTGGCGATGCTGCGCCCGCCGTAATACTGGCGTCTGAATTCCGCGAGCTCGGGGTGCTCTGCGGCCAGCTCGGTGATCTTTTCCTTGCCCCAAAGGTAGAAGCCCCCGTGGTCATGGAGCGCGACGATGGCGGGCGCGGGTGCGCGGAGGTTTTTCGGCACGAGCACAATCGCCGGGACGCGGACATCGGGGGAGGTGTTGAATTGGATTTGTTCCGCCACGTGGTCGCCGCAATCGATCCGCGCGACGACCTCCGCCGCGGGCCGGCAGGGGCTCGGGCGGTAATGAAGCAGCTCCAGGAGGCGGCCGCGGGCCAGCTTCTTCCACCGGGGGACCGAGCGAAATCGCGGCTGGAGATAGGAGAGCAAAGGTTCGCCCTTGGGGGCCTGGCTTTGGATGAAGGGAAACAGCGAGCCCACATCAGACGTGGTGGCGCCTGGCGTGGTGCCGGCGGTCGCGCCGGACGGGGCGGCCTCCGCGCCGTGCAACCGGCCGGCGGGCAGCGGGCTCAACCCCAGGGTGAGGCCCACGCCACCCATGGCGGATAGAAAATTCCGGCGGGTGCCGCGAGGCGGGCGGGAGTCGCGATGGGATCCATTCATAAGCAGGCTTCACCGTCACCGCTGCACATGGGCCGGGGCCATGAACCGCTGCGAGGCGCGTGGGTGATTGTTGATTGCTGATTTTTGATTTGGGGGATTCCCGCGTCGGACAATCCGTCAGTGTGAATCATAAATCGTAAATCAAAATTCACCGGGTTCATGAGTCGATGAGCAGGGCGTCGATGATTTCAGGCAGCCCCCGAGCGGGCTTGAATCCAGTCAGCTCAAACAGGCGTTGGATGTTCGGTCTGCGCCGCGGGAGTTCCTCGAACCCGCCGGGCGTCGGGTAGGCCTTGCCGTATGGAACGAATTCGATCGAGGGCTCCGTGACTGCGGCGCGCCCGGTCCGGCGGGCCACGCGCTCGAGAACGAGGCGGGCCAGATCCAGGATGGCCGTTGGCTCATCGTTGCCGACATTGACGACGGCTCCGCTGGCCGCCGGGGTTCGCTCGAGGCGGACAAGCGCTTCCACGGTGTCCTCGACGGCGCAGAAACAGCGGGTCTGGCGGCCGTCGCCGTGGACCGGCAGCGGTCGGGCCGACCGGGCGGCGTCGATGAACCGCGGCAAAACCATGCCGTGCCGTCCGGTTTGCCGCGGGCCCACGGTGTTGAAAATTCGCGCCACGGTGACCGGCCAGGGGTGTTCCCGATGCAACGCGAGCGCCAGATACTCGCCCATGAGCTTTGAGCACGCGTAGCTCCACCGGCCGATCGAGGGCGGCCCGAGGGTGGGCTCGTCGTCTTCGCAAAGAATTTCGCGCGGGCTTCGGCCATAAACTTCCGAAGAGGACGCGATGATGATGGGGGTCCGCTGGCGGCTGGCGGCCCGCAAAACCGCGGTGGTCGCCTCCTGGTTGTTGAGCAGGGCGTGGCTGGTGTTTTGCAGCACCAGGTCCACGCCGACGCTCGCGGCCAGATGAAAGACCACTCCGGCGCGGCGCATGCGGTCTTCGAGCCCGGGCCACGTGGCGAGCGATTCCCGGTGGATGGCCAGACGAGGATGCCCGGCGACGCCCGCGAGGTTGTGGTCGTGGCCGGTGGAAAAATTGTCGATGACCGCCACGGATCGGCCGTCGCGCAGGAGGCGTTCAACGAGGTGGGAGCCGATGAAGCCGGCGCCGCCGGTTACGATGGCGTCGACCGTCGGGTGCGTGGCGGCCATGGGCTCACGGGCGGGCGGCAGCCGCGGCGGCGCCGGCGTGGGCGGAAGCCGAGGCCGAGGTGGTGGCGCCGGCCGGGATGGGGCCGGGGGAGGCGCCTGGTCCGCTGAGCACTTGGGCCACCGCTTCCGCGAGCAGTTGCCGATAGGCCGGGGTGGCGATCCGGCGGGACTCGGTGGGATTTGAAAGGTAGCCGCCTTCGATCAGAACCGCGGGCCGGTTCTGGCCGCGCAACACCGTCATGAAACGCGCGCGACGGACCCCGCGATCGGTCGCGCCCGTCACCTGCAGCAAGCTCCGATGCAGCCGGCTCGCGAGCAGGAAATTCGCCTGGTCATAGGTGTTGTTCGGGTGAATTTGCCGCGGGTCGTCGTCGAAATCACGCCGCAGGTTCGATGGCAATCCCACCGGGGTCAGGCAATACGTCTCAAGCCCGTTCATCTCGGTGCTGGGTTGACCCGAATTGAAATGGAGGCTGAGGAAAATGCTCGCTTGCGCCCGCTCGGCGATCGCGACCCGGTCCGCCAACGGGACGTCTGCGTCGTTCGTTCGGGTCAGCACCACGGTCCAACCGTGGCCGGCCAGAATCGCCTCAAGCCGGTGCGCCCAATCCAGGGTGTAGACCTTCTCGTGGTTGGGGCCAAAGGCGTTTTTCGTCCCGCTGTCACGTCCACCGTGGCCGGGATCGATCACGATGACCCGATGGCCGGGCGGCAGGTCGAGGGTGCCATTGAGCGCGGGCTGCAACGTTTTCTGGAGATCGAGAGCATGCATGTAGGGAACGCCCCCCACCAGGCGGGGCGGATGCGCGATCAAACAGTCCTCGCCCAGCAGGCTCGCCACCTGGCTGCCAGGCTTCAAACGGAACATTCCCGCCGGTGTGCCGACAACAAAGCTGGCCTCGGGTCCGCTGGCCACCTGCGTTGGGCTTCCCAATCCGTTCCGCCGACTCCACGTCTCCAACGGAACCCAAACATTGGACCAGGCGACGGGCCAGGCCTCGCCGTTGCGCAGCGAGGGCAGCGCCAGCCCGAAGGCCACAGGAGGGTTGGGCGCGGAGGGGGCTGAAGTCGACCCCGGCCGCAGCTGGCCCGTCGCGAGGGCGGTGGCTGGAGCGCCGTTCGTAGCCAGTGGAGAAGCAAAGTTCCCGGGCGCGGCCGGTGCGGAATTCGGTGTCGGCGCCGGCGTCGGCGTCGGTGTCGGTGTTGTCGCTGAGGGCTGGGCCAGCGGCTGGGTGCGGGCGGGTTCCGGCGTAACGATGGCGAGGGGGGGTGGCAGCGTGACGGGAGTCAGCATCCGGGCGCGCTTGGACTCAGTGGAGCTGGCGCAACCGGCCAGCCACGCTGCGCTCAAGGCCAGGACGAAAACTCGGGATCGAAACAGCGCGAACACGCCCGCATTGTGCCCGGGCCAAAGCGCAACTCAAGCGTTAGTGCAATTCAGGAGCGCGCTAGCGCGTTCCGTAGTTGTCGGGAAAGTACCCGGATTTCGGCTGGCTTTGGCAGGACGATCCCACCACGCGGTCAAGTTTCAGAAAAATCCAACCGGCGGCGCGGCTTGACCCCGGCGATCCGCGTCGTTTTGGATCAAGGGCCGAGCAGAACGACGCGCCCGCTCTCGCTCGGGCCGGGGAAATATCCGTAGGCGCCCGTGCTCTTCTCCTGCAGGACCACGCCGCTGAATTTGAGCGTGATGGCACTGCCGGTCGGAAGAACCGACCCGGTCATCAGGCCGGTCGCCTTGTTAAACGACACCTTGAGATTGTTGTGGGCGGTCGACGTGACGCTGCTGTTCGAAGCGATGAGCACGTCGTTGGTGAAGGGCGCGGCCAGGTTGCCTCCGGAGAACAGTATGTTCCCCGTCGGAATATCCACGATGCGGGTGGTGGGGGTGGCCGGTTTGGTGAAGCGGGAGCCGATCACGTCGCTCGTCGTCGTGAACCCGGCCGGATACAGCCCCTTGGCGCCGGCGGCCTTCTGCCAGTAGATAGTGCCCGCAATCTGGGTGGCCGGGTTGCTCGCCGGAAAACTGAGCCAGCCCAAGGCCAGACCCTTGCCGGCGTAGGGCGACACGAAGAACGGGCTCGTGTCCGAGCGGGCAAGCGCGGTCTTCAAGCTGAACTTGCTGCCGTCGGCCAGCGCCCCGGCGAGCGTCACATTGCCGCTGGCATCGATTTTTGCGGTGGCATAGCCATGGCCCGACGGAATGGTGCTGCTGCCCGTCGCGCCGGGCAGGACGATCGTGTAGAGGCCGGCCAGCGGTGCGGGGTTGAGCTTGGCGTTATAGCCGCCCAACGTGGCCGTGAGGCTGGCCGCCCGTGCGGTGATGGCATTGGGGAACGTGACCAGGCCGGTAACCACGCCGGTGTGGTTGGTCACGTCGAGATTGAATCGCAACCGCAGGTCGTTCGTGCCGCTGCGCTTGACCGTCACCTCCCCGATCCCGTCATTTGCGAACACGCCTTTGAACGGCAGCGTCTTGCCTTCGACCGTGACCTTGCCGCTGTAGGTTCCGCGATCAGAGAGCAGGAGGGAAATCCCTCCGGCCAGATCGTTGGTGGCGCCGCCGCTCTCGTGGAAGAGCCCGTTGTAGGTGCCTTTGACGGGAAGGAAGGGGTTCTCGATGAACTCCGCGTGGACCAGGGCGTTCGTGTTCGGAAGGAAGTAGGCGTAAAGGGTTGGGTTGAAAGAGGAGCGGGCTCCGCCGCCGTAACCGAAGGAGCCGCTCCAGCGGTTGAACACGTAGCCCGTCCCGGGCTTCGCCACGAACAGATAATTCCGATTGAGATCGACGATCTGGCCGCTGGCCGGCCCGGTCAGCGTGCCCACCCCGGAAATCGTCACGGTCAGGTTGGTCTGGACCTGTTTGAAGAAATTGCGGAAGGCCGGTTTTGACTGGTTGCCGCGCGCATCAAGGGCCACAACCGTCAGCGTGTTCGTCCCGGGTTGAACGTTGGTCACGGCGACACTCCAATTGGGCGCGCCCGCTGCCACGGTCAGACGTTCGTGGTTGAGGATCACGTCCACCGCCGCCACCGCGCCGTTGTCCTTCGAGGTGCCGCTCACCATCACGTCCGTGGTGGACACAATCTCATTCACCTTGGGCGTGACCAGGGTCATCGAGGGGGACGCTGTGTCCGGCGCGCCGTTGGTCAGCCGAAACACGTCCACGGTGAGAAGGTCGGCATAGCGCACACAGAAGGCGCCACGATACGACACGGGCAAACTCGCGGCCGTCTCGGTCTGAAGGTATTCCCCGTCCTGATAAACATAGACGAACGTGCCGCACCCGAGGAAATAGCTGAGGTCGGCGGTGTTGATGATCCCGTTGAATTGGGAAAGCCCGTTGAAAATGTTCAGGAGGTTCGTGCCGGCGATGATCTGGCCAAAGACGGTGAAGCCGCTGTTCTGGATGTCCAGATTCGTGGAGATGTTCCCGACCGAGTTGTTGGCGAGATTGAAGAACCATGACGACGTCGCGGAGTCAGGCTGTCCCTCGACCTTGGCCATGGCAATTGTGCCAAAGACATTCGAGCGCACCGTGCCGACGTTGTATTCATTGCTGACGGCCGGATACCGCGGCAGGGTGTTGAGGATCTGAAACAGCGCGCCCGAATACGGGTTGATGATGTTCCATTCCCCGCCTTGGATGACGAACCCGGGAACCAGGCGATGAAACAGTGTCCGCTTGTAACGGCCGCTGTCCACGTAAGCCAGGAAGTTGGAGACCGTGCCCGGCTTGTCGTGGTCGAACAGCTCGACGTCAATATTGCCGAGAAGCGTGCTCCCGTAGCTGACCCGGAAACGCACCTGCGTGTTGGTCTGCGCCTCAGCCGGTGGCGCAGCCAGGCTGAGGAGGGCGGTGAGAAGAACCAGGCGAATTAGGCGGACCAGGCGGGTGGCGTTGACGTCGTGTAACATGGTCAAGTTCGGGCAGAAAGTACCACGTTCCCCTGGATTCACAACGGGGATTTAATTTTCGCCGGCGGCCGAGGGCCGAATCGTGGGTCCCCTGGAATTGCCCCGCAGGCCCACGTTCTGCGAGGTCATTGGCCAGGCGGTGCTTTCAGTCGAAAGAATGCGGCCGCATTGGTCTTCGCGACGGTGGCCAGGATGGAGAGCAAATTGGTCTCGCGCGGCGCGGCCAGGCTGGTCCATGACGCGGTCGGAGCGAGGGCCGGCGTTGACTCCAGGATCCAGTCACGGGCGTTGAATGGCCACGTCAGAACGACCCCGCCAGATGGCGGATGCAGCGCGATGGCAAGATGTGGAGCGTCCGGAATCACGAGGACCGCACCCAGGGATGACCCGGAATCCAGCGCGCTCACTTCAGCCCAGGTGGCCGCATCGGCGTTTAGACGGAATCGGTAGATCAGATCGCTGCTGCGGTGTCCGGTGACAAACATTTCCTGGCCGTCGGGACTGAAATCAACATCCGCCGGGTCGTTCATTGGAAGGTAGCCCAACAGGACAAGGTTGTTGGCCGCATCCAAATGATAGCGGTAGACGCGATCATCCGAGAGCGCTGCCACGTACAAGTCGCCGCGGTGGATTCTCAGGTAGTGAAGCCCGCCGATGCCGGTCGGCACTTTGACCGACGGCAGCTCGGCTCCGGTGGCGAGGTCGAATTGGCGGATGGTGTCGTTGATCCCCATCGTCACGTAGAGCCGTCGGCCGTCGGGAGACACCGCCACTCCCCGCGCCGGGCCGTTCCCAATGATTCCATGGGCAACCGGATTGTCCTGGGCATCAAACGTGAATCGCGACACCCCGCTGTTGACATTGGCCGCGAACATTTCGCCCGACACCGGATTGAAGGCAAGCTGGTGCACGCCATAGAGGCCGTTGCCGGTGATCGTGCCGTTCGGGACGAGGTTGCGGGTGGCAAAATCGAATCGGAATCGGGAGATGCTCGAGTTCCGATTATTGCCGTGGCGATTTCCCACGAACACTTCGTGTGTCGACGCGCGGAAGCCAAGTCCCGCCGGATCCGCCACCGCTTCCTTCGGCACCGCTGTCTCGGGCGTCAGCTCGCTGCCCGAATCCGCGGCGTGATAATGCAGCACCCCTTGCCAGGTGGCCGGGTCTCCATTCAACGGCCCGGGCGGACTTTGGGTCACAAAGAGACTGAATGATCCGGCCCCGGCCGCGGAGACGGACAGCATTGCGGCCAGGAGCACTCGCAGAAACGGAGCGATAGGGGAGGGGGTTCGCGGGCGCCCGCCGGAGCGGAAAAATTGCCGACCGGGTTTTAACAGTGGATGGAGCGGCCCTTGGGGACGGGGATCGATTCGTTTCATAATACGACAGGTTGATACGACGGGGAATTGCCGATGTTAGGCTGAAGGAGCCCATCTCCGTTGTCGAGACATTGTGCTGACTCGTTGTCCCGGTCCCGGCGCTTCCTGCACCCGGCGGGCACTTCGATTCAAGAATTTGCTGCCCGGCTTCGCGGCGGTGGTTCGAATTGGCAAAGTGCCGGCGCCGTACCCGCCGCCGGTCCGTCATTCGTTCACGATTTCGACTACGCGCAACAATGCGGACGCGCGTGGCGCCTTTTCGCCTCCGCCATCGGTGGGCCGGCTGGTTCCAAAACCCAGGGCCGTGCGCGCGCGGCTTGACGGTTCTGGTCCCGCACGGACAGAGCCCAACCCGTGACGAGCGGTGACGATTAGACCAGAGAGAGAAGCCGGGCTGGGTCGTGCTCGGGCGGAGACGTCGGTGGAATTCTGGCGGGCTCCAGCAGCGCGCCTTCGCGCACTCCATGCTGACTCAGGTGCACCTGCGGGAATCCGAACTCGACCAGGAGAGCCTCGTAGATGACGGTCCCGGCGAGGGCCACGTCGGCTTTCTCCGGGGCCAGGCCCGGGAGCCGACGGCGCTCCGCTGAGGAACGGTGCCAGAGGTGTTCGATCTGCTGGCGAAGTGCCTCCCGACTAAGCGAGGCGCCGGGAGGTTCCGGCGCAGAAGCCAACCTCGCGATGCATTTCAGCGTGCCGCCCAGACCGACGGCGCGGAGGTGGCGGGCGCGCAGGAGTTCGAGCACCGGCCAGAGGTGGGGTCTCACGTGCTGAACCATAAACTCGCGGACGGCCGCGCGGCAATCGGCCAGCTCGGCCGGGGTCGGGGGATCGCTGACCGGGTGCAACTCGAGCAACCGGGCCGTGCCGAGCAGCCCGGAGCCAGTGCAGTAGTAGATGATGTCGCCCTCACCGGCGACCCACTCCGTGCTGCCTCCGCCCACGTCGACAATCAGGAGGGGTGTCCCGAAAAGATTGCCGTCACTGCTGACGCCGCGAAACGCCAGCCGGGCCTCTTCTTCGCCCGAAATAATTTCAACCTCCAACCCGGTGGAATGGCGAACCGCTGCCAGGAGGTCGCCTCCGTTGGAGGTGTCGCGCGCCGCGCTCGTGGCGAAAACCCGCAACGATTCGGGGGTCAACCGGGCCGCCTCGGTCGCAAGTTCGGCGATGGCTCCGACGGTTCGCGCGATCGCGTCCGGCTGCAGCCGGTTTGTCTTGAACGAACCGCCGCCGAGCCTCGTCTGCCGGCTAAGTTTTAGGATCGGGCTGACCCGGCGGCCAACCGTCGCCACCAACAGTTTGACCGAGTTCGTGCCGACATCGATTACCGCCCGCCGCTCATCGTTCGTGCTCGTCATGAATGTTGGGTTCGGAACACTGTGCGCAATGAGCCGGAATTAATGCTCCACGCCGGCTCGCCTGTGCTGCCACCAACAAAGCACGCCTCTGTGACAGTTTTGCGATCGTCCCCCAACAAGCAGGTTAATGTTTTCCTCGCGACAAACGGATGCGGGACCGAGCGGGGACGAACCGCTGACAACTTCGGATGCGCCGACCGGAAAATAGGGACCACGGATTTCCCGGATGAACACGGATGAGGAGGGGAGGAGAGGGGGGAAGGCTGGGTTTTATCCGTGTCCATCCTGCCCATCCGTGGTGAAAAACTCCGAAGTCCGAAGTTTCATATTGAACTGTCGGCAGGCATTTGGTTAGGCTCCGGGTCATCGTGGTCCTGTTGTTCGGCAGATGGCTTTTGATTGGTGCCCTGGTCGTTTCGACCGGCGGGCACTGGGCTTTACTGCAGGTCTGCGCCTGGACCGGAATGATGATTGCCTACTCCCGCGACGCCTCCTTCAGCGAGGCTGTCTCGATGACCTTCGACGGCGAGCACCCGTGCAAGCTGTGCAAGGCGGTCAAGAAAGGGCGTCAGGCCGAGCAGGAAAAAGCCGCCTCCACCGTGTCCGTCAGCGGCCCGCAAAAGTTTGATTTCCTCCTGGCGGAAGGTTGCCTGGTGGTTTTTCCGCTCCGCATCCTCGACTCCGAATCCGTGGCGCAGGCTGTGCGCCCGGTTCGATCCGACCCGCCGCTGCTTCGTCCTCCCATTCTCGCCTGACCACGCGCCAGACCGCGCCGTGGTGGGCCGTGTTCCCTCCAGCCTGACGTCTTCGCCTCGCGCCAGCCTCCCTGGCTTTGTGGCGGGACCAGATCTGCCCTGAGCCGATCTGCGTTGGAATAGGCCGCTGGGAACACCGGCTTCCGCGGGGTGCGGTGGTGACTGCGCGCGCAGGGGGCCGGACTTCGCCTTCTGTCCGACGCGAGACTACTTTCACCCCGCACTCCGCCGAAAGGCCGGGAATAGTTATCCCCGCCGCCATCCGTCCGGCTGGCTTCTCCCTTGGGCTCCGCGTGGGCGGTGCCCATTTCGTTTCAAGAAGAATCACCGTGTCCCCTCGCGGCCGCCGCGGATTGCGGTCGCGGCTCCGGACCGGAGACCAATCAGACAATGAACATGAACTACAGAATCTGGGTGACGGTTGGGTGGATCGGGCTGGCCTGGCGCGCGGCGGTGGGAGCGCCTTTCGCTCAGTTCGAGGCTCGCCAGACGCATCCGATCGATCTTTCCCCGAGCCGCACACGGTTGCTCGCGGTCAACTCTCCGGAGTCACGTCTGTCCGTCTTTGCCGTCGGGGGCGCAGACGACCCGGCGCCGGTTCTCGTCGCGGAGATCCCGGTCGGCCTGGAGCCGGTTTCCGTTCGCGCGCGCACCGACGACGAAGTTTGGGTGGTCAATGAGGTCTCGGACGGCATCTCCATCGTCTCACTCTCTGCCGGCGTGGTCGTGGCCACGTTGCCATGTGCGGATGAACCGGCGGACGTGGTCTTTGCGGGCGAGGGGAACGGGCGCGCGTTTGTCAGCTGCGCCCGCAACAGCGTGGTCCGGGTCTTTGATGTGGCCATGCGGCAGGAGTTGGGTTCCGTATCGTTGCTGGGGCAGGGCCCCCGGGCGCTGGAAGTGAGCGGGGACGGGAGCCGGATTTTTGCCGCGTTCCAACTTTCCGGCAATGGCACGACGGTGCTGCGGGCCGGCCTTGCGCCGCTGCCGCCCGTCCCGGAGAACCCGGAACTGCCCGCCGCGCCATCGACCGCGTTGATCGTGGCCGCGGACGATCCCCGGATCGTCTACCGCGTGCTCGATCATGATGTGGCGGAGATCGACGCCGGCACGTTGGCCGTGCAGCGGTACCACACGAATGTCGGGACAAGCCTGTTTGCCCTCGCCGCCCGTCCGGGGTCCGCGGAGCTTTGGGTGGCCAACACGGAAGCGCGGAACCTGACCCGGTTCGAGGCGGCCCTCAAGGGTCGGTTCATCGATAATCGCCTTACCCGCCTGGACCCGGCGACGGGGGGGACATCGATCGTCGACCTCAATGGCCCGGCCGCAGATTTGCGCCCGGCGAATGCGTCGGCGTCGTCGCTCGCCCTCGCGCAGCCTGCGGCGCTGGTGTTCACGCCCGGCGGCGAAAGTCTCTGGGTGGCGGCGTTTGCTTCGGATCGCGTCGCGCGGGTGTCGGCGGTGGACGGGGTTGTGGTTAGCCGGGTTGACGTGCGTTTGCCGGCGCCGTCCGGTGGGCCCAACGATTCGCGGAGAATGCGCGGGCCGCGCGGGCTTGCGCTGCACGCCGGGCGCCAGCGGCTTTATGTCCTGAACAAGATTGCGAGCTCCATCTCGGTCATCGACACCGCCGCCGAGGCGGTCGTGGCCGAGGTGCCGATCGGCAGCGTGTCCACGGTGCCGGCGGCGGTGAAGGAGGGACGCGGGTTTCTTTTCGACGCCCGCTTGTCCGGCAACGGCTCGGCCGCGTGTGGGAGCTGTCACCTCGATGCCGATCGCGACGGCCTGGCGTGGGATCTGGGAAATCCTGCGGGCGACATGGCGGTGGTCATGGGGGCGGACCTGGCCACGCACGATCCGACCCCCGTGCCCCGCCCGATGCACCCGATGAAGGGGCCGATGGTGACGCAGACGCTGCGCGGGCTGTCGACGAACCAGTTGCTGCACTGGCGTGGCGACCGGGCGTCGCTGCGGGAATTCAACCCGACCTTCCGCGATTTGCTGGGCGGCGGGCTGATCGCGGACGCCGACGTGGACGCGTTGGGCGCCTATCTTTTCTCGCTGCGCCATCATCCGAACCCGAATCGAGCGCGCGACAACTCCGTGCCGGCGACGCTCAATGGCGGCAGCCCGGCGCGCGGGCAGACGCTATTTGCCGCCCACTTCAATCACTGCGGCATCTGTCATGTGTTGCCGTCAGGCTCGGACAACAACGTCGATGACCTGCGCAACATTGGGGCGGCGCAGCCGATCAAAACGCCGACGCTGCAAACCGTCTATCAGCGCGCGTTTTTGGATACGCGCCCGGGCGCCACCAACGTGGCGGGTTTTGGCTTGCTCCACGACGGAACCGGGGGCCGCCAGGCCCTGCCCACCGTGCATTTCTATGAGCTGGATGGCCTGACCGGCTCGGGGTTTGCCGACGTGGCCAGCTTTGTCCTGTGCTTTGACACCGGCGTGGCGCCGGCGGTCGGCTTCGGGTTCACCGTGACGTCGGCCAACCGCAGTGATCCGGCGGTCCTCGCGGCGTGGGCGTTGCTGGAAGCGCAGGCGGAATTGACGAACCGATGCGACCTGGTGGTCCACGGTCGCGTGCAGGGAGAGCGCAAGAGTTTTCAATACGACTCCGTCACCCGCGCCCTGCGTTCGAGCCGATCCGCCGACGGGCTGATTCTCCGCACGGACCTGCTGGCGCAGCTGCGGCCGGACGATGCCTTGACGGTGCAGGGGGTCCTGCCGGGGGCAGGTCCGCGGTTGAGCATTGATCGGGATGGCGATGGGGCGCCGGACGATGACCGGCCGGGGCCCGAGCTGCGCTGGAGCCGCGTGGATGGCCGCTGGCGCCTGCACTGGCCCGGGGGGAGCGCTCCGTGGGCGCTGGAAGAGAGCTCCTCGCTGGTCGGTCCGTGGGCCGCGGCCGCGATGGTGCGCCATGACGATCCGGAGGGATCATGGGTGGAATTTCCTGAACTGAACCGCCCGGAGACATTTTTCCGTTTGCGCCGCGTGTGGTGACGCCGTGGTGCCGATCGAACCTTTAACCCAACACAAACAAACATGAACACAACTCAAATGATGAACATACGCACAGCAACCCCGCCGCGTTTGCGGCCGGCCCGCTGGGCCGCGTGGGGACTGCTGAGCCTGCTGGCGGCTCCCGTCCTTCAGGCCCACGAGGCCGAGCCGCTCGAGCCGAGCGAGATTGGCATCCCGTATTCCTGGTACGTGGAGCTCGATGCGCACGACGAGTCCGAAACGCCGCCCGATCATGTGGGGGCGTGGAGCTGGGACGAGGATTCGTTCCCGGCGACCGCCAAGGGTTGGACCCATACCTCCAAGTGGGTGAAGCTCAAGCTGACCGAGCCGCTCCGTCTGACCCTGACGCTGGAGAGCCTGGCCGGCGTGCCGTGGCCGTCGCCGGAGGCTCCAGATCGCGTGGCGGGTTCCAACCTTTATCCCTCCTTCACGCTGTATCGCGGCTGGGACACGGATGCGGGGATCACCTATGACACGAACGGCGTGTCCATCGATCAGGATCACACGTTCAACAACCGCGGCAACATCGTCTGGGCTGAAGATGTCACCTATCTGGATCACGTGGACAACTCGACAGAGCATGGGGCGAGTCGCACCTGGCTGCTGGCGGCGGGCGAGTACACGATTAACCTGGGGGGCAATTCACCGGCGACTCTGGCGGAGGGGCGGCAGGGCTACCGGGCCAGTTTCGTCGCGGCTCCAATCACGACCATGCTCGAGAACGCCGCGGTGTTTGGCGTGGAGCTGAGCGAGGTCGGCATTCCCTACGGCGTGGCGGTGACGATGGACAGCCATGCGACGGCGCAAACGGAGCCCGATCACGTGGGCGCCTGGAGCTGGGACGAGGACAGTTTCCCGGCCACGGCCCGCGGTTGGACGCACACGTCGAAATGGCTCAAGCTGAACCTGACGGAGGCCGCGCGCTTCACGCTGACGCTGGCGAGTCACGACGGCGTGCCGTGGCCGAGCCCGGCGCAGCCGGAGCGGCTGGCCGGAACGAACCTTTTTCCTTCGTTCACCCTCTATCGCGGCTGGGATACCGACGCGGGCGTCACCTATGACACCAATGGCGTGTCCATCGACCAGGATCATACGTTCAACAATCGGGGCAACATCGAGTGGGCCGAGGATGTGACCTACGTGGATCATCTCGACAACTCCACCGCCCACACGGCGACGCGCAGCTGGATGCTGCAGGCCGGACAATACACCATCAACCTCGGCGGCAACTCGCCGGTCACCCTGGCCGAGGGACGTCAGGGCTTCCAGGCCACCTTGAGCACGACTCCGCTGGTGGTGCAGACCAACACGCAGGCCAACGGCGTCGCCTATCTGACCTACAACCGCGCGGCTTGGGCGACGATTGCGCCCTCGGCCGAGTATACCGACATCAGCGGAAACTCCACCGGCGTTTCCGGATCCACGGCGGACACGAACGGGCAACGCTGGATGTTCCCGGATCGATTTGAAGGGAAGGCCTGGGCGGGCGCTCGTTACCCGGCCGATTATCTCACGCCCGTCCCTTCGTTCCCGCTGGTGCAACCGGCCCGTGGCTTTGCGCTGCCGGTGAACTCGTATGAGACCAACAGCTTCACCGCGCGCCACAAAATCACCTCGTTCAATTCGTCAACCAATCCGACGGGCTACATCGGGCTCGCCGGCTCGGTCCGAGTCACCAGCGACTTCAATGAACCCGGAGCATCCGTCTGGTGGGAACACCTGGCCATCCAGCAGGATCCCACGAATCATATCTGGAGAATCCACGCGACGTCCGGAGCCGGTCAGGGGAGCGTCTTTGAATTGGTCAACGTCGCGATGGAAACGTTGAACGGCTCGCTGCATCTTTCGGCCGACTACATCTTCGGAGACACCGAGTGGCTGCAATTCTTCCAGGATGTGAATGGGCATCTCGACACCAACGCCATTCTCGGCCACATCGAACTCGTTCCTGTCGAACCGATCACGTTGCTCGCCGGCCAGGCCACCATCAACTACGACCAGGCGGCGTGGGAGGCGCTGGCGGCGGGCTTTGCGACGCCTCCCGTGCTGACGCTCGGCGCCTTCTTCGACCAGGCCGCAGCCAATGCCCTCGAGCAGAGCCAGCTGCTGTCGAGCCCGCAGACGGGCGCGTCCTACGCCGGCGAGATCTATGCGATGAACGGCGCGACGGTGACGAACCTTCCCACCCGTTACACTCAGCCGACGACCTTCGCCTACCTGCCCGGTGCACTGACCAGGCACACCGGCCGGATCGGGCTGGGCGGGGTGACGCGCTTCGCCGTGCTGGGCGGCCTCGGAGGCAACCTGCTGTTCGGCGATTACACGCTCCAATACGACGCCAGCCGCCTCGCGCTCGGAGGATCCGGCTGGTACCTGTTCGGCAACATTCCTCCGGTCGCCCCGGTGTTTGACCTGCTGCACGTCACGGTCACCGAGACCGAAAACACGCTCGCCATCTCGGGGGATGTCGGCGTGACCTTCGAGGTGGCCAACCTCCTCTTCGCAACCCCGGCGGATGCTCTGAGGGATGTCGGCGACTTCAACTTCATCGGCTACAAGGTTCCGATGACCACGCCGTCCATCCGCGGCATCTCTCGCTCGGGTGCCAACCTCACGGTCCAGGGCGGAAACGGTGTGCCCGGAGGAACCTGCGTCCTCGTCTCCTCCCCCGACGTCACGGCGCCTGCGGCGGCGTGGACGAGCGTTGGCACGGGCACCTTCGACGCCGCCGGCACCTGCTTGATCGCCGTCCCGGTCAGCACCTCCGAGGCGGCGCGCTTCTACCGGCTGCGCCAGCCGTAAACGTGTTCAGAAAGGGATCACTGCCAGCCCGGACTGCCGCCGCGATGGATCGCGGCGGCAGTCTCCGGGTGCTGTCCAAGCATCAATCGGGAATGAGCGAAGCCTTGCGCTGACGGAGAACTAAGACATAAGGGTCGAATCCATGAAGACAGACTTTCGCCGCAGATGGCGTCTGGCCGCGCTCATCGCTGGCTGGGGAGTGGGGGCGGCAACCGGTAGCCAACCGTGAGGACGCCTGCTCTAGCGCCGTGCGACGCCGGCCGCGGGCCCAAGCGCCGGCGGGGTCGTGCTTTCACGCTGATCGAGCTGCTGGTCGTCATCGCGGTGATCGGGATCCTCGCCGCGATTCTCCTGCCCGCCTTGGGCGGGGCCAAACAGCGCGCCAAACGCGTCGCCTGCCTGAACAATCTCCGGCAGCTGGCCATGGCGGACGCCATGTATGCGGACGACTACGGTGAGCTGCCTGCGCCGAACTCGTTTATTCCCAGCACGACCACGCGGGAGCGCCTGGCCCTCATGGGCGAGTATCTCCACATGCCAGTGCCCCCCGGGCCGATCCCCACCTGGCCACGACGCGCTGACCAGCCGCGTTGGTACAATTGCCCGCTCGCCGCCGAATCCGGCATTGCGGAAGGCAAGACCCTCGGCAACGGCGTTTATACGGGTTACGTCTACGTGGGCGGCATCGAGGAATCTTCGATGGTCGCCAACGGCTTCGCCACGGTCATCAACGGCCGCCAGGCGGCAGACCGCCTGAACAACCGGCGCGGCGTGCTTTGGGCGGACATCCTGGATGAATTTGCCACCAGCGATCCGCGCCGGTACGAATTCTTCCATGTGAAAACCCGCAGGAGATATCCCGATTTCCGCTTTCACGCCTCCGAGCTCGATGGGATTCACCGCGCCTGGTCGGATGGGTCGGTGGAGTGGATTCGCGGCGGCAGCTGGACGCTGACGGGCGATGGCAGCCCCGACCTGCGGCTGAAACATTTGATGGGCAATTACTATTTTTGATCGGAGAACACACCTCATGAACCAGAACCACGAAAATATGAACCGTCGCGACGCGCTTTGTTTGCTGGCGCTCGCCTCCGCCGCCGGGGCGCTCCCGGCATCGTTGCAGGGGGCCGAGGCGACGGGGGCCAAGCCGCTGCATGTGCACCCGCCGCAACAGCTCCGCATGGGCAGCGAGCAGATCGCAATCCTGGTCTACCCGGAATTCACGGCGCTGGACGCGCTCGGTCCGCACTACGCGCTGGCGGGCATGATGGGCGCCTCGGTGCGATTTGTGGCGAAGACGCGCGATCCGGTGCCCTGCGAAGGCGCGAGCCAGGGCGGCTTTTGCGTGAAGCCGCACCTGACCTTCGCCGATTGCCCGGATCAGCTCGATCTGCTGCTGGTGCCAGGCGGGCTCACCGGCACGCTGGCGGCCATGGAGGACGCCGCCACGTGCAAGTTCCTCGCCAGTCGTGGCGCGAAGGCGAAGCTGGTGGGAAGCGTGTGCACCGGCTCGCTCGTGCTGGGTGCGGCCGGTCTCCTCCAAGGGCGCAAGGCCACCTCCCACTGGCAAATGCTGGAGGTCTTGCGGGACGCGGGGGCGACGCCCGTGGCCGAGCGCATCGTCTTTGATGGAGCCGATCGCGTGACGGCCGCGGGGGTGAGCGCCGGGCTGGACCTCGGCTTGGAACTGGTCCGGCGGTATCGCGGCGATTTTTATGCCAAAGGCATGCAGTTGCTCGGCGAGTATGATCCCCAGCCGCCATTCCCGGGCGGGGGAACGCCACGGACGGCGGACAAGCTCGTGGTGGATATGCTTAACGCCATGCACGCGCCCCTCCTCGACCGGTTCCGACAAGCCCTGACCGTGGCGAAGGCCGGGGCCACGTCACGATAAGCCGCCGGGGGTGACGGATGAAGGCCATCGACCCCGGGGAAGGCGAGCGGGACATGCTGCGCTGGCTGGTGCGCCTTCGCTGGGTCGCGGTGGCGGGACAGTCGGTGGCGGTGATGGCGGCGGATCGGGTGTTGCGGATCGAACTGCCGCTGCTGATGCTCTTCGCGTCCATCGCCGTGACGGGCGTCAGCAACCTGGCCATGACCCTGCGGCTGCGGCGAGGCCGGAACACTCCGCGGCACCTGCCCCTGGCGTTGCTCGTGACGGATGTCACCGTGTTGACAACGCTCCTGGGTCTCACCGGCGGACCGGACAACCCCTTTGCCTTGTTCTATCTCGTGCCGGCGACGACCGCGGCGATCGCGTTGTCAGGTCGGGCCGCCTGGCTGGTCTGGGCCTTGTGTTCGGTGGGCTATGGATTGCTGTTCGCCCTGCGCGAGTCATTGGCCAAGCTGCATCATCATGCATTTTGTGGCCCGGCCATGGACTACGATCTGCACCTTCGCGGAATGCTCATCTCGCTGGTCCTGACCGCAGCCGCGATCGCCTATTTCGTCAGCCACCTCATGCGCGCGCTGCGTCAGCGGGAGGCGCAACTCCGGGACGCCCGCGCGCGTGAGGCCGTAAACGAGCGGTTCGCGTCTCTGGCCACGCTGGCGGCCGGCGTGGCCCACGAAATCGGATCGCCACTGGGGACGATCGGGATCGCGGCCGGCGAGTTGCGCCGCGCCTCGGCCCGGCTGCCGGCCGGACACACCATCCGCGAGGACGCCGATCTGATCGCGGAGGAAGTGGGGCGGTGTCGATCCATTCTGGATCGGTTGAGCGATCGCGCCGGGGCGCTGGGCGATCTGCCGTGCACCGTGTCTGTCGAACGGCTGTTCTCCGATCTCCTGGTGGCGTTGCCGGCGGCGGATCGCCCGCGGTTGCGGGTTGAGGGCCCGGCGGCACCCGCCGAACTGGTGGCGCCGCCGCTCGCCTTGGTGCAGGCGCTGGGTGTGCTCATCAAAAATGCCTTCGATGCGAGCCCTCCCGGCGTGGAGGTCTGGTTGAAGTTTGAGGCGGTTGCCGGCGAAGTGCGTTTTCGGGTGGAGGATCAGGGCGCCGGACTGCCGGCGTCGGCCCGCGCCCATGCGGGTGAACCCTTCTTCACCACCAAGGAGCCTGGGCGCGGCCTCGGCCTGGGCCTCTTCCTGGTCCGGCTGTTCGCGCACCGCCTGCACGGCTCGCTCCATCTGGAATCGAATTGGCCGGACGGCACCCGCGCCACGTTGACGTTCCCCCAACCCGCCACCCTATGATTGAATCCATCCTCGTCGTGGACGACGACAACCGGTTGCGCGAGCGTTTGGTGCGAGCGCTGCGGGACCGCGGCCGGGTGGTGGCGGATTGCGCCGACCCGGCCAGCGCTCTGCGCATCGCGACGGAGCAGGGCTTTTGGGGCGCCATTGTCGACATGCGCATGCCGGGGGGCGACGGCCTGGAGTTGATCCGGGAGTTGCGCCGGTTGTCCGAACCGCCCCGCATCGTCGTGCTGACCGGCTATGGGAGCATCGCCAACGCGCTCGAAGCCGTCCGGCTGGGCGCCCTCGGCTATCTGACCAAACCGTTCGAGATCGATCCCATCCTGGCCACCCTCCGCGGCGAGCCCATCGAGACGAATCCGGTCGGCCAGCTCCCGCCGGAGACGCCGTCGCTGGACCGGGTGGAGTGGGAACACATCCAACGCGTGCTGGCGGATTGCGACGGAAACATTTCGAAGACGGCGCGCCTTCTCCGCATCGATCGCCGATCGCTCCAGCGCAAGCTGGGGAAATACCCGCCCATGCAATGACGGTTGCAGACGCGGCTGCGGCACTATGCCGCATCCCGGCGCGGCGGAGATTGGGGCAAGCTGCGCCCCATGATTTTTAAGAACTTCATGTTGGTTTGTTGCGGAGTGGCGACGCTCGGTGTGGCGCGGGCGGCGGAAACCCCCATCAAAGATATCCAGGCGCAGATCGATCCGGCCTCCGGCAAGGCGAAGGATCCGGCAATAGAATACGCCCTGCGCGGCATCGTGGCCGCCAAATGGGTCGTGCCCGCCGGCGACAAGGTCCTGGCCTTCGTCCTGGAGCCCGGCCAGCCGGTGCTGGCGGTTCTGACGGACGTGGCCGGGTCGGCGGACCTGATCCCGCGCAACGAGGTTACCCTTTCCGGCAAGCTGGGCGACGGTCCACTCGGCGCCGCCTTGGTTCTCAAGGCAGGCAGCGTCTCCGTCCTCGCCACCAACAAGCCGGTCGGGATGTCTGAACCCCGGCCCGGCGCATTCTTTGCCGACGCGAGCGCGCTCGCGGGCCGCTATGTGCAGCTGACCAACGCATCCTTTGCCCCGGGGAAATTCGGTTCGGACGGTACGGCCAAGGCGAAAGCGTCGGATGGCAGCGAGGTGACCATTCGCGTGGGGCACGGAGCGGTGGGTCGCGACGTGCCGCCGGAGCCGGTGAACATTTTCGGCATACCGGTCCGCGTTGGTGCGGAGTGGCACCTGGTGGCGGCGCGGTTCCTTCTCGTCCGGGGCCGGGCAATCCAGGACACCGCGACGAAGCGCACCTGCTTCACCTGCCATAACCCGGATGTGAAAGTCGTCGGCCCGGCTTATCGGGAGGTGGCGGCGAAGTATCGGAACGACCCGAACGCCGTGGCTATGCTCACGTCGCAGATGGAGAAGGGCGGGATGGGCAAGTGGGGACCCGTCCCGATGCCGGCCTTGGGAGCGATGGTCCCGCCGGACGAGCGCCAGGCGCTGGCCGAGTGGATTCTCTCCTATCGTTGGGATGCGCTGCTGGCGGAGTAAATGGAGCCCGCGACCCGGGCTTGCACCGAAGGGACGGCGACAGGTTTGCCGCCGAGCGTGGCGGTTCAGAAGCACCCCGCGCCCCGATATCCAGCGTCGGCTGAACGGGAATCGCGGTGTGCGCCGCTGCGATGGACTTGACCCTAAAATATCGCGTCGTTGTCGTAGTTAATCCAACCCGGGTGGGGATTGCCGACGACGAGGTAAAACAGGACAGCGACGGCAACGCCAAGAATCGCCAGAGCGATCAGGAATTTTCTCCTCCTGCGCCAGGCGCATGGATCCCCATCCTGGGGCGTGCAGATTTCTGTCTTATCCGCGCGCATCGCCCGCCCTTCTCCGGTTCCCAAAAAGAACGACCAGCGCCGCCAGGCCCAGGACCATGGGCGCGACGAAGAACCAGCTGGATTGCAGCGAAATCTGGAAATTGCCGGAAGACCACGTGTAACCGATCTGCGGGAAGAACTTGAACGGGGTCCAACGACCAAACCCCAGATAGGCCAAGCCGACGGCCACGCTGGCGAAAATTACAACCAGGCGAAAACGAATGGACGGGCTTAAGATCGCCAGGACCAGGGCCGCCACCGCGAGCGCCGTGCTGGTCATCCACGCCAGGCTGACCACCGCCATCAGAATCTTGATCGTCATATCCCGCGGCCCACCGAATTACGGATCTGCCATGCGGTCAGCACGCCGGCCACTCCGGCGAAGATGAGGATCAACCCCGGGCCCCAGCGCCCGCTGAGGTTGCAGACTGTGCCACCTGCGAATGCGATGAGGGCGACCGTGAGCGAGGCCCGGGCCCGACGGGTGGAGCCGATGGGCGCGCCGGACCGCCCGCACGCCATCGCCATTTCCGGCTGCGGCGAACGGGCTTTTGGGGTCATCCTTTCTTTCATGACGGCCTGATCCTAGCCCGATTCGGGGAAGCCTCAAGCTTCTCTTTCGGCCTGCCCGCCTGGCGGCGTCCTCAGGGCGCTTTTGGCCAGCGCAGATGTTTTCGCAGGAATTCGACCGACCGGTCCGCGCGCATGGAGTGGCCGCCCTGAAAGAACTCGATCTCCGTGCGGTCGCCCAGGCCGAACTGGTCATACAGCCAGCGGACCTTGGCGTATTCGTGGGCGACCCACTGGTCGCGGCCCACCAGATCCAGGTGTCCGCGTTCCACCATGAATGGCCGCGGCAGCATCAGGTAGCACATCTCGGCGTAGTCAAACGTCCGGCCCAGGTTCCAATACGGCATCTCCCACTCGATGGTGCGCATGAAACTGAACGGCTCGTCCGTGGCCGCCACTTTGCGGGTCCACTGGTTGAAATCTCCGGAGCAGATCGAGAGCGCGTACTTTTCCAAAATGGGCGGGACCCGGACGGCGGTCTCGCCGCCGTAGCTCAGTCCGTAGAATCCGATGCGCGCGCCGTCGACGAACGGCTGCGTTTCCAGCCAGCGCAGGATTTGGTCGTGCGACGAGATGATGAAGGAGAAGAGCGTGGCCTTGATCGAGTTCGCCTTCCGCCCCAGCCAGCGGTAGCGATCTTCGCCGCGATACAGGTTGTGAGGGGCGAAGGTGATGAAGCCCTGCTCGGCCAGGACGGCGGCGATGTTTCGGTAGCCGGTGGTGTTGGCATCGAGGAGATCGCGCGGGAGACCGTCCCGCCCGTGCTGGCAGACGACCACCGGTCGGCGCTCGCCCGGGGCCAGGTCTTTTGGGAGCACGAGCAGACCCCAGGCAAAAAGTTCCGGATAGACATCGAGCACCACGTCATAGGCCGTCCACCGTTCGGCTTCCTTGACCAGACGCGAGCGCGCCCGAAACGGCCGCAGTGCCTCGTCGAATTTCCCCATCGCCTCTTCGTGGAATTCGGTGCGATAGCGCTTGCACTCCTTCAGGAATCGCTCGGGGACGTGGGTGGGCAATTTGGGATCGGTCGTCCAGCGGGTGATTTCAAAGTCCGGCAGGATGGCGTGGAGAAACCGCCGGTCCCTCTCGTGCTCGGCCGCCTGCAAGAGGTGTTGCACGTGGGACTCGAGTTCGTGGAAGTAACGGTCGTGTCGCGCGGGAAAATCAACGGCGTGGCGCTGTTCGGACGGCGTCTCGTTGGATCGCGGCCGCAGGGGCGCCGCTCCGGCGGAGCGCCCCGTCAACCCCGCGACGAATTGCGCCAGGGCGGCCTCCGAATAAGGGCCGTTCGTGCTGCGCAGCAAGCCAGGTCGGGGCCAGCGCGGCCCCGTGTCAATTCGCCGCACTTCCGCCTCCACGCTGGCCCAGTCGGGCGTACGCCAATCCCCTTTGTGACCACGAATCGTCGGTGTCGGGCTGTGCTCGATAATCAATGGTCGCGGAAGGATTAGCCCCGCGAGCTCGGCGTCGCCAAATTCCCGCAGGCGTCCCCAGACATTGCGATAGATCGGCTCGGACCAGACGTGTTCGCGCGAGTCGAAATAGCCGCTGACCAGCGCGGCGGCAATGCGGGGATCGATGGCGGCGGCGTGAAATGCCGTCAGCGCGCCTTCGGCAAATCCGGCCACGCCCACCGGACGCCCGCGCGCCTGCAGCCAGTCAACCGCGCTGAGGACAGTCTGGATTTCGTAGCCGATGACGTGCCGGCCCAGATGAAAGGCTTGTCGGTAGATCCACTCGCGGTATGTTTGGTCGCTCTCCAGGACCTGGGCGTCGGCCGAGGCCATGCGTTCGCGGGAAATCGTCAGGGGAACGATGACTTCAATCTGGTTCTCCGCCAGTCGCCGGGCCGCCTGGCTGAATTCGGGAAGGCCGGGCACCAGCCCAAACAGCTGTTCCGGGATTTGGTCGGCATCGGGCACCACGACGACGCCCGCCACCGTGGGGCCCTTCGGTTGTGCAAGCAGACCGCAGCCCCAGACGCCGTCGAGCACCGGCCACCGCACCTGATAAATCCGGTAGCGCGATGTCTCCGCGGGCAGGGCTGGATTGGTGTCGTCCCCGTATCGCTCCATGGCGGCAGGGCGGCGCGGGTCGACCGCCCCCAGAATCACCTTCAGCCTTTGGCGATTTGGCTCGACCGAGGCGTTGTAGGCTTCCGCGGAGGCGAAATCCCGCTGCCAGAGTGGCGCGCGTCCCGCTCGAGCCTCGGTGATCTTTCGTTCCACGAACCGATGAGCACCGTCCATCAGGCGCGTCGATAAATCCTCCTCGGGCCAGTCAAGCGTCTCCGTGCCGGCCAGGGTTGCGGGTGCGCCGGGCGCAGCGCCAACGGGCCCGGCGCTCACGACGATGAACGCCGCCAGCCCGGCGAGGCAGACGAGTTGAAACCGGGACAGGAGAAGGTGAAACATCCAAAACAAACGCGGGCCGGGGCCATGAACCCGGGGTGCGGGCGTCCCCGCCCGCAGAATCCTTCGGAGCACCGGAGGGCTGGAAACACCCCAACCGCTCGAAATTTGCCAACGGTCGGCGTCCGAGGAAGGGCGCACTCCGGACGCTGGTAGGGCGCGCACTCCGCTACGCGCCGGCGAATCGGGATAGCGAACCCGAACCGGTTTCGCGGCGGGCGACGGAGCGCCCGCCCTACCGGGCGGCGCAGCTACATCGGAGGTGTTAACCTGCAACGCGGGAGCGGTGGCGTCCTCCCTTGCGGGACGGACCGCCTGGCGGTTTAAGGGCAGATTTGATCTGCTCCGTTGCACTCGAGTTGAGGCCATGAAACTGATCGCTGATTTGCAGCTGCCGAACTTCAGGTCCGACGATGCCCCATCGTAAATCGCAAATCGCTAATCAAAAATCAAAAATCAAAAATCCGCAGCGCGGCCTTCGAACTGCCGGCTTCCGGCTTCCCGCTTCTCGTCTTTCCCACTTTGCAGTTTGAACTTTTCCAGCGCTCTGCTTGGATCGGGTCATGAAATTTTTAAACGGACGTATGGGCGGGATGATTGGCTGGGCGGTGGTGTTGGCTGCCGTCGTCGTGGGCTGTGTCACGAACGAAGCCGGCCGGCGGCAGTTGATGCTGGTGTCGAGCGCGGAGATGACGGAGTTGAGCCTGAATAGTTTTTCCCAGATGAAGAAGGACACGCCGGTGAGCAAGGATCCGGCGGCGAACGATCTGGTGCGGCGCGTGGGCGAGCGCATCAAGTCGGTGGTCACCCTGCCGGGGGCGCAGTGGGAGTTCGTCGTGTTTGAGAGCAAGGAGGCGAACGCGTTCTGTCTGCCGGGCGGGAAGATTGGCGTCTACACGGGCATTCTGCCGATCACGAAAGACGAGGCGGGATTGGCCACGGTGTTGGGCCACGAAGTCGCGCACGCGACGCTGGAACATGGCCGGGAACGGATGAGCCGCGGATTGGCGCTGAATGTCCTGGGGCAGGGGTTGGGCACGGTCGTCAATGCGACGGATCCTCGGTGGACCGCGGCGTTCGGCCAGCTTTACGGCGTGGGCGCGCAGGTCGGCCTCGAACTGCCGCACAGCCGGGCGCAGGAATCGGAGGCGGATCATCAGGGGCTCCGCTACATGGCAAAGGCGGGCTATGATCCCGAGGCGGCCGTGGCGTTCTGGGAACGGTTCGCGGCCTATATCAAACAGGCCGGTGGGAACTCCACGCCGTCTTTTCTTCGCACGCATCCGCTCGATGACGTGCGCATTCAGCAGCTGAAATCATGGCTGCCCGAAGTGAAGGCCATGCGGGCCTCGCAATGACCAATGACAAATAACCAATGACAAATGACAAATTGGTTATTGGTTATTGGTAATTGGCTATTGGTTATTGCGGTGTGCGAGCCCAGGCTTTGGGGGGAGCGCCGGTTATCTGCCGTCCGGAGCGCGAAACACGGGATCGGTGAACAGGAATATCTCCCGGGATTCTGCCACGGCCAGGAGGCCTTCCGGGACAAACGTGCAGCCTTCGATGTGCTCGTGGCGGAATTTGACGGGTGAACCCTTCGCCTTGTTGACACGGGCGATGTCGCCCTCGATCTCGAACAGATAGGCGCCCGCCTTGGCCATCAAGGCCAGGCGGGAACCGTCGGCGGAGATGTCCGCGGCGGTGACGGGCGATTCGATTTTCGTGCGCGCCACGAACTCGAGCGTCACCGTCTTTTGGGTGGAGGCCAGCGGGAACCGATAGAGTTCAGCGCGCTCATCCTTGAACACCTTCGAGACCACGTAACCAAATTCCTTCCAGACGAACAGACCCTCGGCGTCGAACGCGGGACCGGGGTAGCGGAGGCGCCACGAATTGCGGACGTGGACGGGACCGGGAGGTCCAGCCGGGTTGGGCTCATCGACCTGATGGACGGCAATCTCGTTGCGCCGGGCGTCGTTGTTGCCGATGTCGCCCAGGTAGAGTCGATGCTGGTCATCGATGGCGATGTCCTCCCAATCGCCGAACATGGCGTCGACAACGTTGAACTCGGCCTGGGTCTCGCCCGAACGACGGATCGCATAGAGGACCTGTCGTCGTGGCCCGCCGCCGTCATTGTGGACCCAGAAGGTGCCGGGATATTGGCGGCTGGCGACGATGCCGGAGCACTCGGCGAGGCGCGGATGCGCGACGCGTCCGACCAGGCGCACGCCGGGCGCGACCTCTTCTCCGGCTGCGCTGGCTCCGGTGGCGCCGTTCGCGGCGGGCGGGGTCGCGGGCGACGGCGCCAGGGTGTTTTCCGCTTCGCAGCCTGTCGTTCCCGTCCAGACCAGCGCCAGCAAGGCCGGCAATAAAGTGTGTTTTCGCGCGATCACAGATCGATTAATGTTGGTCGCCCTATGGATCTGCAGGGGACGCACGAAGTAGAGCGCCAAACGGCAGGTTGGGCAAGTTATGGAATCGAAATCATCCCGCCAAAGCGGGCGCGCGGTGTTGTCCGTCCAGGGCATGAACTGCAACAACTGCGTTCGTCACGTGACGAATGCACTGCAGGACGTGGCCGGCGTCGCGAACGTGCTGGTGTCGCTGACCGAGGGGCGCGCCACCGTGCGGTGGCGTCCCGAGGCGCCGGCAAACGACGCTGGGTGAATCGCGGCGCTGGGGGCCGCGGGGTATCCTGCGCAGGCCATCCCGCCGGCGACGGCGACGAGCACGGCGGGAAGCGAAACGAACGGGCGCGCGGATGCGGCGCAACCCGCCCATCGGGCCGGTCGCTGGCGAGTGGAAATGCTGGCGGCAGTGGTCCCCACGGCCCTGCTGATGGTGGCGGAATGGGGGCTCAAGCTGACCGCGCTGGGCTGGTATCCGTGGGCGGCCTGGGCGCTGGCTTCGATCGTGCAGTTCGGTCCGGGGTGCCAATTTTATCGCGGGGCGTGGAACCAGTTCAAAGTGGGGGCGTCGAACATGGACACGCTCGTGGCGCTCGGATCGACCACGGCATATGCGTTCTCCGTCTGGGCATTGTGGGCCCGGCCCGCGGGGACGGGTGGCCATTTATATTTCATGGAGGCGGCGTCGATCATCACGCTGATCTCCGTGGGCCACTGGCTGGAAGCCCGCGTGAGTGAGAATGCGTCGCGGTCCCTGCAGTCGCTGATGACGCTGGCGCCGGCGACGGCCCTGGTTCGAAGACGGGATGCGGCCGAGCACGAGGTGCCGGTTGCGCAGTTGGTGCCGGGCGATCACGTGGTGTTGAAGCCCGGGTCGCGGGTGCCGACGGACGGGCTCGTGGAGGAGGGGCAATCGGCGGTGGACGAATCGATGCTCACGGGTGAGTCGCTGCCGGTGGACAAGGCGCCGGGGATGACGGCGTATGCGGGCACGTTGAATGTGAACGGGCGCCTGGTCATGCGGGTGACTTCGGTGGGAGAAGAGACGGCGTTGGCGCACATCATCGCGGCCGTGCAGCGGGCGCAGTCGAGCCGGGCGGGAATTCAGCGCCTGGGCGATCGTGTAAGCAGTGTGTTCGTCCCGGTGGTGGTCTTGATCGCGCTCGCCGCGGGGGTCTGGTGGGGATTCTGGCCCGACCACGCCCGAGCGGTGTCTGAACGGATTGGCCGGTTCTTGTGGACCCCGCATGTCCATACCACTCCGGTGGCCGCCGCAGTGATCACGGCGGCCGCGGTCCTCATCATTGCCTGCCCATGTGCGATGGGGTTGGCCACCCCGGCGGCGATCATGGCCGGCGCCAATGCGGCCGCGCGCCGTGGCATCCTCATTCGCGATGGCGTGGCCCTCGAGAAAGCAGGCTCGATCACCGCCGTGCTGTTCGACAAAACGGGCACCCTCACGGCTGGCCGTCCGTCGTTGGTCCGGATTGAACCGTTGAACGGATTTGGCGAGACCGAGATCGCGGCGCTGGCCGGTTCCCTGGCCCGAAATTCGACTCATCCGCTCTCGCAAGCCGTGGCGGCGCGGGCGGCCGGGGTGGTTGCCTTGAGTTCGTGGCAGGAGCATCGGGGCGCCGGCGTGTCGGCCTTGGAGGCCGGTCGCACCGCGAGCGAGCCGACGCGGCTTGGGTCGTTGAAATGGCTGGCGGAGTGCGGGGTGGATCTGGCGCCGGCGGCCGACGCAGTGGAGCGTTGGGGCTGCCAGGGCGCGACGGTGCTGGGGTTGGCGCGAGGACGCGTGCTGCTGGGCCTGCTGGCGGTAAAAGACGCGTTGAAGCCGGGGGCGCGGGCAGTCGTGGACCGATTGCGGGGCCAGGGCCTGGCGGCATGCCTGATCACGGGCGACCACCGGGCCGCGGCGCTGGCCATTGCCCGCGAGGTGGGAATATCTGAATCAGATGTGTTTGCCGAGGTTCGTCCGGAGGACAAGGCGGGACTGGTTCGTCGGCTGCAGGAACGAGGGGAGCGGGTGGCGTTCGTCGGTGATGGCATCAATGACGCGCCGGCGTTGGAGCAGGCGGATTTGGGAGTGGCGGTCAGCCGGGCGAGCGACGTGGCGCGCGAAGCGGCGGACGTCGTGCTTTTGAAGTCGGAGATTGAAGCGGTGCCGGAGAGCCTCGGGCTGGCGAGAGCGACCCTGCGGACCATCAAACAGAATCTGTTTTGGGCCTTTTTCTACAACGCGCTGGGCATTCCGCTGGCGGCGCTGGGGTTGATGAGCCCCATCCTCTGCGCTGCCGCGATGGGACTCTCGGACATGGTGGTCATCGGCAACACACTCCGGTTGTTGCGCTGGCGTCCGCGGACTGGCAGCAGCCCCCCATTGGAGTGAAGGGCTCGTCGCCACGGTGACGTGGCCGGGCGCCCCGGCGGTCGTTCGCGACCGGCCGAGTTTCTGCAAACCGGCTGTTAAGCGCGGCCCATAAACGCCGAAGATTGCTGTGGAGCGTGGAGAGCCGGTGTCGTATAATTTTGAGCATGAAACGACCGAATGATGCAGCCGGGAGCCGGTGGGGAGGAGGGCTTCGACCCGTGGCGCTGGTGCTCACGGCGGTGGCCTTGACCTTTGTGGGCGCCGGGGACGCGCGGGCGGATGTGGATCCGTCCCGCTACAATTCGATCGTCGAACGCAATCCATTCGCTCTCAAGCCACCGCCGCCGCCGCCCGATCCGGCGGCCAATCAGCCGCCACCGCCTCCCGTGCAACTGGCCACGGTGAAGCTGACCGGCATCACCAGCATTCTCTCCAGCCGCAAGGCCTGCCTCGAAATCATTCCCGGCCCCGGCAAGCAGATGCTGAAGCCCATCCTTTCCGAAGGGGAAAAGATCGAAACGGTCGAAGTCGTGACGATCGACGTGGACAAGAACGAGGTGATCATCAAAAACGGTCCGGTGACCACGAACCTGACGTTTGAGGTGGTCAAGTCGTCCGGTCCCGCTCCGGCGGGCGGCGCTCCGGCTGGGGTGGTGCCGCCGGTTGTCCCCGGCGGGATTGCGCCGACTGCGGCCGCGCCCCCGGCGTTTAACTACAGCCAGCCGACTTCGGCCGGCCGGAGCGGTGTCATGATGGCGGGAGGTTCCACCTATCAGCAACCGCCCGCAGGAAATGTGAACCCGGCGTCGCTTGGCCTCTCCGGTGGGTTGGCTCCGAATGTCGGTGCGCCCGCGGTTCCTGGATCCGCCACCGGCTTTCGCAGTATTCCGTCCCGCACCATCCGCCAAAGCACGCTGAGCCCGGAAGCGGCCCAGATCGACATGGAAGGGAAACGCGTCCAGAACCCAGGAATTCCCTATCCGCCGACTCTCCTCTCCCCGCGCGCGCCCAAGCTCCCACCCTTGCCCGGACAATCCCAGGAGCAATAGGCCGCTCCGCCTCACCCCCGTTCCCCGGACACTTCGAGGTCTCTCGAAGTTCGTCCGCAACCATTGCCTTTGCCTGGTGTTTGCTTCCGGGCCTGGCTTGCATCTGGCCAGGATGACCCCGAAACCTGGTTATGAAATTCACTGCGACAAGTCGGCGGTCGGCCCGGCTGGCCTTGTCTTGGTCCTTGGGGCTGGCCGCCTGCGCAACGCTGCGGGCGGACATCGACCCCGTCCGGTTCCAGTCGATTGTCGACCGCAATCCTTTTGGCCTCCAGCCGCTGCCTCCGCCCGTCACCAAGGAAAACGTCCCGCCACCACCGCCCGTCCAACTCGCCACGATCAAGCTGACGGGGATCACCAGCATGCTCGCGATCCGCAAAGCCTGCCTCGAGATCATCCCGGCGCCTGGCAAGGCGATGCTCAAACCCATCCTCTCGGAGGGGGAGAAGATCGATTCCGTCGAGGTGTTGACCATCGATGTGGAGCGAAATCAGGTCCTCGTCCGGAACGGCCCCGTGACGACCAACCTGACGTTCGAGGTCGCCAAGTCCACCCCGGTCGCGCCCGTCGGCGCCGGGCCGGGCCCGGGAGTGCCGCCCGGAGGATCCGTCGGCGTTGCCCCGCCGGTTCATCCCTCGCCTGCCACCCACCCGGGACCGGCGCCGGGGCGAAGTGGCGTGATGATTGCCGGCGGTTCGAGCTACGCGACGCCGGGGGGCGCTCCGGCAGCGCCTTCGTCGGTCGACGGCCGGCGGCCAGCTCAGAGCACGCTCAGCCCGGAGGCGGCCCAGATCGACATGGAACAAAAGCGAAGTCGCACGACCGGCCTGCCGTATCCTCCCACGCTGCTGTCGCCGCGAACGCCACGCCTGCCCGGGCAGGCGCAATAAGAGCGGAACAGGCGCCGCGGTCAGGTTCGCGAGGCTTTGGTCTCCTGCCGTCGCCAGAGTCGTTCCTGCCGGGAGGTCTCCAGGCGGAGCAATTCCTCCGCGGACCAGCCGTGCCCTTGCGCCGCGCTGGCGAGCTCAAATAGTTGACGCGCCACCGCCTGCCGCGTGGCCGCGGAATTTGCGGTCGAGCCGCCGCTCGTGGTCGGGAGGAGGCTGGCCTTGCGCGCCTTCTTCACGAGTTTCTCCGCGCGCAACAAGGCCGGCAGATGCCGCGGGATGCCGTCCAAGGCAGACGGTCGATGATGCCGGGTGCCTTGCTTTTCGGCTTTCTTGATTTGTTCCCACTGGGCCCAGACGGCGTCCACCGTCCGCGCGTCCGAGTCGCCGAAGACATGCGGGTGTCGCCGGATGAGCTTGTCCACGATGCTGCGGCAAACGGTGTCGAAGTCGAACGCGCCGCGTTCCCGGGCGAGCTGGGCGTGGAAGATGACCTGGAGCAGCAGGTCGCCCAGTTCCTCCAGCATCTCGTGATCGTCGCGCGCCTCGATCGCGTCCATCAGTTCGTAGACCTCCTCGACGGCGTGGAACCGCAGGGTTTGATGCGTCTGTTCGCGATCCCAGGGACAGCCGGTCGGGGATCGCAAAATGTCCATGACCTGGCGCAGCTGCTCGATCGGCGGACGGCGCCGGGTCACGACGTTGCGGCCCGCCCGCTTTGGGGCGGCCCCTTTGCCCGGCTTTGGCTTCGGCTGACGTTTCATCATCGGATCAAAGGATCACCAGATCGTCCCGGTGAATGACCTCGGTCCGGGCCAGTTGCCCGCTGCGGATCGCAACGGCGTCGAACCGGGCGATGCCACGGGCGAACTCGGAGCCCTGGCCATCGATCACGCGGACGACGTCGCCAGCGCCGAACTTTCCGTCGCAGTGACGGATGCCGGGGGGCAGGAGGCTGCGGCCCGATTCGCGGAGCGCCTGGCGCGCGCCATCATCGACGGTCAGGGTGCCCTTGGCTTTGTGGAAAAACGCGATCCAGCGTTTCCGGCCGCGGAGCCGGCTGCCGTGGGGCACAAACAACGTGCCTTCATCCGCCCCGGCCAGGACTCGCTTGAGCACGGTCTTCTTCCGGCCGGGCGCGATGACGAGTGGGATGCCGGAGCGCACCACGATCTTGGCGGCCTGGATTTTTGAAGACATGCCGCCCACGGCGGTCGCGCTGGTTGTCCCGCCGGCCATCGCCTCGAGCGCGCCATCGATGCTCTCAATCGTGGAAATTCGGCGGGCGTCAGGCTGGCCGAAGTTTTCAAACATGCCGTCAACCGTGGTCAGGATGACCAGAAGATCGGCCGGCAGCAGGGACGCGACGAGGGCGGAGAGCTTGTCGTTGTCGCCAAATTTCAATTCGGTGACGGAGACGGCGTCGTTTTCGTTGATGATCGGGACGATGCCGTGGTGCAGGAGGCTGACGAGCGTGTTGCGCGCGTTGAGGTGTCGCTCGTGGTCCTCGAGATCGTCGTGGGTCAGCAGCACCTGGGCGACATGGAGATCATGGCGGGCGAAGAGTTTTTCATAGGTGGCCATGAGGCGCGACTGGCCGACGGCGGCGCACGCCTGCAGCTCGGCGAGATTGGCCGGGCGCTTTTGGAATCCAAGCACGCCCATGCCCGCGCCCACGGCGCCCGACGTGACCAGGACGACCTCGCGTCCGGAGGCCCGCAGCCCGGCGATCTGCGCGACCAACTGTCGGATTTGCGCCAGATCCGGTTGTTTCTGGGCGTCCGTCAGCACGCCGGTTCCGAGCTTGACCACGACGCGGGTGATTTTCTTGAGCAACTCGCTACGCACGGCCCGTTTGCTATCAAATGACGTCTGCCGGGTCGAGCCTGAAGCGGCCGGGCGGCAGCGGACTGTGCATCCCGAAGCTGTCGGCCCGGGGCGCGGATCCTGCCATCGCGGGATCCGCAGCGGCCGAAAGCGGCCACGCGGCTCAAACTTTACTCAGGGGCCGCCGATTCCAGCCGCTGAGGGGCGGAATGCCCGCGGTCCGGACATCGGTCGAAGTGTCACCGACAACCTGCGGATGCACCGGCTGCGGAGGTTCCTGGGAGGCAAAGGAAGAATGTGGGACTCGCCGATGCTCCACCCCCCAAGCCGCGTGTTGAATTTCCATCGTTCGATTTATTGCCGCGCCCACTGGAATCGTTTAGTCTGCCTTCCAATTCTCCCGTTGCCTTATGAACTCGCGTTGTCATTTGCCCTGGGTGGTTGGACTGCTAGTCGGCGTGGCCTGGGCAACCGTCGCGGCGGCAGCGGCGGAGATGACCCTGGTGGCCACGGGTTCCGTCTGGCGCTATCTGGACACGGGGGTGGATGCAGGATCGGCATGGCGCAGCAACACCTTCGACGCCGGCACGTGGCGCTCGGGGACAGCGCCGCTGGGGTTTGGCGAGACCGGGTTGGGCACGGAGTTGGGATTGCTGGACGAGCCCAAGCCGATGACGACGTACTTTCGCCGCGAGTTCCTCCTGCCGGATCCGACCGGGATCAACGCGTTGACCGTGCGCCTGGCGTGCGACGATGGAGCGGTGGTGTATTTGAATGGTGTGGAGATCGACCGCCGAAACCTGGCGGCGGGGGCGGTGGGCACATTGACGCCGGCCAACGTGGCGGTGGAGGGCGCAGAGGAGCGACGCTTCTTTGGGTATCCGGTTTACCCGGTCCTGGCTCGACCTGGGGTGAATGTGCTCGCGGTGGAATTGCACCAGCATCCGGCCTCCAGCGAGGACGCCTATTTCGACCTGGAGTTGGTGGCGAACCTGCCGCTGACGCCGCCGGAGATGCGATTGATCGCGCCGGCCAAGGGGGCGATCGGGCCGGTGGCTCCGGTGCGGTTTCAGGTTGAAACCAGCGATCGGGACGGATTCGTGTATGCCGTCCGCTATTGGCTGGATGGGCTGTTGGAAGCGACCGAGACCGCGGAGCCCTTTGAGTATGTCTGGACGCCAACGGGAGCGGGTCGTCACCGGTTGGTGGCGGAGGCAGTTGACAATTCCGGGCGCCGCCGCGAGTCCGAACCGACACATTTCCAGGTCGGTTTTGTGTCTGGAAGCCGTGTTGTGCGCGGGCCTTATTTGCAATCGGGTTCGAGCACGGGTTTGGTGGTGCGTTGGCGCACGGATTGGCCGGCGACGGGGAGAGTTCGCTACGGCTTGAATCCGCAAGATTTGGACGACGAGGTAATCGGCCAGCCTGGCCGGCTCGATCACGAAATAACTCTGGCCGGGCTGTTGCCGGATACCACGTATTACTACTCCGTGGGCACCGATGACGGGCCGAGCGAGGGCGGCACTGGAACGGATTTTCATTTCACCACGGCGCCGCAGGCGACGCGGCCGGTGCGCTTTTGGGCGATCGGAGATTCCGGCACGGCCAATGCCGCGGCCGCGGCCGTGCGCAACTCCTACCTCGACATGGGAGGACAAACGGACCTTTGGCTCATGCTCGGCGACAACGCTTATGAGGAAGGCAAGGATGGGCAATACCAGACGGCGGTGTTTGACATGTATCCGGCGTTGCTGCGCAGCGTGGTGCTCTGGCCGACGCTGGGCAATCATGACGCCGCGACGGCATCACCTGGGATCGATCCTCCTTACCTGGACATCTTCACCCTCCCGCGCAATGGCGAGGCGGGTGGCCTGGCCTCCGGCACCGAGCTCTATTACTCGTTTGACTACGCAAACATCCACTTTGTGTGTCTGGACGCACAAATGTCCGATCGCTCACCCGGCGGCCCGATGCTGACCTGGCTGGAAGAGGACCTGGCCGCGACGGCCAAGGATTGGATCGTGGCGTTCTGGCATCATCCGCCCTACACGATGGGGACGCATCGATCCGATTCGGAGCTGCAGCTGATCGAAATGCGGGAATACGCGCTGCCGATCCTGGAGCGATACGGCGTTGATCTCGTGTTGTGCGGGCACAGTCACGTCTACGAGCGAAGCTATCTTTTGAACGGGCATTACGGGCTCTCGTCGACGTTGCAGCCGGGAATGGTGATCGATGGTGGGGACGGCGCGCCGTTCGAAGGCGGGGCGTATCGCAAGCCGTCCGGCGGCCTGGGGGCCAATCAAGGGACGGTCTATGTCGTCTGTGGCTGTTCGGGCGAAGGCGGATTCTTCCCGTTTCCCCGGCATCCGGCCATGGTGCGAAACCTGTCGGGATTCGGATCCGTCGTGACCGATGTTGACGGCCTGCGCATGAGCGTGCACTTCCTCACGCACGAAGGGGGCATTGGCGATTGGTTCGTGATCGACAAGCGCCCGCCGGGACCGGTCGTTGCGCCGCGGTTGGACATCCGCGCGGCGCCGAGCGGCGTTGAGCTGAGCTGGCCAACGGCCGAGACGAGCTATCGTCCGGAAAGCCGGCGTTCGATCGCGCGGGACGAGGCGGCGTTGGATCCCTGGACGACAGTGCCAGGGGCACCGCGGAGAGTGGGGCGCCAGTGGCATTTGCCGCTGACAGCGACCGGCAGCAATGCCGTGTTTAGACTCCGGTCGGTGCCGTGAGGGCCTGGCGGAGTTTTCCGGATCAGGTATCGCCGGTGAAGGAGAGTGCTTCGTCCAGCCACGCGTCGGAGCGAAGGACGCTGCTCCGTTGCTTGAAGGCGAGGCGTTGGGCGTTGCGCTGGGCCAGGGCCACGGCGGTTCCCGCGACGAGGCTGCGCGGAGAGCGGCTCACGGCCTGACGGACGGCGCCCGGCAGGTGGCGTCGCAGCAGATCGTCCTCGGAGCTCACAAATGCCTGGGCGCTGCCCGGGTCGCCCTGGCGCCCGGCCCGCCCGAAGAGCTGGCGATCGATGCGCTCCGACTCATGGCGTTCGGTCGCGATGACATGCAGTCCGCCGGCGGCGGCGACTCCGTCGCCGAGCAGGATGTCGGTGCCGCGCCCGGCCATGTTGGTGGCGATGGTCAGGTGGGCGCGTTGTCCGGCGAGATGAACGATGGCGGCCTCCTCGGCGAGCCGCGTGGCGTTCAACAGCCGAAAGTCGAGCCCGGCTTCGGTCA
Organism: Limisphaerales bacterium; assembly: GCA_044229355.1. Classification (GTDB taxonomy): domain Bacteria; phylum Verrucomicrobiota; class Verrucomicrobiia; order Limisphaerales; family JADJPG01; genus JBGARF01. The sequence goes on from JBGATF010000015.1 coordinate 155,566, forward strand.
GGCGGCGGGCGAGATGTTCGCTGGCGGCGACGCTGCGGGTGCCGATCAGCACCGGCCGTCCGTGCCGGTGCAGCTCGCGGATGCTCTCGACGACGGCGTCCCAACGCTGTTCCGCAGTGGCGAAGTATCGATCGGGCCATTGCTGGCGGATGCACGGCCGGTGCGTCGGGATGCGCACGACCGGCAGCCCATAGATTTGCCAGAACTCCGAGGCCGCCTCCCAGGCCGTGCCGGTCATGCCCGAGAGCCGGTGGAAGCAACGGAAAAACCGCTGGAAGCTCATGCGCGCGACGGTTTCCGTGGGGTCCGACAGCGCCAGACCTTCCTTCGCCTCGATCGCCTGGTGCAACCCCTCGCGCCACGTGCGTTGCGGCATGGGCCGTCCCGTGAACTCGTCCACAATGACGACCTTGTTTTCCTGAAGGATGTAGTGGCGATCGCGCAGGAAAAATTCGCGGGCGACCAGCGCCGTGCGGATGAGCTCCTGCCGGCGGTTCGGGCTGCGCCAGAATCCGGGAAGATCCGCGCAGCGCCCCGCCAGCATCTGCCGGCCGGTCTCGGTCAGCTCCACCTCGCGATACCGGGCGTTCAACGTGTAATCGGCGGGCGCGGCCAACTCGCCGGCCAGGCGCGTGGCGAGCTGGACCGCGTCGCGGAGAAATTCGTTCTGGCGCTGGGCCGAGATGATCAGCGGGGTGACGGCCTCGTCGATGAGGACGCTGTCGGCTTCGTCGACGATCGCGGTGTGCAGGCCGCGCAGGACGACGCCCTGGAGGGCGGCCGCGCGCGGCTGGAGCAGGCGCCGGATGAGGCGCCGGGAGGGATCGGCCATCGGGCCGAGGCGAAGACGATCGCGGAGAAAATCCGCGAGCAGCTCCTTGCTCGTGGTGTAGGTGACGTCACGGTCGTATTCGCGCAGGCGTTCCGCGGTTTCCAGCGGCGCCGTGACGCACCCGACCCGGACGCCGCAGAACGTGTAGAGCGGCTGCAGCCACTCGGCGTCGCGCGCCGCGAGGTAGTCATTGACGGTGACGACGTGGGTGGGGCGTTTGGTCCACCCGGAGAGCACGGCGGCGAGCCCGGCGGTCAGGGTCTTGCCTTCGCCCGTGGCCATTTCGGCGAGCCAGCCCTGATGGAGGGCGAGGGCGCCGGCGAGCTGGACCGGGAACGCACGGAGGCCGAGGCAACGGTGGGCGGCCTCGCGGACGGCGGCCAACGCCGGCAGCAGGCACGCGTCGCCGGGCACAATCTCCCGGCGAAACACGTCGCGAAACTCCAGCAGCTCCTGCTGGAGTTGATGGTTGTCCAGCTCGAGAAATCGCGCGCCGAAGTTGTCCGCCAATTCGCTCCGCGCCAGCAGCCGCCGTCGCCCCTGGACGCGGCGCCGATAGCGTCCAATGCACCAGTTGACCGCCGCATCGAGCCCCAGATGCGGCCGCTCCGGCATCCGGTGAGCCGTGCGCCGATAGTCGATGCTGGGCGTGTCGAACATCAGTTATGAGTTATCAGTGGAGTGATGAGTGATGAGTGATAAGTGATGAGTGGGATCAGACTTCCAGCTCAGATTTCAGGGGTTCGATGTCATGACCATCACAGCTGGTAACGTTTTTGGAGCAGTTGGCGGAGGCTGCGGATCCAGCGGGGCAGGAGCGGCTCCCAGCCGGCGTCGAAGCGAATTTTTCCGGACCGCCCGTGCAGATACGCGACAGCGTTGGTGCCGGCGAGCGGGGCGCGGACCTCGAAGAACGGCTCGGCGGCTTTGAGGCCGCGGGAGTCATCGGCGGCCACGGGAACCTCGCCTCCCGCGTGCCAGCCGAGGGCCGGCGACGGCAGGACGCGCTGGCTGCCGGGAATGACCTGCCAGCGGCGGGTCTCGAGGATTTCATCGATCTGGCCGTAGAGCCGAACCTCGGCGCGGTCGAGGCGGGACCGGAACAGCGCGTCGGCCTCCTCCTGCTTCACCGTGGCGGTGAACTGGAAGGAGGCGGGATCGATCAGAAGCCCGAGCGGAGTGCCGCGGGCCAGCCAGCGGCCGCCGCTGTCCTTCAACTCCGGGGCGACCCAGACGCCGTCGTGTCGCGCGCGGACGGTGAGGGCGTCCTGATCGGCCTGGAGTTTGGCCACGCGATCGGTGGCGGCCGCGAGCATGGCCTGCAGCGGCTTGAGGCTGGCGGCGTCGTGCGGGAGCACGGCCCGCAGGCGTGTTTCGATTTCCACCTGGCTGGCGCGGGCCTGGGCCAGGTCGAGAGCAAGCTCGGTGCTGGCGAAGCGCACGAGCGGTTGGCCCGCGCGGACGGTGGCGCCGGGCTGGGCGAGGACTTGCGTGAGCTGGCCGGCGGCTTCGTTCACGACCTGCGTCCAGCGGGCGGCCTGCAGGACGCCGGGCGCGCGAAAATGGCTGGGCAGGGGCAGAAACTGGAGCACCCCGATGACGAGGGCGAGCAGAACGGCGGAGATCGCGATGGCGCGGGGACGCTGGCGGTCGAGGCGCGGGCTGGAGGCGAGATATTGGACAAACTTCACCGCGGGCACGGTAATCCAGGAGATGAAACACGCGGCGGCCATGACGATGCCGATGAGGAAGAAATGATCGGCGACGACGAGAAGGATGCCGCCGAAGACGACGACGCGATAGATGCCGCTGGCCACGCCGAAGACGGGCAGCCAGACGGCCTCGCGCCGGGTGCGGGCGGGGCTTTCCGCCTGGCGCACGCCGAAGAGCCAGCGCTCGGCGAGGTAGCGAAGGTGCTGGTTGGCGCGCTGGGAGAGGTTCGGGATCTCGATCAGGTCGGACAGGATGTAATAGCCGTCGAAGCGCAGGAGGGGGTTGGCGTTGAACACCACGGTGGAGACCGAGGCGACGAACATCATGTTATAAACCAGGCTGTGGAGCGTGCCCTGGCCGGTGTTGGCCCACACCAAGGTCAGGAGCGCGGCAAAGAACAGCTCGACGATCATGCCGGCGCAGCCGACGAGGACCCGGTGCCAGCGCGATCGGAAGCTCCACGCGGCGGTCGCGTCCACGTAGGGGACCGGAGTGAAGATCATCAGCATGATGCCCATCACGTGGACCTCGCCGCCGAATTTGCGGGTGAAATAGGCGTGGCCGAACTCGTGGACGGCCTTGATCAAGGCCATGCCGACGTAAAGCAGCGGGAGGTTGGCCGGGGCGAGCACGCCCTGGGACTGGATTTTGAGCGCGCTCCAGTTGTCGGCGACGATCTTGAGGCCCCAGCCGACCACGAGCAGCCAAAGGACGGCCCCAAAGGGTGAGATAAGGCGCCCAATGAGGGGCAGGGTGCGGACGAGAAAGCGGTCCGGGTCGAGCAGGGGGAACCGCATGAACATGATGTTCAGCAGGCGCGATTGCCACTCGCGCTGTTGGCGCTTGCGGTAGCGTTCGAAGAGGCCGGCGGCGTCCGTGGCCCGGTCGTATTGCAGCAGGTTGGCGAAATAAAGCTGGCCTAACAACTGAAGGACCTCGCCCTGCCCGGGCGCGCGGTCGGGAAAGCGGTCGAGGCATTCCCGCCAGACTTCGTCCACCGTGCGGCTCGGGTGCAGGCGGATGACAAACTCGTAGGCGTCGGGCGTGAGCCGGAAGTACTCGTTGGTGAACGGGTTCTCGATCACGAACCAGCGTTCGCCGCGAAAGTTCTGGCGGCGGACCCGCGCGGCCGGCTGCAGGCAGATCCGCTGGGTTGCCACCCGGTGCCAGGACTCGCTGAAGGTCGCTTCGGACATGCAATCACCACCAGAGAAACATCCGCAGAAAATCCACGGTGCGATGAGTGAGAATCCAGCCAAGCGAGCGCGGCTCGACGCTCAGCTTGCAAAGTCCCGTCATGCCCGGGCGCCACCACGGCTCAATCGGCCCGGCGAATTCGCAGCGAACCACGAACACGTTGCCCTCGGTGCGCGGAAACGCGGCCGGCTCGACCTTCACGATGCGAACGGGAAACTTCAACTTCGGCTGGCTGACAAAGGCGATCTCGCCTTCGTGCCGGGCGAGGATTTCGTGGACGTCGCGCTCGCTCACCTCGGCCTCAACGTAGAGCTTCTCCAGCCGCGCGACCTTGAGCAGGGCGTCGCCCTGCTTGACCGGGGCGGCCAGCCGCTCGCGCAGGTCGCCCTCGACGACGACCCCGGCGAAGGGCGCCCGGACGGTGGATTCGGCGAGGCGATGGCGCACCAGTTCGAGCCGGGCGGCGGCCTGCTCGCCCAGGGCCTGGGCGATGCGCATTTCGGCCAGGCCGTTTGTCGCGCGGGCTTTCTCAGCCTCGCGCTGATAGCGGCCAAGATCAGCCAGCGCCGCGCTTTGCTCCAGCTCCAGCTCCCGCGTCATCAGGCGGAGCAGGGCCGCGCCATTCGTGACCGTGTCGCCGGGGCGCGCAAACACCTGCTCGAGGTAGCCGTCGAATGGCGCGGTGCGGAACGAAACCTCGTCGCTCTTCAGGGTGAACGTCCCTTCCACCCGGTAGGGCAGGCGGAGAAAGAGCAGCGCCAGCAAGACGGCGAGGACGAGCAACGCGATGGCCTTGGCCCACGTATGCCGCGGGCCGAGCACCAGCCCGAGTTTCTCCTTCATCCACAGGCCGACGCGCGCGCCAAGCCAGCGATCGCGCCGGTGCAATTCCGCCAGCCGCGCCGCCGCCTGGTCGACGCAGAGCCGAAGCTGTTGCAGCTCGATGGCGTGAAAGGCGCCCTCCGCCCGCGCGCACGTCAGGACCGCGACGGGCTTTCCCTCGTGGCGGATGGGCACGGAGCAGAGGTGACCGGGGTTCAGCTTCTGGGCGAACCGGAGGTGATCCCGAGTGACGAACGTGGCGGCCTCGGGCGCGGGCCAGAGAATCTCCTCGTCCTGGTCGAGCGCCTCGTCCATGGCGCTCTCCAGCAGCTGGACGGCCTCCATCTGGCTGTTGAATCGCTCCGTCTGGCTCATCGCGCGAAGGTGGATGTAGCCGGACTGAAGCCAGCCGAGGCTGACGCGCTGGCAGCGGAACCGGTTGGCGAGGCTGTTGCAGAAGGCGAGGGCGGCGCCGAGAAAACGCTTTTGCTGGTTCACCTCGGCCAGCAGATCATGCGCCGTCGCCAGCTTCTCCACGTCGGCGCTCGCCTGTCGCACCGCCTGGCCCATTTGATAGGACTCCGGCACATCGGCGGCGAGGCTCAGCCGCACCAGCGCGTCCCGGGCCGCCGCCTCCGTCACCTCCGACAGCAGCAGCAGCGCGACGCAAACTTCGTTCGCCCGGTAAAGCCGGAGCCGGCAGGCGATCGCGAAGTGGCCGACCACGGTTTTCGGCGCCCCGGGCTCGACGAGCGGCAGGAGGACGGCAGGCTCGCGGGACGCCCGGACTGCCAGTTCCTCCAGCGTGGTGTTGAAGAGGGTCAGCAATCGCGAGGGCGGCAGGTTGGGAGGCCAATCCCCGATGCGTTTCCAAACGGACGGCTGGGCGGGATCCTGCAGCGCCAGGATCCCCTTGCTGGCGCCTGCCAGGTTGCTGACGCCTTCCAGATAGCGGCTCCAAAACTCGCGGGCGGCGCCGGCAAATTGCCGCAGCTCGGCCAGCTCGCGCAGCGCGCCCGTCACGGACTCCTGGTTGGGGATCGGATCGGAAGCCATAACGCGTCACTCCACCAGCAGGCGCCCCGATACGCCGGGCACGACGCGCCCGTCGGAGTTGTCGAACAGCAGCTTGATGCGACGCAGACCGCTGGCCGCGTCCACCGTGGGCGCCAAAAACGTGATCTGGGCGGAGACCGATACCGGCGCGGCGCCGCCGTCGAGCTCGAGCTTGAGCGATTGGCCGGCCTTGAGCCGATCCGCCTGGCGCGCCTCCAGGTTGGTGACGAAATAGCATCGCCGCGTGTCGACCACGCGGACCAGGCCCTGATAGGCCGTGCAGGACTCGCCCACCTCGATCAGAACCTCGCTGACGGTCCCGGTCAGCGGAGAGATCAATTGTCGCCGCCGCAATTGCTCCTCCGCCATCTCGGCCTCCACCGCCGCCACGCGAAAATCGACTTCCTTCTTGTCGAGGTCTTCCTTGCTCACCCCCCGGGTGGACGCGAAGAGCTTCTTGGTTCCTTCGAAGTCCGTGCGCTTCTGGTCGCGCACGATCTGCCGGCGCTGGACCTCGAGCTCCTCCATCCGCCGGTCCAGCTCGAGGAGCACCTGGCCTTCCTGCACGACGTCGCCTTCCTTGAGCTTGCGGGTCGTGACAATGCCGGGAACCGCTGCGGAAACGGTGACGTCAAGGAACGGCTCGGTGATGCCGGTGATCGCCGCCGGCGCGGCGATCGCTGTCAGCAGCGGCGCCAGGAGCGCGATGAGGAGGGTGAAAAGGAAAGCGGCGCTGCGCATCCCCGATTTCGGAGCGCGGGCTTTCCGCCCGCAGCGGGTGTTCTCCGGAAGACCGATGGATTCTGCGCCCGCGGACGGACGCACGCCAAAGCCCCCGGTCTCTGGAGTGCGGTGACTTGTCACCGCTTTTGTGCGGGCGACTCGTCGCCTGCCCGGAGCTGGGACATTTTCGCCTTCGGTTGCAGAACGGGGGACAAGTCCGCCGTTGGAAAGCGCCGACAAGTCGGCGCACTCCAAAGCTGTCGCCAGCCGGGTGTCTGCGCAGGGGTTCGCACCGGCGGAGCGCTGCGGAGATTGCGCGCTGCCTTGCTCGGCGACGGTCGGCGCGGCCGGGGGCGGAGAACGACGGGGAAGAGGCGGATTCATCGTGGGTGGAGCAGGAGGCGGGCGCGGTTACCGGTTTGGCTCGGTTTCGTGAATCTTTTGCCGAAGCAGGTCGAAGGCGCGATCCGCAGCCGGCGCCGCGGGCACGGACGGATCGGGGTGGAGGTATGCATCGCGGAGCTCGGCGCGGAGGACGTCGATGTGAGCGGAATTGACGCCGATCTGGCGGAGCAACGAGGTCGTGCGTTCCTCCAGTTCCTTCTGCGGAATATCGAGACGGCGGGAGCGGAGAAGGGTTCCCTGGACCAGCTCGAGCTCGATGCGGGCGCGCTCGTAGAGCACGCGGGCCTCGACCACGGAGTTGCGGGCCTCGAACAGGCTGGACTCGACTTCGAGGACGCGGCGGCTGGAGACGCGGCCGGCGTCGAGGCGGGCGAGTTCGTTGGTCAGGAGGTTCTGGCTGAAGGTGGCGACGTTCTCGTAGTTGCGGGCGGATTCGATCGCGTTGCCGACCTTGCGCACCGACGTGTCAATGGCGTTGAGCACCTGCGTCTCGATGTCTTTCAACATGGCGATGGCCTGCTGCTGCCGCAGGCGGGCCGCCCGGAGCTCGTGCCGCCCCTTGATGTTGCCGGCGAGCGGCACGTGCAGCTCCACGCCGGCGGAGAACGACGGGTAATTGGCGCGCTCGACGTCGTCCCAGGAATCTCCCGGCGTGCTGCCGAGGCCGTTCAATCCATAGCTGGCCTTCAGATCGAGCTGGGGCAGCGCCTGGTTTTTGGCGTAAGCGAGTCTGAGATCCTCCTGCTTTACCTTCTTGAGCTGGCCCTGATAGTCCGGGTTCAGATCCAGGGCGGCCTGGCCGCTTTCAAGATAGTTGGGCAGCTGCACGTCGGCGCCCGGCTGATCGAGCGCCCGGAGGGACCGTGGGACTTCCCGGGGCGACAAGGCCACGAGAGTGAGGAGTTGGGCGGCGGTTTCCTCGCGCTTTTGGCGGGCTTCAGCGAGCTTCGACTGGCGGAGGGCCAGCCCGGCCTGAGCTTCGAGCACCTCGAGCTCCGCCGCCATGCCGGCCTGGAACCGCGTCTGGTTGTCCGCGACCAGCGTCGAGGCAACCCGGACCGAGTCCTCAAAAAAACGAACCTGCTCCTGCGTCAGGTACAGATTCCAATACGACGCCTCGGCCGTGGAGATGATCAGCATCATCTGGCGGCGATACTCCTGAAACGCCACATCGGAGCCCAGCGCCGCCAGGCGGATGTTGGCCATGGTCGCAGGCCGCCACGCATTTTTCAGGAGCGGCTGGGTCAGGCTGATCCCGGCAAACGTCGAATATTCGCCGCGGGACAGATTCGTGACGATGGAGCCGACGGTTGGATCCTGAAGGTTGTTCCGGAGGTCACGCAGCGTGTAGCCGAGGCGGACACGGGCGCCCGTCGGCACGAGCGCTTCGATGCCCGCGTTGTAGATGTTGTTCTTTTCCTTGAACACGAGCACGCCGCTGCTGCGACGCTGTTCCGCCGTGTTTTCGCGCTCGTTCTCCACCCGATCGTAGCCCAGCGTCAGTTCGGGTTCGAAAATGCCCTGCTCGGCTTGCATGCGCTGGTGCGCGATCTCGTACTCCAGGATCCGGCCGTGCAGGCTCTCGTTGCGCTCGATCACAAGCCGCAGGAAGTCCTGCAAGGTGACGGATTCCGGCACCGCCACCGGGCCGCGACCAACAACCGCGCCCGCGCCTGTGCCCGCGCTCGCGCTCGCCGGGGCGGGCACAGCGGGCGTCGTGCCTGGAGCCGCCGCGGGTGACGGGTCGGCCGCCTGGGCCGTGGCCAACCCGGGGATCAGGAAAAACAGGGCCAGAAGCCACCGCGCCCCGCGTCGGCTGCGCGGCCTCCCGGGAGTGCGGTGACCCGTCGCCGCTCCGCCTCGGCCGATGGGTCGTCCTCCGCCCGCTCGATTTCCCCGATCTCCGGCGCGAGGCCCTCGCCGGCCGCAGCAAACGCCGCCAGCGACCGGCGTGTTCACGGGTGATCCTTCGGTCAGATATTCGGGATTGGTCATTCGGTCGCTGGACGTTCTGTGCTCAATCACCAATCGCTCAGGGGGAATGCGCCCGGTAAACTGCCTGACCGGCGGCCGGCAGCGGCAACGTCCAGGATACCTGGCCGGAGGGCGGCACGAGCCGGTCTGTCTGCGGGACGGCCGACCACGAGGCGGCGGAGATTCGACTCGCTGTTTCCATCGTTTCGAGGCGGCAGGTGGTGCCGGGCGGACCCGCACAGGTCACGAGGAAGTTTCCACCTTCGATTCGGGCTGAGAGGCGGAGCGCTCCGGGGCCCGCTGGTGCTGGTGGCCGCGCGGCGGCTGCGCGGAATCCACCGCCGCCAGCGTTCGTGTCGACGGTGAGCGTGGCGACGACACTGGTGACCGCGAGGTAGGCGTTCGTGACCATGACCTGGTAGTTGCCCGCGTGGGACAGGTCGACACCTGGCAGGCTCAGCGTGGCGTTGGTTTCATCGGTCAGGGTGGCGGCGCCAAAAAACCATTGAAAGGCAAAGGGCGGAACGCCGGTGACGCCGACGGCCAGCGTGGCGACCTGGCCGGTGGTGACCGTGACGTTCGTCGGTTGAGTGGCGATGGCCAGGGCGTTGGAGTCGAAGCGAAGCGTGGCCAGGCGGCTGACGACGACACCAAAATCGTTCGTCACGACCACCTGATACGTGCCGCGGTCGGCGGGGCCGGCGTTCGTGATGGCGAGGGTCGCGTCGGTGGCGTTGGTGATCCGCTGGCTGTTGTGCGTCCAGACGTAAAGCAGGGCCGGGCCGTCGGCGACGACGCTGAAATTCGTGTCGAGCCCGGGGCTGACCAGCAGATCGACGAGGTTGGTGAGGATGCGCGGAACGGAGTCGACCGTGAGGACGGCGACGACGCTGGTGGCGGCTCCGAACCCGTTGGTGGCGACGGCGGCATAGCTGGCTGCGTCCGTTGACTGCACATTGGGGAGAGTGAGCGATGGGCCGGTGGCGGGCGGGCTGATGGGGGCGCCATTTTTCAGCCAGAAGTAGTCCAACGGCGCGGTGCCGATGGCATACGCCTGGAACGTGACATTGGTGCCGGCGCGCGCGGTGAGATTGGTGGGCTGGCGGGTGAACGCGGGCGGGGCTGCGGGGTTCAGGCTGAGCGCCGCGACGGAACTGGTCAGAGAGAGGTAAGCGTTGGTGACGACGACGGAATAGGCGCCCACGTTGGCGCTGGAGACGTTGGGTAGCGTGAGGAGATTGGTCAGGGCGGTGGCGTTGGACACGACGGCCGCGGGGCCGATCGGGGCGCCGGCGAAGTACCACTGGAAGGAGGCGAGATTGCCGAAGGCGGAGACGACGGCGGCGAGGTTGGTGGTCTGGCCTTCGATGGCGGTGATGCTGGCGGGCTGGGTGATGAAGTTGAGCGCAAGGAAATTGAAACTGAGGGTGGCGACCTGGCTGGTGGCGATGCCATACGCGTTGCTGACGACGACGAAGTAGGCGCCGCGATCGGCGGGGCCGGCATTGGAGATGGGGAGGGTGGCGGCGTTGGGGCCGACGCGGACGCCGTCGTGATACCAGTAATAGGACATCCCGCTGGTGGGCGAGGCGCCGACAAAGAAACTCGTGTTGGCCGTCGGGCTGATCACGAGATTGGTCGGGTGGGCGGAAATCTGGGGCGTGGCGTCGACCGTGATTGTGGCGACCGTGCTGGTGGCGGCGCCGAAGAGGTTCGTGGCGATGAGCACGTAGTTGCCGGCGTCCGACGCCAGCACCGGACTGAGGGTGTAGGTCGAACTGTTGGCGTTGGGGATGTTCGTGCCGTCCTTTTGCCAGAAGTATGAGATGGCATTGGTCGCGACCGCGAGGGCTTGCAACGTGTAATTGGTGCCCGCGCGCAGATTGGTGCTGGTGAGAAAGGGCGGCACGAAAACGGGCGCGGCGTTGGTGAGGAAAGCCTCAATGGCGCCGGCGTCGCCCTGGCCGCCGACCGGTTGGGGCCGGACGGTGCCGCGCTGGTCGAAGAGGGCGGGAAGGCTGCCGGGCGGGATGCGATCGCGCGCGGGGCTGTTGACCGCCAGGCTCATGGTCAGGGTGGTCCCGCCATTGTTGGTCAACGGCCCCAGCTGGACATTGACGTTCGACTGGCTCGTCGTGGACGTGAAAGCCGCGGAAGCGTCGGAGCTGAAATTGTAACTGACATCGGCGAGGGACCCGCGGTGGTTCGCTGGCGTGTTGCTGACGAGGAGCGAGGCGCGCAGGGCGATGGTTCCGCCGAGATTGACCAGGCCGCCGCCGCCGGCGAGCCCGGCATTGGTGCCGCCGGCCGGGGCCGAGCCGGCGGAGTTGAACGCGAGCGTCAGGCTCGCGAGCGAGGTGGAGTTGGAAAGCGCCGCGATCGCGCCGCCGAGACGGTCGCCCGGCAGGTCGGATCCCGGCAGAACTCCGTTCTGTTCGGGTCCGCTCAAAGCCTGGTTGTAAGCGATGGTGCAATTGAGGACGGAGAGATTGCTGCGCACGCTGTAGATGGCGCCGCCCCAGGACGGACCGGCGGGGGAGGACTCGGGGCCGAAGCGCGACCACGCGCCGCCGATGGCGACGTTATGATGGAGCGTGGAGTTGGTTACCGCGGCGAAGCCGAACGCGGCGAGGCCGCCGCCCCGCGCGGGGCTGGCCGGGCTGCTGACGCCGCCGAGCGCCGAGTTGAACTCGAGGGTCGAGTCGGTGACGGCGATCGTTCCCTCGGCATAGATCGCGCCGCCGATGGCTTCGGGCGCATTGGTGGAAATGAGCGCAGAGCCGGCCGTGGCGACATTGCCGGAGAAAACCGTGCGCTCGATGATCGCCTGGGCGGCGCGGTCGAGGAACACGGCGCCGCCGTAGGCAAAACCGGCTCCGGCCGAGTTGGTGCCGAGGCTGGCCGCCGCCGCGATGTTCGTCTGGTAGGCGTTGGACGCCAAGCGGACCGATCCGGCGATGGCCGCGACGGCGCCGCCGGCCGCGAAGCCGGCCAGCGTCGTGCTGCCGTCGGGCCATGTCGACGGCTGGCCGCCGCGCGCTTCGCTCCGCAAAAAGGTCGTGCCTTGCGCCGTGAAGATGGGGCCGTCGGAAAAGACCGCGCCGCCGAGCGCTGAGCCCGGCAGGTTCCCGAGGCGATTCGTGGCCGGCCACGCGGCGCCGTCGCCCGCCACGGCCAGGTTGTCCGCCAACACGCAATCCTGCAGCGCGACCTCGCCGCCCTGGTTGCACAGCGCCGCCCCCAGGGCCCGGCCGCCCGGCGGATACGCGCGATTCCCCACATTGGTCCCGGTATCGCTGCCGGCATGACCGGCGCGCACGACGAAATTGGTGAAGAAACAGTTGGTGAAGCCGACCACGCCACCGAGATTGAGCACACCCGCCCCGCAGGCCTCTCCGCCCGGCTGCGGCGAGGATCCGGACGCGCCGTTTGTTCCCTGAAAAAATCCGTCGGCGAACGTGACGCCGATGGCCGAAAATCGCTGGTCGGCCGGCACGATGAACAGGCGGTGCGAGCCGCCGCCGGAAAGGCGGATGGTGTGGCCATTGGCGTCGAGCGCCGTGTCGTGCTCCAGGGTGAACGTGTCGGGCAGCGTGAGATCGCCGTCGGCGTCGAAGCGGATCAGGCCGCCCTCGCTCAGTGCCGCGGTGAAGATCGGCAGCGTGACGCTGGCCAGCACCTGGGTGGAAAGAAACGGCGCAATGTTCACCAGCAGGCTGCCCGTCTGGTTCCCATCCCGAAACTGGCCGCGGATGCTCTCGCCCGGCTTGTAAAGCGTGCCGTGAAGATCGTTGGTCGTCCCGAGCCACGGATGGACAAAACTGCCCTCGACCACGCCGGTGCCCAGGTCGAGCGACAAGCGGAGATTCGCGGGATTGGGAGCGGAGACGTTGAGCGTGTTGTTCGTCTCGAGGCGGACGGCGTTGGTGAATCCGACCACCAGGTTTGCGCCTTCGATGCGCGCCACGCCCGTGACCCAATTGAGATAGCGGCGACCGGCGGAAGGAGGCGTCAGCCGCTGCCCCGCAAGTTGCACGTGGTTGGAAAAGCCCGCGGGATACGTGGCCGCCTTGACATCGAATGCGCGCGCCCACGTGAGCCGGGAGCCGATGATGGAGACGTTGTTCGTGGCGGGGGCGAACCAGCCCTGGGCGGCGCCCTGGTTTTTGGCGAAGCTCAAATAAATCGGCCATCGGCCCGACCGGCTCGCTTTGGCCGTGGCCACGAACGGCGCGCCGTCGCCGAACGTTCCCTTGATCTTCAGGGTTCCCTTGGGCGCCACCGTGGCTCGTCCGTAGCCGTGGCCGCCGGGCACCAGCGGTCCCGAGGTTCCGGCCGGCGGCGCGATGGAGAATGGATAGTCGCCGGCTGGCGGCGCGTTCGTTGGGAGGCCCGTCGCAACGCGGTCCAAGGCCGCCTCCACGCTGGACGACGAACTGCCGGAAACGCTGCCGAGGATGATCCCCACCGAATTGGTGGTGTTCAGCCGCAGCGTGATGGTGCGGCTGATGCCGCCGACCGTCCCCTGGAGGAAGGTGGCGCCGGTACGATCGAACCGCCCGATGAACGAGTACCCGCCACCGCGATGGCGCAGGCGACCGCTGAAGCTGCCCTGCTTGCTGAGGGAGAGCGTGATGAAGCCGGTGTTTTCCAGCCCGGGGACCGTCGCGGTGTTCGTCTCCTGCAACAAACCCTGATAACTGCCCGCCAGGATGGGGAAGAAGTCCGGCAGGAAGCGCGCCGTCAACGTCGCGTTGGTCGCGTTCGTCCCGATCAAAAACGCGACGGCCGGGGCGGTCGAGGTCGTCGCGCCGGACCAGGCGTCAAAGTAGTAACCCTTGTTCGGCTTGGCCAGGGCCGCGTAGGGCAACCCCACTTGAACCAACTGGCCGTTGGTCACGCCTTGCACGCGCCCTGGACCAACGACCTGCAGTCCCAGCGGCAGGAGCTTCGCGTAGAAAAAAGTCTGCGTCACGCCCGCCGAGCGATGCCCGTCCCAGTCGATGCTTTCCACGGCCACCGTGTTGAAGCCGGGCACGGGCTGGACGCTGAATTGCCAGGAGTTGGTCCCGGCGGCGATCTCGGCGGCGGCGCCCTGGTGGCGGTAAACCACGCGGGCCACGGCGCGATCATCGGAGGCGGTGCCCGTGACGGTGACCGTTTGGTTGGTGAAACGGGCGTTGGGCGCCGGGCTGGTGATGGCGACGACGGGGGCGTTCGTCGTGGGGGCGTTGGTTTCGCCGAGGACGTAAAGCCGGGTGGCGTAAAGCTCGTTGTCGCGCGGCGCCGCGGTCGAGTTCGTGTAGCTGACCGGCAGGTCGCTGAAGACCGGCACCGTGGTGACGTTGACCACGCCGGCCCCGGCGGCGAGCGTGTTGAAATGATTGAGCACGTTGGTGCCGTCCACGCTGTTCGTCCCGGGCAGGACGCGGCCGAACACCGTGAAGCCGCCGTTCTGATTGTCGAGGTTCGCGCCGTTGTCGTTCAGGTTGAAGAACCACTCGCTGGTGGCGGAGTTGGGATCGTTTCCCAGCTTCGCCATGGCGATCGTCCCATAGCTGTTGGTGAGGCGCGGGCCGACGCCAAACTCGTTCGTCAGCCGGCCAAAGTCGGGCACCTCAAGAAAGTGGTTGGTCAGGATGCCGGTCGCGGCCAGGTTGGTGACGGCGAAGCCGCCACCTTGCACGACAAAGCCCGGCACGCACCGGTGCAGAAACGTGTTCGAGTAGGCGCCGCTGCGGACGTAGAGGAGGAAGTTGCGGACGCTCTCCGGCTTGTCCTGATCGAAGAGCTCGACATCAACCGTGCCCAACCGGTTCGTGCCGCGGTTCACGTCGATGCGAACGACGGTGTTGGTGGTGACAGGCAGAGCGGCCCGGGCCTCCAGCCCGAGTCCCCATCCCCATAGCCCCAAAGCCAGGCCGGCGGTAAACAGCCGCGATTTCATCTTGTAATCGTCCGTCCCGGCAACCTCCGGCCGTCGGCTCACCACCGCTGCCAACCACCCGCAAGAGTCCGCTGAACGACCGCTGGACCCTGTGAATCCGACGTCGCGTTTGCCGTGCTTGAAGGGCGCAGGCTAGGTGTTCCGGCCCGTGCGACACAAGAAAGAACTCGCCGCCCCTTCCTCTCTTTCGCTCGTACCGCCGCCCGCGCCTCCAAGATCGTCCTCGCGCGGCGATTGGTGAGGCGTCCCGGCAGGCCGGGCGACAAGTCCTCCAAGGGGCAAGCTCCGACCAAACGCATCACTCATCACTCGTTTTGCCCCTTCTCTTTCCCGCCGTCCGTCCTTACAGTCGCGCGCTTGGCGAAGACCTTGTACGACTTCATCCCGCGCGATGACCGGCCATCGAACGATCGGCTGTTGTCGGCGTTCCTGGACTACGTGGAAAGCCGGCAGCTCCAGCTTTACCCGGCGCAGGAGCAGGCCATTCTCGATCTGTACGAGGAGAAGAATGTCGTCCTCAACACGCCGACGGGCTCCGGCAAATCGCTGGTGGCGGCCGCGCTCCATTTCAAGTCCCTCGTGCAAGGCCGCCGCTCGGTTTACACGTGCCCCATCAAGGCCCTGGTCAACGAGAAATGGCTCGCGCTCTGCCGGGAGTTCGGACCCGATAACGTCGGGCTCAGCACTGGCGACGCGTCCGTCAACCGCGACGCGCCCATTCTCTGCTGCACGGCGGAGATTCTGGCCAACATCGCCCTGCGCGAAGGCGCCGGTTCGGACGTGGCCGATGTGGTCATGGACGAGTTCCATTATTACGCTGACCGCGAGCGCGGCGTGGCCTGGCAGGTCCCGCTCCTGACCATGGCCCGGACGCGTTTCTTGCTGATGTCCGCGACCCTGGGCGAGACGACCTTTTTCGAAGAGGAACTGACGCGGCTGAACGGACGTCCGTCCGTCACGGTCCACTCGGTGCACCGGCCGGTGCCGTTGGAGTTCGCCTATTCGGAGATCGCGCTGGCGTCGACGCTGGAGCGGCTGGCGGGCGAGGGGAAGGCGCCGGTTTACGTGGTCCACTTCACCCAGCTCGAGGCGGCGCAAAGCGCGCAGGATTTCACGAGCATCAATGTGTGCACGCGCGAGGAGAAGGCCGCGATCTCCTCCGCTCTCGAAGGGTTCAAGTTCACCAGCCCGTACGGGCCCGAGATCAAAAAGTGGCTGCGCCACGGCATCGGCCTCCATCACGCCGGCCTGCTGCCCAAGTATCGCGTGCTGGTGGAACAGCTCGCCCAGCGCGGCCTGCTCAAGGTCATCTGTGGCACCGACACCCTGGGCGTGGGCATCAACGTGCCGATTCGCACCGTGCTCTTCACGCGCCTCTGCAAGTTCGACGGCCAGAAGACCGGCGTGCTCAGCGCCCGGGATTTTCATCAGATCGCCGGCCGCGCCGGCCGCAAGGGCTTCGACAATGTCGGCTGGGTCATCGCCCAGGCCCCCGAGCACATGATCGAAAACCTCAAGCTCGAGGAAAAGGCGGCGCGCGACGGCAAGAAGGTCACCAAACGAAAACCGCCCGAGAAAAATTTCGTCAACTGGGACAAGAACACGTTTCAACGCCTGATCGGCGCCTCGCCCGAACGCCTGGTGTCGCGCTTCCAGGTGTCGCACGGAATGTTGCTCAACGTGCTCAGCCGCGACGGCGACGGCTGCCAGGCCATGCAGGAGCTCATCGCGCGCTCGCACGAGTCCCCCAACGCCAAAAAAGCCCACGTCAAACGCGGCTGGCAGCTCTTCCGCTCGCTCGTGGATCGGCGCATCATCGAAATCCTGCCCTCTCGCGATCCTGCCTCCGGACGCCGCCTGCGCGTCAACGTCGAGTTGCAGGACGACTTCTCGATGGATCAGACGCTCTCGTTGTACCTCATCGAAACCCTGCCGCAGCTCGACCCGGCCGCGCCGGATTACGCGCTCGATCTCCTGACGCTCGTCGAGTCGATCCTCGAGGATCCCGACATCATCCTGCGCAAACAGCTCGACAAGGTGAAATCGGAGAAGATGGCGGAGATGAAGCAGGCGGGCGTCGAATACGACGAGCGCATGGAAGAGCTGGAGAAACTCGAATACCCAAAGCCGCGCCGCGAGTTTGTCTACGGCACCTTCAACGCCTTCGCCGACAAACATCCGTGGGTCGGCCAGGAAAACATCCGCCCGAAATCGATCGCGCGCGAGATGTTCGAGCAGTTCCGATCGTTCGCCGATTACATCAAGGATTACGAACTGCAGCGCGCCGAAGGCGTTCTCCTCCGCCATCTCAACGGCGTTTTCAAGGTGCTCGCACAAACCGTCCCCGACGCCGCCAAAACCGAAGCGGTGCGTGACATGGAGCTCTACCTCGCCGCGATGATTCGCCAGGTCGACTCGAGCCTGCTGGACGAATGGGAAAAGATGCGCGACCCGGCCTATCAACGCGCGGAAACCCGCGAGGTGCGTCCCCCGGGCGCGGAGCAGGCCGCCCGCGATGTCACGCGCGACGTCCGGGCGTTCACCGCCGCGGTGCGCACGCGGATCTTTGCCGTTCTCCGGCAGGTGGTCATCGGCGACCTCGACACCGCCCTGGCGCTCGTGGAACCGCCCGGCGCCCCGGCTCCAGCCGAAGCCGCCGACGGGACCGCGCCGCCCGATGCGTGGACCGCCGACCGACTGCGCGCCGCGCTCGATGGCTATTACGTCGCGCACGAGCGGGTCTGTCTGGATCCCGAGGCCCGCAACGCCCGGCACACCTACGTGAAAGTGTCAGAGGACAAACGTTCATGGCGGGTGCAGCAGGTGTTGGTCGATCCGGAGCAGCACAACGATTGGATGGTCGAATTTCACGTCGATCTCGCCGCCTCGCGCGCGGCGCAGGAGCCGCGCCTGTGGCTCGTTGCGCTCGGCGCGATCTGAAATCTCCAGCGGAGAGCGCTTGGGGGCGGCGAAAAGTCGCCTGCTCTGGAGTGCGGTGACTTGTCACCGCTTTTGTCTTCGGGCGACTCGTCGCCCGAGGTGGAACAGGGAGATCGCGACGTGCGGGCGCCTGCGGGTTGGGGGACAAGTCCCCCAACGGAAAAGCGCCGACCAGTCGGCGCACTCCAAAGTGATCACCACGCGCAGGAGCCTGATTTCGTGCTGGTTTTCGCCGCCGCCTTCGGCTAATCGATTCCCAATCGCCAGGCACGACCCAGCCATGAATCGAACGGTTCAATACCTCCAATCGGATCACACCGCTGAGCGCGGCATCGAGATCGGCGTGCTCGTCAACCACATCCTGGCGGACGCGATCAGCGCCGGCGCCAGCGACGTGCACCTCGAGCCGTGGGAAAATTCGCTGGTCGTCCGCATCCGCCTGAGCGGCGTGCTCACCGAGCTGGTGCACCTGCCGCTCGAATTGATGGAGAAGATCTCCGGCCGGTTCAAGGTCATGGCCAGCCTCGTCAGCTATCAGAACAACCTGCCCCAGGAAGGCCACGCGCCGGGCGGGCCCGAGCTCGGCAACGTCGAGCTGCGCATCTCGATTTTTCCCACCACCCGCGGCGAGAAGATTGTTGTGCGCCTCTTCGACCCGCGGAATCGCAGCTTCGACCTGGGCACGCTCGGCTTCGACGAAAAGGTCCTGAAGAGTTACTTGAAGTTGCTGACCCGGCCCAGCGGGCTGCTGCTGTTGACCGGGCCGACGGGCTCGGGCAAGACCACGGCGATTTACGCCTCCTTGCATCAGATCGTCCAGCGCACAGGCCCGGCCGTGAGCGTGAGCACCGTGGAAGATCCCGTGGAGTTCAACCTCCCGATGATCTCCCAGGCCCAGATCAACCCGGCCCAGGAATTCACCTACCCGCGAGCCTTGCGATCCCTCATGCGCCAGGACCCGCAGGTCATCATGATCGGCGAGATTCGCGATCCCGAGACGGCCAACATCGCCGTGCAGGCCGGTCTCACCGGCCACCTGGTCATCAGCACGATACACAGCGGCATTGCCGCCGGAGTTTTTGCCCGCCTGATCAACATGGAGATTGAACCATTTCTGCTGGCCTCGAGCGTGATTGGCGTGCTCGGCATCCGGCTGATCCGAAAGAATTGTCCGCAGTGCCTGGAGGTCTACACGCCGGAGCCGCCCTTGTTGAAGATGATCCCGCCCGAGCTGGTGGGGACAACCCAGTTCATGCACGGGGCCGGCTGCGATCATTGTTCCGGCACCGGGTTCAGCGGGCGCAGCGCAGTGACCGAGCTGCTCGTGCCGGACGAGGTCTTCCGGGATGCCGTGCTGCAAAAGATGCCCACCCGCGCGCTGCAAAACGTGGCCATCCAGCAGGGCATGCAGACCATGTGGCAGGATGGCTTGCGCCGCGTGTTGAAAGGGCAGACGACCATCGACGAGATCCTGAGGGTCATCGCCGCCGATCAAGTTTGAACATGGAACCCTTGTTTTCGGAGCCCGGATTGGACCGCTGGTTCGAAGTGGACGGCACGCGCGTCCAGCGGGACTTTGGCTCGGTCCCGGACGAGTATCGTCGGCTGCGCGAGACGGTGGCCGTGGTCGATCTGAGTTACCGCGGCCGCCTTTGTGTGCTGGGGGCGGATCGATCGCGATTCTTGCACGGGCAGGTGACGAATGTCGTCAAGGATCTGGCGCCCGGGCAGGGGTGTTACGCCGCCCTCGTGTCCGCCAAGGGCAAATTGGTGGCCGACCTGTTCGTCCATTGTCTCCCGGATGAACTCCTGCTCGATCTCGAGCCCGGCCTGACCCAGCGGGTGCAGGCGCGCCTTGAGCAGTATGTCATCGCCGACGACGTCCAGTTCGTCGACGTGGCCGGGCACTACGCGCACCTTGCGGTCCTGGGGCCAGGCGCGCCGGCGGTGATGCAGAATGCCGGCCTCAACCTGACGCACCTGCCGGCGGCCGGCGGCTCGGTGGTCACCGGCAGCGAACACGGCGACCTGGTCTGTGCCCATCAACCCCGCGGAGCGGCGACGGGCTTTGATCTGTTTGTTCCGCGAGCGGCGGCTCGGGCTCTGGCCGATCGCCTGGCGGACGCGGCGCGGCGCATGGGCGGAGGATTGGCGGGATGGGATGCATTGGAGGTCGTTCGGGTCGAAGCCGGCCTGCCGCGGTTTGGGGTGGACATGGACGAAACCAATCTGGCGCCGGAGGCCGGGATCGAAGGTCGCGCGATCAGTTACCAAAAGGGCTGCTACATCGGACAGGAAGTGATTGCGCGAATCCGCACCTATGGGCAGGTCGCGCGTGCGTTGCGCGGCCTGCTGCTGCCGGCCGGGCTTTCGGCGATCCCCGCGCGCGGCGCGGCGTTGCGCCACGACGGGCGCGAGGTGGGCTCCGTGACCAGCGCCGTGTTCTCACCGGCATTGAACCGGCCGATCGCCCTGGGCTACGTCCGCAAGGAATGCCATGCCATCGGCACTACTCTGATGATCGACATCGGGGGAACGAGTCATCCGGCGACAATCGCCGCGCTGCCGTTCGTGGCTTGAGTGCCGCCCGGCGGTCGCGCAGGATTGGCCCGTGAACACACCCCCGTCACCGAGCGGTTCATTTCAGGCCGATGAGCTCCCCGTGGAGATTTACCCGGACGGCAACGCGCTGGGCCTGGCCGCAGCCATCGCCGCCCGGGACATTCTCGCCGACGCCATCCGCGTCCGCGGCGCTGCCTCGATGATTCTGGCCGCAGCCAATTCACAGGTGGCCGCCTTGCGTGAGCTGGTCCGCCTCGGGGGCGTGGACTGGTCGCGCGTGACCATGTTCCACATGGATGAATACCTCGGGATCGATGCGAATCACTCGGCGAGCTTCCGCCGATTTTTGCGCGAGCGGGTCGAGGTGCCGCTGCGGCCGAAGGCGTTTCATTATATCGCCGGCGACTGCGAACAGCCGCTCGACGAGTGTGCGCGCTACGCGGCGTTATTGTCGGCCGCGCCGATGGACCTATGCCTGCTGGGCATTGGCGAGAACGGTCACATCGCCTTTAACGATCCGCCGGTCGCCAATTTTGCGGATCCGCATCGGATCAAGCTGGTCCGCCTGGACGACGCCTGTCGCCAGCAGCAGGTGGGGGAGGGCCATTTTCCGAATCTGGGCGCTGTGCCGCAGTATGCCTTCACGCTGACGATTCCTGCGTTGTGTGCCGCGCGTCGCCTGCTGTGCATTGTGCCCGAGCGTCGCAAGGCAGTCGCGGCGCGGGATGCATTGGAAGGTGCGATCGACACGCGTTGTCCCGCGTCCTGGCTGCGGCGACAGAACCATTGCACGCTGTTCCTGGATCTGGATTCGGCCAGCTTGCTGCGCGGAAGGTAGGGCGGGCGCTCCCTCCTTCGCTGAGAGCTGCGGCGGGCCGAAGCCGCCGCCCGCCGCCGCCGACAGGTTGCCGAACCATTCCGCGAGCAGGCGTCGTTGATGAGGTAGGCGCCTGCTTCTGCCGGCGTCCCGCAGTGCGGGGCGCCCTACCACTTGCGACGGTGCGGTTGGTAGGGCCGGCGCGCTCCGCGCCACGGAAAGCGGTAGGACTTCCACCCCAGATCTTGGACTGCGCCAGTCCTCTGGCGCTTTGACCCCGCCCGCACTCTCGACCGCGGGCGAAACTTCGCGCCCACACCAGCCTGTGCCGCCTGTTCGGCTTATTCGGCCTTCTTGGCCGCGGCGATGCGGGCCAGCAATTGGTCGCGTTCGGAAGTGTCACCGGAGCCGCAGCCGCCGCCGGCGATGCCGTTCGTGTCCAGGTCGGTGTGCGCGTGGGCATGCGCGTCGCTGCCGCCGCGAGCAAACGCGGACTTCGCTCCGGCCAGGCCGGACGGGGCGCCAATCTCGCGATTGACGGCCGCCTTCGCTTCGGCCAGATGACCCTTGCCGACACTGAAACCGTTGAACGCGCGCTGCTCGAGCGCGGCAGTCGCTGCAAATGGGCGGGGCTTGGCGCCGAAGTTGTATTTGAAATTCTTCCAGTTGTCCCCGCGCTGGTAGTTCGTCCCGAGCGCGCCGCTCGGATCGTAGCCGCAGTGCACCATGCAGTTCTCGCAGCGCGGATCCCGCGCGACGCCGTCCACCACGCCGTAGTTTTCCCACCGGACCTTGGACAGCATCTCGTGGTAGGTCGGGTAGTGCCCGTCCGTCATCAGGTAGCAGGGCGCCTTCCAGCCGCGCACGTTGAAGGTCGGGATGGCCCAGGCCGTGCACGTCAGCTCCCGTTTGCCCGCGAGAAATTCCTGATAAACCGGCGTGCCGAAAATGGTGAACAGCCGCCCCCACTCCTCGATGCGCGCAAATTTCTCCCGCGTCATCTGGCGGGTCAGGAAAAAGTCCTCCGGCTTGCGGCCGAGGCGCTTGACCATGTCCTTCTTGGCCGCGTCGTAGTCGTAGCCGGGCGAGATGGTGTGACCGTCGCAATCGAGCGAGCTGAGGAACTTGAACATGTCCTCCAGCTCGCGGACGTCGGTTTCCTTGTAGACCGTCGTGTTGGTCGCAACCTGGTAGCCGAGGACCTTCGCCATGCGAATCGCGGCGATGCACTCCTTGAACACGCCCTCGCGCTCGACGATGAGGTCGTGGGTGTATTCGAGCCCATCGACGTGCACGTTCCAGTAGAGCCATTGGCTCGGGGCGATGACCGGTTTCTGGCGGGCTTCGGCCGGGGCGTGGCGGATTTGGTCCGCCTCCTTTTCGGAGACCAATTTTTCCGCGACGAGCCGACGCAGCTGGGGCTCGAGCGCGGGCGCGTAGCGGGCGGCGAGATATTCGCGCATCTTTTTGCGCATGAAGACGCCGTTCGTGCAGATGTAAATGATGCGGCCTTGTTCGCGCAGGCCGACGACGAGTTCTTCAATCTTGGGGTAGATGAGGGGCTCGCCGCCGCAGATCGAGACCATGGGCGCCTGGCATTCGGCGGCGGCGCCGAGACATTGCTCGAGCGGCACCATGTCCTTGAGGGACGTCGAGTATTCGCGAATGCGTCCGCAGCCGGTGCACGTCAAATTGCACGTGTGCAACGGTTCGAGCTGCAGGACCATGGCGAACTTGGGCGTGCGCCGGGTCTTGTGTTTAATGATGTGGCCGGCGATCTTCGCCGTCAGCGCGAGGGGGAATCGCATAGGGAATGTTCAGGGCAGCCCGGCAGGGGGCTGCGGGGCGGTGGTGGTGCGGGTCGATTCGTCGACCCGCGGGGCGGGCGACGAGGCCGTCGGCGGAGCTTCGGACGTGTGAAGTCCGAACAATCCGGGAAGCAGGAAGGTTGCAGGCGAGACGCTCTGCGTCGTATCAATTCCGCTGCAGCCGGCGCCGAACATCGCGAGCGCGGCACAGAGGACGACCAAGCTCAACCGGGCTGGCTTCCAAGACACTTGCACCGGGGGAGTATAGAAAGGGTCGATGACATGGCAATAAGGAATTCCGCGGTTCAGGCCCCCGGCGAATGCTGGGGCCGGAGCTGGGGCCGGAGCTGGAGCCGAAATCCGAAATCCGAAATCCGAAGCGAGCACATCGGGCGCATTGGTCGGGTTGGTCGGGTTGGTGCCGTGCCCGCCCCTTCGATCCAACCTCCGCACCGCTCGAGGGAGCAGCCGGATGGGGTCCGATTTCGGATTCCGGATTTCGGATTTCGGAATTGGCTTTGCCTCTGGCCTTGCCGCTCGCTGCTCCTCCTCCTGCTCCTCGCGAGCTGCGGCCGGGCCGAGCCGCCTTTGCCCCGCGGTTATCAGGATCATCGAGCCAACGTCCAGACGGTCTTCGACGCGGCGCAGATTCGCTGGCGCCAGGAGAGCAACAACGTCGAAGCCGCGTGGATGTTCGGCCGGGCGGCCTTCGACTGGGCCGAGTTCGCGACCAACGATCACCAGCGATCCGCCGTCGCTGACCTCGGCATTGCCGCCTGCCGCCGCGGCCTGGCCCTGGATTCGAACAGCGCCGCCGTTCATTATTACCTCGGATTGAACCTCGGTCAGCTCGCCCGGACCAAACTCCTGGGTGCGCTCAAATTGATCGACGAAATGGAGGAGGAATGGACGGCCGCCATCCGCCTCGACCCGAAGTTCGATTATGGAGGCCCTCATCGTTCCATCGCTGTGCTCTACCGCGACGCGCCGGGCTGGCCCACCAGCATCGGCAGCGATAAAAAATCACGGCTGCACATCGAGAAGGCCCTCGAGCTGGCGCCCGATTATCCCGGCAACGTGCTCACCTGGCTGGAGACCCTGGCCGACGCAGGCGACAAAAAGACCGTCCGGGACAAGATCTCAGAGACCGAACGATTCCTGGAAAAAGCCCACGCGACCTTCAACGGCGACGCCTGGGCGTGGGATTGGGAGGATTGGAACCAGCGCTGGAAGGACCTCAAACGCAAAATCGGCGCCGACCGGGCGAAGTGAGTGATGAGTGACGAGTGATGAGTGGTCGGACGCTCATCACTCATCACTCGTCCCTCGTCACTTCCCCATCACCTGCGCAAAAATTTCGCCACGGCCTCGGTGCGGGTGCGCACCTGGAGTTTTTCGTAGATGCGCCGGATGTAGGTGTGGACGGTCTCGTAGCTGATGCCGAGCTTCTCGGCGATTTCCTTGTAGATCAGCCCCTGGCTGAGGCAGTCCAGCACTTCGCGTTCGCGGGGTGAAAGATCTTCGGTCGCCTCGTGGGCCGGGGTCGGGCGCTGGAACGATTGAACCACCTTGCGCGCGATGTGGGCCGTCATTGGGGAGCCGCCCTGGAGCACCTGCTGAATGGCCGCGAGCAACTCGGAGGTGGGCGTGCGCTTCAGCATGTAGCCCGAAGCCCCGGCCGCCAGCGCGTTGAAGATGTTTTCCGTGTCCTCGTAAACCGTCAGCATGATGACCTGGGTTTCCGGCAGAAGCTGCTTCAGTCGGCGGACGCATTCGACGCCGTTCATGCCGGGCAGGTTGATGTCCATGAGCACGACATTCGGCTTGTCGTTGGGCAGGCCTTCGAGGGCGGCCTCGGCGCTGCCGAAGTGGCTGGGGCACTGATAGCCTTCCGCGCGGTTGAGCACTTTGGCCAGCGTCGTGCGCAGCTGCTCGTTATCTTCGACGATGCAAACGGTGGTTGGCATGAGCGTCGGCACGCAGTTTCGGGCACCGACGCCGAAAGCCTTGGCCCGTTCGTCGGCGGAGTCAATGATGCAAACTTTCAACCTCGCACCCAGAGGTTTTCCGACCGGTTTTCGTCAATCCGGGCATTCGGAGACGAAAAACCATGCCGTTCGCGCGTTCACCGACTCTTTTTCTGACTCGCGACATCTTTTTCTGCCAAATCCGGAACTTTTCAGCACTTCAGCCCTGTGCACGGAGACTTTTTCGATGTTTCTGACGCATCCGGCAATTTTCCCAACGCTTTTTCGATCGTTTCAGAGCCGTTGTTAACTTTTTCGACGCTTTTCTGATCTTTTCGGTGCTTTCGTGATCTTTTTCTGCCCGATCGAACAAGATTCAGCCCTTCGATGATTCAGAAGCTCCCGATCGAGGGATTTTTGGGCCACTCAGGAAATTTTTGATGCCGATCGAAATTACTTCCATGCCGATCGCGAAAAATGGGGAGGGAGTAAGGAACAGATGCCAGGTCGAAGTTGGAAGCCAGTAGTCAGAAGTCAGAAGTCGGAATTCGGAAGTCGGAATTCGGAATTCGGAATTCGGAAGTCGGAAGTCGGAAGTCGGAAGTCGGAAGTCGGAAGTCGGAAGTCGGAAGTCGGAAGTCGGAAGTCCGAACTCATAACTCATAACCTCGAGAATCTTATCCGACAGGGCGACGGCCACGCCGGCGCCAAATTTTGACGAGTACGGTCACGATATTGGTTTTGCACATTACTTTCGTGGCGAGTATTCGAGAGGAGGCCATTGAAGTCGCGGCCCAACCCAGCGCGCCACGCGAACCCGGCCCGGTGTCTTCCGTGCGCTTCGTTGCTGAGATTCGAGAGTTTGTTTTGCGCTCGACCCGCGTCGGTGGGCCGGGTCGGTGCGCTCGTTAGGCTGCCATGCTTCAGATAATCGCATTTCTGATTCTGACCGGCGTCGCGGTTGACGTCTCTCGGAGGGTTTACCGGTTGCGCGCCATCTTCTCCGAGTTTGGCCAGCACACTTCCGTCGCTTGGCTGGTGTGGTTATTTCCGATGCCCTTCTTCCTCCCAGTCTTCGCCAAGTCGTTCTTTGCGTTCTTTCTGTTCCGCATACCTCTTGGCATTCTGTTCTTCATTCCAGCGCTTATCTCCGCCAGACGCAATCAGGACTGCTTCGAGCGATCGGGAGACGGACGCGTCAAGCCGGCATTGGCTGCGGTTCACACCGTCTCACTGGCGGCGATCATGGGCATCATGGGTGTTCTGGCTTTCTGTATGTATCTGTGGGTGGTTGTCAGATGAGCACGCAAGTCGGTTTCACTCGGACGCCCCGGTTGCGCCACGATTGCATTCGACAGTCACAGGGGCGGCGTCGGTGATCCAAACCCGGAGTCGCGTGAGTTCCGGGCGATTTGGTCGCTTGCAGTTGGGGAGATTTTGGGCAGGGTGGGGGCGTTCGGTCGGCAGTTCACGATTTACGACATGAGGACGTCATCCAAAGATTCGCAGGCACCCGGTGAGGGCCGGGGGGTTTTCGTCGAGTCGTGGCGTCGCGGGCCGGGCCTGGACCAACCAGTCGCGCCAGCCAACGCCGGGATGCCGCCCTGGTTTCATGCTCACGCGATCGGCCCAGCGTGCCTGCGCGTGGCGTTGGCCAGCTTCAGCGTGTGATCTCCAAGCAATACGATTCGGCGTTTATCTTGCGCGTCTTGGACGCCTGTTGCCGCGATTTCACGTTTCCCATGCTGGACAACGGCTACGTCTACTTGGCCGCCAGCAGGATGTCGTTGCACCGTTCCCAGCAGGACTGGGCCCTCGTCATCGAGATCTTCGGGTTCGCGCCTCGAGGAGGTCTACCTGATCTCCACGTGCACACCTTTGGAAGCCGTCTGCATAAGAGAAATCGAGTTGAGGACTACGTTTCCCCGGAAGCACATCGAGTCTACCTCGCCAACCACCCGAACAATGAGTCGCGCTTTTTTTACCCAATCGATCAGGGAGCGTGGATCGACGAAGAGGAACCGGAGATGGTTGCACGTTCTGGCACGTTGACTCTCAGGGACACGGTGATCAGTTTACCCTCTCTGGAGCAGTATCGGTGCGCAGGGATCGATGTCGAGGATGAGCGTCCCGCCATATTTGAGTTGTGCAGGTTTCTGGCTTATCAGCATCGGGACCAAGTTTTGGCTACCCGTTCTGAACGGCAAGTCAGCGTTCCTCCCGATCTTAATGAAATCCTTGTATTGGAGGACTGGCATCATCCAGATGTCTGCTCTGACGAACTGGCCAGCGAGACCGAGACATTTTGCCAGTTGGCTGAGGTTCTTGTCAGCGGTGATGTTTCGAGGTTTTCGACTGCCGAGGCGAACAACACGCATTGGCAACATTGGCCAGCCGGAGGCAGCCTATGAGGCGCTGTGCCGACACAAAAGGCGACCCATGAGCCTGCACTCGAAACGCCGCGGGTGCATTCCTATCCAATTCGCACGCCCTTGGCGCGGCGTGCCTGAGCGGGATCGTTGGTCCAAACCCGAAGTCGCGTGAGTTCCGGACGATTTGGTCGCTTGCAGTTGGGGAGAATTCGGGCAGGGTTGGGGCGTTCGGTCGGCAGTCCACCATTTGCAACATGAGGAAGTCATCCAGAGATTCGCAGGCAGCGGGTGAGGGCCGGGAGATTTCGTCGAGTCGTGACGTCGCAGGCCGCACGGCTTCTGCTTCCTTCTGGGGTCAGAGCTTACAATTAAACAATTGGCAGGTCCGTCCCACTTGTTAAGATTCTTGCGCCCAGTGGCTGGGCAATTGCGAATTGTGCCGGCGGAAGATCGATTCTTTAATTGTAAGAGCTGACCCCATCGGCTTTACCCTATCGGCCTTGACCTCAGAGTGGTGGCAAGAATTGGCTGTAAGGCTTTTGTTCGGGCCGATTTATGTGCACAAGGTTTTTGGACTCAAATGGTAGCCGTGGTCCGACCCTTTCCGCTCTCATAGCTCCGGCGGCAGGGTGACTTCGACGGCACGATAGATGCGGTGCCCTTCGTCGAGTGAAATTAGGTCCGTCCATTCGGTGACCCCAAACAGATTGGTCGCAAGGCCGCGTGGGAACCAAGGACCAGACCCGGCATTTGCGTCGGCTTCGATTTGATAGCGGTGGCCTGGTTCGCCCGCCAGTCGGATCCGAACCTCGTCAGAACGAGTTTCGCCCCCGCAGCATTCGACCGACAATCTTGGACGTCGGGTAAAACTCGCGACAATCCGCAGGCTTGAATTCAGTGAAACCGTCAGGGGATTGCTGATTCCGCTGGCGTCGCCTGCCCATCCCACGAACGTTTGGTCCGGCTCCGGGAAGGCGGTGAGGCGAACCACGCTTCCGGTGATGTGCCGGTTCCGTTGTGGGAACATCTCGACGCGGCCCAGGCCGTCCGCCGTTGCCAGCAATGTTTCAGAACCTGCCGGGAGCGGGGCAAAGGCGGCCGTCAGTTCGGGGTGAGCATTGGTCACCGTGAAGCGCAACGGGTTGTTCGTGCAGGTGACCGCTCCCGTCCAAAAGGAAAAAGACTGCCCGGCCTCCGGGAGGGCCGTGAGGACGACCTCTTGGCCGAACGGGTAGAGCGTGCTGCCGCCGCCGAGGGCGATCGTTCCGCGACCGACAGTGCCGGTGGCGAGGGACGTGCCAAAGACAGCCTCGAGGCAGCGATTGCGATTCATCTCGAGCATCCCGTATTGCGACGGCTTGGCATCCCCCAGCATTTGCAGGAACGTCCAACCGGGAAATGGTAGCGAACGGACATATGCCGTCATGTTGCGGTAAGCGCCGCTGGGAGGGTCGACCAAGACGCTGCCGCCTCCGGCCGACCAGGCATCCAGCGTTGGCAACACCTGGATCTCCATCCGGTCGCCGTCGATCGAAGCCATTGTGTCGAGATCAACGGATCGGGTGCGCAAGGTTCTCGACGACGCGAGGACGAACGGGCCGGTGTACACCGTTGAGCCAAGCCCGGGTTCGGATCCGTCGGTGGTGAACAGGAGCACGGTGTCGGTCCGCGTGGTTCGCAGTTCGATCGTGGCAGGGCCGCGCACACTGAAGTTGGTCGCAAGGACGAAGGTCCCGTTGACCAGAATTGCGGGCATGCCAACCGGAGCCAACCGGCAAGACGTTCCAATGGTCACGGATTCCAGCATTCCCTGTCCGATGGGCGGGATCACGGCCAGTTCCTGGGAGGCGATGGCCGGCCAGAAACTTGCGTCGCCTTCCTGGTAGGCCGTGATGATCGTCATGCCGGCTTGTAGATTGGTCACGCTCGCGCCGTCCACCGTCGCGACCCTCGGGTTGCTCGAAGCGTAGGCGACGGGCAGTCCGGAAGACGCTTGGGCATGCACGGCGAGGGAGAGGGCGGGCCGCCCGGGGATGATCTCCGTGCGGTTGGAAAACTCGACTGATTGGGACGAACGGCCTGACTGCAGCGGGAACGGTTTTGCTCGTCGGCCTCCTCCCGACCCAGACGAACTTATCCAGATGACCGTTCCGGGACCTTCGGAAGGTCCAAGACTACTGGACTGAACGCGAGCGCTCTGGCCGTAGTGGTTGCCGTACCATGCCGCGACCATGAAGTCCATCGTCTGACCCGGTGCGACGCCATCGACTGAATGAAATGAGCTACCGTTGAAAATGCCTGGAAAGTTGATCGTCACGCGGGGAGGCGATAGATGAACGGCGTAGTTCGATCGAGCGGAGTCCCATGTGTACCAGAGCAGGGCAACCTCCGTTCCGATGGGTGCGTCCACCAGCGGTGCGCCGGGTGTGGCTTCGAATTTAAGCGCGGAGAGCGGGGTGTTCAGGAGCTGAACGGTCCCCTGTCCCTGCGTTGCTACCGTCGACAGGCAGAGCAAGGCCGCCATTATCCACGGGTTTTTCATAAAACTCACTTGAAGCTGAGCATTGGACGAGCCGTGCCCGCAACGACGATCTTGCCGGGTTCTCGCCGTTCCTTGATCAGGCTTCTGCTTCTGCTTCTGGGGTCAGAGCTTGCAATTAAACAATTGGCAGGTCCGTCCCACTTGCTAAGATTCTGGCCCCAGTGGCTGGGCAATTGCGAATTGAGCTTTCGGGGTCAGATCTTACAATTAAACAATTGACGGTTGCAGTCCATTGGCGACTATTCTTCCGCCAGCGGCAGGCCATTGCGAATTGTGCCGGCGGAAGCCGCATAGATTAATTTTCAGAACTGACATCGGATCGTTGTACATGCCCACTTATCTCTTTGGTTTCGGCTATGAAGATGCACTGGAGATGAAGTGCAATGCCGAGACGGGCTCGGATTATGAATCGTCGACCGGCGTGTTCATCGAGGCCGATTCCGAGGCGGAGGCATTGGCTTGGGCACCGAGATTGCCGAGCAATTTATGAGGCGCGAGCACGACGGCGCCCCATCCATTTGCTGGCGGGCACTGCGATATGCCCACTGGATTGAGCACCACCCGGAAAAATGCTCGTGGCGACATTGCCTTTCATTCTTTCAGCGTGTGAAGGTCGGGCAGTGGCCAGACTTTGCTGCAATGACGGGCCGGGCATACGTGGAGTGGTGCAAAGCCAATGGACTGGACGCTGAGTCGAGCGGGGCGCCGGAACGGTGAGAGGCGCCCGGGGTTTGCCGCTGTCGCTGGCGCTGGCGTGGGCCGAGGCGGAGGCGGAGCCGGCACTGGATGCGCCGCGGCGGGGAGCGAGGGCGGTCTTTCGGCGCTCAGGCGGAGCGGCGTTGGACTTCGCGGAACATGTTCAGAAACGTGTCGTTGTCAGCGACGGCCTTCTGGACAAGCTGGATGAGGAGGAACATCTCGGACGGGTTGACCACGGCGTGGACGCACTGCTGGAAAGCCTGCATGGGGTTGAACGTCGCCATGTTGAAGCCGAAGAGGATGATGACGCAATGGCGCCGGCTGCTCATGGCCATGCGTTGGAGGGCGAGGAGGCTTTCGTTTTCGTCCGCGCTGGTGGAAGAGAAGAGCTCTTCGATGACGACGACCTGATAAGGGACCTGGGCGAATTTGTGGAGGAACTCGCCGTGGTTGACGGCCGTGTGGACCTTGTAGCCGAGCTGGTCGAGGGCGGTGCGGGCGGTTTCCTGGAGCTCGGGCGTGCTGAGGCCGAGCAGGGCAGGCCGGTCCGTTGCTGTGATAAAGTCAAAATCCATCGACATGGTGAGGGAGGCGGGGGTGCGGGGTTACTTCATGCGGAGGACGGAGGCCGGGGGGCCGGGGGGCTTGGCCTGGCGGCCGAGTTCGGCCGGGGCCATGCGGAGATCGGAAATGTTGGTGGTCATTTCGCCGCGCTCCTTTTTGATGTTGTCGATGCCGCGGCTCATCACGCCGCGTTTGCTGCAGTACATCATCGCGGTTTCCTCCGTGATGATCTTGGTGCGATAGGCGTCGAGGCAGGACTGGTCGAACGTGCGCCAGCCGAAGGTCTGGCTGGCGTCGATGATCTCGTAGAAGCTTTTGCCTTCGCTTTCGCCCTGGACGATGGACTCCTTGGTGCGGAGGCTGGAGCCCATGATTTCGACGATGGGAAAGCGGCCGCCGCCGATTTTGGGGGCGAGGCGCTGGCTGATGATCCAGCGGACGGTGTCGGAGAGGCGGTAGCGGACCTGTTCCTGTTCCTCGGTTTCGAACATGCCGAGGATGCGGTTGATGGTCTGGCCGGCGTCGATGGTGTGGAGGGTGCTGAAGACGAGGTGGCCGGTTTCCGCGGCGCTCAGGGCGATCTCGACGGTGGCGCGGTCGCGCATTTCGCCGACGAGAATGACCTTGGGGGCCTGGCGGAGGGCGGCGCGCAGGCCGGTGGAGAAAGAATCGAAATCGGTGCCCAGCTCGCGCTGGTTGATGGTGGCGGCCCGCTGCTCGTAAACAAACTCGATCGGGTCTTCGAGCGTGACCATGTGAATGGGCAGGCGCGCGTTGATGTCGTTGAGAAGCGCGGCCAGGGTGGTGGTCTTGCCGGAGCCGGTGGCGCCGGTGACGAGCACGAGGCCGGTTTTCTCCTTGGCCGCTTCAAGGATGACCGAAGGCAGGCAGAGGTCGCTGAGCGCGGGGATTTGGGCGTTGAGCTTGCGGAGGACGATGGAGTAGCAGCCGCGCTGGGAGAAGACGTTGACGCGGAAACGGGCGCGATCGCCGAGGGCGTAGGAGGCGTCGCACGAGCCGGTGCGGAGCAGGTCCTCGTGCAGGCGCAGGCTGCCGGCGATGAGGTTGAGGGCGATCATCTCCGTGTGATACGGCATCAGCCGATCCAGCGGCGGCTGGATGGGCACGGGCGTCAACTTGCCGGCCACCTCGACCTGCAGGGGCTTGTCGACGGTGAGGATGATGTCCGAGACGTCCTTATGGAAGTCGAGCAACGTATTCAGGATGTAGTCGAGCTCGTTGCGACGCATGGAATGATTTTCGGCGGCGGCTGAAAATAGTTAAGCGAGACCCGGCCGGGACGCGCCGGGGGGGCTATGGATCGTCGTCGATGGGCGGCGTGGCCAGGAAGGTTCGAAATTTTTTCTTGTCCAGGCACTTGTCGTAGGCCTCCTCGGGGGAGATGCGCTTCATGCGGAGGTGCTCCATGATGGAGTCGTCGAGCGGCGTATTGCCGAGCTTCTTGCCGACCTGAATCATGCCGGGGATTTGGTGGGTCTTGCCTTCGCGGACGAGGTTGGCGACGGCGGTGGTGAAGACGAGGACCTCGAGCGCGGCGACGCGGCCTTTCTTGTCGACCCGTTTGAACAGGTTTTGGGCCACGACGCCGCGGAGCGATTCGGCCAGCGTGGCGCGGATTTTGTTCTGCTGGTCGGCGGGAAAGACGTCGATGATGCGGTCGACGGTCTTGGCGGCGCTCTGGGTGTGGAGCGTGCCGAAGACGAGGTGGCCGGTGCTGGCGGCGGTGATGGCGAGCTCGATGGTTTCGAGATCGCGCATTTCGCCGACGAGGATGATATCAGGGTCTTCGCGGAGGGCGCCGCGGAGGGCGGAGGCGAACGACTGGGTGTGGACGCCGACCTCGCGATGGTTGACCAGGCAATTTTTGCTTTCGTGGACGAACTCGATGGGGTCTTCGACCGTGATGATGTGATCGCGGCGGTTTTTATTGGCGTAGTCGATCATGGAGGCGAGCGTGGTCGACTTGCCGGAGCCGGTGGGGCCGGTGACGACGACGAGGCCCTTGTGCAGCATGGAGAACTTCTTCAGGACGGTCGGGAGGGCGGCGTCCATTTTTTCGAAATCCTCGAAGGAGATGACCTTGCTGGGGATTTGGCGGAAGGTGGCGCCGATGCCGTTCTTCTGGTTGAAGAAATTGGCGCGGAAACGGGAGACGCCGGGGATTTCGTAGCCGAAGTCGACGTCGCCGGTTTCTTCGAAGACCTTGATCTTGTACTCGGGGGCGATCTCGTAGAGCATCGCCTTGAGCGGATCATTCTCGAGCGGCGGGTATTCGACCCGCTGCAGCTCGCCGTGGATCCGGAGAATGGGCGGGTTGCCGGTGGAGAGGTGAAGATCGGAGGCCTTCTGTTCGAACATTAAGTTGAAGAACGCGTCGATTTTGGCCATACAAACGCCTGCTTAGCAAAAGCGTTGCCGAACCGGCGGGAAGACCGAACTTCGTGGCTGAAATCGCGACAATTCTGCGCAAAGAGCTGGAAACACGCGGGATGATCCCGTTCGCCCGGTTCATGGAGCTGGCCCTTTACTGTCCCAATTTGGGCTACTACGAGCGTCTGCAGTCGGCCCCGGGCCGGCAGGGAGACTTTTTTACCAGCGTCAGCGTCGGCCCGTTGTTCGGCCGGTTGCTGGCCCCCCGTTTTGCCGGCTGGCTCGACGAACTCGGCGATGGTCCGGTGCAACTCGTGGAGGCAGGGGCGCACGATGGCCGGCTCGCCACCGATATTCTGGAGTGGTTTGAGACCGAGGCGATGGCTGGTCGCGGCGTCGTGTGGGAGCGATTGGAATACTGGATCTTCGAGCCGTCGCCGCGGCGCCGGGAATGGCAGGCCCGGCAACTGGCCCGGTTTGGGGGAAAGATTCGCTGGTTGGACGGGCCGGAACACCTGGCGCGCGGTGCGATTCGCGGTGTCCTGTTCTCGAACGAACTGCTCGACGCGTTTCCGGTGACCCGCCTGCGCTGGTCGGCGATCGAGCAACGGTGGATCGAGGCGGGCGTTCGCTGGAGCGGAACGAAGTTTGCATGGGGCGCAATGCCCGCCGCCGAGGGCCGGACGTCGGCTGTGCTCGCGGAAGCCGGGCTGGAAATTCCTGCGGAACTGGCGACGGTTTTGCCGGACGGGTTCACGCTGGACCTGGCGGAAGGGGCGGGTCCGTGGTGGCGGGCGGCGGCTGAGGCTTTGGGGCGCGGTCGCCTGGTGACGATCGACTACGGGTGCCGGGCGGAGGCGCTGCTGGACCCGTCGCGAGCGACCGGCACGCTGAGGGGGTACCGGGATCATCGACCGGTCAGCGACATCCTGGACGACCCTGGCTCGCAGGATTTGACGAGCCACGTGAACTTTTCCCCGCTGATTCGGGAGGGTGAACAGGCCGGGCTGCGATCGGAACCGCTCCAGACTCAATCGCAGTTTCTGCACGGGATCGCGCGCGAGGTTTGGACCCAGGCCGGCGTTGAGCGGATTGATCCCGGCGAGGCGCGGCAGTTCCAGACCCTGACCCATCCCGAGCACCTGGGCCGGCGTTTCCAGGTGCTGGTGCAGACGCGGTAGAAATTGCCGCGCGGTTCAATCCAGCCGGACGCAGGACTCCACTTCGTCCGGTTTGAACACGACGTTGTCGATGGCGAGCTCCAGTTTCCATGCTCCCCGGTCTTCGACCACGAGGATGCTTTCGTTCAGGCGGAGTTTGCCGCGCAGGCGGACGCTGCCGCGGAGCCAGACCTCAACCTCGCGGCCGATTGGCAGGCCGAGGTCGGTGGCCGCCTGGCGGGCGGCCCGGTTGCGCTGGTCCCGCCACGCGTTGAGCCCATCGGGAGCGGGCGGTTCGGCCGCGGTCGGCGGGCACGGCGCCGAGCCGCCGAAGCCGAGCTCCATCTGAGAATCCGGAGTCAGGCGCGGGTTCATGAGAAAAGGCGGAAAAATTCTGCGGCGTTGGTGTGAAGGATGCGGGCGGCGCGTCGGCGGGCGTCGGTTTCGGTCCAGTAACCGGTGCGAATTTTTTCGTCGAGCACGTCGACGAGGATCTGCCGGAACGTTTTGAACGCGCCGTAGGTT
The DNA here is from genome assembly GCA_044229355.1 of Limisphaerales bacterium. Taxonomy (GTDB): domain Bacteria; phylum Verrucomicrobiota; class Verrucomicrobiia; order Limisphaerales; family JADJPG01; genus JBGARF01. The sequence goes on from JBGATF010000015.1 coordinate 190,582, forward strand.
TCCTCGGCGTGCCAGTTGTCGCCGCCGATCATGAGGCGCGATTCATCCGGCAGTATTTCGATCGCTTCGTGCAGCGCGAGACGACAGTGGGACGGGCTGAGGAGGGGAGCCCAGGTGAGGTCGAGCCAGATGTTGCGATAGACGAAAGCCATTCCCAGAAGATCTCGGCTCCAGGGATAGGCCAGGTGCATGAGGAGAAACCGCGTGCGCGGGTGACGTTCGATCAGCCCGGCCGCCTTCAGCGGGTGGGAGCCACGAATGAGCGCGGTGCCGAGGTGCATCTGCATGGGCACATCGCGCTCGGCCGCCCGGCGGCAGAACTGATCGACCACGACATCGCCGAACGCCTTTCGTTCCGCCGCGGTGGGATTGGGCCGATTCCAGGCTTTGCGGGCAAGGGATTCGTCCGGCTCGTCAAAGTCGACTCCGCGATCGTAGGCCAGCGCGTTTTTGAGCGCGACCTGGCCCCGCTGGGCGAGGGTGTCGACCACGGTCGTCAGGGCTTGGAGATATTCGTCGAACGAGCCGGGAGTCAGGCCGAGCCGTGCGAGAAGGGCGTGGGCCTGGTTGCCGTTGTGATCCCGCGACGACGGATGCCATCCGAGGGCGAACGCGTTGATGCGGAGAACCGACCGGTAATGGGGGCCGAAGGCGGTGCGCACGTCGCAGAGCGGGTCCGTGTAGACATCAGTGATCACCGTTTGGATGCGGGCGCGGCGGAGAATTTCCGCGGCGCCGTCGGGCTGGCGGTGTTGAGCGCGGATGGCGTCGTCGAGGGACTGCCAGTTGTCGCGGGTGATGGGGCTGTGGCCGTAAAGTTCGGCCAGCGCCGCGAGCAGGCTGCGCACGGCGGCGTTGCTGCCGTGGAACGAGAGGACGTGTTCCAGCCAATCCCAGGAGGCGGGGCCGGGGTTGGCCAGCATCGGATCGGCGGCGCGGCTCTCGCCCGGGAGGACGTAGGGCCGAGCCTGGGCCCAGCCGGCGTAGCTTTGCTGGAGCAATTCGCGCAGGCCAATCTCGGTCTGAGGGAACAGCTCCGGGAGATGGTGCTCATGGACGTCCAGCACGGGCAGGTGGGCGATATCGCTCAGGTTCATCGTGAATCAGAAACGGCAGTTAATCCGTATAGCCGAGCCCGATGTCCCCGCGCCGGGGCGCGTCGCCGACCTTGACGCCGAGCGGATGAATTTCCCCGAGCTCCCAGCCCTGTTGACGCACGGCCTCCCCGAGAAACACGTCCTCGCCGTTTTTCACCAACCGGCGATCGGGCCAATCGAGTTTGCGCACCGCGGACGTGCGGATGAAGAAGTCGCCGCCGGGAACGAAGAACCACCGGCCGTCTCCGGCATTGTGTCCCATGAAATCAAATTCACCTTTGCCGCCGGGGCGCCAGGCGGGCGGCGGGAGGCCGCGATACCACTTGGCGGTGCGCACAAATTCCAGCGGGCGCTTCAAGTGGGTGAAGATGCGGGTCGAGTCGGAAAAGCCGACGCTGCCCCACATGGCCACCTGGGGTGACGCGGCGTCAGCGGCGGCCAGGCGCCGGGCCAGAGCGCGTCGATCGGTGAGATGCGAGTCGTCGTCGAGCCACCAGATGAACTCCGTCGTGATGCCGCGGAACATGCGGCGCATCATGGGATTTTTGTTGAGGTTGACCGCGCTGACGATCAGGCGATCGATGTGACCCATGGCCTTGGATTCCCGCAACAGGCGTTCCGTGGCGGCACAGGGCTCGTTGGCTCCGACCACCAGATCGTATTCCTCCCGCCGGCAATGCTTGAATATCGAGCTCAGGGCCCGCCGGGCGAGCTCCGGGTATTCACCGTAGGTGAGCACGCAAATCGTGACACGCTTCGATCGACGAGCGGCACTCGGGCGGGATCGGGCCATGGGTCTTGGAACGCAGTTAAGGTTGCAGGGTGAGGGCGACAAAAAAAGGCGCCGCGACGGTCATGGCCGAAACGAGCGCGAGCGATCCCACCCGATCGTCCGGGCGCGGGTTCTGCCATTTCTTCAAGTAGAGCCGACCCGCGCCGTCGGGGCTGCGCCAGGCGGGAATGACGGCGGTGGGCTGGCCGGAATCCAGGCGCGCGCCGGCGGGAAAGCTGTCTTCGACGTCAACGCCGTAGACGATGGGGATGGTCACCTCAGGTCCGCGCTGAAATTCGATCCGGACCCAGCCGATGGGCGACTGGGGAGGGGCGGCGAATGCGGTGCCGAGGAGGAGGGAGAGCCCGCGAACGGGCCGGCGGATAGGAATGCCGTCGACGCGTTCCGGGAACATTGGCACGGGGAAGCCGGCGGTGCCGGGCGGGGCGGGCGCGCCGTCGAGCTGGATGACACCGCGAACGTCGAATTGGTCGGGGCCGATCGAAACCGAACCGGGAGCTCCGGTGTCGACCAGGCTGCGCAAGGGTCCGGTTGTTTTGCCCCAAAGCCAGACATCCTTTAAGCAGCCGTTGCAGAACGGCGCGAGATCCACGAGCTCCGGTGGCAGGCCGGCTGGCCGGGCGGGCAGGCGCTGGGGAATCGGCCGCGTGTCGCGCATGACGGATTCCGGCGTGAGGTAGGGGTGGGGCAGAAGGTGGCGGAAGCGGATCTCCCAGAAGTCGGGGCTGCGATAGACCTGGCCGGCGAACGACAGGTTCAGGCAGCCGCCGGCGCCATGGTCGGTGCAACAGCGAACGATAGGCGCCTGGTCGCCGACGGGCGTGGCGCGTTGGAGCAATTTGAACTCGCGGTAGGTCAGGAGCCGGCCGGTGGCTTGATTGGTCCAATTCGTGGCGGGGCTGAGCTCGTAATTGTAACTGGTCGACGGATCGCGAGCGAGGACGTTGCGAAACTCCTTCACGCCGAATTGGAAATTACGCGACGCCTGCGCGGCAGGGCAGGAGAGCAAGCGCAGGTCCGCGAGGAATCGCGGATGCAGGTCGCTCAGGGCGGCGGGGTATTCGCCGGTCACCCGCCGGCAGGCCTGCAAGGCGTCGTGGATGAGCAGCAATTGGCGCCGGCACGCGGCTTCGGTCGCCGGGTCGTTGGTGGCCTGGGCGGCTCCGCGAAGCGCGGGGCCGACGGCGAGCGCCAGCTGGAAAGCCAGGAGCCAGACGGAGCGGATGGCGGCGGATCGGGGCATCAAAAAAACGCGGCCACGGGCCCCGTCACGCGCCGCTGAACTTGGGATCCACCCAGACAGACGACTTGGAATGGGAATACAAAATACCGACATCGCCGCGGAGTTTGGCGTCGTCCGGTTTGGGGTGAGCCATGATGCGCGCAGACAGGGCGAAGCCGTGATACTCGACGACCTCGAGGAGGAACTCGCCGTGCTTCGAGGTATCCACGAGGTCGTTGCTGGTGGCCAAATCTTTGAAGACGCCGACGACCCGCTTGTATTCCTTGAGGGCCTCGTCGCACGCCGTTTCCAGTTGCTTCAGCTTTTGCAGGTCGACCGGGGGCAGCTTCGGGCTGGGCTGGCGGCGCGCCTTACCCTTTGGCGAGTTCCGCAGGCGCTGGAGGTGTTGGTTGAGCGCGGCTTTGGCCGCCACCTCATGAGTCGTCAGGAAGTTCTGACGCTCTTCTTCACAGCCCCGCCACACGTCGAGAGCCTCATTGTAGTTGTTGAGGGCCTCAGCGATATCGGCGGTAAACGCCGCAAATCGTTCCGCCGGGGATCCGGGTGATTTCGGCCGGTCGGGTGGCTTCGTGGCGGCAACCTTTCCGTGGCTGGAACGGAGGTACTCGAGCCGGTCTTCGTCGGCCTGATGGCCGAACGGAATCCACTGAGGAAGCTTCTGCGGGCGCCAGTTTATTATGGCGCCGCCGTGATCGGGATGGTCGTGATCGTCGTCGTGGGTGATTCTTGGATTAGCCATGGGATTGAGTTGAGTTCGTTCGACGGCTGTAAAGGACCTGGGCGGGACGGGAACTTGGCCACGCGGACGCCGCGCCATTTCGCCGTGAGGGCGGGCGGAGCAGCGCATGATAGGGATCGGATTGCAGGTGCGGCTGTGCTGCGGCGAAGTCCGTTCGGCTCAGCGTCGCGCGGCTGGAATGTTCGAGGTAAATCTCGATGGCCGCGACCACGCGCTCGACGGAGATCAGATCCATGCAATGCGGGAGACGATTGACGACGTCGACGCACAATTCCTCCGGACGATCGCGTCGGTCCCCGTCGCCGAGCGGGACCACGCGGCTGCGCCAGCATCCGCCCGACTCGCAGCAGGGCAGGGCGCCGATGGTGTGGAGGAATTGATGGCCCGGGTAGGCCTCCCAGTGGACGGGCTCGCGCCCGCCGGCAATGACCACGCAGGGGCGCTGGGTGGGCTGTCCGGCCGGTGTTTCCACGGCGGCGCACAAGTGCATCGCGAACGTCACGGGGCAGAGCACGCCCGCCGCGTGATGCATCCAGCCAACCATTTGGCGGAGGTTGGTCTGGCCGCGCTGGTCCAGCACGCCTTCGAGATGTGGATGAAAATGTCCCCGGCTGCCCATCTGCACGAAAAGGATTCGCCCGCGAAAGGCGTCAACCACCTGCTGGAACCGGCGCCGATCCCACCACTTGATCGTCGCGTCGAACTTTCCGCCCGCGACGAGAATCCAGTACGGCACGGGCCGCCCGACGATCCGGGTGATCGGCGACGGCGCCTGTCGCTCGGCGGTGGCAAGGTGGACATCCGCCTTGAAGTGCTGCGGACGGATCTGGAGGGCCCATCGTTCGTTGAGGAATTCGCTGTAGGCATGGAGGAAATGCCACGGCTGGGCATCGGAGTGGCGAATCAAAGGGTAGTCACAATCGACGACCTCCACCTCGCGATCGGCCTGATCGAGGCGCGACAGGTAGGGATTGTTGGCCCAAAGATCCGGACAGGATGTGTCGACGTCGGTGAGGAAACGGCCGGGGTAACAGTGGTGCAGGTCCCGGACCGCGGCGGTGAGCATCAGGATGTCGCCGGGCGAGAAATGCGACCGGAGAATGCGTTTTTTTGGCCGGTCGGCGCGTCGCATGCGAGTCAGCGGGTGAAGACGCGACGGGCCAGCCGGGGTGGCAGGGCGATGTCCGCCCAGCCGCTGTAGCGCACCGGATCAAGCCGGGGTGAGCAGAAATGGAGATTGATCGTCCGACCCTTGCGCAGCACGGGTTCGGCGTAGATCCCGTAGGGGGCGCACTCGTCCTCGAGGCGATCGCGGAAAATCAGCAGCTTCTCGATCTGACGGAGCGCGGTCGTCTCCCGCGCCTGGCGCCGGCGGACCTCGAGCAGCCGCTCGTAGGCCTGGTTGAGATGATAATAGATGAACGCGAATTGAAGTTTTCGTGCGAGGCTCTCCGTGGCCTCGGGCTTCGTCCCGGACAAGGCCGGCGGGGGGCCGCCATCCATCAGCGGCAGGTCGTCGGGCCGGAAGTTTCGGCCGGCTCTCGGGTCGGCGAGCCAGGTGGTCGGGCGATTTTTGCGGCGGCTGGCCATGAAGGATCGGGTGTCAGGATTCCAGGTCGCTAATTTCCGCCATCGAGATGACCCACGGTTACCAGTGAAGCCCCAGCCGAGTCAACTCCCGTTCCAACGCCGCGAGGTCCCAACGTTCCAGGACTCCTTCTTCGGTCGAGACGAGCAGTTCGCGGCCGCCGGGCGAGGAGGCCAGGGCGCGACCCCGCCGTCGATGGGGCGATTCCAAGCGGAGGAGGCGCCGGCCGGTGGCGAGGTCGAACCACGAAATTTCCCGGTCCACATTGAGAACAAAGACGCCCGAGCCGGCGACGGCGACGCTCAGCGGCGCGGGGTCTCCGGGTTGGTTCGCTCCGGTGACGTCCAGGGGGAGGCCTTGCCAAGTGGACTGGTCGAAGCGCTGAAGCCGATCGCCGGCCACGCCGATCCAGTATGGGGCCGCGGATGCAAATTCTCCCCAGCCGGCGGCATTGGTCAGGCGCGCACAGATCCCTTTGCTGGAGGTGGACCACACCTCGACCGCCCGGGCCGCTTCGCTGCCGCAGGCGACGAAACCTCCATCGGATGAGGCCTGCAAATAGTCAATTGGCCACGGGGCCGGGCGGGATTCGAAATTCGTTTGGCCGAGGGCGGCCACGATCCAGCGATCGCCCTGGGCGACTGCAATCCGGCCATTGGGCAAACTGGCCGCGGGACCGGGGCGACTGAGCGGCGGCCATGGGGATGACGGCGGGCCGAACCGCGGGTGTTCGTGCCGCTCGATCGTCAGCGAGCGTGGTCCATCGCGTGTGCTCACCACGAGGGTGTCGTCGGCTTGAGCGCGCCCGGGGTCGGTTCGCGGCCACACTGCGTCCCGGGCCAGGGGGACATCGGCGGCATCCAGGATTTCCAGCGAATCATCCAGGAGAACCACCCGGCTGGTCGTGATGGCCGCCACCCACTTTCCATCGTGGGAGTAACGCAACTCATCGGCGGCAAAGCCTGCGCCTCGTTCCTGCCAGCAGGTGCTGGGCTCGAGCCGCCAGCGAGAGGAGGGCAGGCCTTCGTGCGCGGCGATGAACCCGCCCTCCGCCGGGACGACGCAGACGGCGGGGCGTTCGAGCTGAAAGCGCCGGACCGCCGACAGACGGCGGGCGTCCCAGGCCACCCCGCGTCCCTGGTCGTCGAACGACACGAGAATTCCGGCCTCGCGCATCAGCAACAAGTGCTGCGGAATTCCGTCGCAGGAAAGCACGGACTCGGGAGAGTCGGCCACCAGGCCCGGTGTGTTTTGAAGATTCCAGACGTAGATGTTTCCATCGAGGCAGCCCGCGGCGAAGCGGTCGCGATCCAACCATGTCCCGCAGCGGACCGGACCGGGATGATACAATGCGACGCCCGGGAGAGCGCCGCGCGCCTGCCAGATCTGCACATGCAGGCTGTCCAGGCTCATCCAGGCCAGGCGGTCGTCCGCCGGATTGAAGCTGAGGGCGGTGGCCGGGCGACTGGCCGGTGCATAGGGATCGGACTGGGCGTCGGCATGCAGCGGCGGCGCCGGAGCGCCGGACGGATCCAGCCCGTCCACGGTCTCGTTTGTTCCCCGCCAGGCGATTCGGCCGGATACGGGCGCGACGGCGACGGTGGATGGAGTCTGGCGGGAGGCCAGGCGGCGCCGCGCAGCGCCGGGCTCTCCCGGGCGCGGCTCGAGAAACAAGTCGCCCGATGTATCCATGGTCAGAATCTGCGGATGGCCGGGCCGGGGCCACGTCTGGAGCGGGGCCGTCGCGGGGGAGGCCTGGACGATTTTCGGCCGGGTGTTGGTGACGGATTCCTGGCGCAGATCCCAGCCGGCGAGCAGGGTGAGGGCGGCCTGACGATACGCGTCAGGATCGGCGAAAGGTCCGCGGCTCGATTCGATCAGGCGCAAGCCGGCTTCTTTCCATCCGGCCTGTCCGCTGCGCGCGAGGGCGCGAATCTCGCCGAGGCGCGCTTCGGAGGTGGCGCGCTGGGAGACACGGGATTCGCGAATGGCGATTGCGGTCAACGCGCCCAGGGCGAGAACGACGACGGTGGCGATGGCGCCGGCGCGGAGCACGCCGCGGCGGTAGGCCTGCCGTTCGCGGTGCTGTTGGGTGGCGGCGGCGCGGGCGCGTTCGGTGCGGCGTGCCTCCAGCGAGCGGAGGCTTTGCGCGAGCTCGCGTGCGCCCTGAAAGCGTTCGTCGGGCAGCCGGGTGAAGCAGCGCCGCAGGTCCTCTCTCAGCAGCGGGTCAGGGACGGCGCGTTCCCAGTCGATCGTGAGGGCCCGGCGGAAATCGCCGACGATCATCTGGAAAAGGACGACTCCGAGCGAGTAAAGGTCGGAGGAGATCGAGGGGCTCTCGCCGGAGACGAGCTCTGGCGCGAGGTAGAGCGCCGTTCCGGCCATGGTCGAGGTGATCTCCCGGCTTGGGCGGGTCAGGCCGGGTCCGGTTCGCGTGGCGCGGGATTCTTCCAGGGCGAGGCGGCCGATTCCGAAATCGGCGAGGCAGACCCGTGGGCGTGAATCGGCGGCTGTTGGCAGCCGGATCAGCAGATTGCCTGGCTTGATGTCGCAGTGCAGCACGCCGGCTTCGTGGGCGCAGGCCAGCGCCTCGGCCGTGTCGGCCATCAGCTCGAGCCGCACTTCCAGGGGAACCGAGGCGATTCCGCCCTGTCGTTCCGCCCACGCCGCCAGGTCGCCGCCCTCGACATGCTCCATCGAGAGATAATGCGGGCTGTCATCGATCGAGACGTCGTAGAGCCTGACGAACCGCGGGTCCAGCCCGAGATTATCGTTCAGCAGGCGAAAGAGAGTGCCTTCGCGTTGCAGGGACCGCAGGAGGGAGAGGTCGCGGCAGAACTTGAACACCCGCCTCCCGTGATCCGGGTGTCGGGCCAGCCAGACCTCGCCTGCACCCCCCGATCCAATCCGCCCGTCGAGGATCCAGTCGGTGGCTGGAATCGCCCGGCCTTCCGCCGGCGCCCAGTCCGGCGGGACGACTGCGCGATCCGTCACACAGGTCAGCAGAGCCTTGCCCAGCGCGGCTGCGGAGAGAAAGCGTTCGGCGGGATTCTTGCGCAGGGCGCGATCGATGGCCCCGCTCAGGCGCCGCCCGAGATCGGGGCGGCACTCGGAGAGCAGGCGCGGCGGAGCGTTTTCGATGGCGTCGCGCAACTGCGCGACCGACGCGTCGGGGGGCAGGTCGTAGGGGCTGCGGGCGGCGAGGAGCTCGAAGGCGATCACCCCGAGGGCGTAGATGTCGACGCTGCTGCCGCGCGGGCTTTCGGGCGAGAGGCCGCGCACCTGCTCGGGGCTCATGTAGCGCGGGGTGCCGGACAGGCCGGTGATGAGCCCGGCCTGTTCCATCGCGCCAGCCCCGGCAAACACGGCCAGGCCGAAGTCCAGCAGGAAGGGGCGCCCCTGCGCGTCCACCAACACGTTGCCGGGCTTGAGATCGCGATGCACCACGCGGCCGTCGTGGGCGGCCTGCACCGCATCGCAGAGGCGGCTCAGGAGGCGAAGCGTGTCGTTGACGGTCAGCGCCTGCTCGCGCACGAACCGATCTGCCGGCCGGCCCTCGACCAGTTGCATCGCGTAGTAGATCGTCTCCTGGCGGCCGTCGGGATCCGTGTGGCGCCCGGCGTCGAAGATCCGGACCACGGCCGGATGGTTCAGGCGTCCGAGGGTCTGAATTTCCGCCTGGAAACGCGCCAGCAAGGCGTCGCAGGCCAGCGCGGGATGAACCACCTTGACGGCCACGGCCTGCAGCGTGACGTCCTGCACCGCGCGGTAGACGATGCCCATGCCACCGCTGCCGAGCAGGCCCTGGATGGTGTAACGGTCTCCCACCCGGGAGCCTTCCGGGTAGATCGCGCTGCGGTGAGGCGCGACCGGCAGCCCGAAGTGAAGCTGGACGTATGACAGGACCAGGGGATCTTCTCCGGCCTCGCGTCGCCGGTCGAGCTCGGGGCCGACGCGGCTGGCCGCGATCCCTTCGAGGCTCTCGATGATCGCGTGGATGCGGGAGAACTGATCTGCCCCGGGTTCCTTCATTCGGCGGAATTTGGGCGATGGTGCGCGGTGTCGGGCGGCGAGAGAAGTTCGAGAATGCGTCCGTGCAGGAGCAGGCGGGCAGAGGTCAGCTTGCGTTTCACGGTGCGGGTGCTGATTTCGAGAAACGCCGCCAGCTCCTGGACGCTTAGGCCGCTGAAATAGTGGCACTCGATTATTTGCGCGAGCTCCGCGTCCCGCTGCCCGAGCCAGGCCAGCGCTTCCTCCAGGGCGATGACCTGTTCCGGCACCTTTTCCACCGTGCCCACGAGGTCATAAAAATTGACGTCAGTCGGGTCAAGGTAGGAAATGGCGGGCCGTTTTTGGGCGGCCTTCTTCCGCGCGTGATCGACGAGCGCCCGACGCATCATCAGATGCAGCGAGCCAAGGCAATGGTGGCGGTCGTTCCAGGAGATGTCCGACCAGCCCTGGTTCCCGACCCGGTAGCGGCGCAGCCCGGTGAGGACCAGGGCGGTGGGTGACACCGAATGCGCGCCGCGATCGCCGGCCAGCAACCCGACCGCCAGGCGGCGAAGGTCCGACATCAGCTGCTGGATGTCGTCGATCGTGATGGTCTCGTCCATGAGGAGGTGGTTTTGGCTGGCGGTGTCGGGATCCGCGGGCGCCGGTTGGGTTACGGTGGGGTCGACCATAGGGAGGTGCATGCAGGTTCGCAAAGTCATTCTGTGCGTTCGTGTCTTCCCTGTGACAGGCGCAAAAAGCCGGCGAACGGGGACAGATAATTTTACGGCGGCCCGGGGTGCGGGCGTCCTCGCCCGCAGAAACGAATAGGTGGCTGGAGGCTTGGGAGCAGCCCCTGCGGACTCCAGATGACATGAAGAAGCTGGCTGGCGCTGCCTCCTTCGCTCAAGAATCGGAGATCCGCCGGGTCCATGGGCCGGCACGTCTTCTGCAGGCGGGTGGGGAATAACCATTGGCAACCTGCCGTCCCATCCGTAAAGTGCGCCGCGTCAAACGTCTCGGCTGCGGTTTGAAGAATGCGACCATTTGCGACCATTGCCATCAACGCCTTCATGGAGCTCGTTCGGCAGCCGGTTTATCTGCTGCTGATGACGGCCTCGTCGGTGTTTTGTGTGTTCCTGGCCAGCATTCCGTATTTTGGCTTTGGGGATGATCCCAAGCTGGTGAAGGACAGTGCCCTGGCGGTGACGTTTCTTGCGGGTCTGCTGGGAGCGGTGTTGTGCGCGTCGAGCTCGTTGGCGCGCGAGATTCGGACGGGGACGGCCTTGGCGGTATTGTCGAAGCCGATCGGGCGGGCGGCGTTTCTTTTGGCCAAGTTTGCGGGGCTGGCGGCGGCGCTGACGGTGCTGACGCTGGTCAACGTGGTGGCGTGTTTGCTGGCGAGCCGGATGGGTTACGACGCTTATGGGGACACGGACTGGCTGGCCTTGGGTGTATTTTCCGGGGCCGTCGTGGCGGCCTACGCGCTGGGGGCGTTCAGCAATTTCTTTTTAGGGCGGCCGTTCGTGTCGGATGCGGTGTTGGCGCTGGTGGGCCTGACGTTGGTGGCGTTCGTGGTGATCAACTTCTTTGATCCGCACGGCCAGGTGCGGGCGTTTGGGACCGGGGTGGACTGGCGGGTGGGCAGCGCGGGGGTGTTGTTGTTGTTTGCCCTGTGGATCCTGGCGGCGTTGGCGCTGCTCTGCTCGACGCGGCTGGAGATGATTTCGACGCTGGTGATTTGCTCGGCGTTTTTCCTGGTGGGGCTGATGTCGGATTACCTTTATCACCAGCTGGGAGGAAAGCCGGGCGGCGGACCGTGGTATGCCGAGGTGCTCTATGCGGTGCTGCCGAACTGGCAGCAATTCTGGATGGCGGACGCGCTGGCCGCGGAACGGTCGATCCCGCTGCGCTACGTGGCGCCGGCGTTTGGGTATATGCTGGCCTGCGTGGGGGCGGCGTTGTCGCTCGCGCTGGTGCTGTTTGAGGATCGGGAACTGAGCTGAGGAGCGGAGCTGGATGGAACGAAACACTCAAAGAAACGGATCGGTGAACATCGTGCTGTTGCTGGTGATGGCGGGAGGCACGTTCGCCGTTGGGCGGTCCAGCCAGGCGTTGTCGCCGCAGGTCTCGGCGGCGTTCCTGCTCCTGGGGGTGTTCGTGGCTGCCGTCAGCTGGTTTCAGATGCGCCTGGAGGAACGCGAGCGGATCGAAAAGTTCGAGTATGACGAAGTCACCCGGGGCGGTGCGGCGAGCGGCACGCTCTTCGCGTCGCCGGACGCGGAAAACTTTCCGGTGCAGCGATCGCGCGAGCAGTTCGAGCGATATTTCATTCCGGGGTTCACGATTCTCGTTCTGCTGCTCGAGGCGGGTGGACTTTGGTGGCTGTGGCGCTGGCTGGACCGGACCGGGCCGGCAGCTCCGCTGCGGCAGCCGCTGGTGGCCATGTCGATCCTGGGCCTGATGGCGCTGCTGGCGTTTGTGCTCGGACAGTTCTCGGCGGGGCTGGCCCGGCTGGAAGGCCGGCGTCTGCTCAATCCCGGGGCCAGCCAGCTGTTGCTGGGCGCCTACCTGCTCGCGTTGAACATCGCCGCCATCGCGGCGGAGCAGTTCGGCTTTTCCCAGGTCGACCGGTATCTGGCCCGCGGGCTGACGGTTCTCCTCGGCCTGCTGGCGGTCGAGAATCTCCTGTCGCTACTGCTCGAGATTTACCGCCCCCGGGTCAAGGGGCGCGTGGCGCGCCTGCTCTATGAAAGCCGGCTGGTGGGGCTGGTCAGCCACCCGGAAGGCATTTTCACGACGGCTGCGCATGCGCTGGATTACCAGTTTGGCTTCAAGGTCTCCGACACCTGGTTCTATCAGTTTCTCCAACGCTCCTTCATCTGGCTGGTCCTGGCGCAGCTCGCGATCCTGCTGGCGTCCACGTGCCTCGTTTACATCGAGCCCGGCGCCGAAGGCGTGCTCGAACGCTTTGGCCGCCCGGTCAACGGACGGGAAATCCTCCCGACGGGCTTTCACCTCAAGCTGCCGTGGCCGGTCGAGCAGGTTTACCGCTTTCGCACGGATCAGATTCAGGTGTTCGACGTGGGCGCGGAACATCCCGAGGAAGGGGAGGAAGCGGGCGAACACGATGGTGACCGCTCCGGGGAAGGGGCCGTGTTGTGGACGGTCTCCCATCTCAAGGAGGAGTTTCATCTGCTCGTCGCCAGCCGGGAGGCGGCGGAGGGCGGGGGCGCGCCGGAAGCGGGAGCGGGCGCGGGCGCGGGACCGAAGAAGGCGCCGCCCGTCAATCTCCTGACGGTCGGGTTGCCGGTGCAATTCCAGATCAATGATGTGCGGGCGTGGGCGTATCACTTCCGGGACGCGGGGCAGCTCTTGAAGCAGATCGCGTCGCGCGAGGTGGTGCGGTATCTCGTCGGCGTGGACGTGAACGACATCATGTCGACGGCCCGGTTCGAGACGGCGGAAGAGTTGAAGCGGCGCATTCAGGCCCGCGCGGACGAGCTGCAGCTGGGGGTGAAGATCCTATTCGTCGGGCTGCAGGACGTGCATCCGCCGGTGGAAGTGGGCGAGGCCTACGAGCGGGTGGTGGGGGCCAAGCAGCGGCGGGAGGCGGAGATTTTGCGGGCGCAGGCGTATGCGTCCCGCACGAACGCAGCGGCGGTGGCCGAGTCGCTCCAGCGACGGCTGGTGGCCGACGGGGCGCGCCTGCGGCGGGTGGCCGGGGCCAAGGCGAGCGAGTCCCTTTTCACAAACCAGATGGCGGCCTACCAGGCGTCGCCGGAAGTTTACACCCAGCGCGCCTATCTGCAGACGCTGGCGCAGAAGGGCGCCAACGCCCGCAAGTTCGTGGTCACCGCCACGAACAAGGAAGAAGTGCTGATGCTGAACATGGAGGACAAGCTGCGTGATGACGCGCTGTTGAACCTCGCGCTGCCGGCGGCGCCGTCCTCCGCCCCCAAGGCCGCGTCGCCGTGATGGCCCGCAGAAATTTTCCCGCATGAAACGCAATCCCATCGCCGTCGTCGTCGGAGTCGTCCTGCTGCTCATTTTCGTCCTGCTCGTTTTCGTCTTCCAGGTCCGCACGACCGAGGTTGCCGTGGTCACCACGTTCGGCAAGGTGTCGCACACGGCGGAGGCTGGGCCGCATTTTCGCTGGCCCTGGCCCGTGCAGTCCGTGCACAAGTTCGACCGCCGGATTCACAGCTACGAAAGCAAGTTCGAGCAAGTGCTCACGGCGGACGGCAACAACCTGCTCATCTCGGTCTACGTCGGCTGGAACATCAATGATCCCACCGTTTTCCTGACCCGTTTCAACGGCGATGTGGACAAGGCCCAGGCCAGCCTCGAAGGTTTGATCCGGAACAGCTACAGCGGCGTGGTGGGACGGCACCCGTTTGCTCACTTCATTTCCACGGACGCGAAAGAGCTGAAGTTCGCGGAGATCGAGGGCGAGATGCAGTCGCGCATCCAGGCCGATTGTCTGGCCCTGACCAATGGCCTGAACATCGCCTTTCTCGGGATCAAGCGGCTGGGCCTGCCCGAGAGTGTGACGCGCCTGGTGTTCGAGCGGATGCAATCCGAGCGCGAGGTCAAGGTCAGCCAGATCCAGGGCGAGGGCACCACGCAGTCGAGCAGCATCCGCACGCGCGCGGACTACGAAAGCGCCAAGCTGTTGGCCGAGGCGGACGCCCAGGCCACGCGCATTCTGGGCGAAGGCGAAAAGGAGGCGGCCAAGTCGTTCGAGGTCTTCAAGCAGGAGCCTGAGCTGGCGGTTTTTCTGCTGAAGTTGAAGGCGCTCGATCAGTTTTTGCAGAACCGCAGCACGCTCATCCTCGACAACAACACCGCGCCGCTCGACCTGCTCAAACCGCAGGCCCCGGCGGGATCCGCCCGCCATTGAACCCGACCCGCTGCTGACATGAGCGACATGAGCGACCACCCGCATTCGCATTCGCATCCGCCCGGGCCGGGCCCGGAGCGGTTCGAGGATGCTGGCGCCCAGGCGCTGGCTGAAGCCCTGGACCACAGCTTCGCCATCGTCAAGGTGCTCATGGCGATCCTCGTCGCCGTGTTCCTCCTCTCGGGCTTCTTCACGGTCGCCCCCCAGGAAAAGGCGGTCATTCTGCGGTTCGGTCGCCCGGTCGATAACGCGCGCCTGCTCGAGCCCGGCGCGCACTGGGCGTTCCCTCCGCCCATCGACGAGGTCGTCCGCATCCCGGTGGGCCAGATCCAGACCGTCAACTCCAGCATTGGCTGGTTCCCCGTCAACGCGCTCGGCGAGCCGGCCGAGGCGCCGCTGCCGGGCATCGGCCTCCGGCCGGCCCGCGACGGGTATCTCTTGAGCGGCGACGGCAACATCATCCATGTGGCGGCCACCCTGCGCTACCGCATCGCCGAGCCCGGCTTGCGTTACCTGCTCGACTTCGCCCGCGCGTCCAACGTCGTCCAAAATGCCTTCAACAACGCCCTCGTTCACGCCGCGTCGCGCTTTAACGTGGACGACATCCTCACGCGCGATCAGGCCGGCTTCCGCGAGGCGGTCCGCGCGCGCCTCGAGCAGATGGTGGCCCGCCACGAATTCGGCATCATCATCGATCAGATCGACAACCTGCGCGTTCTGCCGCCGCTCCAATTGAAGCAGGCGTTTGACCGCGTGCTCGAGGCGGAGGTCCGCCGGGCCAAGGAGATCAACGACGCCCGCACCTACGAGAACACCACGCTGAGCCGGGCCCGGGCGGAATCCGAGGCCCGTCGCAACACGGCCTCGACCGAGCGCACGCGCCTCGTCGAGTTCGTGGCCGCCGAGGTCGAACGGTTCACGAACAACCTCCCCGCGTTTCGCACCAATCCGGAGCTGTTCCTCCACCAGCGCAAGGCCGAGGTCCTCGGCGACGTCTTTACCAACGCCACGGACAAGATCGTCGCGTCCGAGCGCGGCGCGGGTGGCAACCGCACGTTGTGGCTACAGGTCAATCGCGAGCTGCCCAAACCCAAGACGGCCGAAGTGCCGCGGGACGAACACCACTGACCCCACCGCGCCATGCAAGTCACGTCGCTCCTCAGCCGCCAGTCGCCGGATCCCGGCCATCCGCACCACGACCATGGGGATCATCACCACGGCCCAGGTGATTCCTGCGATGCCTGCGGCCATGATCACAGCCACACCCCCATCCGGCTCAAGCAGACCCTGGCGGGCCTGCTCTTCGTCATCAATTCGTTCGTCGCCGGCTGGCTCGACCTGGGCCCGGCCGTGGCCGATGTCAGCGGCTTGATCGGCGCGGTTCTCCTCGGCTATCCCATCGTCCTCACCGCCTTCACCGACCTGCGCCGCGGCCTGCTCAGCACGAATGAGCTCGTCGCCGTCGCCGTCCTCGCCTCGTTCGCCTCCGGCCACTACCAGGAAGCCGGCGTCGTCGCCTTCTTCATGCTCATGGGCGAGATCATCGAGACCCGCACCGCCGAAGGCGCCCGCGCCTCCATCGAGTCGCTCATCAAGCTCACCCCGACCAAAGCCCGCCGCCTGCGCAATGGCGCCGAGGATGAGGTCGCCGTGCACGAGTTGACCGTGGGCGATGTCATCCGCATCCGGCCCGGCGACAACGTTGCGGCCGATGGCGTCATCGTCACCGGCCAGGGGTCGTTCAACCAGGCGAACATCACGGGCGAATCACTGCCGGTCGACAAGAAGCCGGGCGACGACGTGTTTGCCGGCACGCAGAACCTGACGGGCGTGCTCGAGGTCAAAGTGACGCGGGCGGGCCAGGACACGACGCTGGGGCGCGTGCGGGACCTGATTCTCGCCGCCGAAAAGACCAAGCTGCCCATCATGCGGATCGTGGATCAGTACATGGGTTTCTACACGCCCCTGGTGCTGGTCATCGGGGCGTTGGTTTGGGCGTTCACCCAGGATTTAAGCCGCGTCATCGCGGTGTTCATCGTGGCGTGTCCCTGCGCGTTCATCCTGGCCACGCCCACCGCGATGGTGGCGGCGCTCTCCGCCGCCGCGCGCCTCGGCATCCTCATCAAGAACGTGGCCGACATCGAGCTGGCCGCGCGGATCAACGCGTTCATCTTCGACAAGACCGGCACGCTGACCACGGGACGCCTCGCGGTCAGCCGGATGTCGCCCGCCGAGGGCGTCAGCCCGGCCGAGTTGTTGCGGGTGGCGGCGTCGGCCGAGAAATACAGCAACCACCCCACGGCCAAGGCGCTCTCCCAGATCGCCGAGGAGGCGGGCGTCCCGACGGCTGAGCCGGCGGACTTCACGGAGGCGGCCGGCCGCGGCGTGCAGGCGCGCGTGGACGGCGCCGCGGTCCTGGTGGGTCGTGCGGCCTGGCTGCGCGACAACGGGGTGCAGGAGGATTTCCTGAAATTTGTCGACCTGAACGAGACGGAAGGCTGGAGCTTGATCTTCGTCGCCCGCAACGGCCGATACGTGGGGTGGATTGGCCTGCAGGATCAAACGCGGGCGGAGGCGCGCGAGTCGCTCGAGGAATTGAAGCATGACGGCGTGCGGCGCATCGCGATGGTCAGCGGCGACCGACAGCCGGTGGCCGTGCGCGTGGCTGCGGAAATTGGCTGCGAGGAGGTGGCGGGCGACTGCCTGCCCCAGGACAAGGTCGAGTTCGTCCGCAAGACCAAGGCCAAGGGCTATCGCGTGGCGGTGGTTGGCGACGGCGTGAACGACGCCCCGGCGCTGGCCGCCGGCGACCTGGGCATTGCGATGGGCGCCGCCGGCAGCGAGGTGGCCATTCACAGCGCCACCATCGCCCTCATGAACAATGATCTTCGACGCCTGCCGGTGCTGGTGCGTCTCTCCCGCCAGACCCGCACGGTCATCAACCAAAATTTTCTGCTCGGCGTGATCTTTGTCATCGGCGGCCTGGTCCTGGCCGCGATGAAATACATCAACCCCATCGTCGCCGCCATGATGCACGTGGGTGGTTCGTTGCTCGTGGTCTTCAACAGCGCGCGCCTCGTGCGCCATGGCGAGGAGCTGGAGCCGTTCCACGGGCACCCGGCTCCCGCCGCGCCGCCGCCGCCGGCCAACGCCGGAGGCACGAATGGCCGGAACCTTGCGCCAAAGCCGGCGTAAAAAGATCAAAGGACTCGGCGCGCAGCGCTGTCTGATGATCAAACCATCAGCGGCCGGTTCAACACTGGAGCCGCGCACCAAGATGAAAATGGCCCGGGGTATCCTTGCAGCGCTGTGCCTTCTCGGACTGGCAACGGCGTGTCGGCGCGAGCCGGCGCCTGATTCGTCCGCGGGGTCGGCCCCGGGGCCGGCGCGCCTCGCCATCATCGAGCTGCCCGGGGGCGGCGACACGGTAGGAACAAATTCCCGCGCCATCGTGCGCGATGTGCTCACGGCCCGGCTGACGGGTGCAGACGGGTATGAGCTGGTCGAACGGACGGCGTTGGACGCGGTGCTGCGGGAAATCGCCCTGGCGAAATCCAGCCTGGCAAAGGCCGACGAGACAATTCGCGTGGGTCGGATGTTAAAGGCGGACTGGCTTCTGTTGCTGAGCTATCCGGCCGGAGCCACCAACGCCGTGCTGAGCAAGCTGGTCCACGCCCGAACCGGCGTGATTCAGGACCTACAGATGGTCCCGGTGTCCCGGGAGGATCCGGGCGGAGCGGCGAGCGCGATTGCGGCCTTCGTCAGCGCGGCTCGATCCGCCCCGACGGCGACGAAGGACCGTCTCTGGATCGGCTTTGGCGCGTTCGACGATCTGGGCCTGTATCGCCGGTACAAGGATTTCGGGGAGCGGTTGCGCACTGCGCTCGCCTTGAAGTATGCCGGCACGCGGGTGTCCCTGGTGGAGCGCAGCCATGTGCGCCCGCTGCTCGACGAGTGGCAGTTGACCCGGGCCGGGCTCGCCCAGGGTGGCACCGACACCAACGCCGCCCAACACGCGTTCGTCCTCGTGGACGGGGTCTACCAGGCGTTTCAGGACGAGCGCAGCACCATCAATCTGGTGTTGAGAATGGAGTGGATTAACGGGCGTCGGCACGCGGTGTCGCTGAAGGAGGCGCCCGGGGCGGACATTGAACGCAAGGTGGGCGAAGCCATCGACCAGTTCCTGAAGGAGCCGCGTGAGTCCGTGGTCAGCCAAAACTCGCGAGTTCGCCGGACGGAGGTGCAGGCCCAGGTTCGCCGAGGCTACGAGCTGTCCAATTTGCCGGGGGGGTATTATCAGCCATCCGACTGGCCGGCCCGGATTGATTTTAGCGTGCGGGACCGGACGCCGCGAATGCGGGATGCCATCACGGCATTTGAGAGCGTGCTGTTGCTGCAGCCGGACCACGTGGAGGCCCGGTTTGCGCTGGCGGGATGTTTCGCCGACCCGGCGATCGACCGGTTGGAAGACGCCCGGGACCTCTGGCGGGAGTTGGCCGGGCTGGAGGGCAAACCCGGGGCGCAACGAGCGGCGCGCTCGGCATTAGCCTCCAGTTATGTAGGGCGGGACGACGCCCAAGCGTTGGAGCTGTTGCTGGCCCTGCGAAGCAGCACGACCAACGTGGAGGCGCAGGCGAGTCTCAATCAACGCATCGCGCGCGTGCGAAATCAGCTGACGGGCGGAGGGGCATCGGGTGCGGCCGAGACGATTGCGCTTGCCACCGATCTCTGGCGCTCGGAATGCCGGATCACGGACCGGCTGCTGGCGTCATCGGGCCGGCTCTTGCGGTTGAATGAGACCTTCTGGAACCCTCCGTCGGAATACCGCACCGCGTTCATCGGCCCCAACGCCAATGAGGCGATGCTGCACCATGTCGGCATGGTGGTCTCGAATCTCTCGCTCGAATTTCCCCGGTTGGCGCCGTACTTCAACGGCACCTTCGCCCTCTCGGATGCCCGGTCCCCTTACTGGATCGCCCGCTTTCGTCAGACGATGGCCACGTTCGCGCGAGACCCCGAATCGATCCCGGACCCGAAAGCTTTCGTGTCGCTTCTTCGCTCGGACTTCTTGACCTTGCTTTACAGCAAGAGCTACCCGATGGCCCATGAGGTGGCACAGGTGCTGGACCAATGGGGTGACAAATACCTGGGGACCCAGATGGAAAAGGACGAGGTCACTTTTGCCGTTGGAAATTTGCATGTCCGGGAAGGCCGCTGGGATGAGGCCATCCGAATGTTCGAAAAAATTGGGCGGCGCGAGGTCACCCCATCCCCTCCAGACGATCCTCTCTGGAGGAAGTTTGGATCGATCTCCGGCCAGCGCGCTGCCCAGGTCTGCCGCGAACAAATGGCCGGTACGGCGGCGCCCGCCGCCCTGGCCGGGAGGACGCTGCAACCTCTCCGAATCTTCCCGGGCGATGAAGTTCGATTCCGATTCGACGGCGACCGGATGTGGGTTGGTGACCGGAACGCCTATTATCAATACGAGCCGCTATCGGACTCCCTGAAATCGGTGCCTCTGCCGATTAGTCTTCGCGTTCGGGACATCGCCGTGCACGGCGAGCGCGTCTGGTTCGGGACGGCGAATGGGCTGTACGGGGTCGATCGGCGGACGCTCTCGGTCGTAACCAATGGGGTCGACCAGGGATTGCTCATGCCCAGCGTCACCCGGGTGCTGGGAGACCTCGACCGGCTTTGGATCGGCTTTGGTTTCGTCACCAATTCGGACAACGCGGGCGGCGTAGGATTCTTAAAGACGCGCGAAAACCGTTTCGTCGGGCTGATGTCGGAGCTGCCGGTGCCGCGATTTCCAGGAACGCCCCGACCATCGGAGCCGCCGCCCACAACGGAGGCGCCTCCCGCGAGGTATGTGACCGGCCTGGCCAGATCTCGCGGATCCATCTGGGTGACCTCCTCGAGTCGGTTGTTTCGTTATCAGGTGGACACCGGGCAATGGGAGACTTCGATCCCTCTCTTCAGCGGGGCGCTGGCCCGAGCGGTGGCGGCGAACGACGAGTTTGTCGTCGTGGCCTGTCGCGAGCCGAACGGGCGAAGCTCGACCGAGACCAACTACGGCGGCGTTTTTATTTACGACATTAAACGAAAAACCCACCGCCGTCTCGGCGCGGATGACGGCCTGCCGAACAACATGGTGTCTGAGGTCGCGCTCGACGGGACGGACGCTTGGCTGGGCGGGCAGGGGTTTGTAGCGCGGCTCGACCTGCTCTCGATGCGCCCGGCAAAGCCGGTCCTGTTTGCCTCTTCCCAGCCAATCACCGGCCTGGAGGTTCATGGCGAACACGTCTGGTTCAGCGCCGGGCCCGCACTCTATCGGGTGTCTCGGACCGGCGAGGTCGGGCCTGCGTCACCGCCCAACCCGGGCGAGGCGGCCGAGGTCAAGGACCTCGCCTCGGCCCGGCGGGCGGCGCAGAAGATGGACGAACTGGTGCGGCTTTACGGAAACCGGGACAATGCCGAGTACTGGTCGTGGCAGCGCGCGTATCGCGCGTTCTGGCGCCGCGCCGCCAGAGACTTTCGCGTGTTGGAACTCCCAGCCGACAGCGGCACGAACCGCTTCCGTCAATACACCATGAACGCGCGTGGTACCGGGGTTGACGGGTTTCGGTTCAAGTGTCCGCTGGCCGAGCCGGCCGATTTTGGCTGGGTGTTCGCCCACGAGAAGCCGTCTTCGTTTCGCTCGTGGCAGATTCTTCCGCTGGAGCCAATGGCGGATGAGGCGTCGTGGAAAGGGTTTGTCGACATGCATTCCCCGAAGATCGCCTACACGAACGCCCCCTGGTCGGGCTCCTCACGATCGTTCAACACCACGCTCCAATTTCTCTCCGGTGGCCTTTTGATGCCCGGCCAGGAGTATTTCATCTGGATGGAATATGCGGGCGACCAGCCCATGGAACTCTTTATGGCCTTTGACCTGTTTCCCGCCGTCCCCCGCCAGCGGAGCCGCTCGATCCTGGAGGGCAGATTCGGCTTGAGCGGCCCGCCCATCCCCGGGGCGTATTAACCTCCGTTCGAGTGAACAAATTCCGGCCGGGCCGCGCCAGAGTTTGAGTTGCCACCGGGCTCAAATTGGCGCAGAAGCGGCCTATGAAACTTTTCCCGGGCCGTTCCCGTTCGATTTTGGCGCTGGCGGCCCTGTGCTTCACCTCCGTTGAATCGCCGGCGGCGGACCGTTCGGTGGACGAGCGGTTTCATTGGGGCGTCGATCTTGGCTCCTCGTTCGTCCGGAGCACGCACCTCGTGGGCTATGACGATTATGAAAGTGGCCGCATCAAGTTTGATCCCGGCGTGCGTCTGGATCTGGCGGTGGGATATGATTTGATCGGAACCCTCGCGGTCGGATTCGAAACCGGCTTTGTGGGCAATCAGACCGAGCTCCTCACGGTTGGCGGCTGGACGACCGATGCGGGGCTGTATCAGGTTCCCCTCCTCGGTACAGTCACGTGGCGAATCCCCACCGGGACGAAGCTGCACCCGTTCGTCGGGGCCGCGGTCGGCGGGGTGGACACAATCCTCATAGACTACGATTTTTTTAGCGGGTCCAGCGACGACGATCTCGGGCTGGCCTGGCAGGCCACCGCAGGCTGTCGCTATGAACTGTCCCCGCGCATGGAACTGGGGATCGCTTACAAGTATCTGGGCGCGACGGAGCGGAGGTTTCCCGAGCTCGAGGCGAAGCTCGGCTCAACGCACACCCACAGCATCACGGCGTCCTTTCTGATGCGGTTCTAACTGGGCCTGGTGACATTGCTCCAGTCGCATCGCCGGGTGGGGGCGACCCGGCCGCAGCCGTCACACCTTCAGCTTCCGCGGCCACTGCTGGCATGCTTCCCAGTAGGTCTCTTTTAGTTTGATCTGCGGATCGTCCTTCGTGGGCTGGATGCGGCCTTCCTCGTCGATCGCGCGGGAAACCACCGTGTGCTCGCCGGGTTCGGGATTGGCCCAGTCGAATGTGAAAAACCGCCACGTGTAACGATCGCGCGGGGATCGATCGATCTTCGCCGGCTGCCAGGGACCATCGTCGACTTTGACTTCGACGGACTTGATGGGGGTGCCGTCGCCCCAGGCCGCGCCGGTCAGGCGAATGGCGCCACTCTTGAGCTTCAGCGCGCGGGCGATGATCGACTTGAGATTCATCGGGCCGACGCTGGTCAGGCGCCAGATAGTTTTGTCGCCGCGTTCCTCGCCGCGCAGGGTCACGTATTCCTGAGCCATGTATTTGCTCATGTAACGGCGGTCGAGCACCTCGATGCGGTTCAGCCATTTGACCCAGGAGATGCCGAACCACCCCGGCACGACGAGCCGAAGCGGAAAGCCGTGCTCCGTCGTCAGCGGTTGTCCGTTGAACTCCCAGCAGAGCAGGAGATCATCGCGCCGCGTGTCGTTGATGTGCAGGCTGCGGGCGAAGTTCTGCGGGTAATCCTTTTTCCGGATGGTCTCGGTGCGCTGATCGGTGCCGAAGAAGACCACCTCGATGCCGCGCTTGAGCGGGGCGCATTCGTCGAGCAGATCCCAGAGCGGCGTGCCGGTCCAGCGCACGTTGCCGATCGCGCCCATGAAGCCGGGACTGGCGCCGTTGCCGCCGCACTCGAGCGTGGCGGTGACGGTACGCTGCTTGCGCCGCTTCAACTCGTCGAGCGTGAGCGTCCGCGGCTTGCGCACGAGACCGGAGATCTCCAGCGTGTGCCCCTCCGCCTTCAGCGTCGGCGTGTTGTAGTGGCTGACGACATAGAGGTCGTCATTCCTGGTGTGCCAATCCTCCAGGTCCTGCCAGCGGGTTTGCTTGCGGACATTGGGCTGGGCGTCCAGGAAGGGGATGAGAACCGCTCCTTCGTCGGCCGCCGGTCCGCCAAGGAGCGAGAGGGGATATTGCGCGAAGGCGGCCGCGGCAAACGCCACGCTGCCTTTCAGCATGTCGCGGCGCGTGACGCCCGCGGGCTCCGGGCGACGCAGGGAACGGGTGGATCTCATGGGGGGGCTTGATGGGGGAGTTATTGGGTCGGTCCAAGTCGTTTCACCTGGATGTTGCGATAGCGCACGAACTCCTTGGTTTGATCGCCGCCGCCGTGCACCTGCAAGGCGATGCCGCCTTTGGCCGGGTGGCGGACTTCCGTTTCCTGCCATTCCATGATCTTCACCCCGTTGATCCAGGTGAGGATGTGGGGCGGATTCTGTTCGATGCGGGCGCGCAGTTCATTCCATTGACCGTGCCGCCAGAACTGCGCCCAGGCCGCCGGCAGAACGGGTAGTGGCGTCGGCGGCTGGCCGGTCGGTGTGGGATCGATCTCGGTGACCTTCTGCTTGAAACTGTAATTGCGCACGTGCGGCCGGCCGCCCAGGCCTTCGCCGTAGATCCCCATGAGGTTGCCACCAGAGTGATAGTCAATCATCGCCTGCCAGGCCTTGCCATCCTCGGTGCTCCGCAGAAACAGCCCGCTGTCCGGCCCAAAATCGTTCTTCATCTCGAGCTTCACCTCGAAGTCGCCGAACTGTTCGTCGGTGATGATGATGCCCCCGTTCCCAGGGATGTCCTGGGAGCCAATGATGGCGCCGTCCTCGACGACCCAGCGCCCGCCGGTTTGATGCTTGCTGGCCCCGCTGTGCCCCGTCTTGGCGCTGACATGCCATCCGGCGAGCGTCTTGCCGTCAAAGATGGACTCGAAGCCGGCTTCCTGCGCCCCGGTTGGGCTGGGTAACGTCAGGGCGAGCGCGAGCAAGGCGATGGACGAAGTCGTGGCAGAGACGAAACGGCAGGGGCGTGGCCGGTGATTCATGATGGATCAGTAAACGGAGCAGGCCGGCATTTTGTTCAACGGTATTGTGGGTGGGCAGAAACATGAGGCGCAAAAAAATGAGGGGAAGGAACCGCCGGAAGGCCGCGCGGGTTTGAGGTCTTGTTGAATTGGAGAGCTGCCGACGTTGCGGTCGAGTAGCGGCGTAAAGGTGAAGCGCCTCACTGAAAACGCCCGGCGACTGCCGGAGCGCTGAATTTATCGGGGCGATGTTTCTGCCGACGACGGCCAGCGAATCGGCCGCAATATTCCGTTTGACCGAAACAAAATGAGGTGGAGACTGAGCTTTGAATCAACCCGATGTTGGCATGAGCTTTTGTTCGCAGTGCAGTGGTGCGGGACGCGTCGCGGCGGCGTGCTGGAGGTTGGCTATCGCCGCGCTGGCGTTCGGTTTGCCGGGCGGTCGGGCGGCGGGGTTGGACCAGAACGGAAACCAGATCAGCGACGTGTGGGAGAGACTTTTCAACGTGCCGGGAATCACCGCAGCCGGTGATGTGGATGGCGATGGGGTCAGCAATCTGGCCGAGAGTATCGCGGGCACCGATCCGCGCGCTGCTCAGTCGGTGCTGGCTCTGGCCGTGCAAACCCTGGTCTCGGGCGAGGTCGAGGTGTCCTGGGATGGACTCGTGGGTAAGCAGTATCAGCTGATGACGGCGCCAGACCTGGGGAACGACAGGTGGGAAACGAACATCGTCAGGCCTGAAGCAAGCGGGCGCATCACCTGGCATCTTGCGGCGACTGGGTCCAGTCGGTTTGTTCGCCTGGCGGTGGGCGATCTCGACAGGGATCTGGATCAGGTTTCCGACTGGGAGGAGCAGCAGTTGGGGTTGAATCCGGCCACGGCCAACACCGGTCGCGAGATGCAATCCGATTTGGTCAGAGCCGGCGCGCTGCTGGCGGCGACCAATGTCGTCACGATTTCGGCGCTCGATCCGGAAATGGCCGAGCGCTGGCCGGACCCCGGCTTGATCGTCGTGCGGCGTGTGGGCGGCTGGCAGCCATTGACGATTGGCTTTGCGGTGACCGGGACGGCGGAGCGCGGGGTGGATTACACCATGCCAGAGGGCAATTCGATCCACCTCCCTCCCGGCGCTCATGAGGTCTGGGTGGAACTCCATCCGATCGCCGACGCCGCCGACGAGGAGCCGACAGAGACAATCACGTTCACCCTGCTGCCAGGCAGTGGGTATCGGCTGGGGTCAAACGCAGTGGCCACCGTAAACCTGGTCAACGAGACGGCGGAGGGCCCACCCAACGCCAAAGCGGCGGCCCGGTTTCTTCTGCAGTCGGCCTTTGGGCCGGACGCCGACTCGTTGGCGGACGATGATCTGATTCCGGAGAATGTGGAAGACGTGATGACGCGCGGGTTTGCAGGATGGATCGAGCATCAATTCAGCCTGCCAGTGGGGCGCCTGCAGCCGTTCGTGGAGTGGGCCGAGCGCCAGAACCAGCTTCATCCCGATTACAACGATCCGGAAAACGTCGGCGGCGAGCTCAAGCAGGCCGCCTGGTGGAACCGGGTGCTGGGCGCGGCCAAGCTGCGGCCGGACGCGCCGACGAACGCGCCGGACGACGTGTTGCGCCAGCGAGTAGCCTGGGCGCTGAGCCAGATATTTGTCGTGTCGGATCGGACGGATGACCTGACCGCCGAGAGCCTGGGCTTCGCCAATTTCTATGATTTGCTGCTCCAACACGCCTTTGGCAATTTCCGGGATTTGCTGCATGGCGTGACGGTTCACCCGGTCATGGGCCTTTATCTGAGTCACCTGGGCAATCGCAGGCCCGATCCGATCCATCGGATTTATCCCGACGAAAATTATGCCCGTGAGATCATGCAGCTGTTCACGATTGGGCTGTGGGAGTTGCACCCGGATGGGACGCGGCAAGTCGACGCGCTGGGCCAGTTTATTCCCACCTATGACAACCGGACGATTACCGGATTTGCGCGAGTGTTTACCGGCATGGCGATGGGCGGCTCGAATGTCAACTTTGGCACCTACCCGCGTGCGTTCACGTCGCCGATGGGCACTTGGGACGAGTATCACGATCTGAATCCGAAGACGCTGCTGCGCGGCGTCACGCTGCCGGCCCGGACCGCGAGCCCGGGCACGAACGGGCTGGCCACGCGGGCCGACGTGGGGGCGGCGGTGGACAATCTTTTCCAACATCCAAATGTCGGGCCGTTCATCGGCCGGCTGCTCATTCAGCGATTGGTGACCTCCAATCCGTCGACGGGCTATGTGGCGCGCGTGGCGGCGGCGTTTGCGAATGATGGCGGCGGGGTGCGCGGAGATCTGAAGGCGGTGATCCGGGGCATCCTGCTCGATCGCGAGGCGCGCGATCCGGTCCTGCTGGCGGATCCGGCTTTTGGCAAGCTGCGCGAGCCGTTGCTGCGTTGCGTGGCTTTGGGACGGGCCTTCCACGCGCAGGCCGGGGTCGGCTGGTATCCGCTCGACACCTTCTACATGGATCATGTGCAGGAGCCCTTCAAATCCCCAAGCGTCTTCAATTTTTATCTGCCGACCTATTCTCCGCCCGGGCCGCTGACGCAACTGGGCCTGGTCGCGCCGGAGTTTCAGATCGTCAATGCCTCGTCGGCCGTCAGCGCGGCCAACTATTTCTGGAACGCGATCTGGGATGGCATGCATCGCTGGGGCTACGCCCGGGCCGATCACAAGGTGGCACTCGATTTGTCCGCCGAGATGGCCCTGACCGCGCCGGCGGCGGCGTGGTCGGATCATTGGTTGAACGTGGAGCCGTACGATCTGGATCCGCTCTTGCGCCGGCTCGATCTGGTCTTGACCGGCGGAACGCTGAGCCCGGCCCAGCTTCAGGTCATCCGCGAGCACGTCGATCGGGTGCGCTGGCCCACGTGGGATTGGCCAAGGGAGCGCCTGCGTCTGGCGATTTATCTGATCCTCAACACGCCCGAGTTTTGCGTCCAGCGATGAATACGATGCCCATGAACCGTCGACGATTTATTGGGGAGGTAGGCTGCGCCGCGCTGTCGGCGGTGCCGGCGTTGAACACCGTGTTGAACCTGGCGGTGGCCGGGCGGGTGGCCGCGGCGGGCGCGCCGGATGACTATCGCGCGTTGGTCTGCCTTTTTCTGGCCGGCGGCAATGACTCGTTCAACGTGCTCGTGCCACAGGAGCCGGCGGCGTATGCGGCGTATGCGGACGCCCGCGCCGATCTCGCGCTGGCGCCATCGGAGCTGATTCCGATCCAGCCAACGGGCTTGCCGCCCTTTGGCGTGCACCATCGCATGCCGGAGCTCGCCGCGCTGTTCGAGCAGGGGCGGGCGGCGTTTGTGGCCAACGTCGGGACCTTGATCGAGCCGGTGGCAAACCGGGCCGAAGTGGAGTCCAACCTGCGCCGGCTGCCGCTGGGACTCTACTCCCACAGCGATCAGGTCGAGCAATGGCAGACGAGTGTCTCCCAAAGCCGCACGGGCATCGGCTGGGCCGGACGAATGGCCGATCTCCTGAAGCAGCTGAACGCCGACCCGACCGTCTCGATGAACGTTTCGCTCGACGGGGCGAACATCTGGCAGACCGGCCGGTCGGTGGCCGAGTATGCGGTCACGCCCGACGGCGCGGTGCCGCTTTATCCCTACCAGACCCGCTTCGCGGTGACCGACGATGCGAACCTGCGGTTCTGGCACGTGATGAGCGACGCGGTCGACTCGCAGGCGGGCCTGCACTACACCAATTTGCTGCAGGAGACGTTTCAGGCGAAGAAGAAGGGGGCGCTTGACGCCTACAAGCTGTTTTCGGAAGCGACGGCCACGGTCAATCTGCCGGGCAACGTGAGTTTCCCGGGGAGCTATCTCGGCTCGCGTTTGCGCATGGTGGCGCGGACGATCGCGGCCCGCGCCGCGCTCGGCGTGAAACGGCAGACGTTTTTCCTGCTGTGGGGCGGTTGGGATCACCACAACGAAGTTCTCAACAACCAATTCGAAATGCTGCGGCAGGTCAGCGAAGCTGTAGGCGCGTTTTACGCGCAGCTGGACGCGTTGGGCGTCTCCGACCGGGTGGCCACCTTCAGTGCGTCCGATTTCGGGCGGACATTGACCAGCAACGGCCGCGGCAGTGATCATGCCTGGGGCGGCAACCAGTTCATTGTCGGCGGGGGCGTGCGTGGCCGGCGTATTTTCGGCCAATACCCCTCGCTGGCCGTCAATCCGGAGGACGGTCCGGAGATCAACCCGCTCGACACGGGGCGAGGCCGGTTCATCCCCACCACAAGCTGCGACGCGTTTTTCGCGGAGCTGGCGCTTTGGCTGGGCGTCAACCCGTCGAGCCTGCCGTTGGTGCTGCCCAACATCGGCAACTTTTACGACGTGACTTCCAGCTCCGCGCCCGTCGGCTTTTTGGTGTGAGCGCGCGACGGCCTCCCGGTGGCGGCGACTCCGGCTAAGGCTTGGGGGTTTCGGGCGCCCGGTTGGTGTTGTTGGCAGTGGTGGCGGTGGCGCGGCTCTCGAGTTTTTTCAGGAGCGTGGCCTTGCCTGAGGCGAAGGTTCCGTTGGTGACCGCGTTGAGGTTTTGCCGGGCCTCGTCGAACCGTCCGAGGTTGATCTGCCAGCGCGCGAAATGGAGGCGGATGCCTTCCCGTTCGGCGTCATTACCCGCGATTTTCCGCGCCTGTTCCCAGGCGGCAAGGGCCGCCTCGCCGAGCTTGACCTCGGCGTCGCGCTTCGTCGCGGAGTCCGCGATCGGAGGCAGGCGGACGCCGTAAAAGGTTTTGGCCAGTTCCACGGCCCGATCAAAGTTTTCCGGGTCGAGAGCGAGCGCCTCGCGATAAAGGCCGATGGCCCGGCTGAAGACTTCGGGCTCCGTGATGCGATAGTGCTGCATTGCGTCCCGCCGGAACAGGAAGACGGTGGTCGCCAGGTTCTCGCGGTAAAGCGGCTCGGATGGCGCCAGGCGAATGGCGCGTTCATAAAGGGCGAAGGCGTTCGTCACCCCGCCGAAATGCCCGTAATGATTGGCCAGGTTATTCAGGGCCACCGGGCTGGTAGCATCGAGGTCGACTGCTTTCTTCAGTTGATCTCCCGCGGCTTCTTCTTCGCCGATCTCCTCGAGGAAAGCGGCCAGCGCGACGCGGGCTTCGGTGTGGCGAGGATGGTTTTCCAGGAAATGCCCGTAGGCTTTGCGCACAGGTTCTGCGCGCTGCCGGATGCGATTGTTCAGCAGTCCGGTGGTGACGACATCCGCGCCTCCAGCATTCTGGGCCTGTTCCTCCCGCCACCGGTTGATCTCGGCCACGGCGGCGTCATCATCTTCCAGAATCCGGCGGTATTCCCTGGTGGCCGGATCGTTTGGGTTCGTCACCGGCAGGGAGACGCCGGTCTTTTCTTTGACGAGATTGCTGACGGCGAGCGGCGTGTTTGTCGCCGCCAGCGCGGCCAGGAGGCCGGCCAATAAGTCGCTCACGGGGCCACCGTAGCAGGGTGGCACGGGCCAGGGAAGCGCCCATCTCCCCGGTTCGCTCGGGTCAAGTACCGATCCGCCGGCTGGTCCAGGCGGGCGGCCACCAGGAGCTTGCCCGCCTTGGATCAGCCGAATCCGGTGAGCAGCCAGCGCTGGCGTCGGACCTGGCTTTTGGCGGGCTCCCGGTGATAGAACCGGGGCAACTGCCTTTTATCCGACTGATCGTCGATAATCCCGGGTTCGACCGTGGTCACAAAGTCGAAATGCTGGGAGATCAGCGGCAGGTCGGCGAGGGAGTAATTGCCGTAGGGAAACGCGTAAGAAATTGGCTTTTCGCCGAACCACTTTTGTAGGCGCTCGACAGACGACTGGAGGTCCTCGGCGAATGTTCCCAACGAGACGGTGCTCCGTTTGAGGTGTCGGTGGCCGTGGCAGCCGATCTCGTGGCCGGCGGCAACGGCTTCTTCGATCTCGCGCCGGGTGGGATGCAGGCGTTTGGCGAGCCGTCGTTCGGCGTCGGGCGGCAAAAGCTGTCGGGTCTCGGCCTCGAGCTTTTGCGAGAGCTCGTACGGCATTTCTTCGATCAGGTAATGCGCCAGGCTGTGCCCGTTGGACCGGGCGCGCTGCAGATGCTCTGGCGCCACTTGCCGGCACAAGTCCAACAGGCGCTCGCAGCGGGTTCGGTCCCGGCAGTAGTCAAACACCTTGTGGGCCCACACCAGCTCGGTCGATTGGACCAGCGCGGTGGACTGGAAGAAAACCGCCTTCACCCCCTCAGCATCGAGGATTTTGCGGGCCTGCGTGTACTGATCCTTGTAGCCGTCGTCGAGCGTGACGATCGCGTGCGGCCGGTCGGGATCCAGCCCTCCTGCTTTCTTCCACGCGCGGAACGTGACAAATTTGAATCCCCACTCTTTCAGCGTCCTGATGTCGTGGCGAAAGCTGGCGGGGGTGGTGGTGGGCACCCCGAATTTTCCGAGGAAATCGAGGGACGTGCCGCCCGGATCCACGCGATGGTAGCAGAGGCAGATGGCCCTGCCTTTCAACCGCTCAACCCAAAGACGGTCCAGCAACGGGGCGCCGTATAATAAGTCGGCGCTGCGTCGGACCAGTCGTTTTAATAGGTTGGTTTTGGTGCCCAAGTTCCCCCCTCCTCGGTGAACTGCTGCCATCGGAAGTCGCGTTACATCATTTGGTTTTTCGGAACAGCGCAACGCTAACATTCACCCGGCCGAGTTTCAATTGCCAATCCGGCCGGTAGAAATCCCACCCCTCCGCTACGATTTTCACCGGGATCCGCTCACGCGCCTCGCAAATTGTTCCGCCGATCAGGGATTCGAGTCGGTCAGATGCACCACGATTGTGTCCAGAGCCGACCGGGCCTCTGATTCAGAGCCGGCAAAGTTGTTCAACAGAATGCTGTAGGCCAATTCGTCTCCCGCCCGGTTGGTGGCGTAGCCCGACAGCGAGTGCACGTAGCGAAGCGTGCCGGTCTTGGCCCGGGCGTTTCCCGCCGCGGACGTGTTCTTCATCCGGCGTCGCAGGGTGCCGTCCACCGCCGCCACCGGCAGGGCCTGGCGAAACGCCTCCCCGTGGCCATGGGCGCGCATATGCACCAGCAACTGGACGATGGAATCGGGGGTCACCAGCGTGCCCCGGGACAGCCCCGAACCGTCTTCCAGCCAGACCTCGCCCGGATCGATGCTGGCCTCAGTCAAAAACCGGTGCATTTCATCCAGGGCCATTTCCTCGGTCGTTCGCGCGAGGCCATTGGTGCTGGTGGGGCCGTTGGTCAGCCCCGCGCGGCTCTCGGCCCACGCGCCCACCTGCAGTAACAGAAGCTGCGCATAGAGGTTTTGCGATGGCTTTAACGTGAAACTTGCGATGTCACGCAGGGCCGGCGATTCCACGTGAGCCAATTCCATCCAACCGTTGGTCGGCGGCGGCGCGATCTCGCGCTCCAGCCAGTCCGCCACGTGGACCTGGCCGTCGACGCGCACGGACTGCCGCGCCAGCGATTCCCGAAGCAGTTCCCCGAACCAACGCGCCGGCTGGTGGACCGTCACTGCGTCGTAAAGATTGGTCACGTCCATCGGCATTCGGCCGTGGACGTAGGCCAGGTTCTGACCCAGGGGGCGGTGGAGTTGGACGGTTGCGGGTCCGCGGTGGGCGGCGACCGTTTCGGCCCGGTTGCTAAAGGTGAGGTAGGTCGTGGCCGGCAGCGGGATGATGCGCGGCGGATCGCCCACGGCTGCGCCGGGTTTGAAAATGACGTCGATCACGTTGTCTTCCACCGTGAGCGCGGAGACCTCGGCGCCGTAGTAATACTCGAGATCGTCCCACATCCAGCCCGAACCCAACGGGGGGCCACGGAAGTAGCTCTCGTCTGCCACAAGGTTGCCCCGGACGTGTTTCACCCCCGCCTGGGCGATCGCGCGCGCGACCGGGCCGAGGTTGTCGGCGTGACTGTTCTGATGAAAACGGGCGGCAAAAGACGGATCGCCCCGGCCATAAATGATCAAATCGCCGTCCAGAATTCCGTTTGTGTCGGGCCGCGTCGCCGAATAGATCGAAGTCCGGATGCGGTAGTCCGGCCCCAGCCGATCCAGCGCGAGGGCGACGGAATAGAGCTTGGCGTTGGAGGCGGGCTTGAGCAGTTTGCCGGCGTCGTGCTCATAGAGCGTCGCACCTGACTTGAGGGAGACGACTTTCACCCCCCATGCGGCCGCAGCGAATTTGGGCTGGGCCAAATGCGCGTCCAAAAACCTTGCGAGCGCAGTGTCGTCAGCCCGAAGGACAGGAGCCCACAGCAGTGCCAGCCCGCAAAGGCTGGCCAGGGCCGGGGCGCGCGAAACGCGCGCAATGGTGTTGAACAAAGGCATCTGCAAACCTGGATGTTTACGGGCGACAGCCGAACTGCAAGCCGCAATCCGTCCTCTGAAAGCGGAAACCCCGCGGTCCAGTCCGAGGGCGTCCGGAGCGTGAGTGTGGACGGATGGTCAGGCCTGCCGGGATTTGCGCCGGTGGGCGGGGACCTGCCCTGGCGCGGCGGGCGGGCCGCGTTGACCACGCGACAATCGTCCCGTGATACCGAACGGGTCCCGCGGCGGTCATGAACCGTTATGAGACAAACGGGTAGATATTCTGCCTTCGCCCTGGCTGCAGCGGGAGCGGTGTTTGCAGCGATGGCCGCAACGCCGGTCGTCCATGCGGGCGAGGCCCGCTCGCCGATCCAACTGCTGCGAACGCCGGACGCGGGCCTCCAACCCCAGGCGGTCGCAGACGCTGCCGGAACCGTCCATCTGATCTTTTACCGGGGCCCGAGCCTTGGCGGCGATCTGTTCTATGCTCGGCGCGAGCCGGGTGGCGATTCGTTTGCCAAAGCCATTCCGGTCAATAGCCGGCCGAAGAGCGCCATCGCGGCGGGCACCATTCGGGGAGCGCAACTGGCCCTGGGCCGGAACGGGCGCGTCCATGTGGCGTGGAATGGCCCGGCGCCGAGGAAAGGCGCGTGGATGGAGGCGCCGATGCTCTACACGCGGCTCAATGACGCCGGCACGGCGTTCGAGCCGGAGCGCGACTTGATTGTCGCGGCGCGGGGCCTGGACGGGGGCGGGTCGGTGGCGGCGGACCCGAGCGGCAATGTTTATGTCTTTTGGCATGCACCGCGTCCGGGCAACACCAACGGCGAGGCCGGGCGAGCGGTTTTCGTGGCCCGGTCCACCGACGACGGTCGGACGTTCGCGCCCGAAAAACCGGCGACCCTCGCGGAAACGGGGGCCTGCGGTTGTTGCGGGATGAAGGCGTTTGCCGATGGGGCCGGCAATGTTGTCGCTGTTTATCGAACCGCGTCAGAGAAGGTGAATCGGGACGAAGCGCTGCTGCTCTCACGCGATCGCGGCCAGACCTTTGACCTCGTCTACAGTCACCCGTGGAAGGTCGCCGCCTGTCCGATGAGCAGCGCGTTTATTTCCAGCACCGGCAAAAGCCTGGTGGCGGCCTGGGAAACCGATGGGCAGGTGTTCTTGGCCCGGGTCGATCCGATGGCCCGCTCCGTGTCTTCTCCAAGTGCCCCACCTGGCCGCGCGCGACGAAAACACCCGGTGGCCGTCGCAAACTCCCAAGGCGAAATACTGCTGGTCTGGACGGAAGCTGCGAGCCGCCCGTCGGAGCGAGCCGTCGCCTGGCAGCGCTACAGCCCCGCGGGCGATCCAATCGATGACGGTCGCGCGGAAGGTTTGCCCCTGAACAGCCTGGCCACCGCCTTTGCCACGCCCTCCGGCGGTTTCGCCATCGTCTATTGAATCCAGCCTCCCCAAGTCGAATAGCCCGGCGGCAGTCGATGCTGCCAAGATCAATCCGATGAACCGACGTCAGTTTCTTGCGGCCACGGCGCTGAGCTCCGCGGCGATTCCTCTCCCGGCGCAAAATTATTCGGATTACACGCGGGATCCCCGCCCCGACGTGGGGGAGGGGGCATGGACCGCGGGTGGTCCGGATGGACCAGTTTTCAACGGCAGCCCGGTGGTGACCGGGCCGGCGCCGGAGACCATGTGCGTTCTCCAGCCATTGCAACGCATGGCGACGGGCCACCTTGAATACGCCGTGGAGGACAGTCCGTGGCGGCGGGTGGATGGTGAAGAAGACGGCTTGGCCCCACTTTCGGAGCATGTGCTGAAGTTTCGTCTGCCGCCGCTGCCGGCAGGCAAGGATGTGCGCTACCGGGTCGTCGCGCGGGCGGCGGGCTGGGTCAAGGTGAGGCAGTTTTACCATGGCGAGTTCAAAGCCGGCCAGCCCCAGGTCGGTGCCGAGCGACGGTTTCGCACGCTGGATGCGTCGGCCCCGGCCACAACGTTCGCGGTTTGGAACGACACGCACGAAAACGGGGAGACGCTGCGCGCGCTGGATCGCCTGACCAATTCGGTGCGGCCGGATTTCATGTTGTGGAACGGCGACCAGTCGAACGACGTTCACTTCGAACGTGACATGGCGGGGCAGTTTCTGGCCCCGGCCGGATTGGCCATCGCTGACCGCTGGCCGCTGGCGTATGTGCGCGGCAACCACGACGTGCGCGGCCCGGCGGCCCAGGCTCTGGCGGATTTTACGGGGACGCCCGGCGACCAGTTTTACTACGGCTTCCGCAGCGGGCCGCTGGCCGCGCTGGTCATGGATACGGGGGAGGATAAGCCCGACGACAGTCCTTATTTGAGCGGCATGGCCGCCTTTCAAAAAATGCAGGAACGGCAGGCCCAGTGGCTGAAGAAGGTCGTCCAGGAAAAATGGTTTCGCGAGGCGCCGCACAAGGTTCTCTTCTGCCACATCCCGATTTGGTTCCGCCATCCCCGGATTCGGAACAATGGATTTGCCGGCGCCACCTTTTGTCGGGATCTGTGGCTGTCGACGTTGGTGGACGCGGGCGTCAAGCTCGTGGTTTCCGGGCACACCCATGACTACGTTTGGATGCCGGCGCAGGAGGGACAGCCCGTCGCGCAACTGGTCGGCGGCGCGCCGCAGCCTGGCTTCGCCACGTTCATCCAGGGGACCGCCAGTAAAACCACCCTCACGTTGAAGATGACCACGTTGGACGGAGCGGTGGTCGCGGAAGCGACGTTGCCCGCCTAACCAATTCACGCTGCATGCGACGAAGAACATTCTTAATTTCCGGCGCAGGTATGGCATTAAGTTCCGGCCTGCATTCCTGGGCGGCCACTGCCGTCGATCGCCCGGACGCGGGCGGCGGTCGTGCGGCCGGTTCGCGGGGCCTCGTTGCGGACTTGGACAGGCGCATTCCAGAGCTTCTCCTGCGCCATAATGTTCCAGGGCTTTCCATCGCTTTGGTGCAGGCTGGGAAGACAATTTGGTGCCGAGGCTTTGGGGTTCGGGATGCAGACACCAAGACGCCCGTGGACGACGATACGGTGTTTGAAGCGGCGTCCGTGAGTAAGACGGTGTTCGCCTACGTTGTTCTGAAGCTGTGCGAAAAGGGAATTTTGGATCTGGATGCCCCACTGACACGCTATGCGCCGCGGCCATTTCTTGAAGGCGATCCCAGGGTGGAGGCTGTAACCGCGCGTCGGGTCCTCGCTCATACCAGCGGGTTTCAAGACTGGCGCTCGGGCTCGGAACCGCTGCGGATCCATTTTGCACCCGGCTCGCGCTTTCGTTACTCCGGCGAGGGTTACTACTACCTGCAATCGGTCGTTACCCATCTGACGGGCCGGGTGAATCCAGACGACTGCGCTCAATATGAAGCGGGCGTGCAGGTGTGCGCGAGCGACATCGAGGACTATTTAAAGCGCGTTCTTCTCGTGCCGTTCGGGATGAACTCCAGCGGCTATGTCTGGAATGCGTTATTCGAGCGGCATGCCGCTCGCCCGCATGATCTGGGTGGAAAGGCTTTGCGTAAGAAGAAGCCGACTGCGAGCGACGCGGCTCGTTACGCCTCAGCCGGTGGTTTGCACACCACCGCGCGCGACTACGCCAACTTCCTGAACGAGGTGCTGGCTCCGAAACCGGCCGATGGCGTTCGCCTCGGTTCTAAAAGCCTGCAGGAGATGCTGCGTCCCCAAGTTCAGCTGCCAGCGGGGGAGGAAATCGACGGAGCCGATTCCTGGGCGCTGGGCTGGGCCCTCCAGCGACGAAAGAACGGCAACGTCATCGTCCACTCCGGAGGCCAGGAGGGTTTTCGTTCTCTGGTCATGGGGTCCGTGGAGCGGAAGACGGGCTTTGTGGTCCTGACCAACGGGGACAATGGTGGCCGAGTTTTCATCGACCAAGGCTTTGTCGAACCGATGGAACGTCTGCTGGCCGGCTCGGTTTAAGCCAGCGGTTGCGTACGTCTTTGCCGGCCGATCGGGTCGGGCCCGGAAGGGGCGCGCCTGGAGAATCTTCCTCCTCACACATGTGAGCCCCTGATCAGAGTGAATGGCGAATAGTTCGGCCGGGAAATACAAAACCCGCAGGCCGCGGTGTGTATATGCTGGAAACTAAAACGCATCGTCATGTCCACGCAGCAACCCTCTGGTTCCGAAGATCCGGCTGTCTTCTCCAAACGATTTTGGTGGATCCTATTCGCAGCCTGCGCCGGCGCGATTCTCCTTGGCTTGTTCTGGCCAGGCCGGCGCCAAACGCCGGCCGAAACAGATGCCGCCTTGGCGAGTTCGGAGAAGGTCGAAACAGCGGAGCCGAAAAAGGCCGCGGCGTTTGATCGCGAACGCTGGCTGTCTCGAAATGCGAGTGCTGGACCTGCCCCCAGCGCTGAAGAAATCGTGGCGGGCAAGCTGGCGAAGTTCGTGCAATCCCGGCGCGACCTGGCCCGCGCCATGGCCAAGCGCAAGGGAGCCGCCGTTCCCGACGAGGTTGAGCAATTCTTCGACGCGCTGCAGCGGGGAAATTGGGAGGAAATCGAGCGGCAATTCAATGCGCTGGGCAAACGGTCGGGCCAATATGACGGGTCCACCCATGCGGCTGAGCTGGATCCGGTTTGGAGCGCGGTGCTCGACGCCTATGGCGCAGCGGAGCAGGTCCACGAATGGCCCGCCCAGAAGCTGCTCGACTACGGCAACGCCATTTTGGATTCGCTCAAGCCGGGAATGGTTTATGTCGGCGGCACCGATCACGGCCGCTGGGTGCCGACGTTGCTGAACGAAACGAGCGGACAGGAGCCGCACATCGTCATCACGCAAAACGCGTTGGCCGACGCACGCTACGCGGAGTACCTGGGCGACCTTTACGGCGATCGGTTTGCGGCCCTCACCCCGGAGGATTCCAAGCGCGCGTTTCAGGAATATGTGGCGGACGCCCAGCGGCGACTCGAACATGACGAGCAATTTCCCAATGAGCCCAAGCAACTCCGCCACGGCGAGGAAGTCAAGGTGGTCGATGGCAAGGTTCAGGTCAGCGGCCAGGTGGCGGTGATGAGCATCAATGAGAGACTTCTCCAAACCATCATGGGCAAAAATCCGGACCTGCGCTTCGCCGTCGAGGAATCGGTTCCGCTGCCCGGCACGTATGCCGACGCGTTGCCGCTTGGGCCCTTGATGGAATTGGGTGCACGCGACGAGCAGAATTCCTTCACGCCGGAACGCGCCGCCCAATCGCTCGATTACTGGCAGACGGTCGCCCAACAAATCCTCGCCGACCCGGAGGCCCTCGGGTCCACCTACACGCTGAAGTCCTACTCCCACGACGCGGTGGCCGCCGCCAATCTCCTGGCCGGACACAATTTCGTCGCGGAAGCCGAGCAGGCCTATCGGCTGGCCGCGCAGCTCTGGCCGGGCAATCCCGAAACGGCGGCCGGGCTTGCGGACGTGCTGGCCCGCAGCGGGCGCCCGGAGGCAGCGAATCAAACCCTGGCCGAGTTCGATCAACGGTTTCCCAAGGAGCGGAAGAATTTGGAAAAGCTCAGCGGAGCGGCGCGCATTCTCTGGTCCGCCGGCGCCACGCCATGATGGTTGCTCCCCGTGAAGCGGCGTTCGGGGTGCGGCCGTCCCGGCCGCAGAAAGGTGGATGTTTTCAATGGTTGGGATGCTCCCGACCCTCCAGTCGTCCCTACGCTTCTGCGGGCGAGGACGCCCGCACCCCCGCGTCCATGGTCTCGACTCACTTTCATTTCCCAGGTTGCGCTGCTCCAGCAGTGTGAAGGACATTGGCGCAGCCATGTCGCGCGAATCCCTATGAACCGCCGCTCACGAACAGTTGTTGTGTCGACTTGCGTTGGACTGGGCGTCCTCATCCTGTGGTTTTGGTTTGCGGGCGGCCGGACAACAAGGGGGCCATCGTTCGAAGCTGCGCCGCGGTTGGTCGCCGCTGTGCATGCGTTCAGCCGTGACCAAAGGTCACGTGGAGAGGGGCTGAGGCGCGAAGTGTCCGCCGCCGAACTCGTTCGACTTGGCTATCTGACCGCCCGAGATCTGGCCGGCCTGAATGGGATGGAGATCACGTTTTTCGCCGACGCGGATGAAACTTATCCGCAGTCGATCCTGGCACGGGCGCGGGGTTCGGATGGGGTGGATATCTGCCTCCTTGCGGATGGGAGCATTTGCACATTGAGCGCGTCCCAAGCCGACGAGATGCAAAAGAAATGGTGGCGGAAAAGGGAAGACTCTCGACGCTGATTAGAACCGTTGGCAGGATATCGAAAATGGTGATGCAACCCGTTTTCGCCCGCCTTCGCCCCCGCCCCGCGGGGGAGAAGGTGTCCTGCCGAACCGGCAGGACGGATGAGGGGGAAAACGCCCTGGCGGGCTCCCGTTCGAAGCGTTTGCATTTTTAAGCTCTTATGAAAGGTAAACACGCGGTGGCAGTGGCAGTTCTGTTCATCGCATTGGAGACATGGGTCTATTGGACTGTCAGCCGGCTCAGCGGGACGGCTCAACGCGTGAACTCCGTTGCCAATCTGCGACAAATTGGTTTGAGCATGCGCAGCCAGCGAAACGATGTGAGCGGGCCCTCGGGAATTTCGGGTGCCGTGCGTGGGTCAGGTGCGGCGCCGCCGGTGTCCCCAGCTCCCGCGTCCGACGGGAGAAGTCCACGGCCCAACCCCTGAGCCGGCATGCAACGGGATGGCGCGGATGCGCCCCAGCCATCAGGAGGGGGCGGTTTGGGCAAAGACCTGGGGCCGTTTTGGATCAAGGTTAAAGCCGGCTTGTTTCTGTTCGTGGGATGCGTGGCATCCGCCCTCTTGCTCGTGGAAGCGCCCTCCGTTCGTGTTGGGCTCTATCTTCTGGTGGCGATCTGGGCCTTTTGCCGCAGTTACTATTTTGCGTTCTACGTGATCGAGCGGTATCTCGACCCCCGGTTCAAGTTTAGTGGATTGGTCTCCGCTCTACGCTACTTGTTGGGGCGGCGCTCGAAGTAGGGGCCGACGAAGTCGCGGAGCCGATTTCCCGACGAGCCTTCGCGCAATGATTCTGCCGGGACGACGCGAGTCGCCGCAGGCGGGGGCGTGACCCTTACCAAACTTTAATTGGCTTTCTGCGAGGGCTTTGCCTTAGTCTCCCGCGCGTTCGAAAAAGTTTTACGAGCCGATACAAATGCCGATGGAGCCGGTGTCTATGAAGTGAGCGGGATGCTGTGGACGGATGCCGGGCGAGGTGCGGCTGGTCGGTGGAGCCCGGGATTGCGCTGGACCTCGAGCCGGCGAAACGCTCGGAAACAGAACAAGAACGATGGAAAACGGACGACAGAACGGACGATCAAGCCGAGGCCATGGCTGACTGGTGTCAGGAATTATACGAAGCGCACGCGCCGCAGATTCTGCTCTACGGCCGGGCTTTGGGCTTGAGCCATGGCGAGGCGGAGGACGTCTTGCAAGACGCGTTTATGGTCTTGATGCAGCGGGCGACACCGCCCGACGAGCCGCTGCACTATTGTCTGCGCACCTACCGGAACAAGGCGTTGAACTACCGGCGCGGGCTGTGGCGGCGGCTGACCCGGGAGCTGGAATCGAAGGAGTGGTTCGAGCCGGGCTCGGGCAACGACCGTCCGGCCGAGCGCGCCGCGCTGCATTCGCTGCGGGGCCTTCCGGCCGACCAGCGGGAAGTCATCGTCCTGAAGATTTGGCACGAGTATACGTTTGAAGAAATTGGCGCGCTGCTGGAGCTGTCCCCGAACACGGTGGCGGGGCGGTATCGCTACGGCATGAACAAGCTGCGAGCGTGCCTGACCACAACTGATTATGAGCAACTGGAATCCTTTGGAGACGACGCTGCGATCCTGGACCCCGCGCCGGCCGTCCGCCAGGCTTGAAGCCCGGCTGTTCCCCCAGACGGGATCGACCCCGGCCGGGGCTGCGGCAGCGGCCGGAGCCGACGATGAGTTGCCTTTCTCGTGGCAGTGGCTGGCGCCGTCGATGGCGCTGGCGTTGATGGCGGCCTTTCTGCTCGGCCCGCAGACCGGCGCGCTGGGCTTGAGTTCGTCCGTGCCGCCCGAGCTCTTTGCGGCGGCCGCTGTGGATCGCGCCGATCCGCATCCGGACCTTGCGACGTATTACATCTCCGCCCGGCATAGCGCCAACAACACGCCGGTGCTGGAAGTCACCGGCACCAATCGGGCCTACGCGCTCGGAGGCAGCCCCTGGACCAACCAGCTCGTGCACTGAGCGTGCGTTTTCCCCCGGCCCCGGTCGCGGGCGGCTCGCGGTGCGTCTGGCGCCGTCGTCCCCCATGCAGCCCGGCCGGACTGCGCGGGCGCCCCGCCTCCAAAACAATCTAATCGAACCGTCAAAGTCGAAGCCGAAGCCGAATGAGCACATCCAACCCGAATCCGAATCCGAAGAACATTCCCGGCTCCGGCCGGCCGGCCGCGAGCGCCAAGCCGGCCAGCCCGGCGCCCGCGGAAGCCCCGCCGGCGCACGTGCCGCCGCTCTATCGGCGGATCGACTGGTGGTCGTTCGCGCTCACGTCGATCCTGGTGATGTTTGGCTATTGGTGGACGCTGGCGCCGGATCTGACGTTGGAAGACTGCGGCGAGCTGGCGGTGGCCTCGATGTACGCCGGCGTGCCGCATCCCCCCGGGTATCCGGTTTGGACCCTGTACTCCTGGCTGTTCACCCTGCTGCCGATTTCGAACATTGCCTATCGGGTGGCGTTGTCGTCGGCCTTCGCCGGGGCGCTCTCCTGCGGTCTGGTCGCGTTGATGGTGTCGCGCGGCAGCAGCATGATCATCGAGGGCATCGCGGATCTGAAGAACATCGAGCGCAAGTGGGAGAACGGCCTGTGCCTGGTGGCCGGCCTGGTGGCGGGGTTGCTGATTGGATTCAACGGGTTCATGTGGAGCCAGGCGGTCATCGTGGAGGTTTACACGCTGAGCGTGCTCTCCATGACGCTGGTTCTGGCCTGCCTGCTGCGGTGGATCTACGCTCCGCATCAACGGCGTTACCTCTACTGGGCCTTCTTCTGGTTTGGCATCTGTTTCAACAATCACCAGTCGCTGCTCGTGCTGGCCATGGGCCTCGAGGTGGGGATCCTCGCGGTGGCTCCGAAAATGGGCCGGGCCCTGTTCTTCTGGAATGTCATCATCTACCTGGGCGGTTTGATTGGCAAAAGCCTGGGCATGGTCGGGACGCTCGAGGGCAACAGCCCGTTGATGCTCGTCTATCACTTCGTCGGCCTGTCTTCGCTGGCTGTCTGGATCTGGCTGGTCGTGAAGACCAAGTGGACCGCGATCGAGGCCGGGCGCGATTTTCTGATCGTCGCCGTGCTCGGCTATGTGGCCGCCCTGCTTCTGTCGATCACCAATTTCGTGACGGTCTTCAAATACACGGACACGCTGGAATACAAGGTGCCGGTGTTCTTCGTGTTTAACGTGGTGGGCCTGGGGGCCATTGGCGGATTGATCTACTCCATTCGCAAGGCGCGGACCCGGGGATCGGACTGGGCCGCGGCCCTGGGCTGCGGGGCCGCGTGGATCGTGGGCGCGTCGTTCTACGTTTACATGGCCCTGGCCTCGATGAGCAATCCGCCGTTGAACTGGGGCTACCCGCGAACGGTGCAGGGGTTCTTCCACGCGTTTACCCGCGGCCAATATGAGCGGATCCACCCGACCATCGGCCAGGCCATGGACCAGACGGACGGAAAATTGGCCACCGATATTGGCCGCTACATTTATCAGGTGGGGAATTACATCGGCGGCACGCTCGAAGAGTTCAACCTCGTCTACGTGTTGCTGGGCTTCGTCCCGCTGCTGTTCCTCGGCAAGATGCAAAAGCGCGAGCGCGCGTGGATGATCGGTCTGCTCGCCATCTATCTGACCTTGAGCTTGTTCTTGTTGAACCTGCTGAACCCGGCGCCGGACCGGCAGAGCCGCGATCTCAATCGCGTGTTCTTCACCGCGTCCCACTTCATGGTGGCGATGGGCGTCGGCTATGGACTGACCATCATCGGCGCGTATCTCGTCACGCAATATGAACGCTGGCGGCGATACTGCCTGATCGGCGCGCTTGCCTCCGCCGGGCTGGCGCTCCTCATCGTGG
This sequence comes from Limisphaerales bacterium, assembly GCA_044229355.1. Lineage (GTDB taxonomy): Bacteria > Verrucomicrobiota > Verrucomicrobiia > Limisphaerales > JADJPG01 > JBGARF01. The sequence goes on from JBGATF010000015.1 coordinate 233,149, forward strand.
CGGTGACGTTCCAGGGCGACAACCCGATGATCAATTTTCACAACCCGGTCTTCGACTTGAACCCCAGCTACGCTCCCATCGAGCGCTTTACCGATCTTTTCGGCCTGGCCCTGGCCCTCGGCGGGGTCGGCCTCCTGCTGGCGGGGCGCACGCGCCTGCTCTTCCTGCCGACGCTGGCGTTGTTCGCGCTGTTGCCGCTCCATTCCATCCTCTCGCACTGGTCCGAGAACGAGCAGCGCGGCCATTACTTCGGGTATTGGTTCGGTCACGACATGTTCACGCCCCCGTTCAAGGATGGGGCGAGCGGCAAGCCGCTCTATCCGGACATGGCGCGCGACACCGTGCTCTACGGCGGCACGGATCCGGGACGCTTCAACCCGACCTACATGATCTTTTGCGAGAGCTTCATCCCGCCCGCCAAGCGCAACCCGATGGATGCGAACTTTGATCGGCGCGACGTCTACCTGATCACGCAGAACGCCCTGGCCGACGGCACTTACCTGAACTACATCCGCGCCCATTACAACCGGAGCGCGCAGCTCGACCCGCCGTTCTTCTCCGAGCTGGTGCGTGGTCCGAAGGAACTCGAGCTGGGCACGAAAACGAATATCCTGGCCTGTGCGATGCGCCCGCTGGATCGCTTTTTCCTCGGCCTGGGCGATCGCATCGAGAAAAGCCGGCGGGCGGGCACGTCGTTCTTCCAGGCCGGTGACTTCACCGATCTGGCCGGCCTGGCGGCGCGGCTCAAGGCGGCGGCGGATCCCGTCTCGAAGTTCGTCTTCGAGCATCTGTCCAAGGACACCCAGCAAATGCTGTCCGGCGGCGCCAGCGACGCGCTGCGTCGTCCGCTGGCCCGGGACTTGAACGCGCTCCTGGAGCTTGAGTTGAACCACCAGGACGCCTGGATACCGACGCTCGACGAACGGGCCCAGTTGCAGCAGCAGATCGAACTCCTGGCCGCCGCGGTCCAACGCCCCCCGGCGTCGCCGACCGACACGGCGGCCGTCCAGCGTCACGCCGAAGCCCAAACCCGCCTTCAGGCCGCGCGGGATCGCCTGCCGAAACTCGAGCAGGAACTCGCCGCCATGATGTTATACGACGCGGCCCGCTTTCAGGGGGTGAAGCTGTCGGATCGCACCAAGCGGTTCGCGGCGCAGGAACCCCGCAGTCATACGCGCATCCGCCTCAACCGCCAGCTGCTCGAGGAAACGTATCCCAAGGAAATCGCCAAGAGCATTGGCGGCGTCTACCCAGACATGGAGATTCTCAGCGCGACCAACGACGACTCGCAGCGCTCGTTCCAGGAATACCTGGCCGACGCCCAGCGCCGCCTCGAGCACGATCGTCGCGCCCCCAATGAGCCACGCCAGCTCAGGCCCGGCGAGGACGTGCGGATCATCGACAATAAAGTCCAGGTGTCCGGTCAGGTGGCCGTCATGGCGATCAACGCCCTCCTGACCAAGGTCATCTTCGACAAGAATCCCGATCACGAGTTCTACGTGGAGGAAAGCTTCCCGCTGGACTGGATGTATCCGCACCTGACGCCGTTTGGGATCATCATGAAGATCAACCGCAACCCGGTGGCGGAGATGTCCCAGGAGGTCTGCGACACCGATCACAAGTTTTGGCGGCAGTTTTCCACGCGGCTGATCGGGGATTGGATCGATTACGACACGCCGATCTCGAACATCTGCGCCTTTGCCGAGCAGGTCTATTACCGGAAAAAGCACCCCGCGGACTTCAAGGGCGACCCGCGGTTTCTGCGCGACAACGACGCGCAGAAGGCGTTTTCCAAACTGCGCAGCTCGATCGCGGGACTCTATGCCTGGCGCATGGGCGATGCCGCCAAGCGCGGCAACGTGGCGGAGTACCAGCGCATGACCAAGGAGGCCGAATTCGCCTTCAAGCAGGCCTATGCCTATTGCCCCTACAGCCCGGAAGCCATCTTCCGCTACATCAACCTGCTCATCGCCATGGGACGGGTCGACGAGGCCATCCTGATGGCCACCACCTCACAGAAGCTGGATCCGTTCAACTCCCAGATCGACGGGCTGATTTACGAATTGAAGCGGATCAAGGCGGGCATGCCGCAGGCGTCCTCCCCATCCGCTCCGCCGGCCGGTTCCGACACCGCTTCGCTGGAGAAGGCCTTCGACGCCGATCCGAAGAGCGTCGGGATCGCGTATCAGCTGGCTAACGCCTACGCCCAACAGGGCCAGGCCGACCGCGTCGTGCTCCTCCTCGATCGGCTGGTCGAGAACGCCAAGACCGACCCGGCCGCCCTGACGATGGCCGGGACCTTCTACGGTCAGCTCGGCCAGTTCCCGCGGGCCGAGAGCGCCCTGCAGCAGCTCGTCAAGGTGACCCCCCAGAATCCGGAGGGGAATTTCGATCTCGCCGCCGTCCAGGCCTTGCTCAGCAAATCCAACGAGGCGCTGGGCAGCCTGCGCGCGGCGTTGGACCAAAACGCCAAGCGCCTGGCCGGCGACCGTCGCGCGCAAAACCTCTACACCAATGCCGTCACGGATCAGCGCTTTGCCTCGTTGCGGGGGTGGAGCGAGTTCAATCGGGTCCTGGCGACCTATGCCACCAACCCCTAGGGACGCGACCTCCGCCCCCAGCGCCGGCAGCCATCCCCCCAATTTCCTGCGCGGGAGCGCAGCCCGGTCCCAGCTTGTGTCGGAAGCCGAGTTGACGCCGCGCCTTCCCGTTCCCATTCTATCCGGAATCTGAGGATCAACGTTGATTAATGAATAGCGAAAACATCGAGAGTGAGGAAAAGGGTACGGCCGCGGCGGATCGGCCGGCCGGGGGTGACCAGGAGACGCTCGACGCGGGCGCCTCGGCGGAGTCGTTGGAGCAGCTCAAGGCCCAGGCGGCCAAGGCCCGGGAGCACTGGGAGAACCTGGTGCGGACGGCGGCGGATTTCGACAATTACAAGAAACGGGCGGCCCGCGAAAAGCAGGACGCCATCCGCTACGCGAACGAGAGCCTGCTGCAGAAGCTGATCGGGGTCCTGGACAATTTCGACATGGCGGTGGCGGCCGCGGCGACCTCGAACGATCCCGCGGTCAAATCGTTGCACACCGGGGTGAACATGATCCTGGCGCAGTTGCGGGGCGTGCTGACCGAGGCCGGCCTGGAGGAAATCGACGCCCTCGACAAGACCTTCGATCCAAACCTGCACGAGGCGATCTCGCAGCAGGACCGGGCCGATTTGCCCGAGGGACGCGTCGTCGCCCAGACCCGCAAAGGGTTCAAGCTCCGCGACCGGCTGCTGCGCCCGGCGTCGGTCATCGTCTCGCGCAAGCCCGCGTCCTGATCCCGACCGACCCAGTCCATGTCCAAACGCGACTACTACGAGGTGCTCGGGGTGGCCAAGGGCGCCGGCGACGAAGAGATTAAGAAGGCCTATCGCAAGCTCGCCCTGAAGTATCACCCGGACCGCAATCCGAACGACAAGCAGGCGGAGGAAAGCTTCAAGGAGGTCGGCGAAGCCTACGAGGTGCTGAGCGACACCCAGAAGCGTTCGGCCTACGACCAGTATGGCCACGACGCCTTCGACCCCCGCCGGAAGGCGCGCGGTGGCGGGTTCCACGATCCGTTCGAGATTTTCCGCGAGGCGTTCGGCGGCGCCGGGGCCGGCTCGGTCGAGGACATCTTCGAGTCGTTTTTCGGCGGCGGCGGGGGGCGCCGCAATCCCTCGGGTCCACAGAAGGGCGCCAATCTGCGCTACGATATGGAGATTGAGTTCGAGGAGGCGACCGCCGGCTGCGAGAAGGAGATCTCCGTCAGCAAGCTCGACCTGTGCTCCCACTGCCACGGTTCCGGGGGCGAGGAGGGCGCCACCCGCCGGATTTGTCCGGCCTGCCAGGGCCGCGGTCAGGTCGTGTCGTCCCGGGGAATTTTCAGCATCGCCCAGACCTGTCCGCGGTGTGAAGGCGCTGGGCAGAGTTTCGACAAGCTCTGCCGCAAATGCCAGGGGGCCGGGCGGGTTGAGCGGCCGGCCAAAATCAAATTGAAGATCCCCGCCGGCGTCGACACGGGCAACCAGCTCCGGTCGGCCGGCAACGGCGAGGCCGGCGTGCGCGGCGGGCCGCCCGGCGATCTCTTTGTCGTGCTCCACGTCAAGCCCCACCCCATCTTCGAACGGCAGGGCGACGACTTGATCTTTGAAATGCCCATCAGCTTCGTCCAGGCCGCTCTCGGCGTGGAGCTCGAGGTGCCGTCATTGGGCGGCAAGGTGCCCCTGGAAATCCCGGCCGGCACCCAGCACGGCACGGTGTTTCGGATCAAAGGCAAGGGCGTGAAAAACGTCCAGGGCTACGGCTGGGGCGATTTGCACGTCCGCGTCGCCGTCGAGGTGCCCGCGCACCTGAACGCCGCCCAAAAAGCCAAGCTGCAGGAGTTCGCCGCGCTCTGCGACGAAAAGGTCAACCCCATCTCCCGCAGCTTTTTCGAGAAGGCGCGCAACCTGTTCCGCTGACCGCCCACGCCCGGAGGTTTCCCTCGTGCAGCGCTTCCACCTTCCGCCGGAGGAAATCCGCGGCGACGACCTGATCCTCTCGGACCGCGAGGCGCACCACGCTTTGAGCGTCGTCCGCCTGCGGCCCGGCGAGATCGTGCAGGTGCTCGACGGCGCGGGCCAACGCCTGACCTGCACCACCCTTGAACTGGCCCGTCGCGAGGTCCGCCTTCGCGTCACGCAGCGCGAAGTGGTGCCGCGTCCCGCCCGCCCCATCACGCTCTTCTCCGCCATTCCCAAGGGCAAAACCTTCGACACGATTGTGCAAAAAGCCACGGAGCTCGGAGCCCGCTGCGTCGTGCCGCTCGTGACCCGCCGCGTCGTGGCGCAGATCGAGCCCGACCGGGCCGCCAGCAAGCTGGACCATTGGCGTGCCATTGCCATCGAGTCGATCAAGCAATGCGGCTCGCCCTGGCTCCCGGAGATCGCGGCCCCAACTCCTCTCGCCGCCTGCCTCGGCGCGCCCGTGCCGCGCTCCGACCCGGTGGCGCTCTCCCTCGTCGCCTCGCTGCGCGCCAACGCGCAGCACCCCTGGGACCTGCTCAATGCCTGGAACGGCCAGAATCCGGACACCCCCGGCGCCCTTCAGCTCTGGGTCGGCCCCGAAGGAGATTTTACCGACGACGAACTGGATTCGCTCGAGGCCGCCGGCGCGCGGCCCATCTCCCTGGGCCCGCTCGTGCTGCGGGCCGACACTGCCGCCATTTACGTTCTTTCGCTGGTCAGTTGCGCCATGCAACGGCCCGCGCGCTGAAGTCCAATCGCTCTGGTCGGGCGTCGCTGCGGGCAAGGCGGTGACCAGTCAGCGCACTCTCCAATAATTCTTTCGCCCGGGAGCTCCGTCTCGCCGGCGCGTTCCACCGGAGGACTCGGGCCTGCCAGCGTGCTCCAAAATTCACCGCACAAAAGTCGGGCGAGCTCATACAAATTTATCGCGGGGCGGGGTCTATGTGCTGAAAGGGAACAGGTCCGCCATGAAACGAATCGCCACCGCACCGAAATTCTCCGAGGTCACCTCACGTCGGGCGGCCCGTCGCGCCCGCGCGGAACCAGGGCCAATCGGCCCCTCCAGAGCCCGCCAACCGGATGTCGTCGTCCCCAAACGAGCCAGCGAGCCTGGGCGGCCGAACGGCCGGGCGCGCGTGTTTGCCCGGCCCGACTGGCTCGCGTTCCTGGCGGCGACGGTCCTTGTGCTGATCGGATATTTTTTGACCCTGGCGCCCGAGGTGACGTTGGAGGACAGCGGCGAGATGGCCGTGGCGGCGCAGTACGCGGGCGTGCCGCACTCGCCGGGATATCCGGTATGGACGCTCTATGCCTGGGCCTTCACCAAATTGTTGCCCTGGTCGAACGTGGCCTGGCGCGTGGCCGCCGGATCCGCCGTGGCTGGCGCGCTGGCCTGTGGGTTGGTCGCCTTGATGGTCTCGCGCGGAAGTCGCGCGCTGCTGGCACAATTGCGGACCGAAAAGCCGATGTCGGCCCGGTGGCAATCGTGGTTCGGGGCCCTCGCGGGTGTGGCGTCCGGCAGCTTGCTGGGCTTCACCGGATTTGTTTGGAGCCAGGCCGTCATCGTGGAGGTGTATCCGCTCAGCTTGTTGTCGCTCACGGCCATGATGGCGTCGCTCTTTCGTTGGATGCACCGCCCGGCAGAGCGCCGCTATTTGTATCTCGCCTGGTTCCTGTTCGGCATTTGCCTGAATAACCACCAGTCGCTCGTGGTGGCCGCCCTGGCCGTCGAAGCCTGCGTGGCGATGGTCGACCGGCGCCTGGGGCGGGAGTTGTTCCTCGGCAACACGGTCTGTTATCTCGCCGGTTGCTACGCCATCCACCGCGGCTGGATGCTGGAAGGGAACGGCCCGCTGGCCGCGTGTTTTCACGCCATCGGCTGCGGCTCCATCACCACCTGGCTCGCTTTGGCGTGGGCGGCCCGCGGCGCGAAAAGCCGGCCGGGCCCGCGCTGGGCGGTGGGCCCCGCGGCGGCCTGCGGGCTCTTTTTCCTCGGCGGCGCCGTGTTCTATTTCTGGCTGCCGATCACGTCCATGACCAATCCGCCCATGAATTGGGCTTACCCCCGCACGGTCGCCGGCTTTTTCCACGCGCTAACCCGCGGGCAATACGAAAGCCCGCATCCCGTGACCAGCGTGGCCCGATATGCCGAGCAGCTTTGGCAGTTGGGTTCAGGTGCGGTCGATGAGTTCGGGGCAGGCTTGCTGATCCTGGCCGTGATTCCGCTGCTGCTGCTCCGGCGGTTGGCCGGGCCCGCCCGCGCCTGGTTGCTCGGCGGCGTGATGTTTTACCTCCTGCTCGGCCCCGGGCTGCTCGGGCTTTTAAACCCGGGCACGGATCGCGCAACCCTCAACCTCGTGCGCGTCTTTTTTGGGGCGTCGCACGTCATGCTGGCCATGGCGATCGGGTTCGGCGTCGCGCTCGGCGCCGGCATTCTGCTCCACCGGCAAATGCCGGACTCGCCCGGACGAACCACGCCGGTGGCGATCGGAAGCTTGCTCGGCGCGGCTCTCCTGGCCTCGGTCGTTGCGCTCCTGGCGGCCTGGACCCAGACGCACCTGATTTGGACTCGCGCGTCGGCGACGGCCGGAGTCGGGCTGGCGGTCGGGATGATTCTCCTGGCCTGGCGTTCCCGCAGAACATTGTCCCCGGCCTGGGCCCTCGTCCTGACGGCCCTTCTGCCGGTGCCGTCGATCGTGTCCCACTGGTGGAGCAACGAACAACATGGCCATCGCTTCGGCTACTGGTACGGCCACGACATGTTCGCGCCGCCGTTCCGCGGCGCGGATGGACGCCTCACCGATCGGGAGGAACAACGCGCGGCGGCCCTCGCGGGGGCGGACTCGTCGCTCGTCTATCCGGCGATGGCGCGCGGCGCCGTGTTGTTCGGCGGGACGGACCCGGGCCGATTCTGCCCGACCTACATGATCTTTTCGGAAAGCACGCTGGCGCCGGAACAGAGGGCGGACGCCAGGTTCGACCGGCGTGACGTCCATCTCATCACCCAGAACGCGCTGGCGGATGCTCATTACCTCGAATACATCCGGGCCCACTACCAGCGTAGCGCGCAGGTCGATCCCTATTTCTTCTCCGAGTTGCTGCGCAGCGCGCCGGAGCGCGCCGCGAACGAACACACCAATTTTTTGGCCCGGCTCGCGCAGCCGCTCGACGTGGCGCTGACCCGGATCGGCGCACGGGTGGAGGCGGAACGCCGGGCGCGAGGGATCTATCCAGCCAACGAACTGCGCCTGCCGTCCGGCGGCGACCTCGACCGGGCCATGCGCGAGTTTCTGGCCGACTTCCAGGCGCGCGCCCAGCGGGGGCAGATGCGTCCCGGTGAAGACGTCCGCGTGGACGACTCGGGCCGGGCGCAGGTGACCGGACAGGTGGCGGTCATGGGCATCAACTCGATTTTGACCCGGCAGATTTTTGACCAAAATCCGGAACACGAATTTTTCGTGGAGGAAAGTTTTCCCATCGACTGGATGTATCCGCACCTGACCCCGTATGGCACGATTTTGAAGCTCGAACGGGAGGCGCCCCGGGAACTCTCCGCTGCCGTGGTGGCGCGCGATCGCCGTTTTTGGAGCGACTACCTGGAGCGGCTCATGGGGGATTGGATCAAGCCCGAGACCAACATCGCCGAGATCTGCGCCTACGCCGCGCAGGTTCACGGCCGGCAGGAATTGGCGGCCTACCACGGCGACGGCAAATTCATCCGGGACGAAGCTGCCCAGAAGGCATTCTCCAAACTGCGAAGTTCCATCGGCGGCGTCTACGACTGGCGGTTCCGCAACGCCACGGGCCAGCTGCAACTCGTCACCCGCCGCCTGAGCGAGGCCGGCCTGAACGGGGATGCGGTCCGGACCCTGGAGGCTGAGCGCGGCCGGCTGGTCGCGGAGCAGGCCCGCATGTATGTGGAGGCCGAACTCGCCCTGAAGCAGGCTTACGCCTTGAGCCCGGAAAGTCCCGAGGCCATGCAACGGCTGGTCCAACTGCTTCTCGCCGGAGGGCGCGTGGACGAGGCCGTGGCGGTGGCGGAAACGTCCCGCCGGCTCGATCCACGAAATGGGTTCTATGCCAGCGTGGTCGACCAGTTGCGCCGAATGAAACTCGGGTAGGGCGCGCTCTCCGCAGCGCGCCGCCCGTGCGTTGCGCCATTCAATCCTCCGGCTGGCGACGGAGCGCCAGCCCTACCTGCCGCGCTCGGTTCATGGCCCGTGAGCAAGTCCGAAACGAACAAGAAGCCCTCCATGAAGCGAAGGTAGATGACATGAAGAAGCTGGCAGGCGCCCTCACTCGAGGAACACGCTGCCAGCCGTATGAACTACAACCTAAAGAAATCCACGCAATCCACCGCCGGTCAACCCAAACGTTATGGTCTGGTCAAGCTGGCCCAGGA
>JBGATF010000016.1:0-235274 GCA_044229355.1 Limisphaerales bacterium
CGGCCTCGCAGTTGCCCCAGGGCCGTCCGCCAACCCGTCACTGGCTGGCCGCGCCTGCGACGAAACCAGTCGATCTGCGCTCCCATCGAGTTCCGCATTATCTGAGTACTTTGCTCCCATGGAATTTCCGAAAGGCATTATGGCTAGCCCGCATATTTCATGCTGCGCTTGAATCGCGAACACCTTGACGGAGCACGGAGGGTCGGGCGGGCGCTCCGCGCACGCCGCCAAACCGGTTCGCATGGCGGCGTCCCGCAGTGCGGGGCGCCCTACCTTCACCATGAAATATTCAGGCTAGAACCGTCAACGGACCATGTCCTTAAATACCTGCGTCGCCGTTTTGAGAAATAGATCCCGCGCTTCCCACTGGTCCGGCCCCGGACATTGCACCATGAAGACCGCCACCAGCCCGGTCCGTGGATGAACCGACAGATCGGTGCCATAGGCGCCATCGTGGCCGAACATCCCATTGCGGAGGTGATAGCCCAGGCCGTAGTTGACCTTCGTCGCGCCCGTCTGTTCCTTGCGCAACTCGTCCATGGCCGCATGCGACAAATAGCGATGTCCGTCCAGTTCGCCGTCGTTCGCCAGCATCAAGCCATAGCGCAGAATGTCGTGCGTCGTGGAAAACAACCCTCCGCCTGCCTCGGGAAATCGACGCACGCGATCACTGAGCGGTTTCGTCAGAAAAGCCAGCCCGCCCCGCTGAAACCCATTCTTTTCCTTGTTCGGGCCATAAGCACCCGCCAATCGCGCCACTTGCGCCTCGCTCGGCCAGAAGGTCGTCTCGGACATTCCGAGCGGATCAAAAATCCGCTTTTGCAGGAATTCCTCGTAGGGCAGGCCGCTGACGATCTCGACCACGCGCGCGGCGATGTTCATGCCCTGATTACCGTACTGATATTTTTCCCCGGGCTGCCACTGCAACGGGCCGGTGACCGAGCTGAGGGCACGCGCTTTCAGCGACGTGCTGTCGGAGCCCGTGGCCTTCTGGAGTTCAGCGCTGCCCGTCAAACCGCTGGTGTGGCTCAAGAGATGTCGAATGGTCACCGGCCGAAGCACGGGCTTGAGCAACACATGGGACGCGTCGCTTTCCGCGACCACCATCCACTTCTCCAACGACGGAATGAACCTGGTCACGGGATCCTCAAGGCTCACCTTGCCTTCGTCCACCAGCATGAGAATCGAGGCGCCCGCGAACATCTTGGTCATCGACGCAATCCAGAAGACGTTGTCTTCGCTCATCGGCGCCTTCGCCTCGACGTCCGCATACCCAAGGATGTTCCGGCAATGGATCCTGCCGGTTTTGTCAGCGACGATGCCGACGTATCCCGCCAGCTTGTAGCTGTCCAGGTACGGCTGCATCGCCGCGGTGATTTCAGGACTGGGCCGCGGCGCATTCCCGGCCGCGGCCACCGGACTGACGCCAATGGCGCTGTGGAAAAGCCCGATGAGCATCACGCCGAAGAAGCGCCGATTTGGATTCATGAAGGTGGTCTGATGGTTGTGGTGGGTTTCGTAGCAGAGTTCTCCCGGGCGGGCCACTCATTTGGCGCGGGGTGCGCGGGCCAATGAATGGCCACCACGCACGGCCGTCAGAGGAGCTTGTGACGACAAGCACTCGCCATGAACCGTTACCCGAAGGGGCATTCGTCCCATGCGGCGACGCGCCTCATGGAGTGCGCCGCGAAACGGCGCCATGGATCTTTGCCCCCAAACGAAAGCGGCGTTTCACGCCGCACTCCACAGCGCTGCCGCGCAGGCTTGCGGGCCCAACCGAGCACAGGCCGTCCGCCGGTTCATGGCTCCAACTCACGTCCAATTTGGAGGCCTCGCCTTCCCCTGGACCGTTCGGACGAGCCGCCCTGTTCCTGTTAGTCGCACTCATGCTCGGCGCCGGCGCAACGATTCACGCGGCCAACCCGGAGCCACCACCGCCTCAAGCCGATTCGGGCTGGTTCGACTTCAACCCGCCGCCGGACAAGTTCGTCGAGAGCCCGATCGATCTGCGCCGCCTGAACGAAAAGTTCGCGGGTGAACTCGGCCGCATCGCGACGCGCGACGGACAGTTCATTCACTCGGCCAACGGAGAGCCCGTGCGCTTTTGGGCGGTCAATGGCCCGCCGTCTGGATTGTCCGGCGACGCCCTCGCGCAGTGCGCCCGCCGGCTGGCCAAATACGGGGTCAACCTGGTTCGCATGCACGGCGCGATCTTCAATCCGCTGGGGGAGGCGGATGCGAAGAAGGTGACGCGGACGCAGGCGGCCGTGGCGGCGTTGAAGGCCCAGGGCATCTACACCCATCTCTCGATCTATTTTCCGCTCTGGCTGACGCCCCGGTCCGATCACCCGTGGCTCAAGGGATACGACGGCAAAAAGCACCCGTTTGCCGCGTTGATGTTCAATCCGGAATTTCAGGAGCATTATCGGGAGTGGTGGAAGGCGCTGCTGCTCACGCCGGATGCCGGCGGCCACAAGCTCGTCGACGAACCGGCCCTGCTCGGAGTTGAGATTCAAAACGAAGACTCGTTCTTCTTCTGGACGTTCAATCCCGACCAGATTCCCGCCGAGCAGATGGCAATCCTCGAGACGCAATTCGCGGCGTGGGTGAAGAAAAAGCACGGCTCACTCGAGGCCGCCCTGGCCGCGTGGAGCGGGGTCAAGGCGAAGCGGGACGATCTCCCGGCCGGCCGGGTCGGCTTTCGTCCGCTCTGGAACATGTTCAACGAAAAATCCGCGCGCGACCGCGACACGGCAGCGTTCCTGTTCGAGGCACAGCAACGGTTCTACGCCGAGACGATTCGCTTTCTGCGCGGGCTGGGTTTCCGAGGTTTGATCACGCCCTCGAATTGGGCCACCGCCAGCCCGGAGGTGTTCGGTCCACTCGAACGCTGGAGCTACGCCACGGGCGATTTCATCGATCGGCACGGCTACTTCTCCGTCACCCACAAAGGCGACAATGCGGAATGGTCCATTCGCAATGGACACACTTATGCCGATCGCAGCGCCCTGCGGTTCGAGGCCGCGGCTCCCGGCAAGCCCCGGCAGTTCGTGCATCCAGCGATGGAAATCACCTACGACCGCAAGCCCCAGATGATCTCGGAAACGACCTGGAACCGGCCCAACCGTTACCGCAGCGAGGCGCCGCTCTACTACGCCTGTTATGGCGCGCTCCAGGACACCGACGCCATCGTCCACTTCGCCCTCGATGGAGCCGACTGGTCGGTCAAGCCGGGCTTTTGGATGCAGCCCTGGACGCTGATGGCTCCGTCGCAAGTCGGCCAGTTCCCGGCCGCCGCCCTGCTCTATCGGCGCGGGCTCATCCGGACCGGCGACGTCCTCGCGAAGATCGATCTCAACACCAACGATCTTTTACACCTCCAGGGCACGCCGCTGCCGCAGGACGCGAACTTCGATGAGCTTCGCCTGCGGGACGTGCCGGCGGGAACCGAGGTGAAGCCGGGCCAGCGCATCGACCCTCTCATCCACTATGCCGGCCGGGTCGAGGTGAACTTCACCGGAACGCCGGGCCGCACGACGCTCGCCGATTTGCGGCCGCTGATCGACCGCAACTCGAAACAGGTGCGCAGCTCGACCAAGGAGCTGAGGCTCGACTACGAACGGGGCCTGCTCACCATCGATGCCAGCCTCGCCCAGGGCGTGAGCGGCCAATTGCGCGCGGCCGGGGCCGTGGAGCTCGCCAACGTCCGCATCCGATCGGATCTGGAAAACGGACACATCATCGTGGTCTCGTTGGATGGCCAACCGATCCCGACATCACAGCAGATGCTGCTGCAGGTGATGTCCGAGGAGCAGCCGACTGGATTCGCCACCACGGATGCCGGGCACGGATTGAAACGGATTGAAAACATCGGTCGGGACCCGTGGCGCGTGCTGAACTTGCAAGGGTCCGTAGCGTTCAAAGACGGCGGCGAAGTTGGAGTTCAACCACTCGACTGGAACGGATATCCGGCCGGACCGCCGGTCTCGGGCCGGGAGATCCCGCTCGCTGCAACGACGGTCTACTACCTCGTCACCCGAGGCTCCGCGGTGCGCCGGTAGCCCGATTCGCGGGCCGCAGCCGGTAAATTATTCGTGGCTTTGCCCAGCGGGACAACCCCGCGCAGGCGTTGCCGAGGGCGGCGGGCTCGGACGAAAACCGCCGCCCTGAGTTCATCCGTGACAGGCGCGGCACTTCATGCCCGCCGCGCCGGGCGGGCAATCCGCTTCAAATTTCTTCAAAAGCCGCCCGTCTCCGTCGTAATACAATTGATGAGACGAATAGGAATTTGTTGGGTGACGGCAGTTCTCCTACAACTCGCCGCCGGCCGCGCCTCGGGCCAGGCGCCAACCATGGTCGATCAGGCTTATCCCGCGGGAAACACCGTCGTGCCGGACGGCGACGTATTGACCATCGTCCAAGATCGTGACGGAGGGCTGCTGGTCGGCGGCCAATTTTCAAATTTTGGAGCCGTCCCGCATCCGCACCTCGTCCGGCTGCAGGCGGACGGATCCGTCGACGCCGGGTTCTTCGCCAGCCCGGGCGCCAACAACTTCGTGTATGCCGTGGCTGTCCAGGGGAACGGCCGGATTGTCATCGGCGGCAGCTTCACCGAGGTGCACGGCCAGAGCCGAAGTTACCTGGCCCGATTGGACACTCGTGGGAATCTCGATCCTTCCTTTGCCATGGTCGACCTCAACAACGAGATCCGCGCGATCGCGGTGCAGCCGGACGGAAGGATTCTCATCGCCGGGCGGTTCACTCGCGTGGCCGGCGTAGCCCGGAACCGCGTGGCCCGACTCAACGCCGACGGATCGCTGGATGCCCTCTTCGACCCGGGGACCGGAGCCAACGACAATGTTCGCACCCTCCAGTTGCAGGCTGACGGCCGCATCCTCATCGGCGGCCAGTTCACCATCTACAACGGAACCAATCGCTCGCGAATCGCCCGCTTGACCGCGAACGGGGCGCTCGACCTGACATTCAACCCGGGCGGCGGAGCCGACGGGCAGGTCCGGACCATGGCCACGGCGGCTGACCTGGCAATCTACATCGGGGGCGAATTCCAATCGTTCGACGGCACGGCCATCTCCGGCTTGGCGCGACTTCACCCCAACGGGACGCTCGACGCGGGTTTCGCCCCAGGGACCGCCAACGGCAGCGTGGTGCGAGCCCTTTACGTCCAGGACAACCTCAAGCTCTGGGTCGGCGGCGCCTTCTACCAGGCCGGCGGCGCGGCCCATGCCAACCTCGCCCGGCTCAATCCGGACGGCAGCGCCGACGAGTTCTTCGAGCCGTTCCCGGCGACCGACAACGAGGTTTTCGCGCTGGTTCCGGATGCCGCGGGGGGACTGGTGCTCGGCGGCGACTTCAACCAAGTCAGTGACGCCCGGCGAATCCGCATGGCGCGCCTCAGGCCAGACGTCCGGATATTTTCCTACGAGTTCACCCCGTCGCTCGTCGCGGTCGATGAAACCGCCGGAGTGGCGTCCCTGCAGGTGCGTCGCCATGGATCCATTCGTCTCCCGTCCGCGGTGTCCATTGTGACCCGCGACAAGGGAGCGACCGCCGGGCTGGACTATACGGCCCTCGCCGGAGAGGTGGCCTTCGCCGCGGGCCAAACCACCAACGCCGCGAATGTCGTCATCCTGGATGACGTGCGGCCGGAGGGCCAGGAATGGTTTGACGCGGAGCTGGGCTTGCCTCCGGACGAGACGGTGGGGACCAACGCCCTCTGCCGGGTTCTCATCATCGACAACGAATACCAGGCAACGGTGGACGAGTCCTTCGATCCGACGATGCTGGCCGGCGCGGTCAGCGCGACGGCTGTGCAGCCCGACGGCCAGATCGCGATCGGTGGGGATTTTCGCCACCTCGGGGCCTGCGTGGCCGACTATTTTTCCCGGCTCGATTCCCACGGGCGGGAGGACTGTGGATTCATCGAGAATCTGACGGGGACCGATGGCCCCGTCCGGTCACTGGAGCTCATGTCCGGAGGCAGGATTCTTGCCGGCGGCAGTTTTCAAACTTTCGTGGACAATAAGTCCCGTTATCTCGCCCGTGTTCTGGCGGATGGCCGATCGGATCCATCCTTTCTCATCGGCACCCGCTTGAACGGACCGGTGCTGGCCACGGCGGTGGACGCGAATGACCAGATCCTCGTCGGCGGGATGTTCACGGCCTATGGTGCGGCGTCCCGCCCCCGGCTGGCCCGGCTCCTGACCGATGGCTCGCTGGATGTCTCCTTCGCGCCTGAGGTCGACGGCCCGGTGCGCGCCATCCGCATCACGGGTGACGGCGGGATCTTCGTGGCCGGCGATTTCGAGCACATCAACGGGGCACCTCGTCCACATGTCGCGCGCCTCCTGCACGACGGAACCGTCGACCCGACGTTCGCACCCGAAGCGGGTCCTGACCGCAGCGTCATGGCGGCCGTCGAACAAACCGACGGCAAATGGCTGATCGGCGGAGAATTCACGATGGTCGACGGGCAAAGACGCGAGGCAATTGCGCGGCTGGCGGCAAACGGGCATCTGGATCCGACATTTCAGGCCGGAAGCACTGGCGGCGGCAGCGGTCGGGTCAACGCGATTCGGGTCCAGCGTGACGGCAAGATCCTTTTCGGCGGTGCCTTCGCCTTCGTGGGCGGCACGCCGCAATCCTGCGTGGCGCGCGTTCATGCCGACGGGACTCTCGACTCGGGGTTCCTGCCCGGCGCCGGGGCCAACGGCGAGGTGCGTTCGCTTGAGCTCTTCTCCGACGGGCGCATCCTCGTGGCCGGGGACTTCACGGAGATTGGGAATGTGGCGCGCCGGTCCATCGCCCGGCTCTACCCGGAACCTTCGTTGAATCGCCTGGAGCTGACCGTCTCCACGAATCGGGTGAGCGAATCCGTGGGCTCCGTCGGGCTTCGGGTGCGGCGGGTCGGCCCCAGCGATTCCACGGTCTCAGTCGACTACACCGCGATCGAGGAAACTGCCAGGTTCGGCTCAGATCTCGTCGAACGTTTCGGCACCCTGGTCTTCAATGCGCTCGAGACGATCAAGACGATTGAGATCCCCATTATCAATGACAGCCTTCCGGAAGGTCCCGAGCAGTTTCGAGTTCGATTGAGCAACCCCGGCGGCGGCGCGCTGCTCGGCACGCTGGCGGAGTCGATGGTTGAAATTGTCGACAACGATCGCGGGTTTGCGCTGACCCAGTCCGATCTCACGGTGCGCGAGGGTGTGGCCGAGGTGGCCCTGACGGTCGCCCGGAATGCCGACGGCCCGGGCGTAACTTCAATCGAGTACGTCACGGCCGACATCACCGCGCAGGCCGGCAGTGATTACCAGGAAACCCGCGGCACCCTGAGCTTTTTGCCGAACGACTTTGAAAAGCGCGTGACCATACCGCTGTTCGTGAATCCGGAATTCGAGGGCCCGGAGGCGTTTCGCTTCATCCTGCGCAACCCTTCCCCGGGATCCGCGCTCGGGCTTGCCAACGTGGCAACAATTTCGATCGAAGACCAGGACAGCGCCTTCGAATTCGGCTACATCAATGTCTCGACGGAAGGCGAGGGCCTGGTGCCATGTTACGTCAAACGGCGCGGCCTGCTTACGCAATTCGCCACGGTGCGCCTCAGAACCGACGGTGGCACCGCCACTCCCGGCCTGGATTACGTGCCCGTCAACACTCTCCTGACCTTTGTGCCCGGTGAATATTTCAAAGAGTTCTTCCTCACCAATTTCAACGACGGACTGGTGGAGGGCGACGAGACGATCCGCCTGACCCTGAGCGAGCCGACGGGCCTCTCGATCATCTCCCAAAGCGAAACGAACATGCTCATCCTGGACAACGATCGGGGAGTCGAGTTCGTCGCCCCGGAGTTTTTCGTGAACGAATTCACCTTCGCGGCGCGCGTGGTCGTGCGGCGGGGCGACGATGGCACCAACGATCTCGTGGTGCATTACGCGACCGCGGACGAAACGGCCGGCGCGGGCCAGGATTACGTCGCCCGCGACGGGACGCTGCTCCTTCGGCCCGGTGAAACGAATGCCGTCCTCGAAATCCCCATCCGCCAGGACTCGGACCTTGAGGCAACCGAATCGTTTCGAGTCCTGCTGACCGGGCCGGAACCGCCGGCGGTTCTCGGCCCCAACGCGCAAGCGCGCGTCTCCATCATCGACGACGAACGGGCCGGCCATCTCGACGTGAGCTTTCAACTCAACCCGGATGACCTTCCCAATCAGGGGCTGGGGATTTACTACTCCGCTACGCGCCTGGCGGCTTACCCGGGAGGACGTTTAATGCTGGGGGCGAACCGACTTGGTCGCGACGGTTCGATCGATACCGCCTTTGACGTCGATTGGGGGGGACGCCTGTTCGGAACGCTCCCTTTGGTCCGCCCGGATGGCAGAATCTTTGTCGGAGGGGTGGCCTCCAACGGCGTGACGCCCAGCCTGCTTCTGCGATTGCTGGAGACCAATGGAACGATCGCGCCGGACTTCTCCTTCCCCATCTTTCAGGGCCGCGTCTCGAGCCTGGCCCCCGATCGCGACGGCCGCCTGATTGCGGGTGGAGATTTCGAGGCCGACCCGCCCGCGCCGACGCATCGGGCTCTCTTGCGGGTCCTGACTTCAGGGGAGATCGACCCGACGTTTTCTCCGCCTGAATTCCTGCCCCAAGCCGCCCCGTATCTGCCCGTCGCCACCGTAACGGCCGTGGCCATCCAACCCGATGGCCAAATCCTGGCGGCCGGCCTGTTCGCAACCGTGGGCGGCAACGCGTATCCAGGCGTGGTCCGGCTCGACGGCAGCGGCCGAATCGATCCGACATTTCACGCGCCGACATTGAGCGGCGATCTTCCCCGACCCTATGGCACATATTACCAAAGCATGATCCTGCAGCCCGATGGACGCATTCTTCTGGCGGGCAGTTTCACGAACGTTGGCGGGATGCCGGCCCACAATGTGGTTCGCCTGAATCCGGATGGCTCGGTGGACCAAACGTTCAGCTCATCCCTGGCTCCGGCGCAGACGGTCCACGCCCTGGCGCTCCAACCGAACGGCTCCGTGCTGGTGGCGGGCGGCTACTACAATCTTCAACTGGGCACTTATCGCCTCGTCCTCGAGCGCCTGGATCCCACCGGCCATCGGGACCCGCTCTTCGAGCCGCCGGCGATGACGGCGGGCCTGCTTCACGACGTGATCGTCCTGCCGGGCGGCGACATCGCCGTCTACGGATTCCTCGCCGATCCGAGCGGAGTCATCCGGACGACCGTGGTACGCTTGGGCGGCGACGGCCTGCAGCTGCGCGCCAGCCAAACCCGCGCGAACGAGGTAACCCTCGACCTTTTCAACACGATTCCGGGGCGGATGACATTCCTGGAGTCATCCGGAGACCTGCAGCATTGGGAAACGGGTGGAGCCGAGGCGGCCACTGGCGCCTGGCAACGGTGGGTGCTGCCAGCCAATGGCGCCCGCCAGTTCTATCGCGCCCGTCAGGAAGACCGGCCGTAAGCACCCGTCGGGTCACACCCGGCCCGCCCGACCCGGGCGAGAAACGCGGCCCCCGTCCACAGCCGTTGTCTTGGGGAAAACTTGCTGGTTGTCCTGAGGTGACGCATAGTCGGCCCCGATTCACTGGGCCCACGGTCGGCTCCGGCGCGCGCCGGGCACCCACCAGATGGCGTAATATGGCAAATTCGGGACCCGATCCGGAGGGGACCCTGGCGGCGGGCCGCCAGTTCCGGACGACACATTGGAGCATGGTGCTGGCGGCGGGCGACGCGGGGTCGCCGGAAGCCTCCACCGCCCTGGAGAAGCTCTGCCGCGTCTACTGGTATCCGCTCTACAGCTTCATCCGCCAGCATGGCCACGCCGAACACGAAGCGCAGGATCTCACCCAGGAATTCTTCTTCCGTCTGCTGGATGGCGACGCCCTGCGCACGGTGCACCCGGGGAAGGGAAAGTTCCGCTCGTTCCTGTTGGCATCGGTCAAAAACTTCCTGGCGAACGAATGGGATCGAACCCATCGGCAAAAACGTGGCGGCGGGCGGCCGCTGCTCTCCTGGGACGAGCTGGCCGCCGAGGAACGCTACGACGTTGAGCCCGCCGGCCCGGACAATGACGATCGACGTTTCGATCGCAACTGGGCCGAGTCGCTCGTGGCATCGGCGATGAGCCGGCTGCGGCGGGAAATCGCGGCCGAAGGCAACGAATCGCGGTTCGAGGTGCTGAAGCTGTTTCTTGGCGGCGAACCCGGGGGCCTGACCTACGGGCAAGCCGCCGCCCGGCTTGGCTTGTCGGAGAACGCCACCCGCTCAGCCATTCACCGGCTCCGCCAGCGTTACGCATCCTTGTTCCGGGAAGAGGTCGCCGACACCGTGGCCAATCCCGACGACGTCGAGGCCGAGATCCGTCACCTCTTCGCCGCCCTCGGCGAATAACTCCATGGGATTTTCGCGAAACGTCCCGCCGCGAATGCTTTTGGATCACGCATGACTCCGGCTCCGACGTGCGCCACGTGCGGCTCCCGGCTGCGCCCCGGCGCCACCGACGGCATTTGCGCACGCTGTCTCATCGGCGGCGTCCTGCGCCCCGCCGCTCTGGCCGGCGCCGAGCTCGAGCTGGATTCGCCCGCCAGCCTGCTGCAGAGCCGCACCTTCGGGAACTACGAACTGCTGTCAGAAATTGCCAGCGGCGGAATGGGCGTGGTCTTCAAGGCCCGCCAGCGCAAGCCCGATCGCCTGGTCGCGCTCAAGCTCATTCCCGGCGGCGAACTGGCCTCGCCCCGCCTGGTCGAACGGTTCCGCGCCGAGACCGAGGCCGCCGCCAGCCTTGATCATCCCAACATCGTGCCCGTCTACGAAGTCGGAGAGCATCGGGGCTTTCATTTCTTTTCGATGCGCCTCGTGGATGGGGCCACCCTCGGCGCCGCGCTGGCCGGCCAGCCGATGAAGCCAGACCGGGCCGCCGAATTGCTGGCCCGCATCGCCCGGACGGTTCACTACGCCCACGAGCGCGGCGTGCTCCATCGCGACCTCAAGCCCGGCAACATCCTGGTCGATGCCCAGGGCCAGCCGCACCTGACCGACTTCGGGCTGGCCAAATTGCTGGAACGGGATCGGGATCTCACACTTTCCGGCGTCGTCCTCGGCACCCCCAGCTACATGGCGCCCGAACAGGCCGCCGGACGCACCCGCCAGCTCACCATCACCGCCGATGTCTACGGCCTGGGCGCCGTGTTCTATGAAATGCTGACCGGGCGTCCGCCGTTCACCGGAGACTCGACGATGGCCACCGTCCGGAAGGTCATCGACGACGAACCCGCCCGGCCCGCCAGCGTGAACCGCGCCATCCCGGCCGACCTCGAGACCATCTGCCTCAAGTGCCTGGCCAAGCAACCCGACCGTCGCTACAGCTCTGCCGCCGCCCTGGCCGACGATCTCGATCGCTGGCGCCGCGGCGAGCCCATCCAGGCCCGGCCCGGGACGCCGGTGGAACAGCTCATCAAATGGACCCGCCGCCACCCGGCCCGCGCAGCGATCGTCATCTCCGCCCTCGTCTTCCTGATCTCGCTCAGCATGATCTCGAACCTCATGAATCTCCAGGCCCAACGCTCGCGCAAGGCGGCCGAGCTGGCCCGGAAGGAAATCGCCCAGGCCAAGGAGACGTCCGATTCCGCCAACCTCCGCCTGTCCGCCAACCTCCGCACGCTCGAATGGCTCGAGGCCGAGCGCCTGGCGGGAGCCGGACGCCGGGCCGACGCCATCGCGCTCTTCGCCCGCTTTCTGCGCGAAGGCCCGGACCAACCCCTGGCCGCCTCCCGCCTCCTCTCCATGCTCAGCCTGCGCAGCTTCGTCCTGCCCGCCAGCCCACCCCTCATCCATCAGGCCCAGCTGCGCACCGTCCGCTTCAGCCCGTCCGGAGATCGCGTCCTGACCTCCGCCGACGATGGCCTCGTGAAAATCTGGGACCCGGCCACCGCCGCCCTCCTGCGCACCCTGACCAACGCCTCGTCAGCCGGCTCCCACTTCAGCGCGGACGGACGAAATGTCATCTCCGTCTGCCTGCAGGGCGGGACCAAGGTCTGGGACACAGCGACCGGACGCCTGCGAAGCGCCTTGGGCGGAGGCGGAATTCACCCCAGCGGGCTGTCCAGCCCGGAGGATCATCGGGTGGCGACCTTGATCGCCCCGGACACGGTGCGCCTCTGGGACGGCGACTCGGGAGTGGCGGTCAGTCCGCCGGTCCCCTTCGAGGATCCCATTCGCAACATGCAGATGAGCCCGGACGGGAAAATTATCGCGATCGGGTGCAGCTCGGGACGGATTCACTTGCGGAAGACCGCGACCATCTCCGAGCCCGGCCCGGTGTTACAGACGCGCGGTTGGATTCGATCGCTGGTGTTTACGCCGGATGGCGAGCGGCTCATGGCGGGAACCTCCGAGGGTGTGGTGGCCTTTTGGGATGCGCGGAACGGGCGTCTCATCCGCGAAACCGCGGCGGAGAAAACCGAGATCTCGTTCGCCGTCGCGAGCCCGGACGGACGCCTGATCCTGACGATGCCGTTTCAGAGCCGGCCCCGCGTTTGGGACGCGCAGACCGGAAGCCCGCTCGGGCCGGGATTCGGGGATTCATTGATGGTCACGGATGCGCGCTTCAGCGCGGGCACGCACTTTCTCGTCATGGGCACCCGCGAAGGCACCACCCGCCTGTGGAACCCACTCACCTTCGAGCCCATCTCCGAAGTGTTCGAGCATGAGGGTCCGATCGAAAGCATCGACCTCAGCCCGGACGACCGAACGGTCGTCACTGGATCCCAGGATGGCACCGCCCGCCTGTGGAACGTGCGCATGCAGGTGCCGCAGCGGCCGATCCTCCCGCTCGCCGGGCGCCCCTTCGCCCTCGAATTCGACCCCGGCGGCTCCCGCATGGTTATCGCCGCCGGACGCGTGGCCCAGCTCTACGACGCGCGCACCGGGCAGCCCATCGGCCAGCCGATGACCCACGACCACACGATTTATTCCGCCTCCTTTTCCCCGGACGGAAACAGGATTTCCACCACATCCGAAGATCGATCGGTCCGGCTCTGGCGCGGCTCCACCGGCGAGCCGCTCGGCCCCGCCTGGCATCTGCCGGAGGTCACCTGGACGGCACGCTTCTCGCCGGACGGCACCCTCGTCGCCATCACCTGCCGCGATCGCCTGCTCCATCTGTATTCCGCCTCGTCCGGACTGCAAGTCGGCCAGGCGTTTCACCCGAGCGAAGTCATCCAGGCACAGTTCAGCCCCGACGGCGGGCGCGTCCTGACCGCCAGCCTGGACGGCGCAGCCCGCGTTTTTTTGATCAGCTCCCTGACGAATCAAGATCGACTGAATGTCGCCCCGCTGTTTCCGCCCATGCGCCACAAGGGCATCGTCTGGAGCGCCGTCTTCAGCCCCGACGGCCAACGCATCGTCACCGCCTCGGCCGATCGCACCGCCCGGGTCTGGGACGCCACCTCCGGCCGCCCGCTTGGCGCGCCACTGCGTCACACCCAGGGCATCTGGTCCGCGCTGTTCAGCACGGATGGCACGCGCGTGGTCACCGCGTCCGAAGACAGCTCGGCCCGGGTCTGGGACGCCGCCACCGGCCAGGCGCTGGCGCCACCGATGCGGCACCGGGACGGCGCCAGCGTTCGCCAGGCGCAATTCAGTCCCGATGACCGCCTGATTGTCACCGGCTCGGACGACGGCACCGCGCGCATCTGGGATGCGCGCACCGGCTATCCGATCAGCGAGCCGTTGCAGCATGGCGACCGCGTTGGGCGGGTGCGGTTCCTGCCCGACGGCCGCCGGATTGTGACTGCGTCGTCCGATGGGACGGCCCGTTTTTGGGAAGTGGTCAGCGCGCCGAGTCCCGTGGCCCCGTGGCTCGCCGATCTGGCGGAAGCCCTCGCCGGCCGCCGGATTAACGCCCAGCGGGAGACGGAGCCGGTCTCGCCGGACACGTTGCAAAAGCTTCGCCAGGAGCTCTCGGCCCAGACGGGCGGGGATTTCTATGCGCGGTGGGCCCGCTGGTTCTTCATCGACCGACTGAACTCCAGCGTGGAGCCGTTCCGGCCGTAGCCGACAGCTCGCAGCAACCCCGGCCCGCAAGACCAAAGAAATATTTTCGCGGACGCGAAACTCGCCCCGACGGTTGCTTTTGTAGTGGGGGATGAATCCGCTCCGGTCCCCCGAATCCGCCGCCCGTCCTCCGGCCCGCCGCCGCCTGGGACAGGGCCTGCTCGTCGCTGTTCTGTTCGCCGTTCAGTTCGCCACGTTGTCCGCCCGGGCGCAAAACACGTCCCAAAGCTTCAACCTTCAGGCCGGCTGGAACGCCATCTGGCTTGAGATCTCGCCAGTGAATCCCGACGTCAACGTCGCGCTCGCCGGCCTGCCCCTCGATTCCATCTGGACATTTCAAGCACGCCTGACGGCGGCCGACTTCATCCAGGATCCCAGCGAACCGGTGTGGAATCGTGAACGCTGGCTGGTCCACGTCCCGACGAACCGCCTGGAGTCTCTCAACAACAACCTGTTCTCGTTGACCTCACACCGGGCGTATCTGATCAAACTGACCGCGGCCGCCACGCTGAACGTCACCGGCCAGCCGGCCCTGCGGCGCGTGGCGTGGGTGCCGGACGCTTACAATCTCCGAGGTTTCCCCATCGACCCGGCCTCGCCGCCGACCTTCAACACGTTTTTCCGGCCCTCGTCCGCGCACTTCAACTCGATCTCCAACCGCCTCGAACGAATCTACAAACTCAACGCCGCCGGCCAATGGTCGCTGGCGGGCCCAGGCGAAACAATGCAACGCGGGACGGCGTATTGGGTCTTTTGCCGGGGCGGTTCCGACTACCAGGCGCCGTTCGAGGTGGATCTCGGCTCGGGGGAGAGCCTCACGTTCGGGGCCTCCGTCGACCAACTCACCATCCAGTTGGTCAACCGCTCCACCACCGCGGCCGCCGTGTCCTTGCGCGACGCGTCCGCCGCCACTCCCCTCGCCTACGGGCTCTTCAATCCCACGAACGGACTGCAGTGGCTGACCCTGCCGTCTCCGTTGACGCAACCGTTGCCCGGTGGCCAGGGCGCCTCGCTGAAGCTGGCGGTGCGCCGCGCCGCGCTGGCGCCGGCCGGCTACGCCAGCATCGCCGAATTTCGCAACGGCGCCGGCATCCAATACCTGATCCCGGTCACTGCGAGCCGGTCCGCCGACACACCAGTCTCGCCCGGCAGCCCCGCGAGCTACGCCGGGCTGTGGGTCGGCACCGCCACCCTCGACGCCGTCTCCGATTTGAACAGCGTCGCCAATACCTCCGTCCCCGGGCCCACCCCCAACGAGTTCAATCTGCGCCTCATCCTTCACGTCGACCGCCAGGGCATCGCCCGCCTGCTGCGCCACGTGGTTCAGCTCTGGCAGGACGGCACGTTTCGCACCGATGATCAAGGTCGCCAAAGCGCCGTAACCCCCGGCCGGTTCGTGCTCGTCACGGACGATCGCCTCATCCCGTCCCTCCGCGGGGCCGCACTGCGGGACGGACAGCCCGTGGGACGCCGCCTCAGCAGCTCCCACTTCGACTTTGCCGCCACGAGCGCCGAAAACTTCCTGACCCTCGCCGGCTCGTTTGGAAACTCCAACACCCTGACCGGCGCGATCACGCTTCCGCCCAACTTTCCGACCAACCCGTTTCGCCACAAATACCATCCCGATCACGACAACCTCGACGCGACCTTCACCAGTTTTCGAGCTGAGGCCTACACCGTAAGCCGCGCCTTCGCCTTCGAGTTCAGCCCGACCAACACCCTCGGCGCCACCACGGCCGACTACGGCTACCGCCAGGTCACCGGCACCTACCGAGAGACGCTCACTGGCCTGCACCGCGCACCGCTGCAGACTCGCGGACGTTTTCGCCTGACCCGCATTTCGGACCTCGGCGCGCTCAACGAATAATCAACGTTCCCCCATCTCTTCCCATGAGCACGCACCAGCATTCGGAATCCCAGGATCGCCCGCAGCCGCGAAGCATCGGCCGGCCGCTTTTCCGCCCCCGCCCGGCGGCGCGTCTCGGCCCGGCCCTCGCTTCGCTGCTCTTGCTCATTATTCCAGTCCTCCTGGCCGTACCCGTCTCGGCACAAGTGGTGTCTCTCAGCGGGCGCGTTCTCACCGATGACGCCTTCGACGCCGTCGCGCCGGTCGGGGTTGGCGGGGTAACGGTCACCGTAGCCCAAACGAGCGGGGCGGTGGTCGCCACGGCGACGACGGACGCCGGCGGCAACTGGTCGGCCACGGCGCCGCGGCCCGGGACGACCGGCACGACCTATTTGTACGACGTGTCCTTTGCCAGGCCTGGATTCGTATTGTCGGGACCGGTCCGGCTGACGATTACGTCCAGCGCATTTGCGTCGGGAGCCAACGCCACGGTCATTTCGGGTCCGCTCTCGGGGCGGGTGCGTCGGCCGGGCGGCGCGGGTGCGCCAGGCGTGCCGGTGCGATTGCGCATCTACAACCTGGGAGCGGTTGGCGAGCTGCCCATCGGGTTGCCCCCGACTTACACGACCACGCTGCCTTCGCTGCTGCAGGGTCCCACCGTAACGTCGGCGGATCCACTGTGGCCCAACGGCCCGGGCGATTTTGTGGGCGCGGTTTACACCGCGATTTTCGACGTGCCCGGCCCGGCCAGGACCGAACTGCAGGTCAATTGGTTTTTAACGAGCGACGACGGTTCCCAGCTCTATGTCGACGGCCGCCTTGTGGTGAACAACGACGGGTTGCACGGCAGCGGAACCGTTGGCGGCAGCCAATTGCTGGACGGCGGCAGCCGGCACACGCTCCAGGTCCGCTACTTCGAAGCGACCGGCACGGCTCACATCCAGGTGGAATGGCAGGTGGGCAGCCTCGGCACCGGCATCACGCTCAGCCGCCGCATCTTCGCCCCATCGCCGATCACCGCCCAATACTTCGATCTGTCGAATCTCGCGCAAACCACCACCGCCGCCGACGGCTCCTACACCTTCGCCGGCCTGCCGGCCAACCTGGGCTATGTCGCAACCCCATTGTTCCCCGGCATCCCCTTCGCCCCCGCCGAACAACTCGCGTTCGCCGGCCAGACGGCTGCCGTCGACTTTCAGGCGACCGACTCGCCCGCATCGATCTCAGAACTGGCCGACCTCACGGTGGATGAGGATTCCGGCCCGCGCGACCTCCCCTTCACGGTGTCCGGCGGCATCACGCCGCCGGAAGCGCTCACCATCGTCGCCACCTCGTCGAACCCGGGCGTGGTCGCGGTCCGCAATCCCCCCACGGGCAGCGGCGCCAATCGCACGCTGACGATCACGCCCCAGCCCAACGCCAACGGCGTGGCCGACATCACCGTCACGGTAAACAACGGGGCGCGCGTGGTCACCGAGTCGCTGCGCGTGACGGTGAACCCGGTCAACGACCGGCCGTTCTTCGGCCCCATCTCGCCGCCGATCACGCTGGAGGACACGCCGCTGACCTACGCGTTCACCGTCGGTGATCTGGAGACGCCCGCCACCGGCCTGATGTTATCCATCATTTCCAATTCCAACCCGGACCTGGTGCCCAATGAAAACATCACGCTCGGCGGCGGTGGCGCCAATCGCACCATCGCCATCACGCCGCGGCCGAATGCCAACGGCGCGGTCGCCATTCGCGTCCAGCTCAGCGACGGCACAGACAGCGAGGTGGCCGACTTCGCATTTTTCGTGATCGCGCAGAACGATGCACCAACGGCGGGACCAGTCAGCGGATTGCGCCTCGCTGGCGGCAGCGTGACGACGCCGCTCGTCGGGGGCACATTGGCGGGCGACGCGGCCCACACGATCGAAGCGTGGATTCGTCCGGACCCGATGCCGACAGGATCGCCGCGGAGCTGGCCGTTGCTCCTGGGAAATCCCGACATCGGCGCGCACCACTGGCTCTTGGGCGCCACCGAGGATCCACTGAATCCCGTCATCCAATTTGGCGGCTGGAGCACGGCCAACGGACAGGTGGGCGGCATTCGTCTGCCCGCCAATCGATGGACCCACGTCGCCGCGGTTTACGACCCCGTCCGCACGACGTACACGGTCTATTTCAATGGCGTCCAAGTCGGCCAATCCTCCGGCAGTTCCCCCTGGAACCTCCAAGGTGTCCCCCTCACGCTGGGCCGCGCCGGCATTCCCGGCGAGGGCAATTTCCTCGGCAACCTGGATGAGGTGCGCGTGTGGAACCGCGCGCGCTCCGCCGCCGAGATCCGTCAGGACCTCGGATATCCACTCTCCGGACACGAGACCGGCCTGCTCCTCTACTGGCGGTTCGACGAGTCGGACGGAACGGTGGCCACGGACTCCGCTCCGCTTGGCGGCCGCAACGCCGGAGCCTTCGCCGGCGCCGCCACCTATGGACTTCCGGCCAGTGCCGCCCAGCCCGGCGCGCTGCGCTTCGACGGCCGCGACGCCGCCGTCGTGGCGCCCGGCCTGCGGGCTCAGCTCTCCGGCCGCGAAATCACGGTTGAATTCTGGGAACGACTCGACGCGGTCCAAGTCAGCAGCGCCTGCGGGCTTGCGCCCGACGACGTGAGCAACCGGCTCAACGTGCACCTCCCGTGGAGCGACGGGAACGTCTATTGGGACTTCGGCGACATCAACGCCGGCGGTCGCCTCACCTACCTGAATCCCGGAGATCTGGTTGGCACCTGGATCCATTGGGCCTTTGAGGCCAGCCAATCCGGCAACTTCATGCGCATCTATCGCAATGCAGTTCTCGTCGCGGAAAAGGCCGGCATGACCCCGCTCACAAACGGCGGCACAGATCTGCACCTGGGAAACCTCGGCGGGCCCAGCCTCGCCGGAGCCATCGCCGAGTTCCGCGTCTGGAATGTCGCCCGCTCCGAGGCCGATCTGCGCGCGACGCTCGTCACCACACTGGCCGGCAATGAATCCGGGCTCGTCGCCTATTACCGGCTCAACGAACCCGGCGGGCGTGTCGCTCACGCCGGATCCCCGAACTTCCCCATCGACGGCCAGTTCTCCGGGAGCCCGACGTGGGACGCCGGCCCGATCCTGGCCGGTCAAACCGCCGGCGAGAACGCCTTCGGCACCGTGCTCGTGGACGAGGATACGCCAAAGGCCGTGTTCCTCCCGGCCTTCGACGTCGAAACCGAGCGCGCCGAACCCGGCAGCGGCCTGGCCTACCGCATTCTCGTCCCACCCGCCCACGGCGCGCTCAATCTCGCCCAGGGCGACTGGTCGGCCTACCCCGCCGAAAACCCGGTCACCTACACGCCCCACACCGATTACAACGGCGCCGATTCGTTTGTGTTTCAGGTGACCGATGACGCGGGCGCATCCAGCGCGACCTACACGGTACCCATCCGGGTGCGGGACGTGAACGATGTGCCAACGATCTCGTCCGTCGCCGACGTGGTCATCGAGGAAAGTGCCACCAGCGATCCGATCGCATTCACCGTCGGCGACACCGATAACGCCCTGGCGCAACTTCGGGTCGTCGCGGAATCCCAGGACTCCTCGCTCATTCCGTCAGCCAACCTGATGCTCGGCGGCTCGGGCAGCGTGCGGACCGTCACGGTCCTTCCCGTCCCGGGCGAGATCGGCACCACCACCATCCTGCTGCGCGTCACCGACGGTCAGGATGAATCCTCGACCTCATTCAAGGTGCGCGTCGTCCCGAAGCCAGCCTATGCCATTCTCGACCTGGGCACGCTCGGCGGGCGTTCGGAAAGCGCAGGCCTCGGGCTGAACAGCTTTGGCTGGGTCGTGGGCCGATCGCAGACCCCGCCCGAGACGGAGCGCGGTTTCGTGTTCAAGGGACTGCCATCGGGCGGAAGCGCGCTGGTGGACCTGGGGGGCATCGCGTCCGCCGGCGCCACGCCGCTTGGCATCAACGACGCCAACACCGTCGTCGGCTGGAGCCTCAACGCCAGCGGCCAGCGCGAAGCCTTCCGGTGGGACAACGGCGCCATGCGATCCCTCGGTTTTCTCAACGGCGGCACGGTCAGCGAGGCGCGCGCCGTCAACCTGGCCGGCGACATCGCGGGCGTGAGCAGCGTCAACAACGGCGCCGTCCATGCCTTTCTCATTCACACGAACCAGTTTTTTGATCTCGGCGTCGGCCCGGGCGGCGACCACTCGGAGGCCCTCGGCATGTCGGAGAACAACCAGCTCGTGGCCGGGTTCACCACCATCGCGGGCGGCGCCGAACGCGGCTTCGTCTGGAACTTCCGGCCCGAGCTCACCTTGATCGAGCCGTTGGCCGGCGACCGCGACACGCGCGCCACCGACGTGAACGAATCGGGCCAGGTGGCGGGCGTCTCCGTCGATCCCACCGGACGTCGGCGGGCGCTTTTTGTCGACCTGAACAACGGCGTGCGACTCGAACCCGGCCTGCTGCCCGGCGGCGGCTACAGCGAAGCCACGGCCATCAACCGCTTCGGCCAATTGGTGGGCGAAGCCGGCAGCGCCAGCGCCGCTCCGCGCGCCTTCCTCTGGAGCGCCCATCGCCTGAACGACCTCAACGATCTGGTCAGCGAGGAGGACGACGAACGCTGGGAATTGCAGCGCGCCTCGGCCATCAACAGCGACGGGTTCATCACCGGGGTCGGCACGCTCAGCGGGCGAGGCACCCGCGCCTTTCTTGCCGTGCCCGCGTGGGTCATCGGCCGCCCCATCGCCCGGCCCGAAGGCACCGTCGCCTTTCAGCCCGACATTGAATTGCTGGAAAGCCGCGCCGGCGACACGCCGCAAAACGCCTTTTTTTGGAGCGATGTCGAGCGCCGGCTCTACGCCATCCGACCGGTCACGGCGCGCCTGCGCTGGCTCACCGCGTTTCCGTCTTCCACCGCGACCAACACCGACCGGGTGCCCACGGTCGGGATCAGCATCTGGCCCAAGAACCCCTCGATCCACGTCGCCCAATCGCCGGCCGACGTCGAACCACCCACCATTCCGTTCAGCTACTCGTTTCAGCAGGTCATCTACACCACCAATGAAGCCGCCGTGGAGCCGAGCACCCGGCGCTTCACCGCCCCGCAAACCGGATTCTCCGTCCTGCATTATCTCAAGAGCGACGGGTTCAGCCCGAACCCGCAAACCCAAAGGCCGGTCTTCGATGTCGTCAAAACCATCCTCTGGAATGACCCGCGCCACTTCATCGGAAACACGCCCTGGGACATCGGCACACCCGTCACCAACGCCAATCACTTCGAATACGACGGCCGCAACGGTTACGTGTTTTTCGACCGATCGTTTCACGACGGCGCGGGCCCCGATCGCGCCTACGACCGCGACACCCGCCTCGGACCGATCATCGCCGTCAATCGCCCCGAAACCCATACGCCCCCCGAGCTCCAGCCGCTTGTGGTGGTCTGGTACCAGACCAACCGCCTCGGGGTCGCCTGGGGCGGGCGCACGGTCGGCTACGCCCTCCGGTGGCCCGCCAACGCCCCGTCCATCGTCATCGCCTCCGGTCTCGGCTCCGGCCCGCTCGATCCGGAGCTCTACCCCGACGCCCGCGTCTACAACCAGCCCGACAAAGCCCAGGCCGGTTTCAACCCGAACGAGGAACATGCCCTCCTCGCGCCCGCCGGCACCGGCATCGCCCTCTACGCGCTGCGCAACGATCTCTTCGGCCCCATCGGCCTGTCCCAACCGTACGCCCTGCTCAAATGGCGGGACCCCATCTCCGGCGACTGGCGCCTGCGCCCCTATCGCGTCGACCTCGGCACCTTCACCTACCCCGGAGTCGCCGGAAATGAAATCAACCCGCCCCTGCCGTTGTCGGTCCTGACTTTGTGCGCCAACTCCGCCGGCGTCAGCGGCCCATATTGGGAGGATTATCACGGAAAGATCTACGCCCGGGCCGCGGGCCTCGAGGGCGGTCACACCAACATCGTCGTCCGCTGGTGGTACCCGCTGCAGCCGGGCTTCTACTACGACTTCGATCGCAATGGCACGAACGATCTCCCCGCAGGCTCCTGCCTGCCGCTGCTCGATCGTCGGCCAGGCGGAACTCCCGGCACGCCCATCGATGTCACCTACGACATCCGCTGGCCCGATGATCCGCCCGTGCTCAACCTCGGCGAAACGCTGGCCAACGCCCGCCGCGGCCTGCCCGACGTCCAGCACATGGCCGACGTCCGCATCATCTACGACGATCTCAATCCCACCGACGCCAACGCGATGGCCGCGCTCGCGCGATTTTACGATCCATTGTCCGAACGGCACATCACGCTCCCGCCCGGATTCGTCTGGCCCCCCGCCATCCAGCGCCAGGCCAGCGGCGGCCGCGAGGTCTTCCCGGATCTGCCGTTTCACCTCAAGGCCCGGCTGTCCCACGATCCCATCAATCACTGGCTCATCTTTAGCGGGCTGCTCGATGAACACTTCAGCGCCGGCGACAATCCGCTCCTCCTGGCCAACGTCCTCAGCCCGCGCGAGCGGGATCGGGTCAAGGCTCTCGCCCCCGGGCAGGCCGCATGGAGCGACCTGATCGACCAGCTTTACGACCTCAGCCGAAATCCCAATCAGGTCGATCTGCAACCCCGCGATGGCCAGCCCGACCGCGACCTCCGCCTGGGCCTGAATACCATCAACGGCGTGGTCGGGCCCGAGACCTTCGGCAGTGGCCCCAAGGCCCTGACCGCCGGCCTGTCGGATGTCCCGCCCCCACCCGCGCGCCCCGGCAAGGCCCTGCAGTTTGACAGCGCCACCGCCCAGGTGGATCTGGGCGCCGGCGTCGTGCCCGGCCCGCAGTTCACCGAGGAGGCCTGGATTTTTCCCACCGCCAGCCAGGCCAACATCACGTATGGCATCCTTGGCCACCAACCCGGAGCCGCCGGCGCCAATCGCGCCCCGGGCCTTTACCTGATCAATCGCCGGGTCCAATTCGGCTTCGGCGACGGCACCGCCTCGCGCACCGACGTGACGCCGCCCATCGTGACGTTGAACACGTGGCAACATCTGGCCGCCGCCTTCGACGGCACCGCCTACCGCATTTACCTCAATGGCATCAAGGTCCACGAAAGCACCAACTTCGCCGGACGCGTGCCGGTCTCCACCCCGCTCCGTTACCTCGGCGAACGAGCCGGCGGCCAGGTTTCATTCGCCGGGCGGCTCGACGAGATCCGTTGCTGGAACGTCGCCCGCTCCGGGCCGGAGATCGCCGCGACCATGCACAAGCGCCTGAACGGCGCCGAGGATGGCCTGATCGGCCTGTGGCGCTTTGATGAGGGCGCCGGCGCGACCACCGCGGACGCCAGCGCCAGCCAGGCCCACGGGACGATCAGCGGCGCCACCTGGGTCACCAGCGATGCCCCCACCGGAATCCCGCCCCGCTTCATCACGCTCGCCGAAAACAACCGCCCCGACCTCAACCTCATCGTCAATCTCCGCGTCATCCGCGTCGATGACGGCCCCTACCCCGGCGATGTGAAGCTCCTGAACAGCGACAACCTTTTCGATGAACGCGTCACGCTTCGGCACTCCAGCGACTTCGGCGGCGCGCCCGAACGGCTGCGCTTCGAGTGGTACTACAAGCCGGATGCCGCGGGCTTCGATCCATCGGATCTGCCGCGCGTCAACGCGGTCAGCGGCGACGTCTCCGACGTGCGCGGGTGGGTTCTCTACCCGGTGCAAGGCAATGGCGTGAATGACATCACGCTCGGCGAGGGCGGCGAGTCGAGCCTGCTCACGCTCGGCGACCATTGGTTCGTCTGCCGCTACCGCGGCTACAACGTCAACGGCGCCACGAATTGGAGCGACTGGATCGGGCAACCGGGCGGCAGCTCCGCCCAGCTCGTGCCGGGCTGGGCCAAACGCGTCGTCGCCGGCCTCAACCCGTTCGATGCCCGCACGACCGATTTTCATTCCTCCCCGTCCAGCACCTACGCGTCGATGCTGGTCGAGGCCGGCACCCGCTACGAAGGGCCCATCGCGTTCAACCCCGCCGCCGACAACCTCAACAACGTCGGGCTCATCTCCGCCTACGCCACCGTGCTCGACCGGGCCCGCGCGCTCTCCATCGACGGCACGCCGCCGGTGAACTTCGATCCGGCCAACAACGCCATTCTCCTCGTCGCGTCGCGTCTGAGCGACTTCTACATGCTCCTGGGCAACGAGGCCTACGCCGACTCCCAGGATCCCACGATCGGCTTCAGCACCAGCAGCGGGCAATACGGCACGCTCGCCACCAGCATCTTCGCCTTTGAAAACCAGCTCGACTCCCTGCTCGAGGAGGAGCTCGCCCTCCTCCGCGGCCGCGACGATCGCCAGGGCACCGTCCACGCCGCTCCCGTCTACAACCGCCTCTTTTGGAATTTCACGCTCGGGGAAGGCGAGGTCGCCTATCGTCAGGCTTACAACATTCGCGATCAAAACTTCGACGGCTTCATCACCGAAAGCGACGCGCGCACCCTCTACCCCCAGGGCCACGGCGATGCCTGGGGCCACTACCTCACCGCCCTCACCACCTACTACGACCTCCTGCGCCACCCCAACTTCACCTGGAAACCCCGCACCGAAAACGTCCCGGTCAATGGCGTCGCCGTCCCCGTCGATTTCCTCGACGAACGCAAGTTCGCCCGCGCCGCCGCCGCCAAGGCCAGGGCCGGACGCGACATCGTCGACCTCACCTACCGCAACAGCTATGTCGAGGATCCCGCCGGCCAGTGGCAGGGCTATCTCGACTCCGATGCCGACCGCGCCTGGGGCGTCGATCAATGGGCCCGGCGCGCCGGCCAGGGCGCCTACTTCGACTGGCTCGTTGGCACCGCCATCGTCCCCGTCACCGATCCGAACCCCACACATACCGGCATCCAAAAAATCGATCGCACCACGGTATCCGAGCTGGCCGGCGTCGCCGCGCAGGCCACGGAGGTCCAGGCCCGGCTCGACCAGGCCGACGCCGGCCTCAACCCCATCGGCCTCGCCAAGGGCGCCGTGCCCTTTGATATCGATCCCACCTTCCTCGAGGTCGGTTCCACCGCCCAGATCGGCCGCCGCGCCGTCCAGGGCCTCACCCAGTTCGATCAGATTCTCGAACGCGCCATCAAGGCCCTGAAGAACGCCGTCTTCGTCTGGGATGAAGCCAATCGCGCCACCCAACTCCTGCGCGAGACCCAGGACGGAATCGACGACTTCACCCGCAACGTCCGCCACCAGGAGGTCGATTACCGGAATCGCCTCGTCGAAATCTTCGGCTACCCCTACGCCGGCGATATCGGCGCCGGCAAAACGTATCCCAGCGGATACGACGGCCCCGACCTGTATCACTACATGTACGTCAACACGGTCGAGATCAGCGGCGCCAACTCGCCGCCGAACACGAATTTCACCGGCTTCTTCAACGCCCCCAAAGGCGGGCTGAGCTCCAATGACTTCTTCCTCGGCTTCGCCCCCGCCACGCTCGAGACCTCCATCCTGCCGGTCATCTACCCCCGCGCCGCCGGCGACTACGGCTTCGTCGCGCCCGGCTCGTGGGGCGCCCGCCGGGCCCCGGGCGAATTGCAGCTCGGCCTTTCCGACATGGTCCAGGCCCAGGCCCAACTCAAAATCGCCCTCCAGAACTACGACGGCCTCATCCAGGACATCCAGGCCGCCATCGATCTCCTCCAGGCGCAGTATCAGATCGACACGGAAAAGATCACCATCCTCAACCAGCAGCGTCAGCGCGTCGTCTCCCTCAACCAAAAGCTGCGCCAGTCAAAAAACCTCGAGCTTGGCTATCGGCGCACGGCCGAGCTGCTCGGCGAAATTGCCGACAGCGCCAGCGAAGGAATTCCCAAGAGCCTGATCTTCGGCCTGGCCGGCGGCGGCGACGTCCTGTCCGGCGTCCGCGCCGGCATCCTCGTCGCCGCGGTCGCCGCCAAGCAGGGCTTCAACGTCGGCGCCGACATCGCCGAGAGCGTTCAGCAGGATCTCGAACAGAACAAGGAGGTGGTGGGTTTGCAGGTCGGCATCGATTTGGAAATCGCCGACCAGCGCTTCGAGGTGCTCCAGCGCGTCAAGGATCTCGAGCACCTCGTGCGCAATGAGGCCGCCGCCCGGCTCGAGGCCTACAACCAATCGGAGATCTTTCACCAGGCCGTCGGCAAATACCTGGGCTCCCTCGCCGAAGGCCAGCGCCTGCTCGATGAGCTCGTCCGCTTCCGCAAGGAAACCGCCGCCGATGTCACCGTCCAGCGCTATCAGGACATGACGTTCCGCATCTTCCGCAACGACGCGCTCCAGAAATACCGGGCGTCCTTCGACGTCGCCGCCCGCTACGCCTATCTCGCCGCCAATGCCTACGACTACGAGATCAACTTCCTCGGCACCGACCAGCGCGCCGGCCAGCGCTTCCTCACCGAGATCGTCCGCCAGCGCAGCCTCGGCCAGCTGGTCGATGACGAACCCAGCGTGGGCCAGCCGGGCCTGTGCGATCTGCTCGGCCGCCTCGTCGCCAATTGGGAGGTTCTCAAGCCGCAGTTCGGCGTGCTCACGCCGCAAATCGCCGACACCCGGTTCAGCCTGCGCGAGGAATTGTTCCGCATCCACGGCGACAGCGGCGACGACGACGCCAGCGTCTCCTGGCGCCAGGCGCTCACTGCCGCCCGCGTGCCGGATCTGTGGCAGATCCCCGAGTTCCGCCGCTACTGCCGCCCGTTCGCGCCCGAGCTGCTCGGCGCCCAGCCCGGCATCGTCATCCGCTTTCCCACCACCATCACGTTCGGATTGAATTTCTTCGGCTGGCCGCTCGCCGGCGGCGACAGCGCCTACGACCCCACCCAGTTCAGCACCAAGATCGCCCGCGCCGGCGTCTGGCTCAGCGGCGACGACCCCGCCGCCATCTCGCAAACTCCGCGCTTCTACCTCATCCCTGTT
Organism: Limisphaerales bacterium; assembly: GCA_044229355.1. Taxonomy (GTDB): domain Bacteria; phylum Verrucomicrobiota; class Verrucomicrobiia; order Limisphaerales; family JADJPG01; genus JBGARF01. The sequence continues at coordinate 26,888 of JBGATF010000016.1, forward strand.
GGCATGGACATCCAGCGCGCACCCGGCGGCGACACCCTCGCCACCCGCGAGTGGCGCATCCTCGATCAGGTCATCCCCGTCCCCTATCCCATCGGAGCCAACGATCTCAACGGCGAAGATTGGATCCCCATCCACGACTCGCTCGGCGGCAACTTCGCCCAGATCCGCCGCTACGGCAGCTTCGCCGCCAAACACGACGCCGGCGTCTACAGCGAAGACGACGTCACCAACGACACGCGCCTCGTCGGCCGCAGCGCCTGGAACACCGAGTGGCTGCTCATCATTCCCGGCGGCACCCTGCTCTCCGATCCCAACCAGGGCCTCGACGCCTTCATCCGCACCGTGTCCGACATCAAAATCTACTTCCAAACCTACAGCTACTCCGGCAACTGACCCGTCGCTCCCCGTGGACTCACTGCTCCCCATGCCATCCCACCTTCCCCCATGAAGACCGCCTCCCCCGTCCACCCCCAGATCCCGGTTCGCCCATCGCCACGGACCGCGCGCTCGATCGCGGCGTCTGCAATCCTCGCCGGTCTCGGACTCGTCATGTTCACCAGACCCGCGCCGGCCGTCGTGTCCGAGCCGGACAACATCGTCTACGGCCTCATCGCCCTCGACGGACGCGCCATCGGGGCCGCCGACTACGACGTCGTCGTCGAAGCCCGCCTCACCGCCAACGGCCGCGCCATCGCCCGCTATGAAATGGGCAGCGAGCCGCGCGCCGGAAACTTCTATTCGCTGCGCGTCCCCGTCGAGTCCATCGCTCCCAAATCCGGCCCGGCGTCCGCTTCGATCGGCGACAGCGTCTACATCGTCATCACCGACTATTCCGGCGATCGCATTTCCCAGACGGTCGCCCTGACCGAGCGAGGTGTGCTCCGACGGTTGGACATCGGCGCGGCCGTGACCGATTTCGATCGCGATGGCCTGCCCGACGCCTGGGAGCTGGCGGTCTTTGGCAGCCTCGGTCAGTCCGGAACCGACGACCCCGACGGCGATGGCCGCAACAACCTTCAAGAGTACATCGCCGGAACCAACCCGAACGCGGTCGACAGTCTCCTGCGTCTCGATGTCGCCCGGCCCGGCGGTGCGGTCACCGTTAGCTTTCGCGCGCTGGCCGCGCAGGGCGTGGGCTATGAAGGTCTCACGCGCCGCTACGCGGTGGAATACGCGACGAACTTCAACGGGGCTCCCTGGCTGCCTCTGGCCGGCTACACCAACATCGCCGGCAACAACAGCCTCATCTCCTATCAATCCAACCCGGGCGCCAACCCCGGCGCACGCTACTTCCGGGGCCGGACCTGGCTGCAAACGCCCTGACGACCGCAGCATCGCTTGGCCAAGGCCGCCCCCCCCGCGAACGACTCCGCGGAAGACGTGATCCGCGCAGCCGCGCCTCTCTCGCGGTCCGTCGGCTCCACGGCCGCTCGAAACGCAGTGCATCCCGAAGTGGTCAGCCCGGGGCGCGGATCCCGCCATCGCGGGATCCGCAGCGGCCGAAAGCGGCCACGCGGCTCGGACTTTACTCAGGGGCCGCCGATTCGAGCTGCGGCGGGCAGAAAGCCCGCGATTCGGACATCGGACGAAGTGTCACGGACAACCTGCGGATGCACCGCTCGATAACGCGGGCCAAGCCCGGACTCGACAGTCAGGCCGATGCGGGGTAACACCCCGGCATGAAGGATTGCTCCTACTGCGGAGCCACCAACGAGGACTCAGCCGTTCATTGTCGGGGTTGCGGGCAGAACGAGTTCAGGATCGCGCCCGCCAAGAAATCGCCACCGCCTGAGCCGAAGCCGCGCTCGCCGGTCACCGCTCGTGCGCTGACGGCGGAGGAACAAGCGCAGGCTGTGGTCACCCTGTGTTCGTGTCGCACGCTCGAGGAAGCCGACGCGATGGTCTCGCGCCTCAAATCGTTTGGCATCGAGGCGCTCCTACCGGACGAGTTTCTGCAACAGGCCGTGGCGTGGAATTTGAACACCTACGGCTATGTCCGCGTTCAAGTGCCCACGGCCCAGTACCCCCAGGCCGCCGAGGCCCTGCAACTCGATCCTCTGGATGCCGGGGAAAGCAGCGACGCCGGGGCCCGGCTCGATCCACTGGGTGACGATCCGACCAGGCTGGCCCGGGCGGCCGAACCCTTGCCGCTGTCGATGAAATGTCTTTTGCTTTTCCTTCCGGGCACCTGCGCCGGACTTATCTTTGCCGCGCTCATCCGCACCAGTTACCTCCGGAAAGGCTACCAGCGCCGCGCCGATTCGGTCTGGAACTATGTCGCTCTCGGCCTGGCCTTCTGGGCCATCGTTTACCTCTCCCTCGCCCTCGCCGCGTTGCGCTGACGTCTCGTTGTCCCATCGTTCCGCCCGTCGTCAACTTGCCGGCGACCGCGCCCGGGAGCGGGCTGCTCCAAACCAGGCGCAACTCACGGTTTCAAGAACCCAACCCGGGAAGACGGTCGGGGGGATGGCGCAACGTACGCATCCTGCGTGCAGGTTCGGGCGGCGGCCTCGCCGCCTGGATCTCGAATACGGCGGCCGGTCTTTGGAAGCGAAGCAAGGATGCTTCGCCAACTGCACGCCAGGAGGCGTGCGCTCCCGGGTCGCCTGCATTTTCATTGTCGCACCGGCCCGCCGTGGCTACGGTGCCCCCGTCACCTGCACGAAAACAAATTCGTCATCCTTCCCATCATGAACGCCGCACTGAATCGCCGCCGGTTCCTCGCCAAATCCACCGCCGCCGGAGCCGGTCTCCTCATTCTTCCCAGCCGCCGGCTCGCCTTCGGCTCAGAGGCCAACAGCAAGCTGAACATCGCCGGCATCGGCGTCGGCGGCCAGGGTCGCGGCAGCCTCGACGCATTCAGCAGCATGGGTCACAACCTGGTCGCCCTTTGCGACGTGGATACCAAACGCGCCGGCGACATTTACCAGAAACATCCCGCCGCCAAATCCTACCAGGATTTCCGCGTCATGTTCGACGAGATGGAGAAGCAGATCGACGCCGTGCTCGTCGCCACCCCGGATCACACCCACGCCGTGGCCGCCGTCGCCGCCATGAAGCGCGGCAAGCACGTGTATTGCGAGAAGCCTTTGACCCGCACCGTGCACGAGGCCCGCGTCATGCGCGAGGTCGCCGCGCAGCACAAGGTGATCACCCAGATGGGCAACCAGGGCTCGGCCGAAACCCGCCTCCGCCGCGCGATCGAGCTCGTCTGGGGCGGCGTCATCGGCGACGTCCGCGAAGCCCACGTCTGGTTCGACGGCGGCAACGGCCCGATGAAACGTCCGACCGACAGCCCGCCGGCCCCGGCAGGTTTGAACTGGGACCTGTGGCTCGGCCCCGCTGAGTTCCGCCCCTACAGCCCGGCCTACCTCCCGGCCACGTGGCGCTCCTGGCGCGCGTTTGGCAGCGGCATCGTCGGCGACTTCGCCTGTCACACCGCCAACATCATGTTCCGCGCGCTCCACCTCGAGCAGCTCTGGGACCCTGCGCGCAACCCCGGCGCCAGCAAGGTCGTCATTCGCGTCCAGGCCTGGCCCTCGGAACGGGATGCCGAAGGCTACCCCACGTCCGTCAAGGTCGCGATGGATCTGCCCGCCCGCGGCCCGCTGCCCCCCGTCAAACTCACCTGGTACGCCAAGGAGAAGCCGTCCGAAGAGTTGATGCTGGGCTACAAGCGCGGCGGCTGGGGCGATCTGCTCGTCGGTTCGAAGGGCTCGATCTACTCCGACAACCCTTGGAACGCCCACTACGTGCTCCTGCCGGAAAAGAAGTTCGAAGATTTCAGCGGCGGCCCACCTGAGTCCTTGCGGCGCGTCAAGGGCCACCAGTGGGAGTGGATCGAAGCCTGCAAAGGCAATGGCCAGACGTTTTCCCCGTTTTCGATCGGTGGACCTTTGACCGAGCTCGCCCAGCTGGCCAACCTCGCCGCGCTCGTCGAAGGCGAGATCGAATACGACACGCTGAGCGGACGGATCCTCAACTCAAGCCCCGCCAGCAAGCTGCTGCACCGCGAATACCGCAAAGGCTGGGTGCTGTAGACACCTTGCGGCCAACGTGCCGTGACCGTGCGCGCTGTCGCCCTCCGCGCTCCGCGCGAACAGCGGTGCCGTCGCTCACGGCGTCGCCGGGCAATGAGTCAATTGCCTGGCGCGCTGCCCTACGATCGCAACCTCCCCGTCGGTCAGGGCGCGATCCAACACCAGGACCGCCACGATTCCACCGTGCAGGCGCCCGGCGGCGCCCCGCCCATCCATGGCCACGGCAGCCAAATCCCCTCCAGTCCCACCTCACGCCGCCCGCCTGTCACGTAGAGCCCGACCCCGACGGCGTGTCGACTCAGGCAAGGTGAACCCACTCTTTCGTCGGCCGTAAATCGTTGGAGGCAACGTGCCAATGGACAAACCCGTCGGGCAGCGACGGAAAGCTGGGCGCAGGCCGTTCACGGAAATTCAGCAGGAAGCCAATAGTTTGGTCACCCCCATCCTTTGAGGAGGGCGCCGGGATTTGTTGCAGGAATTCGCAAAGCCCCGTCCCGCGCCTCAAAACGCCCGTGTAAGGTTTTTTCGTGCGTCCGGTATTGACCTTCGAAGCCTCGCAACAAACGACGCACTCCCGATGAACCACCGCCTCGAACGGCCTCGCAATCCGATGAACCCACAGTCACCGCGGACGGGCCTGGCCGGGCCAACCGCATCAATCAGGGGATGGCTCTTTGCCATCGTGATCGCCACCGGGATCAGCCACGTCGGCGGGCCCCAGGCGCTCGCCTCAGTCACCGTCACTGGCCGCATCGTCTACGGTGACGTCGACCCGAGCCAGGAACAGGCCCGCATCGGGGACCAGGACAGCGGCGAGGCGGCCAGCATCTTCTGGCGCGGGCTGACCAATAACCAACCCGTCGCCCACGTGCGCGTCGAACTGCGGACCAGGACGACCGACATCCTCGTCGGCTGGGATGAGACGGACGACGATGGAAGGTTCAGCATTGAAACGGGGGATGCCGGGCTGGGTTTGGAAACGCCGGGCACCTTGCGAGTCGAGGCCAGAAACGACTACGTGAATGTCAAGGAGTCGAAGGTTGTGCCTTCGACCTTCGACAGCGCCATCGGCGTCGAGTTCGACATCAATGATCGGTATACCGGCGGCGACGTGGACCTGGGAGATGTGGCGATCGACGATGATCTCGACACCTTTACCGTCTGGATCGTCAACACCTATCCGGTCTCCCGCGCCATGTTCGTGGCGGGGTCGGTCTACCGCGCCGCCCGCCACATTGAGGAATTGACCGGGAAGAATCTGGACATCGTGTGGGTCCGCCTCGGCTGGATTGGCACCGCCTGGTACGACTCGCAATGGTATGATCCCGCGCTGGCGTGGCTCGGCTCCGGGTTGCAGAGCATTGTGTTGGAGATCGCGGCGCTGACCGACCACAAGACCATCCATCTGCCGGGCGACGAGGCCGCGACGATTGATCACGAGTATGGGCACTTCATCCAGGATTCGATTGGCGCGTTCGGATTGATCCCGGACTATTTCTTCAGCGGGGACCACGCGCATGGACTTTGTGAAGAGCAAAGCGATCCGTGTTGGGCGTTCAGCGAGGGCGTGGCCAGCTTTTACGGCGCCATCAACTCGCGAGGGTTTACCACGGTCGCCGACGTGAGCTTTTACGGCGACCCCGCCGATCTCAACACCAACGGTATTTGGGATCTGGACGAAGCGCTGATCGCCCTGGGTGATAATTGGTGGGTCGAAGGCATCGAGGACGTCTGCACCTCGGAGGAACGGGAGAAATGGATCGATGACACCGCCGTCGAATCGGTTGTCGCCCAAGTGCTGTGGGACTTGGTCGATTCTCATGTGGACACGGTTGGCATTCTCGGGTCCGGAGTTCAACTCGTTCCGGAGATCGCCGAGATTCCCATCGAAGACGTGCTGGAAGTGATCATGGCGGACACGTCGTATGCAAATCCCTGTGGGGGTGCCGAGGTTTACAAGCATCCCATTACCCTCGACCAGTTCTGCGAGACCTATCTTGCGCGGCACGCCGATCAACCGGTTCATCCCGATCTCTACGCGGCCTTCGCCTTCAACGGCCTGGCCGGTTCCGGCTGCGTCGTGGACAACTCGCCCCCGGACGCCGTCGCGATCTCCAGCCCGACCCATGCGGAAGGGGTCTGGACGAACCAGGCCGAAGTCACGCTGACAATCACCGACGGCGCGGACGATTTCAGCGGCAGCTACTATTATTGGTTCCGGTGGGATACCTCGCCCGCGACCAGCATCACCGAATCCGTCGCCGCCATCAGCACGGAGGATCTCCAATCGAAGGCCACCACGCTGCAAACGAACCGAACCCTGTCCGAAGGCGACAACCAATATGTTCACGTGCAAACGCGCGATCTCGCCCGGCTCCTGGGCACCACCGCTCACTTCGGCCCGCTGCGCATCGACCTGACCAAGCCGGAATGGATTTCGACCACCCTCCCGGCAGCCGCGCAGCCTTATCTAATCGGCCAGTACCTGCACTTCGAATGGGTCGTCACCGACAACCTCTCCGGCGTCAATTACGTTTACCTCTCCTACAATGATCCAGCCAATGGCCTCAGCCTGGCCCTTCCGACGAAAGTCTACGCCGCCTCCGGCTCGTATGATTTCTACCTGAATCCAGACAACATCCTGCCGACCACGGCCGGGTATTTCACTTTGATCGCGGTGGATCACGCCGGCAACGGCCAGCTCATCAATACGCCGAATCTCACCATCGTCTCGCCATTCAGCGGTCCGAACGATCTCGGCCTGGCCTTGGATCAGGGACGCGTCGTGTGCGGCGATCTCAATGGAGACGGTAAGGACGAGATTGTTGTTGCAGGCAAGACCGGACTCACGCGCCGGCTGCAAATCATCCAGGTGTCGCCGACGCTCGTCATCCAGAACCTCGCCCCCGGCCTCGCGGGCGGGGACCTGTTTTTGGCCGACTTCGATCGGGATGGAGACCTGGACCTGATTGCCGCGGGCGACTTCGGCGCCGCCAGCCCGGAGATTTACCGTTTCCAAAATGATGGCACGGGCGGTTTCGTTTCCCTGGGCGCCCTCGCGATCCCGACGCTGAGCGACATGGTCATTCGCGTGGTCGACCTGGAGGGCACGGGCGAGCCCGTTCTCGTTTACGGCGGCCGCACCGGGGCGGGTGCCGCCAGCCAACAACTGCGCGCTTACCACCTGCAGTCCGGCGGGCCGGTGCAACTCCTTTCGGGCACGTTCTTCCGCGGAGGCGACTTTGAAGTCGGCGACATCAATGCGGACGGCCTCTTTGATTTCGTGACCCTGAGCTATGACGCCGCCGGGAATGGTGAGATCCGGACGTACCTCGGTCAAAGCCAGGAGAACCAGCTCTCCTGGGTGGCTGGCAGTGGCTCCTCCGCGCTCTACCCGGAAATCGGCGATGTGGATCTGGGCAACTGGGACCTGGACAACGATCTCGAATTCTTCGCCATGTATCAAACGACCATTCCAGGGGGCATCGACAACGCCAGCGAAGTGCGGGAGTGGGTGGCGCCCGGGTTCAATCTTGCCATGGCCGCCGGCGGCCGCAATCGCATCGCCGAAGGTGACGGCCACATCGTCGACATTTACAACGACGGACGATCCGACGTGTTTGCCTTGGGGCGGGACATCTCCGGAGGATCGTCCAGCTGGTTCGTGACCAACGACCGCCTGGGCCGGAAGGGTTCCGGCGTCCCCTACCCGGTGCGGGCAAATCCTCTCGCCGACACCGACACCGCCTGGGGGGATTTTGACAACGACGGCGATCTGGACGTGGTCGTCACCGGCGCAGGTCCCGGTGGCCTGAGGCGGACGGTCTGGTACGAAAACAAAGTCAACGTCTATGCCAAGCCCAACGCTGGCCCCGCCGCCCCGATCAATCCGACGAGCACCTACGACGGCCCTCGAACTGGCTACGTATTGAGCTGGGATGCACCGGGGGCGAACACCGACGAGACCGAAGAAGCCGCCTTCGAATACGAGATTCGGGTCGGCACGACACCGGGCGGCAGCGACGTGGTCTCCTGGGCCCATCCGGCGGGCCATGGCCAGCAAGTGGCGGCGCAACGGGTTGGCGGGCACTTCGAGAGATTTGTACCGATGGCAGCCGGGGCGATCGATTGGTGTGTCCGGACCGTCGACAGCGGGTGGCGACGGAGCGGTTGTCGCACGCTGGGGCCCGGCGCCTTCGCCGGCGCGCTGCCGCCGGGCACGATTGCGGCCGGAACCACCCCACCCTCGGTTGCTGGAGGCGCCCTGCACCTCACCGACGCCATGGGCAACCAGGCAAACTATTGGATCACGCCAACGTTTCTGCGCACGATTCAATCCGTCAGCGCCCGCTGGAAGACGTTGATCGGCGGTGGCGGTGCGACCAACAACGGCAACCTGGGCGGGCACGGCCTGTCCTTCAACCTGGGCGCCGACCTCGGCACTTCGTTCACTCCGGAAGAGGGATCATCCACCGGGCTGGCCGCCACGGTGGACACGTACGACCATGGCGGCAACGAGGTTGGGCTGGAGATCAAATGGAACGGCCTGCGTGTCGCCTTTACCCGCAGCGGCGACGGCGGAAATACCGCGCCGGCCAAGGCACCCCTGCGGCGAAACGTGTTCCTTGACACCGCGCTCGAGGTCTCCACCTCCGGGTTCGTCACGTTCACTTACGCCGGACTGACCGTGAGTGGAACGCTGCCGAACTACAGCGGGATCGTGGCCAATCAGTACGTGTTCGCCGCCGGCACCGGCACGGCCACAGACAACCACTGGATCGACGACGTCAGCGTGCATCTTGGCGGTGCGTCCGGCACCGACCTGCAAATCGTCTTCACCCAGCCGCCGGCTCTTATCACCGAGGGCGACGCGTTCAGCCTCACCGCCACCACGAGCAACGCCGGGCCGTCAACCGCCACGAGCGCCACGCTGTCAGCGAAAATCCCCGACGGACTCGCAATTCAGTCGGCGATCGGAGACCACGGCAGCTGCCAGATCCTGTCCAATGACGTCACTTGCCGCCTCGGCAACCTCCCCGCCGGACAGAGCGCCACTGTCACTCTCAATCTGGCGGCTCAGGCGTTGCCCCTCGACGCGACTGAGTCCGTGCAACTGCCCAACTTGACCGGTTCCGTCAGTTCGATGGAAACAGAGCTGAACCCCACCAACAATGCGGCCGTTTTGCCTCTGTTGGTGTTTGTGCAACGCGATTTCGGCGATGCTCCCGCGCCGACTTATCCAACGCTGCTTCCGTCGGGCGCCCGGCATCGCGTAGGCCCGTTGCGCTTCGGCGTGCGCGTGGATGCCGAGGCCAACGGTCAACCGGTGAACCTCGACGACATCATCGGGGTGGCGGACGAAGTCACCGACGGCTTCGGCTTGCCGGCCGCCGGATTCTATGCCGGTGGATCGACTCCGCTGACAATTCAAGTCAGCGGTCCGGCGGGATACATCGATCTTTGGATGGACACGGACGGCACGCCCGGCTGGAGCGCGGCCGATCATGTTCTCGGCCCGGTGCTGCACCCCGGCGGCGGCGCCGTCGTCGGCTACATGGTTCCGCTCCCGGCCGGCGCCGCGACCGGACTGGCCTGGGCACGAGCGCGGGTCCATACGTTCGCCGCAGGGCTGCCACCGTCTGGCTATGGCGGCTTCGGTGAAGTCGTGGATTTTCAGATCAACATCCTCGCCCCGGCCGTGGACCTCGTCGCCGGGGCGAACCCGGCGCAGATCACACTGACCGAAGGCGACCCGCTCACCCAAACCCTCTCCGTGACCAATCTCGGCCCATCCACCGCAACCGACGTCATTCTGGAGGTGCACTTCCCGCCCGGGGCGACGCTGGACGATCTTCACGTCAGCCAGGGCGGCGGCCAAATGGAGGGAACGAATCTCATCGTCCGCGTGGGCACACTCGCGCCCAACGTTTCGGCCACCGTCACATTCACCGCCGGCACGACTGACATCTTTGGAAGTCTGCCCGACGAGTTCATGGACTTCTGTTTTGACTGGTATCCGGCGGAACGAGAACTGACACCCGAGAACAACGGGCACCATGGCACGGTGCGGGTCTATGCCCAACGAGACTTCGCCGATGCACCCGACGCATTGATTGGTCCGAGCTATCAGTATCCGACGCGCCTGGCCAACGACGGTGCCCGCCATCGCCTGGCCGGCCCCTATCTCGGAGGCAGCGCACCGGCGTCGGATCGAGATCGCGACCTGGACGGCATGCCCAGCCTGAACGCCGACGGCGATGATGCGAGCGACGCGGACGACGACGAGTCTGGAATTCAGTTTCTCGACCCAATTTCACCGGGGGCCACCGGCGTTCGCGCACGGATCAACGCCCCGCTCGGCGGGCGCGTGGACGCCTGGATCGACTTCGATCGGAATGGAGCCTGGACGATGGGCGCGCCGGAGCAGATCTTTGCGGGCCTGACGGTGGCGGCCGGATCGTCTGACCACATGTTTAACGTGCCCGCGGGCGCGGTCCTGGGTCCGACCTACGCACGTTTCCGCATCAGCAGCACGGGTGGGCTGGCGGTCACTGGCTACGCGACCAATGGTGAGGTCGAGGACTATCGAATCCAGATCACGCCGCAAACGAGCCCTCCGCCATCGGTTGCCCTCATCACACCCGGGGCCGGCACGACGGTTCCGCTGGGCACCGCTGTCACCTTGACGGCGGCGGCCTCCGCCAGCGGTGGCAATTCGATCGCCACCGTCGAGTTCTTTGACGGAGGGATCAGGCTGGGCGAAGCGACGTCGGCGCCTTACTCGCTGATCACATGCGGCCTGGCACCCGGCACCCGGGATGTGACGGCCAAGGCAACGGACAGCTCCGGTCAATTCGCGGTGTCGCCGCCGGTTACCGTGACCGTGGTCGGAACAGCCGGCGTTCTCCGCGAGTGGTTTTTGAACATTCCCGGGGCCACGGTCGCGGACCTGACGAACAATCCGGCTTTCCCCGACCATCCCACCGGGCGCTGTTTTGACCCCGGGGCATTCGAGGCTCCGCAGAACTTCGGCGAAAACTTCGGAACCCGCATGCGCGGCTATGTGGTGCCGCCAATGACCGGCACCTACCGTTTCTGGGTCGCGAGCGACGATGGTGCGGATCTCTTCCTCAGCAGCGATGAGCAGCCCAGCCGTGTTTTTCTCATCGCCCAGGAGACCAGTTGGAGCAACTTCCGAGAATGGGATCGAACCCCCGAGCAGCAGTCGCCGGCAATTCCCCTTCTGGCGGGCCGTCGATATTACATCGAAGCGCGTCACAAGGACGGTGGCGGTGGCGATCACCTGTCCGTCGGATGGGAGCTGCCCGGCGGCACGCTGGAACGTCCCATCCCGGCCAGCCGCCTGAACCCGTTCATCCCGGGGGGCGAACAGCCGCCCAACCAGCCGGTCACCATCCTGGTTCAACCGCAAAGCCAGACCGTGGAAGCGAATCAAGCCGTCACCTTTGGCGTCTCCGCGTCCGGCACGCCGCCTCTCAGCTATCAATGGATGCGCAACAACGTCGATCTCTCCGGCCAGACCGCGAGCAACCTGACCATCGCCAGCGCGCAGTTGCTCGATAGCGGAGCGCGCTTCTCCGTGCGCGTCGCCAACGCGTTCAGCAGCGTCACCAGTGCGTCGGCCACGCTGACCGTCACCTTGCCCGCGCTCGATCTGGCGCTCACCGCCGCACCGTTCCCCGTGTTCACGGAAAACATCTTCACGTTCGTCAGCCTGGTCGGCACCAACTTCCGGCCGGCGCCGGTCACCGGCGTGCAAGTTGAGGTCCAGTCGCCGGCCGGCTTTCACATCCTTTCCGCCAGCAACAGCGCCGGAACCTGCCAGTTGTTCGGGAGCAGCAACGTCGTCTGCACCACCCCGAGCCTGGCCGGGCAGGCCGGGTTCAGAATTGAGCTGAGAGTTGGCGCGAGTTTCCTGCCCGCGTCCTCGGATCTCACGGTAAACCTGGGTAACCTGATCGCACGAATCAGCGGTCTGCAGACCGATGCGAACCCGGCCGACAACACGCTGGCCGTGCCATTGACGGTCCGGGCGCAGACGGACTGGGGCGACGCGCGCGGCGGCTTCCCCGTGACCGCGGCCGAGGACGGCGCGTCTCATCGCTATTCGCCGATGGCTCCGTGGCTCGGTGTCCGATGGGACAACGAATCGCCCACCGGCGTCCACAGTCCGCTGGCGGATTGGGACGACACGCACGGCGCGAGCGACGATGAAGACGGAATTCAGTTCCCGTCAGCCGTGATTTCCGGAGCCGTGGCCACCGTCGTCGTGACGTGCGCCAACGCACCGGGGTTTCTCGATGCCTGGGCCGACTTTAACAACAATGGAAGCTGGGCGGATGCCGGCGAGCAGGTTTTCGCCAGCCGTCGATTGAACGTCGGCGCCAACACGCTCACGTTCGCCATCCCTTCCCAGGCGGCGTTGACCAACATCACCACGCGCTGGCGCGTCAGCGCGACCGGCGGTTTGAGTTATACCGGCTACGGCGGGCCGGGTGAGGTGGAGGATCACGTCATCCCGGTGCAGGCCGGCTCGCGCACGGACCTGAGTGTCACTCTGCTGGAGCCTCCGAATGAAGGAGGAATCACCGGCTGGCCCTTCCACCTGACCGCAGTGGCCAGCAACGCCGGACCAAGCACGGCCTCGAACGTCAGTCTGGTCGTCGGGTTGGACCAGGTGGCCATTTCCCAACTGGCGGTCGCCCCCGGGGAGAACGCCTGCGCGGTCGTGAACAACGAAGTGCACTGCACGCTGGCGCGGCTGCAACCCGGCCAGGGCGCCACGATCGAGCTGAGCCTGGTCCCGCAAAACGCAGGGAAGCTCAGGGCCCGGGCGCAAATCGACTCTGGCGACATCGAAGTGCTTCCGACCGACAACGTCCGCCATTGGATCTTTGGAATTCTGACCAACGCTCCGTCGTGTGATTGTTCCTGTTCAACCATCGCTCCAGCCACGCCAAGCCCCTTGCTCACGTCGTGGTTCACGAGGAACTCCGGTCGCTACGCGCGGATCATCCGGCAGCGTGGGGAAGAGCCAACCGCCGTCTGGGTGGCCGGGCCCGAAGCAGATCCGTCCTCAGACCCGATTGTCGAGAGCGTCCACGCGGACGTGCAGAAGATCCAATACGACGGCAACGCCGTCTATATCACGGCACCGGGGTTGGCCAGCCACGTCATGGGCCCATGGTATTGCGAGTACCCCGCCTCCCCATTCATCGACTGGCCGGACGATCAGACCACGCCGTTCAAAATTCCGCTCCTCCCGGACGTCGCTGGCTGCACCAACACCGGGGTTGACGCCATCGGTTTATGGGTCAACGGCACGGCGGTCTATAGCATGATCGACGGCCATCACTACGACTCAACCCTCGAGCCGGACGGCGCCTCAAATCCGGACGGAACGCAAAGCCTGGATGTCATCGACGGTTCCTTCGGTGTATGGAACCGGGATGCGTGGTTCTCGGAGGCGGCGACGTTCGACTACGCCCAGTTCCACACGGCGACAGATCAGTATCATTCCCATGTTGGTCCCGCCTTGCTGCGACTCCAGCTCAACGACAATGTGACCGCGAGCACCAACGAGGCCGACGGGGTCATCACTGTCTCCGAGTCCAGCGGGGCGCTCCACCACTCGCCGATTCTCGGATGGGCTTTCGACGGCCATCCCATCTATGGGCCCTACGGCTACTCGGATCCGATGGATGCCAGTTCGGCGATCGGACGGATGCGATCGGGATACGTCTTGCGGGACGGCCGCAACGGAACGACCGACGTCCGCACCAAATACGTGGGGCCGTTGGCTGGGACCGGAGCCGGAGCATTCGGGTTTCCGATCTTGCCGGCCGGACGGACGGGCCGAACTTCCCTGCCGATCTGGGCGCTGCTGGCCTCCGGACACCCTGCCGCCGTGGACGGCCCCAGGACTGATCACGGGACGGACGTCACGTCCTGCAACCCCATCGAGTTTTCGCTCGGACATTACGCGGAGGACTACGCCTTCCTCGGCCACCTGATCAATCCGTCGACCGGCGATTGGTTTCATCCCGGGGTCGACTACGATCTCGACCTCCACAATGGGCGCTGCTGCAAAACGCCCGAATACCCCGACGGCACCTATGCCTACTTCGTGACGCTCAACGAAACCAACGGACCCGCCTTTCCGTACATCCTGGGCTGGGAATACTGCGGAAAAAGGCTCGGGGGCGAGCACGCGACCGTCAGCGCGGAGGCGACGACCTACTTCAATGCCAACCTCCCGCTATTCACGCTTCAGGATCTGCCGGATTGGATCAAGGCGCTCGCCCAGAGCCACACGATCACCATGCGTTGGAGCAGCCTCGAAGGCGGCAAATACCGCGTCTACTCCACCACGGATCTGCAGTCCTGGACACCGATTTCCCCGATCCTGGACTCCCAAGGCACCACGACCAGCTACTCGATCGCCCCGGGACCGCAGCCGGCGGCGAGTCAATTCTTCTGGGTGGAACTCATCCAAGATGCCACGGGACAAGCCCAGCCAAACAAATGAAGACCGGCTCCATCCTCGATGGCCCGGCCATGAAGCGCATCACCACCGTCCTGGGGGTGGCCGCCCTGCTCCTCCGCCCGGCACCGGCCGTCGCCGTCGCCGTCGCCGGCCAGAGCCTGACGGTCACCATCGTACCGCAGTGGGGCGGTGCCTCGTTCAAGTTCGACTCGCTCAGTTACCGGATCGCCACCCGCACGCCGGGTCCAACCACGACCCTCTCCGTCTCCCGTCTCGATTTTCTGCTCTCCAACATTGCGCTCCGGCGCACCGGCGGCGGCTGGCTTGGACTGACCAACTGGTTCGCCTACCTGAGCCCGCGCGAAGGGCGCGACGCGTTCGAGGTGAAATACGTGCCGGCGGCTGGCTACGATCGCCTCCGCTTTCAGATCGGTGTTCCGGCTGCGGTCAACCATGCCGATCCGGCCCGGCTGGATCCCGGCCACCCTCTCAATCCCAACGTCAACGGCCTGCATTGGTCCTGGCAGGGCGGATATGTCTTTTTCGCCCTCGAAGGAAGCTGGCGGCCGCCCGGGATTCCTCCGGCCGCCGGCATTGCCGATCCGTCACAACCCGAATACCACCTGGGCGGGTTCTCCTATCACCTCGCCACCGACCCCATGCTGATGACCGTCGAACTTCCGGTGGCCCTTGATTTGACGGAGCCGAAGGAGGTTCGGCTCGGCCTGGACCTGGAACTGATTTTTTCCGGCGCGCACCAAATCCCACTCGATGGAGACACGGCGTCAACCCACTCCCGCGATGGAGATCCCCTGGCCCGACCACTCCGCGAAAACGTCGAGACAGCCTTCTCGGTCCAGGCAATCCGGCCGGCGACGCCACGGCCGGCTGGCGCGGGGTCCACGGGTCCAGTCGAGATCGCGCCGCACGCCACGCCGTATCCGTTCACCCTTTCCCGATTCTTTCCACGGCCTTCGCTCCCCTCCGACAATCCGCTCACCGAGGAAGGCGTCGCGCTGGGCCGGCTGCTGTTTTTGGATCCGCGCCTTTCGGTGAACGGCTCCCAGTCGTGCGCCTCGTGCCACGACTCGTCCGGAGCCTTCACCGACCACCGGGCGGTGAGCCTCGGGGCCGAAGGTCAGCCGGGAACGCGCCGCGCCATGCCGTTGTTTAACCTCGCGTGGAAGTCCTCGTTTTTCTGGGATGGACGCGCCCCAACTTTGCGGGAGCAAGTGTTGCAACCCATCGAGAATCCCGTCGAGATGCACGAGACACTGACGAATGTGGTGGCCAAGCTGCGGCGGGCCAGCGTCGACGCCCGACATCAGGAACGTGCCTTAGAGTGGGCTCGCCGCCAGGCCACGCCAGCGGAGAGACGAAACGTCCGAACGCGCGCCACCGACGATCCGGTCGCCTACACTTCGCTCTTTCTGAACGCCTTCGGCACCGAGGAAATCACCGCCGACCGAATCGCCCGGGCCCTCGAGCAATGCCTGCTTGTCCAGGTTTCCGGGGACGCCAAGATTGACCGGGTCCTCAGAAACGAGGAGGCATTCACCGAGGAGGAGCAACGCGGTTTTCAGTTATTCCACACGGAGTACGACCCGCGCCGCCGCCAGTTTGGCGCCGATTGTTTCCACTGTCACGGTGGGCCCCTGTTCCGGAGCCAGTCGTTCGCCAACAACGGCCTGGATGCCGAGCCCCGCGATCCCGGACGATTCGCGGTCACACGTCAGCGCGGGGATTTCGGCAAGTTCGCGGTTCCTTCGCTGCGCAATGTTGCGCTGACAGCGCCCTACATGCACGACGGCCGGTTCAACTCGCTCCCGGAGGTCATCCAGCATTACAGCACCGGCGTGAAACGCAGCCGGACGCTCGACCCAAATCTGGCCAAACATCCCCATGGCGGAATACGGCTCAGCCAGGAAGACCAGCAAGCGCTGGTGGCTTTTCTGCAAACACTCACCGATACCCGCCTGCGCGTTCCTTGATGGACCCCGGACAGGCTCCGCCGCCCCCGCGCGCTCAGCCCATCCGATGGGTCGGCTGTGGACGGCCCGGCTGGAAATGTTCCTCGTGTTCGACGTTCGCGGCCACCGTCGGCCACGCCTGCTTGAGCGCGGCCAACGTCTGCGCCAGTCCCTGGCGCAGGATTTCAGCGTCGGCTTCGGCCCGCACATTGACGATGACCTGTCCGCCGGGGATCGCTTCTTCAATCTCCTGCGACAGTTCCGGCACGTAATCGTTGCGGACCAGGTTGACCACCGCCAACTCGCCCAGCCCGTCCATCGGCTCGAGGGTCATCTTGAGATGGGCCACCTCGGCTTCAGCCTGGGCCAGGCGATCCTGCAGCGCTCCGGCGAATTCCCGCAGGAATCTGTTCCCGTCAAAAGGCGCGTCCGCCGAAAGATTCACGGTCGCGTTCAGCCAACCCAACAGCGCCTCACCCTCGGCATAGATGTCATAGTCGATCTCCATGGCGGCACGTTGGACGGCATCGCCCGCCGCCAGCGCTTCGAGCCAGTCGTCAACTCCGGCTCCCGTGCGGGCCGTCATCTCCAGGACCGCCGCCGCGGGAAACCGCGCGGCCAGCGCGTCGCGCAGCTTCGCGCGCTCCGCCGGCGCCAGCAGATCGCACTTGTTAATGACGATGATCTCCGCCTCCTCCAGCTGCTTGCGGTAGATGTATTGCACCTTCTCCGAAAACCCGGCTCCGCCGGCCAGGCCCAGCATCCGCTGCGCGCGCACGGGATCCACCAGCACGCTCAGCGGCGCGATGGAGAATGCCTCCCCGTAAATCCGTCGCAACGGATAGCTCACTGTGGCCACCAGGTCCGTGCAGCTGCCCACCGGTTCCGCCAGAAAAACATCGGGCCGCTCCGACGTTGACCCGGAAAGCTTGCGCGCGGCGTCCACCAGGGAGTTGAACCGACAGCAAAAACA
The DNA here is from genome assembly GCA_044229355.1 of Limisphaerales bacterium. Classification (GTDB taxonomy): domain Bacteria; phylum Verrucomicrobiota; class Verrucomicrobiia; order Limisphaerales; family JADJPG01; genus JBGARF01. Next base: position 44,378 of record JBGATF010000016.1, read on the forward strand.
CCCACCCGCGATCTCTTCGACCGCAAACCCGTGGGAAGCCAGCATGGCGGTGTCGACCAGGTGACTGCCCTGGTCATTCGTGATCAGGCCGACCCGGCGTCCTTGGGCGTGGAGGCGTTCCGCCAGCCGCAGGACGGCGGTCGTTTTGCCGGCGCCCAGGAACCCGCCCACCATGATGTAACGGGCCTGGCCCGCGTTTGTCTCCGTGCTCATCGTCATCGCGTGTTCAATCGCCTTTTCCCTCGGCGGCCTTCTGCTGGGCCAGGATTCGGTCAATCGTCTTGTCGAGCAAATCCCGATAGGCCTCGACGCCCATGCATTTGTCGTCGGGTTGCCCGCGCACTTCGTAAAGCCAGCCTCCGGTGTAGGGCTCCCGGCTGATCAGCTTGATGTTTTCCAGCAGCGCGGGATTTCGCCGAACAAACTCGCCGGCTCCAATGCAGAACAGATCGGAGATCGCCTTGAACCCCTCGACCCAGCCGACGATTTGCCCGGGAGCCACCCGGGCGTTCGGCTCGACTTCAAATCCGTGATCGACCATCTCCCCCAGCATGCGCGTGGCGAACTTGGTCAGGCCCACGCGCCAGACGCCAGGCTCCGCCGGGCCGGCCCAGGCATGCGACGGCGCGTAGCGATAACCGACCGGCAACTGCGTCGCAAACGTCGCCCGCTTGTAGTGCAGCGTGGTTCCAGGGTTTGAACTCATTCCACGAACGCCTGAGTATCCCGGCGAATCTGCGAATGGCAAGCACCAGCCGGGCGCCGGGCACTTGCTTTTTTGCTGGAGCCAGCGCGAAAAATCGCAAGAGTTTCCGCCATGTTGTCCAAAGGCTTCATCCAGGCCGGCCGCGAGACGCCCCGCCCCATCGCGCTCAAAGCCGGCCCGCTCTCCCTCCTGTTCGAGCCCGAAACGGCGTTCCTGCGCCACATCCGGCTCGGCGATCACGAAGTCCTCCGCGCCCTTTATGCCGCCATCCGCGATCACCAATGGGCCACCATTCTCCCCCGCGTCACCCTGCGGAAACAGGACATCCGGCCGGACTCGTTCCGGCTCGCCTTCGACTGCGAATGTCAGCGGGACGGAATTGATTATTTCTGGCAGGGCGTCGTGACGGGCGAGCCGACCGGTCGCATCCAGTTCACATTCGACGGCGTTGCCCGCTCCAGCTTCCGCCGCAATCGCATCGGTTTTTGCGTGCTCCATCCCATCACCGAATGCTCCGGACGGCCCGTCACGGTCGAACACGATGACGGCTCGACTGAACAGGGCGTCTTCCCAAAGGACATCTCCCCCCATCAACCGTTCTTCAACATCCGCGGCCTGGCCTATGACGTCGTCAATACCGGCATCCGCGCCCACGTGCAGATGGAAGGCGACGTGTTCGAGATGGAAGACCAACGAAACTGGAGCGACGCCTCCTTCAAGACCTACTGCACGCCGCAAATCCGGCCGCAGCCGCACGCGGTCGAGCCCGGCGATCGGGTTCAACAATCAGTCACGCTCAGCCTCTCCGGAAACGTCCGTCCGATCCTGCCGGTCAATGTGGGACGCCCGCCGCAGCTCTCGATCGCCACGACGCCCGTGTTTACCCTGCCCCCGCTGGGGCTTTGTGTGGCCAGCCATCGCCGGCCCTTGACCGGGCCTGAACTGGAACGGCTGAAAGCGTTGCGCCTTTCCCATCTCCGGGTCGACCTCGACCTGCGCGAGCCGGCTCACCCCGCTCTCCTCGAGCAGGCCTGCGCGGAGGCCGCCGCCGTCGGCGCCGGCCTCCACCTGGCGCTCACCCTGTCCGGCGAACCCGGCGACGAGGCCGCCTTGGCTGCGCTCACCCGCCAGATCGCGCGCCTGCAGCCCCGGATCTCGCTTTGGATCCTTCTGCACAGCGCGGAAAACCCAACGTCCGAACGGACGGTTCAATCCATCCGCCCGTTGCTCCAGCCGCTCGCTCCGGCCGCCTTGTTCGCCGCCGGCACCCGGGACTTCTTCACGGAAGTCAACCGAACCCGCCCCGAGTCCGGCGCGGCGTCATCCCTTTGCTATTCCAACAACCCGCAAGTGCACGCGTTTGACCACACAACCCTCGTGGAAAACCTCGCCGGACAGGTGCACAACGTGGAGACCGCCCGGACGTTCACCCCGCGGCCCGTGGTTGTCTCGCCCATCACCCTGCGCATCCGCAACAATTCCGCCGCCCACCAGGAATTGCCGGGCGCTCTGGCCGCGCCGCCTGCAGACGTGGATCCCCGGCAGCTCTCGCTCTTCTGCGCCGGCTGGACTCTCGCCAGCATCAGCCGCCTGGCCGCCACCGGTTTCGTGCACAGCCTGACCTATTTTGAAACCACCGGCTGGCGCGGCATCATGGAATCAACCGCCGGCTCGCCCCTGCCCCAATTTTTCCCCAGCGAGCCCGGCGTGGCCCTCCCGGTTTACCACGTCTTCGCCGACATCGCAGACTTCCCCGGCCGTCAGGTCTACCCGGTCTTCTCCACCCACCCCCTCGAAGCCGATGGCCTCGCGCTCGTCGATGGGTCCGGACGAAAGCGCCTCCTCGTGGCCAACCTCACCGGCGATCCGCAAGACCTGAAGATCAAGACCGGCACCTGCACGGCCCGCGTCCGCTACCTGGATGAAACCACCGCCGAGGAAGCTGTGCGGCGCCCCGAACAATTCCGCCAGCGCCCCGGCAATTCAATCGAATCGGCTCAAGGAAAAATCGAACTGAGGCTCCTGCCTTACGCGGTGGCCCGGGTCGACATTGGATAGCGCAGGCACCGGCCACGATCCCGGGCCACGATCCAATTCCCCGGAATCTTTCGATCCTACTGCTACTGCTACTGCTGCTGCTGTTGCTGTTGCTCCGACCGCTCCGGCGATTTCGGTTCCAGAAAAACAACCCGCACGCCGCCTTGTCGGGGCTGGTTGAAGCTCTCGTTCAAATTGCCTGCCACGGCTTGGGGAGGTGGCGCCGGCAACGCCGGGGACGACGAGGCCGGCGGCGGCGCGGCGTTGGCGTCCAAGGCGGAGCGAATGGCCCCTTCCACAAGTTGCGTGCAGTGCACCTTGGTCGGCGGCAGCGGCCCCAAATCCCGGGCGAACTCTTCGCCCCGCAACCGCAGGGCCTCCTCCGGCGTCTTCCCCCGAATCAGCTCCATGGCGAGGCTGGCCGCCGCGATGGCCGTCTCACAGCCGAAGCTCTGGAAGCTGGCCCGGTCGATCACCTTGCGGCCGCCCTCTTCCTTGAATTTCACCCAAACCCGAAGCATGTCGCCGCAATCCGCGTTGCCCACCGTGCCCATGGCGTCCGCCCCCGTCATCTCGCCCATGTTCTGCGGGTTCGCGACCGCCTCGTCGACCCGTTTTTGAAAATCGTCGTTCGTCATGGCGTCTCCAATTTGTAACGCGGCACGCTGGAATCCACCTCCTGCGACCACGCGTCGATGCCGCCGCGCAAAAATTTCGCGTTGGCAAAGCCGTGCCCGGCGAAATACGCCGCCGCATCGATGCTGCTGGCGCCGGCGTGATCGTAAAAAACCAGCAGGCCCTGCTGACCTTCCTTTCCCATCAGGCGTTGAATGAGGTCCTGATCCACGAATTCGGCCCCCTCCAGACGCACCGCGTTCCATTCCTCCCGGGTCCGCAAATCCAGCAGGCGAATCGCCTCGCCCCGCGCCCGGCGCTCCGCCAGCTCACGCGGCGCAACCTCCAACTGCCGATCCGCCTCCGCCGACTCCTGGATGTGCGCAATCACCTCATCCACGTTCAATTGGCCGTTGCGCGCGCAGAGCTGCGCCAGGGTTTCATCCGGCCCAAAGCCACAGCTGGCGCAGCCGCCGATGTGATACCTGCGAAATAACGCGCGGCGCGCCCCGGGGCAAACCGCCAGCACGTCGGTCATGCTCGATCCTGCGGTCAACGTCGTGCTCATGCTCAGCCTTTGCTTGCCTGGTGAACTCCGCCCACGCCCAGCAACGCCGCCGCCTTGGCGCCAATGGCCGCCACGCCGCCTTTTACCAACGACTCCCCGACAAGGATGGCCCGCGCGCCGCCTGCGCGCACCCGCCGCACATCCTCCTGAGTATGAATCCCGCTTTCAGCCACCAGCAGCGGCGCCGCACCGGCCGGGAGTCTTGCGTGCGACAGCCTCGCGGCCATCCGCTCGGTCGTGCCCAAATCCACTTTAAAAGTTTTGAGGTTCCGGTTGTTCACGCCGATCAACCGGCTCCCTGCCGCCAGCGCGCGATCCAACTCGGCTTCGTCGTGCACCTCCACCAGCGCTGTCAGCCCCGCGGCCTCGATCAGCCCGAGCAACCGCCGCAGGGCAGCCTCCTCCAGTATCGCCACGATCAGAAGTATCGCGTCCGCCCCCCACTCGATCGCCTCCAGGATCTGCCGGTCATCGATGACAAAATCCTTCCGCAGCAACGGCAACGACACCGCGGCGCGAATCCGGCGCAGATAATCGAGCGACCCCTGAAAAAACTGCTCATCCGTCAGCACCGACAGGCAGCTCGCTCCCGCGACCTCGTACTCGCGGGCGATGCGGAGCGGATCGAAGTCGGGACAAATCACGCCGGCGGACGGGGACGCCTTCTTGACCTCGGCGATGAGGGCGACGTCGCCGGTCCGCGGCTGTCGCAGGGCGCCCAGGAAATCACGCACCCCGCCGCGGCGCGCAACGGCCGACCGCAACAGTTCCGGCGTGATGCCCTGCCGCGGCAGGCGCGCGATCTCTACGCGCTTCTGCACCACGATGGTGTCGAGGATGTTCATTCGTCCTCCTCCTTCACCCCTTGCATGCGCTTGAGCGGACCTCCCGCCCGCAGCCAGCCGTTGATGTACGGATCGAGATTTCCGTCCATCACTCCCTGGACGTTGCTCGTTTCCACCCCGGTGCGCAGGTCCTTGACCATCCGGTAGGGCTGAAAGACGTAGCTGCGAATCTGGTTCCCCCACGAGATGCTGCCCTTCTCCCCGTAAAATCGCTCCATCTCGGCCTTCTTTTGATCCTCCCGCAATGCGTAGATCTTCGAGATGAGCAGCGTCATGGCAGCGTGACGATTTTGGATCTGGGACCGCTGCGCCTGCGACGCGGCGACCAGCCCCGTCGGGAGATGGGTGATGCGAACCGCGGTCTCCACCTTGTTCACATTTTGCCCGCCTTTGCCGCCGGAACGAAAGGTGTCGATCTTCAGCTCAACGGGCGGCAGCACAATGTCGCTCTCATTGCTGTCCTCCAGTTCCGCGATGACGTCGACGCTGGCGAAGCTGGTGTGGCGCCGTTGATTCGCGTCGAAGGGGGAGATTCGCACCAGCCGGTGCACGCCGCGTTCAGCTTTGCAAAAGCCGTAGGCATTCTCGCCCTTGACCAAAAATGTGACGCTCTTGAGCCCGGCCCCTTCGCCCGGCAGCGCATCGGTCACTTCGACCTCCCAGCCGCGCAGCTCGAACCATCGTTGATACATCCGGGAAAGCATCTCCGCCCAGTCCTGCGCCTCGGTCCCGCCGGCGCCGGCATTGATGCTAAAGATACAGTTGCAACGATCGTGCGGGCCTTTCAACAGCACCCGCAGCTCCATCGCCTCCAACTGACCTACCAAGGCCTCTGTATCGCGTCGCACCTCGACCAGCAGCTTCGCATGGGCCGCCTCCGGCTCTTCGGCGGCCAGCTCGGTCATGACCTGGAGATCCTCCAGCTTGCGCTCGGCATCCAGCAACGGATCAAGATTCCGCCTCAGCGAGGCCGCCTCATCAATCAACTTTTGCGCCTGCTCCCGGTTGTTCCAGAAGGTCTCCGCCGCCATCAGGCCGTCCAACTCGCCCAGCCGCTGCTTGATGCGGGCGACGTCAAAGAAACCTCCGCAGATGGGCGAGCTTCTCGGTCCCGGCGGTCAACTGAGCCTTGATGACATCAAACATAAGACCCGGACAATAGTTCGAGCCAACCACCGAGGCAAGACCTGCTGCGCACGAGGAGCCCGGCAAAGCCCGGACTCTCCAAGGGACAAGGCCGAGATCCGCCAAGGCTAACACCCCTCCTCCGGTCATCTTCCTGCCCATCATCTTTCTGCCACACCTCAGGATGGGCAAAAAGATGGATGACAAAAATATCGTTCGCACGAACCGCCCGGATCGCCGGCGAGTTCTCCAACCGCTGAAGATTCCGGGCGGAACCGCTGCCAGCTTTCCCCGCTGGCTTGGGCCGACGTACGCCTGCATTAAGCCGGAGCCCGAGGCGCGGGCTTGTGCGACCTGGAATATCCAGGCCAGCACGACCGCGTCCTACAGCTTCCAGCCGGTTCGGTATTCGGTGCGCAGATGGGCGTTGGCCGCGGCATTATTCTTGAAGCGCATCGCGGCGTCGTCCCATTCCAACGTCTGTCCAGGGAACCGAAGCGCAACCAATCCGAGCAGGCCGACCTGAGTGAGCCGCCCGCCATAACCGAAGTTGGAGCCAGCGGGGCGTCCGGTGCGAATCGCCTCAATCCAATCCCAGCCATGCCCCTTCACACGCGGAATCTTCTCCGCCGGCGCATTCTTCCCGGAATTCTGTTCCATCAAACTCTCGGGCAGCAAATGGCAACCCGCACCGCCATGTGACCCGTGGACAATCATCCCTTTCTCGCCAAACAATATCGCCCCCGTCCCGGGCACTTTTTCGTCCGCGGGAAAATCCTTCGGCACGGGAATCGTCGTGTTGCCGTCGTGCCACACAACCTCCACGGGGCCGCGCTCCCCTTTCGCGGGAAAGTTGAAGGTGATGCGCGAACCCGGCGGATACGTCGCGCCGTGTTTCTCCAAGTCGTAGTCGGTCACCTCGGCCCGGATGGACGTCGGCGCGTCGAGATCGAGGGCCCAGAATGCCGGATCCAACACGTGACAAATCCAGTCACCGATGACGCCGCCGCCAAAGTGCATCCAGCCGCGCCAGTTCCAGGGCACCCAAAGCGGCGAATAGGGCTTGAACGGCACTGGGCCAACCCACAAGTCGTAGTCCAGCGTCGAGGGAACATCGTGGTGCTCGCTCAACTTGCCAAGATTGGGAATCTGGCAATAAACGTTCTTAAACGCGTCGCAGGCCCCATGCACGGTCTGGACCCGCCCCAGGGCGCCCGCCCAAACCCACTCGCAGACCCGCCGGATCGAACCGGTGGAATGCCCCTGGTTGCCCAGTTGCGTCACGACCTTGGAGCGTTGGGCCGCGGCCATCAATTCGCGCACCTCATGGACGGTATGGGTCAGCGGCTTCTCGCAGTAAACATGTTTGCCCCGCCGGATCGCTTCCATCGCGATCACCGCGTGCGTGTGATCCGGTGTGCCAATAATCACCGCTTCGACCTCGGATCCCATTTTGTCGAACATCACCCGATAATCCTTGAATCGTTTGGCGTTCGGATAGCGGGCGATCTCCTTGGCCGCATATTTCTCGTCCACGTCACAAACCGCCACGATGTTGTGCCCGAGCCCCGCCACCTCGCCCACGTCCGCGCCACCGCGACTGCCAATCCCAATGCCGGCGACGTTCACCTTTTGGTTGGGTGACAGCGGTTCCGCCCCCGGCAACGTGCCGGGCAAAATGTTGAACAACGCCACGCCCGCCCCGGCCTGATGGAGAAACCGGCGGCGCGTCAGCGATCGGTTCGAATTGATCTTCATAAGATTTCTAAAATCGGTGGTGTTACGAGGCGTTCGACGCGGAAACCGTCTGCCAGTTTCAGGAAATTTGTGGTCAGGGATCGGTGATGAGTGACGAGTGACGAGTGATGGGTTTGAAGTTCGGACTTCGGACTTCGGACTTCGGACTTAACGGCCCGATCACGCGATCGGGCGACCGCCGGGCGTGGCCACGCCGACATCCAGCGAATGGAGCACCTTTCGTGTGCTGCTGTATTTGAACAGTTCGGCATACCGCGCCCACGCCACCACCGCCCGAAACAGGCGATGTGGCCTCTCATGCGGAAACTGCATGGCCAGCTGGGAAAGGACCGTCTCGTCCTCCACTTCGCCACGGGCCGACTGTTGCAATATTTGGATGACGACTTTGAACACGAAAATGCCGCGGAGAATTGCATTGAGCAACTGCTTCCGCCGGTTGACATCGGCCCCGAGAAACTCCCGGCCGGCCGGTGTCATCTCGACCCGCTGGCCTGGCGTCGTCACCCAGCCGAGCAGCTCCGCGGCGTTGACCACCAGCAACAGCTGGGTCAGATCCAGATCCACGCGCTGGCTGAGCTCAAATAAGTCCGTGGGCCCTTCATTCTCGAGGACTTCCAGAAGCCCGATGGTCGTGACGAGGGACACCGGCGGAATTGCCCGCGCGACGGGCCGCTGGCCGGGGAGCAGGGCGGACTCGGGAATCAGGTTCTGCGTCACGAGCATGTGCACGCGCTGGCAGAGCCGGAGGAACTCGGGATGCCGTTCGTCGCGGGGATACGGCAGCGTGTTGTCGAGCACGGCCAGCACCGTGCCCGGGTGCGCGCCCAGCACCACGATCCGCGTGGCCATGAAGGCGGCCTCTTCGATGCTGTGGGTGACGAGGATGACCGAATTCACCGCCGAGCTTTTGCTCAGGTAATGATCGACAATTTCGTTGCGCAGGGTCTCGCCGGTGAGCACATCCAGGGCGCTGAAGGGCTCGTCCATGCAAAGAATCTCGGGCTCGACGGCCAGCGCCCGCGCCAATCCCACGCGTTGCTTCATGCCGCCGGACAGCTCCCGCGGGTAGGCTTCCTCAAAGCCCTCCAGGCCGACCGCGTCGATGACCTTTTGCACGCGCTGCTCGCGCTCGGATTGCTCCATCGCCCGGCTGGCCAGCCCAACGGCGATGTTCTGCTGGACCGTGAGCCACGGGAACAACGCAAAATTTTGAAACACCAGGGCCGCCGAGGGATTCAATCCGGATTGCGGAACCCCGCGATAACACACTTCACCGGAGGACGGCGGCTCCAGTCCGATGATGGCCCGCAACAAGGTGGACTTGCCGCATCCGGACGGGCCGAGAATGGCGACCACTTCGTGCTCCCGGATTTCAAAGCTGACGTCGCGCAGGATCTCCAGCTGTTTGCCTCCGGCCAGGGCCACATGCTGGCTGACGTGACGCACTTCCAACAGGGAATTGGCATTGGCCATAGTCGTATCAGGTGTTCAGCGCAAAGCGCGTCTGCGCCTGGTGGCTGAGCGAACGCCAGACCAGTCGGTTGAATCCAACCACCACCAACGCCATCAGCCCGACCGCCGCCGCCAGCAACGGAAAATTGCCGTGCTCCGTCGCGCGGCTGATCGTCGAACCCAGCCCGGTCGCGCTCAGGGTCCGGCCGTCGTATTTGAGATACTCCGCCACGATGCTCGCATTCCACGCACCGCCCGTCGCGCTGATCCACCCCGTCACCAGACTCGGAAACAGCCCCGGGAGAATCAGCGCCCGCCAGCGCTGCCCGAACGTAAAACGACCGAGCTTCGACACCTCCCAAAAATCCCGTGGAATGGAGCTCGCCCCGGCCATGACGTTGAACAGGATATACCACTGCGTCCCCATCAGGAGCAAAACCACCGAGCTCACTTCCAAGCCAACGCCCAGACGCAGCAGCACACCCACGACCAGCGGGAATATCATCGGCGCTGGAAAGCTCGCCGCCATCTGGATGATCGGCTGCAGACGCCGGGACCACCGCGGGCGCCGCCCGATCAACACGCCCACCGGCACCGTCCAGATCGTCCCCAGGGCCACCGCCAGCCCAACCCGCAGGAAAGTCACCGCCACGCCGGCCACCAATCGACGCCAATCCTCGGGCGACACGGCCGTCAGCAGACGCCCGTAGCCGACCAGCCCGTAAATCGCCAGCGATCCAACTGCCACCAGCATCAGTCGCCGGATCCACGTCCCTGACTCACTCGGATTCGGCCGATCGCGAATACTTGCCGGGGCGCCCCACGGCCGCGCCCGGCGTCCGGCCTCCGCGATCGCCCGGGTGATCCACCCCCAAATCCGCGAACGACGAACCTGGGCCCAGACCCACGACTCCGAGGCTTCGCCCGATGCCTCGTCCGTGAACTTCTGCGACCAGGCCACCACCGGCCGCCACACGACTTGGTCAACCAGGACAATCATGAGCAACATCGCCAGCACACCATACAACTGCGCCCGGCCGTCGCCCCGCTCGATCGCCAGGCTCATATACGACCCGAGACCCGGCAGCCGGAAGTCATGATCGCCCAGCACGAATGCTTCGCTGACCGTCAGGAAGAACCAACCGCCCGCCATCGACATCATGCTGTTCCAAACCAATCCGGTGGCGGCGTGGGACAGCTCAAGACGCCGGAATCTCGTCCACCAGGAGAGCCGGGCGACGCGCGCAACGGACACCAGGTCAGGGGGCACTGACTTCAACGACGCATAAAACGAGAAGGTCATGTTCCAGGCCTGACCGGTGAAGATCATCAGAATCGACGCCAGTTCGAGGCCGAGATTCTGATGGGGAAACAGGTGAACCAGGCCCAGGACAAAACCCGGAAGGAACCCCAGCACCGGGATGCTTTGGAGAATGTCCAGCAACGGAAGCAGCACGGGCTCGGCGCCGGCCATGCGGGCCATGGCGTAACCATAGACCATCGTGAACACAAAGGAGACCCCGTAAGCGAACACGCCGCGCGCCAGGCTGAAGAACGCATACAAGGGCAGATACCGAGCCTCGGTGTGGATTTCCGCAACGGCCTGCAGGGGCCCGGTCCACTCCCGGGCCAGCGTCACCACCGCGTAGATGAAGGCGACCAAGACCCCAAAGACCGCGAGATCGACCCAGGCCATGGCCGGGCGGTTCGACAGGAGCAGTTTTTCGGTAACCACAATATCAGGCGGTCAGCTCGAAAATAAAAACACACCTCCCGCCCGCCGCGCCACCCTCAATACATCAATCCTCGGCGGGCAAACCGGCGGCGATTACGCCCGTCCAAACCCATCACAACGAGGTCTCCTTCGTCATGCGCACCACCGGCAGAGTCAATCCCGCCGCCAACGAAATCTCATACCGCTCTGCCACTCGATAGCCAAACGCCACGTAGAGCGGTTCGCCCGTCAGCGTGGCCACCATTTCCACCCGCGTGAAACCCGCCCGGCGAATCGCGTCCTCGCACGCCTCCATCAGCGCCCGCCCGATGCCACGCCGGGCCCAGGCTGGATGAACAAAGAACGCCCGAATCCGCGCCGCGTCCTTTCCCGGCACCAGCAGGTCATCGGGCTCCACCCGACCGGCGTCACCGCCGTAATGGGAGCGGCGACGGCTCCAGCCGCCCCCGCCAATCAGTTGGCCTTCCCACGGCACCACGAAATAGGTTCCGTCGCGAATCAACTGACGGTCGACGCCAAAGACTGGCCCCAGGGCGGCCACGCGCTGGGCTTCAGTGTAATGCTTGCTCTGGAGACCATGCACCGACGTAGCGATGAGGGAAGCCAACGGCCCCACGTCTGCCTCCTCCGCCAAGCGCAATTGCCAGGCCATGGAACTATTTGCGATCGCTCCGCGCCGTGGAATCGCCCAGCGCTTTGGCCACAGCCGCCTGAATCGCATCCCCGCGCAAATCCTTCGCCACCACCCGTCCATCCGGGCCGATGAGAAAGATCGACGGAATGCCTTCGACGCCGTACTGGTTCGGCAAATCCGATTTCGACCAATCCCCAAGAAACCCCATGACCCAGCCCAGCTCGTTCTTCTTGGCGTAGTCGCGGGGAGCGTTTGGTTCCGGGTCCAGGCTCAGGCCCACCATCCGAAAACGCGGATCGCCTCGAAATGCCTGGTAGGTCGCCTTGAGATACGGCGTCTCGGCCACACACGGCCCACACCAGACAGCCCAAAAGTCGAGCAACAGATATTTGCCACGGAAATCCGACAGCTTTACCGGCGCGTCGTCCACCGTTTTGACGGCAAACTCGGGCGCCAGCTGGCCAACACCCACAATCTTTCGCGCCGGCATTTCGATCTTTCCCAATTCATACGGCTCATCCGACCGCCCCCCGCCGGACTCCGGCACGTCGATTTCCTTTTCCAGAAACGCAATGCGCGGCGAAGAAAATCGCGACGGAGAATCGCCGCCACCCTCCCGCAGATCCACCCGCAAACGATATCTTCCGCCCGGCACGTCCTCGATTCGAAACCGGCCGTCCGGCTCGAAGTTCAGGGCGAATCTTCGGCTCCGAAAATGGTAAGCTCGGCCCTGCTCCGTCCGATAAAAATCGCGCTGCTCGAGAATCAATTTGTCGCGGTTTGCCGCCATCTCAGCGCTCAGCCGCAGCTTCTCGGCGTCTGATTGCGCCGCGCGGATCTTTTCGACTTTCTCGCGGCTCCAGCTGAGCAAGTCGGTGATTTCCTTCGCCGGCGGCAGAACGGACTCCAGCATGTAAACATCCGAACGCCAGTCGACCTTCCCCTCGTAACCCGTCACCACCAGGCGCCCAACGACCGGCCGCCCTTCACCGCCGACCGTCACCGTCCTCGCCTCGCCCGGCTGCAGCGAAAAGCTCACGGTCTGGGACATCGGGGTCGTGCCCATCTCGGAATCCTTGACCTTCGGCGAGTGGTAAACCTGAACATTGACCGGCGGCACCCGTGCAAAGGTGAAGCGCCCGTCTGCATCGGTTTCGGTCTTCAGATAAAAACTCAACGGCGGAAAATTGCGCGGATGAAACTCGTAGGGCAGATGAGCCGGCCACAATCGGACTGTCTCGCCCGCGCCCAATTTCGCGCCAATTTTCAGCTGCCCCTCCACCCGCGCCCAGGGAAGCAACTTCACATTGGGCTCCTGGCGCAATTTATCCACCGCAACCTCGGCGAAGCCATCTTCATCCATAATGATGATCGCATAATCATCCACCATCGGGACGAAGGAAAATCGACCCCGCTCGTCGCTGTGGGTGGCGCGTGTTCCCTGATAGACCTGCTCCCGCACTTTCATGCCAGGACTATCCACGTAGACACCGTTGCGCAGATCCACCAAATAAACCTTCACCAACGGGGCGGGGATTCCGTCCGGACGAAGGACCACGCCGGAAGGGCCCGTCCCCTTTTTCAGGGCAATCGTGAGGTTCGTCCCCGGCACCACAAGAGCCCCGGACGCCTGCGGCAGATAGCCCTCGGCTTCGACGAGCACTGCCGGCGCCGTCTTGCCGCTGTTCACGTAGACGTCCAGCACGCCGTTCGACCCACCGGCCACCCGCCCGGGTAACCATTGAAATGAGCTCGGATAAAAACCATCGCCGCGCCCCTCCGTCACGCGAAACGCCTCGAGTCGCTTGCCGCTCTCCCCGTCCACGACCACCCCAGTCACATGAATATCTCCTCCTCTCCCGGGAGCCACCTCCGCGCCCGCCAACTGCTCCTGCGCCAATTCCACGTGAACCCCGCGCTCCCGGCTCGACTCGTCGCCAGGCTCGAATTCAATCACGAGATTCGTCTTGTCACTCTTCAGAATTCCCATCAGCCGAAATGGATTCGAGGCGTCCATACTCCGGTTGCGCAGCGAGAGCCGATATCCCTTCACTCGCGCCGAGACGCTCAGGCTGTCCGCCGGCACGCCCGAAAAACGGAAGCGACCGGCTTCGTCGGCTTCCGCCTGCGTGGAATCCCAAGCGTCCGACCTCGAAAGCAACACCCGGGTCTTGGGCGGAACCGGCTTGCCGTCCGTGAGACGGAGCTGCCCCTCCAATCGGAAGCCAGGTTGCACGGTCACCTCACCCAAATCCTCCATCGAGCCGTCTCCTTGGACACGCACGTGTCTCGAGGGCACGGAGCCTTTGTCGCGAAGCGACTCCATTCGCGCACAGACCTGGTAGTCGCGGTTTGGCGGCAGGTTGCCCAGAAAAAACCGCCCCTGATCGTCTGTGCCCACCGTGAAATCGCCGACATACACCTCGGCCATCCGATCGGCGCCGCTGACATTCATCTCGATTCCGGCCAGCGCCTGGCCGTTTCGGACGAGACGCCCTTTGACCGCGCCACCCTCGGTCAGCTGAAGCACATGGAGCTCCCCCCCCGAACTTAGTCGTTGGAAAATGCCCTTGGCCAACGCCCGCGCTTCCACGTCCACGCTGACCGCGTCGAACGGTTTCGTGCCCCGGATGATAAAGCCGCCGTCGTCGTCGGTCACGGCCACTTCATCCACGCCCGGATCGCCTCCATACTGGGTCGAGCCCTTCCGATTCACTCCCCGAATGCTGACGACGGCGCCGGACACCGCCTGGCCAGCGGGGCCGACCACGCGCCCGCGCACCTCCTGCTTCGGACCAGTGCCCGCCGGTGCCAGCTTCAATGCCACGTCGACACGTTTTGCGCCCGGATCGACGCGGCTGACAAACTCCGGCTGTCGCCCTTTGGCCACAACGAGCAGGCGAAACAACAGATCCGGATCCAGGCTTTCGATTTTGAATCTCCCGTCCGCATCCGTCCTGGCCCGTTTGCGGCAATCCGCATAGCAGGATGGACAGAGAATGCCGACGCCTTCTTTCGGCCCGGCCGTGTAAACGAAGACCGTCGCCCCCGGCACGGGGCCACCCACAGAATCTCGGACCGTCCCCGTCACATCCAGCCGGGCCGCAGATGGGGCCGCGCCTGCCGGGGAAGGCGCAGCCATCGCCACGGCTGCCAACGTTCCCAGAAATACTCTCCGCCATCGCATCGTCACTCCAAAGTTCACAGTGGCTCCTTTCCAGTAAACAACGGGTTAATAGCGCGAACCGACTATGAGACACTCCAGCGAAGGAAGTGTTCGAACCCGGAGAGTCGGCAGGGCTGGCGCTCCGCCGCCAGCCGGTTGTCCGTACGGGGTCCGCACTGACGGCGTCCCGCTTTGCGGGGCGCCCTACCCAGACTTCCAAAACCCGGAGCGCGGCTCTGCGCATTGCGTGACCCCCAGCAATTCAAGCACCCGCTTGGGGCGGGACCAATCCCCGCCGTTGGAAATTTTTGAGCTTTCTGCGCCCGAGGAAGGCCGCACTCCGAGAAAGGTTCACGGCTATTAGGTCCAGCACGACGCTCCGGCACCAGGACGTAAAAAGCCGAAGCCCCGCCGCCCGCGAGTCAGCCGGCGACTTTTAGGAACGGAATGACGCGCTTCTGCAATTCGTCGCGCGACACGCGCAGCAGATCTTCGTAGGGGATGGCGTCCGCCACGTCGAACTTCCCGGAGACAATGCGGCGCAGCGAGCACAGGTGCGCGCCGCAGCCAAGCTTCTGGCCCAAGTCATGGGCCAGGCTGCGCACGTAGGTGCCTTTCGTGCACGCCACCACGAAGCGCCCAAACGGAGCCTGGTAGTCGAGAAAGCGAAATTTGAAAATGTGCACCAGCCGCGGCTCGCGCGGCACTTCAATCCCCTTCCGCGCGAGCTTGTAAAGCGGCACGCCATCCTTTTTGATCGCCGACACCATCGGCGGAACCTGCATCTGATCCCCGGTAAACGTGTCCGCCAGCTCTCCCAATTGCTCGAGCGTCACCACCGGCACCTCCGCCGTGGCCGTCACCTCCCCATCGGCATCGTAGGAATTCGTGACTTCGCCAAATTTCATCCAGCCGCTGTAGACCTTGTCATCCGCCATGAGCTTTTCGGCGAGCTTGGTCGCCCGCCCGAGCAGCAAAATGATGAGGCCGGTGGCGGCCGGATCCAGCGTGCCGCAATGCCCCACTTTGGGCAGCGCAAACTGCGAACGCACGATCTCGACGATGTCGTGGGACGTCGGCCCGGCGGGCTTGTCGACCAGCAGCGCACCGTCGAACGCATCGAACGGACGAATCATGACCCGGCCTGGCTGAGCGCCTGTTTGACCGCCGCGAGGACCTGGCGCTGGACGGCGGCCGGATGGCCACGTATGCGGGCCCCGGCCGCGGCGTGGTGGCCGCCTCCGCCAAATTTCTGGGCGATGTTGTTCACGTCGATGCGCTCATTTTTGGACCGCAGGCTGATCCGGGTGAGATCGCCGTCCATCTCCTCAAACAGGCACGCCACCACGACCGGCTGGATGGCGCGGATGTGATCGATGAGCCCCTCCGAGTCATCCGGCTTGGCGCCCGTCCGTTCGTAGTCCTTTTTTCGCAACCAGAAATAGGCCACTTGATCGTCTGCGGTCAGCTTGAACTGGTTGTAGACGTGCTGCAGGAGCCGGACGCGGGACAGCGAGTAGGAATGATAAACCTCGTTGCAGATGCGCCCCAGATCGGCGCCGCGCTGGACCAGCTTGGCGGCAACGTGAAACGTCGACGGCCGCGTCGAGGGATACTGGAAGGAGCCCGTGTCGGTGGAGATCGCGGCAAACAGGCAATTGGCGATGGGCGGCGTGATCGGCCAGCCACCCGCCTCGAGCAGGCGAACGATGAGCTCACCGGTGGACGGCTCCTGCGGGCAAATCCAATTCAGGTCGGCGTAGCGGGTGTTGCTCGCGTGATGGTCAATGTTGATGAAGACCTTTCGCCGCGCGATGCAGGCTCCCACCCGGCCGAGACGTTCAAAAGTGGCGCAGTCGGTCGCGATGACACAGTCGAAGGAGCGCCCCGCTTTGGGCGCCTGCAGCCATCGCCCGGTCGGGTCCATAAAGGCCAGCTTGTCCGGCAGCGGATCCTCGTTCCAACAGGTGACTTTTTTGCCGGCATTTTTCAGCGCGAGCCCGAGGCCGAGCTGGCTGCCAATGCAATCACCGTCGGGACGGATGTGGCCGACGACGCAAAAGGTTTCGTGCTGGCGGATGGC
Organism: Limisphaerales bacterium; assembly: GCA_044229355.1. GTDB lineage: Bacteria > Verrucomicrobiota > Verrucomicrobiia > Limisphaerales > JADJPG01 > JBGARF01. The sequence continues at coordinate 61,102 of JBGATF010000016.1, forward strand.
TTCGACGATCTTTCCAACCATCGCGGGGGCATTCTTCATTTTTCCGGCGGGGAGGGTTTTTCGATTTCCTCGAGAATTTGCAGGACGCGATTGCCGCGCTGGACGGAGTCGTCGAGCACGAAGCGGAGCTGGGGCGTGAATTTGAGAATAACCGTGCTGGCCACGATGCTCTGCAGGCGCACGCGGGTCTTTTCCAGCAGGGCCAAACCGTTCTTCTGCTGGTCCGCGCTGCCAAGAATGGAGACGAACACGCGGGCGCTGCGGAGGTCGCCGCTGATGTCGACATCGTTGACGGTGATCAGGCCGGCCTCGGCGACGGGCAGCTCGCGGCGGATGGCTTCTCCGATCTCGCGCTGCAGCAGGGAGCGGATGCGTTCGACTCGACGGGAGGGCATGGCGATGGGTGAGTCTGCGGGCGCGGCTTTCGTTGACCGTTCCGTCCGAAAGGCCGCACCCGGTGGTGGGCCTATAGTTTCTGGGCGATCTTCTCGACCGTGTAGGCCTCGATGACATCCCCGACCTGGAACTCGTTGAAGCCATCGATGCGAATGCCACACTCCATGCCGGCCCGCACTTCGTTGACCTCGTCCTGGAAACGCCGGAGGGACTGGGTGGCCCCCTCGTAGACCAGGTTTTTCCGGCGCATGATCCGCACCTTCCCGCGAACGATTCGCCCGCTGGTAATCGAGCACCCGGCGACGCTGCCACCCTTCGACAGCTCGAAGACTTTTTTGACCTCGGCCGACCCGATGACCACCTCTTTGAGGATGGGCTCGAGCAGCCCGGCCATGCCTTCCTTCACCTGATCGATCAGCTCGTAGATAATCGAGTAAAGCTTGATCTGGACGCCTTCACGCTTGGCCACCTCGGACGCGCCGCCGTCGATGCGCGTATGGAATCCAAGAATGACACCCTTGGACGCACTGGCCAGAAGGACGTCGCTTTCCGTGATGGTGCCCACGGCGCTATGGATGATTTCGAGCGCCACTTTGTCGGACTCGATCTTGCGCAACGCGTCGCAGATTGCCTCCACCGATCCCTGCGTGTCGGCTTTGACGACCACCTTAAGCACCTTGGCCTGATTCTCGGCCAGGGTTTGAAAAAGATTCTCCAGGGTGACTTTCGCGCGCGCCTCCTTCGACAGCTCGCGGGCTTCCTCCATGCGCTGGGCCGCCAGCTCACGCGCGGCCTTCTCATCCTCCAGCACGCTGAACTCAATGCCAGCTTCGGGCACGCCATTCAACCCCAGCACCTTGACCGCCACCGACGGCCCCGCCTCCTTCAGGCGCTTGTTCTCCTCGTTAATCAGCGCACGAACCTTGCCGTAGAACGGACCGCAAATGATCACATCGCCGACGCGCAGCGTGCCCTTGCGCACCAGGACCGTCGCCGTCGGGCCGCCCGGGGCCAGGCCGGACTCGATGACGTTGCCCTTCGCACGCCGGTTCGGGTTGGCCTTCAGCTCAATGAGCTCCGCCTGCAGAAGAATCATCTCCAGCAGATGGGGCACGCCCGCCTTGGTCAGGCCCGACACCTCACAAAACACCGTGTTCCCACCCCAGTCGTCCGGCACCAGGCCGCGCTCCTGCAACTGCTGGCGGACCTTCATCGCATTGGCCGCCGGGTGATCACATTTATTGATCGCGACAATGATCGGCACCTTGGCCGCCTGGGCGTGGCTCAGCGCCTCCAACGTCTGGGGCATGACACCATCGTTTGCCGCCACCACCAGAACAACCACGTCGGTCACGTTCGCTCCACGGGCCCGCATTGCGCTGAACGCGGCGTGGCCGGGCGTGTCCAGGAAGGTGATTTGCGCCAGCTCCGATTTCCGCTCCGGATGCGGCACGGCAATCGTGTAGGCGCCAATGTGCTGGGTGATGCCCCCCGCCTCGCCCTCCGCCACATTCGACTTGCGGATCGCGTCAAGCAGCGTGGTCTTGCCGTGGTCGACGTGACCCATGATGGTCACGACCGGCGCGCGCGGCTTGAGATCCTCCGGCTTGTCTTCGATGTCCAGCTCAACCGTTTTCTTCGGCGCATGAACGATCCCGGCTCCACGCTCCCGCTTCTCCGCCTCGAACCGGAAGCCATGCTTGGCGCAAAGGCGCTGGGCGATGGCCTCGTCGATGGCCTGGTTGACGTTCGCCATCACCTTCAGCTCGATCAGATCGGCGATCAGCTGGAATGGCTTCTTGCCGAGCTTTTCGGCAAGTTCACGAACAATGATCGGTGGCTTGAGCGTGATGACCTGGGCATCCGCCGGCGCGGAAAAACTCGGGAGATTCGCCCCCGGAGCCGGCGCCCGACCCATTCCCGGGCCCTGCGGCCCGCGGCCTTGCGGCTGCCCCGGACGCGCACCCGGTTGCGGGCGCGCCTGCATCCCGCCGCGTGGATCGGGCCGTCCGCCGGTGCGGCTCAGGTCCGGCCGACCCGGAGCCGGCGTCGTGCCACGCTGAGGTCCTCGCTGCTGACGATCGGCCGGGCGGCCGGCGCGGGAGGGGAGTTGGATAAAGCCGATCTTGTCCCCGATTTGCGGCGTCGGCGGGGCCGGGGGCGGTGGTGGCGGAACGGGTGCCGCCGGCGGCGCAGGAGGGGGGACAACCGCCGGAGCCGGCTCCACGCGGGCAACCTCAGGCTCCGGCCGGGAGGGCGCAACTTCCGCGACGGGCGCCACGGCTACCTCGACCGCGGCTTCCTGGACCGTTTCCGCCGGAGCGTGCACCGCCACGTCAATCACCGGCTCCGGGACGGGCACCGACGACGGCTCCACTTCAACGACGGGAGGCTCAGGCACCGGTTCCGGGGGAGCTGTGATGACCTCAACGGGGGCCGGCGGAGGCGCCGCTTCGGCTTTGGGAGCAGCGGGTTGGAAATGGCTCTCGAGATATTCCGCCGTGATCTTATCCAGCGAGCTCGATGGAACTCGCGCGCCGGCAATGCCCAGTTCTTTGGCCTTGGCAAGGACTTCCTTGCTCTCGATTCCCAGCTTCTTCGCAATTTCGTAGATACGAACGGGCATATAAAATCTTCGCGCCCCAACTGGACCACCACGTCTTCATGGTCGGTTCATGCAGATCCAATCTATTTCACGGGGCCTTAACACAGCACTCAATCAAACTTCCACACCATCGATTCCCACAATAATTCCGGTCCGATAGATAATTCACCGACGAACTCAAATCACCGACCGACTCAGATTCCGGTTGCCCGGCCTTCCGGGGAAAAACAGTTCACGAATCCAGGCGAATCGATCGACGCGCCGCCTCATTCCGTGCCGCTTCGAGTATCGCTTCCGCCTTCTCCTCGCCAATCTCCGGCATCTCCGACAAATCGCCCTTCTCCGCCTGCAATAAGTCTTCCAGGCTGGTCAGGCCGTGGTGCACCAGCGCATTGGCGTTCTCATCCCCGATCCCAGGAATGTCCGCCAGGGCCTTCACGGTCTGGGCGATCATCTGATCAAAGCCCACCGTCTCGACCTGCTCCGCTTCAATGTCAATCTGCCAGCCCGTCAGTTTCGACGTCAGCCGTGCATTCTGCCCACGCTTGCCAATCGCCAGCGAGAGCTGATCTTCGCTCACCAGCACCTTGACCCGCCGACGAGTCTCGTCCACTTCGAACGTCTTAAGCTTTGCTGGAGAAAGCGCATTGGTCACGAAGTTTTTAATGTTCGAATCCCAACGAATAATGTCGACTTTCTCGTTGTTCAACTCCCGCACGATGTTCTTCACCCGCTGCCCGCGCAGCCCGACGCACGCACCCACCGGATCGACTTTGTCGTCGCGGGTGTAAACTGCCAGCTTCGTCCGGAACCCCGGCTCCCGGGCAATGCCCTTGATCTCAATCGTGCCGTCGCTGATCTCCGAGACTTCCAGCTGGAACAGCTTGATGACAAACTGCGGATCCGCCCGCGACAAGATGATCTCCGGACCATGCGGGCCGTTTTCGACCGCTTTGACAAAGCACCGAATGCGCTCCCCGATTTGATATTCTTCGGTCGGCACGCGCTCGCGGTTCGGCAGCAGGGCGTCGTACTTGCCCAGATCCACATGCACATCCGAACGCTCAAAGCGGCGGACGATGCCGCTCACAATGTCGCCCACCCGATCCTTGAATTCGTTAAAGATCAGCGCCTTCTCCGCCTTGCGCATGTGCTGCACGAAGGATTGGCGCGCATACTGCGACGCGATGCGCCCAAAATTCGCCGGCGTCACCTCCACCTCAACCTCATCCCCCAGAACCGCGTCCGGCTTGAGCTGGCGCGCATCGAAAACCGAAATCTGATCGTGCTTCGAAAGCGCCTTCTCCACCACGATCAAACGCGCGAATGCCTTGATGTCGCCTGTCTTGGAATCAATCGTGCACCGAAGTTCACGCGCCGGGCCGATCGCTTTCTTCGCCGCCGCCACCAAGCACTCCTCGACAGCCGCAACCAGGACATCCCGGCTGATGCCCTTCTCCCGCTCCCAAAAATCCAATACCGCTAAAAAGTCGGCGTTCATAATCGCGCTCAAACTGCCAACCCCTAGAACTAAAAAAGTCGGCAGTTGTCTGTCCGACTTTCTCGCGCTGGTGGTCCAGCAGACTATACGATCGACGGATGCACGATATGAAATCTCGTGAAAACCCGTCAAGCGGCAAAAAACGGTGACCGCGCCTGCGCGCTCGCCGCGGTGAATGACTGCCCCCGTCACGCCGTCAGTCCTGCCACGTATGCGATTCTCCCCCCCAGCCGTGCTCGCTTCCGCCATGGCCCTCGCCCTCGCGCCCGCCCTCTCCGGCGAGGAACTGCACTCCTTCAAACGCATCCAGCTCAGCGACCAGTTCTGGTGCGAAGGCGCTAATTTCGGAGACCTGAACCGGGACGGCAAGAATGACCTCGTCTCCGGCCCTTGGTGGTACGAGGGCCCCGATTTCAAAAAACGCCACGAATACTACGAGCCCAAAGCAACCTTCGATCTCAAGCTCGGCCCCATGACCACCGTCAAGGTGCCCGGATTCGAAGGGGGCCTCGGCACCAAAAACACTTACTCCGACAATTTCTTCGTCTGGGTCCTCGATTTTAACCAGGACGGCTGGAACGACATCCTCGTCATCGGGTTCCCCGGCCAGGACACGTCGTGGTTCGAAAACCCCAAGGGCGCCGACCAGCACTGGACCCGCCACAAGGTCTTTCTCCAAACCGACAACGAATCGCCGACCTTCACCGACATCACCGGAGACGGAAAGCCCGAGCTGGTCTGCATCACGAAAGGCCAATACGGCTACGCCAGTCCCGACTGGGCCGCCCCCGAAAAGCCCTGGGCGTTCCACCCCATATCCCCCAACCGAAAATACGGAAACTTCACCCACGGCATGGGGGTGGGCGACGTCAACGGCGACGGCCGCCTCGACCTCCTGGAGAAGGACGGCTGGTGGGAACACCCCGCGTCGCTCGAGGGCGACCCGGAATGGAAGTTTCACCCGCAGATGATGGGCGTCGGCGGCTCCCAGATGTTCGCCTATGATGTCAATGGCGACGGGCTCAACGACATCATCACCGGCCTCGCCGCCCACGGATTCGGCCTCGCCTGGTACGAGCAATACCGCGAAGGCGGTGAGATCAAATTCAAGGAGCACATCATCATGAACAAGCTGCCGCAGGAAAACCGCTACGGCATCAAGTTCACCGAACTCCACGCCATCGACCTCGTCGACATGGACGGCGACGGCATCAAGGACGTCGTCACCGGCAAACGCTTCTGGTCCCATGGCCGCACCGGCGACCCGGATCGCAACGACAAAGCCGTGGCGTACTGGTTCCGCATCGTGCGTGGCTCCAGCGGTGACGTTGACTTCGTTCCGTATCTCATCGACGACAACTCCGGCGTCGGCACCCAGGTCGTGGCCGCCGACATCAACGGCGATGGCCTTCCCGACGTCGTCGTCGGAAATAAAAAAGGCACCTTCGTTCACCTCCACGAGAAGAAGACTGTCTCCAAGGAAGACTGGCAAAAGGCGCAGCCCACGCCGGTCAGTCGCTGAGGACTGCGAGCCGCGCCGGCCACCGAGCCCGGTCCGGACAGCGATTTGTGCTCGCGGCGAACGCCGGCTACTCCGTGATCCGGTAGAGGTGCACCGCGTATCCGGCGAAGTCGTCCGAGAGCGCTTTCGCGGTCACCTCCAACCCACGCGCCTCGCCCACGACCTCGACTTTCCCCCGCTCCGGCAGAGCGAAGCCTGCAAATGTTCCCCGTGTCGGCCGAGGACGCAGGTTGACCGCAAACAGATACGTCGCGCCGCCCTGTCGCTTGAGCATCCAGGCGATGGGCGCGTCCACCCGTGACGACGCCACCTCCAACCCGGCGGTCACGGACGGCGCGTTCAAAACCGGCGCCAGCTCGTGGATTTTCCGGTTGATGGCGCTGACCGCCGCGAGTTGCTCGGCGTCGTCGAGCAACGCCGCCTCCCGGAACGTGGGTTTGAACTGGTGCACAAAATAAATAAGCCCGCGAGACCCCCGAATCAGTGACATCCAAACCTCGGCTCGAATCTGTTCCGGCGTGGCCTTTTTCTGAGGGTTGCTGATGCGGGTGCACTCAATGCAATTCCAGACGACCCGGTCGGGGCCGGCCCACGATCGTAATCGCTCCACACCGCCAGCGACGAATTCGAGGCGCCCCGCCACTTCCGGCTTCTCGTGCACCACCGGGTAGATGTCGAACGACGCGACGTCGCACCCTTTCACATATTCCGGATAATCCTCCGGATGATTCCGGCGAACGCCGCGCCCGATGTAATTGTCCCACGCCACGCCCTGCCCCAGGTTCAGCAACACCGGCCGGCTGGCATCCTTTGCCCGGATCCGCTCGTAATCCTCCACAATCCGTGCGGGCAGGATGGGGGGGCCGTAACCGCGACCGGCACCCAGTTCCTGGGCGTTATCCGGCTCGTCGCCGTGCATCCACCCCACGATCGTCGAATCGTCCAGACGGGACAACGCCTCCCGGTTCTGGTCGCAGATGACAGACATCCCGGCCTGCCTCAGCCGGGCCAACTGGTTGCTGGTCGGGCCACGCCAGAGACCGACATAGAGATTGAACCCTGCCGCCTTGTAGCGCTCGGCGTTCGCCGGGCTTTGCAACCACACGCCAACCGGAAAGTACGTCTCATTGGTCGGCGGCCCGTTCTTCCAGCGCGCATAGGGCGAACCGACCGGCGAAACATCCGCACTGGCGACGACGGTGAGTGCGGCAAAAACAACGCCTACGATTGCTTCGTCGACCACCCATCGCCGGCGCCCGGGAGAGAAAAGGCTGAGATGCACAGACCTTGGACGCCGCTCCGGACAAATATTCACAACCGCTCGATGGGTGGACGCGCTCCAAGCAGCGCCCACCCGCTGGCGAGACCCGGTCACTGTCGGACAACCTTTTGTCGCGTACGCGACAAAAGGTTGTCCGGCTGGAAGTCCATCGCCCCGGGCCAATGCCGCGGGTCAAACGCGGCCATGGACGTTTCCTTGCAATGAACCACCCGCCCCCTACCATGACCGCCACGATTGCTGTGGGCATCAGCGCCAAAGATTTTGAACGGATGCAAGGCCGGCTGACCGGAGAACGCCGGCTGCCAGCCAGCCCCATCATGACCAGCCCGAGTCCAGGACATGACGTCGTGCTTGGCATCGATCCATCGTTGCGCGGCACGGGCTACGGAATCATCCGCCGGACCCGCCCCGCTCCAGTCGTCCTCGCACAAGGCACGATCAAGGCGCCGGCCCGATGGGAGCGAAGCCGCTGCCTGCTTCAGATTTGCCAGCTCCTGCGTGACGTCCTGCGGGAACATGGTCCCACGGTGTGTGTCGTGGAAGGCTTGTTTTACGCCCAGAACTTTCAAACCGCCCTCATCATGGGCGAGGCCCGCGGAGCCAGCCTGGTCGCGGCCGCCGAAGCGGGCCTTGAAATTTACGAAATTGCGCCCCGCAAGGTGAAGCAGGCCATCGTGGGCTACGGCGCCGCGCAAAAATTCGCCGTCGGCCGGATGGTTCAGCGCATGTTAAATCTATCCGAGCCGCCCGCCCCGGACGCCGCAGACGCGCTCGCGCTCGCGCTGACTTACATGCAGGAAACCAACCGCCATTCCCTAACCGTTCCCAAGCGAATCTAGCCATGGCCCTCGCCATTCTCATCGGAGTTGCCTTGCTCGCCCTCCTCATCGTGGCCGGCTTGTCCGCGTCCCGATCCATGAAACGCACCAACGATCCCAAGCGCCCCGACGGCGGCGGCATGGATGGTGTCGACGCCGGCGGTGGCGATGCCGGCGGCGGCGGCGGTGGCGGCGACGACTAAGCGCGTCGACTGGCTTGCCCGGTATGATTACGTTTCTCCGCGGAAAACTCGTCGACGCCCTGCCGACCCAGATCACTGTGGATGTGCACGGGGTCGGTTACGAAGTGCTCATCCCGCTCTCGTCGTTTGACCGCCTGCCCGCGCCCGGCGGCGACGTCACCGTCCTCACCCACCTGGCCGTGCGCGAGGACGCCCATGTGCTCTACGGGTTCATCAGTGTGGCGGAGCGGGAGATGTTCCGTCTGTTGATCAACACCGTATCCGGCATCGGACCGAAGATTGCCCTGAACGTTCTCAGCGGCATGAATGTGGTTGCGTTGCGCGGCGCAGTGGCCGCGGGCGACGTCAAGGCGCTCTCGCAAATCTCCGGCGTCGGCAAAAAAACCGCCGAGCGCATCGTCGTCGAACTGCGCGACAAGATCGGCGCGGCCGGCGCCTGGGAGGCTAGCAGTGCGAAGCACGGTCTTTCCGATGCCGACCAGAAGCTGAACGACGCAGTGCTGGCGTTGATCGCGCTTGGCTACAGGCAGCCCGAGGCGCACGACGCCATCCGCGCCGCCCAGGCAGTGCTCGGCCCGGAGGCGGGCACGGACGCCCTGGTCCGGGCCGCCTTGAAAAAAGGCGGCGCATGACCGTGGACACGCCGCCGCCCAGCCCGACGCCAGCCTCGCCGGCGCCCGGACCCGGTCCCGAGCCGGCTTCCCGGCCACGCGCCCGCGCTTCCGGAGTGGTCACGCCGCATCGCGCCACCCTGCTGCAACGGGCGGCCGCCCGTTTGATCCACGGCCTCATCCGCACGGTCAGCCTGACGCTTCGCTATCGCTGGGAACAGGATCCGCGAAAGCTTCCGCCGGAAGCGCAGCCCTACATTTTTTGCGTCTGGCACAATCGCCTTCCTCTTTCGATCGTGATGTATCGCCAATACGTCGCCGCCGTCGGCCGGCCCGCGCGCATGGCCGGCCTGGTCAGCGCCAGCCGCGACGGAGCGCTGCTCGCCCGGGTTCTCGAACTGCTCGGCGTGCAACCGGTGCGCGGCAGCTCCAGCCGGCGCGGCGCCCAGGCCCTGCTCGAACTCAACAGCTGGCTCGAGCGCGGCTACGACGTCGCCATCACCGTCGACGGACCGCGCGGCCCGCGTTACGAGGTCAAGCCCGGCGTCGTCCGGCTGGCCCAGGTCACCGGGCGCTCCATCGTCCCGGCCTCGTACCATCTGGCCCGCAAATGGACTCTGAAAAGCTGGGATCAATTCCAGATTCCCGTGCCGTTCTCGCTCTGCACCATTCGCTACGCGGATCCGATCCGCATTGAACGCGGCCTGACCGACGAACAACACGAATCAATCCGGAAGGAAGTGGAACAGCGCCTGCGCTCTCTGACCGAGGACTGATCCCGAACCCCTGCACCCACCAGAGGTCCGGCGCGTCGGGGCCCGGCTTTTTTCCGTCGATCCTGGCTTGCCAGGACAAACGGTTTGGCCGAAAGATCCTCCTACATCCGCGGGCAGGAGCCAGGCTCGCTTCATCGGCAGCCGCACGGAAGTCGGCGTCAGGAAAGTGCTTTTGACGGGCGGAACAAGGGATTGGATTCCAGCATCGTCGAGGGCGCCATGGCCAATCGCGGAGGCAGCAGTGGGCTCGGGCCAAAACATGGGCCTCGCGCGCGCAAGCGCGTCGGGTCGTCGCCGGCAACATTATGAAAACCATCTCCCGCGTCGCATTCTCCGCTCTCTCGGCCGTCGTCGCGGCAATCTCCGTCGGCGCGGCGCCACCGATCATTCAATCATTCGCACCGTCGCAAGGAACCGTCGGAACGTACGTGCGAGTCGCCGGCGAAGGGTTCAGCCCGGAAGCGTCCGAGAATCTGGTTCGGTTTGGATCGCTTCGGGCCATCGTGACCGCCGCGACGTCCACCTCGCTGGTGGCCCGCGTCCCGCTGCACGCCGGGGTGCAACCGATCACCGTGACCCGGGACGGATTGACGGCCGTGTCCCGCCTGGCGTTTGTGCCCACCTTTCTGCCGGGGGCCGCGCTCGACACCAACTCCTTTTCCCAACCCATCGCGCTCGCCAGCCAACGTACGCCCCACGGGATTGTGGGAGATGTCGATGGCGACGGCTGGCTGGATCTCATCTTTGCCAACTATCACGAACCCAGCGTTTCGTTGTGGCGCAACAGCGCCGCGGGCACCAGCGTCGGGTCGAACACGTTTCCCTTGCGGCTCGACCTGCCGACCGGCTCCGGCCCGCATACACCGGCGCTGGCTGACTTCGATGGCGACGGTCGGCTGGATATGGTGATTCCGAATGACTTTAGCGCCAATGTTTCCGTCTATCGCAATCGCGGAAGCCCGGGAGTCTTAACGGCGGAATCGTTCGCCGAGCGCGTTAATTTTTCCACGCATAACAATCCGGTCTACGTTCGCCCGGCTGACATTGATGGCGACGGCAAACCGGATCTGGTGGTGGTCAACGCCGTGCTCGGACCCAGCACGGTGTCGGTCCACCGAAATGTGGCCACGCCCGGCACGATCTCAACCGATTCCTTTGCGGCTGGCGTTCATTCTGTCACCGGGCGCCATTCGTTTTGGGCGGACGTGGGCGACCTGGACGGCGACGGCAAGCCGGATGTCGTGGTGGCCAACGTTGAGGAAAACACCCTTTCCGTGCTGAGGAACCGGAGCACTCCCGGCGCGATTGACGCGAGCTCCCTCGAGCCAGCCTTCGTCTTGCCGTTGCCGGCCCGCGCGCAAAACGCGGTGCTGGTCGATCTCGACGGAGACGGCCGCCTCGACATCGCAGCCAATGGAGACAATGCGACCTACCTCTTGCGCAACATCGCCACGCCTGGAGCGCTGAACGCAGCCTCCTTCGCGCCCGTTCAATCCCTGCCCGCAGGCGGGGTCGAGTTGAAAGTCGCTGACTTCGACGGCGACGGGCGCCCGGATCTGGCGGGGACGCCGCCGGGATCGCCATCCCAGATTCTGATCCACCTCAATCTCTCCGCCCCGGGCCTGTTCGCGTTTGCGCCACCCATCGCGCTCCGGGGTGAAGGAGAACGATTCGACGTGGGAGATCTGAACGGGGACGGCAGCCCGGATTTGGTTGCCGGGCGCGACCAGGCACGGGGCTCGGGGATGTTCCTCGTTCAAAATCTGATTCCGGTCCGCCCTCCAGCGACCGGCGATTCGCCGCCGGATATCGTGGCCCAGCCGTCGATGATCACTGCTGTCCGCGGGACGACCGCGCCCTTCTCCGTGCGGGTCCTGGGCGCGGAACCCCTCGCTTACCAATGGCATTTCAACGGCAGCCCGATTTCGGATGGCACCAACCGCCTACTCATCCTCACGAATGTCACGTTCGCCCAAGCCGGACCGTACCAAGTTGTGATCACAAATCCTTTCGGAGCGGCGACGAGCAGCGTCGCCACGCTGACGGTCGTGCCCCCGCCCGCCACGGTTCGCGCGGTCGACGTCGAATCCCCGGCGGGGACCATCGTGGTGCCGATCGAATTATCGGCCAACGGCAACGAGAACGCGCTCGCCTTCAGCCTGCAGTTCTCCAGCGGACTCTTTGCTTTCGTCGAGGTTCGCCCGGGCGCTGACGCCACGGGCGCTTCGCTGGTGGTCAATACGAACTCCAAGGGACAAGGGAGCATCGGCGTCACCATCACTCGTTTGCCGGGGGAGACCTTTGAGGCCGGGACCCGGCGCGTGGCCGGGCTGGTCCTCCGAACCCTGCCGGTAATCACCACCGATGCCCAGAGGGCGGCAGGCCCATCGCAAGGGGCGAGCGTGGCCTTCTCGGACACCCCGGTTCCGCGGCGATTGACCGACGCGTCGGGAGAACCGCTGCCGGTCACGTTCCAGAATGGAACCGTGAAGGTGCAGACCTCGTCCATCCAAGCAGGCACAGTGGAGACGGCGACAGGTGGCTCAGTTCGGGTTCCGATCCGCCTGGCCGCTCTCGGCACAGAGAACGCCCTGAGTTGCAGCGTGGCCTTTAGTCCACAGCTGCTTGCCCTGACCGGGGCCGGGCCGGATGCGAATTTGCCGCCAGGCGCGGCGCTCATCGTCAATACGAACCAACTCGCCGCCGGACGCGTCGGGCTATCCGTCGCGTTGCCCGCGGGACAGGCCTTTCCCGCCGGCTCCAACGACGTGCTCTTTCTTGAATTTGATGTCGCCACGGTCACCCAACCCCAGGCCACCTCGCTGACGTTTGTCGACACCCCCGTTCTGCGGCAACTGGCTGACGTGGATGCGCAGAGGATTCCCGCCGTGTTCCAAGCCGGCCGGGTCGCCATCGTCACCATTGCGTTCGAGGGCGATGCGGCACCTCGCCCCGGAGGCGATCACACCTTAAGCGTGATCGATTGGGTGCAGGTAGGACGTTTCGCCGCGGGCTTGGAAGCGCCGGCGCCCGGGGAGTTTCAGCGTGCGGACTGCGCCCCGCGGGACTCCCGCGGCAACGGCATCATCTCCGTGGCGGATTGGGTCCAGGCCGGCCGCTATGCGAGCAATCTCGACCCGTTGACGGGCGTGGGCGGCCCGGAAAGTCCGGCGGAACCTGCTTTGCGAGCGGCTCAACTCCCGCCAGCCCCAAGCTCGGTCATCCAGGCCAACGACACGCACGCGCCGCCGGGCTCAATCGTCGAACTGCCCATCTCAATCACCGGGGCCGGCCACCAGAATGCGCTCGGTTTCAGCCTGTCGTTCGATCCCAGCCGGCTGCGATTCCTGGATGCAGACACGGCGGCGGCGGCTGCCGGCGCCGCGTTGAATCTCAACACCAATGACGCGCCGGGCGGGCGCCTTGGTCTGGCCCTGGCGCTCCCCCCCGGCACCACGGTGCCGGCCGGCACGGCCGAACTCGTGCGGGTCCGTTTTGCGGTCGAACCCGGCGACTCAGGTTTTGCCACCGTCAGCTTCGCGGACACACCCATTCCCGGCGAATCGGTCAATGCGCTCGCCGGCACGATGTCGACCACCTTCGTGGGCGCTCGCATCACCATCGGACCCGACCCATCCGCCGGACCGGTCCTGCACATCACGCGATCGGGCGCGGGCGTCGTGGTGGATTGGCTCGCCGCCAGTGGATTCGAACTTTACTCCGCGGAATGGCCCGACAGCGCGGCCTGGACGAAAGTGGCCGCCAGCCCAGTGCGGATTGGCGATCAGTCGGTCGTTACATTGCCAATTTCCGACGACCGGAAATACTTCCGCTTGCAGAAACCCTGACGCCGATTCGGACCCCGTCACTTGGGCACGCCTCGCTCGACCAGGTTTTGCGGCTGCCGGGGCCAGTCCTTCGGCGGAAAACTCCTCTGGTAGTGTTCGAATTGCCGACCGACGCTTTCCACGTAACGGCGCGTGCCGCGGTAATCCATCTGTTCCAACATGACCGCGCCGTTCGTGGCGCCGGCGCCCTTGCTCCATCGAGCCACGTGGGTCGGTCCGGCATTGTAAGCGGCGAGGGCGTAGGCCAGCGGGTTGTCGGTTTGGCGGTAACGGTTGAGCAGGCGTCGCAGATACCAGGCGCCACAACGCGTGTTCTGCGCCGGGTCCAACAGTGAGCGGGCCGTAAACGCCCGGTCCTTTTCGGCGTCGGCCCAATCCCGCGCGGTCGGCTCGCGAATCTGCATCAGGCCAATTTCGCCGCTCGTGCCGCGGGCGGACGGGTCGAACCAGCTTTCGCGCCAGACCACCGCCTTGATGAGCGCCGGGTGCACGTTGTAACGCAAACTTGCTGCCAGGATCACCGCGTCCTGGCTGCGCTCGCGAGCGCCGCGGTATTGCCACGACAGGAGGAACAGCAAAACGACAAAGGCCGCCGCCGCCAGCCACCATCGATATCGAAAGGCGCCAGCCATCACTCAACGTCGACCGCCGAAGATTGCCACGACCGCGCCGAATCGACCGGCCGCCGACACAAGGGCAGAGCAGCAGCCCGCGACGGTGGACCGTCGCTCATCGCGGGATTCTCCGCCGAAATCCATTTCGTGTGAGGTCATGGCACCAATTCGATCGACGCGTCGTTTTTCGGGGCTAGACTTAGCGCCGATGATCGCCCGCGTCACCCTCGAAATCGCGCTCCGCAAGGAGTTCGACTACGCCATCCCGCCCGACATCGCGGGCCGGATCGAGGTCGGCTCGCGGGTCAAGGTTCCGTTCGGCCCGCGGCAGGTCCTCGGCGTCGTCACCTCCCTCATCGAACAGTCCACGCACACGAATCTCCGCCCCATCGCCAAGGTCATCGGACAACAAAGTCCCGTCACTCCCAAGGTTCTCGCCCTCGCCCGCTGGATCGCGGACTATTACTGTTGCCCGCTCGAAATCGCCCTCAAATCCGTGCTCCCGGAGGCGGTGCGCCAGGAGGCCGACGGCTGGCGCGAGCGGCTGTTCGTGCGCGCCCTCGTGCTGCCCGGCCCGCCGCCCAAACTCACCCCCCGCCAGGCTGACGTTTGGAATGTCATCGAGGAATGGAAGGAGCTGCCCCTGACCGAACTGCTGCGCCTGGCCGGCACCACCGCCGAAACGGTCCGGCGCCTCGAGGACAAAGGACTGGTCCACCTCGCGCCGCAAATTTCCGAGCGCGATCCGTACGCCCGTGAGCAGATTCTTCCGACGCAACCGCTCACGCTCAACCCGGAGCAGGCCCGCGCGCTCACGGCCGTCATTCGGCGCATGGACACGCCCGGCCCCGGGGGCAATGCCTTCCTGCTCCATGGCGTGACCGGCTCGGGCAAGACGGAGGTCTACCTCCAGGCCATCGCGCACGCCCTCGCCCACGGCCGGGGCGCGATCGTGCTGGTTCCCGAGATCTCGCTCACGCCCCAGACGGTCGAACGGTTCAAGGCCCGCTTCAGCTCCGGCCCACAGCAAACCCTCGTCGCCGTTCTCCACAGCCATCTTTCCGCCGGCGAACGTCACGACGAATGGCACAAGATCCGCCAGGGCCGCGCCCGCATCGTCATCGGCGCGCGCTCCGCCATCTTCGCTCCCGTCGATCCGCTCGGACTCATCATCGTCGATGAGGAGCACGAGCACTCCTACAAGCAGGAGGAATCGCCGCGCTACCACGCCCGGGATGTCGCCGTCGTGCGGGGTCAAATGGAGAACGCGGTCGTCGTGCTCGGCTCGGCCACGCCGTCGATGGAAAGTTTCGCTAACGCGCAACGCGGCAAATACGCCCTGCTCGAAATGCCCAGCCGCGTCGATGACCAGCGGCTGCCCGTCGTGCGCGTCGTGGACATGCGCCAGGCCGCCCGGCGCGAGAAGGGCGTCCCGATCTTTTCCCATCAGCTCAAGGAGGCCATCCTCCAGCGCCTCGAGCGCAAGGAGCAAACCATCCTCTTTCTGAACCGGCGCGGCTGGTCGAGCTCGCTCCAGTGTCCCCAGTGCGGCTACGTGGCCGAATGCCCGAACTGCAGCGTGTCCCTCACGTATCATCGCGCCGACCAGCGCCTGCTCTGTCACATCTGCGGCCACAGCGCGCCCGCCCCCAAAGTCTGCCCGGAGCCCAAATGCAAACATCCCGGCATCCGTTACTCCGGCCTCGGAACCGAACGCGTGGAAGACACGCTGCGCAAGCTCTTCCCGCAAGCCCGGGTGCAGCGCATGGACTCTGACACGCTCAAACGAAAGGAGGATTACCGGCGGATCCTCGGCGATTTCCGCGCCGGCAAGATCGACATCCTCGTCGGCACGCAGATGATCGCCAAAGGTCTGCACTTCCCCAACGTCACGCTGGTGGGAATCGTCCATGCCGATCTCAGCCTGCACATCCCGGATTTCCGGGCTGGCGAGCGCACATTCCAATTGCTGACCCAGGTCGCCGGCCGGGCCGGCCGGGGCGACGTCGAAGGCGAGGTCTTCGTCCAGTCGTTCACGCCGTTTCACCCGGCGATTCAATACGCCCGCAAGCACGACTACGCCGGCTTCTACGAACAGGAAATCGAGTTT
Source organism: Limisphaerales bacterium (assembly GCA_044229355.1). Lineage (GTDB taxonomy): Bacteria > Verrucomicrobiota > Verrucomicrobiia > Limisphaerales > JADJPG01 > JBGARF01. Next base: position 77,388 of record JBGATF010000016.1, read on the forward strand.
CGCGAGCAGTTGAAATATCCTCCGCTCGCCCGCATCGCCCTGCTCGTGCTCAAAGGCCGCAATGAAGACAAGGTCCGCCTGACCGCGGACCATCTGCGCGCCCGCCTCGATCCGCTGGCCGCCGGCGATACGGCTTCCCCGCCGGCAACCCACCCGCTCCCGGCCGCCCCGGACCCCGGCGAGGCCGAACTCGCCCTGCCCGGCCTGGACCCTCCCGGGAACCCAACTCCCACCGCTCCTGCCACCGCTCCTGCCACTGCTCCTGCCACCGCTCCTGCCACCGCCACGGCGAAAAATCCGGCGGCCCCCGCCGAAATCAAAGGCGGACATTTCCGTGATCTCATCATCGCCGGACCCGCCCCGGCGCCGCTGGCCCGCGCCGAGACGTTTTACCGCTATCAAATCATGCTGCGCACACGCCAGATGAGCCAGCTCAGCCGGCACCTGTCCCACCTCGTCGCATCGCTGGACCTTCCCGAGGATGTCACGCTCGCGATCGACATCGACCCGGTGAATCTGTCTTAGAAGACCCCCCGCGTGCATCTCGAAGCCGTTGGTGAAGGTTCACGCCACGGCCGGGCCGCCGGCTTTCAGCCCAACAGCAGCCTGGGCCGACGACGCTCGAAGGTTCGGATACGCGGGGTCAAGTCCACCGGCTGCCGATCCGGCGATGGCGGAATCCGCGCTCCGATCCAATCACCTGAGGATGCAGCGCGTGCGCCATGGACGCAACGGACGCCATGGACGCAACGGACGCCATGGACGCCATGGACGCCATGGACGCCATGGACGCAACGGACGCTATTGCCTTCCGCTCCGCCGCCCCGGTATGCTCCCGCCCACCAAATCCGAACCATTGCGACCATGAACCGAATCGCTCGCGTCCTCAGCCTCGCCCGATTTCTTCCGTCCGCCCCGCGCGGTCTTATCGCCGGCAGCCTGATCGGCTGCGGGCTTCTGGCCGGTTGCACGTCCACCTCCAATTCCACCCATCCCAGCACCGGCATGAACATCACCGAGAAAACGTTTGGCGCGCTCCCCGACGGAACATCCATCAAGCTGTTCACGCTGACCAACCATAAGGGCGTGACGGTCAAAGTGTCCGAGTTCGGCGGCATCATCACGGAGGTCTGGGTGCCGGATCGCGCCGGCCACACGGCCGACGTCGTGGCCGGCTTTGACCAGCTCGAGGAGTACACCAAGGGCCATCCGTTCTTTGGCGCCATCACCGGTCGCTACGCGAACCGCATCGCCGCCGGAAAATTCACGCTGGACGGCCACCCGTACACCCTCGCCGTGAACAACGGGCCGAACCACCTCCATGGCGGCGTGAAGGGTTTCGACAAACGGGTTTGGAAGGGCACGCCGCTCCCCACGTCCGCCCACTCCGTGGCCGTTGCCTTCACCTACACCAGTCCGGATGGCGAAGAAGGTTACCCGGGAACCATGCCCGTGAAAGTCACCTACACCCTGACCGACGACAACGAGCTGCGCATCGACTACGACGCCACCACCGACAAGCCCACGGTCGTCAACCTGACCAACCACTCGTACTTCAACCTCGGCGGCCGCGGCTCCGTCCTGGAGCACGTGCTGCAGATCCACGCCAGCCGTTACACCGCCGCCGATGCCGGGCTCATCCCCACCGGCGAGCTGGCCCCGGTCAAGGGCACCGGCCTGGACTTCACGTCCCCGCGCCGCATCGGCGAGCACATCGCCGATTACCTGAGCTTCGCCAAAGGTTACGACCACAACTTCGTGCTCGATTCCGGCGGCGGAAAGCTTGCCGCGTGCGCCCGTGTCGAGGACCCGAAATCCGGCCGCGTGATGGAGGTGTTCACCGATCAACCCGGCGTGCAGCTTTACATCGGCAATCACCTCGACGGCACGCGGACCGGCGTGGGCGGCGCGGTTTACGCCCAACACACCGCGTTCTGCCTCGAGACACAGCACTACCCGGACTCGCCGAACAAACCGTCGTTTCCGACCACCGTGCTCCGTCCGGGACAGCGGTTTCAGTCCACCACGATTTACAAGTTCTCCGCCCGCTGATGACCATTCCCGTCACGTTCTATTCGTACTTCAAGGACCTGACGGGAACGTCCCGGGACATCGTTGATCTACCCGCAGGCGGCACGCTGGGCCAGTTGCATGACGCGCTGATTCAGCGCCACCCGCGCCTGGGAGCGATGCGTCGATCGACGCTCATCGCCGTCGGGGTGGACTACCAGGACGCCGGCTATGTCCTCAAGGACGGCGACGAAGTGGCGCTGTTTCCCCCGGTTCAGGGCGGATGAGGGTTTGGTTGCGCAACCGCGAGGTTTCATGAAACGCGAGCTGACCATCTCCCCCGATCCCATCGACGAAGCACGGTTGTCGGCCAGCCGATCGGCAAGCCACGGCATCGGGGCCGCCGTGTCGTTCGCCGGGATCGTGCGCGGCTCGGAGGACGGCGCCGCCATCGAAGCGATCGACTACGAGGCGTTCGACCGGATGGCCCGCCACCAGTTCGAGTCGATCTTTCAGGCCATCGAGCAGCGCTGGCCGATCGAGTCCATCCGGCTCGTGCACCGCGTCGGCCGCGTCGCCGTCGGCGAGCCTTCGCTCTGGGTCGAAGTCCTCGCCCCCCATCGCGGCGAAGCCTTCGCCGCCGCCCAGTATCTCATCGACGAAATGAAACGCGTCGTCCCGATCTGGAAACGCCCAGTGTGAAATCCGGGAGAAAACGTTGAGCGTCGAACGTTGAGCGTCGAACGTTGAGCGTTGAGCGTTGAGCGTTGAGCATTGAGCGTTGAGCATTGAGCGTTGAGCATTGAGCGTTGAGCGTTGAGCGTTGAGCGTTGAGCATTGAGCGTTGAGCGTTGAGCGTTGGGCGCATTGAACGGATGAAGAAGGCTAGTTCGGCCAGCAATAAAATCCGAAGCATCGTCCAGGCGCTGCTCCCCTGGTTCGCCGGCCACGCCCGCGACCTGCCGTGGCGCCGGACCACGGATCCGTACCGGGTCTTCGTCTCGGAGGTGATGCTGCAGCAGACGCAGGTCAAGACCGTGATCCCGTATTGGGAACGCTGGATGGAACATCTTCCGGACGCATCCGCGCTGGCCGGCGCCTCCGAGGATCGCGTGCTGAAGCTGTGGGAAGGATTGGGCTACTACAGCCGGGCGCGGAACCTCCATCGCGCCGCCAAGGTCATCCGCAACCGGCCCGGCGGACAGTTTCCCCAAACCTATGAAGACGTGCTCGCGCTGCCGGGCGTGGGCCGGTACACCGCGGGCGCGATCTGCAGCATCGCGTACAACCACCCAACGCCCGTGCTGGACGGGAATGTCATTCGGGTCCTGACCCGGATCTTTGGCCTCAGCGGCGATCCTCGCGAGAAGAAAACCAACGCGAGGCTCTGGCAACTGGCGGAAGCTGCGGTTCGGTTTGCCGCCACGATCGCGCCACCCCGGCTGCCGTTCCCATCGACCGGCTCGTGCTCCGTCGTAAACCAGGCCCTGATGGAACTCGGCGCCATCGTCTGCACGCCGAAGCAGCCACGTTGCCCGGCCTGCCCGGTGCGCGACCTGTGCCGGGCGCGGGCCACCAACTCCGTCGACCGGCTGCCGAATCTTTCCAAGCGGGCCGCCATCACCCAACGACAATTCGTGGCTTTCGCGCTCGAGCATCGCGGCCGCTGGCTCGTCCAGCAACGGCCCGCCAACGCCGTCAATGGCGGCCTCTGGGAATTTCCCGCGTTCGAAATCGACCCCGGGCGCTTGTCGTTCGATCCCTCCGCTGTCCTGCAACGGGAGTTGCTGCAGAAGGCGCCGCCCCTGACCCCGCTACCGAGCATCCGCCATTCGATCACTCGATATCGCATCACGGTCCACCCCTTCACCGCACGGCTGAACACGAGGCACCTCCAGCCCAGGCCAAATTCCGACGAACGCCCACCCTCCACGGAGCGGCCGGGCCCGAATTGGAAAACCGCCGACGAACTCGAAGCGCTCGCGTTGACGAGCGCCCATCGCAAGTTGTGGCACCACCTGCGGACTCGCGGATCCGCTCCGTGAAGTCGCAACTGGCACCCAGGCACCCAGGCACCCAGGCACCCAGGCTCCGCGGCCCTCCGCGACTCCCCGCCACCGCCGGCGCGCTGCGGAGAGCGCGCCCTACCTCCTGCGAGGGTGCCCCAGGTAGAGCGGGCGCTCCGCCGCCCGCCGCCCGTCGCCGAAGACAGTTTGCGGAACCATTCCGCGGGCATCACGCTTCCGGCCGCGCACGGATCATCAAAATGATGGCGACGGCGTAGACAATCAGGCCCCCAACCGTCAGCGCGAGGACCCACGGCAGGTGAAATCCGTCCGCCATGTGTTCGAGTTTCTCGCCCTGCATCACGTCGGGATCGAGCACGACCTTGAAGTAGGCCGCGTAGCCGGTGAGAAAAATGGTAATCACCCCGCCGAAGCAGAGGAGAAACAACGTCACCAGGAGAAGGCCCGTCCGTCTCTGGCCGATAAGATAAAGGCCGGCGCCTGGCACCATCAAATTGGCGAGCGTGGCCCGGCGCCGTTTCGCCACGGGATCCTCCCGGCTGGGCAACGCCGGCGGCCCTGACCCGGGTGCCCCCGCTGCCCTCATGGCTTCGCGGGGATGGATATGTCGACCTTCAACGTCTTCGGCGCGTAACAACGGGCGCCCTGGCACGCCTGATAGCGCAGCGTGGCTGGCACGGTCAGCGGCAGCGTGGCGCCGGCGTCGATCTTCAACGGGACGGAAACCGTAAACTGGCCTTCATACAGCGACAGCGGCTTGTCGAGGCCCTCGATCTTCTGCGTCTTGCCCTTGGGGTAGACCACAGTCCCGGCCGTGACACCCTTGGCCGCCGATACGGTCAGGGCCGTGGCGATGAACTCCGGTTCCGACGGTTTGTTGGAATGGGTGTGATAGCCCTCGTCGACGACAAAGCTCATCACCGCGATGACCTCGCGGCCGGGCGCCGCGGCCCCCTTGATCTTTACCTCGTCAACCTTGACCGCCTCGCCGGGTTTTTTGGCGGTCTGGGCATCGGCAGTCTGGAGGGCGAGAACGAGGGCGAGGGGCAGCAGCAGGAACAGCGATGAACATTTCATGGCGACTTACAATGGAGGACAGCGGGGGCGGTCGATGGTTTCAAGCAAAGATGGCTTCAACAAAAGACACCCGGCGCGGGTCCCCCGCGAACCGTCAGCCGCGGCTCATCGGCCAACCCGCCGAGACCATCGCCTTGTAACCACCGGCCAGCGAGCGCACGTTCCGATACCCGATGCGCTGGGCCGCGTCGCAGGTCATGGCCGAACGGAACCCGCCGCCGCAATACATGATGAGCTCGGCGTCGAGGTTCGGAAAAAGTTTCTCAATGTCCCGCTCCAGAACCCCCTTGCCCAGATGCTGCGCCTCAACTGCGTGACCCGCCGCCCACTCGCCGTCCTCCCGAACGTCGAGCAAAACGGCCTTGGGGTTGGCCGCAAGCCGGGCGCGGGCTTCGTCGATGGAGAGTTCCTTGATGCGCGATTTGGCCTCATTGACCAACTTCAGAAAACCTGGCGAGTGATCCATGGCCTGACCATAAGAGGCGGCCCGAAGGGGTCAAACCGAAAGTTCGCATGGACATTTCCGACCGGCCCGCTAAACCTCCGCTCACCCATGAACACTCCGGTCCATTGTCGTCACCTGCCCCTGCTCGCCCTGGCTCTGGCTCTGGTCCCGTGCCAGCCCGCCGGCGCGCAATCGGGCAACACTACAAACACCAACCGCCCAGCCACCCGCCCGGCCCCAATCGTCTCGCCGGATCTGCGCCCCGATGGCAGCGTCACGTTTCGCTACAAGGCCCCTAAGGCCGCCGACGTGAAAGCCAGCGGCCAGTTCGGCGCCGATGCCGCCATGGCCAAGGACGCCGACGGTCTCTGGTCTGTCACCGTTCCCGCCGTCCCCGCCGGCGTGCACGAATATCATTTCGTGGTCGACGGCCTCTCGATCATCGATCCGCAGAACTCCGCGTTGAAGCCGCAACGCTGGCCCGGCAGCAGCATCCTCCACGTGCCCGCTCACCCGCCGGCCCCCTGGGACCTCCAGGATATCCCGCATGGCACTGTCCACGAGCACGTCTACAAATCGAAGGCGCTCGGCCAATGGCGTCGGCTCTTCGTCTACACTCCGCCCAACGCCCGGGGGCGCCTGCCGGTGCTCTACCTGTCCCACGGCTACAGCGACAACGAAGCCACCTGGACCGTCCACGGCAAAGCGCATTGGATCCTCGACTCGCTCATCGCCGATAAAAAGGCGGTGCCGATGCTCATCGTCATGATGGACGGGCACGCGCTGGCTCCCGGCGCCACCGGCTTCAACGACTATGGGCCGGCCAATTCCGCCGCGCTTTGTCGCGAGCTCAAACAGGACATCATTCCGCTGGTCGAAAGCGCCTACAAAGTTTCCAGCCGCCCGCCCTCGCGCGCGTTCGCCGGGCTCTCCATGGGCGGTCACCACGCGTTGACCGTGGCGCTGAACCACCACGATTCGTTCGGCTGGATCGGCGCTTTCAGTTCAGCTCCGCCACCGACCAATACCGTGGCCGCCGCACTGTCGGCCCCCGACGACGTCAACCGCGACCTGAAACTGTTCTGGATCGCGTGCGGCCGGAAAGATTTCCTCTTCCAGCGCAACAACGAGTTCACCGCTCTCCTCAAGGAAAAGCACATCCGTCACGAATACGTGGAGACCGAAGGCGATCACTCCTGGCCGGTCTGGCGCCGGTACCTCGCCGAATTCGCCCCCAAGCTGTTCCGGTAGCCGGCCCGATGAGCGCAGATCCATTCGATCTCGCCCGCTTCGTGTCCGCTCAGGACGGCGTCTTCAATGAGGCGCTGGCCGAATTGCGCCAAGGCCGGAAGGAGACGCATTGGATGTGGTTCATCTTTCCGCAACTGGAAGGGCTCGGGCGCAGCGAAACCGCCCAATTCTACGGGATCAAATCCGCGGCCGAAGCGGCTGCTTACCTCCGCCATCCGGTGCTCGGCGCACGGTTGATGGCGTGCTGTAACGCCATCCTCGCGCTCAACGACACCACCGCGGCGCAGGTCTTCGGATCACCTGACGACGTCAAACTGCGTTCCTCGATGACCCTCTTCGCGCAATTGCCGAAATCGCCATCGGTGTTCCGGCGGGTCCTCGACCGATTCTTTGGGGGCGAACCGGACCCGCGCACCCTGGAGTTGCTGTCGAAAGGCGTCTCGTCCGACAGGAGCCGTTGTTGAACAAAGGGTCGCGAGCCGGGTTCCGAGGCTCAGAGCTCCCGACGAGAAATGGAATGGGGCTGCCCCCTCACCCGCTCCCGCAGATGCGGGAGCACCCTCTCCCCGCGCCCTTTACTGGTAAAACTTTCGGCGCGCGGAGAGAGGGATCTTCGGGGGCCGGTCATCTCGATTGCACGGGCTCCCTCTCTTTCCCGCATTTGGTCAGGATCTCTGAGGCTCGCGACGGCAACACGTTCTTATCCCAGCCCGGTCCATGATCGGTAACGGGACGTCTCGCGAGCGCCCGGGACCCCTGCCCGCCGGGGCCGCGACTGACTCCTTGGGGAGCCGATCGAATCGATTCCCGGCACCCGGCGGGCAGGATCCACCTCGAATGGCGAATTTTGATTTACGATTGCCGAGCCTCGGACTCTCCATGAACCGAAGGGTAGGGCGCCCCGCATTGCGGGACGCCGCCGGTGCGGACCTCCGGCTGGCGGCGGCTTCGGCCCGCCGTAGCTCTGAGCGAAGGAGGGAGCGCCAGCCCTACCTGCGATGCTCGCGTTCATGGCCGGTGAGCAGGTCCAAATGGAACAAGCAGCTTTCCCTGAACTGGTGCCCGCAGGGACTTTCGTTCCATGCGGCGGCGCGCCTTATGGAGTGCGCCGCGAATCAGCGCTGTGGATCCTGGCCCCCGCTGAAAGCGGCGTTTCACGCCGCACTCCATAGCGCTGGCGCGCCTCGGTGAACCTCGGAATCGAAAACTCAAATTCTGCCCGCGGCTATTCCGTACAGCCGATCGCGGTCATCGCCGCATCCCAATCTTTCCAGACGGGCTCGTATCCCAGCCGGCGGATTTGGGCAGACACCTCCTGCGCCGATCGATCGTCCGCGATGTCGAACTGGCCGGTGGCGGCGGTCCGGCGATCCGGCCCGGCCCATTCGCTGGCTCCGTAGCTCTCCGACTCGAGCGCCACAATTCTGCCCCGCTCGGTGCGATGCAGTTTGTCCTGGCCCGCCCCCGTGTAGCCGCCCGGCTCCGTGTGGCTGCCCGCGCTCATCAGGGTGATCCCCAGCGGGATCAGCCCGTCGCGCAAGGCCGCCGGCTCGCGAGTGGACAGCACCAGGCCGACGTCCGGCAGAAACAAACGGAAGGCACAAATCAGCTGCACCATCTCGCGATCGCCCAATTGCGTCAGGGGCTGAAACTCGCCCGCGCACGGCCGCAGCCGCGGCAGTGAGATGGTGACCTGCGCCTTCCAACAATGGCGCAACAGATATTGCGCGTGCGCCGCCACGCTGACGGCTTCAGACCGCCAGTCGGCCAGCCCAAAAAGCGCGCCAATGCCCAGCCGCCGAAACCCTGCGGCGTAGCCGCGCTCCGGCGTTTCCAGGCGCCAATCGAAATTGCGCTTGGGCCCGGCGGTGTGCATGTCCAGGTAGACCCCGCGGTCATAGGTCTCCTGGTATACCACCAACCCCTCGGCGCCAGCGGCGACCATCGGCTGATACTCCGCTGTCTCCATCGGCCCGACTTCGAGCGACACGCCCGGCACTTCTTCATGCAACGCCGCCACGCAATCACGCAGATACGAGTTCGAAACGAACTTCGGATGTTCCCCCGCCACGAGCAGCACATTCCGAAACCCCTGCGCCTTCAACTCCCGCGCTTCCCGCACCACGTCCTCCCGCGAAAGCGTCACGCGCAGAATCGGGTTGTCCCGGGAAAACCCGCAATACTTGCAGTTGTTGATGCACTCGTTGGAAAGATAAAGCGGGGCAAACAGGCGGATGACCTTTCCAAACCGCTGCCGGGTCAGGGCCTGGGACCGGCGCCCAAGATCCTCCAAGCGCGCCCCGGCCGCCGGCGAAAGCAACGCCGCAAAATCCGCCAGCCCGCTGCAGCCCCGCCGCAACACGGCGTCCACCGTCTCGCGCCCGGACTCCCGGGCCCCGGCAACCAGCGACGCCATCGGCAAAGCATTGAACACGCCCACGAAACTCATGCGGGCATGCTACCAGACCGGGGCGCCACGGCAACCGGCGAAGCGCACGCACTGCAACCCGGCGGGCACCTCGACATCGTTGGCTCGGGCCGCGGGCTTTCAGCCCGCAGCGGGTTTAGCCGGTAGCGCCGTTCAAAGGGTCGACCGCGTGCTTCCCGCTGCGAACCATCGGGCAAACGCCCGATCGTTCTCCCGCGCGCGGCGACGCAACTCCGGCAGCAGGCGCCGCCAGTGCGCGGCCAAAAACCGCGGCTGCTGCAAACTGTCGAGCGCATATTTGCCTGTAGCCTGGGCAAGTTCGAGGTCGGCGACAATCACCGTCTCGCTCCGGTTGTCGGCCAACTCCAAAAAGCCACCACCCGGCTCCACGATCTTTGAGTCGCCGGCCGACCATTTGCCTCCGCCTTGCGGGCCGACCGAATTCGCAAACACGTAAAACACCCCGTTCTCGAACGCGCGCGCGGGCATGCCATCCCGCCCGCCCCGCTTCGACCGCGACACCGCCAGCGCATCCATCCCGGCATTCGGATGAAACACAACCCGGGCTCCCGCCATCACCGGCAGTCGCACGAGCTCCGGGTAGCGCCGCTCGTGGCAGATAATCGCTGTGGCCGGGACGCCATCGACGGCAAAGAGCGACACGCCGTTGCCCGGGGTAAACCAGCGCCGATCCGCCTCGACCAGCTGACACTTGGCATACACGTGAGCCAGCCGTCCGCGCCGGTCGAAGTGCGCCAGGGCGTTGAACAATCGCCGGCCGGCGTAAATGGGGCTCCCGACCAACACATTCATCCGGTGTTGCCGGGCGATCTCCGAAACCACACGCAGGGCCTCGCGAATGATCGCGGGCGTCAAATCCCCAAAGTCACACGCGTATCCGGTCGTGGCGCATTCAGGATACAAAACCACATCCGCCCCGCAGCGCGATGACACCCTCGCCGCGTCCTCGATTTTCTCGAGGTTCCCGGCCACCGTCTCCGCAAATACCATCTGCACGGCCGCGACCCGCAGCTGCCCGCCCTGCCCCGTTGACGTCAGTCTCGCGCCCATGAAATCAAGGCGTGAGCCGCATCAATCGCTTCTCGAAGTCGGCCACGAACCAACGCTTCCCCTTGACCAGGACGGTGTGGCCTTCGGCCTCCAGCTGTGATTTCAACTCAGTCAGGCCTCCCGGATATTTGGGGTTCAGTTCGCCGCCTGTCTTCAACGTTCGCCAATACGGCGTCACTCGCCCGCGCCCCAACCCGGCGGCCTCCGCGGAGGCATGCGCAGCAATCCACGCAAAGATACCGGTCGTGATCGGGCACGCCATCGTGCAGGCGTGCCGACGGGCCAAAACCTGGCGCAGCTCGTCAATCGTCGTGAGCCGTCCCTTGCGAACCTGCCGCATCAACCCGTCCACCTCGCTCGGCGCCGGAATGACGAAGGTGCCGGTGCCCCAACGCCGGCTCAGCCGGCCTTCGATCCGCCCGACTTTCGGCAGCCCCTTGCTGTCCGCGAGTTTCTCCGCCCAGGTTTTTCTTTTGGTTTTCATGATCGTTTCAGAACGCCGGGCCTCGCCGCCCATGTGCCTACCAACTCTTGTCTCGCAGACGCCGCCATCCACCAGAGCATTCAGCAGGCGAGTCGCAGTCTTTGGAGCGCGCCGACTCGTCGGCGCTTTCACTCGGGGGACTTGTCCCCCGAACCCGAACATGCACATCGCACGGCAAGCCCGCGCCCGTTCACGGGCGACGAGTCGCCCGAAGAAAAAGAGGCGACGAGTCGCCGCACTCCAAAAAGGACCGTGCCCTTTGGAGTGCTCCGACTTGTCGGAGCTTTCCACTCGGGGGACTTGTCCCCCGAACCCGAACATGCGCATCGCACGGCAAAATTGCGCGTGAGCGGGCGACAAGTCGCCCGTCGAAAAAGCGGTGACCAGTCACCGCGCTCCAAAAAAGACGCACGCTTGGCAGATCGCAGGCGTGCTTTCGTCGACATTGCATTCCCGTCCAATTGCGGCAGCCTGAGTCCCATGTTCGCAGTCCCTCTTCGTCTCGCCGCGTCCGCGCTCGTCGTTCTCGCCGGCTCGCTGGTCACTCCGCGCTCAATCCGGGCGGCCGATGCCGCCTTCCCGGTCGCGGTTCAGGTCGACGCCGGTCAATCGCTGGGCGATTTACCACCCATCTGGAGATTCTTTGGAGCCGACGAGCCGAACTACGCCTACCTGCCTCACGGCAAAAAATTGCTCGGCGAACTGGGCGAACTCGCGCCCCGCCAGGTCTACTTCCGCACCCACAATCTGCTCACGTCCGGCGACGGCACTCCCGCTTTGAAGTGGGGTTCAACTGGCGTTTATCGGGAAGACGCAGCCGGACGGCCCGTCTACGACTGGACAATCCTGGATCGCATCTTTGACACGTATCGCGACTGCCAGGTGCGTCCGTACGCCCAAATCGGGTTCATGCCGCGCGATCTTTCGATTCACCCCGAGCCCTACCAGCACCAGTGGAACCCGGCGTTGGGCTACAACGAAATCTATACGGGCTGGACGTATCCACCCAAGGACCACAACAAGTGGCGCGAGCTGGTCTATCAATGGGCCCGGCACTGCGTCGAACGCTATGGCCCAGCCGAGGTCGCGACGTGGTATTGGGAAGTTTGGAACGAGGCCAACATCGGATACTGGAAAGGCAGCCCAGCCGAATTCCGCCAGCTGCATGACTACGCCATCGACGGGCTCAAGCGAGCGCTGCCGCAGGCGCGGGTCGGCGGACCCGACTGCGCCGGGAGCGGAGGGCGTTTCACGCGGGATTTCATCGACCATTGTCTCTCCGGGACCAATTACGCCACCGGGAAAACTGGCACCCCAATCGATTTCATTTCGTTCCACGCAAAGGGCGCGCCCATCCACCTGAGCAACCACGTTCGCATGGGCCTGAGCGCCCAGCTTAAGACCATCGAAGACGGGTTCCGCCTCGTCGCCTCCTACCCCGGGCTCAAAGGCAAACCGATCGTGATCGGTGAGTCCGATCCGGAAGGGTGTGCGGCGTGCCAGGGACCGCAGCTCGCCTATCGCAACGGCACGCTCTACTCGAGCTACACCGCGGCCAGCTTCGCCCGTAAGCACGAGCTCGCCGCCCGCCACGGCGTAAACCTCGAAGGCGCCCTCACCTGGGCGTTCGAGTTCGAAAACCAGCCCTACTTCGCCGGCTTTCGCTCCCTGGCCAGCCGCGGCCTCGACAAACCCGTCCTCAATGTCTTCCGCATGTTCGCCCGCATGCGCGGACAGCGCCTCGCCGCGTCCAGCTCGGGCGCCATCGCGCTCGACGAAATCCTGCAGCACGGCGTCCGCGAGCGCCCGGACGTCGGCGCCCTCGCCAGCCTCAACACAAACTCTGCCGCTGTCATGATCTGGCATTACCACGATGACGACGTCGCTGGCCCGGACGCCGAGGTCACGCTGCGCATTTCGAATCTTTTTCCAGCCGGAGCGGGATCGCGCCCCGAAAACCCGACTGCCAATCGCCGCGTGCGTCTGGATCATTTCCGAATCGACGAGAATCACAGCAACGCGTTCTCGCTTTGGAAAAAACTAGGCTCACCCCAAACCCCGGACCCCGCTGCCTACGCGCAACTGGAACGCGCGGGGCAACTCGCGCGGCTGGAACCAGCCTCCGAATTGCGGGTTGCTGCCGCGTCCGTGGACTTCAAGTTCACCCTGCCGCGACAGGCGGTGTCCCTGGTGCAACTGACGTGGTAGCTGGTCTTCACCCGTCGCGCCGGCGCCCTCGCGGGCAGGTTCGGCGGCGTCCCGCCGCCTCAGTCCGCCACCCCATCCGCAAACCACTCCCGACGACGACGCGCGGACGCGTCGCCACTTGCCGGCGTGGACGCCGGCGCCACGGACCCGGCGCTCCTTCGCCGGCTTCCGGCTTGCCCGGGCGCTGACTTGCGGTAGTCTGCTGCCGTGAATCTCCCAGTCGTTCAGCCGGTGTCGAACCCTCGACCCACGTACCGTCAGACCTCGGTTTGCTTTATCGTCGCCGTCGCCGTCGCCTCCGTCTCCGTATTCGCATTGGCCAGCACCGTCGCCGCGGCTGACTTCAAAATCGGTCCCTTCACGCCCAACGGCCCGATCCCGTGGTCCGGCGCATTCACCGCCGGCGTCTGTACCGTCGAGACGGCCCCGGCCCCCACAGGGCCGTGGTTGCCGCAACGCAGCGTCTTCACTTCGAACTCGCTCGGAAGTACGACGGTGCCATGGCCGCCCTCGAATGCGTTCGTCCGGCTGTTGGCCGTGGACATTTCCACGAACACACCGCTGCACTACACCAACCTCCTCCAATCCTACGGCATTCTCGAAACAGTCGCCGGCCGCGGCCAATTCAGCGGCGACCATGTCAACTATTGGCAGGCCTCCGACGAAGGCGGCCTCGCCACGAACGCCAACCTCTCCCGGCCCCACATCGCATTCGGAGATGCCGCCGGCAATATCTACATCGTCGACCAAGGCAGCTCGGCGATTGAAAAGGTGACGCCCGATGGTCGCATCCACACGTATGCCGGCACCCACGAAGCCGGATTCAACGGAGACGGTCCCGCCCCGGCCACGACGCTTCAGCTTCGTTTCCCCAACGGCGGCTGGCTGAACCCGAATGGCACTTTTTACGTGCTGGACACTGAGAACGGCAAAGTCCGGCGGATCGACACCAATGGCATCATGACCACCATGGTCAGCACCGCGCCCATGGGAGACGGGCGCGCGCTGTGGGTCCGGAGCGACGAAGCGCTGATTTATTTTGGATCGGGTCCCGGAGTTGGCCAGAATGTAACTACTCTGAATCGTTGGACTCCCGAGAGCGGGCCAACGGTCGTTTCCTCGGGCTTCCTGAACATTGGCAACATCGTGGGGGACGAATCCACCGGCGACCTTTACATCTCCGATCGCAATGCCAACCGGGTCTATCGCATGACCACCAACGACACGCTCGTCCCCATTGCCGGCAACGGAACCCAGAGCGGCGGCGGCGACGGTTTTCCTGCACTGGAGACTGGGTTAATTCTCCCGCGATCGGTGTGGTTCATTCCCAACGGCGGGTGCTTCATCAGCGAGCACGACCCCGGGAATCGCATCTGGTATGTCGACCCCGCGGGCATCATCCACCGCTGGATGAACGGCAGCAGCGCCAACAATTATCGCGTCGGCGACGGCGAATGGTTCTATGCGAACCCCGGCACGCCGAAGATCTCCCGCGTCCGATCGGTTAACGCCGATCCCAACGGGAATCTCATCGTTACCGAAAGCAATTTCGGCTACGTGCGCCGTATCCGCTTCGGACGCCTCAACCCGTAACGACGCCACCACATACCGATCGGGGATATCGATCCCCCGCAGCCAAACTAAGACTGCTGCCAATAGATCCGGCGCGCTCCGCTCAATCCACCGTCCAGAGCGTCAGGGATTCCTTGTCCTTGATGAAAATCCGATTGCCGGCCACGACCGGGTAGGCATGCGTCTGGCTTTCGGCCACTTTGTACGAAGCCAGCTGCTTGAACTCCTTCGCGCTCGGTTCAAACACAACCAACTGCGCGGCTGGAGTCAGAAGTAACAAGACCGGCCCCGCATCAACGATCGATCCAAAGCCGCCACCACCGCCACCGCCACGTCCGCGTCCGCCAAAGCCTCCACCAGGCCCTCCAGGCCCTCCCGGCCCACGGGGTCGATCCCCGGAACCACGCGGGCCTTCCGGAGGCGGTGTTTGCCCAAATGTCGTCGCCGTATAATTGCGCTTCATCGATTCCGGAATCGCCGCCCGCGGGCCGGTTCCAGGCGGGCCGCCCGGTCCACCGGGCCCTCCGGGACCGCCCGCCGGTGCCAATCCAGGCACCGTCGCGCTCCACGCCAGGGATCCGTCCGAAGCCTTCAGACAAAAAAGGTCGCTGCTGCCGCTCAAGCCATAGAGTAAGCCGTCCTTCAACGTCGGTGACACAAACTGGACGGACCTTTCCGCATTGTTCCAAAGTTCGGTTCCCTCGACTTTGTCTCCGGCCTTCGCCAGCTTCACCGCTTTCACACCCCTTCCCGCGAGAATGACTGTCTGGCCATCCACCACCGGCGTGGCCGCCTTGTTGTCCCGACCCCCGCCACCGCCACGCCCAGGACCACCTCCAGGACCACCCGGTCCGCCGGGGCCTCCGCCGCCGGGACCACCGGGACCAGCGCCGCCGCCCGCACCGCCCGCGCCGCCGGAGGTCAACTCCCACGCAAGCACCCCGCTGGCGGCCTGAACTGCCACCAGCCTGGACTCCGTCTGCGCGACAATGAGCTTCGCCTCCCCCAGCGTGAGCAGGACAGGCGAGGCATACGAAGGGCTCGGCCCATTCCAACGCCATTTTTCGTCACCCGAGCTGAGATCGTAAGCAACCAGGGCGCCCTTCTCCCGGCCGCCGAGCTGCGCCACGGCCACACCGTCCACGATGAGCGGTGAGCTTGCGGGATAAAACGACGGGTATTCGTGGAAGTCATCCTTTCGCCACAGTTTCCGGCCCGACGCGGCGTCCACACACGACAGCATCCCCCGAACGCCCAGTGTGACCACCTTGCCGCCCGCCACGGCGGGAGAACTGCGCGGCCCGGAGAAACCTTGGGCGGGCCCGGTGGCCCCAAGGGATTCGTAACGGTCTGCCCAACGCTCCACGCCGTCGGCCGCATTCAGGCATCGCAACACCTCATTGCCATCCTGCCTCGAAAATACATAGACCGAGTCACCCACCACAGCCGGAGACGCCACGCCCTCACCGACCGGGACCGTCCAGCGGCGGGTCAGCGTTTTCGGCCAGGCCGCCGGCGCCTTGAATCCGGACGCGCGTGCGTCCCGGTGTTCGCCTCTCCATTGTGACCAATCCTGCGCCAAAACCGGGCTAGCCAACGCGGTCGCGGCCAGCACCAAGGGCGCCCAATCCCTTGCGATTTTTTGTAATTTCATTGTTGTCGGTGGCAACGCCCGCGTTCGCAGTCTGGCGGACGGATGCGATCGTCTGGTTGATGGTTACAGCCCTAAAGAAAAGCCACCGGGCGAAGCGGTTACAAAAGAGTCGGCGGCACGCGTTGCTTCCTTCCATCTGCGAGCCCGGCTTTGGGCCCTGCGGGTCCGAAACCCGCGGCCCGAGCTCGCAACTTCCGGGATCCACCGCCAGGCGCTTTCGCCTTTGAGCTCGTCCCGTTTTTGTGGCATATACCCTGCCGAATCATGAATCGAGTTGTACGCCTCCTCGCGGCGATCTTCTGTGCCGCGCCTGCCGTCACCCCAACCACAACCCACGCCGCCGATGTTCCGCTCGTAAATCACGCGGAAACCTGGCGGTGGCACAAGGGAAACAGCGCCCCGCAATCCAATTGGAAAACCGTGGCCGACAGTGGCCTCGACGCCACCTGGCTCTCCAGTGCCGGCGGGTTCGGCTACGCCGACAACGCCAACGAGACCAACCAATGCCGCACGGTCCTCTCGGACATGCGCAACAGCTACACCACCTTCTACGTGCGCCGGCAATTCACCGTCGCGTCCGAAGCCGATGCCGCGCTGCACCTCATGCTCACGATGGACTTCGATGACGGATTCATGGCCTGGCTCGACGGAAACTTCCTCACCAACGCGCTGGTTTCCGGCGCGCCCACTGAGCCCGCGTCCAACGCCACCGCCTCCGGGAGCCATGAATCGTCCCGCGGTTCAAACCCAGCCAACCCGCCAGCCACCTACGATCTCGGCCCAATCGGATCCAGACTGGCCGCCGGCACCCACACGCTGGCCATCCTCGGTCTGAACCAATCCTCCAGCAGCAGCGATTTCATCCTGATCGCCGACCTCGCACTCGCAGAACCCGCCGTGCCCGGCACGAACATCTGGACGCTCGCCAATAGCCCCATCCAGGTCCCCAACACCGTCACCATCACCCCCGGCTCAACGCTCATCATCGAGCCCGGCGTGACCGTCCAGATGGGCAGCGCGGCCAACCTCGTCATCGCCGACGGAGCTGTCCTCCTCGCCGAGGGCACCGCCAGCGCGCCCATCCATTTCACCCGCGCCGGCACCAGCGGAAATTGGGGCCACATCACCATCGACGGCTCGCCCGGTTCGCCCGAGTCCCGCATCGCCCACGCGACCTTCGAGTTCAACGCCAACAGCACCGGCACGCCCTGCATCGATGTCTCCGGCGGAACCGCCGATCTCGATCACCTCACGTTCGCCAACACCGGCGCGCCCTATATCCACGTCGATGCCGCCTCGTTTGTGATCAGTTACTGCCACTTCCCGACCGCCACCGCCTCGTTCGAGCTCGTCCATGGCGTCAGCGGCATCAAAAGCGGCGGCCACGGCATCTTCTACCGAAACTATTTCGGCAGCCCCCAGGGCTATAACGACACGGTCGACTTCACCGGCGGCAATCGCCCCGGACCCATCACGCATTTCATCGAAAACGTCTTCAACGGATCGAGCGATGATTGCCTCGATCTCGACAGCACCGACGCCTGGGTCGAAGGAAACATCTTCCTCCATGTGCACCGCAATGGCGCGCCCGACTCGTCCAGCGGCGTGAGCGGGGGCAGCGACAACGCCAGCAACTCCGAAATCACCATCGTCCGGAACATCTTTTACGACTGCGACCAGGCGGCCATGGGTAAGCAGACGAATTTCTACACGCTGATCAACAACACGATCGTCCACCAAACCCACGTCGGCGGCGAAGATCCGATCGGCGCCGTGGTCAACCTCTCCGATCCCGGCTTCAGCGAAGGCCGCGGCATGTATCTCGAAAACAACATCGTCTTCGACGCCGAAGGCCTGACCCGCGGCGTGACCGACGCCATCATCACCTACACCAACAACCTCCTGCCCGAAGCCCTTTCCTGGACCGGCCCGGGCGGAAACAACTTCGCCGGTGACCCGTTGTTCGTGCACGTGCCGGAAATGTCGGAGACAGCCTTTGCCAACTGGGCGGAGGCGCAGGTCCTGTGGGAATGGCTGAGCCTTCGCCCAGGCTCTCCCGCCATCGGAGCCAGCACCACCGGCGGGGATCTCGGAGCCGTCATCGCGGCCGGGGCCATGATTTCCGGCGCGCCCGCCGGCACCACCCCGGAGACTTCCGCCTCCCTCCATGTCGCCTTCAATCGAACAGGCCACGGCATCCCCACGAGTGGCTGGCCCAACGGCTCCGGCTACCTCGCCTACAAATGGCGCGTCGACGGCGGCGCCTGGAGCGCCGAAACCAGCCTCGCGACGCCGATCGAGCTGTCAACGCTGGCCAACGGATCCCACGTCGTGGAAGTCAGCGGCAAACGCGACTCCGGCCTCTATCAGGATGACCCCTTGTTCGGCGACGTGGCGGCCGTTTCCCGCGTCAGTTGGACCGTTGGAACTTCGTCCCCACCGGCCATCACCAACCCCGTCCGCATCGGCAACACCTTGGCGTTCACTTTCATCGCCCAGGCCGGTCAAACCTATTCGGTGCTGTCGCGGGACGCGCTCGACCCCGCGCACCCCTGGGTCCGCCTTACCAACATCCCCGCCCAACCGGCCACCGGCCCCTACAACTTCACCGACCCCCAGGCCATCTCCTCGCAGCGCTTTTACCAAATCGTCACCCCAGCCGTGCCCTAGCAATCGCAAAAGGCCGGGCCAGCGACGTCACCGCGCCTGCGGCTGAGCGTCCGGCTGGCTGTCGATTCTGCGTTTGAGCACGCGGGACACGTATTGAATCTCTCGATCGTTCGGGGAAAATCGGGACGCTGTCTCCGCCCACCGCCGCGCCTGTTCCAGCTCGCCCTCGCGAAGCCGGGCCTTTACCACCATGGCGGCCTGATTCCAGTGAGACCAATCGGGATTGGCGATGCGCGCCTGAAGAATCGTCTCCATGGTTTGCAGCGCCTGCGCATGGGCTCCCGCGCGATTTCGCAACTCCGCCACGGCCGTCAGCAAAGTCGACTCCTCTTCCGTCGCCCGCGGTGGCAGACGAGGAGCAATCACCCGGTCCGGGCCGTCGAACAGCGACGGCATGCGCGCGATCCGATCGCCCGGATGCGGCCCGCCACCAGGCGCAATCGAATAACGCCAGGCCATTAGCTTGGCCAGGTCCTCGTTAACGCTGGAATAGGTCCCGAAGACGGAGCGAATGTCCTCGGGCGACAGAGAACGAAGCGCGGCAGCCTTGGCCGGCGACGCGAGTTCTGCCTGCCAGGTGCGCTCGTCGAACCGCCCCATCATCGTCGCGGCCGCACCCAAAAAGAACGAACGCGGCGCCTCATATTCCAGGACCGGGAAAAGATCGCTTTGCACGCGTCCCTCGCGAGCAATGGCAAAAGCCGTTTGTTGGGACGCCAGTTGACGCGCCATCAAACCCGCCACGGAACGAATGCCGATCTTCTCCAGGTCGGCACGCACGCGTTCCCGGGTTAAGCTTCTCGCATAGTCCTGCGGGTCTGCCGCCCATGGTTGGCGGCCGCCCAAAAGCACGATGTCGCCCAAGCCGGTGTCCCAAATCTCCAGGTTGGGAAAAACGTTACCGAACGTTCGCATGACCATTTCCACAATGCCGTCATGCATGTCGTAGAGATGGAACCATTGAACCATCAGACCGCCGGGCTTTAAACGACCCGCCGCCAGCTCGTAATATTCCCGGCTGAATACGCTGCCGACGCCCGCCATCCACGGGTTGGAAGGTTGAGTGATGATGACGTCGTAGGCGCGCGGCTCCAGCTTCAAGACCGTGCGCGCGTCTTCGACCAGGATCCGCGTCCGGTCATTGGTCAGCACGCCTCCATTCCACGGATCGAAAAAGTGCGCGGCCCGAATCACCGGTTCGCAGTTTTCCGCGATGGTCAATGACTTCACCGAATGGCCGAGCACCGCACCGCCCGTCACACCGCTGCCCAGACCCAGAATGAACACGTCCGCTGCCTCCGGCCGCGCCATCATCGGCAAGTGCCCGACAAGCAATTGGGTGCTCAAGTCGCTTCGGGACGATGCGTCGGTTTTGCCATTGATCCGCAGACCAATGTCGTCCGCCGCTCCCACCCCGTCGCCTTGTTCCACCGAAACCGTCGCATCCGGCGCATCTTCATAAAACAGAATGCGGATGTGTTTCTTCCGCTGCTCCATCACATCGAACGAAACCTCCGCCTCCTTGGAACGAAAGACACCCGAGCTCATCACATGACGCCATCCGTCTCCCCCCAGGCCAAACATGGCGACCAGCAAGGCCATGGTCGCGCCCGCGAGAGTCACCCCGGTCGAGCGCCCTGTCTTCCAGGCCAGGGTCGCCGCGCCCAGCGCCAGGCCACCCGCCAGAACGCCAAACGACCCGCGCAAGCCAAAAGCTGGCATCAAAACAAAACCTGTCAGCAACGTGCCGCCGACTGCACCCAACGTGTTCCACGTAAGCAAACGGCCGACGTGTCGACCCAGCGCCGGGTTTTCCACTCCGCCCGCCGCCCGGATCATCACCGGCAATACCGAACCGATGAGCGCAGCCGGCACGCCCAGCAGCACCATCGACAGCACCGCCGAAAGCCCTTCGTAGTAAACGTAACCCACCGTGGTCCGGGCCAGGCCTGACTTCGCCCACCGATAGGATTCAACCCACCACTCGATCTTGAACACGACCAGCCCCACCCAAAACGCCGCGGACAGCAGAAACACCACGAGGAGAGTCTCCGTTCGCCACCGCGAGAGTTTCAGGGATGCCACCGAGCCGCTGCCCAGCCCGATCCCCAGAATAAATGCCACCAGCACCATGGCAAACGACTGGAGGCTGGATCCAAAAATCAACGACAACGACCTCGCAGCGAGCACCTCCAGGCCCATCGAGATCCCGCCGGCCAGGGCCGCCAACACCAGCGCCCAGCGCCACGACACCACCAGGCCCACCCCTGCCGGATTCCCGCCATCCGCCGCCAGGACCACCCCGGGTCCCGCGGCCGGTTTTCCGGGGACACCACCATCGCCAACTTCCTCCAGGCTGGCTCGCGCCTGCATTCTTCGATCCACCAGGATGGCCAGCAGTCCGATCATCCCGTTCACCATGGCTGCCGTCTGCAACGTCGCCACCAACCCGAGCTCCTGGACGAGCAGGAATCCGGCGAGCCCTGCGCCCGTGACGGCGCCCAGGCTGTTGACCGAGTAGAAGCGCGTCGAACGACGGCTGGCGTCCGGGTCATCACGGGCAAGCCACGCCGCCAGCAGCGGCAGCGTGCCGCCCATCAACACGGTTGGGCCCAGCAGGAGGGCCACGCTAAGAACGGCTTTCAGGACCAAGAGAAGCGCACGATGTTCGAACCACGCGCCGCCCACCGCGACAAATGCTCGATCCGCCACCGGGTGCAGCCACGGAAATGCATACGCATAGATCCCGATGGCAATCTCGATCGCCCCGTAGACCTGCAACGGCCGGGCCAGCACATCCGAACGCCCGCCCAGCCAGCGGTTCCCCAAGGCCAGGCCTCCCATGAACACGGCAAGAACGACCGTCTGGGCCTGGATCGTACTGCCAAACATCAAGGCCAGGTACTTGGACCAGACAACTTCGTAAACCAATGCCGTGGCGCCGGAAGCGAAGAAGAGTCCAAGCACGACCGCGCCGAAAATCCGGGAACGCGCCTTCATCCTTACCCGGCCAAGCAGGGGATATGCCGCCCGTCGCCTTCAACGGTTCGCCGCGACCGATTCCATGTCCCACGTGGGACATGAATCGGTCGTTGGATCTCGGGGGGGAGGGCGAAGGTGGGGGACGAGCGACTAGCGTTTCACCAATCGGAAGAACTGATTTCCGCTGCTTCCGTCCGCCGCATAAACATACCGATCGATGTCCGAAAAGTAGCTGATCGCCGTCTCATCCAGCACCGGCGTCCACCGGGGCGCGGACAGATCGTCGGTATACTCGAGCGTGTAACCGCTGGCCCGGCCGGGCCACCGCACGTGAATGAGGCCGAAGCCCAAATCCACCGCTTCCAACTTCGGCGGCTCCTCGGTCAACGCCAAGTAATTGTCGAAGGTCGCATCGGTCCCCTTCGAAGCATCCGCGCTGTTGTCATAGACCAGAATCCCGCAATAGCCTGACGCATAAGTCGCGTCCGAAGCCGTCACGTTGACCAACGGCGTCTCCGGATTCGCCAGGTCATAGACCCGCGCCCCGAGGTCGGTGCCGATGCCCCAGAAAACCAGGCGATATTTCTTTCCCTTCACCAGCTCCAGCGAGTCATCGCCCGTCAGCCGAAGGTTGCCGTTGGCCGGGTCCTCGTCCGTAAACCGGGTGATATCGATGTCTTTTCCCCGAAAGTTGTAGGTGAGAACATATCCGTCCGTGGAGCCCAGCCCGATCTCCTTCACCCGCGCGAGCAGGCCGACCGACTGCTCCTGGGTTTCGTCCCAGTCCACCAGATCGATGGCGACATAAAAATCCGTGTAGGTGACGTCCTGCCGGATGGCGCCGGCCCGCGACGGCCCCACCTGGGTCGGCAGGGGGGAAGGCGTTGATCGGATTCGGTAGGCCTGGTTGACCACGCTGAAGGACGCGATGTCGGGCAGCGCCGGGTGCGATCCAATCGGGTCGTATCGCATCCAACCCGTGTCATTGCCATCGTCAAAGTTGTCGCTTTGCGCGAGGCCTGATGATCCGGCAGCCGCGAGGGCGACGCAGCACGCCGCCGCGCCCATCCAGCTGGAGACACAATGATTCAACCCGTTCCGCAGACCTTTCGTGACATTTGCAGCGCTCATAGATGATTTCCTAACAATTCCAGTTTGATTCCGACGATTCTACATGCGACCGGCCCGGACCTGGCCACAACCGTCCATTGGAATTTTTCGGCCTCGTGGAACGATGCCATCTATCGCACGCCTCACCCGGAAAGTCGAGGCACAATTGCGGGCGTCCCGGCCGCCGCGCACCGCGAAGCCGTGGGCTGCTCTCACCCAAGCCGGTTGGCCCGCCAGAGCAAGGCGCCACCGACCACCTGGAACAGGAAATTCGGCGCCCAGAGGATCAGGTGCGGCGCAAGATCCGAGCGGGTCTCCAACGACAGGCCCAGGATGAAGAAGCTGTAGTACGCCAGCACGAGCAGGATGGCGAGGGCGATGCCAAACGACGTCTCACGCCGGTGGGCCCGAATGCCCAGCGGGATGCCGACCAGAGTGAATCCGAGGCAGGCAAAGGAAAAGGCCACCTGCGAATGCATCCGCAGCCGCACCGGATAGGTCAAATCCACGGGACGCGGCCGCCGCGGTCCGCCGGGCTTGTGGGTGTCGTCGGCCGTCCTACGTGCGGACGCCACGGGCGGCTCGAGCGGCAACAAGGTCTTCGCCTCCAACTCCTGCAGTTCCTTCCGCAACTCCCAGAAAGTCATGTTGTCGAGGTCGACCCGCGCCTCCGTCTTGCGCACGGTGTTCGTGTAAACGAACTCGAAGTTGCCCGAGCTGGGCACCTGCGCCGGGCGCCCCTCCTCGACCAGATGGGTGATAAAACAGTTCGTTAACTGGACGTAGACAAGATTGTTTGTCGGGCTGAACTCGATCGATCCGGACGTCGCGCGGATGTAGCTCTCGACCTTATCCCCGGTCAGTTGATAGGCGAGCACCCCGTTGAGATAGGGTCCGTGGACCTCGCTGACGTAAACGATCACCCCGGCAAAATCCTTGATGTAGGTTTTCTCGGGAATGAGGGCAGTGATGCGGGAGAAACCGACCTCGCGCAGGAGATCCTTGTAGATAAGCCGGCAGCGCGGACCCACGTGAAGGGTGACGCAGGCGCAAACGCCGGCCAGCAGCACGCTCAATCCGAGCACGGGCCACACGAGCCCCACGAGGCTGACCCCGCTGGCCCGCATGGCGGTGATTTCCTGATCCGCGCTCAACCGTCCGAAGACGAGCAGGGCGGCCGTCAGCAACCCCATGGGCAAGGCATAAACCAGGACCCAAGGGACGAGCATCAAAACGGCCTTACCCACGAGGGCCAATGAAACCTGCTGGCTTACGAGCAGGCTGAGCACCTCCCGCAGCACACTGACCAGGAGGATGAAAAACGTGAACACGCCCACGGTCATCGCAAGCGTGCCAAGCACCTGACGCAGCAGATATCGATGCAGGGTGTTCACGGCCGGCGCAGTGTCGAAACCCGATCGGCTGAACACAAGCCAGAAAGAGGCACCCGGCCTCTAGAGTGCGGTGACTTGTCACCGCTTTTTCCACGGGCGACTCGTCGCCCGCTCCGAGCCCGGATCGTTGCGCCATCCCTGCCGGCTCGGGGGACAAGTCCCCCGACGGGAAAGCTGCGACAAGTCGCAGCACTCCAAAGTCTGCGACGTCTCTGGAGTGCGGTGACTTGTCACCGCTTTTTCCACGGGCGACTCGTCGCCCGCTCGGACCCCGGATCGTTGCGCCATCCCTGCCGGCTCGGGGGACAAGTCCCCCGACGGGAAAGCTGCGACAAGTCGCAGCACTCCAAAGTCTGCGACGTCTCTGGAGTGCTGGGTTCAGCGTCGGCTCTAGCGGCGGACGCGATAGAACTGTGCGGTCGCGGCACCAAACGTCACGGTGTAACCGGACGGATCGGCGGCGCCCACACAGGTCCACGGGCCGGCTGCGGTCGGGGCGGTTTCCAGCCCGCCGCCACCGGTCCAGCTGAGAACCGCCTGGTCGCCGGTCCGCACGACGGTCAAGACCGGGGCGGGTGCCGACGACGCCGTGTTCACTTCCAGTTCGTCCATGGCGATCTGGCCGCTCGAAACCTTGATGCGCAAGCCGGTCGCGGGGATGGGAGCCCCGCCGGCCGCCACGTCGAACCGATGCCGCAGGTGCGGGGTGAACTCGGGCGGGTTGGCCGCGCGATACTCGACTGTGCCGATGGTGGCCCAACCTGTCGACGGGTCGCCCGTTTCGGAAGTTGTCGCGTCCGGCGCGGCGACGGTGGTGACTTGCAGGGTGTAGATGCCCAGCGCGCGATCGGTGCCTACGAACTCGAGGTTGTCGCCGTTGTCGCGGCTCCAGGCGACGTTGGTCAGTTCGATCTGCGCCCCGAAGCTGACCGCGGCATACGGATCAAGGTCGTCGGCTCCGCCAATGCCGTTGGCGGAGATCCAGCTGTAGGAATTGCCATACAACCCGTCGTTGAGGTTGACCGCGCGGTGAAACGGAATGTTGAGCGCCGGTCCGAGGTCGCTGCTGGTAAACGCGGTCGAGCCCTCGCTGGCCAGGGCCCGATTCCGGGGCGGCGCGGCCCCGGCGGCCGCGTTGAAGTAATCTCCGTTGTTGCCGTCCCACACGAGGCTGTAGCCCGGAGCGGCCGTCAGGCCGACCGGCCCGAGGGGCGCGGTCGCGGTGTTCACCTCGATCTCGTCAATGGCCGTGGACCCGCTGACCACCTTGATGCGGATGCCGGACGCCGTGATGGCGCCGCCCGTGCCGCTCAGATCAAAACGATGGCGCAGGTAGGGGGTGAAGAACGGCGGACCGCCCTTGGCATAGGTCACGGTCCCGAGGTCCTGCCAGCCCGTGGAGGCGTCGCCGGTATCCGGCGTGGAGGCGTCGGGCGCGGAGACAGAGGTGAACTGGAGACGGTAGGTGTCGAGCGAACGATCGGTCAACGTGCCGCCACAGCAGTCGCCTCCGACATTTCCGTTGTCCCGGCCCCAGGCGATGTTCGTGATGACGACGCTGGCCGCGAAGCTCAAGCCGGCGAACGGGTCGGGGTCGGAAGTGCCGCCGATGCCATTGGCGGAGATCCAACTGTTGGCGTTCCCATAGAGCCCGTCGTTGAGGTTGATGGCCCGGTGAAACGGGATGCCGAGGGAGGGGCCGAGGTCGCTGCTGGTGAAGGCGGTGGTGCCGGCGGTGGCCAGCGCCTGGTTGGCCGGCGGCGCGGCGCCGGTGGCGGCATTTTCGAAGTGCCCGTTGTTGCCATCCCAGGAAACGGCGAAGCCGGGTGCGTTGGTGATGAGCACGAGCCCGCTTTCGAGCGCCACGTTGGAGTTGATTTCGATCTCGTCGATGTCGGCGTTGGCGTTGGGCACGCGGATGCGAAGGCCGGTGGCCGCGATGGGCGCGCCGCCCTGGGAGATCTCAAATCGGTGCCGCAAATGGGAATTGAAGACGACCGGGTTATTCGCCTTGTAATTCAACGTCGCCACCGTGACCCAGCCGCCCTCGGGGGTCGGCCCGCAGGCTTCCGGGGTATTCACGCCGGGGTTCGCCATCGTGGTGACCTGCAGGACGTAGGTGCCGAGCGTGCGATCGGTCAGCGTGCCTCCGCAGCAATCGCCGGCCACGTTGCCGTTGTCGCGCCCCCAGGCGACGCTGCGCACCAGAACGCGCCGGCCAAAATTGAGGCCGGCAAACGGCGACGCATCGCCGTTCACGAAGTCCGGAATCCAGCTGTTCGCGTTGCCATAGAGCCCGTCGTTGAGGTTGACGGCCCGGTGAAACGGCACGCCGATCGCCGGTCCCAGATCGCTGCTCGTGAACGGCGTGGTGCCAGCGGCGACCGACGCGTCATTGGCCGGCGCCGGGGCCGGGTTGGCCTCGGTGCTGAAATTCCCTTCATTGCGATCCCACGCCACCGCGAAGCCTGGCGCGGGCACAATGTCGATGAAGTCCTTGATGGGCGGAACCGGATCCGCCGGCGGGTTGACCTCGATCTCGTCGATGTCGGTGCCGCCGGCCAATCCGGCGACGGGCACCTTGATGCGAATGCCGGTGGCGGCGATGGGGTTGCCGCCCTCCGAGACATCGAAGCGATGGCGCAAATAGCTGACAAAATTGGGATCTTCGGCGCCGGGGCGGTACTCGATCGTGCCGACGTCCGCCCAGCCGGTGGCGGCGTCGCCCGTTTCCGGCGTGGTCGCATCCGGCAACGGCACGCGGGTGACCTGGAGGACGTAGACGCCGATGGTCCGGTCGCCGCAGGTGCCGCCGCAGGAATCGCCCGCCTGGAGACCATTGTCACGGCCCCAGGCAATGCTCGAGACATCGACGCTGGCGGCAAACTGCAAGCCGGCGAACGGGAGGGCATCGCCGCTGCCCGAGATCCAGCTGTTGATGTTGCCGTAGAGCCCGTCGTTCAAATTGGCCTTCACGTGGAAGCCGATGCCCAGCTCCGGCCCCAGGTCGCTGCTGGAAAACGCCACGGTTCCGTTGCTGGCCAGCGCGACGTTGTTGGACGGGCCGGAGCCCGGATCTGCGCTGCCAAAGCCTCCATTGTTGCCGTCCCACAAAATATTGAACCCGGGCGCGGGGGTCAGGACGACGCGGGGATGGGAGGCCTGGGCCTGGACGCTGGCGGTGCCGGCGGCGAACGACGCGGCCAGAACAAGGGCGCGGGCCGATCGTCGACGCGCGCCAGGGATGGATGGTTTCATGGGTGGAGTTGGTTTTGAGGTTGTGCTTTGAGAGTGGAAGGCCGCTGGGCCACGGGAGTCTTGCGCGAGCGCATCACTCCAGGCGGATTCGGAAAAAGCGTTGCGGCAACGTGCCGCGCAGGTTGACGGCCACCACGTCCGAGGTGGCGGTGTAGGTGGCATCGAGCGGCGTCCATTCCGGTGCGTCCAGGCTGTCCTTGAACTCAATTCGATACGTGCGCCCCGGCAGCGCGCTGAACGTCAGCACGGCCTCATCCGCGCGGAAGCCGATCGAAGCCACCGCGGGGGCCGGCGGCGCACCAAGCTGGTTGGCGGCCCGTGGGGTCCAGTTCGTCATGAAATAGCTGGCGCCGACGGCTCCATCGGGGAACAGCCCCTGGCTGACATTGGCGAACTGGAGCCCGAAGGAGATCGAATGCTGGGGCGTGATCCCGTCCGGCGCAAACAAGGCCAGGGACTCGCCGCTGTTGCTCAGGCGGAAGTTGGCGTGCAGATCCGCGTTGGTCGGAGAGTTTTGCGCGCCGTCCTCGTCCGCCCAAACGAGCCGGTAGCCGCGGGCCTCGATCACGGTGTGATCGGGGATGGTCCATTTCGACGGCGAACCCAGGCTGTCGGTCAAATGATAGCCGCCCAGGTCCACGGGAACATCATTCGGGTTGTAGAGTTCGAACCAGTCCTGATACAGGCCGTCGGCCGGATCCTTGAGGCCACCCGGGCCCACATTGTCCGCCATCCATTCGTTGATCACGACCGGCTGGAGCACGGCCGGAAGCGCGTTCGTAATGTTGATGCCATCCCGCAGGTCCGGCCGGCGGACCCCGGTCCGATCCCGCCCCTGGACCGTCAGCAGGTTGGTGCCGGAAGCCAGCGGGAGGAGGATCGACCAGTTGGTCATCGTCGTCCACTGCGGCTGATAAGGAATGCCGTTTACAGCGATCTCGCCGACATCGATCCAGCCGGTGCCGTTCAGCACGACAAAATTCGTGTTCACGGAAAAGCCATTACCGCCATTGGAGGTGATGGCGAACGCGGTGGCCGCGGGGAGCTGGCTCAACGCGTAGGTTCGGCGGTTGGCGATATAGGTCGTGGCGGCCGAATAATTCTGCCCGACGACCGCGCCGTACGACGCCAGCCAGGGAGTAATGTAGCCCGGGTTGAAGGAGGTCTGGCAGATGTCATTGATGTGGTAGAGATACGTCCGGCGGGTGGCCGGAAGGTTCATCAGCTTGCCGAGGTTGTACGAGGTGGTGATGAAGATCGGACTGGTGGCGGCTGCGTTAAAGACGAAGTCCATGTCCCACGCGAGGAGCTCGGCCGGCTCGCCGTCGGCGAACGTGATGAACCGCAGGTTGTGCGGCAGGCTGGCGGCGTTGTTGATGTAGGTGTCGCCGATGCCGCAAAGAATCTCCATCGCCGCCATGCGCAGGGCTTCGTCCACGTTCAACACCGACGCGATCTGGGCGTCAAATTGCGCCTGGGGCGCCCCCATGACCCGGCCCAGCCGCATCACGCCTTCATAGTCGTCCCGCCGGTTTTCCAGGCGGATGTCGAAGGGCGATCGGTATTGCTCCTTGTCACCCAGGTCCTGGAAATCGGTGCCGATGTGGGCCTGATGCGGCACGGGCAGCTTGGGCGATTCCGGATCGGCCGGCACGACAGTGGTGTCCGGCTCGTAGGTGACGTCGAGGTTGAACACCGATCCGGTCTGATCGTATTGCTCGCCGACAAAGGTGGAGCCGTAGCCGGCCAGCTGGAGGATGGCGGTCCCGGTATGCACCGTCCGGGGCGAGATGAAGTAGCACAGGTCGCTGTAGGGAACCGGGATGCCCGCGCGATGGAACATGTGCAGGACATAGATCTCATCCTGCGCGCGGATGGTTGGGCCGCGCCCCGAGCGATCAATGCCGATGTTGTTCTGCACCCCCCGGAACAGGCGGCCGGGCGGGAAGTCCACGTCGTAGCTGACATAGGCGTCGCCGTCCCGAATGCGGCTGGCGGCCGTGCCCTGCAGCCGGGCGCCGGCGTCGTAGAACACCTCTGTCCGGTCGTAGATCAAGGTCGCGCCGTTGCGCGCGTTGCTCATGCGGTTGGTCGGGTCGAGCATGAAATCGCGATCCGCATCGAGCATGATGAGGCGCAGCTCGTGCGCCGGCAAAGCCGAGCTCTGGCCATCGGCAACTTGATAAAGCGCGCGCGAAGCCGGGCCCGCCGCGGGCGCCAGCGTCTCCGCGCCCAGGCCGTCCATGGCGCTCACATAAAACTGCACGATGCGCCCGCCCGCCAGCCCCGGCACGGTTGCCGTCCACACGCCGTCCAGTCCCCGCGTCATGGCCACGGTGGTGAACGCCGGCGCCGGGTTGACGCGATAATTCAACGAAACGGCCGCCACACCATCCGGGTCCGCGGCGCGCACGGAGATGGTCACCGGTTGGTTGGTGTTGGGCACCACGGGCGAGTGTTGCAGCCCGGTCAGGGTCGGGCCCGCGGCCGCGCGGAACCGGGAATTGCGCGCCCCCGGCGTGCCGGTTCGGCTGGGGATGGCCAACGCCGTGGTCTTGGCCAGCTTGCTGAAATAGGCGCGGGTGTTGACCTGGGGAGAACCCGCCACCCAACGTCCGCGATAGCTGACTTCGTAAAGCTGGCCGTTCGCCAGCGCGGTGTTGCCCAGGAAAGTGGTCTCCACATGGTTGTGGTTCATCACCGCCCGGCCGCTCGTCGTCAGCTTCAGCACCGTGTTCCCCGCGTTGTCCGGATCCGGCACGAATTCGCCCTGGTGATTGCCCAGGATTCGCCAATGGGTGTTGCCGGTCGTGTTTTCGAACCCGCCGTTTTGAATCACCTCCTGCCGGGCGCCATCAGGGTCCCGCACAACGCTGACGTCATCGAGCAGGACGATCCCGTCGTCGAGCAGTCCAATGCGAAACTCATTCCACCGGGTGGAGCCGTAGGTTTGCCCGGCCACCATGCGATAGGTCACCCGCTGCCACGAGCCGCGCCCGCTTTCGTCGCTGTCGGCCCAGGCGTCCCGCGGGCTGTTGTCGCCCCGCGGATCGACGAGTTCCAGGCTCGATCCACCCCCGTTGCTCCAGCCACCGTCGTGGACCTGGATCGCGTTGACGGGATTGCCGGCGGGATCTTTCAGGGTGATGTCCTCGCCACCGGTGAGGTTGCCCGAAAAATCCCCGACGATGACGGCGGCCACTTCCGGCCACTCCGCCCTAAGCGCCTCGGCGTGATTGGCCACGACCAGATATCCCCCGGCCCGGATGACGGTGCCGGTCGCAAACCGGTAGTCGATGCCGGCATCGAGGCGCCAGCCAGTCAGGTCGACGTCGCTGCCGCCGCGGTTGAACAGCTCGATCCATTCCTCGTTGGAACTGCGAAACGGCCGCGCGGGTTCCAGGGTCGTGGTCAGAACCAGCTCCAGGCCGAACGCCACATCGCCGCTCGTGTCCGGCGGGTTCACTTCCAGTTCATCCAGGCACGTCCCGGCGCCCAGGCCGGTGCCCGGCACAACCAACCGAATGCCCGTGGCGTCCACCGGCGTGAACGTGAACCGATGCCGGCGCGACGGGGATGCAAACAACCCGGTGCCGGCGCTTTGATAATTCAACGTGCCGATGTTGGCCCAGCCGGTGTCGGGGTTGCCCGTGACGAGGGTCGCGCTTCCCGGCGTGGCCACGCGCGTGAACTGGAGCGTGTAGGTGCCCAGCGTGCGATCAGAAAACGTGCCGGTGTTGTCCCGCCCAAAGGCGATGCTGTTGACCGAAAACAAACCGCCAAAGCTGACTCCCGCATAGCCCGGGCTTCCGCTGTTCCCGATCCAGCTGTTGTTGTTGCCATACACGCCGTCCGTCAGCCCGACATAGTTGTGAATGGGATAGCCCGTCAACGAATCGATGACAAACGGCGCCGCGCCCGGCCGCCTCGCGAGGTTCATCGGCGCAACCGCGGCCGTCGGCCCTTCCTCGACCAGGGCCAGGCCGCCCCCGGTGAGGACGATTCCGCTCGAGCCCACGGTGGACGGGGCCTGATGGACTTCGACCGCCAGCACGTTGTTGCCCTGCACCAGGGCAGCGGGAGGCAGGCCCACGACGGACACCGCAGTGGCGTCCGCCACCGGCGCCGTGGCGAAGGTTGCGGCTGTCACCGGGCCGGTCGGCAGGTTCTGGCGGTGGATCTCCACGCCGTTCAGATAGACAATTGCGCCGTCGTCCACCACGGTCCGCAGATCCACCGTGAGATTGCTGGTGGCGCCGCTGAAGTTGAAGGTGGTCCGGAAGTAATAGGTGGTGCGCCCCCCGGCCAGCGCGGACTGAACCGCTGCGGGCAACGCCCCGGCATTGAAGGCCAGCAACCCCGCGCCGCTGGGCCACGTGGAGTCATTGAATCCCGGCTCCTTCCAGCCGGCGCCCAGGTCCGCGCCGCTGTCGTTGAATCGCCACTGCCCGGTGAGCGAAACCGCCACGAAGTTCGTGGTCACCGCCGGAACTGGATCCAGCGGATGATGCTTGTACATCACCTCGTTGAAGATCACGTCGTCGCGCAGGGCAAATACGTTCGGCTGGCCGGGCGTGGGCGCGGAGGGCACCAGCCACGGGCCCGTGCCGTCGGGATGACGTCCCCGCGAAGCGATGCGCACGCTGACGGAGTCCAGGAGCCGCGCCTGGCCCGGGGTGTAAAGGAACAGACGCTCGAGCTCCGACGCGCCGAAGCCCAGGTCCGCCTGGGTCAAGCCCACTGCGCCGCCGGGCGCCAGCGTGCCGGACGAAAAGGTGAACGCGGCCGGCGCATTGGCGGCCGTGATCTGCACGCCGGCCAGCGGCACGGGGTCCGGGCCTGCATTGAAAACCTCCAGCCAGAAGTTGGTCGGGCTTGCCCCGGACACCTCGTTGAAGACCAGGCGCGGCGGCGCGGGAAGAATCTCCTGCGCGGACAACTCGGCGCCAAAGGCGGCGTCGAAGCCGGCCATGGCGGGCGGGTTGATCTCGAGCTCGTCGAGGGTG
Source organism: Limisphaerales bacterium (assembly GCA_044229355.1). GTDB lineage: Bacteria > Verrucomicrobiota > Verrucomicrobiia > Limisphaerales > JADJPG01 > JBGARF01. Next base: position 110,035 of record JBGATF010000016.1, read on the forward strand.
TTCGTCGCCGCCAGGCGCAGCCGAATGCCCGTGGCCAGCAACGTGCCGTTGGTGTGCGTGAAATCGAAACGGTGCCGCCGATGTGGGGCAAAGCCCGGCTGCGCGCTCAATTGCTGAATCGTGCCGATCGTGACCCAGCCATTGGTCGGGTTCTGCGTCGTGGCCGTGATGGCCGCCGGGTTCGTCGACAGCGTGTATTGGAATGTGAAATTGCCCAGGGATCGATCCGTGCAGGTTCCGCCGGCGCAGCCCGCCTCGGCGGTATCCCCGTTGTCACGTCCCCAGGCGACGCTCGAGATCGGAATTGTCTGGTTGAAGCGCAGGATGATGAGCGCGTTCAGATCGTTTGCCGCCGGCGACCACGAACTGCCATTCCCGTATCGGCCATCAATGAGCGCGCCGGTCGCATTGGTGTTGCTCGATGCGAAGACCTCGACGCCTCTCGACGCCAGCGCGTCGTTCGCCGGCGCCAGCGCCGGGCTGGCCGCACTGTAAAAATCTCCGTCATCGCCGTCCCACGCCACCGTGAAACCGCCCGCCGAGATCACGCGCAAGCCGGCGTTGGTGGCCACCGTCGTCTGGTGCACCTCGACGGCCAGCACGTTCAAACCGCTGACCAGGGCTCCGGACGGCAGCACGAAGGGGCCCGCGAAATCCGCCTTGCTCACCGCAGACGCGGCCATCGTCGAGTAATTGATCACTCCTGCCGGCATGTTCTGGCGCAACACCTCCGTGCCGTTCAGATACACCACCGCGCCATCGTCAACCACCGTGCGCAGCGACAGGACACGTTCCGCGGGATTGCCATCCAGCTGAAACGAACCGCGGAAATAGTAGGTGTTCCGGTCCGGGGCGAGCGGCGTGTTTTTCGGGGACGGCAAATCGCCGTTTCCGGCATGGAACAGCGCCGCGCCCGACGCCCACGCCTGATCATCGAAGCCGGGCGCGCGCCAGGCCGTGCCCAGATCGGTCCCCGAATCCTCATAGCGCCAGTCCGCCGTGACGGGAACGACGGCCGCCTTCGGCCCAAGCACCGGCGCGGTCGAAAAGTTGGCCGCGCCCGGCGAGCCGCCGATTTGCGCGCTCACCGTCCAGTTGGCCGGCGCCTGGCTGGGCAGCCCCGGATCCCGCTTCGCCAGTGAAACCCCGCCTCCATCCGGCCCCACCGGCCAATCTCCATCCACGCCGTAGGTGAACGACTCCATCAACCGGTCGTTGCGGTCCCGAAGCCGAAGGCGTTCGCCATTGTTGGCCAGGCGGCCCGCATACGGGCCGAACACGTTGATCACGCCCGTCGCCGACAACGCCGCCGGATCCACCGCCACCACGACGTAGCCGCGTCCCTTGATCACGGCTCCGTCGGGAAACTCGTAGTCGACGCCATCGGACAAACGCCAGCCCGACAAGTCCACATCCACCGCGTTTTGATTGTACAGCTCGACCCACTCCAGCGCCGGCTCGTTGACCGCGGGATGATACATCACCTCGTTGAACACCACGACGCTGTCCGCGCGCGCCGCCGCGCTCCAGATCGTCGCCGCCGCCCCGATCACCGCCGCGCGGCGGAGGAAGGTCGCGACCGGTCCGGTCGCAGCCGGCAAAAACCGGGCACAGCAATGCCCACGCGAACCTCGAATTGAAGGGGACATAGCAACGGAGGGTAAGGACCGGGCGAATGAATGATATCCCCCCGAACGGGGGGAACCGGGCGTGGGTCGAGCCGTCTCTCTTCCCATGAACCCGGGGGATTTTTGAGTTGCGACTGCGGATTGTCGGACTCGGCCAAATTCCAAATTCCAAATTCCAAATTCCAAATTGCAAATGCCAAATGACCATTGGTCATTGGACATTGGAATTCGTTAATTGGAAACGCGACTGGCCAATAGCGTCAGCTGACCTTGCGCAGCTTGGTGATTCGCCCGGTGTGCACCCATTCCGCGACCAGGATGTTGCCCGCGGAATCGAAACACGCGTCGTGCGGGTGCAGAAATTTTCCGGCCACCCATTCCTCGCCGGTTTTGCTCGACCGCATTTTCATGGCGTCCTTGAGCACCGCCTCGCGCCAGGCCGGATCCTCGCCGAGATGCGTGATGACCTTGTCGTTGCCGTCCAGCAAGGTGATGCGCGCGCTGAGGTCCGGAACCAGCAAGACGTTCTGATGGATGTCGAGGTTCGCCGGGAGGATGAAGCCATCGAGCGTCTTGAGGTGTTTGCCCTCGAGCGTAAACCACTGCAGCCGCTTGTTGGCACGGTCAGCGACGACAACGGAAACATCGCGCCCGGGGCGGTTGTCGATCCAGATGCCATGGGGAGTGTTGAACTGGCCGTCGCCCTTGCCCGGCTCGCCGAACATGCTCTTCCAATTCCCATCCTTGTCGTAGCGGTGAATTCGATAGGATCCATAGCCATCCGCCAGGAAGAAGCCGCCGTCGGGCAGGAACGCGTAGTTGGTCGGCATGAACGCGTCGCGCCCCCAACGCTTGGCCGGCTTGGTGTCCTCCCCCGTCGGATACAACTTCGAATCCATCGGCGCGCGTTTCTCCCAGACCTGTTCCCCCGTCAGCGTCAGCTTGGCAAAATTTTTCAGCTGTTGATACCCGGTCACGTAAAGGAACTGCTCGCGGCCTTCGGTGATGACCTCGAGCCCGTGGCCGCCCCCTTGAAACTGGTTGCCAAAGGCGCGCACGAATTTCCCGTCCGCGTCGAACACGAAGATCGAGGGATGATCCTTCAGGTTCTCGCGGCCTTCGTGGATGATATAGACGAGCCCGTCGCGGTCGACGGCCACGTTATGGGTCGTCTGCCAGCTGTATTTGTCCGGCAGACGGGCCCAATGGTGTTGCACTTCGTAACGGTGCTCGCCCTCGCCAACCACCAGAGCCTTGTCGGTCTTTTGCGCGGTGAGAACCCGCGGCATGACCACCGCAGTCGCGGCAGTGACGGCGGACGTTCGAAGAAATCGACGACGGGTCAGGGTTGACGACACAACAGATTCGGCCGGGCGCGATGTGTTCATAAAATGTCTTTGGAGTGCGGCGACTCGTCGCCGCTTTTCCCCAGGGCGACTTGTCGCCCGACCACCCCCCGATGGTTGACCGCACCAGATCCTTTCCCGAACCCCGCCAATTGGGCATTTGCCCAGGCTCGGGGGACAAGTCCCCCGAGCGAAAGCTCCGACAAGTCGGAGCACTCCAAAGCGCCTAATTTCCCCATCTGGTCTTCATTCGACTTCGAGGGCGCGGTCGAGGAACTGGTTGAGGTGGATCAGGAGGGCGTGGTCATTGACGACCAACGTGGCCCCGGCGCGGGTGGCCGCGCGATGCGCGGGGGTTCCTTCCCCGGACGCGAACGCAATGACGGGCACGTGGCGGGTTGAAACATTCTGCCGCAGCGCGGTGATGGCGTCGCAGATCTTTTCGAAATTCGGCTCGAGGTCGACAAATGCGACCAGAGGCTTGTGCTGCTCGGCAATGGGGGTCAGTTCGGACGGAGTGGGAACCGGGTGCACCCGATAGCTGAGGTCTTGCAGTCGATGCAACAACTGGCTGCCCGGCAGCAGCTTTTCGTACAGGAGCAAAGCCAGCGGTTGCTTCACGGGCGAAATGGTGGGACACGATATTTCAAAATGCAAAGCGATTTCCCGACCAACGAAAAGAACCGAATTGCGAAACCAACCCCCGGGGCTCTAGAGTCATGCAAAGTTGGAAGTTGGAAGTTGGAAGTTGGAAGCTGGAAGTTCGAAGTTTGGAGTTTGCCGGTTTGATTCCGGAGTTCGGACGCTGGCCTCGGTCAGCTTGGTCGACTGGGTGACGTTTGGGCGACGTCAGGAAATGAATCCGAAATGGATCGCCGCCATGGTTAAATTTGGTCAAGGGTATCGCCCGGATCGCCCTGCTTGAGTCGAATTATGCTACGACATCGTCCAGCCCGGCTGCAAACCTGCGTGCAGCTCTGTTTTCTCATCCTGGTGGCTTGGGGATATGTCGGTCTCGTCCCCGGGACGCACGGCCATGCCGATCTGCTCCTGCAGATCGAGGAACTGACCAAGTCGATTGAGAAGGAGCCGCGCAACCTGGAACTCTTCTTCCGGCGGGGAGAGCTTTACCGTCTGCACCTGGATTGGACCTCTGCCCAGGCGGATTTCCAGCATGTGCTGGCGCTGGATCCGGGCAACAAGGAAGTCGATTACGCGATGGGCCGACTGATGGCCGATGCCAGCTGGCCGCTCACGGCCCTTGGGTATCTGGACCGCTACATTGGGTTTCACCCCAAGCACGCGGAGGCGCGCAGCACCCGCGCCCGGATTCTCACCCGCCTGGGCCAGGCCACCGCGGCGGCCGACGATTTCGCCGCCGCCATCCGTCTTTCGGCGGAACCCGGCCCGGAGCTGTTCATCGAGCAGGCGCAAAGCCTGGCGGCGATCGATGAGGCGCACATCGCGAAAGCGGTGGAGACCCTCGACGACGGCATCAAGCGCATCGGCCCGCTGGTGACGCTTCAGCTCATGGCGATTGATCTGGAGTTGAAGCGGACGAATTACAACGCTGCGTTGGAGCGGGTCGACAGCGTCACGCAGCGGTCTCCGCGCAAGGAAACGTGGCTGGCGCGCCGTGGTGAAATCCTGGAAAAAGCCGGCCGGGCGGCCGAAGCCCGTCAAGCCTACGAATCGGCCCTCGCGGCCCTCAGCACCCTTCCGCCCGTCCGGCGGAACGTCCCTGCGATGGCGCAGCTGGAGAAACGGATCCGCGGGCAGATCGACGCACTGCGCGGCGCGGGAGCCCCCTGATTCTGCAGGCGAAGAGCGACGACGTCGCGCAGGCGAAAGGTCGGGGGACCCGGGGGCGGACGGGGCGAAGGGGGCGGGCGGGCGACAAGTCGCCCGACGGAAAGCGGTGACAAGTCACCGCACTCCAGGGGCGTCGACGCGGCTCAGGGCGCCCGCGCCAGGACCACGCGGAAACCCGTTCCACCATCCGAGCAGCTTTCCGGTCGGCCTTCGTAAAGGCGAAAGGCGCTTCGGTTAAACCAGCCGTAACTGCTCCAACAACCACCTCTCAATACATGACCGACTCCGGCAGGCGGTCCCAGGGGATCGGTCACGCTGCCGCCGGGGAGCCGCTCGGACCACCAATCCTGACACCACTCCCAGACGTTGCCGTGCATGTCGTAAAGGCCCCAGGCATTCGGCGCGTATCGTCCGCCGGGAACTGTCTGGCCGAGCCAAATGCCATCGGGATTCGGGATGTGACCCGTTTCGGAATCGTATTCGTACGTGGCATCGAAATTAGCCATGCCGGACCGCAGCGCGGTTCCAAAATAATAAGCCGTCGTCGTGCCCGCACGGCAGGCGTATTCCCATTCCGCTTCCGTCGGCAGACGATACGCGTAGCCGGGAAGCAAGCGACCCGCTGCCCGTTCCCGCTCCGTCAACCGCCCGCAGTAATTGGTTGCGTCCTCCCAGAGCACCTGCTCAACGGGATGGAGCATCTGATTGGTCACTCCTGACCCGGAGCCGAAGGCGGGAAAGCCGTTTGTAAAATAGCTGGGGTTCTTCTCCATGAGGGCCATGTATTCCCCCTGGCTAACCTCCCGCTGGCCCATCCAAAATCCCCGAGTGATGGTCACCTCAGTTTGCGGTGTTTCCGTCGGGTGACGGGCCACGTCCGACTCGGGACTGCCCATGGTGAACGCCCCGGGCGGAATAAAAACCAACCCAGGAGGAGTCATCATCGCCTGATAGAAACGGCTCGCCGATGGTGAGGGAGAGAAATCGGCCACGCGCACTGACTCGGACGTCAACGTGAGGTTGGTCAGGACGGTCCAGCGGTTGGTGGCCTCCAACGTGTCCCGAACGAGGATGGTTTGCTGCGATCCGGGTTCGCCGTGTGCGATCAGGCGCAATTCGCCACCGATCACCTGGAGTTCAAGTGTGGGTTGGGTTTGGGAATAGGCGGCACCGCCCAGGACGACAAGCAGGGAGCAGAGACCGAGGGTGCCCGTCAACGTGGATCGCCGCGGCCGACAAATGGGAGGTCCGGAAGTCATAACAAAAACTTTGTCCAGCGGGTTGAGTCGTCGGGATTGGCTTTCGAGCGATTAGCGGGGAATTTAGGCGGCCAAAGAAAAAAAGCCAGGCGACTGCGCCTGGCTTTTTGACATAAAGATCGAGCGTCGGTTAGACCGAGCGCTTCCAGCGCCGGATCTGAGCGAGCACCGGGATCAACAGCAAGGCACCGGCGACATAGGTCGAGGGCTCCGGAACCAGCGCCAGCTGATCCTGCCGGCGTTCCCGGCCATCGGCCGAGAACAGGTTGAGCACCCGAACACCAAACGCGCCGTTCGCATTGATCGTGCGCACATTGCCGGCAGTGACGCCATACGACGTGAGGGCAGCGACCGCCGCCGAAACGAGGTAGTTGTTACCCGTGTTCTGTTCCTGCTCCAGGTACCAGATGGCCTGTTGCAGCGCTGTCCGACCAGCGGCAACCGAACCGCTGTTCGCGATAAACAACGCATCCAGTCCCGTGCTGCCAGCCGACCGGAACTTGCTGTACAGCCATGCGGTGGCCAACGACAACGGATCGGGATTTCCTCCCCCGATGCCACCGTTGACTGCCGCCGTGTTGATTTGAACCTTATACCCTTGATTGCCTGCAATGCTGATCGTCTCGGATTGCTCCAAGCAGAACGACATGTAGGTGCTCCCCATTGCCGCAACCTGCTGCATTGCAGCGGAACTCGCGGACATCACGTTGATCGTGAAGGGCCCTCCAAAACCGGTTCGACCCGGCGTGTCGCTGGTCCCAATCGTCCCATCGAACGCGGCTTGAACCGAGGTGAAGCTCAGCAATGCCCCCACGGCAGCCAAGCCCAGTAATTTCTTCATATAGTACTCCAGATTACGTCTTTTGAACCAACACTTCCGAACTTTGAGCGCGATAAGGTTGCCCCAACCCCCGAATCGAGTCTACCCATATTCTGGACAAAATATCTCATTTTCGGGCCACCCCCCCAGGCCGCGGCGGACCTAACGATTTGCGCGCCGGAACAGGTCCGCCTCCTCGGGCAAAACCTGCGCCTTCGCCGCCAAATCCAAATACTGTTTCGCCTTGGACGTCTCCCCGGCCGCAGCCAGGAACAGGCCGTAATATCCCGCCACGCTGGGATTCTGGAGCTCTTCCGGGCGAAGCTGGCTCATGACCTTCAAGCTTTCCACGTTGTTCTTCTTCAAATACAGGGAAAACGCGTAGGTCGCCGCGTAAATCGGGTTGCCTTTGTTTTGCTCATAAACCTCGCGGGCCAGATCATGCGGGCGGTGGTCCTCTGAATTCAGCAGGAGCGCCAGCGTCGCCAGGTTGTTCTTTACCGCCCAATCCCCGGGGTCCAGCTTCGACCGGAGCTCGTATAACGTCAGGAGGGAACGGGTTTTCCCGTCCGCGAACAGCCGATCCGACAAGGCGATGAGGGACCTTTTTTCGGCCGGGAACCGCGTCACGATCAGCCACAACGTTTCCTCATACTCCGGCAACCAACCCCAGTTTAACGCGATGCCGCGGATCGCATCGAGGCGATCCAAATGGCCCGTAGCCTCCCGAATCGCCTTGCTCCACTCCGCTTTCGACGCCGTCGACAATCCTTGCTCGCGAAACGCCCGCGCCACGTAGAGCAATCGCAAGTGCTCCAGTTCACCCCACCGCTGGGCCTGCACAAACCGCTGTAAGCCGCTCCAGTTGGTCTGTCCGGCATAGGCATCTGCCACCACCATCGACACTGGCAGATTGGTCATGCGCGCCTTTGGGAGGGTCTCCAACCAGTTCAACGCCCTGGCGGGTCCAAGCGTGCCCAGCATCCAGCGCCCGAGGTCAAACTGGTGTTGAGCGTTGGTTTGCGCCTGCTGCTGGTACTCGACCAGGGTCGGGTTCATTTGCGGACTGGCCGTCGCCACAAGAAGGTTCAGTTGCATCACCCGGTCCGAATAGACGGAGTTCGATTCGGCGACCAGTTCCTGGGCCAGTTGCAAGGCCCGCGCGTGGTTCGTATGACGGAACGCGTCGAAAGCGAGGTAGCGGAGGGCGTCCACCCGGACGGCGGGATTGGTGCGCAATCCTTCCAGAATTCGCAGCCCGCGGTCCGCCGGGGCCGCCTCATCGTGCCGCAAGAGCAACATCCCCAGTTGCACCGCCGGAAACGGATTTGCGGGCTCGAGTTTTACGGCCTGCTCAAAGTGCGTCTCTGCCGTCTGGAAGCTCCGCGTGGCCAGCGCCAGGGCGCCAAATTGCCGGTGGTATTCGCCGGTTTTTTTCCCCTCGGCATCGACGCCATCCAGCGTCTTCAGCGCCAGCACAAATTCCCGCTGGGCAATGGCCACGCGGGTCAGCAGGAACCGGTTGGTCGCCGGCGTCGGATCGACTTCAAGCAACCGGGAGCGCCAGCCCACGGCCGCCGGCGATCCGATCATCTCCGCAAAATCTCCCATCATCCGGATGGCCGCAACGTTTCGGGCATTCAGAGTGATCGCCTGGCGGACCCAAAGCAGTCCATTTTCGTAGTCATTGTTGGCCAGAGCCAGCCTCGCCTTCGCGACCGCCCGATCGGTCTTCCAGTCGCGATAAAACTTCCGCCCGGCCAGGGCAACCCCGGCCGCCAAGGCCAGAGCCAGAAGGATAACAATTAATTTGCGCATCGAATTGAAAAATCGGTCTCCATCACCCCGCCTGGTCCCGCCCTCTATCCCCGCTGGAAATGCCAGGCCACGGTCTGAGCCAAGCCCTCTTCAAAACTGTGGGTCGGGCTGTAACCGAGGAGCTCGACCGCTTTTTGCACATCCGCCTGGGAATGACGAACGTCCCCCGCCCGAAAATCGCGGTAAGTCGGTTCGAGCTGCGCCAATTCCGGATGTCGACTCGCCAACTCGTCCCGCATCACGGCAAACAGTCGATTCAGGGAGACTCGGTCGTTTAACGCCACATTGTAAATCTGATTGGCCGCGTTCGATGTGGCCGTGGTGGCCGCGAGCAAATTCGCCTGGACCACGTTCGCCACGTAGCAGAAATCCCGGGATGTTTCACCGTCTCCGTTGATCTGCACGGACCCGCCCGCCAGCATGGCCGCAATCCATTTTGGAACGACGGCCGCATACGGGCCATTCGGATCCTGCCGCGGTCCAAAGACGTTGAAGTATCTTAGACCGATCGATTCCAGTCCATAACACCGTTGAAACACCCCGGCTGTTACCTCACCGAAATACTTGGTTGCTGCATAAGGCGACAGTGGATGACCGATCGCATCTTCCTTTTTTGGCAGGCCCGGGTGAGTGCCATAGACCGAGCTGCTCGACGCATAAACGAATCGCTTGACCCTGGCATCTCGCGCCGCGGTCAAAATGGTGAGGAACCCCATCACGTTGCTTTCATAGCTACGGGCGGGGTCCACGATCGATCTCGGCACGGAGCCGAGCGCCGCCTGGTGCAGGACGAGTTCCACGTCGCGGCACGCGTCCCGGCAGGTCTCGACCGACGTAATGTCGCCCTCGACAAACCTGAACCTCGCCCAGGCCGGATCGCCGACGGCGGCCCGGACCAGGTCCAGGTTTTGCCGCCGACCGGTGGCGAAGTTGTCGAGCCCGGTGACGGTCTGGCCGAGGCGCAGGAGCTGTTCGAGCAAATGGGAGCCGATGAATCCGGCAACGCCGGTCACCAGCCACCGGCGCGGGGAGTCCGGCAGTTCTTGTTGGAGCTTTTCGTAAGTGGTCACGCGAGGACAGGTTTCGATGCTACTGACATCCGTGCGGGCTTGCCGGGGAAGGTTGGGCGTCCACTCCGTGCACGCCGCCGGCGGTGGATGCGAACAGGTTGCCCGGCGTGCGCGGAGCGCCCGCCCTACCCTCCGTGCCTCGAACCAGGTGTTCGCGTTTCATGATTAGCAGGACCGATGCGGACGGAGGGGGGCTAATTCTGCTGCGGGCGGTATTCGGGGACCGCCGAGCGGAGGGCCTCCTTGAGTTGATGCGCGTCGGCCTGATAGATGAGCTTTCGCAGATGGCTCATGGTGAGCTGCACCTCCGGGTAAGGACGCGGCTCGGCGCGGAGGCGCAGGATTTTGGGGTGACCGGTTGGGGACATGGATTCGTGATCGAAATTGAGTTCCTCGAACAGTTTTTCGCCCGGGCGCAACCCCGTGAATTCGATGGCGATTTCCTTGCCCGGCTCCAAGCCGGACAACTCGATCAAATGACGTGCCAGATCCACGATCTTCACTGGTTTCCCCATATCGAGAACGAAGATCTCGCCACCCGCGCCCTGCATGGCGCTTTGCAGCACGAGGCCGACGGCCTCTGGGATGGTCATGAAATAGCGGGTGATGTCCGGGTGGGTAACGGTGACCGGGCCGCCGGCGGCGATTTGATTTTTAAAGATTGGCACGACGCTGCCGGAGGATCCCAGCACGTTGCCGAAGCGAACGGCCATGCGGCGCATCCCCTGGGGATTGCTCGCATGAAACGCCTGGAGAAACACCTCGGCCAGCCGCTTGGTAGCGCCCATCACATTGGTGGGATTGATGGCTTTGTCCGTCGAGATGAGAACAAATCGGTCCACGTTGTACTCGGCGGCAATCTCGGCCAGCTGGGCCGTGCCCAGGACATTGTTCCGAATCGCCTCGCCGGGTTGCGATTCCATCATGGGCACGTGTTTATGGGCGGCGGCGTGGAAAACGAGATGGGGACGGTACCGCTGAAACACCACCTCCAGGCGGTGACGATCGAGGATATCGACAATCAGGGGAACGAGGCGAGCCCCGTGGCCGCGCTGCCGCAGCTCTTGTTCGATGACGAACATCGCAGCCTCAGAACGTTCCACCAGGAGGATGTATTCCGGCTCGAACGAGGCAATCTGCCGGCACAATTCGCTCCCGATGGATCCACCGGCACCGGTCACCAACACGCGCCGGCCGGCCAGCAGCTGGCGAATTTCACTGGTGGAAAGCTCAATGGGCGCCCGTCCGAGCAAATCCTCCACCTGCACTTCCCGCAACTGGCTAACCTGGACTTTTCCGAGCGCGAGCTCCGTGAGGGAGGGAACCGTGCGGAATTTGAGGTGCGCCGCCTGGAGGACGCCAATGACCTCCCGAATGCGGGCCGGCGGAGCCGATGGCATGCTGATGACCACTTCATCGAGCTTCAACCGACGACCTTCTCCACCCAGCAGGACCTCGGGTCTGCCCACCACGGAGACCCCGCGTATGGTTGCGTCCCACTTGCGCGGATCGTCGTCGAAAAACGCGACCGGCTGGAGACCCAGTCCGCGGCGAAAGCCCAGTTCCCTGACCAAAATCGCGCCTGCCTCGCCAGCCCCGACGATGCCCACCCGCCGCAAGGTGCTGGAAACGGGAGCGGCCTGTTTCTTCCACTGTTCCCGTCGCAGCCGGAGGCCCAGGCGAATGGCACTCACCCCACAGAATGAAAGGAGGAAATCGATCGCGAATGTCCCCCAGGGTGGCTGGTAACCCGCCAGGTCGTCCCAGGCCACGAGACTGATGACCAGCGAGGCATAAAAATTCGACACGAGCAACCGCAGCAAATCCGGGATGCTGAAGAAGTCGGGCAGGATGTGAAACTGGCGAAAGCAGTAAAAGAGCAACAGCTTGGCGCCAACCACGCCGCCGAGCAACTCGAGCAGATGCGGCAGCGATTCGTTCGGCACCGTGAAATCGTGACGAATCAGCAACGCCAACGTGACGCTGATGGCAAAGGCAGCTCCGTCCGCGACCAGCAGCTTCAAAGCGCGTCGAGACGTCAAGCGGGGAGCAGATGATTTACTGACGACCGGCAAGCTAGGATTTGGGTTCGCTGGTTTCGGAGACCGACCATCATCGGAACTTGCGAGGACCGAGGCGGTAAAGGATCACTGATGGGAGGCGGCGAGGCAAGCTGAGATCCGTTCCGCAACGCCGGCGACATTCGGTTCCCGCATCATGGTCAAGTGGTCCCCCGGAACCTCGCAACGGGTCAGCCCATGGGAGACGAGACGCGACCAAACTTTTGCATAAAGCTCGCGGCGTGCGGGGGGGTGATCTGTCGCATTAATCAAAAGAACGTGTCCCCGATAGGAAATCGGAACATAGGAATTGTACGCAATCAGGTTGCACCGAGCGACCAGCGGTCGGTCGGGATATCCCTGAACCCGCCGGGTGACATCCTTCGAGGTCCTGCGCGCCAGTTCGCCCCAATTTTTCAGCGGGGTCCTTCGCGCCTGGTCGAGATACGGCCGCAGGCGAGCCACGAACACACGCGCGCCGAGGGTCAACCTTGGCCCGATCGGCAATAGACGCGCCGCGTTGGCGGGAAGCGAATCCAGGATGATCAAAGCCCCCCCGGAGATGCCCTCCGCATGGAGTTGCTGGGCCATCTCGTAGGCGATCATGCCTCCCAAACTCAGGCCCGCGAAATGGTAGGGACCGTCGGGCCACTTCGCGCGAACCTCGCTCAAGTAGTGTCGCGCCATCTCGGCCACGGTCCGGAGAGGGGGGGTCCTGCCATCCAAGCCCACCGATTGAAGGCCGTAGACCGGTTGCGCATCCCCCAGGTGTTGGGAAAGGGCGTGAAAGCCCACCACATTCCCCCCCATCGCGTGGACGAGAAACAAGGGCGGACGCTGGCCCGACGGGCGGATGGGCACCAGGGATTCCCATCGTTGAACCTGGCCTGAGGCTCGAATGAGCCCAGCGAGCGAGACGATTGTCGGCGCGCGCAAAAGCGAAGCCAGCGGCAGACGGACTCCAAATTCCGACTCGATGCGGCTGAACATTCTCGCCGCCAGCAACGAATGGCCGCCCACTTCAAAAAAATCGTCGTCTCTGCCCACTCGATCGACATTCAGGACGGACCGCCAGATACGAGCCATGCGGGTTTCAACCTCGTCATCGATCGGGGGATCCGCGCGTGTCCTGTCGGCGGGCGGACTGGGACTGCCTGCGCGATCCGCCGGACGGGTGGTGAGGCAGTGCGGCGCCAGCGCGGACGTGGCCCGCGTGGAATCACCCGGTCGCGAACTGAGGGCACCAAGGGGCGAGGTTGGATTGGCGACAATTCTTAGCAGCAGCTCGGTGAACTCCTGGGCCATGAGCGCGACAGGTTCCGGCTGGAATCGATCCAGTGAATACTCGAATTGCGCAAGCCAGTTGTCCCCTTCCGCCACGATGCTCAGCGTCAGATCGGCTTTGCTGGTTCCGGTGTGAAACCCCGCCAAGGGATGGGCTTTTGCCGGTCCCAGATTCACCGTCGGAATGCCCTGCTCCCGCACCACGAACAACAGCTGATGCAGCGGATGATCTCCCCGCTTGTGATGCTCCAGCGCCACCTTTACAATTTCTTCAAAGGGAAACTCCGCGTTGCGATAAATCTCCAGCAACAACTCCTGCAACTGCCGCAAGGCCGTCCCAAATTCCATTTCACCAGCCGCCCGAAAACGGATTGGAACCGTGTTGAGGAAAAACCCAAGCGTCTCTTGAAGTTCAGGACGCCGGCGCTCGGTGAATGGAGTCGCCACGATGATGTCGGAGCGCCCGCTCCACTGGCGAAGGCTCACGAAATATGCCGTGAACAGGAGAGTGAAAAGTGTCGTTCCCTCCGCCTGAGCGAGCGCACGCAGCTGCCGGGTGAGAGGCCCGGCCAGGACAAAAGAATGGACCGCGCCTCCGCCGGCAGGCCCACCCTCCGGGCCGGCCGCGCCCGCAAATTCCACCGCGGGCGGCGGGTTTTTCAATTGTGCGCACCAAAACGCTCGCTGGCGGTGCCAGTCGCCGCCACTCCGGTTGCTACGGCCCACCTCCCGTAAGTCCGGCCGGACTTCCCCAGCCGGCGCCCTTTTGTCCGAGCCTGCCTCAGGGCTCTCGCTCCGCCGGCCCAACTCGACCCACTGCTGCTGCCAGAACGAGTAGTCGACGTATTGGATTTGCGGCTGATCCACGGCCGCCTCCTCTGCCGTCGGACGCATCGTTAGTGGTCCCGCTCCCAAATCCCCTGGCGCCCCGCCGTAGCGGCTCTCGCATTCCCGAAAAAACAGCCGAAGCGTCCACTCGTCGACAATGCTGTGATGAAAAACAAACACGAGCACATGGTCTTCCGGCCCCAGCCGAAAACAGGTCACCCGCCACAACGGCGCGGCGGCCAGGTCAAACCCTGTCCGCGCCTCCGCCACCACAACCGAACCCAGGCTTTCCGGGGAGCCCGACAAATCAATATCCCGCCAGCGGAACGCCAGCGCCGACGACTCCACCACACGTTGCACCAGACGCTCGTCATTCTGAGCAAGCCCGGTTCGAAGGATCTCGTGTCGATCGACCATCACGGCCAACGCCGCCCGCAACCGCTCTGACGAAAATTCCCCCGTGACTCGAAACACGACCGGTTCGTTGTAAGTCGCCGGGTCCGGCAGGATCTGGTGCAACACCCACATCCGCTGCTGGCCGGAAGACATCGGCAATTCACGGTCCCGGTCCGCACGCCCGATGGGGTCGTCATGGTTCACCCGCCGCTGTGATTCAATCGCCCGCGCAAGATCCGCGATTGTGGGATTCGCAAAGATCTCCGGAAGCGCGAAGGCCATTTTAAACTCGCGGCAGATGCGCGCCGCGGCGGCCGCCGCGTGCAGGGAGTGGCCGCCTAAATCCAAAAAGTGATCAGCAACTCCGACGTCCGCCTGACCGAGAATGGACCGCCAAATCTCCGCCAGCCGCCGCTCGGTTTCGTTCCGCGGTAGCGCCGGCGGCGGCGCCAACTCTTGGTCTCCGAATGACGCCCTCACCAGGGCCGGGCGGTCCAACTTTCCACTCGGCGTCAAGGGCAAGGCCGAAAGCCGAACGAACCGTGACGGCACCATGTACGCCGGCAGCCGCTCCGCCAGCCACAGCCGCATACGCGTTGTCTGGTTCTCCCCCTCGTCGCGAGCCACGACAAACGCAACCAGCAATTTGTCCACTGACGGATCTTCGCCTCCGTCCCGCGGAAGAGCCAGGACAGCTGCGGCGCGGACCCCTGGATGACCGCCCAAGGCGGCTTCGATTTCCTCGAGCTCAACTCGATAGCCGCGAATCTTAACCTGGTTGTCCCGACGGCCGAGAAACTCAAGCAGGCCGTCAGGCCGCCAGCGGGCCAAATCGCCCGTGCGATAAAGCCTCGCACCCAACCGGGGCTCCAGCGCATCGGCAATAAATCGTTCCGCGGTCAATTCTGGAGCGTTCAGATAACCCCGGGCCAGGCCGTCACCACCCGTGAAAAGTTCGCCGACGGCCCCGATGGGGACCGGCCGGCCATCGGCATCCAAAAGCCGCACGTAGGTCCCGGAAATCGGCCTTCCGATAGGGACCGAACAGGCCGGATTCACGTCGTCCGGCTGCTGGAACCGGGCGCAACAGGTGAAGGTGGTGTTTTCCGTGGGCCCATACCCATTGATGATGTCGCCATGGCCGGGTTGTTCCAGAAATTGTCGAACCCGCGCCGGAGCGAGGACGTCGCCACCGGCCAGCAGTTGCCGAACGCCCGCGAGGGCTTGCGGGGCTGTTTCCATCATCGCGTGAAACAGGGCCGACGTCAGCCAAAGCGTGGTCACGCCCTGCGACTGAATAAACCCGGCCAATTCGTGAAGATCGACTGGACCGGGCGGATAGACGAGCAGGCAGGCGCCGTTGAGCAGGCTCCCCCAAATTTCGAAGGTGGACGCATCGAACGACAGGGGGGCCAGCTGCAATAGCGTTTCTTCCGGCGTGAGCGTGACGTAGCTCGGATTCACCACCAGGCGAACAACCCCGCGGTGCGGAATCATCACGCCTTTCGGCCGCCCGGTCGTGCCCGAGGTATACATCACGTAAATCAAGTCCAAAGGATCAGCCACATGGGCTGGCGTCCCCGTGCTGATCGTGGCGGGACCATCCTTCGCCGCCGGCCGACGAGGTGCATCCTTGTCGCCGCCGTCCCTTGCTGGACTCGAGCGATCGGGGGTCAGAACAAGGAAATCAAGGGCCAGCCTCGCCATGGGGTGGGCTTCATTCGCGAGCAACACGGCCTTTTCGAGGAGTTTGTGGGAACTCTCCTGGACGAGGACCAGCCGGGTGCGGGTATCCCTCAGAAGGTAACTTAGCCGTTCCGGCGGCAGCATCGGATCCAGCGGGACGTAGGCGCCCCCGGCCTTTAGAATCGCCAGCAACGCCACATACATCTCCAGCGACCGTTCAGCGCACAGTCCAACCAATTCGTCACGTCTCACGCCGCGGTTAACCAGTTCACTCGCCAACCGGTCGGCCAGCGCGTCGAGTTGACCGTAGGTCAAATGCTCTCGGCCAAACCGGATCGCCACGGCGTCCGGCCTCCGCCCCGCTTGGTCCTCAAACAGTTGATGAACGCATTTGCCTGAAGACGGTGTGGCCTGGGGATGGCTCCACTCGCGAGTCGGGTCGCAATGCGCCCCGTCCGCTCCCGGTTTATTCCTAGCCGTGACTATACTTCTGCTCATCGGCGAAAACTCAATCTTGACGCGCGAGTCCGGCACGCGTTCGGCCGCCGGTCACTCAAGGCTATTCCACTCCAGGTCCACATCCCGGCAGCCCGCAAAACGGAGGCTTGTCGCCTCGAATCCCGGGGGATCACACTGCTGTATGGCATCCAGCGACCCGGTGACATCACCAAGCACCACGCCGACGTGGCCTCCCGGTAAACCACCCGACCCATTGGCCTACGACGACATCCACATTTGGGCGGTCCCAATCCGGGCGACCACCAGCCGAAGTCTGGCCGCCGCCTGGCAAGTGCTGTCCACTGCGGAGCAGGATCGCGCGCGACGACTTCGAGCACCGGCCAATCAAGATGCATTTGTGCTCCACCACGCCGCCCTCCGAACGCTCCTCGGATCGTACCTCGCGTGCCCGCCGGCAAGCGTCCGATTTCAAATCGAAACGCGGGGAAAGCCAATTCTGGCTCAGGTTCCGCCGCCGCTCCATTTCAATATCAGCCGATCGGGCCCTCTCGGACTTCTGGCGTTCACGACTGCCGGTCCCATCGGAGTTGATCTGGAACAGGTCCGCGAATTCCCGGAACGCGATGGCGTCGTCAACCAGTTCTTCTCCGCGTCGGAAAAGCGCGGGTTCGCCCTCGTGCCTCCCGAACGCCGACTCTCAGCGTTCTTTGCCGTCTGGACCCTCAAGGAGGCCGCCGCAAAAGCAACCGGCGAAGGCGCCGCTGTCCTCCCGTTCATCGAAACGGATGTCAGCCGGCCCGAAGCCCCGGCATTTCGTCGACTCGACCGCCATCCAGACGCCGCGCTGTTCAGCACCACGCTCACGCCAGCCGCAGGCTGGGTCGGCCACGTCGTGGCCGACGGCCGACCGGTCAACCGGGTACGACTTCATCGCTGGGACTTGTCACCGCTGGATTAACCTCCGCGCGAAATTGGCGTCCGTTGTTGTTCCCCCCCTACGCTCGCCGCTGGCTTCGAGACAGGCCCACGAGATGACCCAGCGCACTGTTCCCAGCCCGCCGAGCATACTCGATCATCTTCGCCGCAGTTCGAAACCGCCCGGCACGGACCAAGGCACGGCTTAAGACGACAAGCGGCAGACAGACAGTTCTGCGTCGGGAGAGTTGCCAACCCACGCGCAACCCCGCGAGCGAAGTGGCTCGCATGGACGACCCGGCCGCGACAGCCGCGAGCGTAAACCCGTGGTTGGAGAGCATTTTGCGCACGTCTACATTCCCAGCCCAAGTGCTGCCAGAGAGCGTTCCGGCCATGGCCTCAAGCGCAAGGCTGCGGCTCGTCAGGTTTCTTCCGCTTTCATCCGTCGCACCCAAACGCCCGGGGGCGTCGCGTTCCACGAAACAGAGCATTTCTTTAACGTGTGTCAGCCGAACTCCCTTGCAACATCCGCGGAATTCATACTCCAGGTCTTCCCACGACCACAACGGGAGCCACGCTCCCAGCTCGTTGGTCACCACTGTCCGCCAAAGGCAACCGGAGGTCGGCCATGGCCTTTCCTTAAGTATGTGTGGGAGAAATGCGCGAAAGGTCAGGTGGCTGCGTTTGCAAACACCTCCCGGTTTGCCGTTGTAGACATCCGTGGCGATGCAGTAGGCGAAACCGATTTCCGGATCTGTCCGCAGCGCGGCCACCATGCGCTCCAGAAATCGCGGATCCCAGAAGTCGTCCGAGTCCAGATAGGCGATGAATTCTCCCCGCGCGCAGAGCCGCCCGGCTTCACGCGCCGCCCCGGGCCCCGAGTTGGCCGTCAACCGAATCATGCTGCACCTGTCCCTGTCCAAGTTGCAGTCAGCCGGAATCTCAAACGGCACCTCCGAAGCGTCATCCGCCACAATGAGCTCCACGGGTCGGTACGTTTGCCGGCAGATCGAGTCGATGGCCCGTCTGACCAAGGCAAAACGGTTGTGAATCGGTACAACCACCGACACCAAATGTTCTTCGATGCGCCTCATCCCCCCTTAGACCGGCCGCCGAAGCCAGCATTATACGAAAGCCAGTTCGTGCAATAGCAGATCGGAATTAGATCAAAGCATGACGCTCCCGTATTCCCATGGGTCTGTTTAATCGAATTTGCATCCAGTCTGTTTCTTCCTTCTCGGAAAACCCAACCGACCACAGGACGACCCGTCGAAATCGTCGTTTATAGCTCCAGACTACAGCAACGACCTCGTGTCTCCCGCTGTCTCACTCGGCCTTGACCCGATAGAAACGGGCCGCGCTGGACACCGTGTTGGTATCCACCAGTGGAAGCGATTCACCGGTGCCCGGGACACTTGCCGACGTCGGCTGCCATTGCCCGGTGACTGGATTCGTTGAGAACTCCAAGCCATATGAGTGGTTCACCGTGGTGTCAGCCCACACAGTGAACCGATTCGTCGAATAATTCCAAGCAACTATTTTAGGCTCGGTCCCCGGCGGTTGGGTTTCCAGCACCAAGACCCAGTCCGCATCCCCCCCCGCGTTGCTCCCGGGTGTCGTTAGATTGGTGGAAATTGTATTCGGAAATGGGCTGCCAACAATTTCCCGATACGTGCCCGCCGTCGGATCATACCAGCGGGCCACGACAGTATTGCTGAAATTGGTCATCTGCACCGTCAGCGTGTGGTTGGTCGGGCTGTAAACCAAGCCAAGCGTGCCGTCAGGAGTCATCGCCGCCGTTGCGTAATCGTTGAGCGCCGGGTTGGCTGTGGTCCCATAAGTTCCATAGCCGCCACTGATCAACCGGTGCCGCTGATCCGGAACAAGATCATACCATTTTCGCGGGCGGAACAGCTGGCTCAGGTGCTGGATGTCTATCACCGCCGGCGACAGCAAGTTGGTTTGGTCCCGCCAGCCCGACAAAAACTGCCAGACGGATTTGTTTCCATAGATAAATCCTCCGTTGGCCCCGGAGGTCAAAGACCAGTAATGTTGACGCCGCTGGAGATTTCTCGACCCCAAAACCCCGGTCTGAGTCTCGTATTCATATCGACCCTCTCCAAAAAATGCCGGCACGTAATTCGATCGGTTGTAGGCCGTCAACACCGCGTCGTAGGTTGGATAGTACGTGTAACAATAGTTGGCGCTGATTATTCCATTCCACCGGGGATCGATAAGGGAATCCCCGCTATCCCCCCGGGCCGGGAGGATGTTTTGAGTGTAGAGATGCGGGTAGTTCGTGTCGACGCTCCGCACACCATTGGCGATCGCCAAGACGACATCATCGTTCGTGGTCGTCTCCCAAGAACGGAAATCCGAACCCTGCATCCAAATAATGTTGGTGTAGTTCTTGTACCGGTTACCAATGTACTGCCCAAGCCTGAAACAGGCATTGCTGCCGTTCGCCTTCATGCCGATCAAGTAGTCCAGACTCTCGATGGTTTCTAAAACGACACAGAATCCGTTAGTTGCAGCCATGCTGAGTATACGATCGGCATACGTGAACCATGCCTCACGCGGGGTCGCAAAATCATAGTTGTTTGGTTCTGTGCCGGTAAACGGTCGGGTGCCGTCAACCAATGAGCCATCCAATCGTCCTCCCGACCTCCCCAGAAGGAGGTTTATCCACAAAGTATTGAACCCATTTGTTCTGCGGCTGGCCAAAAAATCAACCGCTTCCGAAACGGTTAAATCGACAATCAGGGACTGTGGGGCATCACCCACCATCAAAAAGGGGTTGCCGCCCGCGTCCACCAAATATCTTCCGTTGGGACTGGCCCGAAGGGGAAACAGGGTATCAGCACGACCGTCCGAGAGAAATCCGAGACAAATGCCGGCAAGGAAACCCCATCGAGCGATCGAGAAGCTGAATATTTTCTTCACCAGGCGCATACGTCAAAAGTCAAAAACGTCGAGACCCAAGCGACCGTTAGTCTGGGAGATCGGTGTCAGTGTGTCTATCGAAGCTGGGTAATGAAGGCAAGCCCAGAGTCGCGCTTTGAAGTTCGAACCGCTCGGTGGCTTGGAAGAAACATGGCGTTTGGAGAACCCGTTGCCAGCGGTCACGCACCACCGAAAATGGTCTGGTATTGAGTATGCAGCGCTGCGCGTGACTTTTGGACCCTGAGCCGGATGGCCAGCTTCAGCATTTCCGCGTTTTTTTCCGCCATGGCAAATTGTTCGATCAAACGAAATGCATTCATTCGGTTGATGTCGTGGCAGTATTCCTCCAAACCCATTTCCCCCATCAGGGTTTCGCACTTGTGGTGAAACGTGATGGCAACAACGGGTTTTTCCAGCAGCAACGCCAGCAACGTGGTGTGAAACCGAGTGGCAACAACCACGTCCGTCTCGGCAATCTGGGAGACCAAGTCCTCGACTCGCAGGGTTGGCTGGTAACAGATTTGGTCATCCTTAAAATCTCCCAATCGCCTGGGCAGGAGGCTCCTAAATTCCTCAACCACGCGCTCGTCGGTGCAATCGCCGATCAAAATCCGGATGCGATAATTGCGATCCAGCAACCATTTCACCAGAAGCACAAGGCACTCCAAATACTCTCGATACGTGTCACGATTAGGATTGGTCACACTGTACTTCCCCGCATACGACATCAACCCCAGCCCGACCGTCCTTGGGCCTGGGCGCCGATTTCGAGCTCGGGTCAGAAGGGCTTCTGGCAGGCTGAAGACGAGGTCGGGGGTAACCGGATCCCGTTCCGCCGGCATTCCGATCCCGATCAGATAATCACGGCTCGACGCTTCCCGATAGGACCTGAAGTCGGCCATGGAAAGGGCGCGGGTCGCCAACCATCGCCCCAGGCGACTGTAGAGCGGGCCTGCGCCAACGCTCACGAAGAGCACCTTGGCGCGCCGGACCTTGGCCATCAGAGACCACTTGAACACGCTGTGCGGTCCCCACCCCTGCAACCCATTGGAGCAGGCATCGGTCAGCAACCCCGTGCCAGGAAACACAAGCATGTCGGCTCCTTTGAGAACCCGCAAGGCACGCCAATACTGTCCGATCTCAATTGGCAATCCCCGCAAAAGAAAACTCACCAGCCGGGTAAGCCGTCCTTTGGGCATCCCGCGGCGCGACGGCATCCAGCCACCAAACGGAACCGCCTCAATTTTGAGCCGCTCCATCACGGCGGTGGGACCGTCGCATATGCAAACAGCCTCAACGTCCGGGCTGAAACGACGAAGGTGTTCCAGGGCGGTTTGCAGCGTGGCGTCGTTGCCGGAGTTAAACATTCCAAAGTGGCCGAAAAAGCAGACCTTTCGGATCCCTGCACCGCTTGAACTTTGCGGAACCATAGCGTGTCCCTTCCAAGAGTGGTCTGTTGCAGCCGCTCAGGTTGGGTGTCCGTTCAGCCGGCGGCGTAACCGCCGGCGCTGCGCAAGAAGTTCCCAAGTCGACAAAGGGTTCAGGCCCAGCCGGATCAAATTTCGCAAGGCTGGCCACCAAAGTTGCGAAGTCGGGAATTTCCGCCCGGCAGCGTCAAACCATCGCCGATGGAATTTCCAATAGGCAGGGCTTTGGCCAAGGAGCAAGGCCTGGCTTAAACAGTTGAAATACCGCCACTCTGCGACGCGACGCACTTCGGTCAATTCCGGTTCGGTGAAATAATCCGCCCCATAGGCTTGGATGGCGAAATACATCCAGGCGGGCCGATGGTCGAATTCACGAATCGCAGCATACGCCCCGGCATCAGCCACTCGGATGAACGCGAGCACCTGGTGGACGTAACCGAAGTTCCACTTGCGCAGCAACCGCAGGCACAAGTCGGCATCATCACAGCAAACGTCCGCCCGAAACCAAGCCGCTTCCTGGCGAAGCGCCTCCGCCCGAAACAGCAGATTGGTCGGAGCACCAAACACATAGGTTTGGTCGCGATAAAGCCGGCGTACGACGTCCACTCCCGTCAAGACTTGTTCCCCATGATCCAAGCCACCGCCGGAGAGGCGACGCCCCACCAGCGCATAGGAACCGACCACGCCAATCGTGGGCTCCCGTTCGGCGAGGCGGACCGTCTGCGCAAGACACTCGGGTGCGATCCAATTGTCGCCTTCGAGCACCTTGATGTACCTGGCCTCGGCATCCGCCTGAGCCAGCGCCCGGTTATAGTTTTCGTTTTGGGGGACAAAATCGGTCGCGTGGACGATGCGGATTCGCCGGTCCCGTCGCGCAAAGTCGTCCGCGATTTCTCCTGTCCGGTCAGAACTGCAGTTGTTCAGGACCACCGCCCTCCAGTGGCCGTAGGTTTGGCCCAGGACGCTCTCCAGGCATTCACCTAGATGTACCGCGCCGTTGAAAACCGGCACGACGATTGCAACCACCGGCTCAGTCATGTCCGTCCAGGGGGACTTCCGCCACGAGCTAATGCTAATCCGCCCGATCCGGCGGCACGGCCTCGCCGTCCCGCCCCAGGCGCCAGTGAAATTTCACCAAGACGTATCGACCGGCGAGCGCGCGCGGGCAGTCCTGGCCGGTGCCGTAAAAATTCCCATCGACCACGGAAAGCGGAAGGGCAGCAGACAGCGTGTCCTGGATCACCCCTTGCGAATCGACAAAGTAGTTCAACACGTACTCTCCGGCCGTCAGCGGTAATTCCGGGATGATGAAATCAAAGTAGCCGCCGCCGTTGAGATCCAGCCGCCGGCGATCGACCACCTCGGACGCCAGGGTGAAGTAGGAGTGGCCTTCCTTTTCCACGCCCACCCAGACCCGGCACTCGCGAAAAACACATCCTTTCTGGCAGATGTAGTGCAGGCGAACGATCACGCGCTGGCCTGCCGCCACATGCCGGACCGGCTGCCCGCCCTCATTCAAGACTTCGATGCTGTTAATTCGAATTCCCCCGCTCCCCCGCCGATCCTTCCGGTCCCCGAGCAACACTCGGGCAAGCCCCGTCGTAAACGCGAGGTACTTCTGAACCACTTCTGCGGCGGAGCCCGATTCAGCGATCCGGCCATGATCCAACAAGATCGCCCGGGTGCACAGATACTCGATCGCCCCCATGTTGTGGCTCACGAATAATACTGTTCGCCCATGGCCGGCCACGTCCTGCATCTTTCCCAAGCACTTTTTCTGAAACTCCGCATCACCCACGGCGAGAACTTCGTCAACAATCAGAATTTCAGGCTCCAGGTGGGCGGCCACGGCGAACGCCAAACGCACGTGCATCCCGCTGGAATATCGTTTGATGGGGGTGTCGATGAACTGCTCCACCTCCGAGAACGCCACGATTTCGTCGAACCTGCTGCGAATCTCCGCCTTGGTCATGCCCAGGATCGCGCCATTCAAGTAAATGTTCTCGCGACCGGTCAGTTCCGGATGAAATCCCGTCCCCACCTCAAGGAGGCTCGCAATGCGTCCGCGAATCCGGACCTGCCCGGCGGTGGGGGCCACCACGCGAGAGAGGATCTTCAAGGCTGTACTTTTTCCCGCGCCATTCCGCCCGATAATGCCCAGCACCTCTCCCTGAGCCACCTCAAACGAAACATCGCGCAGAGCCCAAATTGTCCCTCCGTTCGGAGAGCGCGGATCGTCGGCCGAAGCCGGGACGCCCCGGGACAATGAGGCCGGTCCAATCTTGGAAAGCGGATCCGGCCTGCCCCGCAGCCTGGCGAACCATCGGTTGACATCATCCACCAAGCGCCTGCCGCCAATCTGGCCGAGACGGTAACGCTTGGACAAGCCATCCGCGCGGATTACCACTTTGTCGCTCATTTGCCTTCAGCGCTTGAAGCCCGATCCGACCACCCTCGCAATGCCAACTCCTCGAACAGACCCCAGCTCAAACCGTATCCATGAACGTCTTCTCGACGTGGTTAAAAAGTAGAATCCCGATAAGCATGATAGCGGCCGTGACCACGCACGACAACCCGAGGTACCCCCAGCTAAACGTACCGGTCCCAAGGAACGCGTAGCGAAACGTTTCAATCACCGGGGTCATGGGATTGGACAACATGATCCACTGGTACCGTGCCGGCATCTTGGAAAGGGGATAGATCACCGGCGTGGAATACATGATGAGTTGCACCCCAAACTGCACCAGGAATCGGAGGTCACGATATCGAGTGGTCATCGCCGAAACAATGATCCCCGTTCCGAGACCCATGGCAGCCATCAGCCCCACCAGCAGCGGGAGCAGCCAGAGGGCCCAGGTCGGACGAATCGCGGTGCCCCCAACCAGAAAATAGGCGTAGAAAACCAGGAACAGCCCAAGCTGAATGCCAAATCGGATCAAGTTCGATATGACGATGCTCAGCGGTACTGCCAACCGAGGGAAATAGACTTTGCCAAAAATGTTCGCATTGACGACGAATGTTTCAGAAGTCTTGGTCAGGCAGTCGGCAAAATAGCTCCACGCGGTCACTCCTGAGAGATAAAAAAGCACCTTGGGCAGCCCATCCGTGGACAAGTTGGCAATTTGGCCGAAGACAATCGTAAATGTAAGCGTCGTCAACAGCGGTTGAATGATGAACCACAGCGGACCGAGTATGGTCTGCTTGTACTGCGCAACGAAGTCCCGGCGCACAAACATCATCACGAGATCTCGATAACGCCACAAATCCCCCAAGTGCAGGTCAAACCAGCCGGTCTTGGGGCCGATGACCAGGTCCCAGTCACCCGGCGGCACAGAACCGGTCTGACCGTGGTCGACTCCTGCCGGAACCACCAGAGCCGGACGGACCAGGGACGGCGGAGTCTTCGTTGGATCATTCATCGGATCAGAAGTTCGTCGTTCCGATCAAGCCTCATCCGGCCTCATCGTCTGTCGACCCACGGAATTCCTGGCGAAACTCGGACGATGCTGTATCGCCAAGAGCGATTCTTTCCGAGTCACCGATCCGAAAACAGCTCATTAATCGAGGGTAACGTCTGGGCCCGCATGTTCGCGGCCGCTACAATGGCCAGAATCTGCTGAATTCTCTCCGGCTTCGCGCTGGGCATGGCTACCACCACCTCCTGGAGCCTACCATCCCAGGAGCCATCCAACAGACATTCTGGCATTCCAACGACGGGAACATCACACAATTGGAGATTCCATTTGTCGGGGTCGTCATCGAAGAATGCCACCACCCGTCTTCGCCCCACGCCCGTCGTATTAAACTGACGCGCCAGCCAGCCCCCCAGTTCTCCCGCACCAACGATCCCTACGTGAACCAGGGGATCTTCACCAACCGCGCGATCCACCGGCCGTAGCCTGGCCTGACGGGCGCGTCGAATACTTCGCAAGCCGGTCCGTGCCCCCACCAACATGAGCAATGCCAAAGAGCCATCAATGAGGAGGATACTCCGACCAAGCATCAGATCCCCTCCCGTCACAAACCATATCAGCAGCAGGATCCCCGTCGACTGCCCCAACCCCCACGCCAGCCGCTTGATTTCCGTGATGTCGAAATAGCTCAACAAGCCTGATAATTGCCGGCCACGGAAAAGGAAGAACAACTGGAGCGGGATAATAAAAAGTCCAAACCGCCTCATTCGGGCCAATTCACCCGCCGGCACATGGAAATCGTGCCGCAGCTGCTGCGCCAGCCACAGGCTCGCTCCCAGAATGACAATGTAGCCACAGGCCACGCCCACCCAATATGGACAGAGGGTCTCCAGGATGATCATCACGTCCTCGAGCAGATTGGCCCGCCGGGCATATTCCTGGTTCAGCTTGAACTTTCTCGGAATGCAATGTTCGACATAAAACTCCTCCACGTTCGCCGCGTTCCGCAGGAGGGTCTCCTCGTCCCGAAACACCAGGGTGGCCAGGTCGGTGATGCCAGGCCGATAGTTCAGAATCCGCCGTTGCTCGGGCGTGTACCGCTCGACGTAACGCGGAACTTCCGGCCGAGGGCCGACGAAGCTCATGTCCCCTTTGAGCACGTTCCAGAGCTGCGGAAACTCGTCGAGTTTGGTCCGCCGAAGGAGCCGCCCAACAGCCGTGATGCGCGCATCGCCATCCTTGGTCACCGCCGGCCCCGCTTTGTCCGCCCCCACCACCATCGAGCGAAACTTGAGAATCTCGAACGTCTTGCCAAACCGCCCGACGCGCACCTGTCGGTAAAGAACCGGACCCGGGCTCGTCAATTTGATCAGCCCCGCGATGACCACCGCAAAAGGAGCAAACAAGCAAAGACCGGCGAGGGAAAAGACGACATCAAAAAGACGCTTCAGCCGGTGAAAGCCCGTCCGTTCTTCGGACGGCCCTACCGGCCCAACTACCGACTGCTCAATGGATTTGGACGTCTGCATCGTGCGGCCCAAACACTACCACATTCTCCCCGCCGCGCTAACCGGTGACAGCCAGCCCAACCCCAGTGATCCCGTTCTCGCTGCAAACCCGACGGTGCATAGTTTCCATATCGAACCACGGACTGCAATGCTGGAGTTCGGATCGACGTTTCGACCGGTGCCGAACGGGCGACGAGTCTCCCGCAGAAAAGCGGTGACGAGTCACCGCACTCCAGAGAACGGACGCCATCCCACGACCCGGAGATTGGGGCTGCGCCCCGCACGGGAGGACGCTTTCGATGCGGACCGCCGGCTGGCGGCGGAGCGCCGGCCCTACCCGCGAGCGCTCGAACACCGATGACGCCCCACCAGTTCGCGCACAGTGCGGCTCACGTACTCGACCTCTTCAACCGTCATGTCCGGATACAACGGCAGGGTGATAATCCGCGGATACGCCGCGGTCATCTTCGGCAGATCCTCCGGTCGATACCCAAACTTTTCCCGATAGTACGGATGCAGATGCAACGGCTGATAATGGACGCTCGTCACAATCCCGGCTTCCTTCAGCTTTTCGATAAAAGCCGCCCGATCGATGATCAAGGTCTCGAGGCGCAACCGGATGGGATACAGATGCCACGCATGGACGCGATCGGGCCGACGGGGCGGACGATCCAACTCCTCGACGTCTTTCAGCAACTCATCGTATCGGTCGGCGATCGCCGCCCGCCTGGCCAGCAGCTCGTCCGCCCGTTGCAACTGGACCAGCCCGAGCGCCGACGCGATGTCCGTCAAGTTGTACTTGTACCCTGGGGCCACGATCTCGTAATACCACGTCCCCTCCCCCGTAAAGCGCTTCCAGGCATCGCGCGAAATCCCGTGCAACGACATGATCCGCATGCGATCCGCATACTCGGCGTTCTCCGTGCAAGCCATGCCCCCTTCGCCGGTCGTGATGCACTTGTTCGCGTAAAACGAAAAGCACGAGATGTCCGCGGAGCGGCCCACGGGCAGCCAGGAGGGATCGAGGGACGAGGGACGAGAAACGAGTGGCGAGTTAGCGGCCCCCATCGAGGCAACTTGGTCGCGGCCCGCAGATTCCAGCTCCCGACTTCCGGCTTCCAACTTCTTCCGGTAATAGGCCGGGCAGCAATGCGCCGCGTCCTCGATGATTTTGAGCCCGTGGGCCCGGGCCAGCGCCGTGTATGCGTCCACGTCGCCGATCTGCCCACCGTAGTGCACGGGCATCATGGCTTTCACCGGAATGCCGTCCTGCTGCGCCTGGGCCAGCCGGCGCGCGGCGTCGGCCACGTCGAGGTTGAAGTCATCGGCGTCGCCATCGATCAGAATGGGAATGGCGCCGAGGTAACGGACCACTTCTGCGGTCGCAGCGAAGGTCATGGTCGGCACGAGGACGCCGTCGCCCGGGCCGACGCCGATCGCCTCGAGGGCGAGGTGGAGCGCCGCGGTGCAGGAGTTGACGGCCACGGAGTGAGTGTGGCCGAGATACGCCCCGAAGGCCTTTTCGAAGTCGCGCGTGCGCTGGCCCGTCGTCAACCATCCACCACGCAAGGTCTCGACCACCTCGGTAATCTCAGCTTCGGTCAAACTCGGTTTGTAAAATGGAATTTTCAAATTCAAAAGAATTCCCCTTGGCCAATTCAGGCGCTGCTCACTAGGCCCTTTTTGCCAACGCTCAATCCCTTTGCATGGTACGTGCCTTTTCCGTTCTATACTTCAGCAGGGAAACGCCACCCGTATCTCGACTATAAATGATCCAGCCTAAGCGTAAATGCAGTTCAATTAGGCGTTGATTGTGCAATTCAACCGAGGCTCGTATACGATCTGCACCAACAGACCATGCAATGCGTTCCATTTCTCGCATCAAAAACAGCCCCTCCCCGGATGCATCCCGATCCACCGCGATGCTGGCCACGCTGACGAAAATAGCCCCAAGACTTTCGGGCCGGTTAGCAAGGACACCCTCCTCATGAGGACCACGTTGTGGAGGCGCCGGAACTAGGCCGAATAAAAATCGCTGCCACGCACTAAACGACTCGCGTTGAAACAGGAGCGAAGGCTTGGAAATAAATGCTCCCATGATTTGCAAGGCGCTGAACCAGAAAAGCCTGGAGCCGTAATTGCCCCGCGACCCTACAATGAACCCGCAGACTCTCGGGCCATGTTCCGCGACCAGCGCCAAGTCTGGCTCGTATCTGAGAAACCAGAGATACATTCGGCGAATGAAGCTATGACCAAGGCGAGTCGAACGAGATCGCGGGAAACGCTGCTCATGCAGTAACACAACTTGCCCCAAATCGGTTTCGCGCATCTTCCTTATGACTACTGACATCGTCGTCTGCTTTCGGTTAGGAAACTGAGATCCACTTAATCAAAACATCGGTTCCTCGCCCCGTAGGGCATATTTCAATGGTGCCCCGAGTGCGCCAACATATAGTCAAAACCATGCTCTCTTTTCGTGCATTCTAAACCAACTACTACTGGCAAATTAAACAACTAAAACTTTCCTCGAGTCAACTCCACTGCCCACTGCGATGCCCCCCTACGGCGTATCAAAAAATCCCAGACACCACGTAAAAAGCCCAACCCATAACCGAAGTGATAACATGCAATCACGGGCGGTATAATCGGTAAAAGTCTCCACCCAAATTTCCTCGCTGTGACAATCGCAGCAGCCCCCGTCATTAACAAGTAAGTACCCAGCAGCCCAGCCAGAATCCAGCACATCGGAGACAATGCAGTCAAACCCGACACCGCAGCGAGCGATAACGCCGCCAAGATTATCACCGCAAACACGAACGCTCCGGGCACAAGGTGCCGAATTGACGCGGGGATTCGATGTTTTTGAATAACGCGCACTTTCCAATATCCATACTGCAAATACTGCCTAAAAACCGCGGCAAGGTTACTTCTTGGGGTGTACCACGACTTGATTTTAGCTGATTGCCATATCTTGCCCCCAAACCGCTGCAGCCGCAGATTCAACTCGTCGTCTTGATTACGAATCAACTCCTCGTCGAACAGTCCGATCTGATCAAAAACTTCTCTTCGATAGAATCCGCCAAAAACTGTGTCCACTGCCCCTTCGAACTCGGTATCGTGCCAGCTCGCGCCGCCGCACGCAAAGGGACTATGATGGCAAGCAGCTATTGCGCGTTGGATAAGAGTGTTACCCTCCGAATACATTATCCCGCCTACATTTTCCGCGGTGACCTTAGTCGCTACGCTGTAACATTGATACAGATAGTCGTTCGCGTAGCGGTTATGCGCACCCATAATAGCGACCCACTTTCCCCGCGCGGCGCGTATACCTATGTTCAAAGCGCAGGGCGTTACCATTCGAACGTTGTCCAACATCCTCAGGCAAGTTCTGCGCTGAATAAGTGTTTTGAGGATCTCCCGTGTACCATCGGTCGACATGCCATCGACAACGACGATCTCGTATCCCCCCGGCACTTGATGTTGAGCCAAAATCGACTCCACGCACGATTCGATATGGGCCCGCTCGTTGCGACACGGTACCACGACCGTGATTGAGATCTGAACGTTCGAGACACCCACTGTCCCATTATTTGGCTCAGGCTCATCGGTAATGGACATACTCTTAACTCAGACTAACTAATACTCGCATCGTGCCAACAGTGGAGGTCAGCGCCCCCACTCTCCACTGACGTCGACCACGGGAATCGCTCGCGCTCCACCGCCGCCATGTCCAAACGATGGATCTTACGACCGAAGTGCACGACCTTTTCCATGCTTAAACCTATTCGATGCTGCTCCATGTATTCATGGCATTCTGGTAGCTTTCCCATACGACGATGGACATGCCGCAGCTGACAATTCGTAAACGGAAGATCCACGGCTTGACTGCCATAAGCCCTTTGTGGACACTTCGCCGCCAACTCACGGCCGATTGGAAGGCGCCTTCCTGCCTGCCAAGGACCATTAACAGACCGAAAAAATATACATCGGCGAATTCGTTCCCGCAGAAAAATGCATAAACTTGCCTCACCCTTAATAGGACTAATCCTGGCATGTGGCTTAGCCTTCCCAGCTCCACTCCGCGCGGCACAACACCCCCCGCCGCTGCCCCCCGAGGGACTCAGGGTGTTTACCGGAACGCCGCCGCCGCCGCTCCCGGAATTGGAATTGCGCCTGCCTCCATGGACTGGTCAGTGGGTCAGCATTAAAAAGCTGCTGACGCCCGACTGCCGTGTCGTAAGGGGTTTCGCTGGCAGCCCCGTTGATGGTATGACCAACAGTTGGGACTACGGCGGTGCATTGAGTGAATACCCACGCCGTAACAGTCTTTCCCTGTTCGACTATAATCGCAACGATGGGCTTCACATTAGGATGCTCGACACGAATGGGTTTAATTTGATCGTCCTTCACGGAGGTGCAGTCGCGACACTTTATCACGACTATAATTATCCTGGCATACTGTCCGAGCCGTCCGGGTCATCGCAGATTTGGACTTTCACTAACAAAGGCGCCAGCGTCCAGACCCTAAAGCTTCCATCGCTCATCAGCGGTAGCCAGTTTGCCTTCCACGGCGTTACTCGCGGCGCAGGAGCAACCAATTCGAGTGGTAATCTAGATAATGGCTGCATCGCTGACGTAGCCTTTTACCGCCTCACCGAGACAACGTCACTGTCCACGTTGTGTACCACTCAACGCGTCGGCTCGATAATATCCCTCGCGCCACCTGTCCGTTCTTGGGATCCGATGAATCTATATCGCGCCCTGACGAATCAGTATCCCCTAAACAACAGTCGCGTTTTTTCACTTAGCATAACCAACCCCATCGGTACGCCCCTACAGCTACCTAGCAACTACATTGCGCATTTTGTCACGCAGCCTAGTGTAACCGAAACCGGATTAGTCGCGGTAACCTTGGAGGCGGACGTCACCTCAGCCAAATTTCCACTGCATGGGTCCATTGCCGTGCAAGATCCGCTGGATCCGATGACCAAGATCACGTGGCTACATTTCACAATTGAGAGGGAGGGAAAAATACCATTGCGGCTCGATATTCCGGACCAGGTTTTACTTGGAGGCTCACAAGTTTGGCTCTCGATGTCATTCGACCAGGATATCATCCTAGCATCCGCGAATGGAGGGGCCCCAGAGTTTATCATCGAATTTGAAAACCGCGCGGCCGCGTTACCAGAGGCGCTGACCTGGCGTAAATTTTTGATGAAGCATTTCTACGGGGTGCTCTCCGAACCACGGGAGTGGAATCTGTGGTCGAGTTCGCAAACTAATGTCTCCATGTTTCTTGATAGCTTGGCAACAGGAAAAGCGGCGCGCATAGCTGAGTTTTTTCAGGCAATCGACAGCGCAAACGCGCTAATGCCAACCGACAAACTGGTCAAGCAGTACCGCGACTGGACACACAAACGGGACCCGGCATACACATACTCCTCCGCCAACACGCCTAGTGCACCGCCCCCAGGGGTTCCGGCATGGGCCTGGTATCCGAGAATGGCGTGGCTTGAACAACGACGAATCGTGGAATGGTGTCTAAGCAACCGCTGCGCTCCAAACGGGGAGCTCGGAGGTACAGTTCAAGATGATAGCGATTTCTACCAACAAACATCTGATCTTCCGTCTTATGAGACCAATTCCGTCGCGTCTCGATTAAAGTCAAACGCCGCGGCTCTCTATGAAACTGCGAAAAATGGATTTCCGTGGAGGGCACCATATTTGATTGGGGGCATCAATCGTAGCTCAAAGGATTCTCTCCACGCCTACGAAGAGGGCATAAACCATCTCGCTCTAGTGACTCGGTGGAACTATGGCAATCCAATCTATCTGGAAGATTGCATGGAATCCGCCCTAAACATACAGCGGCTCATTGTCAGAACAAACCAAGGTAGCTGGTTCCGTAACAACTCAAAGGTTGGACTCTCAGAAACGAATGCGCCCGTCACTCGCGATGGATATGCCACACCGCTCCTTTGGCACACTACACTTCAGCTTGCGGACTACAATCGTAATCCAACTGCGCTGAGTAACATAACGGCATGGGCAGATACCTGGATGCCTTTCATCTTGGCAAGCAACGCGAATGAAATCGATATCAAAACCGAGGCAATGGTCGACATTAGACCGCTGCAGCCTTTGACCGGATACGGACAAGCCCCAGTATTTTCGTGGCTGGCAAATCTGATTAAAACACCTAAATACATTGAGCCGTGGATTGACGACTATACGGCTATGCGGCGGACATATCCCACTACCTACTACGTCGACACAGCGTACTCCGCGGGTTTAATCGATTCTATTCCGGAGACATTTTCCTTTTGGTCGAGTTGGAACTGTTCCATGCAGCTATCGACTACCAGTAACTATACGCGACTTGTCAACGAACTGCTTGCTCCAGCAACCGCATACGGTGCTCACGTCGTAAGCCTGATCGACGCCATGCGTTTTCCAGACATGCAGACGACAGAAGAGCCGTATTCGGATCGAATTGGAGCTGATCTATTGGAATGGCCCAGCCGGGCCTTTTTAGGTGGATACACACGGCGCAATGAATTCAGCCCTAAGGCTGCGATATCTTGGGAAGGTTTTGGCACCAACTTTGGCGGACTAGTAATTAAGCACCGACGGGATAAGCTTGTTTTCTGCATCTATAATTTCGACGATGTTCCTTTGCGAGGGGCTGTTCGTTTGTGGGAACTAGAACATGGCACATACCGAATTTCGTTAGGCCAAGACGCAAACCAGGACTTCACTATTGACAGCCTCATCAGTCAATACACGAATCATCTTGCCAAAGCCGACGGCATTGACGTAGTTGCCTCACCCAAAAGCGTAACGATAATAGATGTCCAACAAATCGCCAGACTGGAACCCATTTTCGATCGACCTGACTTGGCCATCGCCCGCGCCGAGATCGGCTTTAACTCAAACTCAATAACCGGCATCGTCCACAACATTGGCTCCGCTACAGTTACCAATATAATCATTACACTTTATGAGGTGGACCATACAGCAATAACAAACGTTACGCTTGGCTCATTAACCGCGCCCACGGACCTGCAGCCAAGACGAAGAGCGTTCTCAATTCCATTCGAGGGCAACATTCGCCCCTTTTGGATAAAGGTCGACTCTGACGCTCGCATACCAGAGATTTATGAAGGTAACAACGAGGTTTTCTACGACGGCTCCCAGTAGGCGCCCATTGCCCCCACTTAGCTGTTCTTGAGAATACTATCTGTGTAATGGCTCCTCCCCGTTTTGCGATCCCTGCTAAACATTCTTGCCATACACAGCCTCCTCGTCGCCTTCTCTAATCACTACAAATCCCATCTTTTCGTAGAACGCTCGGGCTCTTGGGTTGTTCTTGTTTACGGAGAGGGAGTACCTTGAAACCTTCCGCTCTCGCAGTGCGGTCTCAAATGCCAGGAGTAGGCTAACCGCAGTGCCTGCCCCACGGTATTCCTCTAGAACACACACCGACAAGAGGTTACCGACATGGATATCGATTTGCCCAACCGGCAGTCGGTTTCTACCCATTATGCTCTTCATTGCACCCCAGATGCGACCAAGCGCCCTTCGGTCACCGCACAGACATCTGTGAAGGAGCTTTCCCGCGAGTGGCAAGCAATAACTCCGCTCGAATCGATGCCGCGCCGACGATCCCTGCACGTAACCCATCGCAAATCCGATAATCCGTGACCTATCCTGCGCGACGAAAAATGGTGCACCTTCCCGAAGGTATTCGCGGTAATACTTGCTGAGAAGGTCCCTGCCGAGAGAAGTTAAAAAGTATCCGGGAAAGCATTCTATGTGTGCTCTGGCGATCCCTTCGAGATCGCTTTCATTAGCCCTCCGGAGTTCAACCCCGCTCACAGCCCCCCCCAGGCTGACACGAGGATTCTACTGCACCAGAATAGACTTAACCTCAGCATAAACTGATTACCGCGCAAAGTGCGCATCTCAAATGGCCTCACATGAGCTTCAGCTTGTAGCACCGGCCCGGAGTTCATGAGAGGGATACTTCAAATAAGCCGTAGCACCTCGCCCCGAGGCAAAAATGCAGTCAACTATGGAAAGACCAGCAACAAATGGTTCACCACCCTGCATATAGCTGATTGGCATGTAGCTCCTAACGTCCAACCCGATTTTTGCAGCTTCAAATTTTGCGGGGTCCTGATAATTTGTCCCACCCTTTCCGGACAAATATACATCACCGCGAACAGCTTGCACCAATGCGATCAAGCGATCATCAGAAATGCCCGGCGCACTAAGTTCGCTTGCATTTAATATTTCGCAAGCCAGTCCCAAGTATTTGGCAACTGCCCTTATCAGTCTTTCATTAAACGGAGCCAGAAGTTCGCCCGGATCGTTGAAAATCGGTCCTATGAATTCCATGAATTCGGCGAAATAGGTGGTCTTTTTGTAGCTCTGGTCCAAAGTGCGAAGATGCTTTTGAGACCAAAAGCTATTGGCAAATCGAACCTCATTGATGGGATCATTGTGGCCGCATCGGACAGGGATAGAAAGCCACTGCACACCTCCACTCCCTCGAACTTGACACCGCGGAGTGTAACTTCCCTTCGAGATCAAGGCATTATCAAGCAGAATGAATACGTCACAAGCATTCATTTTCGCAAAATAGCCGCACCATGGCAGATAGTTAGGTTGATGAATTGCGACAACCATAAACACTGGTCAGTTTAGAAGAGTAGCCGTCGGATCGACGACATGGCCTTTTCAGCTATTTTTTCTGTTACACGCAAAGTCTTCGAATTAACTAAACGCAGATTCGATACACTTCGAAGGACTCGGCAAACCGCGATTTTACCTGCACACCGCGCAACTTTGCCAAGGCATAAACAAACTCTCTGGTGAAATAAGCACGTTTTAGGGCGATCTGCGACCGATATGTTCTCAAAGCGCTCCACTTTTTTCTGATATGCCGATCATTTAGGATAATAAATGCGTTGGCTGAGAATGTCACGTGGTTCCACGGCAATTCATATCCGAAGACTGTCGTCTCCTTGAAAGCGCGCATGCATTCGCTATGCAGAACCTGATGATCCTGGTGTAAATCCGTGGCCGCTGGACCTATCACAATCTCTGGGCTAAAATCGCGCCGCAGTCGGACCAATTCTTCCAGAACTTCCTGGCGATGATACGAAAGCTTTCTGACTGGATATTGGTAAATGTGGAGGTTGCTGGGTTTAATTCCAAGCACCCTTGTAGATGCCCGGAACTCGTCTCTCAATTGAGAACGCGGCGCCCCTTTTGGTAGTGACTCCTCTGCGGTTGAAAACGCTGCGATTCTTAATACGGCACCTTCTTCCACCATTCGGGCAATAGTGCCACCGCACCCTAGTTCCGCATCATCGGTGTGAGGAGCCAAGATCAGGGCTCGCTTTTTTGTAAAGTCCATAGCTCTAAACTCTTCTTAGTTCCGCGGTCAAAGTTCTGGCGATTCTGGCAACCTGACCGGTGCGCAGGGTGGGATAGATTGGCAATGATAAGTTTTGCATCCAGAGCCTGTCCGCTGTTGGGCAACTGGATTCGCAATACTCGGGAAATAATCGATGCAAGGGAGTCTTGACCCCAAGTCCGCACTCAATGCCTTCCTTTCGAAGCGCCTCCCGTAAGCGATCTCGTTTCCCGTCGGGTATTCCAACAACGTACCGATAAGCAATCGAGCCCTTCAAATTTGGAGTAACCACTACGCCTCCTAACATCGTCTCGTAAAGCGCAGCAATTCGCCTCCTCTTTTCGATAAACCCCTCAATCTTTCGGAGCTGACACAGGCCCAATGCGGCCTCCAAGTCGGTCATCTTGTAATTATATCGGCCCATGCGGCCGTTACAACACTTTGACTCATTGACCCTATCCATCAAGATGTCATCGCCAGACGTAACCATTCCCCCTTCCCCAGTGCACAGGACCTTCGTAGCATAAAAGCTAAAGACGCTTATTATCCCATGAAGCCCGACCAGCTTATTCCTAAATCTTGCACCCACCGCCATAGCGCAATCTTCGATCACGTCAACATGCATTGCCGACGTGTATTTCAAAATTGACCCTAGCTGGGCCGGCTTTCCAAACATATGTGGAACAATTACGGCCAGCGTACACTGCCCGAGATTAGCCTTAACCACCTCCGGATCGATATTGCCGTCATTGTCGACATCCACGATCACCGGCCTGGCTCCGGCTTGGCACACGGCGTGGATGAGTGCTTCACAAGTATAACTCGGCAGCACCACACGGCGTTTTCCAGTTCGCTCTGTGACCAAGCAATCGATAGCAAGCTGAAGCGCGGCCTGGCCGGAGCTACATGCAATCGCTCGCCTGTTGCCGTGCATTCTGCCGAATTCGCGTTCGAATTTATCGCAAATCCTTCCTGCACTGATGTCTCCACTGTTTAAAACCTTGGTGACGGCCAATATTTCTGCCCTACCAATGGTCGGGCGCGAATGATGAATGGACAGAGTCTTCACCCAACCTGTGGCTGTAAACGGTCGTTAAGAAGTCTCTTATACAATCCAATAAGTTTCTCGCTTTCAATCGCCCAATTGAAGTGTTTCATCGCAGCCGTCCTTCCATTGGCACCAAGACGACTTGCCTTTTGCGGATCCGAGACAAGCGTTGCAATTGCATCTGCAACCCGCCGCGGGCTCGTGGCGTCTACCGAGATTCCTGCGCTATACTTATCACCTACCTCGGCATGGCTGGGGACATCTGTATACACAATCGGAAGGCCCAAGGCCATGCACTCCAGCATTTTCGTTGATACTCCCCAACACGCGTTGCCCACGGGCAGATCCAATACGAGCGCGATGCTGCAGCGATTTTCCAATTCCAGTGCGTCCGCCTCACATAGAACCCCGCAATAGGTGATTAGATCCGCAATCCCTCTCTTCTCTGCCAGCTTCAGGAGGTGTTGCAGATATTCAGGCGTCAATGGTCGGCCAGCTAGTCTGAATGGCACATCGATACCGCGTTGGCGTAAGATTCCAATGGCTTCAATGGCCTGATCCAGGCCCCGAGCTGGATGAAGCATTCCGGCATACACACAAGTCTTCCCGTCTCTAACAGGACTCGTAAGATGCCTAAATCGCTCTAGGTTTGGCACATTGGCGACAGCCACTACCCGGGAGTGCAACGCAGTGTACCGCTCACCTATCCTCTCCGTAGCCGGCATTACAGCCGCACAGCCTCGCAACAAGTGCCGTTCATACCGATCCCAGATTAGGGAAACTGGAGCCTGCAAAAGCCGCGGAATCCAAGGACGTTGCTTTACTAAATCCAAATAATACTCGTGCACATCCCAAATCACGGCCTTGCCCTTCGCTCCTCTCACTATTGGCCCCAGTAGCTCAGGCTCGTGGACATGGTAAACATCAGCGCCTATCCGTAGGGCATCACGCACGATTTTCGATCGGTTAATTATCCTAGAAGTTCGACTGGAAGCCGGCCGATGCGGGTAGATCTTCACGCCGTTCTCGACGTAAGGCTCACGGCGGTCGACAGAATTAGCGAATAATCGTACGTCATAGCCTGCGCTCGCTAGCGAACAGCATGCCCGATTGAACACGCGTCCATCATCAGCATAGTGGCCAGAACATACGTGGCAAACGACACCTTTCATACTTCGATCCATAGAGCGACTATTCCACCGCGGGGAAAGTTTGCACGGTGCGGCTATACACCATTGCATGCTGTTCAGCGTTGCTGCTCCACGAAAACATTCGGGCGACTTTGTTAGCCGCCTCTGCAGCGTACTGCCTTGCAAGTGTGAAGTTTTCCAACAAGTTCCCAAGAGCTTCCGCGACCGAATCTGCGTGCTTTGGTGGGACCAGGAGCCCCGACTCCTTGTCCACTAAGACCTCCGGCACGCCACCCACTGCGGAACAGATGACCGCCAGCCGCGATGCCATTGCTTCTAAAAGAGCGTTGGGCATTCCTTCCGAATACGACGGGAGCACAAAGAAATCGCTGGCCCGATATACCTCACCCAAACGCATTTGGTCCATTGCTCCGGCTATCACTAACTCATCCTCCCACCCTCCCTGCCTCGCAGACTGCCGACAATAGTCCAAAAAGCTGCCTTCACCGACAATAACTAGCGACAGATCTCTGTGCTTTCGTCGGATTTTATCATAGGCGGTGACCAATTCCCCAACGCCTTTATCTCGCTCGACTCGACCGACGAAGAGAACCACTCGCCGCTCGCAAGGCATGCCTAATTTCTTCCGCACGTCTCGCGCATCTTCGGCCGGGTAGAAAATTGAAGTATCGACCCCGTTGTATATGACGTCGGCTTTAAGATTCCTTCCGCAGAACCGTCGCGCCTCATCTGCCAGCGCCGCACTTACAGCGATTACGGCGGACGAGCGCTTTAAGACCCACTTTGACGCCGCGGCAACAATTGGCGATCGCTTTGGATAAACGTTCAGATCGCTACCACGAATAGAGCATACCACCGGAACGCCGAGAGCACTGGCCCCATAGCAGCTCGCAAATCCGTCCGGCGTAATCGTGTGTGCATGCAGCAATTCAAACGGGAAGGAGCGATATGCCGACGCGAGCCACCGTCGCAGGCGCATGGCTAGACCAACACCCCCCACGAAATTGAGAGCGCCTGGCAGGATGGGATAAGCCAGCCGGTGAACCTCCACACCATCGTATTTGGCCGGTTCATGCAACACGTCTGCATACATTTTCCACTTCCGCCGGAATCCCAGCACCTTTGGAGCCCAGGGGATTGGAGCAACAACTTTCACGTCACAGCCATGTTTCTGCAAAGCCTTGACATGTCTATGGATAAAGACCCCGCCACCGGGATCAAACCGATGAGGATACATGTGCGATACAACCAATACGCGCATCACCTCCGGGCGGCGGATGTTGCCATCATTTCGTTGGCTCATTTAGTGCAGCGTTGGAGGAATTGCAGGCAAATCCCCAGACAGATCCGCTCCTAATTCCTTGCACATGCCGACGACCCTTTCAAAAAACTGCCAAGCCTTGGATTCTATAAGAAACGCCTCGGGGTGGAAAAGAATAGAAACACAACCGTT
The DNA here is from genome assembly GCA_044229355.1 of Limisphaerales bacterium. Lineage (GTDB taxonomy): Bacteria > Verrucomicrobiota > Verrucomicrobiia > Limisphaerales > JADJPG01 > JBGARF01. The sequence goes on from JBGATF010000016.1 coordinate 149,783, forward strand.
CACTTGCCTCACTTCGCATAATATCCTGCGCAGCCTTAGAAGCAATTCGTTCGCGTCCTCCCGCTCTAGCAACGTGTCCATAAACACCAAGGGGATTGCCATCACCTTGGACTCCCTATTAGTCTCCAAGTCAAAAGTCGGATGCATCCGCGCAATACCCGATCGAAAGCCCATTCGTGAGGCAAATCCTACGCTAAAATCGTATTCAATCTGCGCCCTTTCCAATTGACCATATAGACGCAGCGGTTCAAAACGCAGATAGTGATTGCGATGGGTTCTTACCCGAATTTGTAACACCTGTTCCAGTCGTTCCTTCTCTTCTTTGTACAAATCGCCTTTACAGGCCTCATAACTGCCGTGAAGACCGATCTTCATCCCAGCGAGCTTAATAAGCTCAGCAAGCCTTCTGGCCGATTTCCACTTGGCGCACGTGCGGCTCCCACCCTTCCCAACCCCGTAAGGTCCAGAAAGCATGAAGTAGTGAGCACCGATCTCTTGACTTAGCTCAAATTCGATCAGCCGGTGAAACACTCCCAACAAACTCCTTGGAGAAAGTGCCGTCCGAACTCTCCACCATCCAGATTTCCGTAATCCAAGGCGATATAACAGCGCGTTCCCGATCGAAAACGGCTCAAGTGTTGTCGTTCGATCGACATCGTGGGTTATCATCACGGAGAATCGCTTCGGATCATCGGTCTTGAGCACTCGCGAAGGCACATACGCCTTCTTGAGCTCCACGGCCAGCTTCTCAACGAACGGAAATGATGGATCCCAGTCAAACGCCGACTCATCCAACCGATCATGCCTGTCTCTTCGTCCATGTTTAACTTCTCTCGACAGCGTGGCACAATCAAAAACACGAGATAATCCCTCTATGAGTGGACCGGCCTGCGCACACGCACTGGCCATTGACTCTTGATTTGCCAGGATACCGCTCAGGCTCTCACTACTGTCAAGACAGCCGTCCACTATGCGGGCAGCAAACCTTAATCGATTGTTCATCGAAATGGTCGACTCGGGTACAGGTGTGGAGCTTCCGTTCACCATTGACACCTTCAAAAAATATGCCGCCTGAAAGCTTTCAGAGCCACCTCTACTGGCAACCATGCTCGGTTAACAGTCAGGAAAGGGACTAACCGCCCTCCAAACCCCCGGAAAAACCTCTCCACCGCCGGAAGAGACGAGCCTTCAAAGTCAAATATTTTCAACCCTAACGTTCGAGCAGCCTTAATTCCTTCAAGGATTGCCATGGCACCAGCTCCATGGTGTCGATGCTTCTCGTCATAGCCACCAAGCAGATAATAGGCGGTTGTCCGATCGTATACAATCACGGCAAAGGCAATCGACCTTCCATCTCGCTTTGCAAGGTACGCAAAGCTGTTTTGCGGATTTAAGAACTTAAATAACAACGCACTAAGAATGGCCGGGTCTACTTCAATTTTTTGTCTTCGGAATGTTGCGCGAACAAATTGCGCAACGGCATCGACATCCTCAGTCTGCTCCACAACTATATTATCCCGTCGCGCTTTCGATATATCGTTCCGTCGATTTTGGGAAAACCTCCTAACGATTTCCTCGATGGAGAGCTGGAGATCAATTTGGTAGGTATACTTAGGGATGACCTTGAACCCCTGCCACTGAAATGGCAGTCCATCATTGATGGCGTGGTCCAGGGCAATCGAGGTAATCCAATGTGGCTGCATCCGTAAAAATGCAGCCATAGTCTCCAAAAAGCGTCGCTGGGCATCGACGATTGCTACAGGCTGCTGAGCCCTAATCCGCATGAATGGCCCAATGACCGGAGTGAAGGGCGGATTTCGCTGGACTGGCACCCCAAATCTACGCGTCTCCGACAAACCAAAGCCGCCAAGAAGCTCGCCGTTGTCTTCGTAAAAGCCATAGGCCCGCACCCGACTCCCGAAGATTGCAGCCCATTCGGGGGAGTAGAAAAGCTTTCCGCTTTCTCGGGCTAATGCGTTGTATTCTATTAGATCGCCGCTTTTTACAGGCCTAATTTCCATCTTAGATTCGGAGATGCGCTTTTGACTATTGAGTTGTCATCTGGAACGGGTGGATGGCCCAGGATGGTACACTGGCTTTTCGCCCCTAAATGATTCACCAAATTGCCGTCGACCTTAAACGGTTATCGTTTCTCGGAACTATGCGGGAAGATCTCGTTTACGGCACGCGGACAATCAATGTGTGGGGTAATCGCCCCGGCGCCTGCTGCGACGGCTTGAGTGGATATCCTTCAGACTCCTGTCTGATGCGCGAAATCTTGTCGCCTCAAAATTTTGAGCCGTGACTCCATTAGGAGACAATGAACGTTTTCGGGCTAAAGTTCCATTGCGCTTTCGGATTGCACTTGGCGCTCGTACAAGACCTGCGGGAATTTGACTCAGAGAATATGCGATCGCCAAGCCTATGCCCACCCAATAAACCTTCCGCCATACGTACACCGTCGTTAAACCAACGACGATGACATAGACGAGGAGGCCCAAGACCATAATTCCGGTTGTAGCCTCGTTATCAGGTACTTCGCGGCGAAGTCTCCTGATTAATTCATGGGCCGTAATCGTTAGGGAAGTGCAGAACACCAAAAAGCCAACCGCTCCGAGACAAACGAGCAGTTCCATCCAGTCAGCATGCGCCCCAGTGCCATCCTTCAACTCTCGAGCGTTAACCATTCCTGAGTATGCGCTTATGGCCTTAGGGAAGTTATCTAAGCCAACACCACACAATGGATTATCACGAATCACCCTCGCGCCGGTTTTCCAGATATCCATCCGCCCACCGCCACCGTTCTCTACCACATCTTCGACGGTGAAGCGCTCGATTACTGCCGGAGGCACCCAGCCAACTCGGACCGCGATTACTAACGACGTCGCCACCAACAGACCAGCAACGCATACCGCCACCGCGGTGCTAACCTTCCACCTTTGCGCGAATCCCACGGCGGCCAATGCTAACGCTAACGCCACAACAACACCCCGTTCGCCCGAAGCGAGAATTGCAACCGCACCAACACCCGCCATCGCCAGTGCAAAAGATCTAAGCTTCCAAGATCCGAAAGCTCCCCTAAGACCCGCGATCAGGACAACAACCCCGGCATAACTCGCATACTCCTTTGCTCCGCTGCCCTTTAGGCTCAGTTGACCGGCCTTATTGTACTCGCCAGCGCCTACAAGGCCTAGGGCCGAGGCAAGAAAACAAGACATCAACAAAACCATCAATATTGATTTAATACGTCCAGGAGAATCCGCGCAGTTCAAAACCAGGAAAGCAAGCATCGGGAGCTGAACCACGGTTCTCAATCTGAGGAGCGCTATTTCTTTGTCCCACGCCCATGCCAGCGACAACCCTGCCCAGACGCAAAACAGGGTGATGGCCGTCATTGCCTTACCAAATTTGATGGTTTTCCCGAGGATAAGAGTCTCGGCGACCCATGCGACAAGTATTCCCAGCCCGACAAGCCGCGTGACAGAAGCCCCCAGACCTTCCACAGTAAGGAACGAAGTCTCGAAAGGCACGAGCGCCACGAGAGAAAGTATGCCCCAATAACTAAGATTTAGCATTTAATCGGACCGTTTCTCAACAAACTGAGGCGGAATTAAATCTCGGACCTGCCACCCGCCGATAGAACCCCGCTAACCGAACGCAGTGCGATGCATAGCTGTATTTCGCAATGCAGTCTCGACGAGCGGATGCGGCAATCGCTTGCCTTTGGATCGGATTATCTGCCAACGTACGGATTGCACTAATGAACCCCTCCTGATGGTCCCTTTTTACCAACAACCCAGTTTTTTCGTGAGAGATTACGGAATCTGTTACACCTTCTAACCGGGTGGCCACCACAGCTAATTCGGCAGCCATCGCCTCGATTAACACATTTCCTAACCCCTCCGATCGAGTTGGAAGGACGAATATATCTGCCAGATGGTAAAACCCAGCCAATCGATCGCTGTCGCGAACCCACCCGGCCCAAACGACTCGGTCGTCGAGCTTTGCAGCGGCTACCTTTCCCATCTGTTCTGCGACATATCTTTCATCAACTCCACGTGACTCTGCCTGCGATTTGGGACCAACCAATACAAGGTAAAGGTCTTTCCGTTCTCGGGCCAAATGGATGAACGCATCGATGGCCAAATCGATGCCCTTTCTATGGATAATGCTGCCGACAAGCAGCATTACTGTTGCACGCTGATCAATACCTAATTCATCCCGTAACTGGGCCCGCCTCAAATTGTTTCGACCATCTTCGAGTTCCTCAAGTAGCAGAAACGACGGCAAAACAAGGAGTTTTGCTCCGAACTGGTTTGCAAGGCAATCCTCGACCAAAGCCGGGGACAACCCAATGACACCATCAAATCTCCTGTAAAGCGCGACCTTCAATGGGCCAAGCCTGCTCAATCTCACGCTGCTCGGGTTATCATGGTCCTGACGCGTAATTGTATATACAGCCTTTCGCTTTTCATAATGGGCCACTAACGGCAGCAAATATCCTCCGCGAGAAATTGCGTGGGCATGGATAATGTCGAAATCGCGTAGCCTTCGCCGAACGTCATTTAATCGCTTGACGACCCACAGCAGCTTCCTGATTTGGCTGTTGCTTTGCCGCACCGGCGAACTCACCTGTGGCGGAGCCTTTGAGCCATGGGTGAAGACAAAGTCAGTGCCAAAGTACGACAGAGAGATGCCCTGCGTGTCCCAGCGACGAATCAACGAAAAGATGTATTGTGCATGACCGCTGAATGTATAGCCATATTCAGGGGTAACTATCTGCAGCACGCGTAGAGTCATTTTTGCAGGGCAATAGAAGCGCAGATCAGCAGATGGCAAATACTTTGCGAGCGCGAAGGCTGGTTAGCACCGAGGCGAACCGCTTTTAGTAATAAAATCGGAAAGACCTTCTCGTCGTACCTTCATCAGCGTAGATTCAATAATCCGTCTCACATTCTCCGCAGTGTCGCTCGCTAAAAATTCACGTTGTACTCTGGCGTATCCACGTGCTCCCATTGCACCACGAATTTGGGCATTTTCAATCAAATGACCGAGGGCCCTGCTGAGTCCGCCTATGTCACCAAATGGCAGCAAATATCCGGTCTCCTGGTCGCTTACAGCCTCTCTGATGCCACCAACATCAAAAGCGACAACCGGTAACCGCCCTGCCATAGCCTCGAGGATAACTCGTCCTTGGGATTCCTTACGGGATGTATGAACCAATACATCAGCCGCTCTCACGTAAGTAGACACATCCTCCTGCAGACCTACCAATCGAATGCGGTCCCAGATTTCCCTAGCCCGTGCCTCTTTTTCAAGTTCCGCAACATATGGCGCCTCCTGCAGGGGTCCCACAAAAACAAGATATGCCTGCGGAAATCTAGAGCTGATGCCAGCAAATGCGCTCAATGCATCAACCTGATTCTTTTGTTCACAAATTCGCCCAACATTGAGCACAATCAGGCCTCCGTCAGGTATGCCATGCAAATTCCGAATGTGCTTTCGCACTCCCGCAGGTTCTCCGTTGAATCGCTCCAATTCTATGCCGTTGGGAATCTCGACAATTCTTTCGCTTAACTGTGGAGCGACCTCCATCAATCGCCTCGCGGTATCTGCTGAGTTGGCAATCAGTGCTTCCGCACTGCCAAGGAATCGGATCGGGGAATCGAAGGATAACGATTCCCGGATATGCCATATAAATGGCCGGCGGGTGAATCGCGCGGCCCACGCTGCGTTCTCCGCTCGACCGCTAAAATTATTTGCGTAAATTAGATCTACTCTCCTGCTCATAATGAGCAATACAAGACTCGGCAAATAACGCCATGTCCTTACGGGCAGAACGCAACATCGAGCGCCTTGACGCATCACCTCTCCCGGCAGATTCCCGGTGCAGTCATCCAATACCACGGTGGAGTCGTAGTGCTGGCGTAAATGCCGCAAAAGGAGCAACAAACTTTGGGACGTGCCAGCGCCTAACTTGCTGGTGTTATTGACGAAGAGCAGTCGCGACATGTTCCGTCATTGTCTAACGGCTGCCAAACTGGCTTTTCGAACTGAAAGAGGAAGCGATTTCCCCCAACTTGAATGAAATGCTCGTCCAGTCTTCGTAAGCCCAATTTTGCCATCGCCGATGCAGTCTGAGCCGCCAGCAGGTGCGCCCCACGAGTTTTACCAGAACCAGCAAATCTTTAAGACGGCTTCTCGCCGTCGGAGCAACAGCTGTTCGGCGCTCAAGTTGGGCGGTAACTAGTCCTGCTCCGAATGTTCGCCGAAGACGGTAACTTACAGACATTTTGTTCCCCGGCATCCAGTGCTTAATGGCCAGCCGCACGGAGTAATAAAACTTTGCGTCCGGCACCGTCTCCCATGCTTTTAAATATGCTTCGGTCTCTTCACCCAAGCCTAGATCGCTCCCCTTCATGCCAAGATCGGTGTTGAATCCGTTTATCGCCATCAAAATGTCTTTTCTCCATACCATGTTGGCACCGATAAATGCTTGTCCGCGCTCCAGAATGAAGTCCGAAGCACGTGCCATTTGAAAGCCATACTCGTCCTTAAACCAAGCGGGCTTGGCGGTAGTATAAAATGGGTATAACGGGCCACCAGCACCCGATAAACCAGGGTTATTACGAATTATACCGAACAACTCCTCAACCCAACTATTTGGCAGGATGACATCATCGTCAATGTATGCGATGAACTCTCCTCGAGCCTCATTTAGTCCACGGTTTCGAGCATGAGCGAGGCCCGCCGCGCTCTCCATCACATACCTTATTCCTCTGGCATGGGACGAGTTCATGATGACAGACTGGGTGCCGTCTGTGGAATTATTGTCAACGACAATAACCTCGTAGCGATTGCCCTCAGCTTTCTGGTCAAGCACGCTAGATAAAGTGCCCATCAATAAATCAATTCTGTTGAACGTGCAGATAACGATTGAGACAAGGGGAGCCACAGAAACAATTCCGTCCAGCACAATCAGCGAGAATGACGAAATGCCGCAGAGGTCTCGCTGTAAAACGCGACCAGTTGTCCCACCCGGTCTTCGGAATGGATACGACGGGAGCAGGCAAGAATTCGCTCGCACAGCTCTTGGCGCTCTACGGGTGACAGCCGTAAGAGTCGCTCAATGGCCTGGAAAAAGCTTTCGGCATTATCATTTATGCCAAGGAAGCCGGTTTCATTGTCGTCAATGATCTCCTCTATGGAGGAATCATAGGTACCAATGACCGGAACTCCCAGCGAGATGGCCTCCAGGCAAGCGTTAGGATAATTGTCCACTCGAGACGGCATTATTACCCCCTTCGCATTTTGGATGATTGGATATAGTTGAGATTTAGGCAGCCCGGGATGGTAAAATAGTCGAGCACGATAAAGCGGATTAAATTCGCAGATATAGTCAAACATCTTCTTTCCGTGACGGCAGCCATGATCGCGACCAATAAACGCGATTCTTACATCAGGATATTTTGGAAAGAGCATCGACGCGACAGGAGCCATCAGATCTACTCCTTTGACCTCGTTCAGAGTTCCAAAATAGAGTAAGTAGGACTGTCCTCGTAAATGCTGCTGATAAAATGAAGAGTCAAAGGCGACTTCGTCTACGTTTGCGGGACTTCTTATCACGCGCGGTTGGCAGGCTTCGATGCGGTGAAAAGCTTTGGCGATATGTTCGCTAGGCGCAAAAGCCGCTTGGGCATCGATTACCTGCCGCACCTCAAGCCAGTCGCGCAGGTAATCTCCAAACGTCCTTTTCTGCCCGGTGGCCGAGCGCCAGAAGGGTGTGTAGCTCGAAATGCGGCACAAGTCCGGGATTCTTCCATTCTTCCGAATAAAGAGACCGGGTGTGGCATAGCTGGCCGACTGAACGATATCGAAGGGATCTGTAGAGTTAATTCGCCAAAATTTTTTGGCCACTCTCTGTGCACTTCGAACTTGCGCGACAACGGGCAAGAGACTAGCGATGCGGGACCATCGCGTAAGCTGGTTGGCAAAACGAAAGCGCTTTACATTATAAATACGGACTTCTCCATCGAACGATTGCAATTCTGATTGCGAGAGACAGAAGACAGATACTCGATGCCCCCGTTGAATCAGTTGTATGGCGGTCTTTCGTAAATAATTCCCAAGCCCACCCTCGGGCTTCTGGTCGGAACTATACTCCGGCGTCAGAAATGCAATATGCATAGCGACCGTGGGTGGGCGGGCAATTAGGCGTTTAATCAGACGGACATTTCGTTGTCTACAGCCAAAATATCATACGTTCCGAAACGCAAAAATGTTTAAGTGAAGATCCTTTTCATTAAAGACCGGACGCGACATGAATGGCTGCTGGGCCGGCAGATCTTTGCGACAATAGATACGAAAGCCGGCATTCTCTAAGGTGGAGAATACCATTCCGAGGCGTTGGGGTTTATGCAAGAATGAGTGATATTCCACGAAAAGCCAGCGCACAAATTGTAGGCGATCGGCACAATCTTGGAGAACTTCGATTTCCGCGCCCTCAATATCCAACTTCAAAAGCTCAATAGGTTCCGTTAACATATCGCGCATGCGGAGCGTCCGGACCTCGACCTGGCGAGGGGTGTCACTTCGTGCCGCCAAAGGTGAAAGATGTCCCCCGTCACGACCTATTGCGGAAAACTTCGCAACGCCATTCTCTATCCATAATGCCGCTTCCCGTAGAGTTACATCTGGCAGGTCACCGCAATTTGATTTCAATACCTGGTACATCTCCGGATCGGGCTCAAACGCTACAACTCGGGAATGAGGGCAAAGGCGTTTCCAATAGTGGATTCCTATTCCTGCGTTGGCCCCACCGTCAATTATCAATGGTCGGTCGCAGGAACTGGAAAACTTATACTCTTCTCTTTGAAAATAGGCTTCGTAGATACTTGCGAAGCTGCGGCCATCGGGCACCTGCATCTCTCTTCCCAATAGGCGAGTGACCGTCATCTCTTTCTCAGGTAATCGTCTTAACCTCCGAATCTCCCTTTCCTCGTTGGTCCCAGCCGGGGTAAATACGCGTCTAGCTGCGTTCCACAAGACCGGTGGACACAATGACCTCGCTACAGAACGAAATGAGGGACTCACGACAATTGATGCAGTTCTCGGTTATCCTTCTGAGCGCATGGTTGCCAGAGATGCTCCACGGCGAAGATCATTCGCTCGGACTCAGGGGGCCGTCCCAAGGCAAAGACGTCTTTGCCTTGGACCTGAAAGGTGGCCAGGTTCGACTCGCGCCACAGCCACTGGCTGTTAGAGACCGCCAAGCCAGCGCCAACAAAATATTCCCCCGCAGCCAGGGGCAACTTCGGGATTCGACAGTCAACGGCATGCCGTCCGGCTTGGATGGGTACGCGGATCCCAGAATCCAGGACGAACAACCGCTGCTGCTTGTAGTCAAAAACGTCAAAAATGAAGGTGCCACGCTGGTAATCCTGGTTTGCAGTGTAATGGATTCGCACGGTCATATCATCCCAGGTTTTGATAATGGGTTTTGCACGGCCGTCTTCATCAAGGACTTCGAGACGACAGATCTTGGCTGTTTGATTGGCGGCAAGTGGAGAATCTGAATCAAACAGCACGTTTTGGGGTCCGGCGGTCCTGCGGTTGGAACAGGACCGGAGGTAGAGATTCACAGCCTGTTCCGAAGGACCGTGATACTCGATTTCGCCGCCCTTCAGCAGGTAGGAGGTCGGACAGAGGTTCAGGATTGCCTCCATGTTGTGGCTGACAAAAAGAACGGTCCGACCCTGTTCGGCCACTTCCCCCATTTTTCCGAGGCACTTGCGCTGAAATTCGGCATCACCGACCGCGAGCACTTCGTCGACCAGAAGGATTTCCGGCTCCAGGTGAGCGGCAACGGAAAAGGCGAGGCGGACGCGCATGCCGCTCGAGTAACGTTTGACCGGGGTGTCGATGAATTTCTCGATGCCCGAGAAGGCGACAATTTCATCAAAGCAGCGGTCAATCTCGCGCTTTTTCATCCCCAGGATGGTGCCGTTGAGGTAAACATTCTCGCGCCCGGTAAGATCCGGGTGAAAGCCGGTCCCGACCTCGAGGAGGCTGCCGATGCGCCCGTGAATTTCGACCTGACCGAAGCTGGGCTCGGTGATGCGGGCGAGGATTTTGAGCAGGGTGCTCTTGCCGGCGCCATTCCGGCCGATCAAGCCGAGAACCTCGCCGTGTTTGACTTCCAGGGACACGTCGCGCAGCGCCCAGAGAACGTCCGTCGACCCTTCGGCCTTTCCCGGAGATTCTCCCGCCACGACGTCGTCGAACGAGGACAGCTCGCGGAGTTTCCGGTAGTTGTCGAAGGGCGATCGAAAAAAGGACGCGAGCGCGCTGGCGAGCGTTTCGTGGCGTCGCTCACTGGAGCCGATGCGATACAGCTTGGAAAGCCGGTCGATGCGTATGGCGAGATCTGACATTTAGACCCAGTAGAATTTCGGAGGATTGCGCCAATGGCTTGAGTCGGGCGATGGCGACCCGGCAGGCACAACCGCCACGGCCCGAACCTTTGGCCATCCGGGCGCCTCTGCGCCGCTGGGCGATACTGTTCGAGCGAGGCGGCGGTCAGGCGACATCGGCAAACACTTTTTCCGTTCTCCGGAAATAGAGCACACCGGTCAGCAACACGAAAGCGGCAGAGGCGGCACCCATCCCGATCAAATCCCATGGCATGGGGTTCCGGCCAAGCAGGGCCGCCCGAAACCCTTCGATGACGCCGGCCATCGGATAGAGGCCGTACCAGATGCGATATTCGGCAGGCAGAAGCGACGCGGGCCAGACGACGGGCGCCGCATACATGAGGATTTGGACCAGGAAATTGATGGCGTGTCGAACGTCGCGATACTGAATGGCCAACGCCGAGAGCCACAATCCAAGTCCTGCGGTCGTGGCGACGAGGAGCAACATGAGAATCGGGAGAAACACAACACCAGAAGACGGTGTGACCCGGTAATAGAGCATCATGGCCGCCAGCAACAGGAAGGCGATGGTGAAATCGACGATCTTGGAGAGCACCGGCACCAGGGGAATGAACAGCCGGGGAAAATAGACCTTCGTGAAGATGGCCGTTCCCTGAATCAGACTTTCGGTGGAGCGGGTCAGGGACTGGGAGAAATAGGTCCACGGGAGCAGAGCCGCATAGGAAAAAATCGGATACGGTATCCCGTCGCTGGGCACCTTGGCCAGGCGTCCGAAGATCACTGAAAAGACAACCATGCTGAAAAACGGAGTCAGGATGGCCCAGGCGAAGCCCAGGATCGTCTGCTTGTAAAGAACGGTGACGTCCCGCAAAACGAGAAAATAGAGCAAATCGCGATACTCGATCATCTCGTGCCAATCGAACCACCTGAGTCCGCGACCCGCGCGGATGACGAAACGGGGAGCGGCTGCGGCCTGGGCATGGGGAGCGGCTCCAGCCGCGCCTGAAGGATCGTTGAGGTTGGGTATGGCCATCACGTCAGGGCGATTATCTCAAGCCGCCTTTCTCAACCACTCGAACCATGCCGGGTAGTTTCTCCCGCACCAGGTGTTCGGCCTCGGTCAAGCTGGAGCAACCCGATAGAATAATCTCCAACACTTGTTGTCCGATGCGCCTTCTCCCCTCGATTGCCCCAATCAGACGATCCTCTCGACCGCGCATGCGGATGCCGGTGCGGCGTTCGTCGCCATCCTGCCAGAGGCAATAAAAGACGTAGAAAACCTGGCCGCCCCCGGAGAAGGCGGACTGGCGCATGGGCAACTCGAGGTCCCCTGCCTTGAAGCGGCTGGTTTTGGAGCCCGCCATTGGCTCCAGCCCGGAAGCGGGCAGGCATACTTCCGGACGATGATATCTCGCCGCCATGATGGACTGGACGGTGTGTCCGCGCCATTGGAAGAAGAAGGTCGTCCATTCCGCATCGCCATCCTCGGTCCATTTTGCGCCCATGCCATTGTCGTAGGCAAGCAACTCGGTCGTCCGACGGGGCAACTCAATCGTTTGGAAGGTGGCTTTGTTGGTCGGAAAGTCCACCGCCCAGTGGAGGTCGGTTGCGGTCGCGCCGCCCCGCCAGCGGTACCAGCCTTCGGTGACCAAGAGGCAGGCCAGAGCCCAGACGCCGGCGCCGAGAAGAAAACGTCGCGCTCGCGGCACAAGGCTGGGTAATGGAGATGGTCTGTTGGGTGTGTCCGATGAGGCAGCAGGCAGCCGGGGCGACGGCTTGACATCCGACCAACGGGAGCGAACCCGGCGAGCCAGCAGCCAGAGGCTGAAAAAGCAGGCGACGAGGATGGTCAGGCCGGCGGAGTCATGCCACTTGTCAACGGCTTTCGCTCCGTTGGCGCTGGCCTGCCAGCTAAGAAACACCGTGCGAACGATATTAAATCCGAAGGCGATGACGATCCCGATGACGACGAAGGCGACGCGCGGCAGCAGTCGCAGGCGGTAGAGTTCGCCCATGAGCAATCCGGCCATGATGGTGGACTGGAACGAGCGGATGCCACTGCACGCTTCGTCGATCCCGACGACGCCGGTCGCGACCTCGATTAGGTTGCCTCGCTGCAAGGCGGGAAACCCGAAGAAACTGAGCAGTTCGACGGTGATGGCAGAGGCGACCCTCATCAGGCTTTGGGTGGCGGCGTACTCGATGCGGTAGGGCCAGGCCACCGCCACGAGGATGAAAGCGACTGGGAATCCGAAATGGCGCACCCAGCGCAGGCCTCCGGCTAAAAAAAGCCCGTGCAACGTGGCGACAACAACGATGGCGGTGTAAGGCCAGGCGAGAAGGGGCCAATCGGCGTTGATCTCAAAAACCACGCGGAGCGGCAGAAGGCCGCAGAGCAGCGCCGTTACGAGCGCAGACTGTGCTGGAAGACCAGGCCCCGGCTGAGGCGTGGGGCGGTCGAGCCAGCGGGAAGCGAACAAATAGGCGCCGAAAATGGGGACAAACCAGCCGTAGGAATACTGTTCACGTGTCTGCCATGTATGGCTCAGCATTCGGACCAGATCGATCCACAGCACGGAGAAGGCGAGCAGGACGCCGACGGTGCCAGCCCGCCCGGGGGTTCGGGCGTCAGCGCGTGCTGGCGGTGTTGCTGAATCGGGGAAAGCGGGCGTCACGGACAACAGTCTGAACGGAAGTAGGCGAAGCTGGCGAGGCCGGATCGACTCCGGAGGTCGAATTATTCGATTTATCTACGCAGTCGAGTTGGCGTAGGCGGAGACATATTTGTTATAGGAGTAGCCTCGACTTCGGGTGTCGACCCGGTTGAAGACGATACCCAGGACCCTGGCCTGGCGCTGGTAAAGGTGTTCGAGGGCTTCCTGGGCCACCCGGGAGCTGGTGAATTCCCGCCGCAGGACGAAGAGCACCCCATCGACCATGGGTGCCAGGGTGGTGGTGTCATCCGCGGCAAAGACCGGGACCGTATCGAAGATAACGAAATCAAAGGTGGCGCGGGCTTCCCGGAACAATCGTTCAAAAGCCGGCGCGAGGAACAACTCTCCAGCCCGAGTTGAACGGGCGCCGCACGGAAGGACGGAGAGGTTGGGGACGTGGGTGGCTTGAAGGTATCGGGACAATTCGGCATCCGGGTCCTGGAGGGCCTCCGAGAGACCCGGTTCGGCGCTGGTGCCCAGCAACTGGTGGACATGGCCGCGACGGGTATCGGCATCGATCAAGAGAACCCGCGCGTTTCCCATGGCCAGGGCGGTGGCGAGATTGATGGCGACCGTGCTCTTGCCTTCATTGGGAATGGCGCTGGTGACCAGAATTGTTTTGGGCCGATGGCCGTCGGTACTGGTGTAAAGCAGGGACGACCGGAGGTTACGGCAGGCTTCGACGAAGAGATGGCGCGTATCCGCCGGCTGGATCGGAGGCAACGCCGTCACTCCGCGTTTGCTGGGCATGTCGGGAATCTGGCCAAAGATGGGCTCCGGGAACCAGGAACGGAGTTCGAAGACAGAGTCGCACCGATCGTCCCGGCGGGCGATGAGGAAGAGGATGCCGCAGCCGAAGAGCAAACCTCCGAAACCGGCCGCGCCGGTCATGATCAGGGGTTGGGACCGCGCCCTGCGAGGTTCCGTGGCGCGCTCGAGGACGGAGAAGTCCTCCTGGTTCATGCTGCTATTGAGGTCGACTCCCTGCAGGAGGGCGAGCAGGCGGTCGTAATAACTTTGCTGGCGGGCAATCTCGCCACGAATTTTCTCCAAGTCCGCCATGCGACGGTTCGCGTCGCCGACCTTGGCGGCGAGCTCGGCGGCGGCTTCCTGGAGGCTTTTGATGCGGATGGTCGCCGCCTCGCGGGCGGCTTTCACTTGTTCCGCATTCTGATCCTGGAGAATGACGACGAGTCGGACGGCACGATTGATCTCCTCGAGCAGGCGGACCATTTTGGGGTGTTTGGGCCGGAGGCTCCCGGCCAGTTCGTCCCGCTGGGCGACGAGAATCTCGAGCTGCTTGCGGGCAGCGAGGAGTTCCGCTTGGGCGGTGGATGCGCCTGAGCCCAGACTGGGCGAGAGAAAGCCCGAGCCGGTCAAGGCGTCCGCCGGGGCGACGCCTGAGTGGGCGCCGTTCGTTCCGCGAACACCGCCGGTTTCAACCCCCGCTTTCTTCTCCACCTCCGCGGCATCGAGCAGGCGCAGGTCCAATTGGAGCATGGCAATCTGAGCATTGATTTGTGCCAGTTGGCTGCCCCCGCCGCGAACGGTCTCCTCCAGGAGCGCCACGTTGTTTTCCTTTTGGAACTGGGTCAGCTTTTCGTGAACGTCCTTCAGCTCCGTCTCCTGTTTTTCGGCCTGTCCCGACACCGAAGCCCACGCGTCGCCGGAAGTGGCTTTGCGAACCTCTTTTTTGTAGAGGAGGAATTCGTCCATCAGCGCGTCGAGGTACGCGCGCGCGTAATCCCCACTGCGGCTCTTGCATTCGAGCACGAACACCGAACTTTTCGGGGCCTGAGAGATTCGCAACTCCGGGACCAACACCTGGCCCAGATCGTCCTTGGGTTCTGCAAGATTCGGCTGGGTTGCCTTAACCCGGGCCATTGCCCGGGCTTCCACGTGATCGCTCTGCAGCAATTGAATCTGGGTGCCGAAGAAATTCTGGACATCTTCAGTGTATTGCCCGACGTCCGCGAGCCGCATTTTGCCGCGCACCCACATGGTCGCCTTCGAGACAAAATCAACCGGCCGCTTTTGGAGGAAATAGTAGGTGGGGCCAATTGGAGCCAAGGCGGTAATGGCCACGATCCACCATTTTGATCGAAGGGCAGCGAGGAGGCGGCGGGGTGAGACGACGGGACGCGCCGGCGCCATCGGAGCGCCGTTCGCGTCGTCGTAGACAATGGGAGCTGGATGTTCCACTCGATTAAAACTTGAAGAGGCGGCTGGGCACGTAAATCAGGTCGCCGACCTCGAGCTTGAGGTCTTTCTCCGAGCGACCGTCCTCCAGAACCGCACCTACGTCGACTTCCAGATTCTGGCCCGGCGAGTCGGCGTCCGGACCTTTCCGGGTCACTCGAACCTTTTTCTTGTCGGCGTATTCAGAGAATCCACCGGCTCGCATAATGGCCTTGCTCAGGGTAAACAGCTCGTCGCTGGGAATATCGAGCGGCCCGGGGACGCGCACATAGCCCACCAGATAAACCTTGCCACGGGTCCGGCTGAAGACATCAATGGCGAGAACCACTGTTGCATTAAAATAGTATTCGGTATCGAGCTTGGCCTTGATTTCCGCGGCGAGGGACCTGCAGGTTTTGCCCACGGCAGCGACCCGGCCAATCAACGGCACGTCGACGTCTCCGGAATCCGTCACCACCAGCGGCTTGGCATCCTCACGGTCCTCGACCACCCGATAGCTGAGGCGATCGCCCACGCCAAGTTTGAGCTTGTCGTCAAGGGAGTTGGTGGCAACGCCCGCGGTCACGGCTGTCGCAGGCCCCGCGCTCGGGGCCGGGGAGGTGCCCTTCCGGTTCAAGGACGGGGCCACCGCCGGATTGGTGACTGTGGCGAGCGCGTTCGAGATGAGGGTGGAAATCAGTCGCGAATCGTCCACCGCACCCGGGTAATTCCCATCCCGATCGGCCGCACAGGCGATACCCATGCCTGCCAGCAGAAGGGCAAATCGGCAAAGCTGAATCAGCATCTTCACGTCAATAGTGCGACGAGCAGAAAACAGACCGTGTTCGACCGGCGGAGCCGGTTATCGGGGATCGCAACGTTCGAAATCGCATTTATAAGCGGTAGGCAAACGTCAGTGTGACCCGATTTTGAAGGTAATCACGTCCGGGCAGATTGCCATCCCGAACCGTCAGGCCGTAGGCAAACAAGGCTCGAAGACGCTCGGTCAGGTCGTGGGAGATTCGCAACTGGCCACCGTAACGTCTCCAGGTTTCCAGGTCGCCGTCGCGTTGAATTACCCCGACCTGAGTCTGGACCCGTCCGCCGCCGGTTTGCTGCCCATCTTCAAAGAAAACCGAGGTGGTGAACGGCAAACCGCGGATGAGGTTCCAGGTGACCGCCAGGTTGATGGCATAGGCGTCGGTCAGGTTGGCATTGACGCCAGGCCGAATCTGGCGCTCGGCGGATAAGCGGTAATTGAAGAGTTCGTTGGGACGATGATCGACATTAAAGCCGAAGTAGAAACCGGAATAATCCGGCTGCGCCCCCAAAAAGGAATTCGGGGTGAAGGTGGTCAGGGTATAGCCGCCCCGGGGGACCACGTGCAATCGATCGGTCACGTTCCAGTCCCCATACGCGCCGGCGCTATAGCTGGTGTTGTCGTTGAGAAAGGAGTCGTCGTACGTCGTCGGGGCGGCACTCCCTTCCGCTCCTGCCATCAGACCAGGATACAGTTCAACGCCTCCACGGGCGATCGCCGCATGCGTCGAGCGGTCCAGATAGGATTGCTCATCGCTTTCCGCGATAAACCGCAGATAATCATATCCCGCCGAAAGGACCGCCCGATGCAACTCCCAGCTCAGCTGCAGACCCGCCGTGTTATCCAGGCCGCCGTAGGTCCCGACGCCGGCGACCGCTCCGACCAGCGTTGGATCGAGCTGATATGTCAATCGATCATGAACGTTGATTCCCACCTGACCGACCGCGAAATCCAGGTCCAGCGCAGTGCCCGGGGCAATCATAAGCCGATCGAGCTCGTGGTGTTTGACGTACTTGGTGTAACCCAACCCCAAATCCAGGCTGATCTGGTTGTTTTCACCGATGGGATGGACTGCATGAAAATCGACCCACGGCGAAATGATTACGTCAGCTCGTTTTTTTTCATCGGTGGCGTAAATGTTATCGTTGGCATCAAGGCTGAGAGTGGGCTTCACGATCGCCCGAAATTCCCGAATCCGAAACGAATAGGGCATTCGCTCAAGCCCGGAGCGGGTATCCACCGATCGCCTCTGGTAAGCCGCATCATTGAAGATCGCCTCCTGGCCGCCGGCTAATGCCGGCAACAGCAACATGATGCCACCGCCGAGACGTGCGACGGCTGGCAGGCAAGCCCGCGAAGCGCCCTGCCCTGGTCGACTCATCTTGGCGCCATTGATGGCCTGTATTTTTCGATTCACGGGGATGATGGCGGGCTATCCACGGCTGGATCGGCCACGAAGAGGGCGCGAAACCGAATGAGCCGAGTTTGGCTGGGTTGGCAGCTCAAGGGCCACCATCTGCTGTTTCCGCCATGCGGCTGGGGTGGCTCCGAAACGGTCTCGAAAGCGCCGGGAAAAAACTCCGAGGTGGTTGAAGCCGCAGTCGGCAGCCACGTCCGCGATTTTGCGATTGGGTTCCCGCAGTAAGTCCGCGGAACGGTCCAGGCGTGCCCCGTTGACAATGCTCGACAGCGAGTCGCCGCACTGCTGTCGGAGCAGGCGGGACAAGTGCCGCCGGCTGCATCCACAGCGGGCCGCGAGGTCGTCGATGGTGATGGCCTGTAATTCCTCCTGAGACATCCGGCTCAGGATGCCCCGCACGCGCGTTCCGATGTCGCCATTCGCCTGGGCCGAGCCATTGACCAAGTGGCTGAGCTCTTCGATGATGGAGTTCAAGCGGCCGAAGAGTGGGCACGGGCAGGAGTGGAGAACGGAAGTCGCCGAGTCGTAGGATGGGGGCGCGTGGGCCCGGCGAGCGTCCGACGCCATTCCCTCCAACAGCGGGCGCAACCGGCAGTCGCTCGTCAGAACTGCGGGCGCCGGACGTCCGTTTGAGGCGTGCTGCAGGAGGACTTTCGTGCCCGCCGTGACCGTGCACGGGAGGTGCGACAGCCCAAACGTGAGCGCGTGCCCGACCAGGGGCGCTTTGGTGCGCACGCAAATGCTCACGACGGACCCCGGCGGCGCCACGAAAACGGCCCCGGGTTTCAGCCCGGCCCGGCCGGATGGATCGAATACACCTTCGCCTTCGCCTTGATCCACCCAGACCACGGACCACACCGAGGCCTCGTTGCGCCAGACCTTACCCGGCGAAATCATCAATGCGACAAGGCGAACAGCACTGCCAACTTGGTTTTGCGTCAAAAGTCACCCCAGTCGTTGTGCCCGGTCCATCGGACTTCTTGAGATTGGTTGCCCTCCTGGCGGCAGACTTCGTCCCGGTCAGTTCGCAAAGCGAACCAACCCGGACAGAGCCGAGCCTAAAGCATCTTGCTCAACTAAATTCATGCGGTCACTCCCCCGCGGGGTTCTGATCTATTCCAAGGGTGCCAGGTGCCGTTTCAACGGAACCGGATCCGTTCGCCCGGTCCTTTCCTGCACACGATTCTTCAAGGTCAGAGACTCCACAGAGAGGCCGTGTCTTCTAGCACTACATCGGACAAAACGCAAGTAATGGTTAGAAGTTTCTAATTCGCTAAAGACCTGAATTTAAAAAAGTTCCAGAATGTCGGCGTCCAATTTCACGGCGGCCGCCTGGCCGATGAAATCCAGGCGCAAAAGCACGGTGGTCATGCCGTAACGCTTTTCCACGAATCCCTCGACGCCCCGGAGCGGCCCGCCGGTTACACGAATTCGCTGGCCTTCGCCAATCTCGGGCGCGAGTCGAATTTCCAGTTCCGTCTCCAGGGCCTGGAGCACCGCCTGCAATTGTTCTTCAAACTCCGCCTGATCGGGGACATCCAGCAGGTTGGCCACGTGCTGGTTTTGGACCACCTTTTGCCGGGCCGAGCCCGGCATTCGCAGGAAGAGATAGCCCGGAAAAAGGGGCTTTTTGAAGGTCAACGTCTTGCCGCGATATTTCCGGACGCTGTTGAAACAGGGGAGAGTGGAAGGAATTCCTTCCCGATCGCAAAATTGCGCCAGCTTCTTCTCACAGCGCGGCCGGGTATGTGCCACGAACCATAGGTTATCCGCATCGGTCATCATCGGCCAAGCAAGGCTTATCCTAACTGCATCCCAATTTGCCCGACCGATCTGACGAAAGCCGGCGGAGCACGTCAAGCCCGGGCAAAGGCAGCGAAAACATCTCGATCGGGCCAAAAAGATGACGATCGGACCTCGCAGGATGAGAAACGCGCCAAAATTAACGCGAATGGCATCAAAAAGATTAAAAAAGCGTGGAAAACATCACATAAGCTCCAAAAAAGATCACTCTTGGCATCGAATCCATCGGAAAAGTCTCAAAAACGATCGAAAACGCTCCGAATTCATCGCTTTTTCCTTCCGACAGTCGTTTTTCGTTGCTCGCAGGTTGGTTTTGTTCGGTTCGACATCACTCCGGAGCCATTTGGAATGAGTCGAGACCGGATTCGATGCATTTTCGGCCGTGGCGCGGTCGTTTTTCCGGGGAAACCATGATGTCAGCCGTTCCCGACTGCCGGGCCACATCCCCAGCGACCCGCACAGGCGGAACCCTGCGCGGAGGAGGATCGGGAGGAAGCGGTTTGTAACATTTTGTGTGAATTCGGAAGTTTTTGGTTAGATCCGCACCGGGGTCAGGCAATAGGACAGTGAACCAGACACTATTCTCACTTCTTTGGGGTCATTCCCGGCTCGTACCATGATTAACCTGCATTATTTGGAGCTCTTCTACTACCTCGCGCGGCACCGTGGCGTCTCTGAGGCGGCCCGCCGGATGCCCTACGGGCTGCAACCGTCCACCATCAGCCGTCAGGTCGGCCGCTTGGAGCAACAAATCGGGGCGACCCTGTTCGAGCGGCGGCCATTTGCCCTGACGCCAGCCGGCAAACAATTGTACGCATTTGTGCGGGTGTTCTTCGATCAGCTTCCGTCGATGACCGACATCCTGCGCCGCGGGCAGCCCGTGACGTTGCGGGTGGGTGGAGCCGGGATTGCACTGCGGGAATGCCTGGCGCCGGTCTTTCGGGAGACGCAAACGGCCTTTCCCGAGATGCGCCTGGTGCTGAAGGAAGGTTTGCCGGCTCAGATCACGGAGTGGTTTGCGGCGGGAGCCATTGATCTGGCCATCACGATCCTCGAAGAAACCGTGCCGGAGCAGTGCGCGGCGGAAGCGTTGGTCCGGCTGCCGCTCGTCCTGCTGGTGCCGGCGGACAGCTCGCTGCGCAATGTCTCGTCGCTCTGGCGCCACGGCAAGGCCCCGCCCGCGCTGATTGGCCCGCATCACGACGACGCCATCAGCCGGTCGTTTCGAAGTGAGCTTGGCCGCCGGGGCATCGACTGGCCGGTCGGTCTGGAGGTGAATTCGCTGGAGTTGGTGGAGACGCTGGTTCTGGACGGGTTTGGCCTGGGGCTGTCGATCGAGGTGCCAAGACGGGCGGTGCGGGCCGGCTTGCGGGCGTTGTCGTTCCGGGATTTTCCACCATTGGAAATGGGAATGATCTGGCGGCGCGGGCCTCATCCCGCCGTGGAAACCTTCGCCCGCGCGCTGCGCAAGCACGCCAGTCGTTGGCGATGACCGATGCCAATCATTTGGAATCTGGAATCTGGAATCTGGAATTTGGAATTGGGAGCTGGGCATAGGGCAATCGTCGAGCGAGCCTGCTTTCAATCTCGTGGATTGGGGCCACTCAGACGATTGCTGACTGGTGATTGCTCCGACAATCAGCAATCAAAAATCGTAAATCGAAAATACCGGAAGACTGCCTGCGGCGCGAAGCGTCGCCTCTTCTTTGTCACCTGTTCACGCGCACCAATCCACGGATTGTCTCCCCTCCCCCTCATCCGGCCCGCCGTGCCGGAGGGCCACCTTCTCCCCCGCCAGGCGAGGGAGAAGGAATCGGACACACGGTCGTTGCAGATTCTGCGCGGAAGCCGGCGTTTTATTCGTGAAGACTTTTGGGCCTCTTGTGATTCGTTCCCGGCAACAGCGAAGACCGGGTGGTGGACCGGCCACGCTGGAAACGACGAGGTAAAAACACATCAAATGCAGAAATACAGTGCAATGAAGACGAAGTTGAAAACAGAGACCAACCCGGGCAACTCAACGAAAAACATCACCGCAGTCGAGGTCAGAAAAGCGACCGCGCGCGTGACGGCGTTGCTCGAAACGATGACGTTTGTGGAACCGCTCTCGCAGGCGGAACAGCGTAATCATCGAACCGTCCGTCTCGGGCCAAAGGCCGTCCGGACGATTAACAACCGGCTGGCGACCGCCCAGGCGAATCCCGGCCTGCTGCCGCCGGCGTTCGACCTGAAGCGGTTTGAAGAAGATACCGCCGTGGCATCCGCCCTCAGCGAGTGTCTTTCCGCCGTGGAGCGAATGCAGGCCGCGGTTCACGAAACCCTGCTGGCCGTGGGCAAACGCGCCCTGGTCGACAGCGCGGCGGTCTATGGGTACATCCGCGTGACGGCGACCACCGCGGACAAGCTGAAACGAACCGTTGAACGCCTGGTGGTGCGGCGGACGTCGCCGCCAGCGCCAACCCCGAGTCCGCGCGGGAACGTCAGCGCAGGTGAAACGAACCAAGCCGCGAACGGCGCCCCGGCCAGCCGGGTTGGCTGAGGGGCGTCCTGCTCCGCACTCCCATCCTGGCCAAACGGGAAGCGATTTGCGCGAAGCGCATCGCGGTGGACGGGATGGGAGTGCAAGACGCCCGCGAGCGGAGCGAATGAATAGTGATTGCGTTGTGGCTGAGGAGAAACTCTTAAGAAAAGAGCCAGAACCGGCAACATTTTCTCAAGCTCCGCAAAAAACAATCGTTAAGAAAATTCGCTTCGGCCACGGAAGCTTGACTAACCGTTTTCCTCCTTATCAACACGTCTGCGCCAAAAATTTTGGTCGTCGCACGGCTTCACTGGGAAACCGATCCGGCCTGCGGCGCTTCCTCGCGCCTGCCGCCGCCATCTTGGACCGCGAAGCTCTTTCGCAACGCCACGTAGCTCGCGTTCTTTCGATGCACAACCCACCCCAATCGAAGGTGAAGTGAAATCAACCGTTCGTTGTAGGATTCGACACTGGCGGAGAGAGTCTGGGCACCTAACTTTTTCGCCTGCTTTTCCAAAGCGAGCATCAAAAACAGCCCTTCTCCCGCATGCGCTGGCGAAACCGCGATGCTCGCCACGCTGACCCGTGGACTGGCCGATTCGACCGCATCAGATTTTGTTTTGGTCCCTCCCGGAAACAAAGCCCGCGCGTAACTCCGCCACAGCGTGAAAGTTTTGCGACGCCGGAGCAGCGCTGGGTTGCGCGCCAAACCCCAGATCACCTGAGGCAGGGCATACTGGAAAACGCGTCGCCCATATCCACCGCGAGAACCAACGATGAACCCTTCAACCTGCCCGTCGATTTCAGAAATCAGCGCCAGATCGGGCTCGTATCGGATAAACCACTGATACATGCGTTTCACAAACGGACGTCCTAGAGACGTCGAGCGTGAATCCGGAAACCGGCCGAAGTGAATCGCCACGACGCGATCGAGGTCTCCCGTCACCATTGGTCGGATACACTGCATGGCAAAATTCAGCGCGCAGGATGCTCAGCCATTCCCCAACGCGCAAGGCGGAATCGAGCTGGCGGAATGGGGGGAAGGCGTCCCACCGTTGGTGGTTCGGACCAACGGTTTCAACCACGAGGGGCCAGCAATGCCGCACGAAGATTCCAGCATTTGCCGAAGATTCTGCCTTGTGCGGGCTGCAGGTTCGCGCACCCCCCGGGGCCTCCGACAAGTTTCACCGACAACTTCTTGCTGGCCACCCCGCACCGCCTCACTTTTGCGGGTTGATGATCTCGCTCATCTTGAAGATGGGGAGGAACATGCAGATGGCGATGCCACCGACGGTCACGCCCAGGAACACGATGAGGAGCGGCTCAATCAGCGAGGTCAGGCCGGACAGCGTGGTCTGGATTTCGTCGTCGAGGAAGTCGGAGATGCGCTCCAGCATGTTTTCAATTTTGCCGGTCTGTTCGCCGGCGGTGACCATGCGGATGATCATGGACGGAAAAACGGGATGTTTGCCGAGGGCGGCCGAGATGCCTTCGCCGCGCTCGATGTCGCCCGCGGCCGTGCGGATGGCTTTTTCCATGACGACATTGCCGACGGTATTGGACACGATCTGCAGGACCTCGAGGATGGGGACGCCGGAGCGGATCAAGGAGGCGAGCGTGCGGGTGAAACGGGCCAGGCAAATTTTATGGGCGATGACGCCGAAGAGGGGCAGCTTGATGCGCGTGCGGTCCCAGAACTCGCGTCCGTTTTTGGTCTTGAGGTAGGCGAACCAGCCGTAGATGCCGCCGCCCACGACGGCGAGGAAGTAGATGAGATTTTCGCGGAGCAGCTTGCTGATGGCCATCAGGAACTGCGTCGGCGCCGGCAGCTCGCGTCCGAATCCCTTGTAAACCTCGCCGAAGACCGGGACGACCTTGACCAGGAGGAAGACGGTGATGCCGATGGCGATGATGGTCACCGCCGTGGGATACATCATGGCGGACTTGACCTTCTTGCGCAGCTTGGCGGTGTTTTCCAGGTAGGTGGCGAGGCGCGCGAGAATCTCCGCCAGGAGACCGCCGCGTTCGCCCGCCTCGACCATGCACACGTACAGCTT
The DNA here is from genome assembly GCA_044229355.1 of Limisphaerales bacterium. Classification (GTDB taxonomy): domain Bacteria; phylum Verrucomicrobiota; class Verrucomicrobiia; order Limisphaerales; family JADJPG01; genus JBGARF01. Next base: position 173,729 of record JBGATF010000016.1, read on the forward strand.
GTTGAACACCTTGGGGTGTTTGCGCAGCGCCTCGGAAAAACCGTCGCCTCCTTCCACGCGCGTGCAGACATCCTTGATGGTGTCGCGCATGACCTTGTTGGTCGTCTGCTCGGCCAGCGCCTGCAACGACTGCACCATGGCGAGACCGGCGTCGATCATGGTGGCCAACTGCCGCGTGAAGACCACGAGGTCAGCCAGGGCCACGGAACCGCCGCCGGTGCGGCCCTTTTTGGTGACCTTTTCCTGGATCGAAACGACGAGGAGATTGCGTCCCAACAGGGCTTGAATCGCCGCCTGCTCGCTTTGGGCGTCGAGGTTGGCGCGAATTTCGCGTCCGGTGGCGGCTTCCCGCGCTACATAAGAAAAGGAAGGCATATCACAATCCCGGCTCAAGCCCGGCGTTTCGCGCCGCAGACATCGTCGTTACGCAGGCTAAGACTCATTACTTCTCTCGTTCTTCGTAGTTCTTCGGCGGATTGTGAAAACGCTTTAGCCCGACTTCACGGATTTGCCATCGGAGAACAACAAAGGGTCGGGGGGTGATGACCGACAATCCGTTGGCAGGAGGGGGGTTGAACCCAGGTCCACCTCGTCACGCCGAGCCGCTTAACGCATGGACTGGGGGGCAATGATACTGAGATCGGAACAACCGAACGGGGGAAGAGGAACGAACGTTGAACTTTGAACTTTGAACGTTGAACGTTGAACGTTGAGCGTTGAGCGTTGAACGTTGAGCGTTGAACGTTGAGCGTTGAGCGTTGAGCGTTGAGCGTTGAGCGTTGAGCGTTGAGCGTTGAACGTTGAGCGTTGAACGTTGAGCGTTGAGCGTTGAGCGTTGAGCGTTGAACGTTGAGCGTTGAACGTTGAGCGTTGAACGTTGAGCGTTGAACGTTGAGCGTTGAACGTTGAGCGTTGAACGTTGAGCGTTGAACGTTGAGCGTTGAACGTTGAGCGTTGAACGTTGAGCGTTGAACGTTGAGCGTTGAACGTTGAGCGTTGAACGTTGAACGTTGAGCGTCAGCCGTTAAGCGTCGAGCTCCCAGCTTTCCGGATGGCGGACTTGAGCACGGCTTCCGCGCCGGGGGCAACCCAGCACCAGTCGCCCAGGTTCGAGTCGGCTTCCGACCACGCCGTCTCGGTCGGGATGTAGCCGGGGGCGCACTCGCCGTAGCCCAGCGTGACGACCGGGCGGTCGGCGATCTGCTGGGCGTAGAGCTGGTATTCGACGTACGACTCCGCCGGAAGCAATAGGAGCCGCGCCGCCCCGAAATCGATAACCGGAAGATCCAGGAGATGACCGGCACGCACGCGTTCGCGCCAGCTCAGACCCAGCGCCGCCAGGCACTGGCCAAACGGCTTTTTGTCCGCCGCCAATCGCCGCCGCAACTCGTTCTCCCCAAAATCGCCGCCTCTCGGCTGCAACTCGAATGAAACGGTTTGCGCGTGGATCCCGTTCAGCGGATGGCGCTCGGTGCGGTGCCCGGCGCCCACCATCGCGTCGTAGATTCGCCGGGCCAGCACCGGTCGATTGGCCGGGTTGCCATCGTTGTGTTTGCCGGCCGTGACGTTTCCGCTGCAGCCGCTGGCATAGATCTGAAACACGTCCGGCGCGTCGGCTTGCCGGCGGGCCCGGGCCAGGCCGACAAAGTCCGCCGAGACTCCGCCCTGACCGTAGTAGCTCATGGGGTGCGTCGCGTAAACGTGCAACGCCGCCAGAGGTCGATCGCCCTGCCAGAAGCTCAGGGTGCGCAACAGCGGATCGATCAACCCGACGTCCGCCGAGTGGGCCGCCGCGTCGCGGCTGGCGCTGGTCCGGCCAAACGTCAGCGATCCGTCGGGCCCGACGAAGCGGCGATTAGACGCGACCTGGTCCACGGCGGCCGATCCGAATCCCACCTGGGTCACGCGCTGCCGGCGCCCCAGCGCCGCGCGCACGGATCTGGCGACACGTTGCACCGCAATTTCGTGGAACGCCGGATCGCAAACCGAGCCCGTGGCGCCGGATTCACGCAGGATCCGTTCAGCCGTCAGATCCGCCACGGGCGCGTCGTGCACATGGACGCTGCTGACCAAAACGCGACTGGGAATCGTCCCGGCGGCATCGGCCAGGACGTCACGCCAGCGGAAATAGGCGTCGTTCCGAATTTCGCACCAGTCCACGACCGCGAGCACGATGGGCAAGCCGCTTCCAAAGAAAACCAGGCCGCGGGCGAACAGCGGATCGATGATCTCCCGGGCGGGCGCAATCCCGCCGCCCATCAACGGATGTCCCAGCGGCACGGTGACGTCCGCGGAAAACGTGGCGAGGTGGAAATCCGTCCGGCGCGGAGACACGAGGCGGCACCCGCCGAGCCCCGGGCCGGCGGCCGCGGAGAGCACCGCGGCCTGGTGAAGAAATCGGCGTCGGTTCGAGCGCATGGTTCGCGCATGAAAAATCAAAAACCCCGAATCGAAAATCAAAAATCAAAAATTCCGACGGTCGGACATTGTTGATTTTTGATTGCTGATTGCTGATTTGGGCCCGGGCGCGGGGTGCGGGCTCTGAATGGCGTCGTGGCTGGTTAGTCTTCGATTTGCAATTTCGCGTCTTCCTCAGGCAACACGTCATCGCGTTCGGACTTCCGAACGGTTAGCACCGAACTTGCCAGCATTCGCTGCAACTGGGTCGCCTCGTCCAGTGCCTGCTTCATTTGACCGCCTGGCACCAGTTCGAGCTCGATCACGAATCGAAGCCAGCCACACGTCTCGCGCATTTCCTTCGTGGCAATGCCGAGCTTGTGAACAAAATCCCGCCGACTTTCCGCGTCACAGGCCTCATCGTAATTCGGTGCCGACGAGGTACCGCTCCGAATCAATTGTCCGGCGATATGACGTCCAATTCGAGATTCGGGCAGTTCGTCCACGACACGTGCCACCATGACAGAAAAACTCCACAACCTTTGTGAGAACTCCTTGGCGTTCATAATGTCAGACTGCCGAAGATCCAGTCGCGAATCAATGGCGATTTCCCGGCGATTTCGCGGAGTCAGCGATCCCGCGGTCAATCTAAAATCTGCAATCGAAAATCAAAAATTCCGACGGTCGGACATTGTTGATTGCTGATTTGGGCCCGGGCGCGGGCCCGCTCAGAGCCGCACGATGTCGCCTTGCATGGGCAACGCGGCCGTGAGGCCGAAGTGCTTTTTGATTTCGATCGCGAGCGGCTCGCGGCCGCGCGCTTCCCCGTGCGACAGGACCACCTGCGGCTTCGAAGGCGCCAGACTTCCAAACCATTTCAACAGCTCCGTCTGGCCCGCATGCGCGCTGAACCCGTTCAGGGTGCAGACCTTCGCCTTGACGGCAATTTTTTCCCCGAAGATCGAAACCTGCGGCACACCGTCGACCAACTGCCGGCCCAGGGTTCCTTCGCCCTGATAGCCGACAATGATGACCACGGTGTTTTCTTTCCAGAGCCCATGCTTGAGATGATGCAGAATCCGGCCGGCATTGCACATGCCGGACCCGGCCATGATCACACACGGGCCTTCCACGTCGTTCAAAGCCATGGATTGTTGGGCCGTGGGCGTCGCCTTCACGTGTCCGCGCTGGCTCGCGATGTCGCACGCCTTCTGCAGATCGATGGCTTCCTCGTCGAACAAGTCCGGGTGCCGCTGGTAGATGCGCGTCGCCTCGATGGCCATCGGGCTGTCGATGAAAATCGGGAACGGCTGCAGGCGCCCGGCGCAGAAGAGCTCATCCAGATGGTAAAGGATCTGTTGGGTGCGACCCACGGCGAAGGCGGGGATCAACACACGCGCCTTGTCCCGGACGGCGGCCTCGATGATCTGCCGGAACTCCGCGAGGGTTTCTTTGAGCGGACGATGGTCGCGATCGCCGTAGGTGGACTCGAGGAAAACCAGGTCGGCCCTTCGCAACGGCTCGGGGTCCTGGATGATGGCGAGACCCTTGGGGCCGAGATCGCCGGAAAACACGACGATCTTTTCACGATTTTCCTCCCGGACCGTCAGCTCGATGCTGGCCGAGCCGAGCATATGGCCGGCGGAAACATAGCGGGCCGCGATGCCGGGCGCCACCGGGACGCTCCGGTCGTATTCCACCGGGCGGAAACACTGCAGGGTGCGTTCAACGTCCTCGAGGGTGTAGAGCGGGGCGACCAACGCCTCGCCCGCCCGCTCGCGTTTGCGATTGAGCCGCTCGGCGTCCAGCGCTTGAACCTTGGCGGAATCGCGAAGGATCAAACCGGCCAAATCGATGGTCGCCTGGGTGGCCAGCAAGGCGCCGGCATAGCCGGCCTTCGTGAGCAGCGGCAGACGGCCCGTGTGATCCAAATGCGCGTGCGTGACCAGCACAGTGTCGAGCTTGGCCGGCGTCAGGCCGGACGGAATGACGTTCTTCGTCTCGATCCGGGAATTTCCCTGAAACAACCCAAAATCGACCAGCACGCGGGCCTGATCGGTTTCGACGAGATAGGCGGACCCGGTCACGTCTCCGGCGGCGCCGTGCAAGGTGATTTTCATCAGGATATCGTGGGAGAAAGCGTGGTTAGGCTGATGGACATGGCTGAACAGTGCCTCAACGTCGGCTCGTATCAATCTGAATTTACATCGCGGCAATTTGATGAGTGCGGGGACTCGTCGCCGCCATTACCGGAGCGCGTTGGGGGGACGAGTCCCCCAAAACAAAAAGCGCCGACAAGTCGGCGCATCTCCAGGGATTCCGGTTCGCAGTTTCCTTTTGGTTTGCGACCGGGCTAGATTGCCGCGGCAACATCATGCGTTTCATCGGAAATCTGCCCAGCGAAAGTGCCGCCCGGACGTTCAGCGACATTCTGCTGGCGATCGACATCGAGCATCAGGTCGAGCCGGAGCCCGGCTGCTGGGCGGTCTGGGTCCGTTCGGACGACGACTTCGGCGTCGCGGCAGAGCGGCTGTCGTCGTATCTGGAGGATCCGAGCCGGCCCGAATTTGCGGCGCGCGCGCGGGAGGGCGCCGTTCGTCGGCGGATGGCAGACGACGACGCGGCGCGTTCCGCGGATCCTGGAGGACAGGAGGCGGTGCGACGGATGTTTCCGCATGGAGTTGGGGCGTTGACCGGGGTCTTGGCCGGCGTCTGTGTGGCGATTGCGGGCGCGGCCTGGGCCGGTTTTGGCGAGCGGGTATTCGAGCAGCTGCTCATCACGCAAATCACCATCGAAGGCAGCCGCATTCATTGGGATCCAGGCCTGCCGGAGATTTTCGCCCGAGGTGAATTTTGGCGGTTGATCACTCCGGCGCTGGTCCATTTCAGCGTGGCGCATTTGATTTTGAATCTGGTCTGGCTGGTCGATTTGGGCAGCGCGATTGAATATCGCCAGGGCACCGGAAGGCTGGGGCTTTTGTTTTTGACCATCGCGATTGGCTCGAACCTGGCGCAGGCGTGGCTGGCGGGCCCGGCGTTTTGCGGCATATCGGGGGTGGTGTTCGGGTTGCTGGGTTACATTTGGGTCAAGAGCAAGCTGGACCCGGACTGCGGACTTTCGCTGCACCCCTACACGGTGATCCTGATGCTGGTATTCTTCTCGCTCAGCCTGGGCGGAGCGTTCGCGACGCTGTTCGGAATCTCCATGGCGAACGGGGCGCATGCCGCGGGCTTGGTGTTGGGCCTCGCGTTTGGCGCGGTGACCAGCCTGGGAAGCCGACGCTCGTCCGCCCCAGGCTCCGATCCTCCGCAGCCGCCGGCGTGATTCCCGGCGGCCGGGCCGGAAGCGGCCACGCGGCTCGAACTTTACTAAGGGGCCGCCGATTCCAGCTGCTGCGGGCTGAAAGCCCGCGCTCCGGACATCGGACGAAGTGTCACCGACAGCCGGCGGATGCGCCGGTCCTGCCATTTCGGGCGGATCGCCCATTGACGCCTCTCCGCGGCACTTCTAGGGTCTGGGCAAAACAGAGCCTTCCGCCATGACTCCCACCTCCCTTACTTCATCGGACCGCTTTTTGGTGCAGCAAGATTTCTGGACACGGCCGGACACGGGCGGCGGATTTATTCCGCTCCGGGCTGAAAGCCCGCGCTCCGAAAGAGTCGGGTGGCGCGGGGTGGCCCTGGGCATCCTCTCGGCGCTGGCCCTGGGATTGAATCCGGGGCGGGCCGCGCAGCTGGGGGATCCGGCGCCGGCGTTGGAGATCGCGAAGTGGGTGAAGGGAGAGCCGGTGGATCTGGCGGAAGCGAAGGGCAAGCAGGTGGTGGTGATCGAGTTCTGGGCGACTTGGTGCGGGCCGTGCCGGGTCAGCATTCCGCACCTGACGGAGCTGCAGAAGAAGTTTGAGGAGCGGGGCGTTGTTTTTGTGGGTGTCAGCGACGAGGACCAGGCCACGGTCCAGCCGTTTGTGGACAACATGGGCGAGAAGATGGATTACCGGGTGGCGCTGGATCGGAACCAGGCGACGTCGGAAGCCTACATGAAGGCCTTTGGGGTGAACGGAATTCCGCACGCGTTCGTGGTGGATCGCGAAGGGCGCATCGCGTGGCACGGACATCCGATGGACGGCCTTGACCGGGTTCTCGATCGGCTGGCTGCGAACACGTTTGATCTTGGGGTCGAGCGAAAGCGCCTGACGGCCCAGCGCAAGATTCAGGAGTATCTGGAGATGGCGTTGCGGGGGGAACCGGATGCGAAGCTCGACGCGCTTGCGCGGGAGATTCAGGCGTTGGACAAGGAACTGGGCGGCATCCAGTCGAAACCGCTGGATCTGGTGGGCATTCGCAACTCAGCGCGTTTTCAAAGCCTGATGCGGGATTACCAGCGCGCGCTGCTGTCGGGCCGCAGCGATGCGGAGCTGATGAAGATTGAAGCCCAGGCGGGGCCGCTGGCGCCGGCCGGATTTCAGTTCTCCGATTTCAAGGCGTATTACCAGGTGCAACGCAGCTTCCAGGACTACTACCGGGCCGCCACGGGCAAAGGGCCTGCCACCTCGCTGGGCGACCTGGCCAAGAAGATGGAATACGTGCCCCCGATCAACGCAGAGATGCTCAACGAGATGGCCTGGACGCTGTTGACGGACGAGCGCATCGAGAAGCGCGATCCGGGGCTGGCCTTGAAATTTGCAAAGGCCGCGTTTGAAGCCTGCAAGGGGCAGGAACCCGATGTGGTCGACACCTACGCCCGCGCGCTGTTCGACAATGGCCGCGTGGCGGACGCGATCGCGCACCAGAAGAAGGCGATTGAGCTTTGCAACGATCGCGAGCGAATGGGCGAACTGGAGACGTCGCTGAAACGATATCTCAAAGGCAACGGCGCAAAGCCGTAGCGTATCGCCAACCCGCCGCGTTCCCCGCTATGACTACGGTCTGAGCAGCCGGACCTGGCCTCGATAGACGACGTTGGAGCCGGTTTCGGCGGTGGTGTAGGAGATGGTGGTGTTGTTGCCGGTGATGTTGGTTTGGCCGGGCACCGGTTTCCAGGCGATCGCATTGAGGTTGGTCGCAAACTCGAGCGAGTAGGATCGCACCAATCCCTCGTAGCCGGCGCCGGATGCCGCGCGCGCAACATAGCTGACGGACTTCGCGGGGCCCGTGCGGGCGATCCGGAGGAAGAAGCCATCCGCCGGGTCGTTGGGATCGCTGCCGGTCGTGTAGTTGTAAAGCGCGGTTTGTCCATTGGCACCCAAGCTACCCGGCCCGTTCCCGAGATTGCCGAAGCGGGCCAGCTCCCAGGCGTCCGGCAGGCCATCGCCGTCGGAGTCGCCGTTGCTCACGGGGGCGCCGCCGAGATTCAACTGGCGCAGGGTTCCGCGCGCCCCGACCACGAGGTTCGTCCCGGCGAACGCGCCGTTGAAATCCGAGACCACCAGATAAACAACGTCGTTGGTCTGCGTGGCGTCGGAGTCGGCCACCGGCACGATCGACTCAAGTTTCACCCGCACCGCATAGCGATCACCGAGGCGCGCATTCCTGCCCATCGTGTAGCTGGCGATGGGCGGGCCGTCGGGAGACCGGCGGACTTCCACCGACACGTCCGAGTCCGCGGCCGTCACCGGCACCCCGTCGCGGGTGATGCTGCCGAAGATGACGTTGTCCGGTTCGGGCAGGACCGCGCGGGCCGCGGCGCTGGCGAACAGGACGGCCGCCAGCAGGGCCGCCCGTCGGGCGCGGCAGGCATGGGACGTGCGTCCGTGCGGGCCGGCGAAGGCTCCGGGCGCCGGCGGGTTCCCTCCGAGTTGGGGGTCGCAAACTTGGGATGGGGTCTTCATGAGACGATGGGAGAGTTCAGGTCCTGGGTGGCTGGGGCGCGCCTAGTTGCCGGAGTAGCTGTAGGTCTGGAAGTAGATCTTGATGTCCTGCACGGAATTGATGAAGGCATCCAGGCCCTGGTTGGGGTCGAACAAGAGCGTGCCGCCGGGGATGATCATGAGCCACTCGGTGTTCCAGGCGCTGCGCCCGATGAGGCGGGTGTCATTGGTGAGGTCATCCTCGCTGTAGGCGCCGTTGTCATGCTTGGCGGCGAAGCTGCCGTAGCGCCGGATCTGGGCGAAGCTGCCGCCCAGGCTGTCGTTCATCGGAATCCAATTCGCGGAGTTCAAGTCGCTGGCTCCGATCGGGAACGGCGGCGGGACGACCTGATCGACGATGCGCCACTCACGGGTGGCCAGGGTATCGCCGGCGGGCGAGCGCTGGAGATCCAGGCCGACCGGGACGAGATAGATGCGGGGCGTTTGGGAGACGGTGGAGCCATCGCTGCCGCTGAACCACACGCCGGCCCGGGCGATCTTCGTGCTGAACTGGGTAGGGTCGTAGGCGCTGTCACCGCCGGCCAGCGGCCAGCCAAAGAAATTCAGGCCGAAGGTGATGGTGGTGGAGAAGCGGATGACGAGGCCGGGTTGCGCGCCGACGAGCTCGGGGGCAAACGGCCGGCAGTAACGGCGGAACTCGGGCACGGCCCAAAGATCCGCCACGCGGGCGTTCTTCAAGGCCGCCTGCCAGATGGCATCCGACTCGGCGTTGGCGGCATCGGCGGCGGCCTGGGCCTCCAGCTCCTGCGGGGTGGTGGCGATGCCATCGGGGCCGAGGTCCGGCTCGACGTGGCCGCGGATGCGGAGCATTTCCTCGCGCAGGCTGAAGCGGGTGTCGGCGATCTGCGGGTTGATGACGCCGAACTGAGGCTTGAGCACCTCCCAATTGGCGACCATGCGGCCGAGGGCGTCACAGAGGCCGGGCTGGCCGACGACGGGCTCGCCGTCGAGCAATTCGCCGAGGTTGCGCTGGCGGACGATCTCCGTCAGGAACCGGCGGCCGGCGCGCTGATCGGTGCCGAGGAAATTGATTTCGTAGTCGTAGGCATTGGCGGCGAGGTAGACGTAGCGGGCCGCGACATCGAACGCGGCGCGATATTTTTGCAGCGCGTCATTGCGGAAGATGCGGAAGGTCATGTCTTCGTAGCGATGTTCCGTGATGTCGGCGGAGGTGCTCTGGCGGAAGCGGACGAGTTCCTCCACCAGGCGCTGGCCTTCCGCCAGCTTGGCGGTGAAGCGGGCGACGGTCTGGCGGACGACCTCGGCCTGGGTGTAAAGCTCGAGGCGCTGGCTGATCTCGTCGCGGATCAGGTGTTCGAGCTCCTTCTTGTGCTGGAGCACATCGAAGTCATCCTCAAGTTTCTGCACGTCGATCGCGCTGGTCAGGCTGACCTGATCCTTGCTCAGGTCGAGCGCCGTCTGCGCCAGCTCGGCCACGTCCGCCCCGATCTCCATCGGGATGGTCACGGAATTTTCCACGGCATAGACCGTGGCCCGGGCGGGCGCCAGCGCGTCGGTGGCCAGACCGATGACGCGCGGAAAGGAATCGCCGAGCTTTTCGGCCACGCGGCGGGTGACATCGACCACCCGGCGGATGGCGGTTTCGGCCGCCTTGGTGGCTCCGATGGCCGTGTTGATGCCGATGATGGTGTTCTTGGCGCGGTCCAAGACGTCGATGCGATTGGAATTGAGCTGTTTTTGTGCGGCGAGGAGGGCGATCTGATCGGTGATGTCGGCCACGAGGCCGTCGTAGTTCTGGAGGGCGAGCTTGTAGTTATTTTCCGCGACGACCATGTCGGACAGGGCGAGTTGGAGTTCGCCCGGGGCGCGGCGTTCGCCCCACGAGGCCGGGGCGTCGAAGGCGTAGTTGCCGCTCGACTGCGGGAAGTTGACCGTGAGGATCGAGGTGTCCGTGGTGAACGGATCGTACTTATAGTCCGTGGGGGTGAAGGAGTAGCCCTTGCCATCGGCGAGGGGCTTGAAGTAGGCGGTGAAATTGGTCGCGCCCGGCGCGTTTTGGCCCGTGGCGGTGCGGCTGGAGACATACATGTAGTGGTACAGGTCGGGCCCGTCATAACCGCTGGGGTAGGTGCGGCCGGCGCCGATGTCGCCGGCGTAGGGGTAGCCGAAGATTTCGATCAGGCGGCTCTTGTAGTCGATCTCCTGCTCGCGCACGTTGCGGCTGTAGTCGTCGATGGTGTCCTGCGTGCGGCGGAGCAGCTCGGTGGCCTTGTTGGCTTCGTCCCAGACGGCCAGGCCATTTTTCACCGCTTTGATCGCGCGTTCGAGAATCTGATCGAACTGGGTCAGGCCCTGAACAGCGCGTCGGCCGATTTGCGCGGTGGAGCCGACCTCGAGGAAGGTGGGATCGATGTCGAAGGGCACGCTGCCTTTGGCCAGGCCGATGGGGTTGAGGCCGCTGTCGGCCTGATTGAGCTTGGCCTGAACCTCGAGCGCCTGGGCGGCGATCTCGGAGAGCTCGAGCACGGTTTGCCGATCGATTTTTTCGATGCCGGTGTGGGCGGGGTTCGGATCGACGGACGGGAGGATGGCATTGGCGGCCAGCCAATCGAGATACGCGCCCTGGCCGGCCCGGCGGGCCCAGTCATCGACGCCCCAGGCGCGGGCCTCGTCGGCGTCCTTGTAGCCCTGCCATTGGCCGTCCGGATCCTCGACGTAATTCAGGCGGTAGGTGAGATCAACGATCTCACGTCCGGCCTTGGCCTTGGCGGCGGCGATGCGGGCGAACTTGCGTTCGTCGAGAAAGTCGACTTCGACGGCGGTGCCGGCCACGGTGACGGGCTCCGTGCGCGGCTTCCACGTGAAGTTCGGGTGGCGCATGAGGGTGTAATAATTCTTCAGCGCGGTGAGGTAATGGCCCCAGGCGTCGCCATGGCCCTGCGGGTAGAGAATGCGCGCGTCGCGCTCATCGATAAACCCGTCGAAGTTTTGATCGCGGATGTTGTAGGTCTGGCGATAGGCCACTTCGCCATCGCCGAGCGTGAAGTTCCACAGCAGGCGGTTGTAGACGGGGGCGCCGCGGACGGATCCGCGCCGGTCGTCGCGGCCGCGCAGGAGCGTGAGTTCCTCCTCGAGCAGGGAGTCGAGCTGGTTTTGGAAGGCGAAGATGCTGGAGGCGACGGCGCCGTATTCGCCGCTGCTGGTGCCGTAGCCGATGGTGGGATCCTGGGCATCGGACACGGCCTCATTGCCGAGGAGCATGTAGAGATCGCTGATGCGGCTGGCGGCGAGGAGGAGCGCGTTGTTGGCGGGATCGAAGTCGACGGCGGGCGCGCCATCAATGCTGAGCGTGCGGGCCCGGTTGAGGACCGTGGTGTAGGCCTCGATCAGGCCGATGCTGTTAAGGTTGTCGGCGCTGGGGTTGAACGCGATCGGCCCTTCGAAGCGCGGGCCGGCCTGGAGGATCATGCTCGCGTAGGTGACCGCGCCGGCCGCGTGGAAGTCCTTGGTGCGCGCGTCGAACGGGTTCAGCCCGCGGATGACCCGCTTGATCCAGCCTTCGACCAACTGCGCCCGGGGCGTTCCGAGGCCGGCGGGATCGCCGACCCAGTCGCTCCAGTTCGTATTGCCATTCACGTTGTAGCCGCGGAACCGGCAGATGAACCAATTGTCACCGAGCGTAATGAGGCTCGACTCGCCGCCCTCGCCGAGCGTGATGTCGTTCACGCCCGAGCCTTTCACGGGATACGTGATCCATCCGCGCTCCTGGCCCGGCAGGAGCTCGCCGGTGGCCGGGTTGACGCGGGGCAGGTCGGCGGGATCGAAATCCGCGCCGTCCGGCTTGTAGTACCACTCAAACGCGAGGCGTTCCGGGGCACCGCCAAAGTCGCTGCTGTGCCGCATGGAAACGCGCTCATCGAACACATTGTCCGCCGGCATGATTTTCAGATCGCCCGGGTAGGGGCCGTCATCGACCCGGATGACACGCAGCGTGATGGGCAGGCCGGGCAGATCGGCGCGATTGTTTTCGACGAGGGTCAGGTAGCGCGGCGGCAGGCCCCATTGGGCGGTCGAGCCGGGCGTCTCGAGGTTGACCCAGGACGCCTGGGTAATCGTGCCGTCGCGACGCAGCGGGCCGGCGTCGGTGGCGATCGAGCCGAGGCCCTCGTCGAAGCGCCAGAGGCCGACCAGTCCGTCCTCGGCTCCGTTCAGCCGTTTGGTGCGCAGGGCGGCGATCTCCTGCCCGCTTCGCGCCACGTTCCAGAGGCGCACCTCGTCGATGCGCCCGAGGAACGGGTCGACATTGTGCCGTTCGCCGAGAAAGGCGACGCCGCGGGGCGTGGGCACGCGTCCGGCGAAGTTCGTGTCGGTGTGCACGAGGAAACCATTGACGTAGATCCGATAGGCGACGCCGTCGAAGGTGGCGGCGAGGTGGCTCCAGACGTTGGTCTCGAGCACGGGGCCGGTCTCGCCGCTGTGGAACACATCGCGATCGCCGAACCCGTATCCGACGCGGCGCAAGTCCCGGATCCAAAGCATGGGCGCCCGCTCAGGGGCGGGCGTGTCCTCGCCGCCGATGATTCCGTAGATGGTCGTGGCGTTGGTCGGCTGCGGGAAGATCCACGCCTCCTCGGTGAAGGTCGCGCCGAGGCTGACCGACGCGCTCAAGGCGACGCCGGAGTTGGGTCCGCCGAACTGGAGGCCGTAGCCCGGGCGGGCGGGGGGCGGCGGCATGTCGGCCCCGGCCGCCGTCAAGGCCTTCGGACCGCTGCCAAACTCGTCGGGCACGGGGTTGGTCTGGACTCCGGTGACGCTGTTCGTCCAGCGTCCGCGCAATCCGATGAGGAGGGCGTTGTCCGCGGCGGCGTTGTGATCGAGGTCGAGCCGGTTGGGGTTGCGGGTGAGGCGGTAGAGGCTGTCCACCAGATCGGTCCAGGCCGAGTTGCCGTCCGCGAGCTTGAGGATGCGCTCGCGTTCGCGCGGGCTGATCACGTTGGGCAGCAGCAGCGGGTTCGGCCCGAGCGTGAAGGCCTCGTCGACCACGCCCTGGAAGGAGAGCGTGCGGTTGATGGGATCGTGGTAGAGCCGGACCTTCAGGGCATAGGGCAGGCCCGGGAAATATTCCTTGCCGTTGATGTTTTGGCGCGCGATGACGGCCGGCCACTGGAACCGCGACGGCACCGGCACCGAACGCGCGCTGACCGGGTCGTAGAATCGCGCGAGGGACAGCGCGGCATTTGTGTCGAGCGGATTCAGATCGTCGTAGATGATGGACACCGCCGCCATGTTCTTCACGTCCGGCAGGCCGCGGCGCGAGTTCAGGAGGGTTTCGCCGATCTGGAGCACCGGCGGATCCTTCGGCCAGCGGATGTTATACCTGACGTTGACGGGCACGCCGGGCGTGCCGGGAGTGATGCCGTCGGAGACCAAGGAGCGGCTGCGATCGAGCCAGGGGAGGCAGGTGCCCACGGCCACGTCGTTGGTGCCGTCCCGGGCGAGGTCATAATCGAAGCCGGGCTGGAGCGGATAAAACCAGCGGACGAGGATGTTCGTGCCGCTGCCTTCCGGGCCGGCGGCGCGGGCGTAAATCTTGCCGTGAACATCCTCCCACCAGGGCCCGGCGCCGGGCACGCCATAGGACGAGTCGCAAACCGTCAGCACGCTGAGTGGGAATGGCGGCTGCAGTTCCTCGCCGGCGTTGCCGGTGTAACTGAAGAAGTAGGGCGACTCCTCGGTGACGACGAGGTAGGGGCGGATGCGCCATTCGCCGGTGGCGGGATCGCGGTGCTTGAGCAGCGCGAACGGCTCGGAAACGTTCAGGATGCTGTTGAGGTCATTGCGCAGCGCATAGAGGCCGAGGCCCTCGCTGGAGGGCACGATGAGCGCGTGTTCCTCGTTCGGGTTGTAGCCGGGCAGGTCCTTGTTCGGCTGGTTGTAGACCCGCATCTCGGGATAGAGCAGCGGGTCGAGCGGTCCGGAGCCGAGCCCGCTGGCGATGATGATTTTGGGCGCGTCGGCGGGCCAGCTCAGGCTGTAGCGGACGGGGACGCCGCTCCAGGCTACGCCCAGGCGGTTGAGGCTGTACCACACCACGACGAGATCGTTGTTTTCGCCGAGGGTGACCGGCGTGGGTTTGTTGACGGGAATGATCGCGCCGTTGCGCGAGCTGCGATCGTAGGCGCGATCGGGCCCGACGCCGTCGTAGAAACTTTTCGCGAAATAGACGTAGCCGTTGCGGCCGCCGTAATCGAAGTGGGCCGGGTGCTGGAGCGGCGTTCCGACCAGCCAGTTCGTCGTGGCCAGGAACCGGGCGTCATCCCAGGTGATGGTGCGGACGACGTCGAAAGCAGGCGGATGGACATCCGGCCGGGGGGCGAAGCCGTTGTTCTTGAGATAATGGAGGACGACATAGCCGGGCTGGGAGGCAGTGAACCGCTTGGTGCTCGGCTCGACGTTCACTCCGTCCGCGGTTTGATAGATGACGGACTGGAAGCTGTAGTTGAACGGCACGCCGGGCGGCTCGACCTCGGTCGGCGAGTTGGCGACGTACATGGTGGGGTTGCGCGGCCAGACCGCGATGCCGACGGTGACGATGCGCTCGGTATTGACCGTCTGGTTGGTGCCGGAGCCAATGATATCCGTGAAGCTGGTGAACCATTTGAGCCGGGCAGTGACCGGCCGGATGGCGTAGAGACGGCTTTCGACGGTGCTCCAGAAGAAGGAATTTTGGGGCGTGTCCTGCGGGTTGCCGCGCAGGATCTCGATCTCGGGCAGGCGCTTGACGGATCCTTCCGGGCGGGCGATCGGGCGGCCGATGACCCAGGCGGGCACGGCGAGGAAGGCGTGGGTGCCGCCGCCGGTGCCATTGAGAATGCCGGTCCCAGTAATGAAGCCGTCGCGATTGATCGCGGCGGCGTCCTGCAAGTCCCAACGTTCATCGTCCTCGGCGGGGATGAGATTGTTGAGGTCGTGCAGCTGGCCGGCGCTGTAGAGGAAGGCGCTGTTGCGTCCGGCGGCATTGCCGGCCTGGCCGACAACCTGGTTAAAATCATTGATTCCATTGGCGCTGGCGAAGGCGCCACCGGACAGCAGGCCGAGGTCGGCGCTCTGGAGCGTGATCGCGTCCGTGACCACGGCGCGGCGGACACCGGCCCCGCTGGCGGACCAGCCGGCGATCTGGTGGTCGTTGTTGATGGCGAGAGCGCGGCTCGATATGTGGTTGGAGAGCACGCCGAGGTTGATCAGGGCGCCGGCGCGGTAGAGGAACGCCCGCTCCGCGCCGCCGGCGACCGTGCTGTAGCCCACGACCTCGTCGGATTCGTTCACCGCAAACGCCTCGCTGCGACTGCCTCCGGAAAGGACGCCGAGGTTGGTGTACGCGCCCGCATGGAGAAACGCGCGAGTGCCCGCGGGGGTGCCGCCGGAGCCGGCAATTTTTCCGGCGCTATTGATGGACCGTCCTTCCGTCGGCAGGTTGCCGTTGAGAAAGCCGAGGCTGCTCATGACGTTGTTGCTCCAGCGGAAGAGTTCCCGCGGGGCGCCATTGCCGGCGGTGCTGAATCCGGTGATGACGTTGGAATCGTTGATGCCGCCCGCCACCGCGGTGGGGCCGAGGAGCGTGCCCAGGTCCAGCAAGGCGGAGCCGCCCTCGACGCCCTTGAAGAGGAAGGCGTGGGCATCGGCCGGCTGGGACTGGGAAGAGCCCACCGTCCAGGCCTGGGCGTTGAGCGCCGCGCCGGAACTTTGCGAGCGGGCCGGCAGCGTGCCCAGATCCAGAATGGCATAGGCCGGACGCGGGGCGACCCGCACGCGGAAGCTGGTCTGGGCCTCGGCCTGCCCGTCGTTCACCCGGATGAGAATTGTCGTCGTGCCGATCTCATCCCGCGCCGGGGTGATGATCATCGTTTGGTTGGTTCCCGTCCCTGTAATCACGATGTTGGCGGACGGAATGAGCGACGAATCCTGGGACTCGCCTTTGACCTGGAGGTCGCCTGGCGGGTTATCCGTGTCGAACACGGTGAATGAGATCGGCGGGCTGCTGGTGTTCTCCTCGATCACGAGATCGGCCACGGACGAGACGGTGGGCACATCGTTGGCGTCGCGCACGACGATGGGCACCGTATAGAGCGCGCTGGTCAGCCCGCTGGCGTCGGTCACGCGGTAGGAGAAGGAATCGTTCCCGTTGAAGTTGTTCGACGGGGTGTAGGTGATCGGGTTCTGGCTGGCGATGGTCCAGGTGCCACTGCTGCGGTTGAGCGAGCCGGCCGAGGGCGGCTTCACCACGTTGAAGGTCATGCTGCCGCCCTCGGCCCGATACTCCTCAATGTCGTAAGCCGTCAAGTAGGCGGTTTTCGGAGTGTCCTCGTCGACGAAGAGAGTGCCGAAAGTGGCGGGCGCGTTGGTGCTGCCAAGGGGGCTCTCCCCCCAGGTCGGGTTGCCATTGACGATCCCGGACTGCACATACGGCGCGCTGCCGGCCACGGCCGTTCCCCAGCCCTCGCGGAACGGAAAGTAGGCCACCAAGCCCGGCTCGGTGCCGGTCAGCGTGCGGTTGGTGTTCGCCTGAATCTCGGACGTGGTTCGCGCCACGTTCCAGATCCGAAACTCCGAGAGGTCGCCTTCGAACTGGTACGGGCCGACGACTTCGGCCGAACCGATCTTCAATTCCCAGTCCGCCGTGCCGGCCGGCGAGCGCGGGCTCATGCCGGTCTTCTGCGCCACCGGCACGCCGTTGCGATAGATCCGCATCTCATTCGCGTTCTGGCTGGCCACCAGGGCCCAATGCTGCCAGACGCCCACCGTGGAGTTGGGCGGGGGCGTGTAGGTCAGCCGTCCATCCGTCTGCCAGTTGCCGAAGTCCCAGTAGACGGTGCCGTCCGACCAGGGCACGTGCGCGTTCAGCCGGTTGTCCGTATTGGGCCGGTCCGGGCCGAGCGAGAATGTCGACTGACTCTTCAGCGACGCCACCCTTTGCCAGAATTCGACGGTGACTTCCGTGGTCGGGGCGATCGGGCCGAACCTGGGCACGCTGATCCAGTCGTTGACCCCATCGAACGTGATCGAGCCGGGTTCACGCACGCTGGCCGCGAGACCATAGGTGGCGCCGTTGACCAGCGTGCCTTCATTCCGGCCGGCCAGCGGCGCGGAGTCCGAGGCCAGGAAACCCGTGGTTTCGTCGAACCGCTGATACACCTGCAACCCCACCTCCGCGCCGGTCAGCGGGAAGTTCTGATTCTGCCGAATCTCGGCTCCGCTCAGGGCGCGATTCCAGAGACGCACCTCGTCGATGTAGCCGTTGAAATAACTTTCCCCCCCGACAAACGGTCGGCCCAGGGTCAAGCCAACTCCGGCGAGAGCGAACCGATCGTTGGGCGGCGACGCCTGCCCAACGGGAAAGCCGTCCACGTAGACGACGTAATTGGCGGTCGCCGGATCCCAGGTCGCGGCCACGTGCGACCATTCGTTGACCGGCAGGGGCGCACCAAGAACCTGCGCGTTGACGCCGCCCCAGATGCCGAACTGCAGCAGCACCACGTTCGGGTCCGCCCCGGGTGTCAACAGCCAGTGATGGGAGCCCACGCCCGCATTGCCGAGTTGAGCCAGCCAGGAACGCGCGGCCGGGGAAACGGAGACGGCGGGCGCTTCGATCCGCAGATCATCGACCCAATAATTCTCGACCAGACCGCCCGTGCGCGCAGCCAGGACCCACTTGGGTGTCCCGATGTCGGAGGCCCGATACCCCGTCGGCAGATTTCGGATAAGCTGCCGCCCGTCATAAGCGACGTCCAGCGTGCCGTCCGGATCGAGATTGATGATCACCTCCCGCGCGGCGATGGCCGGATCGGTCACGCCGAACCCGGCGGAGATCTGCAAGGGAATATGCTTGAGGATCGTGCCGCGGTATTTGACCTCAAGCGCCGGCGCCTCGCCGCCAAAGTTGTCGAAGGTGTCGAACGTCACCGCGAGGCCCGTGTCATAGCCCTCTTCCGCCGCGCCGATCAAGGGCGCCCCTGCGGGCATCAGGTTGAACCCGAACCCGTCTGCGGGCGGGGCGGAGCCGCCGAAGGCCGCCAGCCGAAACTTGGCGCGAAAGTGAGTCACCGGAGCGCCCCCGCCAAAATCGCCCACGGTCGCCGTACCGTCCTGCCCGCCGGTCGCCGTCGTCAGTTTCAGATACCCGCCGTTCACGCTGGCGGAACCGGCCACGGTCAGGCCGCCCGGCGCCCCTGAAAAATCGCTGGCGTAGACTCCGCCAAACATCGCATCCGGCCGCACCCACATTTCCAGCGTGTGCGCCGCGTTGCCGCTCAGGCCGGCTCCCACGCTGGGAGTCTCGACCGACTCGTCGAAGCCATTCAAACGAACGCCGGTGCGCGGGCCGGCGACCGGGAGGTCATTGACCGGGGTGACCGTCAGCAGGAACGAATTGGTCACGGAGAGGGCGCCGTCGCTGAGCGCGACGCGAATCAGCGTCTGGCCATTGGCGTTGGGGCGCGGGGTGATCGTGAGAATGCGGTTGCCGCCGCTGCCGCTCAAAACCAGGCCGCCGTCGGGCACGAGGTTGAGGTTGGTTGATGTGGCCGTGACGAGCAGGTTGGCCGTGGGCGTCTCGAGATCGGCCACGGTAAAATTGATGGCCGTCGAGGCATCCTCGTTGATCGTGAGGTTGCCGAGGGGCCCCAGCACGGGTGGATCGTTGACGGGATTCACCACGACCGTGAACGCGGTGGACCCGACGCTGGTGCCGTCGTTGGCGGTGATCACGATCGCGGCCGTTCCGTTGGCATTGGGAGTCGGCGTGAAGGTCAGCGTGCGATTGGCCCCGGAGCCGCCGAAGGTGAACTGCCCGTTCGGCACCAAGCCGGGGTTGAACGAGCTGGCGCTGAGCGCCACGTTGTCCACCGGAATTTCCGCTTCCGTAATTGAGAAGGGCACCGTGATCGGTCCGGAATCCTCGTTGACGATCCGATTGTTGATGAACGACAGAGCCGGCGCCTTGGGGATGGCTTGAAAAAGCACTGGAAGCGGCGCGTGGGGGATCAGCGAAGGCGGGTTGAAGTCGACCCCGGGCTTGTCCACCGCCAGCACCGATCCATAGATGGCCGGGAGTTCGCCAAAAAAGCTCGAGAAGTTAAAATTGCCGTTTGCATCGGTCACGAACGGGAGGCTCGGGCTCTGATCGAGGATCAACCCCCAGCCCGCGAGGTTGCCAATGTCGGCCGCGGCCAGATCCCTGACCTCGAGACGCCACGTGCCGGTGCGGCTCTTGCCGAGGAAACGGCTCAACGGCTCCACCGGAGTAAGGGTGTCACCAAAGACCTCGATGACGTTCGGTCGCGCATCCCCGGCGACCTGCGCTAACAGTTTGCAGCGCGTGCCATCGGGGTGAACGACGGTGATATCCAGATCGCCGCGAAAGGTGTGGGTGAGCGCCACCCACACGCGGATGTAATTGATCGCCCCTGAACTGGACACATCGATGGAATGCGAAATTCCGGTCGGATTGTTGTCGGGGATCGGAATGTCCAGGTTGACCCGCCCGGGAAATTCCCGGGTCGTCATGCTGACCGTGGCGCCCGGAATGCCGATCGAACCTTCGGTCACCCGGCCGGTGCCGACATAGCCGGCGAGCACGTCCGCGTTGATGCCCGTGAGGTCGGCGGTGGTCACGCGCACGCGGGAATAGGTCTGTGGCATGAACAACAAAACGCCGGCGCGGACAAAATTCACCGAGTAGTAAAATGGATCGGCCTCATTGTTCGGCCGCCGGATGTTGGCCGTGTAGTTGCCGTTGGCGTCGGTGAACGTCGTCCAATTCCAACTCACGCGTTGTCCGCCCAGCGCATTCACCTGCACCTGCACGCCGGCCAGCGGAACGCCGCCGGACGTCACCCGCCCGCTCAGCAACCCGTCCGAGTCCGCCGCCCGGCCGTTCCCGGCGCCAAGCCCCAGCGCCAGCAGGCACGCGACGAGCCAGGTCCATCTGCCCGGACGCGCGGCGCTCCATCGCACCGGGGCGCCCGCGGCTCCATTCCGTGACGGCCGGGCCGCCAGACGAACCATTCCACACGCAGTGACAGTCTCAGATTTCATAGCCAGGAAAATTTCTCAATGGGGATAAAGGGGCGCGGGAGCTGCGCGTCATTGGTTGAGCGTTCCGATCTCCGAGACGCGATTCAGGCGAAACGTTCCGCTGGAGACGAGGTTCGACTTGTTCAGCCCGGTCACGGTCTCCCGGTACGTCCCGGCCACCATCTTGTAGCCGTAGTCGGCGGTGGTCGCGCCGACGAGGTTGGTCGGGCTCAACCGCAGCTCGAACGCGCGGGTCACGTCATACGCCTCCAGCCGCGTGGTGCGGAAATCCACGTCGAGGTTGTCGTGATCGGGGTGATACCGGTGATAGAAGGGATTTCGCGCGAAGGTGGGCGGGATGGAAAAGCTGCCGCTGATGGTGCCGCCCAAGCCGAATGAGCCGCTTAGCCGCAGGAAATTGGCGTCCGGACTGGTCGGGAAATCGAACCCCGACGTGCTCAGCCGGCGTCCGGCGAGTTGTCCATCGCGCAGGGTGGTGCCACGCAGTCCGGGGATGAGGCGTTCATCGGTGACGAGGAGGTAACGCCCTGGCGTGGCCACGACCCCCAGGCCGGCCGCGTTGTTCGTGGTGGTGCCGTCCCGCCACAATTGGGTGACCTCCCGGAGCAGGCGGATCACACCGGTTTGGTCGACGTGCAGGAGCAAGCGCAGGCTGAACTCGGAGCTGACCGGCGTCGGCGTCACGGCGTTCGTGGAATTGTTGACCTCGTTGACCGCGTTCACGCTGATCACGCCCGCCCACAGCCCGGCGTAATTCGGGGCGCCGCCGCCGCCGGCGGGCTGGCGCACGCCCTCAACGGGCAGGAGCCACCGCACGCCCAAGCCGTTCTTTACCTCCAGGAGGGAGCCGAATTGGGTTTGGGAAAGCGCCCCGCGCTGCAAGGCGAGACGGACCGGCAACGACTGGCCGGTCGGCACCACACCCGAATAAGATCCACCCAGATTGACCCACTTCACGCTGACGGCGGGGTCCGGCCGGGCATAGGCCAGCGGCGTCGTGGGAGCCAGGTCGCGGATGGTCGCCGTGACGTTCGATGACATCCGGTTGACCAGGCTGAGCGTCAACTGCTCAAGGCCATCGGCGAAATCCAACCCATCCGGGAAATCCGCCTGCAGGCTGAGCGGCGCCTGATAGTCCGAGCCGCCGCGGCAATAGGTCCAATACGCCACGCCCCGCTGGATCAGCTCGCCGGGCCCGGTCAGGATCCACGAGCCGGTCGCGTTGAGCTTGTAGATGCGCTCGAGACGATTCGACACGGCTTGGTAATGGGCCGACGAATAGCGAAAGAAGTTGAAAAAAGTTGGCGGCGCCGCCGGGTCGACGGGATAGCCCCGCAGATTGTACGCGTCCGGCACCCAGGACACATTCCGCACCGACGGGCGCCCGATGATGGTCAACGTGGCGGGAGCCGTCAGCTTGATGAGATAGGCGCGCAGGCCGTAGACCTCGAAGAGGTTGTTGTTGATCGATTCCAGGCGATTGGTCGGGATGTAGACCAGCCACTGGTCGGAGTTCCACACGGGCTCGCTGGCGTCCTGGATGTAATCCACCGCCGTCAAGCGGCGCGCAAACGTCCAGACCGAGTCGACAGGCAGCCCCCGGAACACCGTGTCCACGCTGGTGTTGGTCGGGTTGAGCTCGAGCCAGATCGAGTTCCATCCCGCTTGCAGGTTGAAGGATTGGCTGGTGATTTGGGCCAGCCCGCAGACCGGGATGGCCGCAAGAAAAACTAGGCAGGCGAGGATTCGTTTCATGGCAGCGATGCTCAAAAGTTAGAAAAGGCGGCTAGGGAACCTGGGCGGTGGTCGCGGCGGGCAAGGCCGGAGGCAGGCCGGACGAACGGCGGGGGGACAGCGATTCCAATACGGACGGATTGATTCGGATCTCCGCCCCGCGCTGGACTTCCCCATTAAATTCGCGCTCGGCTTGCTCCGCCTTTTGGCGCGCCAGCTGGTAGCGCAGAGCCTCCGCGACGTCGCCCACGGGTTTCTCGGCCGCTTCGCGTTTCTCGGTCAGGCGGGCCACGTAAAAACCGCGTGGCGTTTCGATCAGCGGCGCGAACTGGCCGGGGCGATCGATCTCCATCAGGGCCTGCGCCAGACCAGGATCATGTCCGGAGCCATCCAGCTCGATCCACCCCGTGTCGCCGGTGCGATAGCGGGACGCCCGGTCTTCGGACGACCGGGCGATGATCGCAGCCAAGGCCGCCTCCGTCGGGGCCCGGCGCGCCTCATCCAGGATCTTCTCCGCCTGCTGCCGCCGCTCCTCCCGCCGTTGCGGGTCCGCGCCACGCGGCGACTCGATGAAAAGAATGGCACCGCGGACAGCCGGCCGGGTTTTGAAACGGGTCGCTTGGGCGCGATACGCCGTCTGGATCTCCGCGTCCGTGACCGCCGGAAGCGTGGCTGGGGAGCCCTGTCGTTCCCGGTATTGCGCCACGATGAGATTTTTGATGCGGGCCTGAACCTGAGGCTGGCGATCAAAGCCCTCCGCGACGGCGCGCTGGTAGACGGCCTCGGCACGGATCAACTCCTCCAACACGCTCTCCGGGCGCGCGTCGGCGCTCGCGCGCTTCAGCCGGTCCGCCAGCATCTGCCGTGAGATGACGGCGCCGTTAACCGTCGCGACGGTGTTCGAATCCAGAACCGGTTCAGGAGGGGCCGTCCGGGTAACAGCCTGCGGCGCCCGCCCGCAGCCGACCAACCCGAGCAAACAAACAGCCCCCAAAATCCACCGACGGGAGCGGCCTGATTGGAACGACCCCTCGACCGTACCGATCCCCAGGCACTGGCGTTGGGTGCGTCTCATGATAAACGAGTCACCCCTGCCCTACTCGAAATTGCCCCGGACGTTACAAAGAATTTTTGACCTGAAACCAGGATGTTAGGCAAACCGCCTCGTGGCGCCATCCGACCGGGCTATTCGACGGTCAGCCCGACCAAAAACGGCTCCGCCTCCGTTCCAGCCGACACAAAGTCAATCGAGTCGACCTGCGCCTGCGGGAGGGGATTGGTCCAGCTCGTGAGATACAGGGCGGTCATGTGTCCAGCGGTCCGGCTGATGGCGTTCACGCTCTTCCAAACGGCGTGGGGCTCGTCTGGACCGGCCGTCTCAATCCGGCTGGGCGGCATATGCCAGTTCCAAACCTCGTGCCCCAGCCGGACCGGCACCGTGAGGACGCCTCCAGTTTCCAATCGCACCAGGTAGTGCCCCACCTCGGTTCCCTCCGGCAGGGGGATTGTTCGATAGTGGCGGTCCAGCAGGTTGACCGCGTGCAAAAAATGAACCGTGCGCGCGGGCGCCGCCACCCGGATCCCGGCCACGCGCGCGGGCCGGTAGGAATGGGACCCGCCTCCCAGAACCACGGCCCCGCGGACGTCGAAGGACACCCGGCCGTACTGGCGGACGCCCGGCGGCAGGAAGCTGAGATCATTCGCGTGATCCCACACCGCCCACGTCTCCTCCAAGCCCGCGTTGTAATGACGCGAAAGATCGATCAGTCGCGAGTCCAGTCCTGGCGTCCGCGGTGGCGCCACGGGCAGGCGGAAGCCGGAGGCGAGATTCGTGCGACTGGCCGCCACCAAGGCCGACCAGCGCTCGCTCCACGCCGCGTTCGTGGTGGCGCCTGAACTCGCTCCGCTTGGCACAAACTCAGGGCCCGCCCGCCAGATGTGCAGAGGTCCCCGATAGCCCTCGCCGATGAGCAACATGTCGCCCCGGGACGAAAACCGGACGTAGGTGATCTCCCGTCGGAACGTGAACGCGCCCAACTCGCGGCCGGTTCGCCGGTGCCACAGGCGAAGCACCCGATCATTGCCACCACTGGCCAGCGTCTCGCCGTCCGGCGAAAAGGCAATCCCGGTGACCGCATCGCGATGGCCCGCGAGCCAGCCCAGCTGGCGATGTTCGACCACATCCCAGAGCCGAATCAGATTGTCGGCCCCACCCGTCGCGAGCAGGCGCCCATCCGGGGAAAAAACCGCGGCCAGCACGCGCCCTCGATGCGGCGGCACCTCCATCAGCATCCGGCGGGACGCCAAGTCAAACAACCAGCAGGTACCTTCACTGGTTCCAGTGAGGAGCAACCGGCCGTCCGGTGAAATATCCATGGCGGGCGCCCACGCGGTTCCGGGAGCCACGCCCAGCTGCCGCGACGCCACTGGATCCCAGAGCACCGTCGCTCCCGACCGCAGGCCGATGGCCAGCACGTCCGCCCCCGGCGAAAGCCGGGTGGCGTGCTCGAAGTCCCAGCCTGGGGCGAACGGAAACTCGCCCAGCGCTGCGCCGGTTTCCACGTTCCACAGCCGGCACACCGGCTCGTCGCCGAGCGTGAGCAACACACGCGCGTCGGGCGAAAATGCCAGCGGGATGCGCTCATGGGGAAAATGCGCGGCGGGATGCAGATCTTCCAGCGACCAGACGCCCACGCCGCCGTCGGCGCGGGCTGCAGCCAGCAGCCGGGAGTCCGCTGAAACCAAGGGCTGGCCCACCGCCCACGGCCACAACGCCTCGCCGCCGGTCTCCGGCGCCCGGCGGACGCCTTCCAATTCCGTGCGTTCCGCGGGATTCGCCCCGGACCAGATGAGAATCGAACCTGATTTGTCGCCCGACGCCAGGACCTTGCCGTCTTTGGCATAGGCCAGCGACCACACTTCATTGCCGTGCCCGCGCAACACAATCGGCGCCGCGTCTCGCTCCACCGGCCAGATCTCGATATCCTGCTCGACCCCGCCCACCGCCAGACGGGCGCCTGTCGGCGCCGCGGCCAGCGCACGGCGTCTCAATCCGGGTCCTCGCAGGTGCCGCAATGGAACGCCCGTCGTGGCGTCCCACAGCTGGACGTCCCCATTCCAAAGCGAGCACGCCACGATCGACGCCGAACCGGCGAACTCCACCGCAATCACGTTGGCCCCGCATTCCAGCGTCTGGCGCAGCCCGCCGGTGGCGACCTCCCAAATCTTGCAGTGAGTGCCCATGCCGCCCGTGGCCAGCCACCGCCCGTCGGCCGAGAATGCGGGTCGTCCCCCGGCGACCGGCAGCGGTCGCTCGCCCCGGGTTTGCAGGTTCCACAGCAAGACTTCCCCGCCGTTTGGCAACGCCGAGTCGGACGCGCCGACGCCCACCGCGAGGCAGTCAGGATCCACGGGAGAAAAGACCGCCCTCACCTGCGGGTTGGCCCCACGAAGCTGCGACGCCAAGTCCAGATCCCGGACCGCCAGCAACTCCCACGTCGCCGTGTTCCAAAGATGCACCACGCCCCAGCCCCCGGCGGCCAGGCGCGAGCCGTCCGCCGAAAAGCTCACGGAAAAAACCACGTTGGAAAAGCCGTTCAACGTGCACACCAGCCGGCCTGACGCCGCCTCCCAAACCCGGACTGTTCGATCCCAACTCGCCGACGCGAGCCAGCGTCCGTCCGGCGAAAATGCCAGACCGACCACCATGTTGCTGTGCGCGAGCCATCTGGTCGTCTGGTCGCCCCGCGCCCGCGCCTGGAGACAATGCCATTCGAAGCCGCGCAAATCCGGCTCGCCGGGACGGGGCCGCCAGCGTTCCAGCGCGGCGCGGACCAGACCCCGATTGCCCTGACCGTAGGCCTGGCTCGCGCCGAACATGTCGCTGATGTAGAGGTTTTGCCGGGTCACCGCCTGCTCCGCCATCACTCGTTGGCGCTGGTGCTCGGCTCGCTGCCACTGCCACGTGACGCCTGAAAAACCGAGGAGGAAGGTGCCCAGCAGCGCCAGGGCCGCCGCCGCCCGGCCGGGATGGCGGCGGACCCATTTGAGGGCGCGTTCCACGGGACCCACCGGCCGTGCGAGGATCGGCTCCGAACGCCGCCAGCGATCGAGGTCCTCGACGAGCGCGCCCGCCGTCGCATAGCGACGGGACGGCTCCTTCTCCAGGCATTTGAGGCAGATCGTCTCGAGGTCGGGCGGCGTGGCTGGATTGAGCGCGCGCGGCGGCACCGGCTCGCTGTCCCGGATGCGCAGCAAGGTCTCGGGAATCGAGTCCGCGAGGAAAGGGGGGCGTCCGGTCAGCAGTTCGTAAAGCAAAACTCCCAACGCATAAACATCGCTGCGCGGGCCGACGTCCCCGCTCCTTCCCGCCGCCTGCTCCGGCGCCAGATAGTTCGGCGTGCCCACCATCTGGCCCGTGATCGTCAGGTCAGTCGTCCCATCCAGCCTTTTGGCCAGACCGAAATCCGTCACGCGCACCTGGCCCAAGGCGTCGATCAGCACGTTGGACGGCTTCAGATCCCGATGCAGAACTCCCTGCCCGTGGGCGTAGGCAATCGCATCGGCCACGGCCCGGACAAATTCCGCCGCCCGGGTCGCCGGGACAGGGCCGTCGCGCAACACCTCCGCGAGGCTTCGGCCCTCCACCAACTCCATCGAGAAAAAGTGTTGGCCGCCACATTCGCCGACTTCGTAAACCGCGACGATGTTCGGGTGACGCAGCGCCGCCGCCGCCTGGGCCTCCCTTCGGAATCGCTCCACGCTGCCCGCACTCGAATACTGACCCAGCAGCAACAGCTTCAATGCCACCGGCCGGTTCAGACGGATTTGGCGGGCGCGATAAACGATGCCCACGCCGCCGTGGGCGATCTCCGCCTCCAGTTCGTAGTCGGCAAACCGCCGGCCCAACGGCGCGCTGCGTTCAGGCTCACCCGCCCGGCCCACGGCCGCCATCGCCGGGCGATCGTCCAACGCGGCCTCCGGCAATCGCACCGGCGCCGAAAACGCCCCCGCCGACGCCATGCACCGCCAGCAGGAACTCCCGGTCGACCACGGCTTCAACGGAGCGCCGCACCGGCGACAAACGCGCCCCCCCGACCCATGCGCCCCCTGGTCCATGGCACGTCACCCCGCCAACACCCGCCGCAGGTGGGTGAGTTCCTCCTCCACCTCCGCCGTCGATTCCACCGTGTTGGCGATCTCGTCGCGCAACAGATCCTGAAAGCGCTGACGCAGCCGATGCAGGGTGACCCGGACCGCCACTTCGCTCATGCTCAACGACTCTCCAATCTGCGCGTGCGGCGTGGAGGCGTCGTCGCCCCACAAATGCGGCTCGAGTTCGTCAAACAGCTCCAACCGGCCGCTGACGCTGAATTCCCGCCGCAGCCGCGACAGCACCGCCTCCAGCAACGCCCCGGCCCATTGCCGTTCGAAGAGCATGGCCGGCGACGCTCCGTCCACCGGCTCCAACTCGTAACGTTGCTCGGCCTCCCGGGCGTCCCACGACACGAAATCCTGCCCGCCGCCACGCTTCTGCACCGTCGCGTCCCGATGACGCGTCCGCAGGTAATTCTCCAGGGAGGACAAAAGAAAAGTTCGGAATCGGCCGCGCTGCGGATCCGCCAGCGAAAACTGGCCTTTCTCAAGCAGCTTGGCAAAGAAGCCCTGCGTGAGGTCCTGCGCCATTTCGGGGGCATAGCCGTGACGCCGGACGCAGCAGTAGAGCGGATACCAATACGTGTGACACAACTGCGCCAACGCCGAGTGTGCCGCCGGCGAGCCCAGGTCTCCGGCCAGGACCACCACCGACCAATGAGTGGTCGCGAACAACCGCTCAGATGGCCGGGATGGATCCGGAACCTGTGGCGACGAGAGCATACGGCGCGAGGATGGCAGGTTGCCGGCGTTAACGCTCGAACAATTTCGTGCCCCCCGGTGCATTGGTGCATCCGCAGGTTGTCGGTGACACTTCGTCCGATGTCCGGCCCGCGGGGATTCTGCCCGCAGCGGCGAGAATCGGCGGCTCCTCAGTAAAGTTCGCGCCGCGCGTCCGAGGCTTCGAGGGTCGTCTCCAACCTGGGCCGCTGCGGGCAAAACGCCCGCGGGCCGGCCGTGACGTGAACATTCCCCAATAACTTCGAGATGCAGGGCGGGGCCACCCGCGCACCCGCAATTTAGTTAGCGACCGCGGTGATTTTCAGGTCATCGAACTGGATCGGCGTGTCCGCGTAAGGGATGCCCCAAAGCGACGGTCGCCCGGTTGGAGCCCCCTTGGCATCGGTGTGCTGAATCATCCACTCCGTTGGCTCCGTCCCGCCCTGCTTCCAGGCCTTGCCCCGGACCCGGATTTCGCCCGTGGCCAGCTTCACCGATTGCAGCCGCAAGACCGTCCAGCTGCCGGATTCCCAGACAAAAGGAACCGCGCCAATCGCGTCGTCGCCCTTGAACAGTTCCAGGGATTTCTTGGCCGGCGCCACGCGCAGGCGGTAGCCCGCAACGCCATTCAAGCCCACGCCCATCACCGGGTAACGCCGCCCCTTCATCGTCCCCGACACGCGCGCTTGCACGTCCAACCCGGCCGCCTCGGCCGGTCCAAAAAGAATTCCAAACGTGTCCAGCGGTGCGCCCGGCAGCTCCAGCACCTTGTTGCCGGAGACGTCCGCCACGACGAAGCCACCGTCCAGCACCATCATGTCGTCGGGCACCGGCCCGGCCTTCGCCTTCTCAAAATCGTTGGCGTAGACCGGCGCAGACTCCGCACCGCACACCGGGAAGGCCATTCCCAGACCGATCATCAGACACATCAATTCGCGCATAACCATCTCAACTGTTTTTTCATCCGGGCCCAGGCATGGCCCGCCGTGCTTCATTCGCGGCGCACGGCATCGATGAGCCGGCCGCGCAACGCCCAGCGCGTCGCCAGCCACGTCCAAAGGCCGCCGCTCACGAGCACGCCGCCCAGCGTCAGCGCCAGCGCGCGGGTGTGCAAGCGGGCGCCAGGCACCAGCAGCACCGGCAGGACCGCCACCAGCGCCGCCACCAATCCCACCGCCAGCCCCAACGCCAGCAAGCCACCGTGCTCGCACAGGACCAACCCCTGCAGCCGCCGGCGGCGGAAGCCGACGGCGAGCAGCAGCCCGAGTTCGGCCCGGCGCTCCAGCACATTGCGCAGCACCACCACGCCCAGCCCGGCGCTCCCCAGCAACAAACCCAGCCCGCCCAGAATTTGGAACGTGTTCAGATACGTGTTTTGCACTGCGTTGAACTCCGCCAGACGCCGCGCCGCCGGGGTCACCTGCAGCCCGACGTCCTGCAACGCCCGGGAGAGTGCAGCCGCCACGTTCGTGAGCGGCTGGTTCGACGGGACGTCCACCAGCAACATTCGATGACCACTCTCACCGGGAAATCGCGCCACGAACGCCGCCTCGTCGATCAATAGGCTGCCCTGCAGAATCGAATTCGCCACCGCGCCCACCAGACGCACCCGAAACGGCCGGCCGCGTTCGTCGGTGTAATCGAGGGTATCTCCGAGTTTCTTTTTCATCGCCCACTGGATCGAGGCGGCGTCACCAATCGCCGGAATTTCGTCCGGAGCCAACCCCCTGCGCATCTTCAGCCACAACCATCGGTTGGTCGGCCACTCCGCCGCCGCCGCGGGCTGCCACGCGCCGGCGAACGTGAACGCGCCGCGCGCTGCCAGCTCCTCTGGCCGGACCCCCAGGAGCCGTGGCGTGCGCGCCTGGTTCAGGTTGAGGCAACTGGCTTCGTCGCCATCCCGCACCCGCAGCGAAACAACGCTGACCCCGGACATCGACGCGTCCGCAAGGCCGTAAAACTCCCGCCCGGCCGACGTGTTCAAGTTACGCAGGACGGGCAATGCGCTCTCGCCAATCAACGAGAACCCGCCCGTGCCCGACGAGCGCGCGGTCGCATCGCGGTCCGCGTCCAGCCGGTTGGCGCCCACCGCCACGATCAAAAAGCTGCCGGACGCGAGGAGCGCCACGCTGGCCAGGCTGCGCGCGCGGCGGCGGGTCGCATTGCGCAGACCCAGCGCCACCAGGGTCAAGGATTGTTCCGCTTCCGCCCGGACCAGGATCCGCAACAGCCAGGCCACAGCCCCGAGGCCCGAGATCAATAGCAGCGAACCCGCCCCGAAAAAAACCGGCGGGGTCGCCGGTCCGCCGCCAGCCAGGGCCCAGCCGATCAACCCAAGCCCGCCGGCCGCGCCGCCGATGGCACATCCCCGCGCCAGCCGTCCGCCGCCGCGGGCCGGATCGCCGGCCACCGGGCCGAGTTCCGCCCCGTCGGCCAGAAGCTCCCGCGCCGGACGACGCGCCTGTTTTCGGAGGACCAACGCGATCGTCACCGCACAAACCGCCACGCTCGCCGTCAGCCCGATGGCGAGGGTCAACGGCGTGATATGGAAGTGCAGCGAGGACCCCCCGATGGCGTCCCGCCAAATCGTCGTCAATCCCTCCAACATCGCCCGGGCATAGGCCACGCCCCCGGCCACGCCGAAGAGCCCTCCCACCAACGCCAACGCCGTCCCTTCAACCAGCAGCAGTCGACGGACGCGTCCCGGGGCAAAGCCGACGGCCAAGAGCGTGCCCACCTCCGACGTCCGTTGCTCCAGCGCAAACTGAAACAGCAGCGCCATGAGGATCAGTGCCGCGAGGATCAGAAAGAAGCTGAACCCAAGGAACAGCCCGCCAAAGTCCTGGGCCGGCGCGCTGGACGCCGCGGCCTCCGCCCGGACCGGTTCGAAGGCCAGACCGAATTCCGCTGGGTCAAGGAGATGACGCAACGCGCCCGCCACGGCCGAGTCCGCCGCCCCGGGCGAGGGCCGGCCGGTCGAGGCCCATCGCACGGCCGTGGCCACGCCAAATCGATTGGTCCACATCCCCTGCCCCGCCGGCCATGTCACGAAGGCCTTGGGCGTACCGCGATGCTGCTTCCAATAAGCTTCATCCTCATCCCGAATCTTGTGGACCAACGGAAAGCCCGCGTCCCAGTCATGGGTCGACTCCGCCTCGGCCAATCCCGGAAAGGCTGGCAGCAGGGTGCGATCGCCGTGGACGCCCTCGATCGGCACGATCGAGCGCACGCGGAACCGGTTGGTTCGTTCCACCAGGCTCGCGCCGGACTCCGGCAAAAAGTAGGCCAGCTCGATGGTGTCCCCGAACCCAACCGCTAATTGATCGGCCAGCCAGCGGTTCACGACAATTTCGTCATCCTTCAGATCCGCCGGAGTCCACGGGGGGCCCGCCGCCGTGACCATGGAATATGGCACCAGGCGATTGCCATGGCGCAACTGGTTCACCAGATAGGTCAACAGCGGTCGCGGCTCCATCCCCGCCAACGCCGGCGTCGCCGGCGTCAATGCCGCCGTCGCGCGCAGAATGTCCGCCTCCAAAAATATTCGGTCCGTGGTCAGCTCCACCGCGCCGCCAGCCGTCGCTTCATTCGTCGTCGGGCGCACGGCCAATCCATAATCCTGAAGGCGAACCCGGGCCGCGAGCCACGCCGACGCGCGCTCGACCGGCGACAACCCTGCGTCGCTGTCGGCCGCGACGGGAAGCGACGCCAGGACGAGGTTCGCTTTTCCATCGAGTCCAGCCGGCGCGTCGAGTTCGTCCAAATCGACAAACGCGTTCCAAGACGGCCCGGGGCTGGCGCGCAAGCTGAAGTTGCCCAACTCCGCCCCCGCCACGATTCGGTGCACGGTGAAACGCAACGCGACGCTGGCGTCCGCCTGCGGCGTGATCGGGACCTCGCGCGAGAGCGCCGATGGCTTGTGCACGCGCACGACCAAGCCGTCGCCGGGCCGCGCATTGAGCTGGGCCGCCAGCGCTTCGTTGATCCAGATGGCGCCAGCCGGCTTGGCCGCAAACTCGGCCGCAAGCGACGTCGGCCAGAAGTCCTTTCGCACGCCGTGCACCTGGACCTGATTGGCCCGGGCCGCCCCGTCCTGGCGCGCCGCCGTCGCGGGCAATCGCAGCGCCGCCGTCACCCGGCTGAACGGAGCGTCGGAGTTGGCTGCCGCGGAGGCATTCGTCGCGCCGGGAGCCGGCGACCCGAGCTCCGCGGTGAAGAAGCGATCCGCTGGCGCGAGGGCGAGATCGACCCAGCCGAGGCGTTGGCTGGCCTGTTCGCGCAGGCTCCCGCGAACCGAGTCGCCCACGATGAGCGCGCCAATCAACGCCGCGGATCCCACGGCCGCACCCAGCAGAACACCCAGATGGGTCCGCCAACGATGCTGCAGGCTCCGCAGAACGAGCGTGTGCGCTTTCACCCCGTGGCTTATGGCTCAATCCGCCGGGCGAAGTCATGCCAAAACTCGATCGTTCACCGCGCGGTCCGCAGCCAGCAGGGCCTGCTCCCCGCGTCGCGGGAGGAGGCGTGTCGTGCGCTTTACTGGTTTTCCCGCATTGCCACCAGGAGCCGGCGGGATATCGTTTTCCGCGATCGCAGGCCGGCGTCACCACCGGCCGGGGACGACAACCAACCTTTCATGAAACGCGCGCCCGCAGCCTTCACGCTCATCGAGCTGCTGACGGTTGTGGCCGTCATCGGGATTCTGGCGGCGGTGCTGCTGACGGCGATGACCCGGGCCAAGGAATCCGGCCGGCGGGCCGTGTGTGTCAACAACCTGCGCCAGCTCGTCATCGCCTGGCACCAATACGCCAACGACCACGACGGGCAGCTGCCTCCAAGGACGTTGTCGACCCAATGGCCGGCCCAACTCCGCGACGGCTTCGTCAACCCGAACGTCCTCGTGTGTCCCACGGACGCTGCCGAGGGCCTTTCGGACGATCCCCCGATCGGCGCCGACATCGATCAAGCTCGGCGCAGCTATGTCTACAACCTCTTCAGCGATTACTGGCAAAAAACGCTGACCGCCGCCGATTACAAGCGCTTCTACAAGGGGACCTACACGGTTTCGCTGATGGAAGACGCCCTGGTGCCGGCTTCGGAGATTATCGTGTTCGGCGAGAAGAAGACCGGCCGTTCGGAGTTTTTCGTGGACTTGAGCAACACGTCGCTGTCGTCGGTGGTGGAAGTGACGGCGCAGAACCGGCACAATCGCTCACGTGCCGCCAGCCGCAGCGGCGGCGCCAACCACGCCTATGCGGACGGCAGCGTCCGCTACAGCCTCTACGGGCGCACCCTGTGCCCGGTGAACGAGTGGGCCGTCACTGAGGCCGGCCGGACGAACCTGGCGATCTGCATCTACAAGTGAGGCGGCCTTTGCAGTGCGCCGACTTGTCGGCGCATTCCCTCCGGGGACTTGTCCCCGAGCTGCCAGCGATAGCGGATCGGTTCACGCTCCGAACGGGCGACGAGTCGCCCGAAAAAACCGAGAATGGTAGGGCGCGCCGCCGATGCGGACGGCCGTGCGGACTCCCGGCGGGCGGCGGCTTCGGCCGGACGGAGCTCTGAGCGAAGGAGGCAGCACCCGCCCCACCTACCGCGCCCGGTTCATGGCCCGTGAGCAGGTCTGAATGGAACAAGGAGCTCTCCAGGGCCGAACGTCAGCGACCCACCACCCGATAGAATGCGGTCGTGTTCGTCCCCGGGACCATCACTGACACCGTGTTTCCGGCGACGACCTTTTCGCCGCCGGCGGGAAACCACGGCCCGTTGGGTGCTCGGCCGACTTGCAAGCCATAGGTCGATTGGTCGGCCGACCACGCCACGCGGAAACTGTCGCCTTCGGGCGCGATGGTCAGGTGAGGCCGCGAATCGGCTCGCAGCACCGGATCGATGACGCTGCGGTAATACTTGTAGGTGTTGCCGCCGAGATACGTGCCAACCACCCGTCCGCTCGGGTCGATCAGAAACTTTGTGGGATAACCCACGCCGGACCCATTGAGCAACTGCTGCAGCGCCGGCGTGCTCATGCCGATCGGGTAATTCACCGGGTGCGTCGCCAGGTAGTCGGTCACCAATTTGACCGTTGGATCGCCGGACAACCCGAGGAAGGTGAAGCCTTGCGGGCCAAAAACGTCTTGCACCCGCAACAGGTCCGGCAGCTCCTGAACGCAGGCCGCACAGGTGGTCTCCCAAAAATCAATCATCACCGTCCGACCGACATAGGCGGTCGACGAGATGG
Source organism: Limisphaerales bacterium (assembly GCA_044229355.1). Classification (GTDB taxonomy): domain Bacteria; phylum Verrucomicrobiota; class Verrucomicrobiia; order Limisphaerales; family JADJPG01; genus JBGARF01. Next base: position 207,893 of record JBGATF010000016.1, read on the forward strand.
GCCGCCCGTCCAGGTCGGGTACTTCCCACGGTCCCACCAGGGGTCCGCCTTCGGCGATATTGACACGAATCGTCCCGGTGGCGCCAAGGCTGCCGATGGCGACGGCCAGGACTTCGCCTTCGTAGGCGCGAAACACGACCCGGCTCCAAACCGCGCCAAACTCGCCGTAGTCGGTATCGTCGTTGGCGACGACCGGCCGCAGGGAGTCGTAACCGGTGCCGGTATAAACGGCGACCACGGTGTCGAGGGGAATCTGCGCGTTGACCACGCTGTTGCTCGTGAGAATGCAATACGTGCCCGTGACGGGAGCGGTCCACCGCCACCACAGCGATGCGGAGGGAGCTTCGCCCGCGTGGGAGGGCTCCAAGGCTTCGGCGGTCGCGCCGGCGTTGGACACCGTAAAATTGGTGAGGCCGGCGATGCGCGTGGCCGACGAGAGATTGTCATTGAGCGGAGCGCCGGACGCCGGCGCGGTTGGCCCGATGACCAGCGCACACGCCAGCAGGCCCCAGAACGCCGTCCGCCGACGAGTCTCAATGTGCATGGTGCGTCTATAGCGGCGCCTCGCGGGAGAGGCCAGACGAATTCCGCCCCATTTCGCTACGGGTTTGGCCGGGGCGCCGCCCGGCATGCCGGCAGCCACGAAGGCCGCGCATCTGGAATGACGGGGACAATCCTGGCGTTGCGCTGCGCCTGATGATCATTAGTCTCGCGGGGCATGGACTCGCCAGCCGATCGCTCGAACTCCGCCCTCCGTGAGGCGCGAGAGGGCCGAGGCTGGCGGCGGTCGTCCTTCTTCCAGGGGATCCACGCGGCTCTGCTCTTCACGGCCGCGGCGGCCGTCGGCGCCCCGGCCTACGACCTTTTGATCCGGGGCGGGCGGGTGGTCGATGGCATCGGCGGCCCGGCTTATTTTGCGGATGTGGGCGTGACCAACGGGCGCGTCGCCGCGATCGGTCGGCCGCTGGCGGGCGCGGCCCGGGAAATCCTCGACGCGACCGGACAGATTGTGGCGCCGGGTTTCATCGATGTGCACACGCACGCCGAGGACGTGCCGGATCTGCCGGCCGCGGAGAATTTTTTGCGGATGGGCGTGACCACCCTCGTGCTGGGGAATTGCGGCAGCTCGACGCTGGACGTGCGCGGTTTTTTTTCGCGCCTGGAGACGAACCCCGTGGCGCCGAATGTGGCCACGCTGGTTGGGCAGGGCTCCGTCCGGGCGCGGGTCATGGGCGGGTCGTTCATGCGGCCGCCCACGGACCCGGAACTCGAGGCCATGCGCGCGCTCGTCGACCGCGCCATGGGAGACGGCGCGGTCGGGCTGTCCACCGGCCTTATCTACCTGCCGGGCACGTTTTCCAAGACGGAGGAAATCATCGAGCTGGCCCGGGTCGCCGCGCGTCACGACGGGATTTATGTCAGCCACATGCGCGACGAAGGGCGCCAGATCGACACGGCGCTGGACGAATTATTTAGGATTGCATCCGCAGCCGGCTGCCGCGCCCAGATCTCGCATCTGAAGCTGTCCGGCCCGGCGAGCTGGGGGCGCGCGCCCGCGATTCTCGAGCGCATCGAACGGGCGCGGGCCCGCGGACTGGACATCACGCAGGACCAATACCTTTACACCGCCTCGAGCACGACCCTGAGCCAGCTCATCCCGGAGGAATGGCGGGAGGACGGAAAATTCCCGCAGGCGATGGCCCGGGAAGAACTGCGCGCCCGGCTCAGGGAACAGATGCGCACCAACCTCTGGGCGGGCGGCCGCACCAACTACGCCTACGCGGTCATCGCCGATTACGCCGCCGACCGCGCCCTGAATGGCCTGGCCATTCCGGAGGCCGCCGCCCGGAAGTTTGGCACCAACTCGCTCGAAGCTCAGATCGACCTGATTCTTGAGATCCAGCAGCGCGGCGGGGCCCAGGGCGTGTTCCATGGGATCAACGAGGGCGACCTGCGACACTTTCTGCAGCACCCGAACACGATGATCGGTTCCGACAGCGGCGTGAGACGGTTCGGCGAGGGCGTGCCCCATCCACGAGGCTACGGGAATGCCGCCCGCCTCCTGGCTCGCTACGTGCGGGAGGAACCCGTGCTCCGCCTGGAAGAAGCCGTCCGCCGGATGACGTCGCTGCCTGCGGCGGTGTTTCGTCTGGCCGATCGGGGACAATTGCGGGCCGGGGCTTGGGCGGACATCACGGTCTTCGACCCGGGGCAGGTCACCGATCACGCGACCTATCGGCAGCCCCACCAGTACGCCACCGGCTTCAAGCTTGTGCTGGTCAATGGCGTTCCGGTGGTGCGGGACGACGCCATGACGGGCGCGCGGCCGGGCCGCGGGCTGCGACACGGCGCGGCTCGTGCGGTGTCCGAACGGGACTGACAACCGCCGGCAGCCATGGGTCGGTCCAATGGAATCGGTTCCGCACCGAGGTATATCCGGGGCTTTTTTGAAAATTTTGGTTGTCACCGGGCGGCTTAAAGGCCGAGAAATCCCGGTGGAGCGGGCGGGAAGACGGAATCGATGGGGGGATGACCCACGGTTTTGCAGGTCCCATTGGGGATGGGATCTGATTCGGGAGTGCAGCCACCGACCGGCGCCGGCACGCATGTCCCATGCTACCGCCCTCAGGGTCAAATACATCGAACTTGTTGAAAGGATAAACTCGGTGCATCGTGGCAGGGTGAAGATCTACCCCTCGGTTTGGGCCTGGTGGCTCGCCCTAATTTTGGGCGGGCTCGTGGTCCTTTCCGAGGGGGTGGCGTCCCCGGCGCCGTATCATCCCGGCCGGATTCTCATCAAGCCGCGGGCCGACTGCACCCGCCAGATTCGGCAGTTTCACACCGGGGCGGGCTGCCGCCTTCTGCGAGAATTGTCGGCGCTGGGTGGCCTCCAGGTGATCTCGTTGCCGGCCGGCCGCACGGTGGAGGCCGCCGTCCGGCACTACGCGAAAAGCGGCCTCGTCGAGTTCGCCGAACCGGACCTGCGTCTCGAACTCGCAGCCGTGCCAAACGACCCGCGGTATCTCGACGGGACACTCTGGGCGCTTCACAACACCGGACAAAATGGGGGAAAGGTCGATGCCGACATCGATGCGCCGGAAGCGTGGGACATCACGACCGGCGACACCAACATCGTCGTCGCCATCATCGACAGCGGCATGCGCCTGAGCCATCTGGACCTCGCGCAAAACCTGTGGGTCAATCCCGACGAGATTCCGGACAACGGAGTGGACGACGACAACAACGGCTACGTTGATGATGTGCACGGGATCAACACGACGTCGGCTGGCGCCGCTCCGGTGGATTTGATCGGACACGGCACGCAGGTCGCCGGGTTGGTCGGAGCGATCGGCGACAATGCACAGGGCGGGACCGGCGTGGCCTGGCGGACCCGGCTGATGATCTGCCGGTTCACCGACGACGCCGGCAATGTGTTCATGTCGGAGGCCGCCGAGGCGATCAACTACGCCCGGTCCAAAGGCGCGCACATCATCAACGCGAGCTTCATCAACACGGTCTACTCTCCCAGCCTTTACACGGCGATCAACGCATGTCGCGCGGCGGGCATCATCGTGGTGGCCGCGGCCGGCAATTCCGGGCTCAACATCGACCTCACGCCGTTCTACCCGGCCAGCTTTTCCCTGGACAACATTGTCACCGTCGCGGCCACGACGCGCGCCGATGAGCTCGCGTCGTTCTCGAACTACGGCGGGGCCACCGTGCAACTGGCCGCGCCGGGCGTGGAGATGTTTTCCACGGATTTTGCCGGGGACGACGCCTACGCCGTCAACAGCGGCACGTCATTTTCCGCGCCACTGGTGGCGGGAGCCCTGGCGCTGCTGCGCAGCGTTTACCCGGACGCTCCGTATCGCCTGCTCATCGACCAACTGTGCGCGAGCGCAGATCGGCTGCCCTCGCTGGCCGGACGCTGCACGAGCGGCGGGAGGTTGAACATCGCCCGCGCGCTCAATCCGCTCGTCGAGGCCCGCTTCGCGACCAGTGCGTCCTCCGGAGGAACGCCGTTCCGGGTCTCGTTCACCAACCAGACCGCGGGCATTCCCGTGGCGTGGCAATGGAACTTTGGCGATGGAGACACCAGCCGCGAGCTGAACCCGGTTCACACCTACACCTATCCCGGCACCTATGCCGCAAGCCTGACGGTCACCGGCCGATTGGGCAGTGTCAGCACCGCCCAGCGCGTCATCAACCTCGTCGCCGGCTATCAAATCACCAACACCCCGTTCGCCTGGGTTGACCCCTCGGAAATGCCGTCCCTGAACCTGACCGGCGAGAGCGTCAGCGGCGCCCAGCCGTTGCCGTTCCCCTTTCTTTTTTACGGCGATGTCTACACGAATGTCTATGTCGGGGCCAACGGCATCCTCAGCTTCGAGGCTCAGGCCCTCCCCGGCTTCAACACCGATCTGCCCAGCGCCGGGCCGCCGAACAATCTCATCGCGCCATTCTGGGACGACTTCACCCCGCTCCCGGGCAGCGTTCATTTCGGGATCGACGGCGTGGCGCCGAATCGCCGGGCCGTGATTTCCTGGATCGACGCCGACGCCGGGCTCGGACCCCACGTCAGCTACTCCTTTCAGGTGCTGCTGGAGGAATCGCACGAGATCATCTTCCAATACCTCGAGGTCAATCCCGGCAGCCGCAATTCCAGCGCCGCCGGCCGCTCCGCCACCATCGGCCTGGAACATCGCAGCGGGCTCATCGCCAATCGCTATTCCTACAATGGCTCGGCTTACCTGCTCAATTCGCAGTCCATCCGCTTCGCGCCCTCCTGCCCAAGTTTTATCTCCACCAACCCGCCGCCCGACCCGGTCGTTCTCTTCAATCCCTCCTGGCTGAACGGTTTCTTCAGCTTCTCCTTCACCAGCCAGGTCGGGCGGGTCTACCAGTTTCAGACCGCCGACGTCATGGACCCGGGAGGCACCAACTGGCAAACGCTCTCCACCATCATCGGCAATGGCGACGTGATCACCGTCATCCCTCCCCAACCCGCCGCCTCCCAACGCTTCCATCGCCTCGAAGCCCGGTAGCGTGCGATCCTCCAAGGCTGCTCGCTGATACATCCTGGAGTTTTTCGCCTGGGCCAGGCGCGAGCGACGCCCGGCAGGCTGCCCGCCGCTCCACCGACGCCGGTTCCCAGCCGCCTCAGCCCCCCTATCGGACAGCTCGAATCCGAGCGCCCGCGCATGGTCTCTCCCTCCAACTCAAGATTTTTGAAAATAATTGTAAGAATCCGTCCGGCGCGTGCGTAAACCCCATTGATGCATCTGCTTTGCCCTAAGCAAATCAAACTTTCTGCCGCCGGCAGGCCATTCTGCCTTTGGGCAGTACGCCAGGGATTCGGGCAGCGGACGTTGCGGCCCCGTGGAGTAAAGGAGGCGTCCGCGCGTGCAATCGTCCGCTGCCCGAACATGGCGCCATCCGGCGATTGAGCCCCGTCGGATTCAATTGTCCCCAGGGTCCCCATGCCGCGACAACTCATCCTCCAGTGCCCGCTGTCCCCCGGCGATTTGGTCATGCTCTCGGCTGCCATCCGGGATTTGCATCGCGGTTACCCCGGCCAATTTGTCACGGACGTCCGCACCTGTTGCCCGGACTTGTGGGAAGGAAACCCGCTGATCACCCCTCTCGATGAACGGTCGCCCGGCGTCGAGGTCATTGACTGTCATTACCCGCTAATCAATCGGTGCGACGTGGTGCCGAAGCATTGCCTCGAGGGCTTTGTCGAGTTCCTGAACGAACGGCTCGGGCTGTCCATCCAGCTGTCGGCCTTCCGGGGCCACATTCCCCTGACCCGCCAGGAGCAAGCCTGGTACTCCCAGGTGCACGAACTGACGCAGGAGGACACGCCCTTCTGGCTGCTCAATGCCGGCGGTAAATACGACGTCACTGTCAAGTGGTGGAGCGCCGAGCGGTTTCAGGCCGTCGTCGATCATTTTCGCGGGCGCATCGCCTTTGTCCAGGTGGGCCAACGCGGCCATCATCACCCGACCCTGCGAGGCGTCATCGATCTTCGCGGACGCACGACTCTGCGGCAGCTGATTCGCCTGACGTATCACGCCGAGGGCGTGCTCTCACCGGTCAGCGCCCTCATGCACCTGGCCGCCGCCGTCCCACCCAAGCCGGGCGGCCCGCCGCTGCGCCCGTGCGTGGTCGTCGCCGGCGGGCGCGAGCCGGTTCACTGGGAAGCCTACCCCGGGCATCAGTTCATCCACACGATTGGCGCGCTGCCTTGCTGCGCCACCGGCGGGTGCTGGCGCGACCGGGTCGATCCGCTTGGTGATGGTGACCCGCGTGACGACGCCTCCCGGCTATGCCTGCACGTCGTGCGGCACCAACCCCGGTGCCTGGACCTGATAACCGCAAGGGACGTGATCCAGCGAATCGAAACCTACTACGCCGGGGGCACGCTGGAGTATCTCTCGGCCCCCCGCTGGCGGGCCGCCCGCCGCGCCATCCGCGTCTCGGCGGCCAATCCATTCAACCAACTCGCCTTGAGCCGGGCCAGCGCCCGCGTTCGCTTTGAGCAAGCCCTCCGCTCACTCCCCGCGCCTCCGGAGGGCATGGAGGGGCGCGGGATCGTCATTCCAGCCGGCGGTTGCCGTCTGTTCACCAACGCGTGGGTGCACATCCGGCAATTGCGCGAACTCGGCTGCCGCCTGCCCATTCAGGTCTGGCACCTGGGCCCGGAGGAGATGCAACCGGAAATGGCCCGGCTGCTCCAAGGCGAAGGCGCTGCCTGCGTGGATGCGCGGGCCGTCCGCCAGCACCACCCGAGCCGCATCCTGGGCGGCTGGGAGCTCAAGACCTTTGCCATCGCCTACTCACCCTTCGCCGAGGTCCTGCTGCTGGACGCCGACAACGGGCCGGTGGCCAACCCGGAATCGCTCTTCGAAAACGCCGCCTATCGCCATCACGGAGCACTCTTTTGGCCGGATCTGGGTCGTCTCGAAAAAACTCAGCAGGCTTGGGACATCCTCGGGCTGAAGCGTCCGGACGGCCCCGAATTTGAAAGCGGCCAGGTCCTGATCGACAAGCGTCGCTGCTGGCGGCCGTTAATCCTCGCCCACTGGCTGAACGAGCAATCGGATTTCTTTTATCAGTTCATCCATGGCGACAAGGAGACCCTGCACCTGGCTTTTGAACGCCTGCGCCAGCCGTATCACCTCGTAGCCACTCCCCCGCGGGCGTTGGCTGGCGCCATGGTTCAGCACGACCCGCACGGTCAACCGCTGTTCCAACATCGCAACACAAGCAAGTGGACGCTCTTCGCCAACCAGCGGCCCATCGAGGGCCTCCAGCGCGAAGCGGCCGGCCGCGCGGCCGTCGCTGAGCTGCGCGGGCGCTGGGACAGCTCGGGCTTGGTTCCGCCAGCCTGGCAGCGTCGAATTCGGCGCCTGCGATCCCCCGCCCAGGGTCCCCCGCCCGCCCCTCCCACGATTCAGGCCGGCATGATCTCGTGCGAAGCCCGCCGAAGCTGCCGCGAGGAGACCCTTCATCGCCTGGCCCAGACCGATTGGGGAACGGCTCCTGTGCTCCTGCAACTGGACGATCCATCGGCGTCCGCCGATCCGCGGGAACGGCAGACGCAAGCCTCCCTCAAGCTGCTGCAACGATTCATCGCCGGGCGGGCCGCCTACCTCCTGTTCCTCGAGGACGATCTTGAGTTCAACCGTCACCTCCGGCGGAACCTCGAAGCCTGGCCCCTGCTTCGCCACCGCCACGCCACCCTGGCGGGGCTATACAATCCCGGCCTGGCCGAAGTCGCCTGCGACCTCACCCACCGCGCCTACCTCGTCGCGCCCACCAATATCTACGGAAGCCAGGCTCTCCTGCTTTCCCGACCGGCCGCACGATATTGCATCGAACATTGGAACGAAGTGGCCGGCATGCAGGATCTGCGCATCTCCCGCCTCGCCGGCCGCCTCCGGCCTCCCGTGTTTTACCACTCCCCGTCGCTCGTCCAACACGTGGGAGCCATCAGCACCTGGGGTGGTGCCGCCCATTCGGCCCCGGATTTCGACCGCGACTGGATGGCCGCCGGCTCCGGCGAGCCGCCAGGCCCGGATTCCCTGCAACTTCGCAGTCGAAGTCTTCCGCCGGGACGGCTACAAGAGGTCAACTCCGTCCAGGCATACGCATGATGAACCCGCGCAAATTTCCGGGTGAAGACCACGATGAAACCGGCGAATTGCTGCCAACGCGCGCGTCCTTGTTGGAACGTCTGCGGCTCTGGAGCGACAACGCCAGCTGGCAGGAATTCTTCGACACCTATTGGAAGCTGATCTACCGCGCCGCCCGCTCGGCCGGGCTCAACCGTGAAGACGCCGAGGAGGTGGTGCAGGAGACGATTGTTGAGGTGGCCCGCGAGATGCCAAATTTCCAATACCGGCCGCCGGCCGAAGGCGGCTCGTTCAAGCAATGGCTGCGCAACAAGACTCGATGGCGCATCCTCGACCATCTGCGCGGAAGCGACTGGGTGGCCCGCAAGACCGCCGACCGGCTGGAGGAGCCGGACGGCAAACCGCTGGCCACGACAGAGGTGCTGGGTCCGGAGCTGGAAGCCCAGTGGGATCGGGAGTGGGAATGCAGCATCGTCGAACGGGCCTTGCAGCGCCTGAAGCGCCAAATCGATTCCCGTCGCTACCAGATTTTCTACCTGTTGGAACTGCAAGATTGGGCGGCCCGGGAGGTGGCCCGGCAGGTCGGCGTCAGCCTGCCAGTCGTCTACACCACCCGCTTTCGTGTGGGCAAAGTCTTTCGGAAGATCGTTGAACAGCTCAAACGAACGGAGGAGACATCATGAGGATTGTCATTCGCGTGCTGGCCCGAATCATGGATCGATGCAGGGGACATGGCACTTCACCCCCGCTGCAGACACCGCCGCTGCTTCCGCATCGGTCCATCCGCGCCGATGAAATCACCAACCAGGAACTCCAGGAAGCCCGGGAGAGAATCCTTTCCGGCCTTTGTGCGCGTCGCCTCCAGCAGTGCCAACACGAGCTTTTTGCGCCGCCCTCCGTCCAACCCGATCGCATCGTCAAATTTCCCAGCCCGTCGGCCAAACCTATAACCAAAAACTGATAATCTATGTTTAATCCCGAAGTGACCCTGGAGCCCACATCCACCGGCCCGGACATTGAACCAGGCTACAGCCCGTCGCCGAATCGTCCCTCCGCCGCGCACTGGACGACGTTTGCCGAGGAAACGGATCCCAGCCCCAGCCCGAGCCCCAGCCCCAGCCCGAAACCGTAGGGCTTCGACCTCTCCGCTCCTCGCAAACCGGATCCGTCAATTCGTGCGAGGGGACGCCTCCTGGGCGCGGGATTCGAATGCCTTGATCCGCTCACCGATGGCCGCGTCCCCCGGCCGCAGCTTTGCGGCAGTGGCCAGCAAGTCGAGCGCCGGGCGTGTCCGTCGATCCGTCTGGCACGCCTCCGCCTCCAGCAGGCACCAGTCGGCGATTTCATCTGCGCTTACGCCAAACCACTCCGGGTGGCGGGCCTTCAGTTCCATCCAGGACCGCACGAGGCTTGTGCTCGTCTCCAGACTCGATCGGTTCAGGCGCACTTCCCCGGCCAGAATGAACGCCAATTGCTCCATGTCCTCCACATCGAAATTGTCCGCCGGCATCGGATGCTGCCACGCGGATCGCGATTCCTGTCGAGCGACGAAGCCGCTTGCCCCCGGCAGCCATCGGGCGGACTTGAGGTCGTAGGGAAACGTCAGCGGCGGCCCAAACGGAAGCCCGGTCTGCGCTTCCCAAAGCCGGACGGTCCGATCCCAGCTGGCGGTCAGGATCAGGCCCGGCGGCCCGTAGTCCACGCTCTTGACCTGATTTCGATGGAGCATCATCTCGCCCTCCGCGCGACCGAGGTCCACGTTCCAAATGCGGCTGGCGCCATCTTCCGAGGCGGTGGCGAGTCGACGATCGTCGCCCAGCCAGGCCGCATCTTCGATCCCGTCCAAATGCCACACCTCGGCCAGGATCGCGGGTGCGGTCCCGGGCTTGACGCTCCAAATCTTCGCGGAGGCCTCGTTAAACGTGCTGTCGCCAGTGCAGACCACCATGCGTTCAGCCGAGGGGCTGAACGCCACGTGCTTGACCTCCATGGCATGCGCCAACGCCCCCCCCACCGCCTCGCCCGTCGCACCATTCCAAACCCAGACGTTGCTCCCGGACGCGGTGGCCAGCCAGCGGCCATGGGCGCTCCAGAAAAGCGCCCGGACAACCTGCTCGGTCGTCCGTTCCCAAACCACCGAGCCGTCCCGCGCGAGGATGACCAGGCGGTTGCTGGACGCACAGGCGACTTGCTCGACGTCCCCAGGCGCAAACGCGCAAATGACGCTCCGCTGCGCCCAGGATTGCTCCGCCCCAAACGGCTTGCCTTGCAGCGGGTCGATCAGCCGGGTGACGGCTTTGGCCCCGGATGCCTTCGGGCCCGAGAGCGCCATGACCATTCGATCGCCCGCCTCGTTGACTGCCAGCGCCGTCGCACCCGGGTCGACCACGAGGGGACGCGGCGGCAGGTTCGGCCTGGTCAGATCCGCGGCGCACAGCGTGGCCTGGTTCCAGACGAGCGTCGTTCGCTGACCTGGACTTGTCGCGACGGGCGAAAAACGCCGGGGAGAAAGGCGGCCCGCCAAATCCCAGATGCGCACGGAGGCATCCCGCGCCCCGACGATCACCCGGCGCCCGTCGCCGCTCACATTGACCGTGTTGACCGCAAACCGATGCCGGAGCTTGGTCAGTTCCTGGCGCCCCGAATGCCCCTCCCAGAACCGCACGTAGCCGTCCCGCCCGCCAGTAATCAACAACCGGCCGGATGGCGTGAACCGGATCGCCGAAGCGGTGCGCTGATGCGGCAGTAACGGACCTGACAATTGGCGGCTGGACACATCCCACTGATACACATTCCAGTCCTCACACGTTGCCGCCAGATCATGCCCATCCCGGCTGAATCTGACCTGGTGCACCCAGTGCGGCAGTTTGAACGGCTCGCCCACGGGCTCCCCGTTCGTGCTCCACAAGCGAACGGTTTGATCGATGCCACCCGTCGCGATGAGGTCTCCCGCCGGACGAATGGACAAGCCGGACGCTCTTCCGGTATGCGCCCGGATCTCCCGCACCAGTTCCGCCTTCGACCAATTCCAACACCGCAGCCGCCCGTCCACCGATACCGTGAACAGCGTCCCGTCCGTCGGGCTGAACTCGGCGGTCAGCACGGCAGCCGGATGCGGCAGGGTGACGACCGGCTCGCTCGAACCCGCCGTCCAGACCATGGCCGACCGGCTGTGCAAGGTGGCCCAGTGGCGACCGTCTGGCGCGATGGTCGCGCGAAAAATCGGCGGCGTCGTCCACTGCCCAACGATCTCCCCGTCGGCCACCCGGCGCAGTTGCACCCCGCCGCCCAGCAGCGCGATCAACACCTGCTCATCCCCCGGCATGAATCCGCACCACGCCACCGAATCGGGCAGAGCCCAGAATGCCGACAGCTTCGGCATTTGTCCCAGCGTCAACGCAAACCGCATCCGGGCCAGGCGCTCGTCCGGCGTGCCTCTGGTCTGTCGCACCAGCTCTGCGTTGGCGATCAAGGCCTGCCCATAATCCCCCTCCTCGACCAACCGCACACTTCGACTGGTCGTCGCGGCCCGGTCCCGCTCGCGCTGAATCTGATTCAACGTCGAGGTTCGATGGCCAATCCATCCGAAAACCGCCACCACCACAGCCAGCCCCGCGATCACCGCCCCCGCACGTCTCAAGTTTGCCCGCTGGGCCCGCGACTCCCGCAACATCCGCACCGACTGGCCGCCGCGGATTAACTCCAGCTCCTCCACCATCTCCCGCGCGGAGCCGTGCCGATCGCCCAGTCGATCCGCGCAGGCCTTGGTCAGCACGTCGAAGACCTCCTGAAATCGCCCCGCCTCGCCATGGCCCCGCAGAAAGGTCGGCGGGTCCGGAAAGCGCGTCGGGTCATACCCCGTCAACGCCTGATACAACACCTTGCCGAGTCCAAACAGATCTCCTCCCGGCCGGCCCGGCCCCTCCGGTGGAATGTATCCCGGCGTGCCCACCAGGCTGTTCGCCTCGGCCTGCACTCCGACCAGCCCCAGGTCCGCCAGCTTCGGCTTCCCGCCCACATAAACAATGTTCGCCGGCTTGACGTCGCGATGGACCAATCCGCTGTCGTGCAGCCGCTCCAGCGCTGTCCCCAGCGTAATCCCCAGGCGCAGCACTTCGATCAGCTCCAGATGACCCAATCGCTTGAGATCATGCGCCAACGTGCGCGGCGCATACTGAATTGGATCCAACACCTCGCCCCCACCCGCGTCGTCCGCCAGCTCCATCACGCAGTAAAACCAGCCGCCACTGGCGTCCTCGCTCAAGTCCAGCACACCCAAGAACCCCGGATCCGACCGCGAGACCGGCTCGTACCGACGCAGCCCGCGCCACTCCCGGTCCAGATCCCCCCGATTCTCCGCATTCCGTTGACAGACTTTGACCGCCCGCCAGTGCCCTCCCAAGCTCTGCCCCAGGTAAACGGTTCCATAACTCCCCTGCCCGATCACCTTGAACAAGCGGTAGCCAGGCACCTGCGGCAATACCGTCCGCCCGTCGTCAGAAGATGGAATTTCGCCCGGCGTCATAGAACGCCACGCATCCTACAAATCGCCGCCGTCAATTCCAGACTGAAGTCAAACCGCCCGGGCGCGCGGACGCGCGGGGCCGGGGCCTAACGCATTTCCACCGGCTCCGGCTCGGCCCACTTGCCGTGTTCCTTGATCAGATCCACCAGCCGCTCGACCGCCTCGGATTCCGGGATGTTGAACTTGATGGCCTGTTTGCCCACGTAAAGGTTGATCTTCCCCGGGGCCCCACCCACGTACCCAAAATCCGCATCCGCCATCTCGCCCGGACCGTTCACGATGCAGCCCATGATGGCGATCTTCACACCCTTCAGATGCTCGGTCCGCGCCTTGATCCGCGCGGTCACGGTCTGCAGGTTGAACAACGTCCGGCCGCAGCTCGGGCAGGCCACATAATCCGTCTTGAAGGACCGACATCCCGCCGCCTGCAAAATATTGTAGGCCAGACGCAGGGACTGTCCCGCGCCGGCTTCGCCCCGCACGAGGATGGCGTCGCCAATCCCGTCGGCCAGGAGCGTTCCGATCACGACCGACGCCCGCAGCAGCGCGATCTTCGGCTCCAGCGGCGCGGGCCCGAACGCCAGGGCATCCTTCAGCAAAATGGGATTGCGGTGCCCCAACTGATGCAGGCGCGCCGCGAGCAGCCGGAACGCCGTGATCGCCGGCAACTCCACGCCGTCTCGCACGGTGATCAACTGCGTGTCGCAACCGACGCTGAACTCGCGCGTCGGATCCACCTCGAGCAGGTTCAAGTCCTCGAACACCGCCTCGGGTTTCACATCGGCCTTCGGGGATATTTTCGGAGCCACCTTGTCCCACGTCGCCCGCGTCACCACCACGCGCACGGTCTGCTCGCCACCGCAGCGCATCCCGTCCAGGCCCAGGTCAATCTCGGGCGTCGCCCGCCGTTGGAAAACGAACGGATCCCACGGCAGGCCCGGCTCCGGCACCGGCACGTGCCCGTTCGCGAGCGACGGGATCTGCGCCAGCAAATCCCGGCACACTTCGATCTCCCGCGGGGAATCCTCCGTCAGCGAGACCCGAATCGTATCCCCCAAGCCATCGCAGAGCAGCGAGCCAATCCCAATCGCGCTCTTGATCCGCCCGTCCTCGCCCTCGCCCGCCTCGGTCACCCCCAGGTGGATCGGGTAATTCCAGTCCGGACCTTCCTGCTCCAGCCGGGCGCACAGCAGGCGATAGCATTCAATCATGACCTTCGGGTTGCTCGACTTCATCGAGAACTTGAAGTTGTGAAAGTCGTGCTTCCGGCAAATCCGCGCGAACTCGAGCGCGCTTTCGACCATGCCCAACGGCGTGTCGCCGTACCGGTTCATGATTCGATCCGACAACGAGCCGTGGTTTGTGCCGATGCGCAAGGCCCGTCCGAGCCGCACACATTCGTGGACCAGGGGCGTGAACGCCTCCTCGATGCGGGCGAGTTCCTCGGCATACTCGGCGTCCGAGTACTCCTTGATCGCAAATTTCTTTTTGTCCGCGTAGTTCCCCGGGTTGATTCGCACCACCTCGACCCATTTGACCGCCTCCATCGCCGCCTCCGGCTTGAAGTGGATGTCCGCCACGATGGGCACCTGGCAGCCGCGCGACCGCAATGCGTCCACGACATTCTTCAGATTGGCCGCATCCTTGACTGTCGGCGCCGTGATTCGCACCAGCTGACAGCCCACCGCCACCAGATCCAGCGTCTGCTGCACGCACGCCGCGGTGTCCATCGTGTCACACGTCAGCATCGACTGCATCACCACGGGGTGAGTCCCCCCGACCACACAGCCGCCGCGGGCGGGATCGCCGATCACGACCTCGCGGGTCAGCCGGCGTTGATGACGAAAAGGTGAGTGGCAGTAACGAGGCTGGGACATCCGGGCGGGCGGGTTCAGGTTAAGATCGGACGGATGGCTTTACTGGGCGTTGGTCGGAGCCGCCGGCGCCGAGAAGCGGCGCTCCGGCAGCTTGGGCGTTTTCTTCCACGGCCGCCAATCCTGCGCGTCGAAGAAGGTGATGAAGACCATGTAGCCGATAATCAACACGGCACACGAGGTTTGCACAGCGGTGATGATGCGGACATTGACCGGGCGCCGCCGCAACCCCTCGATCAGCGCCAGGGTGATGTGGCCGCCGTCCAGAACTGGCACGGGCAGGAGGTTGAGCAGGCCGAGGTTGACGTTGAGCACCACGCTGAACCAGATGGCCAGGCGCCAGCCGTTGTCGCTCTCAAACAACCGGTAATAGATCCGCACGATTCCCACCGGACCGCTCAAATGCTGGAGACCGATGTCCGATTTGCGGGAGAGGACCGCGCCAAACGTGCTGAGCATGGCGTCGAAGCTCGCGCGAATCTGCTCCAGCGGCGACGGATGATCGATGGTCAGACGCCCGCCGGACTCCCAAACAATGCCGAGTTGCGGGTGGCGCATTTCCTCCGGCACGTCCTTGTTGTCCTTCCATCCGTCCGGCAGCACCGGCCGGAAGCTGCGGGTGAACTCCTCCCGACCGCGCTGGACGCGCAACTCCACCGGCTGGCTGGGAGCGGTGCGAATCGCTTCGCTGATCGCCTGCGAGTGGAACAGCGGCTGGCCGTTGACGGCGATGATGATGTCGTTGGGCTTGAGGCCGCCGAGCGCGGCCGGGCTGTTGGGCTCGATCCTGGCCACGATGGCGGTTTCCTTCGGCAAAATCTGGATCTGCCGCAGCGCCCGCCGTTCCCAAAGCGCCGTTTCCTCCTTCCGCGGACGCGCTTCGACCGTTTTTTCCACGCCATTCCTTCGAAACGTGATGGGAATGGTGTCGCCTTCGCTGCGCACGATCCGCCAGGTGATGCTGTCGCCGATGCCGCCAAACCGCGTCACCGGCTTGCCATCCACCGCGACGATTTCGTCGCCCGGTTTCAGCCCCGCCCCTTCCGCCGGCGAATCCTTGTAGACATAGCCAATGACCTGGCTCTTCTCGGCCTCGCCGACCGGCCGGCCGATTTGCCAGACGACCACGGCAAAAACCAGCGCCAGCCCAAAGCTGAAAAGCGGCCCGGCAAACGCCACAATGATCTTGTCGAGCGGGCTGATCGGCGGCAATTCGGCGGCCTCCGTCTTGTTCCGGCCCTCGATCGCCTCCATCGCGGCCATCTGCGGCAGCGCCACATAACCGCCGGCCGGAATCGATCCGAGGCAGTAGGTCACCCCGTTGATTTCCTTCTGCCAGATTGGCTTGCCGAACCAGACGGCGAACCGCTCGATCTTCAGACCCCGCCAGCGCGCGGCCAGAAAGTGACCCAGCTCATGCACGAAGATCAGCAGGTTGAACAAAATCAGAACCTCGAGCAGGATGAAAATCACTTTTAGTATGTGCATATCGAAAGCATCGCCACACCAACACGCGGGCTTGAATATATCGGTGTCCCAATTTGAGGCAATCGCGGAAAATCCCCAAAAAACTCCCATTCACTCCCACCCCCATTCCTCCGACAGATCGAGGGAACGATGAGCGATCCCTACGAGGAAATCATCAACGGCGAAACCGTTCTTCGCCTCCCGCCCCGCCAGCGCCACGAGGACATCCTCGCGCGCCTGCACCGGCGCGTTGCCGCCGCCACCGCCCGCCTGACCACCACCCGCCTCCTGCCGGCCCGCACGCGCATCGACATCGATGCCGCCCAATCCTGCCGCCTCCGACCCGATCTCGCCCTCATCACCGCGGCGTCCGACAAGCTCTGGCTCGTCGCCGAAGTCGTCAGCGCCGACGACCACCACGCTGACACCGTCGACAAAAAAAGCGTCTACGAAGAACTGCGCATCCCCCGCCTCTGGATGATCGACCCCCGCTATGACAACGTCGAGGTCTACCACGGCACCACCCACGGCATCGCGCTGAAAAAGATCCTCTCGGGCCGCGACACTCTGACCGAAGCGCTCCTGCCCGGCTTTTCGGTCGGCGTCCACGAACTCTTCGCCGGCGACCCGAACGGCGACCCCGGCCGCTTCGACTTTTGATCCCAGAGTTTGATCAGAGTTTGATCAGGCTTGATCCGCCGCGGAATCTCGTCTCTCCTTGCCCCACTCACCCGGCAATTCGCCCGGGGCTTGGCATTGACCGTATGGAACTCATCAATCAGCTCGTTCAGCAACTAGGCATCAACCCACAACAGGCTTCCGGGGGACTTGGCCTGATTCTCGGAATGGCCAAACAGAAGCTCGGCGCCGACTTCGGCACGGTGGCGCAGCACATCCCTGGGGCTGACGGCCTCATTAACTCCGCCCCGCAGCCCACCGCGGCCGCCGGCGGCCTGGGCGGCGCGCTTGGCGCCGTCGGCGGCCTGCTCGGAGGCAAAGCAGGAGGCGCACTCGGAAACCTCGGCAGCTTTGCGTCGCTCGCCGATGGCTTCAAACAGCTCGGCCTCGACTCGGGAATGATCGGCAAGTTCGCGCCCATCATCTCAAATTTCCTCCAGAGCAAAGGCGGTGACGCCGCCCGCAGCCTGCTGCAGCGGGTGGGGTCGTAGGACCGCCCGGAGCCACCGAGCCTTGGGCTTCGACCGCGCATTACAGGAAGAGCTCGACGGCTTTGACGCCGCCGGGCTCGCGCGAAGACTTCGCCCGGTCAAAGGCCTGCCCGGTCCCACCCTGGAGATCGCCGGGCGCGCCGTCACCCAGTTTTCGTCCAACGATTACCTCGGCCTGGCCGGGCACCCTGCCCTGCGGGAAGCGGCCGCCCGTGCCGCCCTCGACTGGGGCGCCGGCAGCGGCGCCTCCCGCCTCGTTTGCGGCTCGCTCGGTTTGCACCACGAGCTGGAAGCCGCGCTCGCCGCCTTCAAACAAACGCCCGCCGCGCTCGCCTTCGCCACCGGCTACGCCGCCGCCACCGGCACAATCGGCGCCCTCACCAGCAAGGGCGACATCCTCATCGTCGACAAGCTCGTCCACGCCTGCTGCATCGACGGTGCCCGCCTGAGCGGCGCCACGCTCCGCGTCTATCGCCACAACGACCTGGATGACCTGCAGGCCAAACTCCAGTGGGCCGCTCACGCACGCGATCACGGCCGCGCCCGCCGCATCCTCGTTGTCACTGAGAGCGTCTTTTCCATGGACGGCGATCTGGCCCCGCTCCGGGATATCATCGAGCTGAAGGATCGCCATGGCGCCTGGCTCATGGTCGACGAAGCCCACGCCACCGGGCTCTACGGCGAAAACCGCCGGGGCTTGGTCGAGGAGTTTCAGGTGGCCGGCCAGGTCGAGATTCAGATGGGCACGCTCGGCAAAGCCCTGGGCGCCGGCGGCGGTTACATCGCCGGTTCCCGCCCCTTAATTGATTTGCTGGTCCACCGCGCTCGCAGCTTTGTCTTCAGCACCGCCCCGGTCCCCGCCCAAGCCGGCGCCGCCCTCGCCGCGCTCGCCCTCGTCCAATCCGCCGAAGGCGAAACCCGCCGACACCAGTGCTGGGCCAATGTCGACGCGGTCAAAAATTGCCTCATCGAATCCGGCTGGTCCCTGCCGCCCGTGCGCAGCGCCATCCTCCCGCTCATCGTCGGCGGCGAACGCCCGGCGGTCGAACTGGCGGCCGCGCTGCTCGAACGCAACCTGCTCGTTCCCGCAATCCGCTACCCAACCGTCCCCCGCCACCTCGCCCGCCTGCGCCTGACCGTCTCCGCCGCCCACGCCTCCGAGCACATCCAAAAACTGGCCGGCGCCCTGGCGGAACTGCGCCACTTCATCCCGCCCGCGCCCGGCCCCGGCCTCGGTTGACCGAGCCCACCCCCTGCGGCACACTGCGGCCTCCATGTCCCGACCGAGACCGGATCGATCCAGCCATCACCGCGCCGCCGCCCAGCTCGATCAGCGTTACGTGTGGCACCCGTTCACCCAAATGCGGGAGTGGCAACGCACGCCTCCGATCGTGATCGCGTCGGGCCGCGGCGCCGTGCTGTGCGACACCGAGGGTCGCGAGTATCTCGACGCCAACGCCAGCATCTGGACCAACCTCCACGGGCATCGGCACCCCCGTCTCGATGCCGCATTGCGGGCCCAGCTCCGCCGCATCGCGCACAGCTCGGCCCTCGGGCTCGCCAACGTCCCCGCCAGCCACCTCGCCGCCGAACTCATCCACGCCACCGCCGTTCCCCCCCGGCCCAGACGTCCGGCCGCCAGCAGCCCCAGGCTCGCCAAGGTCTTTTATTCCGACGACGGATCCACCGCCCTCGAGGTCGCCCTCAAGCTCGCCTACGAATACACCCGCCGCACGCGCGGCCCCCGCAGTCGGCCGCGCTTCCTTTCCCTCCAGGGCGCGTATCACGGCGACACGGTGGGCGCCGTCAGCGTCGGCCACATCGACCGCTTCCACCGCGCGTATCAGGGGCTTCTTTTCAAGTCCGATCCGGTGATGGCGCCGTACTGCTACCGTTGCCCCTTCAACCGCGCCCGCCCGGAGCGCGCCGACGCCCGTGCGTATCGCCAATGCGCGTGGGAATGCGTCACCAAAGTTGAACAAGCGATGGAACGACAGCAGCGTCGCCGCGGCGAGGCTCACGCCGCATTCATCGTCGAGCCCCGCGTCCAGGGCGCCGCCGGGATGATCCCCCAACCCGCCGGCTGGTTCCCGCGCGTCGCGGAGCTCGCCCGTGCGGCCGGCACGCTCCTCATCGCCGACGAAGTCATGACCGGCTTCGGCCGCACCGGCGGGCCAACGCTCTTCGCCACGTCGTCCGAGGAGGTCACGCCGGATTTTCTCTGCCTGGCCAAGGGGTTGACCGGCGGTTACCTGCCCATGGCCGCAACCGTGACCACGCAGCCGATCTTTGACGCGTTCCTCGGCGAACACGACGAGTTCAAAACCTTTTTCCACGGTCACAGCTACACGGGCAACCAGCTCGGCGCCGCGGTCGCCCGGGCCAACCTTCACCTCCTCGCATCGCCGGCTTCACAGAAGGCGCGCTCCCGTCTCGCCCGCGTGCTGGCTCAGGAACTCGCCCAGCTCTGGCCCCTGCCCCAGGTCGGCGACATCCGTCAGATCGGCCTCGTCGCCGGCATCGAACTCGTCCGCCACTGGCCCAGCCGCGCGCCGTTCGCCGCCAACGATCGCATCGGTCAAAAGGTGTGCACCGCCATGGCCCGACGCGGCGTTCTCACCCGCCCCATCGGAGACGTCATCGTCCTCATGCCCCCCTACTGCGCCACCGCCGCCCAGCTCCGAAAAATGATCGCCACTCTGGCCGAGGCGATCCAGGAAACGACGGCACACATACGAAGCGCGGTTTCTTAACCCACATTAGGCGGGTTTCTGAACATTCCATTCGCCCGGGGAAGTTCTCGCCGGACTTTTGACCACGGA
Organism: Limisphaerales bacterium; assembly: GCA_044229355.1. Classification (GTDB taxonomy): domain Bacteria; phylum Verrucomicrobiota; class Verrucomicrobiia; order Limisphaerales; family JADJPG01; genus JBGARF01. The sequence continues at coordinate 227,888 of JBGATF010000016.1, forward strand.
TGGGCAGGATTCGCAGGATAAAACAGCCTCCTTATCCCCGATGCATCCGTGTTCATCCGGGATATCCCTGGTTAGTTGTAGTCCGATCAACCCGGCTTGCCGTCCCGCTGCCCCGAGGTCAAGGCGTTTTCCCTGCGGGATCAATCGGTCGAAAGCCCAACGCCCGCGCCGGCGAGTCCTCCCGCAAACGAAAGTCGCCGGCCGCGGCGTCCACGAATCGCGGATCCGCAATCAACGACCGGCCGTCGTGGCCACGCGCGCGCCATTGCTCGAACGTCGCCCCGCCGAATTTCATCGCCCCGGTCCCTGCGGTCGGCCGCGTGTCCCAATACACATTGCCGTCGAGGACAAACCGGTCGTTCTTCCAGCTGCTTCCCAGCAGGGTTCCGGAGTCAAACAACACGATGTTGTTCGTGAAGTAGAAAGACACGTGGTCCTCGTCTCGCGTGCGCATGAGCTGATGCTCGCGATTAAATGCGAAGACGTTGTTCCGAACGATGTTCTCCCGGCCATAATGCTGGTGGAACCCCGCACTCTTGCACCGGTAAACAATGTTGTTCTCCAGGACAATTCCCGTGCTGCCTTCATCCGGATACAACCCCCACCCGCCATAGCCCGACGACAGCACGTCGTGGATGACGTTATTGCGCACGATGGAGCCGGGCTGCGGCCCGAGCGTGTAAACGGCGCCCATGTCGCTCAACAGCCCGCGCCCCACGTCATGCAGATGATTGAACTCGATCACGTTGTGATGACACGGGCTTTCGCGATAGCCCCACGTCCAGCCCACCGAGACCGCGGTGTAATACAGGTCGTGAATATGGTTGGACGCCACCCGGTTGTTCGCGCTCTGCAAAATGAACACGCCGACTGCCGGCGGATGGATCCGACCCAATTGATGCAGATGGTTGCTGACCACCTCGACGCCGAACGTGGCGTCGAACGCCCGCGGGCGAACGGTTGTCTCCCCGATGCGCATGCCGCCGGCGCCCAAATCCACCATCTCGTTCCCGGCCACCCGCACGCGCTGGCAGCCGCGCCCGAGATCGACTCCGTATCCACCAAGCCGCGTGAACGTGCAGCCTTCAATCACGCAATCCGTCATGCCGTCTCCATACAGGTCGCCCCGCACCCCCACGGCCGCCTGCGTGTCGCGGTAGCCGTCCGGCCCCATTTCCCAATCCGTGTCCGCCAGCGTCAGCCCGCGAAGAACAACGTGACGCACGGCGCGTTCCCCGGCGACATCACCGCGGAATTGAATGAGCTCGTGCAAACGCGGCGCGACAATCTCCATCCGGTTTGGATCCTGGCCCGGCCCCAACACCACCGTCACCCGGCCGCTCGCCTCGTCCAACTGCCACTCGCCCGCGGCATCAAGCGACCCGGGCGCATTCTCCACGAAATATTGCGCGCCCGCCTCGCGCGTGTGTGGGGCGCTGCTTCCGGACAACGTCGCCACCCGATCCGGCTCGCTCACCGCCCGCAAATATTGGCGAATGTCCGTCCACTTTTCATACGCCACGACCTCGACGTTTCCACCGGAAGCCCACCCCGGCTGAAGGTCGCCGGACCGGTACTTAAATCGAAACGGCTCATCACTGAAACGGGCGCCATCCATCCGGAAGTACTCGCCGGCGTTCGGCGTGCGCGCACGCACGGCGCGGTTGCCGTCGATGAACAGGGATCGAAACGGCCAGTTCACCCCCCGCCAGGCGCCCGCATCCGCCGTCCACCAGCCCGCGCGGCCGGGCACCGGCTGCCAGTTCTTCAGCCGACCGCCTCCGCTCAGCACCGGCTTCCCCCCGCCCCACGCCGCAATCGTCAGCGGCGCGGCCGGACCAACGCCGGAATCTTCCGGAGTCAAAACCACGGGCTGTTCCAGGTGATGAACCCCGTCGTGAACAAGAATGGTGACGCCCTCGGGCCCGCGCGCTGACCGCGCCCTGACCAACGCCGCGCCCAGGGTGGCCAGGGCTCCGTCCCCAGCCCGTCCTTCCAACCGGCCGGACGCAGTGTCCACGCCGTTGGTCGCCACATGGAGAGCCACGGGCGCAGCCGCCATCTGCAGACCCAAACCCATCGCGCCGGCAATCATGGTTGCCGCCCGCCAAACCCAGCTGAATGCGTGCATGAACGATGAGACGCCAAAGCCGCGCCCTGCCATCATTCCTCGCCGACAACACCCGGGTCCCTGCCCCTCTCCGCCCGCCTCGCGGCCCTCACTCCGGACGGATCAGCTCAAACCGGTCGCGGGTGCGGCAGTACCCATTCGCCGCCAGACGACCGATGGGCGAGAAATTCTCCAGGCGCACGCGGCCGGTCTTTTCTTCGAAGAGCTCGTCGCGCAAGTGCACCCGCTTGATCAGGCCAACAACCACCCGGTTCGCGCCAATCTGCAGCGTCCCCCATTCCACACATTCGAAACTCACCGGCGCCTCCGCCAGCCGCGGCGTCTTGACCACCGAGCTCGGCGCCGTCGTCAGGCCCGCGCCGGCCAGCTCGCTGACTCCATACGGCAAAGTCGCTGCACACCGGTTCATCGCCTCCGCCAGACCTTCGTCCACCAGGTTGACCACGAACTCGTGCGAGACCCGCACATTGCGCGCCGTGTCTTTCGGCGTCCCATCGTCCCGATCCCCCGGCGCAAACGCCAGGATCGGCGGCTCCACCCCGAGCACATTGAAAAAGCTGAACGGCGCCGCGTTGACCACCCCGTCCGGTCCGAGTGACGTCACCAACGCAATCGGCCGCGGCGTCACCAGCGCCGTGAGTATCGGGTACGCCCGTTCGGCATACTTTCCTTCCAAATCCAGTTCCATGCCTCAAACCGTAACCAGTCCTCTCTCCACAGCCAACGCCCAATGCCCAACGCCCAACGCCCAATGACCAACCACCACTGCCCCACCTCCAACCCTCGAGCCCTGATTCGCTGATACTTGATTTTTTGACCACGGATTACACGGATCAACACGGATAAAGATGGGCCGGCGGTCCCAGGAGATGCGCCGCAGTTTTATCGACAACCTGTATTGAACGACACGTCGACTACGCCGATTGGGCTTTCTTGTTTTATCCGTGAAAATCCGTGTCATCCGTGGTTCTTCAAAAGATTTCTTGGTCCTTATCTGTGGTTTTGGGTCGAGTGAGCCGGCTTGTCAGCCGCCACAGCCCGCGTCTAAGGTCGTCCCCAATCCTATGGCAACCATCGCGATCCTCGGCACCATGGACACCAAAGGCGAAGAACACGCCTTTATTGCCGACCAGATCAAACGACGCGGCCACTCCGTCCTCGTCATCGACGTCGGCGCCCTCGAGGCGCCCAAGCTCAAGCCCGACGTCGGCCGCGAGGAGATCGCCCGCGCCGCGGGCGTCGACTTCGCCGCGCTCCTGGCCAAACGCGATCGCGGCGAGTCCGTCGCCGCCATGTCCAAGGGCGCTCCCATCGTCCTCGCCCGGCTGGTCGTCGAAAAGAGAATCGATGGCGTCATCTCGCTCGGCGGTGGCGGCGGGACGGCCATCGCCACCGCCGCCATGCGCGCATTGCCCATTGGCTTCCCCAAGCTCATGGTCTCAACCCTCGCGAGCGGCAACACCGCCCAATACGTCGGGGTCAAGGACATCGTGATGTTTCCCAGCATCGTCGATGTCGCCGGTCTCAATCGCATCTCGCGGCAAATCTTCACCCGGGCCGCCGGCGCCATCTGCGGCATGGTCGAAGCCCTGCCTCCGGCCGCCACCAGCGACCGGCCCATCATCGCGGCCAGCCAGTTCGGCAACACCACCGCGTGCGTCGATCACGCCCGCAAACTCCTCGAACGCGAAGGCTTCGAAGTCCTCGTCTTCCACGCCACGGGCACCGGCGGCCGCACCATGGAATCGTTGATCGAGTCCGGCCTCGTCGCCGGAGTCCTCGACATCACCACCACCGAATGGGCCGATGAACTCGTCGGCGGTTTTCTCGCCGCCGGCCCCACCCGCCTCGAAGCCGCCGCCCGCCATGGCGTTCCCGCCATCGTCGCCCCCGGCTGCCTCGACATGGTGAACTTCCACGGCCCCGAATCCGTCCCCGCCCGGTTTCAAGGCCGGAACTTTTACCAGCACAACCCGCAGGTCACCCTCATGCGCACCAGCGCGGAGGAATGCCGGGAAATCGGGCGCGTCATCGCCGGAAAACTCAATCTCTCCACCGCGCCCGTCACCCTGCTCCTGCCCCGCCGCGCCATCAGCGTCATCAGCGCGCCCGGCCAGAAATTTCACGACCCCGCCGCCGACGACGCCCTGTTCAGCTCGCTGCAAAGCCACCTGCGCCCCGGCATCGATGTCGTCAGCCTCGACGCCGCCATTAACGACCCCGCCTTTGCCGAAGCCTGCGTCGCCGCGCTGTTAAAGAACATGGGCCGCACTACGGCCCAATAGGGCTCCCGACCAGCGCCGCCGCGTCAGTCTTGCTTCGCTGGAGGCTTACCATTCGTCGTCCCAAAGTTCTTCTTCGATCTCGTGTGACCGCAAATCGGCTTTGTCCCGGTGATACTTCAAGGGCTCGCCTCGAGAGAGGCGCTCCTTGTCGGAACGAATGTGGCCTTCCTCGGTCGTCTCAACGGCGGAATCGATCATTCCATCCACCAAGCCATCCACGAGCGTGCTACATCCAGTCGCCATCACGGCGAGCGCGCCCATCAGGAGGGCGATCTCAAATCGCGTGCTGTATTTCATAATCCCACCACCTCGGTTATTTCGCCTGCCTGTGAGAGACAGCATACACAGCCGGGAAAACGCGGTGCGAGAAGCTTTTGGCGCCGCAATGCCGCAACGCCGACCGCCAGAGTTCGAACGGCGAACTCCGCACGTTGGGACTTCGGCCTTCGGACTTTGAACATTCCCTATCGGGCGTTGCCACCCCACGGGGCTCTCCCTACACTGGCCGCCATGAACTGGCTTCGCGCTTGGACATGGATCCTGGTCCTTCTCGGCGGCTCGGCGGCGGCCCTCCGCGCGCAGACTCCCGACGATCGTTACCTCAAGGTGTTCCCAATGATCGAGCAGGCCGACCGGCTGAAGGCGTCGGGCGAGATCCGCGCGGCCGTCAATCGCTACCTCGAGGCCCAGGTCGCCCTCAAGGAAATCCAGCAGCTCTTTCCGGAATGGAACACCCGGATCATGAACTTCCGGCTCGAATACATCTCGCGCCAGCTCTCCTCGCTGACTAAGGGCAGCGCGGTCGATCCGCAAAAGGATGCCAACGGCCAGAGCCCGGTGGAACAAATGCAAAGTGAGATCGCCCGGCTGGCGGGGCAAAACGCGCTCCTCGAAGCCAAGCTCCGCGAGGCGCTCCGCGTCCAGCCCGCAGCCAAGGATCCGCGCGAGCTCTCCCGCGCCGAGGAACGCATCAAGTCGCTGCAAAAAGAGCGCGACGTCCTCGCGGTCACGCTCGAGCAGTTGCGCGTGCCGCCTGCCGGCGGCTCCGGCGCGCGCAGCGCCGCCTCGCCGGAAGCCCAGGCCGCCGCCGACAAGCAGGTCGCCACCACCCAATCTGCCGTCGCGGACGTCCTGAAGATGCAGAACGATGAGTTGCTCCGGCGCCTCCAGACGCTCCAGGGCCGGCTCGAGGGCCAGGAGACGGGCGCCAAAATCGCCGACAGCGCCCCGCTCAAGGAGGCCATCGCCGCCCTTCAGGCCAGCAATCGCGTCATGAAAGCAGAGCAGGTGGCCATGGAGAACCGCCTGCTCGAGATCGTGAAGACCTACAACCTCAACGCGAGCGAGCGCGAAAAAACGTTCACGAAAAAAATCGCGGACGCGGAAGCCTCGGCGCAAAAGGCCCGGCAGGAACGCGACGCGCTCCTGCAAAAGCTGGACACGGTCACGCGCGAGTTGAACAAAGCCGCCGACAAGCCAGCCACCGCCGCCAGCGCCGAGCTCGAACGACAGCTCGACACCATTCGCGCCCGGCTCGAGATTTTCCAGGCCAAGGCCGTGCCGTATTCGCAGGAAGAACTCGCCCTGTTCAAACAAGCCCCAATCAAGGTCGCCAAGGCCCAGGCTGCCGTCCCGGCGCCGACCAAGGCCACGCCAAAATCCGCCGCCGCGACCGCCCCCGCTCCCGCGGCCGGGAATGCCGCCACCACCAATGCGCCCGCCCGCGACCGCGAATTGCCGGCCGGCAGCGCCCCCCTTCTCCGCGATGCCGACCGCGCGATCGACGCCGGCAAATTCGACGTGGCGGAACGCCAGCTGCTGGATGTGCTTCGCCAAGACCCCACCCACCCTTACATCCTCGCCAAGCTCGCCGCCGTCCAGATGGACCTGAACAAAATCACCGACGCCGAATCGTCCCTCAAACAGGCGCTCGCCGTCGATCCCCAGGACGCCGCCAGCCTCTACCTCATGGGCAGCCTCAAAGTGCGCCAGGAAAAATTTGATGAAGGCATCGACCTGCTCAGCCAGACGGTCAAAGTCGCACCCGACAATGCCCAGGCCCATTACTTCCTCGCCAAGGCGCTGATTCAACAAGGGCAGCGGCAGCCGGCTGAAACCGCCCTCCGCCGCGCGATTCAGCTCAAGCCCGGCTGGGGCGACGCCCATTACCTGCTCGCCGTCATCTATGCCACCCAACAGCCCAACTTCATGAGCCTCGCCCAGTATCACTACCGGCGCGCCATCGCCGGCGGCGCCCCCCGCAACCCCGATCTCGAGCGGATCCTGGAACGAACGAAGTAGCTTGGGTGGAAGACGGGAGTTGGAAGTTGGAAGCTGGAAGTCAGGAGATAGCAGGCCGCTCATCACTCATCACTCATCACTCATCACTCACCACTCTCCCCCATGCGGCAATCGTTCCACGAACTGACCATCGCCACCCGCGGCCGGGGTTTCTACGAATTTACCGAGGCGGTTCAGGAGTTCGTGACCAGCGGCCGCTTCGAGACCGGCCTGGTCACACTTCACGTTCGTCACACCTCGGCCTCGCTTCTGATCCAGGAAAATGCCGACCCGGAAGTTCGCCGGGATCTCGAACGATTCTTTTCCCGACTAATCCCCGACGGTGATCCGCTTTTTCAGCACACCTGCGAGGGCGAGGACGACATGCCGGCCCACGTGCGCACCGCGCTCACGTGCGTCAACCTGAGCATCCCGATCGCCCGCCGCGTGCTCGTGCTGGGAACCTGGCAGGGCCTTTATCTTTGGGAACACCGCACCCATCCGCATCGCCGTTCCATCGCTGTTCATCTGTTTGGCGAGTGAGCGGAGATTTTGGAGTGCGGTGACTTGTCCTCCTCCTTACCCACAAGAAGGGGTGTCCCGCAAATGGCGCGGGAAGAGTCAGCCAGGTTTGCGTGGGCGCTTTGGTGGATGGCGGAGCCGCTTGGGAGTAAGTCCGATGATGTCGCAG
>JBGATF010000017.1:0-234393 GCA_044229355.1 Limisphaerales bacterium
GGATTCCCCGGGGCCGCGGCCGGTAGATCGGGGAATTGCCCAAAGGCGCCGTCAGGTGCATTATCCTGTCGCAATCTCCAGCAGGCGCGTAACGGTGGGACCGGTGGGCACCTGCTTTTTCTCCGAGGAATTCCAAAGACTTGAATCTCCTGGCCGTGCCTGTTCCCCCAGACTCGGCTCGGCCCGGAGCAAACCGCGCCCAGCTCCGTCCAACGCTCCATGAAACTGCTGCCATGGCTGCTGATGGTTCCCCTCCTCGGTGCTCCGCCGATTTTTGCCCAGGATCCACTGGTCAACACCAACATCGACGTCCAGGGCTTTCTCCAACTTAGCCGGCAAGCCGCCGAACACCGGGCGAGCCGCCGTCTCTCGGAAGACGACTTTATCCGATTCAGCCGGGAGCCGGGCACAGTCATTCTCGACGCCCGCAGCCGCGCGATGTTCGAACGCCTGCATATCAAGGGGGCCGTTCACTTGAACTTTTCCGACATCACGGTCGAGGGCCTGGCGCGCCAGTTTCCAGACAAGGGCCAGCGGATCCTGATTTACTGCAACAACAACTTCCGGAATGAGCCCGGTGCGTTTGCCTCAAAATTGCCGCCCGCGGCCCTCAATCTGTCGACCTACGTCTCGCTCTTCTCCTACGGCTACACGAACGTCTACGAGCTGGGCCCGTTCCTGGATATCCGCCAGACGAAGATCGAGTTCGACGGTTCGGGCCGTCGACGATGATGTGGCCGACGCGAAGACCATAAATAAAGCTGGGATCGGTTCGGCCAGGCTTTGCCTTCGACACGGCTCTTGCCCTGAAAGGACCCGGTCGCCACTCTTGCCCGAAATGAACCCGCCGCCCGATCGTCGACGTTCGGTCTTGAAGGTTCGTTGGATACTCTTGGCGCTGCTGGTTGCCACGCCCGTCGGCCTCATTTACTGGTCCTTCAAACGCCCGCCCGAGCCCTCGTATCAGGGCCGCACGCTCACCAGCTGGCTGGAGTTGCACGTTCCCACATCGAGTGCCAATCCACCCTACAACTCCCCGGGATGGCACGAAGCGGACCGGGCGTTGCGCTCCATCGGCCGTCATGCCGTCCCCACCCTGCTGGAGATGCTCCGGGCGAAGGATCCGCCGCCAGCCTTGCGCAAACTGCTCAACTGGGCGGAACAAAAGCGTTTGATCCAACGAGCTCCCCGGTATGCTTACCAGTTGCACGAGGAAGCACGCTACGCGTTCGAAGTGCTCGGCACCAACGCCGCCAGCGCCGCGCCCGGGTTGCTCAAGATCTACCAACAAAACATCTCGCCCTCATCGCAAAACAACGCGGCCGAGGCGCTCGGCCACCTTCGGCAGGCGGCCAGGGTGGCGGTCCCGGCGCTCGTCCAGAATTTCCATCACACCAACTCCGATGTGCGCTTCCACGCCGTCACTGCCGTTTCAGATATTGGCGGTGATCCCGCCGTTCTCGTCCCAGCCTTGACCGACGCCCTGCAGGACCCCGTTGTCAGCGTGCGCTGGAACGCGCTCAACGGCCTGCAAGCCTTCGGCGGCAAAGCCCGGCCCGCCATCCAGGAAATCATCAAGATGTTCAACGACCCAGGCAAGTCCGGCTCCTCCAGCATCACCCAGCAGGTCGAAGTGACGGTCTGGCGAATCGCACCCGAAAAACTCGGGCGCAGCGTCGTCGTGACCGACGCACCCACGATCGTTTCCAACGACGTCACCACCGAGGCCATCAAGTTCGATCTGCACGGGCGCCGCCAGGTTTTGGTCCCCGCCGGCACTCGGATCCCAGCCGTACGGCAATATTGGAACAGCGATCCACGCCCGTTCCTGACCGTGCATGCGGGGCCCGACAAATCCAACGGTCAAGATCGGCTGCTCGGCCGCTTCGAAGTGCTCGGCGTGCCCCCGACGGATTCCGTCAACATCTCCACCCTGTGCGTCATCGCCGACGGCAAGATCTACCTCTGTGCGCGCCTCAATTCGGGCGACTGGGGGCAGATGCTCGACATCCGACGCCTGGAGGAGCCGGTCACGAAATAGAATTGATCCAAATAACAGATGACCAATGACCAGTGGCAGATGACAAATCGGCCTGACACGATTGGTCATTGGTCATTTGCCATTGGGCACGCCACCGGGGATTCCCCGAAGGCACCGACGGTAGTTCGTGGAATTGCCCAAACCCGCCAGCTGATGCATTATCTTGGCGCAATCTCCAGCAAGCGCGTAACGGTGGGACCGGTGGGCGCTTTTATCCCCCTCACTTTGGCTTCAGCTTGATGAAGAAGAACTGCGAGTTGGTGCCGGGATTCGGCAGCGTCACCTTGAACTGGCCGAGACCGTTGTTGGTCGGGACCAGGGTCGACAGGAGGAAGGGCAGCCCCAATTTTGGCGTCGTCATCACTTGCGGCTCCACCTGATTGGCAAACTGCGGCGGCACGACAAAGGTCAGATCGAAGCCGAGATTGGGCGGTCCCGCGAGGTTGGGCCCAATCTGCACCGGAATCGGAGGCACGTTGCCCGGCAGCAGCAGCACGTTGTAAAAATCCGTCGGATCGCTGCCCTGTTGAATCTCCGCCAGGTTGCTGACCCCATCGCCGTCTGCGTCGCCGCCTCCATCCTGACCGAGTCCGCCGAACAGCAACCACTCCAGCGCATCCGGCATCCCGTCGCCGTCGGCATCCGCCGCGCTGACTGGGGGCGCGCTGACTAATTGAACCGATCGCACTTCGATCGGCTGGCCGGCACACCCGAGGGGTGGAAGATCGTTGTAACCCGAGACCGCCAGCACCGTCCCGACCGGCAGGTCGAACGCTTCGACGAGGTGATACGGCAAGCCGGCCCGATGCCAGAGCGTGGCCATGCCTCCGCCTTGGACATCCAACACGGTGCACGAGCCGGTCAACGTATCCGGTCGCACGACCAGCGTCAGTTCCACCAGCGGCCGGAGCGGTGTGCCATTCAAAACTCCGGACACCGCCGACGCCGCCGAAGCCAGCTCGCCGGCGCTCAGCGTCGTCAGCGCCGCGTAGGGCTCCGCCAAAACGCCTGTCTGCAAAAAGTCCCGGAGCACATTGACCGGCGAGGCAAACCATCCATCCGGATAAGCGGGGTCGTTGTTAAAGACGCTGCTGATGCGATAGATCTCCGCGGCAACCTGGCGCAAGCCCGGCAGCGCAAACGGTTGATTGGTCACGGCGAACTCGAGCGCCAGCAACGTGTCTCCCAGTTTCAACGCCGCCCCCGGCCCTGCCGTCGGCACGTCTTCGAGTGACAACAAGAGGGCGGGAGGTGGGTTTGAACGTCCGGCGTCGGCAGGCCGGTACGGAAACAGGGTCATCGTGGCGAACCCGCCGTGGCCACGAGCCAGGAGCTCCTGCCGGACGCGCGCCTCGAAGAGCAATGCCACCAGGGTGTCTTCAATCTCCAGGTTCCCCGTCGTCGTTGTCGCGGCGTCCGCGGTCAGGCTCTGTTGGGCGGCCGCGATCCAGGCACCGGTTTCGGTGGCCAGATCGCCCGCCCCGAACACGAACGGCACTTGCGCACCGCCCGGAATTCGCGGGACCAGGACCAACCCGACGAGTTCCCGTCCCAGGCGGTTCGTCGGGTCACCAATCGGCAATTCAAAATGCGGTTCGGTTCCGACCGTGACGATGCGATGCCCAGGCTGGGCAACGAAATACAACGAAGCCGCCGGCGAGCCGACTCCCGGCAGGTTGACCGGCTCGGCCGGCGCGAGCGCCAACTGGGCGCCGTGCAGATCGAAGCCGTGCACGATCGTTCCCGGCAGACACGGATGCACGTCGTTGGGACCGCGCTGGAAGCGCACGCCTTGGACGACCCGCGCGGGAGCCGACTCCTGTGCGCACGGAATGTTCGGGCGGCTACCGGCGGAGTTTGGATTCGTGCCGGACAACAGTTCGCACAGGTCCGAATACCGATCCCCGTCTGCGTCCCGCCCGCTCTTCACCGGGTCGAGTCCCTTTTGGATTTCCACGAAATCAGGCACGCCATCACCGTCGGAATCGAGGGTTTCCGGCGGATGGGCAAAATGGTAGGCCGCCGAATGAATGGAGCTTTTTCTGGCGGGCGCCGCCCCCAAACTGGCGTAGAAGAGGACGGTGGCGTCCCGAAACACCCAGGGCCGCGCGGCCGCGTTGTAGGTCGACCAGTCGTCGGTCGCACGCAATCGGTAATAGACCGTCGCAAACGCATTCGGCCCGGTGACCCGGAACGAAAGCGGCACGCTTTGTTGATAGGTGCCCGGCGGCGGCTCGATGGCGACATCCAGATCGCCGGCCTGGGCGGGGCTGCCGAAGCTGAAGGCCGAAAGCTGGGGCGCATACTGGTTGACCAGCCCGTAGGTCGTCAGGTTCGGCACGGCGACCGCCACCGCTCCCGGATTTCCCAAGCCTGGCCCGGTTCCGCCGTAGACTTCCTTCGTCACTTGTCCGGCGGCGAAGTTGAATCCGGATGTAAAATCCCCGGCGTTGATCGCGCCTAACAGGTTTGGCCCGGGCGCCACGAACACCTCCTGGTCAAAGAAGAACAAGTTCGCCCGGCCCGACAACGCACTGAACGCCGGCAACGCCGCCGGGCTGCCCTCTACGTAGGCCCCGCCGTTGAACGTCTCCGTCCGCCAATTCCTGGATACGAGCGAATCCAACGGTGCCGCGAAGAGCAGAAAATGATGGCTGCCAAGTTCCGCTGCGCCCGTGAAGTGCTCGCCCGCCGGCGGGGCGAACGATTGCAGGGCGACGGGCGCGTTGGTCCCGTTGAAGCTGAACACGGTGGCGCTCCCGCCGGTGCCGAAAAGGACAAGCAGCCGGGGTTGGCCCGGGCCGGGCAGCGCGTAGGCCTGGCGAATCGGCGCCGCCAGCGTAAAGGTCGTTCCCGATCCAAACGAATAGGGCTCGTTCAGCAGCTTTTGCGTGGGACGAACGGTCAACGTCGGGTTGCCCGGCAGATAAAAGACAAACTCTCGAAAGGTGCTGCCGCGGAAATCTCCCACCAAGTAATCAACGCCGGCTGGCAGGCCCGCGCTCAGAGCCAGAGGCGAGTTAAAGCCACCGCCGGGATTGTGAATTAGAAAGGCGTCGCCCGCCGGCCCGCGCCGGATCAGCCCTGGGAATTCCGGCTGGCCGTCTTGGAACACGACGCGATTGGGCCGCGCGAAGGTGTCGCTTTGAATGTAGGAACTCGCAAGAGTCACGCTCCCCGCCGACAACCACAACACGTTCATCCGGTTGCTGTAAGTCTGGATCTTGGAATCGGAGAGACTTTCGATCAGCAGGTCGTGATACGGCGTGGGGTTGCCCGTGGCGATGTCGATGGCCAGCGCGGTGTGCGGGCCGACCCCGCCCGTGAACAGAACCACCGGCGACGCGGCCGAAGCCGGACTCGACGCGTCCAGCACGTGCACCCGGTTGGCCTCGGGCTGTGTGAAGGCGAGGGCATCCCGTCCGAGATCCAACATCCGGCCCACGGTGAACCCCGTAACCTTGTCGATTCCACTGCTGCGAGGCGAGGCCCAGGTGAATACGCCCGGCGCCAACTGGTATCCGAGGCGGTAGACACCGCTGGGCTTGTCGACGATCACCACGTCCGGTCGACCGTCGCCATCGAAGTCGCCGGTTGCGGTAAACTCGTTGGCGTTTTCCGACACGAACCCTGCCGCCTGGAGAGAAATCGCCGCCGCTGGCAGCACGGCTTTCACCAAAAGCATCCGGATCCATCGCCCTCCGGAACAGCCAAAGATGGCCAGGCGCTTCATGGCGTCACCTCCACTTCTCCCGCCGGCAGGACCGCCCGGATTTCGCGGTCACGTCCGAACTGCACCAGCAGATACCCATAACGCGCCCCCTCGATCACCGGCTGTGTATCGAGCAAATAGATCGACGTGGTGAGCGGCGAGCTCGGATAGACCCCGATGAACGGATCATGAATGACCGCCACCGCCCCCAACTGGGGATCGATCGCCTGTTGCCAGGCGATTTGTTCCATCATTGGCGACACTTGCGTCACGTCGCCGGCCACCGTCGGAAACGTCGCATTCGCCACTTGATACCGATACAGGACCACCGGGAACAACCGGTCGCCGTTGCCCCCGGCCTGATACAAATAGGCCAGCGGATCCGTGTGGCTCTGCAGCACGAACGGATGCGCCGTGTTGGTCTGGCGCAGATTCGCGTCTCCAATCCGAACACCCACGGGATACTGCGGATCAAAGGACAGGCGGACGGCTTTAAGGTTGGGGTGAAATCCCGGGTTGACGGGCGGCAAGGGGTGGGCGGGCCATGGCACTTCCGGCCCACCCGGCGGCGACTCAGTCCAGACAAACGCCTGCCCATTGCTGAAGTCCCCAGCCAGGCCGTCCACGCCGATCGGCTGCACTTTGACAAACCAGGCGAGGTTTGGATCCACGTCCACCACCACGGTGAACTGGGCGCCGTCGCCGAACGATGACCCGACCTCCGGCGTCAGATACGTCCCGTACTGGAACTCCGCCGGAAACTGACCCAGCGTGACTTCGCCCGTCTTTTCCGACAGCTCGGTCGACACGGCTCCCGCAGGTGCCGAACCGCTGCGCGAGAGGTAAACCATGAACCGCTGCACTCCATACGGCGGGCAGAACCAGCGCAGACGCATCTGGGTGCCGGGCGGTCCCTCGGGCTCCGGCTTGAGCAGGAGTGTCTTCCGTTTCAGGCCCTTGACCAACACCACCGGATCCAATTGCACCATCGGACTGCCATTGCCGTGCTCGTCGAACGGCTGCGCAAAATACCAGACCTTCGCCGGGTTCGGCGGCAGGTCAAAATCGTCATGACAAACCTGATGGTTCGGCGTCGTCGCGTAATCCGCCAGATCCTGGCGAATCAGGGACAGCGGCCCTGCGTCGACCCGGCGATAGAGCTTCCACTCCTTGGTGCCCGGCGTGAGGGTGATGCAGATGCTGATCGGCGTCTTTCCATTGGTGTTCGAGCCCGGATCGTGCACGCCGCAATCCGGCCGGACTCCAGGCACGTTGGCCACCAAGGCAAACGCCCGGCAGGATCGGCCCGCCGTGAACGACAGCTGTCGAACCCGGCCGGATTCGGGCACGCCGGCGTCGACCACCACGGCGAATGCCGATCCGGTCCCGTCCGAGGCCCGCGCCTTCACGAAGAGTGGCACGGGCGATCGGCCCAACGCCGCACGGGGGAACGCAAAGTCCAGAGCCACTTGGTCGCCAGCGGCGCCGAAGTAAAGGCACGCATCCGTCGGCGCACTGACGGCGCTGCCTCCGGTCCGACCGCCGCCAACCGATCCGCAGAAGAGCCGGTTCGTCGGCTCATTTGGGTCGAAAGCATACGCCTCCACGTGCTCGAGCTCCGGCGTCGCGCGCGTGACCAACAGCCGGTAATGGGCCAGAGCGGGATCAAGCCCCGCCGTGATCACGTCGGCCGTCCGATCGTTGGTGACCGCCCACTGACAGCATTGAATCGTGATCAGGCCCGTGGGTGGCGCCGGCCCCTCCCGATCGCGCAGCACGCCAAACACCGGCCCGGAGTTGCCCGACAGATTGCCGCCACACGCGCCGTCGTCCTCGGCGCGAACCGTATACCAAAACGTTTTGCCGAGATCATTGGCCACCGTTGGCGAGTTGACGAGATTCGAGTCCGCGAGCGTGGCCACCGGCTGGCCGTCCAGGTGGTTTACGATGGCAATCCGATTGGCCGCGGGATTGCCCTGCGACGCGATCATCTCGGCCACGCCGGACCACCGGTAGACGTGATACCTCGACACCACATCGCCCGGCGCATTCGCGTGCTGCGCCCACCGCAGGCGGAGGACTTGATTGGATTTCTTCTGGGCCACGTTGAACGTGTATTCGTTCTCCACCTGCAACCCTTTCGGCGGGTCGGGCGGGAATCGATCGCAGATCGTGACCAACGCGCTGGGTTTCGACACGGCGCCGTCCCGTCCCAAAAGATCCCGGGCGGTGACAAAATAGTAAAACTGCTCCCCGTTCTGATGAGCTATCCCGCCCGGGTCATACCGGCGATTGTCATCGGCCGTGAAGAACGCGTTCGTTCCGCTGACGAACAGGGCCACGGTGGCGGGGTCGTAATTGGTCGAGGTCAGGACCGGCTTCACGTTGACGCGGGAGACATCCGCCGGCTGGCTGGCGGCGTACGACCGGAGAAGAGCGGTCGTCAGCGGGTTATTGGCCGGCAGATGAAAATTGTGCGCCTCGGCGAACGGACGGCGCATGCGGTAAAGATTGAATCCGTGGCTGAGCATCGCCAGCCGGCGCAATGGGGCTTCGGTGGCCCAACGAAATTTCGCATTCAGATGTCCAATCACCACGTGCGCGGAATCGTCCGGCACCTGCACCGGAGGTCCGGGCGCTGGCAGAACGAGCGGAGTGTTCGCGTCCACCGTCACCCGCCCCACCACGGCCACATCCTGGCCAGCCACCGCATCAAAAGCCCGAACCTCGAAGGTCATCGGACCCGCCCCGGGCAGGAGTTGGGCATGCGCCAATCCGAGGGCCAACCCGAGCCCCGGATGCGATCGGGCGAGAAACACCAGCTGGTTGAACCGCGCGACATCGCCCAGGCATCCCTGGATGACGAGCGCCGCCTTCTGCGGCAGATTCGTCACGCCCACCGGGATCAGCGACTGGAACAGGCTGGTCACGGTCGCGTCCAACTCCGCCAGGTTGTCGCCCAGTTGCGCGCCGCGGCTGAGAAGAACGCCGACGGATCCGGGATCGGGCTGGAGCGAGACGACCGCCTGGCGCTCGTAGTTGCCCGGCGCATTGGCGAGGCCGGCCTTTTGGTAGATGGCGAGGGTTCGTCCCGCGAGCACGTCGTGCGCACGGGCCTGCCAGACCAGGTACACCCAGGGCCGGTTCAAGGCATCCCGTTGGACCAGGCCGCCGGTGAAGACCAGGCTGTCCACGGCCGGCTGGGCTGGCGACGGCCTCGCCAGGACAAGCAGGCCGATCGCCAAGACCGAAGTCAGCACCCGCGCCGCCATTTGGCCAGGCCCCGTTCGCCGGAAATGAGTTTGCGCTTTCATGGCCCGCACGGTCAGAAATCCACCTCCCAATCGACGTCGGTGTCGCTGATGCCATCCGGGCTCACGTCGAGGTGCACGTGGCAGGTCAGGCCGATGCTCTTGCTGAAGTCGACGCAGAACGGGCACTCCCCGATCTCCCCGCTCAACGTGCCGGTGCCCTTGAACGTGTAGTCATCGCCCTGTTTCAGCCCAATCAGGTCGACCTCGCCCTGCACCTCCAGCAGGCAGAGGACTTCACCGCTGACACCGTAATGGTACTTGCCGCCGTAGAGCGGGGCATTCTCGACGTTCAAGAAGACGCCGATGCCAGCGCCGCCCCGGAGGTTGAGAAAGCAGCTCGACGGAATCCCCAGCAGTTCATTGAGCGGATACCAACCCTCGGCATAGGCGTAGACGCCGGTGAACGCGTTGAGGTTGCCCAGCGCGCTCGCAAAGAGCGGATCGACCATGGTCAGCGGCTCGGGGCTGCACGTCTTGCCGATGAACAGGCCGGCTGCCATTTCCTTCTTGTTGAACTCGGCCCGCAGTTTGCCCGCGCCAAACCGATCGTCCGCCCCCATCCCAAACGCCAGGCCCACTTCCTTCAACTTGAACGCCTCGAAATTGACCCCGCCCTGCACATCAAACATGCCCATCAGGTTCACCACGCTCTTCGTCGCGTTATCGAACGAGAACTTGCCCAAAACCTGCGCCTTCAGGTCCGGGCTCAGCCAGCCCATCGAGGCAAAGTCCGAGCTCAGCTTGACCTCCGACCACGAGCCGGTGCCCGGCCCGCAATTCAGGTTGCTGCCGGTCGAATCGAGTTCGCGGATCTCGAGCGCCCCGGCGAATTCGATCGTCGAGCCAAAATCAAACCGGGCATCCTCGTCCAGCCGCAGATACTTCAGGGAATCGCCCTTGATGCTGGCGTAGCCGTCCACGCGCGCCGTGGCCAAGCCGTTCGCCAGTGCGCCGAGCGCGGGCGCGTAGTTCTTGCTGACCTGGGCGAGCACCACCGCCAGCAGGTCGCGGACGATCGCATTGCCCGTGCTGAACATCGAGTCGAGCGCCGCGCGCAGCTGGTGATCCTGATCGTAGAGGCGCTGGCGCAGGCTCGCCTGAAGCGCGGCCGGCAAGCCGGTCGAATGAAACCGGTTCTCGATCGCCTGACGCACCTGCTTTTTGAACGGATCCGCGCCCAGGGCCGCCGCCGCCCCGCCCACGATTGGTTCGAGCCCCAGCACCATCTGGTTGAGATCGTTTTCAATCTGCCCCGCCAGCTGCGCCACGGTCCCGCTCGCCTTATACGACCCGACGACGGAGGAAAGTTCCGACGCCCAATTGCCCCCCGGCGCCAGGGCATCCCGCAGCGCGTCCAGCGACTTCTGTAACGGACCGACCGCGTTGCTCAACACGCCGAAGGTGGCGTCCGCGCCCTGGACCGCCGCCGCCAGCGCGGCTTGCTGCCCTGCGAGCGACTCCGGCGCCGCCTGGCTGATCAAAGCCGCCACGCCCGGTCGATCGCCGCCGGCGCCCCGCGCCAGCAGCCCGCCAAACTCTTCGAGGGCCAGCTCCGCTTGCGCCAGGGTGGAGTCGAAGCTCGTCAGGAGCGCGCCGCTCCCCACGGTGCCCAGCATGTTCTCCACCCGCGCCTCGATGTTTCCGGCATAATTGTTGGCGGTCGGGTGGCAATACCGCTTGATGATCTCGCCGGAGGTCTTGGGGGGCGGCCACGTGTGGGTGACGGGATCAAAGTTCAACACCAGCTCGTCAACCAAGGCGTCGATGGTGGGCGCGAAGAGCGCATCGAACGGCGCGGAGAACAGGTCGTGAGCGTCGTCATTCAGCAGACGATCCAGCCCGTCCAGGCCGGACTTCACCACGTTCAACGAATCGAGGACTCCGCCGGTGAACACGCCCCCCGCCAGGTCGTTCAGCGCCAGGCTCGCAAGGTTCACCGCCGGCACGCCATCGAACTTCAGCCCGAATCGGAGATACGCCACCTTCGGATCCAACCCGTCGACCTGGGAACTGGTTTCCAGCACCAGCAACTCGTCCGTGACCGGGAGATCCCCCGATCGAAAGACGTGCAGCAACGGATCCCAATGCAGTGGAAAATCGAAATCCACCACGCCCAGCCATTTCTTCTCCGCCCGCGCCAGATAGGTCTCCGAGCCATCGTCGTCCTGCTTGCGATACTGGCTCAACCCGCCCGCGGCCGGATCAAACCCGATGTGCGCCGTGTCAAAGTTGGGATAGTTGAAAAAATGGTGGCCGGCGCTCTTCCAGCCGGTGTCCGCCTTCGTCCATCCGCCCATGACATACGTCAGCGAGTCGACGACGCCGGCCTTGCCCTGGGCTTGCGCGTGAATCCGCAGGTTCTCGAAAAACGGCACGTCCAGGGAACCCGCCAGGTTGAGAAACCCGAGGGCAGTCGAGCCGGAGGGATGAAAATCAAAGTTGTTGTAATAGGCGTCGGTGACCGGGACGAGGTTGTAACCGTTGAACGAAACATTGTTGGCCGGCAGAAGCCGGGAGCGCACATCCACGCCCGCCTGCAACGCATCGAACAAGCTGAGAAAGTTCCCGTTCGTCTGCACGCCCAGTTCGCCAAAGAGCGGCTCGCCGACGTTCGACAGAAAGGCCTTCACCCCGAGCACCAGGAAGCCTTTGCTCGGATCACAATCCAGGTTCGGATTATGCGCGAAGTGGATTCCCTGGGTGACGAAATCGCCGTTCCAATACTGAAACAGCTTCATCAAATCGGCTTCATCCGCCGGAACCTTGGCCTGGTCCAGCGCGCCGTTGCAAAGGAAGGTCAGCTCCTTGAAGTTCTGCCCAAACCCTGCCGGCCACGGGAGAACGATGTTTCCCTCCGTGCGGGACTGAACGTTCTGGCTGCCCAGAAACGAGAGGCCGAGCTGGGAGATGTTGAAATGGTAATTATAGAGCTCGGCCGCGGGCGCGAATGTGCCGGGCACGGCTTCGTGAATCCCGCTCACGCCCCACCAGCGAACGTAATACTTGCAGCGGGCGGTGAGCGCATAGGGGCCTGTCGGTCGGGCCGCCAACACGCTCTGGCCTGAATGCGCGCTGTCAGTGACGGTCACGCAGTTCAATCCCGCATAGTCCCCGCCCACGTTCTTGGCCAGATACGCGGGCGTTCCGGGACGCTCCACGTGAAACAAGTTGCTTGAGATCACGCCGGTCAGCAGCACGGCGGCCGGGCGCTGCTCGGTCACGGGTGCGAATTGATCGCCGCGCAAAAAGCACCCCGGCACGTGCACGCTGGCCGCCGTGAACGGATCCGTGCGATGCGCGTAGTCCGACACCGGCGCCCCGATCCAGCCCCAGGTCAGCGCCCGGCCGGGAAACAGTTCGCCCTCCGCGTGCAGGCCGCCGTCGAGCGTGAGATGCAGCTCGCCGTTGGCCGGCAGCAAGGGAATTTCGACCGCGCCCGCCCCGGGCAAACAACCCGGCTCGAAACAATCCCGCTGATACTTGACGCCGATGGTCGTGACTTGCGGGAGAGAGCTCAGATTTGGCAGCACGAGATCGTTCGACACCACCAGCCGGCCGGTGCCCGCCCACGTGACGGTCGTGTCGTAAGGAAAATGAGTCGCGAACGTCCCCGGGGCCACCGCGCATTCGCCCGTCAGCACCGCATGCCCCTGCTCGTTGGCCGTCACCACGAAGCCCGGCCCCCCCGAGCCAACCGCGTAGCGGAAGTACTGTTCGTTCGAACGTTTGCTGCGCATGGCCGGATCCACCAGACCCGGCGCCGCCGCCAATGCATCCAATTCGTCCCGCCGCACATACCGCACGCCGGGCGAGTCCAGGAAGAACTCCCCTTTCTGCACCCGCCACTCCAGGCTGTTGGCCAAAAGCCACAGGGGCTTGCTCTCCTCCACGGCGTAGAGGGTGCCCGTCAGACGCGGATCCGCGGCCGGCCGGAGCGCCGCATCCAACGGCACGGACGGAAAGGTCGCGGTGCTCCGCAGGATGCGCCCGTTGAGATTCTCCCGATAGCCAAAGCCCGCCGGCAGAAACACGGTCACGGCTGCCTTCGCGCCCGTCGCATCGAGTGTCATCAGCGCCCGCTGAAAGCGCACGCGCTCGATCACTTCGCCATCCGGAATCGGCGCCGTCACCGACACCGCGGGAACCCCGGCATACTCCGCATTGCCGTTCGCCCGCAGAATCACACTCAGCGCGGCGCCATCGCCAAAGACGTGGTTCGGGTGGTTTAAGATGAACCCGCTCTGATTGTTGATCGACAAGGACGAACGAACGCCATTGGCAATGGCCCCGACGAAGGGGGGATCGATGGCCAGGCTGGTGAAGGAACTTTCGATCGCGCCAAACCAGAGTGACCCATTGAAGTGCAGGAGACGTTGCCCGCCGAGGCTCAGGCTGTTCCCCGGAAGCGGTTGGCCGCCCGCCTGATCGACGTGAGCCACCGATACGACCAGCTGATAGGTCTTTGTCACCGAATCGAGTTGAGTCCCATCCGTCGGCTCGATGGCGAAGGCCCCGGACCAGGTCACCAGGCTCGGCTTCGGTGGTCCCACCTGCGGCAGGGCGTAGCTCGGCACCGGAAGGCTCAGCGGCAGCTGGGTCGATTTGAGAGGGACCACCGCCGCGGTGGCCGCGTCCCGCAACTGCCAGTTCAGCTGGACCGCGATGTTGTCGTCGTGAACCGGCTGGTCCGTGTCATCCAGGCGCGTCAACGTCAGACTGGCTTGAGCCATGAACCAACGTTTCGCCGGCACCGATTTCACCGCGCTGGTGCGCTGCCAGACGACACTGTCGAGAGTGCTCGTGACGTGATAAGCGGCGTCGGCAGCGGCGGCCTTCCACGGCGCCGCCAGGACCGCCGCCGCCAATGGCAGCCAGAGACACACCCACCGGCGACTTGCGTCGCCACCCTTTCGGCGCGTCGTGACTGGAAATCGTGGCATGGCCCGCAGAACACGTTTGCATCTGGGTACAGAAGGATGGCTCCTCCAAAATTTCGCCGAATCTGAAACGGTTGCAGATTTCCCTGAACCGGATGGACCGCATCGCATGCCGGCGCGGACGGCCCACACATTCCTCCCGCATCAGTCGCCCCCGCTCGCTCACCAGTCGAGTTGCATTGCGGCCAGCTCTTTCCGCAGCAACTGCAAGTCCCAGAGCCAGACCTCGCCCCTGGCGCCCGCGCACGCCAGTCGGGAGCCATCCGGGCTGAACCGCGGCCACGCCAGCCGCACCTGGGTCGGTGTTTCCATCGTGGCCAGCGCCATTCCGGTCGCCACCCCGAACAGCCACACCTCGTGGCCGGCGTGAATCACGGCCAGAGTCCGGCTGTCCGGGCTGAACGTCGCGTAGCCCAGTGGCGAGTTCTTCCGCGGGACGGAGATCGCCGGACCCGGCTGCCAGGTCCCTGTCTGCCAGAGCCGGTACTCATCGCCTCCGGTCACCAGCCATCGGCCATCCGGGCTGAACTCGACCGTGGCCTGGGGGACCGAGCCCAGCGGCAGCCGGCTGACCAGCTGAGTGGACGGCCGATTCCAGATGAGAATGCTCTTTCCGCCCCACGGCGCGGTGGCGACCCAGCGGGCATCCGGGCTCAACGCCACACACTGCACACCGGTTTGCGGTCCCAATCGGACCGCATCGGCAGGCTTTGACCATTGGAACACCGTTGTCTCGCCGTGGTCGCGGCTGGCCACCGCCATCCATCCGTCCGCCGCCGGGGGCGTCAATTGCATGAACGATCCCGGCCACGGCAATGGTTCGCGCTCACCCACGCGCAGGCGGCCACCGCCGTCACCCCCGGCACGACTTAATGGCCAGCGCGCCAGCCCCCGCGAACCGCTTGTCCACAGAGCGCTGCCATCCGGCGAGAACACCGCCGACCGGCACTTCAACTCCGGCACCACCGCCACGGGCCCGTCCGCTTCCGCCGTGTCCCACACCCGCACCCCTGCGCTGCTCGGGTTGGCCACCCACCGACCGTCCGCGCTGAAGCTCGGCTGAAACGGTCCGGTCGCTGGCGCCTCGCTTAAGTATCCACGCAACGCTGCGGGCCAGGCGAGTTCCAACATCCGCACGTGATCGTCCCATTGCCCAAAGGCCAGCCTGCGATCATCGGCGCTGAATATCAGCTGATAGGCGATGCCCGGAATCTGCAAAAGGGGGCGGCCGCTCTCCGCATCCCAGAACCGGACAATCTCGTCCCAGCCGCTGCTCACCAGCCAGCGTCCATTATGGCTGAAGGCGATCCGCATCATGCGGCTGTCATGCCCCGACAACGTCAGCTGCCGCTCGCCACTCTCGACGTCCCAGACCGTGCCGACGCCGGCTTCCCCCGCCGCCGCCAGCCGCCGCCCGGAATCATCCCACCGCAGTTCCGTGACGGGATTCGCCTGGGCCAGGCTGCGCAGGGGCTTCCCGGAGGCCACGTCCAGAATCTCGATGTGCGGCGGGTCGTGAATGAAGACGGCCAATCGCCGACCTTCGGGGTCGAACCGCAAATACCCGGAGACGACTCCACAGTCCAACTGGCGCTCCAGCGTGCCGGAATCCAGGTCGAAAATGCCCACGCCGCTCATCTCGTGGCTGATCGCAACCCGCCGGCTGTCCCGCGAAAGGTCGCAGTACCCGGCGCCATTGCGCGTCCGAATCCGGCGCTCGCGGCGCTCGAGGTCCCACACCTCAATCCAGGTGATGTCCGGCGAAAGGGCCAGCCAACGCCCGTTGGGGCTGAAGGCGTGGATCCAGTACAGCCCGGGCGGCTTCACGGGCACCGCGGTGATCTCAGAGTCATCCGACGCCCGTCGCACCACGAGGCGGCCGTCGGCTTCCGCCCGGGCATATCGATCCAGGCCTGGGCTGAAGCACATCCACTCCAAGCGGCCCGTCGGCATCCCCGGTCGCTCCCCAACCCAGCGCGCGTCCGGCAAGGCCAGGCAGGCCGTCGCTTCATTACGCAGCTCAAACCGGAGCGACGGCGACGGATCCAGGGCGGCCGCCGACTGCAGCGCCAGCAGGCTGTCGTGGCGTTGGCCGGCCCGGCCGCTGACCCGCCGGGCCCGCGCCTGATCCAGATACGATTCGCGCAGTTTCTCCGTCGCCAGACGTTCCGCCTTCCCGATGCGCACCGCGGCCGCCGTGGACCCGAAGGCCAGCGCCAACAACAGCAGGATCACCGTGGCCAACAGGCCTGTCACCACCGGATAGCGCCGGCACCAGCGCCACGCCCGTCCGCCCGGCCCGATCGGGCGCGCCGCAATCGGTCGTCCGGCCAGAAAACAGCCAAGGTCCTGGGCCAGCGCCTCTGCCGTGGCGTAGCGCCGCGCCGGCACCTTTTCCAGGCACTTCAAGGTGACCGTCTCCAAATCGCGCGGCACGCTGGGATTGAGCCGGCGCGGCGGCACCGGCTCGTCGTGCAGCACGGCCTGCAACGCCTCAGCCGCGCTGCCCGCCACGAACGGCGCACGGCCGGTCAGCAGATGATACAAGATTGCCCCCAAACCGTAGACATCCGCGCCGGCTCCAATCCCGCCGCGTCGGCCGGAAGCCTGTTCCGGCGCGAGGTAACCCGGCGAGCCCAACAATTCGCCACTCAACGTCAGCTGCGGATCGTCGCGGAGCTGCTTGGCCAGCCCAAAATCCGTGATGCGCGGTTGATCGAAGGCATCGATGAGGACGTTCGAGGGCTTCAGATCCCGGTGCAGGATCCCGCGGTCGTGCGCGTATTGGATCGCCTCTGCCGCCTGCTGCACATAGCGAGCGGCCCGCTCCGACACCAGCGGCTGCTCCCGTGTCAACGCTGCCAGATCCGGGCCCTCGACAAGTTCCATCGAGAAGTAATGCTGGCCTTCGCGCTCCCCCACCTCGTGCGGCGAAATAATTCCCGGATGCCGCAACCGCGCGGCGGCCGACGCCTCAGCCCGAAAACGATCCACGGCTTCCCGGCTGGCGAACTGGCCGCCCAACATCATTTTGATGGCCACTTCCCGGCCTAACGAGCGCTGGCGCGCCCGATAAACAACTCCCATGCCGCCCCGGGCGATCTCCTCCATCAATTCGTAATCGCCGAACTCCCGGTCCATCCCCCCCGGCGACACCCCGGCCCCCACCGCTTCCCGGGAGGCGGTCAACAACGCGCCATAGACACAGCGCGGACAGACCCCCAGCGATCGTTCTCGATCGACGGGACTGCCACAGCGCGGACATGCTCGTTCGGTCGACATGCGGCGAATTTTGCTGCTACCGATTACAACAGGATCCTGCCGTCACAATTTCATTTTCGAACCCGGCGACGTTTTCCGGGCCAGGCCCGCTGTTCACTGCAACGCGGCATAGAGCTGTCGCAATTCATCCTCGACCTCGTTCTCCGACGGCACCGTGTGGGCGATCTCTTCGCGAACCAGTTCGTTCAACCGGGCGCGCAGGCGATGGACCGTCAACGCCACCGCGCCCTGTCGCCAGCCCAGTTCCTGCGCCAGGCGAGCGTACTCGCCCTCGGCCGGTTCCCCTTCGAGGTATCCCTTCAGCCGGTCGAACAAAGCCGCGCGCCCCGCGCGCTCCGCCTCCGCGCTCAATCGCGTCATGGCCTGGTTCAGCACCGCGAGGGCCCACCGGCGCTGAAACAACCGCTCCGCATTCAAATCGGCAATCCCTTCCCGCACCCGCAGCCCGTCCCACGATTCCTCATCCATCGAGATGAATGACAGGCGCCCGCCGCGCTTTTCCGTGCGGGACCGGTCCCATTCGTTGGCCAGAAAATGGTTCATGCTCGCAAGCAGGAAGGAGCGGAACCGACCCTTCTCCTGCCGCACGGACTCGAGCGAGCCCTTCGCCAACAGCCGCGCAAAAAACTCCTGGGTCAAGTCCTCGGCGTCATGAGGCGAATGTCCACGCCGCCGGACGTAGGCATACAACGGCGGCCAGTAGATACGACACAGCTGCTCCAGCGCCGCCGCGCCAGCGTCCGCCCCGTCACTCGCCGCCCGCAGGACCATCGTCCAGCGCGTGGTGTTGAATTGGTCGCCCGGTCGCATCGATGTGTTCCACCCGGCGCGCCCGCACCCCATCCGCCGATGCCGCCGGGATTCGCTCCAACGTCTCCGGACCCGCCAGCGCCGTCAAGCGGAGGGCTGCACGAGGACTTCACGACCCGCATCGGCCGGCCGGCCCAATCTCCTCGAGCCCGCCGTCCTCCATCGGCAGCGACCCGACGGTTCTCGTGCCTGGCTGCTCGGGCGCCTTGAAATAGAATTGTTTTGGGGCCGGGCCTAAATGACAGATGAGACATGACCAATGGCAGATGACAAATCCGCCTGACACGATTGGTCATTGGTCATTGGTCATTGGTCATTTTTGGCGCCACCGGGGATTCCCCGAAGGCACCGCCGGTAGTTTGGGGAATTGCCCGAAGTCGCCGTCGGGTGCATTATCTTGGCGCAATCTCCAGCAGGCGCGTAACGGTGGGACCGATGGGGCGCGCCTGCGGGCAGACATGGTTTGGGGTTCGGAGTTCAGGATTCAGGCCGCGCCAGGTAGCAGTGCCTGGCGCGGCCGGACCGATGGGCCCCAAGGGGGGCCTTCTTCTGAATCCGCTTGGTTTATTCGGCCTTCACGGCGCAAAGTTAAATTGCCGCCCTTCCATGCAAGATCTAAATGTTGCCATGGTTCCTGCTGGCATCCGGTTGATTTCGGTGGAACGGACGGCTGCGGAAAATCGTGGACCGAACAGCGTTGGAATTGAGTTCAGCGCGACAAAGTTCCAACATGGCCGAGTTTGAAGCTGCCACGGAAGCGTAAATCGACATTGGGGCGCGCCAGGATTTCGATTGTTTTTCTGCTCGCGATCGCGTCGCCACTAACGCCGCGCGCCAGCGGCGCTCCGCCTCTAGCCGTTTCAACCAACATTGCGGCGGAATTGGAACCATTCAGCACGGCAGGAGCACCGGCACACCGCGTGGCGGTCGCAATGCCATATCCTGAAGCGCCAACCAACCGGCCGACCATCGCGATCACGCCAGGAACTTGGTGTGTCCGCTTCCCGCAGCCGGGTGCGCTTTTCGGATATAGCCTAACGACGGCGGATTGTGACGGCGATGGGTGGCCCGACCTTTTCGTGGGCGCGCGCTCCTACGACGGGTTGG
Organism: Limisphaerales bacterium; assembly: GCA_044229355.1. Lineage (GTDB taxonomy): Bacteria > Verrucomicrobiota > Verrucomicrobiia > Limisphaerales > JADJPG01 > JBGARF01. The sequence continues at coordinate 19,204 of JBGATF010000017.1, forward strand.
AGACAAACTGTGGTGGAGTCTTTCAGCTGGCTGGTTCGCCCCTCGGCTTGCGGCCGTTCTCATCGCCACCACTTTGGGTCCCCCAGAAAGACGCAGGTTTCGGGAATGCCTTGGCTGAAGTGGGTGATGTCAATCGCGATGGGCTCCCCGACCTCTTTGTAGGCGTTTCGAACTATCGCTCGGGCCGCGATCGCGAGGGTGCGGCGTTTTTCTACATCGGGGGCTCCCTGCCCCTGGAGCAAACAAACAATACCGGCATTATCTGGGGCGCTCGGGCCGCAGCCGCCATGGGCTTCAGCGTGGCTGGAGCCGGAGACGTCAATGGCGACGGATTCAACGACGTCATCGCGGGGGCTCCGCGGTATCGCCATACCCTGCGCGGCGAAGGCGGCGCCGTAGTTCATTTCGGATCCAGCACGGGTTTGGTCGCCCGCTTCGCATGGGTCAGCTTCGGCCAGCAACCCGAAGCCGAATGGGGGACGGCGGTCGCCGGAGTCGGTGACATCAACGGAGATGGCTACGATGACGTCCTAGTGGGCGCTCCGCAGTTTTCGGCGACGCACTATCGAGCCGGCCGCGTTGCGCTGTTCTTCGGTTCGAAAAGCGGACTAGCTGAAGAACCCTCTTGGGTCGCCGATGGGCCGGAAACACTGATTCATTTCGGCGCCTCGATGTGCGCCCTGGGAGATATCGATGGGGATGGCTACGATGAGTTTGCGGTGGGCGCTCCGGGAAACGCCGGCCGCCTGGACTGGACCGGACGGGTCTACATTTACTTTGGTGGACCCGCAGGAACGGATATCCATCAACGAAAGGTGCTCAGCGGGGAACAGCGGGCGGAACGCTTCGGCCAAGCGCTGTGCTTCGCAGGAGACGTCAATGGTGACAGCCGGGCCGATTTGCTGGTCGCCGCACCATTTCACAAGGATCTCCATCCCGACGAAGGTCGGGTCTACCTCTTCTTGGGCAGCCGCGATGAGTTTGAACCCCGACCCTCATGGGTCATCGATGGCGGACGAGGGCGTGCCCGCTATGGCTGGGCTTTGGCCGGCAATACTGATTTCAATCGCGATGGACTGGCCGAGATCATAATCGGGGCGCCCTACTACGATGATGAGCCCGGGAAAAGTGGTGGACGCGTGGACATTTGGCTTGGTTCCCGGACTGGGTTCGAACCAATTCGCATCCCGAATGCGGGCTCAGCAGCCAACTCTTTCAGGCCGCCAACGCCCGGGCTCAAGTGGCGAACTCACGGGGCGGCCGGAATCACGCTGGCCGCCCTGGCGGCGCTTATCGTCTGGCGATGGCGTCGCCTGAGGGCAGACATCGCCCTGGCCGCCGCCGAACGCGAGCGGGCGCGTCTCGCACGTGACTTGCACGACGGTCTCGGCTCGAACCTCGCTCGCCTCGCCCTTTTCAGCTCGGCCGCTCCACCCGCGACGCACGCCGAGCTATCGGCCGTCGTTCAACAGACCATCGACCAAGCGGCCCAAGTCGTCTGGGCGATCAACCCCGCCCACGATACCCTGGAAAGCGCCGTTTCGTTCATCAGCGAACAGGCCCAGCGCCTGTTCGTTGGCTCTCCCATTCGCTTTCGACCGCATCTGCCAACCGCGTTACCCGACCGAAAGCTTTCGTCCGAGGTGCGCCACCATTTGCTGCTCGTCGCTCAAGAGGTCCTGACTAATGCCCTCAAACACTCCCACGCCACGGAGGTCGCCTTGCATGTCGAGTGGTCCGACGATCGTCTGGTCCTTCGGATCCAAGACAACGGCGTCGGCCTCGCCGACGCACCCACCCGGCGGTTCGGCAACGGCCTGCAAAACATTCGCCATCGTGTCCGGGAAATCGGAGGCGAATTCGATCTGGAAAACCAACCCGGCGGCGGCCTGCGCGCCCAGGTCGCCCTCCGCCTCCCCCGGTCTTGACCGCTGGAGCAACCTCCAAATCTGCCCGGCCCATCCCGGCGTCTTTGCCGCACCTTCCTCCGAGACGATGCTTTTCCGCTGCTGCTTTTCCGCTGATTTTCCGCTGACTCGACAGACGCGCCTGGTTCAAGCATCCTTCCGCCTGTGCCCATTCGAGTCTCCATCGTTGAGGATGACGCCAACTATCGCGAGGCGCTCAAGATCGTTTTCAACGGTGCCCCAGGGTTTCGCTGTCATAGCACTCATCCCAACGCGGAAGACGCGCTCGAGCACTTGCCCGTCGCGGATGCCGATGCCGTTCTCATGGACATCAGCCTGCCGTGTCTTTCCGGTATCGAATGTCTTCGCCGCCTCAAAGCCAAGGCGCCCGATCTGTTGGCGGCCGTCCTGACGGTCTACGAAGACACCGACAAGATCTTTGAAAGCCTGCGGGCTGGAGCGAGTGGTTACATCCTAAAGAAGACTCAGCCCGCGGAGATCCTGGTAGCCGTCACCGAGTTGGTGTCTGGCGGATCGCCCATGTCACCTTCGATTGCGCGCAAGGTCACCCAGTTCTTCCAGCGAGTCCCGACGGCCAGTCTTGGCCTCCACGCGTTGACCGATCGCGAGCGGGAGATTCTGCATCAGGTCGCCGTAGGTGACACCGACAAGGAAGTCGCTCAACGCGTCGGCGTAAGCCCCGCAACCGTCCGAGTGCACCTGCGGAACATCTATCGCAAACTGCACGTCAGCACCCGCACCGCCGCCGCCGCCAAATACCTCGGCCGCTGAACGCCCTCCACTCCTACCTCAATTGAGGTAGCCCCGGCGCCGAACGGCCGGCACCAGCCCCACCTCCTACCGCATCCGGAGAATTGTTGATACTCCACCTTTTATGTTGAGATAGGGGAAAACCCGGCATCCCCATGAATCTTCGACGAACCGCGCACGGCTCATCTCCATCCACGTCTGAGAAATTCTCGAATGGCGTATGCGGACGATACAAAATCGCTCGTCGTTCCACTTTCCAGATGGGCATGACTTGGTTACTGGTGGGTTTGATGGCCCAACCGCCCTTGCCACTCCTGGGGGGGCAAACAATTAAAGTCGTTCCACCGCTCCCGAATTTCCCTCCGGCGCTCACAGCCTCGACAACCGATACGGATCACCCGCTGGCTGCTGGCGGTAACTTGGGCCAACTCATGGTAGCGCCCATCACCAATCAGACCATCAATGTCGGGCAACGTTTCTTTGTAACGGTGCGGCCAACCGCCCAGGGGATACCGGTAGAGATGCCCCAGTTCGTGCTCACCGAAAAGCCATCAGGCGCCGCCGTGCGGACCATCCGAGGCACCAATGGCGTTATCAGCTGGAGTCCCACGCGCGAGTTCGCGGATACAACGAACCGTTTCACGCTGGTCGTTACTGCCCGAGACATGCCAAGCCTCAGCGCTACCCAATCATTTCAGATTGTCGTCACCGACTTCGCTCAGACAGCGCTGGGGACGACCGTAATCCAGGAAGGACAGGATGGGTGCGTGCCGCTGTCCGTCGATTCAAACGAGTCCATCACCAACGTCGAGATTACGCTCACTTGGCCACTTGGAACGTTCACCAATCTTGCGCTGAGTTCGACGGCTTCCAATCTTTGTACCGCGACGCTTCAGTCCTTATCTCCGACTCAAGCCATCGCGCGATTGTCGACTTGTCCTGGGAAGTCATTTACGCCCACCCAATCCGTCGAAATCGCCGAACTATGCTTCACGGCAACGCCAGGTCACCCCTCAGCTTTTGTTCCGATTCGGGTCGCCAGCACCGTCGTTTGGACAGTCGCCGGGCTGCAGCTAACCAATCGCACTGCGCCGAGCGGAACAATCGTCGTGGTTAGCACAAATCCGCTGTTGGAGCTGGCGAAAACGTCGGAGCAGGGACGACAACTGTTCCTCTACGCCAACCCCGGACATTTCTATCAAATCGATTCTTCCACTAACCTCGCGGATCCCGCCGCGTGGCAGCTCGCCTGTCGGGTGCCCATGACCGGTCCAGCGCTAGCCCTCTGTTGCGTGGACTTATCTGGCCCAACCAAGTTCTTCCGCGCCCACCAGTTGGGTCTCGGCCCAACCAATGAACCACCCATCGTCGACGCCGGCCCCGACCAAACGGTTGACTCGAATCTCGTAGAACTCCGGGGTTACGCGACCGACGACGGGCTTCCCGCTGGCTGCAAGCCGCTCACTTATCAGTGGTCAACACTGAGTGGCCCCGGACGCGCCACCTTCAGCAACCCCACGTCGGCGGTCACCGCCGTGAGCCTTCCTTTGCGTGGGAACTATGTGTTTCGCCTGTCAGTCAGCGACTCTCAAGCCGTCAACCACGATCAGGTCGCGATCCAATTCTCGGAAATCGGTTGCCCCCTGTCCCCGACGGAAGGATGGCTGACGCATCTCTCCATTCCCCCGCAGGGAGCCAAGTCGGGCAATGTGGCGTTCACCAACTGCGCAATAGTACTGGAGGAAGGGAGTTCATTCGAAACCGCCGTCGAAAAGATGCTGCGCGTCCCGGCCAATCCATCAACGCTGGAGATTACCTTTGAATTGCCTGCATTCGACACCGCAAGCGTTGGCCTGATTGGGGATGCGTTTGAAGTGGCTTTAGTCGATGCCGGCAGCCGGCCGTTGACCTATACCATCCAGGGCGCCAGCGGCGTCACACCTGCTTCGCAAGCGACTCCAGCCACTCTGCCGGCAAGCCCGGATGCGTGCTTCAACGTGACCGAAGGACGTGACCCGTTCCGCGCCTCCGGCACAGCGCTCCATCCGGACCCGTCGAATCTGGCCACGGAAACGCTCGCGGTTGAGATCTCTCATCTTCCCCCTGGTTCAATGGCCCGCCTCGTCCTGCGCCTCGTGAACAACGACGCCGATGATTTGTCGAGCGTCCGCGTCACCGACCTAAGATTCACCTCGCCCCAGATGCCCCTGGATTTGGCGGGTTCCCCGGCAACGGCGCTTTCAACCATTCTCGGGACTTCCGCCGAACGAAGCGCTGCCAGCAATCAAGTCGCGAGAGATTGTTTAATCTCGCCGAGTTTCGCGAATCGTCCCGGCGAAATGCCGAAGATAGTCGCCGGCACAGTCACGACCAACGCTTTGGGCGTACTGCGGGCTCCGATCCTCGCGGTCTCCTTTCCTGGAGATCAATCCAGCCTCGCGCCGGCCCTCGCCCTGTTGCAGGGTTACGCGATTCCGCTGTCGATCGAAACCGGAAGGATCGACTGTACGAACCTGATTCAAAACGGAGGGTTCGAGACCTATGCGCTCCCAGAGAGCGAATGGGATCACTTTTTCGGGCTGGACTTCGATATCGTGCCGGCCGGCTCGACTGACCTAACCAGTTGGTCAGTGTTCGGCGAAACGATCGACTACATTGCAACTTACTGGCCGGCGGGGGAAGGCGTTCGAAGCCTTGATTTGACTGGCACGCCCGGCGATGGAGGCATCCGACAAGCCTTCGTCACCGTGCCCGGCCGGACCTACCAGGTGTCGTTCCTGATGAGCGGCAATCCAGTCGGAGGTGTCATGACCCAGAGTATGCGCGTTCGGGTCGCCAACGTGGAACGTCATTTCATCTATGACCATACGGTGAACCAGAACAGCCTGTCCGATATGCAATGGGTACCGCGCCAGTTTTCCTTTGTCGCCACAGCCGATTTGACGGAATTGGAGTTTTTCAGCACCCCCGAGTCGGGCTATGTCGGGCCGACTCTCGATGGTGTCCGAGTGATGGAATTGGGCTGCGCCGCTGCGGAACAGCCAAATCCGATCGTAGCCGTTCAGGTGAACGGAAGGTTCGTTGACCGCCTGGACGCGGCCGGCAATTTCTTTTCGCCGGTGGAAGTCAGGTCTGGCCTCAATAGATTCGAGGTCGTGGCCACGGATGCGCGTGGCCTGTCCACCACCAACACAATCACTGCCTACGGCAATGGCTGTACCCAGTCGCTTCAGAATCTGCACGACATCAGCACGGCGGTTCATCCAGACTACGGGCGAACCTCATTCAACGACTGGACTCATGTGCTCTATGCCGATGTGGCTCTTCGCAACTCGGGTTCCCGTCCGGTGCGAGGCCCACTCTATTTGGGTGTCACGCGGATCAGCGATCCCTCGGTGCAACTGCTAGCTCCTGATGGTGTCAGCACTGACGGCATCCCCTACTACGATTTCACCGGAACTTTGGTGGACGGAAAATTGTCCCCGACCGCTCCTCGACAGAACGAGAACTCTCCACGCCCTTCCCTTGAGATTCTGCGGGAAGGCGGTTTCGTTCGGCTCAAGTGGCCAGAGACGCTGACCACCGGATCGATTGAGCAGGCATCTCTCTCCGATGGGCCACTTTGGACTTGGCAACGGTTGGTCACGCTGGACGGCGCCATCCACGAACTCGTTCTGCCAATTGTCGAACCGGGTCGGGCGTTCAGAATGCATCTCCCGCCATCGGCGACGCCCAGTCGCACTCTCGCCTTCCACAACCCCAACCATGCCCAGTTCACCTACGAACTCGTGACGCTTGGCCAACTCAACCTTGCGCCCGCCTTCACCACCTCCCCACCGCTGCAAGCCATCGATGGAAGATCCTACTCCTATTCGTTCGCCGCAAATGATTCGGATGACAACGCTCTGATCTTCACCTTGCGATCCGCGCCAGCAGGAATGGTCTTGGACCAACAGCTCCGAACGCTCACTTTTCAACCCTCCAGCGGCCAAGTCGGCAACCACGATGTCCGCCTTCAGGTGGAGGACGGACAAGGCGGCAGCGCTGAACAGTATTATGTGCTGAACGTCGTCAGCCCGCCGCCTAACCGCCCCCCCACGTTTGTCTCGACACCCGTCGTGCTCGCACGGGTCGACAAACCCGGGCCGCCAACGGGGTCGGCGACCTACACCTACGATGCGGACGCCCAAGATCCGGACTTCGACTCGGTAAATTATTCGCTCGACGCCGCGCCCTCCGGAATGAACATCGATTCGACAACTGGGCTCATCGAGTGGAATCCAACTGGCGACCAGATCGGCATCTACAACGTCTCGGTACGAGTCGAGGATGGCCGTGGGGGCACCGCATTCCAGACGTTCCGCGTTTGCGTGTTGCCGCGCGAAGGCAACCGCGCACCGGTCATCGTCAGCTGTCCCCCGGCAACAGCTCAGCCGGGAGGCGCCTTCACCTACCAACCGGTCGCCTTGGATCCGGATCGGGATCCGCTGACGTTCTCGCTCATCAATGGCCCGCCAGGAATGTCTATCGACGGTCAATCAGGACTTCTGACGTGGAGTCCTCCGGAGGTGGGGTTAACGCCCTATTTCGCCAGCGATTTTACGGAGTCTATCCCGGCGGAGTTCACCGGGGCCGGTCACCTTGAGCCTGTGCAAGGTTATGAAGGCCTCGGCGCCAATGGCAACACGTTCTCAGGCTCTTTCTTGTATAATGACTCGCCGGACACCGGGACAACTCTAACTCTGACCAACCTGCCGCCACACGATACGATCGCACTGAGGTTCTTGTTTGCGGCTATCGATTCATGGGACTGCAACCCGATATTCGGCCCTGACTTTTTCAATGTGCTGATCGACGGTGTGCCTATCTTCTCCCACTGTTTTGACAACGTGGGAAGCGCCGAGACCGCACAGCGTTACTTTCCGCCTCCCGGAGGGCTACTCGCACAGGATATGAACCTGGGATTCAGCGGTTGGAACGATGCGGCATACGATATGGGATTCGATGCGGCATTCCACGCGATCCCGCATACGTCCACCAACTTGACCGTTGTCTGGCATACGAGCGGCGTCAATTGGCAGGCAGGAGCCGACGAGTCGTGGGCGATCGACAATGTGAACGTCGAATTGCAGCTTTCGACATCGACGCCGATTCCGGTGATAATCCGTGTGGCCGACGGACACGGAGGATTTGAAGACCAACGATTCGAGATTCTCGTTCGGGCAGAAGGGAGAGCGACAATTAATGGCTACGTTTCCTTGGACCTGGATGGAGACGGAGTCGGAGGGACGCTTTCCAACCTAATTGCCAACGGAGACTTCTCGCAGGGCAACACCAATTTTTCATCAGAACTTGACTATTCACCGGCGGACCTCTTCCCAGACTCAGTCTACTCAGTCGATCGAAACCCAGGTGCGCTCCATGGTGCCTGGATCCAGATGGGGGATCACACGAGCGGCGATGGATTGATGATGATTATCAACGGAAGCGGCGTCCCTGGGCTGGTGGTTTGGGAGGACACAGTGCCGGTGCGCGCTGGGAATACGTACGATTTCTCCACTTGGATGGCATCGACCTATCCTGAAGCGCCAGCCAAACTGCGCTTCTCCATCAATGACGAGCCTCTCGGTGAACCAATCCAACTCACGTCCGACCTGGGACTCTGGCGGAGGTTTTTTGCGCGCTGGAATTCCGGAACCAATGAGACCGCAAGAATTGCCCTTCAGAATGACGAGTTAGCGTTCTCGGGTAATGACTTCGTGATAGACGACTTGCAATTTGGAACCCTGGAACGCCCGGCCGCTGATCAGTTTGTTTTCATCGATTTGAATCACGATGGGACCTACAACGAGTGCGAGCCATTGGCGCGAACCGATGTCCGTGGGGAGTTTAGTTTTACGAATCTTGTGGCCGGAATTTACTCCGTCCGAATGATACCACCCCCTCAATGGTCCGTCGTCTCACCAACAGAATCCGCCTATCTCGTCTCCATCCACGACAACGAAATCGTAAAGAATGTGAATTTCACCGTTCAATCAATGGGAAATAACCTGGCCGACTCTGGCCTGTCGTTTATCTCAATCCCACCGGCGTTCGTCTTCGCATCCGAGGGTTTCATCTACCGGTCCGTGGCGCAAAGTGTCAGGGGCCTGGCCTTAACTTACAATCTGGTCAAAGGACCAGACGGAATGGCAGTCGATCCTCTCCTGGGCATGGTAGTGTGGCGCCCTGCGCTGCTTCAGGTCGGCACCCACGATGTGGTGCTCCGTGTTCACGAGGAAAGCGGCCGCACAGCACTCCAGTCCTGGCAGATCACAGTCCTGCCACCCAACACTGCGCCGTTCATCACCACCTCGCCACCCGGACCCGCGGTGGTGAATCTGCCGTGGCAGTACATCGTGCAGGCGCAGGACGCTGAAGGACATCCCATACACTTCGCACTAGCCGGGGCCGTGCCGGCCGGTATGACCGTCTCCAACATCAGTGCAACGATCGGCGCTCTCATTTGGACACCCACGTCTGCCAACGCTGGCATCCACCCAATTGAGGTGGTGGCCCGCGACTCAGAAGGAGCAGAGAGCCGTCAGGACTTTGACCTGCGCGTGGAAACAAGCTCAGTCAACCGCCCGCCACGGTTCACGTCCGCGCCACGCACGCATAACCGAGTCACCTCCACCTACGCCTATTTGGCGGGTGCTGACGACGCAGACGGAGACCCAGTGAAATTCACCCTGCTCGATGCTCCCAACGGAGCGATGCTTGCAAACCACATGGTCTTCACGGCTGCGTCAACCGCGCCAAGCTCGATTGTCGTGGTGTGGACGCCCACCGCATCGCAACTAGGGAGCAACTACTTTCGCCTGAAGGTGGAGGATGGGCGCGGTGGTTCCGCCGAACAAAACTTCGTGGTCCAGCTCGTTCTTCCCACTGGCAACAGCGTCCCCGAAATCCTCTCGCAGCCATCGTCAAAGGCCAACATAGGGCATCTGTATCGATACGATCCCTCAGCGCTGGATCCCGACCAGGATTTCCTGAGCTGGCGCATTGTCTCAGGCCCCATCGGATTATCCATCGATCCCCTTTCCGGCGCCGTGCGGTGGATTCCGACGCTCGATCAACTCGGGACCAACTCGGTCACGATCGAAGTGGGCGACGCCCTATCCGCCACCCAACAAACCTGGCTCGTCGATGTCGGGTGTCTTAACCGTCCCCCCCAAATCACCAGCCCTCCCCTCACCGAAGCGCAACCAGGTACAGCGTACGTCTACACCGCGCGCGCCACGGACGCTGACGGAGACCAACTCAATTTCTCATTTGCCGACACGAACGCTTTTCCAATTCCGCTCGGCATGTCTCTCTCGAATCTGACAGCCGGGACTGGCCCAGGGTTTGGGGCAGCTCACATCCGATGGACGCCGACGCCCGAACAGCAGGGGCCCACCACCATTCGGATTCAAGTTACCGATCAGCACGGTGAAACCGACCAGCAGACGTATACGATTGAAGTGGGTAATCGACGGGCGAATGCCGCTCCAGTCATCGTCACCACGCCGTCGCGCGGCGCCAGCATCGGTCGGGCGTACCGCTATGCAATGCGGGCCACCGACGCGGATGCGGATTTGCTGACCCTAGCCAGTCTGGGGGCGCTTCCGCCCGGGGCCACTTTTTCCCCGGGAACCTCGGGTGAAGCCGTATTGCATTGGATTCCCGGCGAAGATCAAGTTGGCCCGCAAGAATTCGTCCTCATCGCGCGCGACCCTGGAGGTGCGGTTGCCTCGCAAAGATTTGTCGTTCAGGTTCGATCCAATCAAGCGCCTAGCATCACCTCGACTCCACGCACGAACGCCACCCCGGGAGTGATCTATTCGTATCAGGTTACAGCCCGCGACCCGGACGGTGATGGTTTGACCTACTCATTGGCGGATGGCCCGGCAGGAATGTCGATCGATTCGTCCGGACGTGTTACCTGGGCCTCGCCGCCAGCCATGCTCGGAAGTTACAACGTGGGCGTCACGGCGGCCGATAGCCTGGGGATGAGCGCCTCACAAACCTTCGTTCTCACCGTGGCCGCCGATACGCAGCCACCGGTCGTCAGCCTGGAGATCGGTTACAACCTCGTCGACGCGCAGGGTAACCGCTACGTCCGCGTCGGCTCCACCGTCACTGCCCGGGTGGCCGCCAGCGATAACGTCGGAGTTACCGCCACCGGCCTCTGGGTGGACAACGCGCCCGTTCCCCTGGCCGGCGGCGCTGCCTCGATCCTGTTCCCCCGTGCTGGCCTGATTTCGGCCGTCGCCACAGCCGAGGACGGCTCCGGTAACATCGCTAGCGTGACCAATCTGGTGAACGTAATCGACCCCGATGCCGCCAACACTGTCGCTGTCGTCGTCCACAGTCCGACTAATTTTTCCGAGATCACCGGACCGGTCTCCATTGTCGGAACGATTACCAGCCAGGCGACGCCCTTGGTGCGATACTCGGTCGAAGTCGCGGAATGGGATTTGAACGATGCCGACCTTGAAAGTGCGGTCTTTGACGCCCGCCTCCGCTATCAAACCCTGACGAATGCAACGCTGCCCGCAGGAGCCTTTGCCCTCACCAACGCCATCCTGGCGCGATTCGATCCCACTTCTCTCCAGAACGGCTCCTATCTCATTCGCATCTCGGCCTATGACCAAAATCAAAACGGCGCATTTGAAGGAATTCTCCTAAACGTCTTCGGCAACCTCAAGTTCGGAGAGTTTCGCGTCGAGTTTACCGACCTCCAGGTCCCCGTCGCCGGCATTCCGATCAGTGTCCGTAGGGTCTACGACACACGCGACGCCAGGCGATCCGGTGATTTCGGCTATGGCTGGAGCCTGGGCGTGCAGAACGCGCGGCTCCTGGAGACCGGCAAATCACGCTTCGTCGGTCTGGGTTCCGAAACCACCTTCACCGCCAAAACCCGAGTGTTCCTTACGACGCCCGACGGCCGCCGCGTCGGTTTCGCTTTCCAACTGAAAGTCCCGGACGGCGTGGGGCCCTTCGGCTTCCCCATCGGTTACAGCCCGGTGTTTGGGCAGTTTTATCAGCCCTCATTCCAAGCCGACCCAGGCGTTTACGACCGACTCGATCCGATAGACAGTCTGGCGGCTTATCAATACAACGGCCTCGGCCAAGTGGTCGGATTTTTCGGGTTGTATGGCTACGATTCGAGCGGCTATCGCCTCACGACCAAAGACAACATTATCTACGACTACGACGAGTCGTTTGGGTTGAAGACGACCACCGATCCAAACGGCAATCGCCTTGAATACACTCGCGACGGCATCTTCCACTACTCCGCCGGCCAAACGAACAGCGACCAATCCATTCGTTTCGAGCGCGACCCCGCGGGCCGTATCATCCGTGTCATCGATCCCGCCGGTCACGCGCTGAACTACGGCTACGACGCCGCAGGCGACCTACGCTTCTTCACTGACCAAGTGACCAATGTCACCCGCTACGCTTACTCCGCCGTGCGGACGCATTACCTGACCAACGTCATCGATCCACTTGGACACAACGCCCTCAATCTCGAATACGACGGCGCGGGACGCCTGACCGCCGTGCGAGATGCCAATGGCAATACCCAAAAGCAGGATTTCGACGGCGAGACCCGACGGGGAACCTTCACCGACGGCAACGGGAACGTCACCGAATTGCGCTTCGACGAGCGTGGGAATGAAATCGAACGCTCGATCGCAGGCGTCTTCACCAACCGGTTCGAGTTCGATGAGAACAACAACCTCCTGCGCTCAATCAACGGACGCGGTTATGCCACCAATTATACTTATGACGCCCGGGGTAACGTCACTTCCATCACCGACAGCCTCGGTCATGCCACGCAAATCGCCTACAACGACGCCAACAAACCCGTCTCCGTAACCAACGCGCTGGGCCAGGTCATCAGGTTGGGCTACGACGAAATGGGTAAGCTAATTGAAATGGTCAATAATTCCGGCAACCGGACCGCAGTCTCACGGGATGCACTGGGACGTGTGGCCACCTTGACGGATGCCGCGGGCAACACGACGCGTTTCGAATATGAAGCCGGTTGTTCCTGCGGTCGCCCAGGCAAGGTAATCAATCCTGATGGCTCCTTCCGGCTCTTTGAATACAACGAATTTGGCCAGACCAATCGGGTGGTGGATGAACTGGGCGCAGAAACAATCTTCAATCACGATCGGGCCGGTCGTCTCCTCTCCATCCGCGACGCGCTCGGCCATCAGACCAGTTTCGACTATTACGCTTACCTCTTGCTGGCCATACACGATCCCCTGGGACGCACCACCCGCTACGGATTCGACGAGGCTGGCCGCACCAATCAAATCATCGATGCCGAAGGTGGAATCGTGCGCTTCGAATTTGACCGCAACGGCAACCGAACGCGCCCAACCGATCCGGTCGGCAACGCCACGACTTTTGTTTATGACCAAGCCAACCGGCTCGTCCAGCAGGTCGATCCCCTGGGACACACCAACTTCTTTGCCTACGATGCGGCGGGCAATCGAATCGAGGCCATCGATCGGAACGGGCTGCGGCGCACGTTTGCCTATGACGCCGTCAACCGCATGACCAACGAGCTTTGGTGGGAAGGAACCAATGTTGTCCGCTCCATTGTCTTTGGGTTTAACGAACTCGGTGTCCAAACGCTCGCCGGGGATCCGGCAGCGCGCTACGAATACACTTATGATGCGCAAAACCGCCTCGAACGTGTCCTCGCGCAATCCACTGGCGTCCCGGATTTCACGCTTAACTACACTTACACTCCGCTCGGGCAAGTTGCATCCGTGACCGATAACTGGGGCGTTCGCGTCGGATCGACTTACAACAATCGAAACCGCCTGGCCCGACGAACCTGGCAAGGCCCGGGAGTAGATCCGGCAAGGGTGGATTTCACCTACGATCCGACTGGAAACCGGACCCGTACCGATCGCTACGCCGATCTCGCCGGAACAAACCGCATCGGCTTCACGACGAACGCCTACAACCGGGTCGGCATCGTGACCAACATCACTCACCTCGGACCTGCCAGTGAGGTGCTGGCCAAATACGACTACGACTTCGATGCCGCCTACCAAATCACGCGCTGGGCCATCAACAATGAGCTTTCCGAGTTCTCCTACGACCGCACCGGCCAACTCACCAGTGCCACCAACACGGCGCAACCCAACGAGAACTTCCGCTACGACGCCAACGGCAACCGCATCGGCCCCCAATCCAGCGGCACTTATTCCGTCGGCCCGAACAACCAGCTTCTTTCGGATGGCACGAACCACTACACCTACGATTTCGAGGGCAATATGAGTTCACGATCGAACACCGTAACCGGCGTTATTACGACGTATCAGTGGAATCACCGGAACCTGCTCGTTAGCGTGCTCGACTTCAGTCCCGCCGGAGTCGTGACACAAACTGTGGCCTTCGTCTATGACGCCCTAAACCGGCGTCTCACCATGATTGCGAATGCCCAGACGACACGATTTCTCTATGACAGGTATGATTCGTGGATTGATCTCGACGCCGCCAATGTAATCGCCGCTCGATATCTGCACGGTGCGCAAATTGATGAACTCATAGCCCGGAATCGGCAAATCGATGGGCGTGGTTGGTATTTCGCAGATGGTATTGGTAGTATTCGCGAAATCGCGAACTCGGCCGGTGAAGTTATCGCACACGTGGGCTACAGCAGCTTTGGGCAGGCGCCAGGCATCGGGAGTCCGGCGGCACTGGATCGATTTCAGTTCACAGGCCGGGAATGGGACCGGGAGACTGGCCTCTACTTTTATCGCGCGCGATATTATTTCCCAAGGGTAGCTCGGTTTCTCCGCATTGATCCGATCGGATTTGCTTCGGGGGACTACAATCCATACCGGTATACCCATAACGCACCTCTCTCATTCTCAGACCCCACCGGAGCTAGCGAGATTACACAGTTCGCAGCAATGTCGGGCGCGTTTCTTGGATTGGCTCGCTCGCTCGCCGGTAGTGAATATCCGGTCGATTGCCCGGGAGTCTCCGCCTCAGGCGATCGAATCGTTGGCGCTGTGGTCGGCTTTGAGATTGGATTTGTTCAAGGTTATATTGGTGGCGGACTAGGATTTCTAGGAATGGCCCAGGGAATTCTGGGACAAATCGCCTTCATTCTCGCCGGTGCGAACACTGTTGCGTGGGGTTACGCAGATTCTGCATCGTTTGATTCCCTTTCCAAAGATCTTTGCAAAAAGGCTGCAGATCTAAAACTTTGATTAGAGAGTTTAGAGAGTCGATGGGGTCATCTAAATAGAAGGAACAGACAGTGGGTCCGCATCTAGAATCCTTGAAAAAGGAAACGTGGAGTAAACAGATCAAGTTTTCAGGCGACCATGTTTTCGTCGATGTATTCGTCGAGAAACAGTTTGAATTTGGAGAACATCTTGGCGAGAGCGGCGTCTTGGATGCGAACATCCAAGAGTTCTGAAGAGAGTCAATGGGGTCGCATCTAAATAAGTCTAAATAAGCGACAAAGGGCACCTTAATGACGCCTCCAGACCGACAAAGCGGTGGCCACCAATTCGTGACAAGTTGAAATCACCTTGTCGAATATTGAGACTCGGCACCAATTCGCTATGACCCCTTGGCTCTGCGCTTTGCGATATCTGGGTCACCGCCGACAAATTGAAAAGTGACGAACATGATCACGGAGTTAACTATGAACCATCAAGCACTGGCGGTATTTGTGATGAATGCAATCATCGCATTGGGGACTGCTGCTCATGCAAACGCGGCGGGTGGACCGCTCTCCATCGAACGCCAGGGCAGCAATATTGTAGTTCGATTCGACGGCCAATTGCAGCTCTCGTCGGCCATCGACGGCCCCTTTCAAGTGATTTCCGGGGCTTCGAGTCCTTTCCTCATTCTCGCCACGAATGCCCAGATGTTTTTACGGTCTATTTGTTCAAGCGCTAGGGACGCGACTTTCGCAGCGGGCTATTTGCACACGGTGGCGTTGCGCGAGGACGGATCACTTTGGTCCTGGGGAAATCAGTCATACGGTCAGTTGGGTAGCACGAATTTCGCCGTGAAGATTAACGGTTCTGTGGGTTTTTACACAAACGCCCCAGGCAAAGTCGATCTCGACACCAATTGGCTCGCCGTAGCCTGCGGATATGATCATACGATTGGGCTAAAACGCGATGGCTCATTGTGGGCTTGGGGCAATAACTTCAACCGTCAACTCGGTTTCGATTTAGTGGGCCAGTCGCAAGCCTGGGTGCCGACTCGCGTAGGCGTCGACAGCGATTGGCGCTCGGCAGCCTGCGGGATGGTAAGCACGCATGCGATTAAGCAAGACGGATCATTATGGGCGTGGGGGACGCATCCATATACGAACTATTCGTTACCAAGCCGGATCGGCTCCGATTCAGATTGGCAAGCCGTGGCCTGCGGGAGCGATTTGGTTACAGCGTCTACCTTCACGGTTGCTCTCAAGACCAATGGTTCACTCTGGTCGTGGGGGGACAACCAATTTGGTCAACTCGGAATCGGCAACAGTACGGGGACTAATTTTCCGTCACAGATCGGAACTAACCGGGACTGGACCAGTGTGGCATGCGGAGGTCGGCACGCCGCGGGCATCAGGTCCGATGGAACATTGTGGGCCTGGGGAAACAACGGCACCGGCCAATTGGGCATCGGAACACCAACAAGCGTCGCCGCGCCGGTGAGAACCGGTTCGGAGGCGAACTGGCAATCGGTTTCTTGTGGGCGAAGTTTCACGGCAGCGATCAAACGAGACGGATCACTTTGGACTTGGGGAGGAAACGGTTTTGGCCAGTTGGGGAATGGGTCGTTCACCC
Organism: Limisphaerales bacterium; assembly: GCA_044229355.1. GTDB lineage: Bacteria > Verrucomicrobiota > Verrucomicrobiia > Limisphaerales > JADJPG01 > JBGARF01. Next base: position 35,741 of record JBGATF010000017.1, read on the forward strand.
GGACGAATTCACCGAGTCGTGTCGGTTCAGACAACAACTGGCAAACCATCGTCTGCGGGGGCGGGACTCGGTTCGGTAACTCTTTCGAGTACACGGTTGCCCGAAAGAACGACGGATCGCTTTGGGCGTGGGGATCGAATGTTTCTGGCCAGTTGGGAGCGGGAAACGAGCTGGACACGAATCAGCCGGTTCCAGTCGTCGGCGGCGCAGTATGGGGCTTTCGGAAGTAGTATAACGCGGGGGCTCTGGCCTGAACGGTCCGGCGTCTGATGTCTGGGGGAGCATAGCGCTCCGCCGCCATAACAAACTCCTCACATGCCCAGTGCTCGTCACGTCCTATTTCTCGCGCCGCCTCGGAAAGCACGCAGTGTCTTTTCGCACCAAATCGCTGCACCAGCCCAGCCAACAGCCCCAAAATCGACGGCAATTCTCCTTGCTTCAAAATCGGATGGACCTTGGCCACTTCGTCTCATAAATAGATTCCCAACTTTTGCGCAATCTTATGAAGCGACCATCGCTGCGATCAAAAATCTCCCGGAGGGTCCAGTGAGTCCCGACTCCATTCGGATCAACCAGTCCCCCGCGCCGGCGTCGGCGTCCCAACTTAATCTCCCCGCCGCCCAGCAACTTGCCGAAGTGGTTGAGACCACGCTCGGCCATCTGGTGCGATTGCCTCCGCGCTTTGCCAAATCCGCCGTTGAGCGCTGGCTGAAAGATGCACACACGGTCGGCGACGTGCTGGAGGGCCCCAGCGAGGCGGCGCCCGGATGTCCAAGACTGAGCTCGGACCAGTGGGCCATACGCGTGCGATCGAGCGGCTGCCGGTTGTATGTTTCCGAATCCAACGCCACCTCGGACGCCGGTTTCCGAATCCATGTCTTTCCGAAACACGCGGTAATCCTCGGCCGTCGAGGAACGCCATTCCTGCTTGGCGCGTTGGAACGGGCCAAGCCGGACGAAGTCGACGGATCGGGACGACCCGTCCCGTGGGTTCCGTCGCGCCAGATCACCGAAACGCTCGAAAACCGAACGGCGAAGGAGAGCGAGGACGACGTCGAGATCGTCAACGCAGAGGCGCCACTCCAGCCCGAGACTTCCGAGGAACCGCCCCAAGGCGCCCTGATCACGAACCGCGAGATCCTGGCTGAGTTCGTCAAACTGGCCCACGGGGCTGGGTTCGCGATCGCGCCTCCGCTCATCTTGAGGCGCGGGCTCGAACCGCGCGACGGGTTTGTCAGCGGGCGCGTCAGCTACACCGCGGAATTCAAAGTGCTCCGCGTGCGCCTGACGATCTGCCCCAATTCGGACTGGGCGGAGATTCTTTCCACAGCGGCCCACGAGCTGGCGCATCCACTGTCACGCACCTTCGATCATGGGCTGGCGTTCAAGAAAACGCTGGTCGCATTGGCGGCACGCCAGTGGGGGGATTCGTGGTTCGCGGAGGCGCGCCGGCGGCTCGACGAGTCCTACCACTCCGTGGATCGCTGGGTCACCTGCGGTATTCGCGCGGCCTTGCGCAACGGAGAGCCGCCGGTGGCGAAGGAGAGCGATGACGGGCAATTGGCCCGCGCCTTGAACCGAATTCGCAAGCTTCGCGACTTGGCCGAGGATCAGGTCGGACTTCCGGAAGGGATTGCGGCCACCGCCGCGGCCAACGACCTGATCACCACCTACGGCCTTGCAGGATGCCACTTCGGGGACGGAACCGAATCGCGGGACCAAATGGTGGATCGTTGGATCTGCTTCGAGGACGACGCCGCTTGGAAGCGGAGACTGGCCTCGGGCATCGCGAAATTTTTCGACGCATTCTCCCTGAACTCCTCCGGCGGGCGGCGGATGCACCTCTTCGGTCGATATGCCGACCTCGTCACGGTCGAGTATCTCTATTCGATCTGCACGGCCCGCATCATCCGAGAATGTGAGAAGCACCTGGCTTTTTGGAGATCTCAGGGCAGACGAATTCGTCCCGGAGATGTGATCCGGGAACGGGTGAGCTTTTGCGATTCGGCAGTGGCCGAGTTTCGAAACAAACTCGACACCATCAAGGCGGGCACCCGGGAAAACGGCGCCCTCTGCCGAGACGAGACGGCAGAGACCGAAGCCGCGGAGGAGTTCGCCCAGGTCGAGTTTGCGAAGCGGGGTCTTTCCTGGGTCTCCGGCCGGCGGCGGACCTATCGAAACAATCTGGCCGGACGCGCGGTGGGCCAATCCCTTGAGATTGTCCGTGGCTTATCGTCGACAGGAGAAGCTCAGCGACGATTGAGCGGGTGATGAGGCGTGGATCCGGTCGGCTTCGTCGCTCGATCCGCTCAGGGGCCGGTAATACTTTTGGCGCGTGAGTAAGGGAGGCGACGCGTGACCGAAGTGCAAAGGGTCACAATTAAATATCGACCGTGGCCGAACGAATTGCGGCCAAGTCTCAACATTCCACAAGCTCAACTCGCCTGGTCGCATTTTGAACTGAGCGCGTTACCGGCAATTGGCCTCACGCCATTCGCCAGCATTCAGTTTCGCTGCTGAGGCCAGTGAAACAGGTTTACGGCCTTCATTCAGCTCCAGCGACCGAAGGTGGACTTTCGCGGTTCGACGGCGACAAGTCGCCTTGACGAAAGCGGTGACGAGTCGACGAGCCACCGCACTCCGAATCCCGCGCCTTCGACTGCCGCTTGGCCGCCAAGCCAATTTATCCCCCATTTCCAAAATCTGCGTCCATCTGCGTGAATCTGCGGTTCAACAGACTCGCTTCACATCACATCACTCCAGCTTTACCGTCAGTCGATAGAACTTATTCGCCGGGGCGGTCGGGCTGATCCGGACCTCGTGTTGATCGCCGCCCAGCGACACCGTGGTTGCGCTTCTGTTCGGGACGAACGGACCGGTGACTTCATCGCCTTCCTCCAAACCGAAGCGAAACCGGTTGGCCAACGAACCGGGCCACGAGAAAACAAAATGCAATTGCGCACCGTCGAAAACCAGTTCAACCACCGGTGCGGTCAGGGGCAGAATCGGTCCCCCCGGTAGTCCAAGCCGATCGTCCGGCGAGGTGCCGGCGAGCATCTCTTGCAGGTTCGAGTAGCCGTCGCCATCGCGATCGGCAAAGGCATCGGCGCCCATGGCACCCAGGAATAGTTCCTCCCACGAATCGGCGAGCAGGTTTCCATCGAGATCCTCGGGCGACGGCATCGGAAAGCCCGCTAAACCAACCGAGATAACTTCTACTGCCAAGGTGCCGGGCGGCGCGGACAGATCGGTGTGACCGAAGACGGAAAGGCGCGTGCCGGGAAGCAACTGAAGATTCGGCGGAAAAGTGCACGGCGCGCCGTCGAAACGCCAGAGAGTGACCGGCGTTCCCGCGATTGCATCCATCAGCTCGATGGGCGCGCTTGGCGGGGTGGTCGCCACCACCAGCGTAACATTCGTCCGCGGGCGTTCCGGAACGGAGCTGAGCAGGGCCGCCGCCTGCGCGCGGGCGGTTGGAAGATTAGTGGCAATGCTCTTGAACGCTCCGTAAGCCGCGCTGACCGACTGACCCGCAACCACACGTCGCAATTCATCGTAGGGCAACGGAAACTGTCCTTCATTTGCATTGTGCTCGGCTGCGGAGATTCGCCACAGCTCGCGCGTCAGTCTCCGCAACACGTCAAACGACCCGTTATTACGCACTTCGCGGTCGAGATGCTCGAAAACCGTGCGCTGAGCGTAGGCCGCTCCCGTCGGCCCGGCGTATTGCTCCAACGCCGCCAGATCTGCCGCCGTAATGCCATGTCGACCAGCATCGCCCGCCCGAAATGGAAACAGTGTGGCGTTCGTCCCCCAACGGTTTCCTCGATTCACCAGGGCACGCGCTACCTGACGCTCAAACAATGCGGCCACCAGGGAATTCTCGACGGTCAATTGCGCTGCCAGCGTCGGGTTCTCCGCTGCCGCGACCGCACTGGAGGCGGCCGCAATCCAGTTCGCAGTTTCCGCGGCCAGCGAGCCGCCACCAAAAACATAGTCGACGGACAACCGTTCGATGAAAGGCGCTTCAAACAACCCGATCAGTTCCCGACCGACGCGCGATTCCAGCGCAGCATTGATGTCGTAATGATCAAAAGTCGTCTCGGCCATCAATCGCGCGCCCGGTTCCGGCAGCAGATTCAGGAACAACGCCGCCGGATTCGTAGCACCGGTGCCGTTGGTCGCGTGAGTAACGGCGGAGCCCAAAAACGATCCACCCAAAGTAAAGGCGCGCAAGGACACCCCGACCCGCGGCCGGGTATCGACGCCGGTGCCAGGATGCGGCGGGCGCGGCGAGACCAACCGATTAAACGCCGCGCGCAAACCCGCGCTGTCCGCGGGAAAACTATTGGCGAAACGTGGACTCGTTCCTCGGGCCAGTTCTTCCAGATCACTGAAACCGTCGCCATCCGAGTCCGCACCGCCACGAGGATCCAGTCCGCGCGATTGTTCGACGTAATCGGGGACCCCATCATGGTCGGAGTCGAGCTCGCCGATGGGTAGGTTAAAGGTGTAACTCGCGCTCCCCATGGCCGTCAGAGCGCCGTCGCTCAATCTTCGTCCGTAGAATTCAACCGTGGCATTCGAGATCAACCAAAAGGGCGCTGAGTAAAGGAGCCAGTTCTGCGTTGGCGCGGTCCGATATCGGACCTGCCAACCGGGCGCATTCGTGATTAAGCTGACCCGCTGCGCTTCACCGTAGTGGCCTCCAGGCGGCGCGATACGGACTTCTCCTTCAAGCTGGCCCACCGCCGGGCGTCCGCTGAAGACCGAGATGGACGCAGTATATTGATTGACCAATCCGGTGGTCACTCCGCTCGAGGGCGCGCCGAAATCCCGCGTGCTCGCCGACCCGAGGCCGTTGGACGAACCAAGAAACTCTTGTCCGGTGACTCGAACCGTGGGTGCAACGCGCAAAGCGGTGCTCCAGTCCGCATGCTGTTGCAACTGACGCGGCCGCGCAGCCGCGTTCACGAACGGTTCCGCATCGAAGAGCAACGCATTCGCGGCGCCGGAAAACCGAGTGACGCGCGGAAGCGCGCCGCGGGCGCCCAGGGTATAGCCCGCGCCGTTCGACAGAAGGATCTGGAACGAAGCCGAACGCCCCGCCCCGTCCGCATTGAGCAATGTCAAATGTCCGCCGCCCAACGCTACCGCGCCCGAAAAATTTCCGTCCAGCGATTGCACCACCGTCGGCGGGTTCACGCCGTCGAAATTGAAGATCGTCGCATTGGTTAGGTTCGTTGGGCTCGATCCAAAGAAGCCGAGCAATCGACCGCCGTTGGGCAACGCCAGGGGCTGGAGAATTTGGAGCGATCCAGGCATCGAAAACCGATTGAAGTTAATGAACACAAGATTGGGCACCGACTCCCGAACTTGGTACTTCAGGAGGGCGGTATCGCCCGGACGATAGAACAGAACCTGCCCGAGTGCATTGGCAGGATCGAATCGGTGCGCGACAAACTCGGGGCGTTCCGGCGCATTGAGCAGCGGCACCTCGAACGCGAGGCGAACGCTCACGACGCCGACGCTGAAATCGAGAATCTGAAAAGTGTCAAAGCCCCGTCCCGCCAGTCTCGACAATGCACCCAACCGCTTCCCCTGCCCTGCCTTCACCTCAAACGCGTTCGGCGATCCCAGCGGCTCGGTCAACGAGCCATCAGTCAGAGTAGTGGTGATGGACCCGTCATTGCGGAGCAATGTTCGGCGTGATCCGGGGTTCTCTCCCGTAACCACGAAGTAATCGTCATGCGTAGTGTTCGCCGCGCCACCTGCGTCCAGCCCGGCCACCAGATTGGGTCCCATGCCCGGCGGATAGATTGCCACCGGATTGACTCCCGTCGTAGCCAACGCGTCCCGAGGATCGAGGCGATTGATCCGATTCGCTGCCGGCGCGGTAACGGCAATCGAATCCCAATTGGTCGAAGCGATTCGTCCGACCGCAATGCTGGTGGCGTTGGCGATCCCGCTGGCGAAGGTCATTCGCCAGTTGAGATCCTGGGCCGCAGTCTGAAAAGCCACACGCACGGCCCCGCTTTCCTTGTCAACCACAAGCGCATCGACCCGACCGTCGCCGTCAAAGTCGCCTTCGGTGATGAATTCCAAAGGCGTTTCCACGACCCATGCCTGGATGGGAAAAGCACAGAGGAAGCCAGTGGCCACGCCGAGACATGCCGCGAGGATTCCTACGGAGAGCGGTTCGCGGGAATCAGCCCGTTCCTTTTGATCCTGGCTTCTTGAACGGACCGCGCGAGCTTGCGGTCCGCATGGTGGGGGACAAGTCCCCCAAACCAAAGCGCCGACAAGTCGGCGCACTCCAAAGGCTGGCGCCAGATCGAGCGAGCCTCGGAGTTGCGCGAGCGTCTTGGAGTGCGGTGACTTGTCACCGCTTTGGCCCAGGCGACTTGTCGCCGTCGAACCTCCCAAAATGTCCAAACTGCAACTCGTCTGCTCGAAGGCGGAGGCGAGGGCTCCCAGAAACTCTTTAAGCAGCGACCATTTCATGGCACCTCCAAGTCGTTCGCGGCCGGAATCACCTCCGCCATTTCTCCCAGGCGATTGAATCGCACCAACGAATAACGATAGCGGGCGCCCCGGATGAGCGGCTGGGTGTCACGCAAGAAAAAGCCACCCAGACCAACTCCCGTGGCGGGGCGTTCCACCAGCACATAGGGGTCGTATATTTTGATTTCGTTCCCAGCTTGGCCCCAGGCGATCGACTCCATCATCGGCGTTACCTGAACGGAATCGCCACTGACCACGGGGAAATCCGCGCTGGGCACTTGCCGTCGGAAGAGAACAACCGGGAAGAGAGCTTCCCCGACAGAGTTGGTCGGGATGAACTGATTGGGATCGGTGCCGAACGCGAGGGCCGAAGGGCAGTCCAGGCCGCGGGTAATGCCAGCCTCGCTGATCCGGACGACAATGTTGCTGGGCCCGTTGATCTCGCCGCACGGCAACATCCAACGCGCGTCAAACGCGATGCCAAAACTGTTGCCCACCGGTGGCAATGGCCGTGCAGGCCACGGCACCTGCGGCTGCGGCGCATTCGTCGCGCGCCAGTGGAAACCCTCCAGGTTGCTCGAATCACTGCGCGCTCCGCTGCGCATCACTGATTTTACCTGAACAACATAATGCCGCCCGATCTCGACCTTCACCGGCACCACGAAACGGTCGCCCTCTCCAAAGGACCCGCCCGGTTGCGGCGTCAGGAAGCGACGAAACTCTAGCGCGGGCAGATTCAAACCGTCCGCGGCGGTCACCTCCGGTGTGACCGGCTGCAGTTCGGGCAGGCCCGGGGACGGAATCAAGTCCAGGAAGCCGGGAGCGCAATCCCCGGGAATGTCCTCGCCCAGGGCGGCGATGCCGACTTCGAACCGCTCGATGTTCACCGAAGGGCAGAACCACGACAGCAGCATCTGGGGCGACGCCACCGGCCCGAGCGCCGCCACCGGGGAAAGCTGCGGCCGCGGCGGCGCGGAGGTCTCCAACGTGTAACGGCACCCCAGGCGGGTCAGGGCGCTGGCGTTGCCGTGTTCGTCCAGCGTGGTGGCGAAGTAACACACCCGGCCGCCACCGTGCGGGAAGGTGTCGTCGAGGCACAGCACCGGGTTAAGGTCGATCAGAACGCGAGCGCAGATGAGCTCGAGGGGCCCATCGTCGATGCGTCGGTAAACGCGCAATTCCCGGCTGCCGACTGTGGGCTGAATTTCAATCCCAATCGGAAGCAAGACTTCACCCGGGCCCACGACGGTATGTTGTTCACACTGAAACCTGGTCGCCTCCTGCGCCGTGCCCGCGAAGGCCAAGCTCACACGCTGATCGCCTTTCACCAAGCCCTCCGGAATGAATTGCAATGCAGAGCCCAAACCGGAACTCCCATCTCCAAATCCAGCCACGGCCGTGACGAACAAATTCTGCTCAGCCAGGTTTGCCGGCACGTCAAAGGGATAGCTCAGGAAGGAGCCCGCGATTCCGGGACCGAAGTAGAGGCGGGCCGAACTGTAACGGGCCGAGATGTTCGTCGAGCCCACCGGGCGCACCTCGGCGCGAAACTCCATCCATTCCACCCGTCGATCACCGCGCACGCCGCCAATCGAAAATTGAAAGGACCCATTGCCATCCACACTGTTCGGATTGCCGTTGGTGACCCGGCCAATCAACCGCGCATCCGGCACAAAGCACTTGCTGGTGATGGTTCCCGTCGGCGCCGCCGGCCCAACACGATCGCGCAAGATGCCAAAGGCCGGCGCGCTATGCGGCGACAGGTTCCCATGGCAAGCCCCGCTGTCGTCTGCTCGCACCGTATACCAAAAGGTCCGGCCCATATCGGTCGCCGGGGAAGGAGCGCCGGCCCCCGTGTCGAGGTAGCCGTTCGTCGACGCGCCCGGCAGATGATTCACCACCGCGATCAGGTTGTTGGTTGGATTCGCCTGCCGGAGTCGCAACTCCGTGATATTGGTCCATCGATAAACCCAGTAGGCACGGATGCGTTCTTCATCCTCCGGCCGATTCGGCGCCTGCGGCCACGTCACCTTCAAGCGATGTCGATTAATCGAACCTTGCGATAGGTAGTCGTTCACCACGTCTACTTCGCGCAATGCGTCCGGCGGCAATTGGTCGCAGATCTGAACCTCAGTCCCCGGCGATACCGCACCGTCGCGTCCCAGAATGTCGCGGGCCGAGACGAAATAGTAGAAGCGCGCCCCATTTGTGAAATCGAGCGTGGTAACAACGTTGGAACGTCCGCGGTCATTGTCATCGGCGATGAAGAACGTGTTGGTGTCACCGGTTGGCGGAAGCACGTTGGCCGCTTCGGCGGCCGTGAAGTTTTTGCTAATCAACAACGGCAGGCGATTGATCCGCCGCACCGCCGTTGATTGCAACGCGCTGGCCGCGAGTGTCCCTGGGGCAGGCGATGTCACGTTCCAGCCCCGGGGTTCAGCATAGTCCTCGCGCACGCGCCAGACGTTGTAGCCGTGCTGCAACAGGCTCAGGCGACGCAGTGAATCGGGCACGCTCCACCGCAACTGGGCATTGAGATCTCCGCGCGCATCGGTCTGAGGCATCGCCACCGGAGCTCCGGGCGCGGGCAGAACAACCGGCGCTCCGGCCGTGACCGCGACGCGTCCGATAACCGCGCCATCGGTTTGGGTGCCGCGATCGAACTCGCGAATTTCAAACGTCGTCGCGCCCGGCCCGATCACGATGGCGTGAGCTGAGCCCAACGCCATGGCGACGCTCGGATGAACCCGGGCCAGCAACGCCAGTCGCCCGTAGTGCTGCGGCTGAATCAACGCACCCCGCACCACCGCGGACAGCTTTTCCGACAGCGGCAAGCCGCCGGACACGAACTTGCCGAACAGGGCGTCGATGTCGCTGCTCAACGTGTTGGTGTCTTCGCCCAGCGCCGCCGCGCGAGCCAGCTGCGGCTTCAGAGTGACCGCTTCGGTCTGTAGCGAAACGATGGCCACGCGGGTGAACAAGGTTGCGGCATTGGCGTCGCCGCTCTTGGCATACACAGCGTGGCTGCGTCCGTTCAGCAGCGTCGGAGAATTGGCGCTCCACAGCAGGTAGGCCCAGTCCCGGCCCGTGGCAGTTTCGCGTGTGGTGGTTCCGACCGTGGAAATAAACGGCCCGAGGGCGTCTTGGGCGGGGAGGCGAAAGACGGTGGCAAGAAGGATCAAGACCAGGGCGATGGCTCGCGCACTGGAAAGCGGATTCGCCCTCACCCCAACCCTCTCCCCCGGGGAGAGGGGGGACATCACAGGCCGCGTCGTACAAAGCTCGTTCGCGGACGAATCGTTCGCGCTTAGCCGATCGGACGCAGCGGCACGCGTCCACACGGCGGCGATCTTCGCCACCAAATTTCGGCGGCGAGCGTTCCTCCCTCTCCCTGGGGGAGAGAGTTGGGGTGAGGGCGGATCGCAATTACCATCACTCCGAAGAGCATGAAACGCGTTCGGCTCCAATTTGAAACGGCGCAGATTTCTCACATTTTGTTTACGGTTCATCTGCATCCCATCCTTCCCCTTCCACATACTTAACACTGGTACTTCCATCGACGCAGACCTCAAACGGCCAGATGCCAAAGCATCCTTCCACATGCGCCATGCCGACAAAGGCCATCGGTGAACTCAACCCCAACCCTTGCTTGGAGCCAATCAACGTGATGTCGCCGCTGGCGCTCAAAACGCAGATCACGGTTCCGCTGACGCCGGCCTTGATGATGCCGCCAAACTTCGGGCCTTCCTTGAAATACCAGCCGCCGGCGCCCGCGATCAGGCGAACTTCCAGCAAGCAGCCGAGACTGAACACCGGGAACATGCCCTCACCGTAAACGAACGCTCCGGTGAACGGCGGTTGACCGAAAATCTCGATAGGATTTACGGCGCCGAGAAGATACGGGCTGACGGACACCACGGCCGTGACCAGCGGCGTCATGTCACAAGCGCGCCCGAAGAAAACACCTCCCGCGATCTCCGAAGACTGCCCTAATTTCACGCGCGCGTTGGCGGCGATGTAGTTCTCGTTCTCACCAAAGGCCAGCGCGAAGCCAACCTGTTTCACGACGAACCCGGCAAATTCCAGAGGTCCGCTGGTTTGCAGCGAGCCGGCGATGCCGCGCGGACTGTCGCCCACCAAGGTGATCTTCGTGCCGACATCGGCGCGCAGGCCATCGCTGATCCAGTCCAGTTCGACATCGGTCGCGCCGAACTTCACTTCTGTGGCAACGCCACCTTCGTAAAGGCAATCTTCGGGCGTGTTGTCGGAATTAAGCTCCTTGATTTCCAGGTACGCATTGAACGCCATGTCCTCGGGCACCTTGAGCTTGAAGCGGCCGTCCAGGCGCAGCTGGCGCAGCGACTCATCCTGAATCTCAGCGTGACCTTGCAATCGGGAGACCTCGAAGTATTGAGCGAGCGTGTCCAGGCCCGGAACGAAGTTATTGTCCACCTGGACGAGCGACCGGCTGATGAGATCGCGAGCCACGGTGTTGTATTGGGCGAACAAGCTGTTGGCAGCGGAACGATAGGCGGCGTTCGGATCAAACAGACGTTGCTTGATGGAATTTCGCACCGTGGCAACCACGGGTTCCGCCATGAGCCGATCCGAAATCTCCGCGCGAATCCGCGCCTTCAGTTCAGCCGCACCATTGCCGGCGAAAGGATCATCGACCCGATAATTGTAGCTTTCGATCAGGTCAACCACCGCATCCCTCGCCGCGATCGTCACGGCATTGAGCGCCGAGCCCGCGTTGTTCCAACTCGAGACCAGTTGGCTCTTCCACTCGGCGGCAACGTCGGCTGATCCGGCGTTGTAACTCGCAATGGTCGACCGTGCGTCCAGCATCATGGTGCGCAATTGCTGGAAGCTGGAGGCGTTCTTCGCCAGCGCAGCTTCGACTTCCGGTCCCGCCACGCTCGCGCTGAATTGCGGAGCCGACAACGCCACCAGTTGGCGAATGGTGGCCGCGCCGTTCGCGCCGCCATCAAAGGCATCCGCATTGAGCGCGATCCCGTCGACCACTCGGGCCACCTCCGCATTCAAGGTCGGAAAAAGTTCACCGCTGCCCGGCAGACCGTTTTCAGCCGCGCCCAGATTGGCGAGGCGGATGATCAGCTGATCCGTAATGCCCACGCCGCCGGTGAAATGATTCGTTACCGTGGACAAGGCAACATTTCTAAACGCGGCGCGCTCGTTCGGCGGCAGATTCTTGGAGCTGTTCCATTGCGAAAGCAGCTGGCTCATCAGGTTGTTCACCACCGGGTCCAGTCCGCCAACCATCAATCGCTCGACGAGCCTCGCCGGATTGTCGGAAAGCAAGGCATCCGCCGACGCCAGTCCGTTGGTCAATCCCTCAAACGTTTCGTCTCCGATGACCTGCCGCAACGCCGTGGCCGCGCCGGCGCTAGTGCTCGTTTCGTCCACCAGCAAATGCGTCAGGCTCACCACCGGCAAACCTTCGTAGCGTTGGCCAATGTCGAGAATGGCCTGTTTTGGATCGAGATACGTCAGCTGATGAGTGGCGGTGAGCAGAAGAAACGAGGACGTCACGGTGCGCCAGGAGCGGAATTGGCGCAGCGCGGGATCCCAGGCCAGCGGATAATCGAAGTCGACCACGTCCAGCCATGTCCGCCGGGCGCGGGCTCGATACGCCGCGCCATCGGTCACGCCGTGATAGTCATCGAGGTTCACGCCCGCCGGAAAGCCGCGGTTCGCCGCATCGAATTTCGCGTCGTTGAAATAGTTTTTGCCCGACTGTTCCCAACCATCCACCGGCCAGCCGCCGGCCGCGAAGATCTCCCCGCTTCCAGCCCCATTCGTGCGTGCGCCGCTGTGGAGATGAACCTTGATGTCCTGGAAAAACGGCACATTCAGCTTGCCCGCAAAGCTAAGGTGTCCATTGGTGGCACGCGCGAGATCGTTAGTGGTGAAGTACGCCTGGGAGACCGGAGTGAGGGTCCAATCTCCCGAACCGGGCGGCCCGGCGAACCGAAATTGAGACGGCAGATCGAACCGCGAGTTGACTCCAGGCAAATTGAAGGCCGGCGGTATGATCGAGCCATTGGGGAAGAAGCCCAGCGTGCCCATCAACGGTTGCGTGACATGACTCGCGTGCGCCTGCACGCCCAGCACGAGGTAAGACGAGGCCGGATCACATTCATCGCCCGGCTTGCTCTCGAACCGCATCGATTGCGGGAGGATGTCGGCGTTCCAGTATTCGAGATGGCGATAGCTGCTGGACGACGCAAGTTCCGCCGATTCCAGCCCGCCCGGACAAGTCAGGCGAAGCTCCTTGAAGGGCAGCGTAATGGTGGCCGGGAACGGCAGCTGAACCGAACCCTCCGTGCGCGATTCGAGGTTCAAACTGTCCATGAAGGACAGGCCGTAGTTGTCGAACGTAAACGGATAACCCATCAGACTGAGCGTCGAGTCGAACGATCCTGCCACCGCTTCGTGCACGCCGGTTACGCCCGATTTGCGAACGTAATACTTCGCCCGAGCCGTGCGGCGAAAGCTCACGGGCGTGCCCGCAATTGTGTCCAACCCGCCTCCATCCTCGGTGACCGGGGAGCGCACATTGATCCCGGCATAGTCCGCGCGGCCCAGCAGGTCGTAGCTCGAGGTGAGCGGGCGTTCGATGACCGCCAGGTTCGTCGCAGCGACGCCGGTTAGATGCACCACTCCCGGACCATCTGCGCCGCCGCTGGTGTCGTCCAGTCCGCGCAGAAAATGTCCCGGCATGTGGAAGGACAGCTCCGTCACGTTGCTCGCACGATGGGCGTAGGCACCGGTGTTGGTCGAAAAACCCCAGCGCAGACTTTGCGCGAGACCGGATCCACGCAGCCCAATAAGACCGCCGTCACGAGTGAAGTTCAGAACTCGATTGGTTGTCACAAGGGAGATCGAAGTGAAAGTCGCCTCCCCGTCGCACCCCGCACAGTTCCCCGGATACGACTGCGTCAGATTTGACACACCCTCAAGCAAGCTGTCGGGTCCAGGGGTCACGCTGTTGTTATCCACTTCCTGGCGGCCGCCGTTGGTCCAGACGATGGACGGGCCAGCGGGAAAATGCGGGTGAAACGAGCCACTCCTAAACGTTGCGGTGTAGGTGAGCTGAGCAATGCCCTGCGCTGAGGCCGTAAGGAAGATTGATCCGACAAAGCCGTCCACCATGGTGTAGTAGCCATCGTTCGCCCGTTTGATCGCCATTTCCGATGAAGCGAGGAGGTTGCTATATCCGCGCAGAACCACCTCAGCGGCAAACCGGGTTCCGACAGCCGGGAACGTGGAGTTCGGCGTGATGGTGAAGCGATGCGCACTGCGGCTCCACGTCAAACGATCACCCCCAATCAGCATGGGTTTGGATTCAGTGCTGGCGACAAACGGCGTGGCCAGAACGAGATTGGTCCGCGGCTCCAGGGCGGCATCGAGCCCGACATCCTGGAACGTAATCTGAGACTCAAGGCGCTGAGTCGTACTGAAGTTGGTGGAAAGACCAAACCCGGCCGGAAAATAAATCCTGACATCGGCCACCGCTCCGTCGGGACTAAGCGTGATGGTGGCACGCCGGAGTCGAAAATTTCCATTGGTGAATGCATCTCCACCAGACTGCACTGCGACGGGCAAGCTTCCACTGGCAAGACTCGCCTCGCCATTGGCCCGGAGTTGAAAGGTCCGCGGACCAGACAAATCGAAATCGCGCTCGGGCGAAGCATCCAGGATCGCGCGGCCGTCGAGCGCAGTGTTCACATAATCCGGCCCGCCCGTCGGAAGAACGAAACCCGGCTCGCCAATTAGATTGGTCATCGTGGCCGTGACATCGCCGAAACGCAGCGTGCCGCTGAAGTGCCGCAGGCGACTGCTGGCGTTGGTGAAAGCCGATGCCACCTCCGCCGGCTGGCTGGGCACGTTGGTCAACGACAGGGTTACGACTACTCGATAGCGATTGGTGACCGGATCCAGCTGCTGCAGCGGTCGAAACGAGATGATTCTCCCAAAAGTGCGGTCTCGCGGCTCGCGTGGAACCGTGTCCTCGTAATTGAAAAGCGCGGCCGAAAAATTAGTGGCCGACGGAATGGTGGGAATGACGACGCCATTCGTGTCCTGCAATTGCCACGATAAACGAGCGGGTATATTCACCGACGTTCGCGCCGCATTGAAGTCATCAAAACGCAGGATCCGAAAAGTGTTGGTGACCTCAAACAATTCCTGACCAGGCACCGAATCAATTGCGTAGGTCTTTTCCCAATCCCCGCCTTCCATCGCGCCGAACACATTCAATGCGACGTCACCACTAACGAGATTGGTAAAATGCCAGAATTGTCGGGGCACGGTATTGCTCGCGTCGTTTCTCGAAACGCCTCCAAAGAAAAGTTCCAGGCGAACCCGGTAGTCCGTGAGCGGCCGGAGGCGACCGGCCGGCCGAAGGGATATCACGTTCGTCCGACTGAGCTGACTGTTTCCACCGAGAGTTCCAGGCACCGTCACCGAGTTGGTAAAGCGAAAGATAGTTCCGGGGGCACCGGACTCGGTGAAGATGCTGATCGGTGTGTCGCCCGCGAGAACCTGAAGTCGATACTCGGTGGCCCGAGTCCCGCTAAGTACGGCGTCATTCGTCCAGCGCACCACCGTCCGAACTTGCAACGCGTCTCGCTCCGTCCCAGGAGCGTTGGTCAGGACGTCGGCCGCGATTAAAAACTCGCTCGGATTCGTGACGCTGAGGGAGGTGATCGTCTCGGACACCGCGCCCATCAGGCGAAGACCGGCCACCAATTCCAACCCCAGCACAGCCATGACGAAACACTTCATTCCATCCAAGAAGAACGGGAGTTTCAGACCGAGGTTGCGCGGGAAATCGGCAGGGCCAATATGACGTACACCGCCGCACCACAATCCCCTCCATCGCAATCCCTTACACGGCAAGGCAGACTAAGCATGTCGTCTCCGCCTGAGCCACCCCGACGGCGCGCTCCATTCGCAATCCCCTGGCCACAGGCCGGGGCTGGCGAATCTTCGAGGCAAGCTCACCTCGGCGTCGGCGCGTTGAGATTTTCGACCATTCGTTCCAGCCGTTCCAAGCGGGCCCTGAGCTCAGCATTCTCACGCTCAAGCTTCTGGTTCAGACCCTGGATCGCCGCCAGGGCGACGCCGTCGGCATCGACCGTGGCGACACTCTTGTCATCGGCGCCCAGGCCGAAGGCCGCCTTGAAATCCTGGGCGACGGGGCCGAGGTGGCGGGACCCGCTGGCGTCGTTGGTGTAGATCCAGGTCTGGATCGAAAGCGCGGCGACTTTCTCGAGCACGTCGCGCGAATCGACATTCTGAAAATCGCGTTTCACGTTTCGGTCGCTCAGTTGGGAGAGAGCTCCCGACACGTTCACATTGCCGATGAAGTATCCGGCGTAACCGAAGGCGCTGGTGTTCTCTCCGAAGACGGCAATGCCGGATCCTGCGGCGCGTCCCGCCACCCCATAACCGCCGCCGGAAAGGTTCTCGCCATACACGCCGCTGGCGATGGGATCGCCGGAGTTGCCTTGCAGGCCGTTGCCGCTCCCCGCGACGGCGTGCAACTGGCTGAGCGGATTCGCAGTCCCCACTCCGACGCGTCCGTTGACGAGCCGCATCGTTTCGATCACCCCGAGACGGTTGTCGAATCCGCTGCCGTTCACAAAGAAGGCCAGCCCGCCGGTGAAGCCGCCGTTGTCCGTGGACTGAATGAATCCTGGCCGCCACTCTGCGCCGCTCCCCTGAGGATCGCTGAAAAACTCCAGGCGGGCCGCCCCGAAGCCGCCGGCCGATTGCAGGCGCATCACGGTGGGATTGTCGGCGCTGTAAACGTGGAGGTGCGCCTGGGGGTTGGAGGTGCCGAACCCCGCCACGCCGCCGGGCAGCAAGCACAGCCCGGTTGCCTGCAGGCTCAGGTTCGCTGCATCGATGCTCAGCTTGTTCGCCACGGACAGGGCCGCGTTGCCGCCCACCATTGCGCTGAGCTTGCTGCCGAAGGTCAAAGTGCCGTTGCCACCGACGCTGAGGTCGTAGTTCAGCCCGACCGTTTCCGTGACGTTGTTCTGCACGGTGGCCGCGAAGTTGCGCCCGAGGAACAGCGTGCCGTCGTTCGCCGCTTCGAAGTCGAGATTTCTCACCGCGTGGAAGAGGAGCTGCTCGCTGCCGGGCGTTTCCAGGGAGCGAAGCCGGTTGGGCGTGACGGTGGAGAAGCTGGCAAGGCGCAAATTACTGAGCCCGCTGCCGTCACCGGCGAAGCTGTTGCCGGGGTGGCCGAAGGTGTTCTGTCCGGTGAAATTCTGATTCGCATTGAGGAGCGCCGGGTTGGCCGAGGCCTGGGGCAGGTTCAGCGGCTGCCAGACGCCGTTGCCGGCGTAGGTGAGCTCGATGCTGGATCCCTGGGCGCCGGCGAGGACCGAGCCTGGCAAGGCCGTGTAAATATCCCCGCCGCCCGCCGCGGCGATCCACTGGCTGCCATCGGCGGACAGTGCCGCCACATACCAGCTCCGGTTGTTGTCCGAGGCCGACCAGTTCGCACCACCGTTGGTCGAGCTGTAAATTTTGTCGTCCTGCGTCACCGCCAGCACCTGGGAGCCGTCTCCCGAAATGGCGACCGATTTCCAGATTCGACTGGATTCGCGCGGGCTCCAATTCGTGCCGCCATCCAGGGACATGAGCAGCTGGCTCGAAGCCGCCGCGACCAGCTTGCTCCCGTCCGCCGAGGAGGCGAGCCAGCCCCAGCTCCGGGAGCTGTCGCGCGGCGTCCAGTTCAAGCCCCCATCCGTCGACGTGTAGGCCTGTCCGCCGTCCACACCGGCGACCAGCTTCAGGCCGTCGGCCGAAGAGGCGATGGTCCACCAGTTGCGCGTCGTTTCGCGCGCGGTCCAGTTCGTGCCACCGTCGCTGGAGGTAAAGATTGATCCGCCATTCACGACCGCCGCAAGCCGTCTCCCGTCGGCGGAGGAGGCCACGGAAATCCACCGACGATTCGTCTCGCGAGCCGTCCAGTTGGTGCCGCCGTCGGTGGAGGTGTAAATCTGTCCGTTAATCACGACGCCGACGAGACGTTCGCCATCCGCCGAGGAAGCGACGCCGACCCAATTGAGATACGGATTGCGGTTGTTCCACGTCACACCGCCATCGATCGACCGGCTGACCTGGCCTGGCGCGCCCACGGCGACAATTTTCCGGCCATCGGCGGACGCCGCCACGCCGCGCCAGAAGCCGACGTTGTTGCGCGGCACCCAGACCAGGCCGGACGGCATGCCGCGGATGGTCTGGCCCGCGCCGGAGATGACCTGCCACGTGCCACCGCCAATCCCGGACACTTGCACGGAGTCGCCGACGTTGGCGTTGGTGGGGAGCAGCAAGCTGGTGCCGAGCGCATTGAACGCGTCGTACGACTGGTTCGGCAGCGCGGTGACGAAAGGACCGCCGACGATTTGCGGTGGAAGGGCGCCGGGCACGTTGGTCAGGCCGGAGCCGCTGCCGGAGAACGTTCCCTGCAGCGAGATACCGCTCTGGTTATTCGTCAGGACCGCCGCGGGCAGTTGGGCGAGCGAAATGGCACCGCTCACGCTCCCCGCCGTGTTGGCAAAGGTGGCCTGCGGCGTGGGCGTGACGCGCTGTCGGGGTGTGAGCGTGATGAAGGTGGCGGCGCCATTTGTGCGCGCGCCGATCTCCAGCCAGCGGCTCGCGCCCGTGAAGCTGCCGGGCTGGCTGAAATCGAGCAGCACGGTGAAGAGCCCATTGGTCACCGGCACCGCGAGCCGGGTCAAGGCGGCGCCGACCTGGGCCGCCCCTTGATCGTCGGCCTGGAGCACGAAAGTGAGATCGTAGAGCCCACTTGCCGGGCTCGCGCCGTCGTGCAACCGCCCCTGGTACGTGAAGGCCGTGCTCTGGGCGTGGGCGGTGATCCCGGCGGCGAGTGACGCGAGGCAAAGAAGTGAGGTGATGGTCGAGCGCATGAGATTCAAATGAGCTAAAGCAGTCCGGACTGGCCGGAGGCCGCGAGGCAGAGGCAGAGGCCAGCGAGCAGCGCCCATTGGCGCCACGAACATTGCACATACGGCTTCATGAAGCGTGAGTAACAGACCGAAGACCGTTTCAAGCCCGCCCCCGAACGAACAACACCAGGCTGGCCGCACGCGTCTTCCGATTCAACCGCCGCGGATAACATCCAGCCTGACAACGCACAGAGCGGGCGCAACCCGAAGGACGGACTGTCTGAAGTGTTTTGCCCTCCATGGTTCAAACCACGTGGTCACGGTCAATGACTTCACGCGCAAATTCAAGTCTTCAGCTGCTCACCGGAGCAGGTTCGGGGAATCCCCGGGGTGGCGCCGGGTAGTTCGTCGAATTGCCGGATGGGCCGCGACGGTGGAATATCCTGCCACAATCTCCAGCGGCGCGTAACGGTGGGACCGATGGCGGCCGGAAAGGAGAGGCATGGGTCGGGGTTTGAGCTTCAGACCGCGTCGGGCCGCCGGGCTTGGCGCGGCATTTTTTGGGCTTCGACCACGGGCACGGTCCGGATCTCACCTGAGGCGCTGCACATTCGCGAGGGCCTCATTGCCGGCGGCAGATCAGGCCGGGCCAGGACGGCCGCACTCCCCGGGCGGCGGGCATTCCCAACCGCTCTAACTCCCAACCGTCAAGAGGCGTCGTGTCCTTCGGCAAGGCGTTCGCCCAGCGGCTGGCGCTTGGCGGCGCGCAGCTCGGTCTGGCGATTGAGAATGGCGATGGCCGCATCCTGGAGCAATCCGGGCTGGCCCAACTGCAGGCGCAATTGCTCCAGCTCCCGATCGAAGGCGTCGTTCCGGATCAGGCGGATGGTCTCGGAAAGGTTCCGGGCCAGATCGCCCTTGTGCTGTCCAGCGGCCGCCGCCTGGGTGATCAAGCCTCCGGCCACGCCATCCTCCAACCTCGCCAGCAAATCTCCGATGCCCCGCCACTCGCCGGCGCGGTGCAGCCCCAGGCGCGTCTCCACCACCGTGCGAACCGTCGCGTGTTCGATCCAGCCCGGATCCAGATGGCGCGACACCCAGTCGATGTGCTCATCGTCGATCAGCACCAACCGCAGCAGCCAAAACTCCCGTTCGCTCGGCGGCGCCGCCGGCGGCGCCGCGACGGCCCCCTCCTCCCACGGCGGACCGTCGTCCTCCACAATCGACGGCGTGCTCGGCCCCGCCCGCAACGCGCGCTGCAGTTCCATCCGGGCGGACTCCGGCGACACCGCCAGGCGAAACGCCACCTTCTGGGCGTAGGTATCCACCAGGACCGGGCTGGCGGTCTTGGCCAGCGCCTCGCCCATCTCCCGGATCACCGTCATGCGCCCGCGATCCTGGGACACATCGTTCGTCCGGCAGAGCAGGCCCAGATAAAAATCGAAGAAGCCTTCGGCATTCTTGATCAGCGATTGAAAGGCCTCGCCTCCGAATTCCTTGATGTAGCTGTCCGGGTCATGGGGCGCCGGAACCGTCGCCACCCGCACGGCGACCCCCGCGGCAAGCAGGCTGTCGAAGACCCGCACCGCGGCCTTTTGGCCGGCGGCATCCGAGTCGAAGCACAGGACCACCTCGTTCACGTAGCGCTTGAGCAAGCGCGCGTGGTCGGGCGTAAACGCCGTGCCCTGCGGGGCCACGATGTTGGCCACGCCGGCCGAATGACAGGCGATGAGGTCCAGCTGACCCTCACAGATGATGGCGAAGCCCGCGTCGAGAATCGGACGCTTGGCCTTGTCGAGACCGTAAAACACCCGGCCCTTGCGGAAAATCGGGGTCTCCGGTGAATTCACATACTTCGCCGTCTTCTCGTCTCCGGCCAGCACGCGCCCGCTAAAGGCAATGACCCGGCCCTGCTCGTCGCAGATGGGAAACATCAGCCGCCCCCGGAACCGATCGTAAAACCGGTCGGTCCCTTCCTTCCGCAGAATCAGGCCGGCCTGCTCGACGACGGCGAGGTCGTGCCCCTTGTTGCGCGCCCAATTGACGGTGTCGTCCCAGGCTTCCGGCGCGTAGCCGAGACGAAACGCGCGGACGGCATCCGGGCTCACGCCGCGGCGCTCCAGGTAGTCGCGGGCGATTTGGCCGCCGGCTTCATTCTGCAAGGCGCTCTGCCACCGCTGGGCAATCTGCTCGTGGATCTGCAGCAGCGTCTCCTTCAGGTGCCGGGCCTCCCGCTGCCCGGGAGTGGTGTCGAGCTCCAGCACAATGCCCGCACGATCGGCGAGGCGCTTGACTGCCTCCATGAACCCGAGGCTCTCGTATTCGCGAACAAACGTGAACACATCCCCGCCTTTCTGACAGCCGAAGCAATGAAAAATCTGGCGATGGGGATTGACGTTGAAACTCGGGGTTTTCTCCCGGTGAAACGGGCAGAGGCCGACAAAGTTCGCCCCGGCCCGTTTCAGCGGAACGACGGCGCCGACCACATCGACGATGTCGTTGGCCGATCGGATTTGATCGAGAAGATGTTGCGGAACCAGGCCAGCCACCGCGCGACGATCGCCAAGCGCGCGCTTACAGGCAAGGAGATCGTGGCGCCACTAAGGCGGACGTGGGTGGGCGTCGCGAACTCGGGGTGCGGGGCATTTGGCATTTCCCATTGAAAATTTGGGATCGGGCATTGAGTGCGCCGGACCGCCCAATGCCAAATTGCCATTGGCAGATTTCAGATTTCCAATGCCGAGGTTCATGGGACGCTGCTTTTTTTTACGGACCTGCTTACGGGCCATGAACCGAGCCCGCTGGTGGGTAGGGCTGGCGCTCCGCCGCCAGCCGGCAGTCCGCACGGCGGACCGCACCGGCGGCGTCCCGCAGTGCGGGGCGCCCTACCTTCCGGTTCATGGGGAGTTTCAACCTGCAAGGCGGCGCCCGAATCGTGGGCACGAACCCGCGGACTGGTCCACCTCATCCGTCCCGCCCGTTCGGCGGGACACCTTCTCCCCCGCAGGGCGGCGGAGAAGGTCTCAGACCGCCCGACTACAGCCCGCGGCTACGGGTGTGCGGCCGCCAGATATTCGATCAACGCCTGCAAATCCGCAGGCGGGAGCGCCTCGAATCCCGTTGGCATGATCGACAACTGCGACGCCTCCATCGACTCGATCTCCTTGCGCGGCACCACGTGTTTTTGCGCCGCCGTGTCGAGGATCTCCACCGTGGTTTGTGTCTCGGTCTCCAGCCGACCCGAATAAGATTCGCCGTCCTTGGTCGTCACCGTCCACATGCGGTAATTGGCCTCGACCGAGCGGTTGGGATCGAGAATGTCCAAAAGGATGTCACTGCGGTCGCGCGCGCCGATGCCGGTGAGATCGGGCCCCACCTTCCCCCCTTGGCCGGCCATCGTATGGCAGACCGCACAGCTGGCGGCGAAGACCTCCTTGCCCCGGGCGACGTCGCCCTTTTGACGGGCGAGCGGCAGCAGTTGTTTCACGATCGCCTCGCGGTCAGCGGAGATGCCGGCCTTGATTTCCGCCAGACGCTCGGCCCGGCGGCCGACCGCACGGTTCGGGTGCTGTTTGAGCTGTGCCCAATGTTCGGGCGCCAGGTCGGTGCGGCTGATGCGTTGCTGATCGACGGAATCCAGCAGGGCCATGGCCCATTCGCCGCGGCGCAACAGCACGCCAATCGCGGCGCGGCGCGCGGCGGGGGTCAACTCGCTCCACCGAGCCGTCATGGCGACCCCCGTGTTGGTGGCGCGACTCTCGGAAAGTGCATTGATGAATCCGGTCGCCAGCGCCGGAAGGCTGAGTCGATTGATTTGGCCCAGCACCGTTGCGATCACGTCCGGCTTGTCTTCCAGGCCAATCCACCGACGGGCGGCGGCGGCGCGTTCGTCGTCAGGACGACTGGCGTCGGTGACTTGTCGACGGAGGGACTGGATAATGCCGGCCAGGC
The DNA here is from genome assembly GCA_044229355.1 of Limisphaerales bacterium. Classification (GTDB taxonomy): domain Bacteria; phylum Verrucomicrobiota; class Verrucomicrobiia; order Limisphaerales; family JADJPG01; genus JBGARF01. The sequence continues at coordinate 58,147 of JBGATF010000017.1, forward strand.
TGGCGCCGAATAGATCCACCCGGCCCCACTTCTGCGCCAGCGACAGCAGTCGGTCGCGCGCCGACTCGGGCAACGCCTCCATCAGGGTGGAGAGCGTTTGCTGATCGGCGGCAGTCAGCGACGGTGCCTGGCCGGAGGGCCAGCCTGAACGAAGGCCTTCGAGTATTGCCGTGGCCACCGAAGGCGAAGCGCCCCGCAGGGCCGCCAGCGTGGGCACGATGCTCTCCACGGGACCGCGCTGGGCGTAATGGGCCGTGACCAGCCGGACGGCGTGCCCGACCTCGCCCGCCAGTTCGGATCCCGCGGCCGGGACCAGTTCCACATCGTCGAACCACGCCGTCCCGGTCGCCCGGCCCCAGCCACCCACCAGGCAGTTGATGGTCACCTGAGTCAGCGCGCCAGAATTGAAAACCATCTCCACACGGGTCCAGTCGTTGTCGCCCGCGATCGGCTTGGTCGCGCCGCGCACCGGGTCCTGCAACTCGTGCACGTTGAAGAGCGCCCCCAGCGCGTTCCCCACCTTTTGCAGCTTCTCCGTCTTGATCCAGCCCGACAGCCGATAATCGGTGCGCGGTTTGACCGGGACCGTCGTCGCCCAACTGATGTCGCCGCCGCGTTCGGACGAGATTTTGGCGCTGCGCCCGCCGGTGCGGCCGAGATCGGCCAGAGCGAGGTCACCCCGACCGCTGTGGGTCGACGCGCGCCAGCGAGCCGGCTTGCCGTCGACCACCTGTTCGAAGGATCCGTTGACGATGACGTTGGCGGGTGTCTCGGCCGCGGCGGGTCCCTGGGCCGGTTTGTAGCTGGCGAGAACCGCGCGAAGGAATGCCGTGTCGTTCCGCGCCGCGGCTGCCGTGGCGGCCTCCGGGATCCAGCGATCGTCGGAGTTGCGCGGATCCTGCAGCATGGCCAGCGTGGCTCGGCCGGCCAATTCGCTGGCAGGAAAATCAGCCAGCGCCAGCAGGGCCGCGAGCCGCACCTGCGCGTCGCCGTCGTCCAGCACCTTGGCGTCCAGCAATGATGCCGCCGAGGAGTCGGTGGCGGGCAGGACCATGACTGCAGCCCGCCGGACGGCGGCGGACGGATGTTTCAAGGCTCCGGTGGCCGTGGCGCCGGCGTCGCCGCCCGCCTCGATCGCGCCCAGGCCGTGCAGCGTCCAAAGCGCATGGATGGCTGCCGGGTTCAATCCGATGGCGTCCACCGCCGGGTCCCGGACGAGCGCGCACAGCGCCGGGACGACGTCGCGGTTGCCGCGCTCCACCAGCAGGCGCTGGGCGTGCAGTCGCCAGAGCAGATTGTCATTCTTCAGCGCTGCAACCTGCACCGCCGGTGCCGCCGTCTCGAGGTTCATCGGCGCACCGGCCGGACGCGTCGGGCCGTGAGTGACGCGATAGATTCGGCCGTGGAGCTTGTCCCGGAGCGACGTTTCGTAGGCGTTGCCGCGGCCATTTTTGAAACCGTGAGGCACCGGGTTGTGCTGGATGATGTAGTTGTACCAGTCCACGACCCACAGTGCGCCGTCGGGCCCCACCTCGCCGTAGATGGGCGCCGTCCACTCGTCGTCGCTCGCCAAAAAGCTGCGTCCGTTGTGGGCGACCAAATCCGCCCCTTGGCGTTCCAGCTGGAACTTGCCGAGCAAATGACCGGTGGGTTCGGCAACGAACTGGACCCGGTTCCAATACTCCTCCGGAAAGGCGCGCGCCGTGTAAAGGGCGCTGCCGGAGCCCGCGGTGTAGCGGCCATGGAAGTCCACCTGCCGCACCTTTTCCGTGATGGGATAGATGTTCTGGCTGTCGGCGATGCTTTCCAGACGCGCCGCGGACCAGCCATTGACCGCCTCGTAATAGCGGTTCGGAATCGGCATGTACATGCTCGCGTTGCCGTTCGCGGTGGAGCCAATGACCAGGTTATCCTCCGTCAGCCCAAGCCCCCAGGTGTTGTTGTTGCTGGCCCGGACATATTCGAGCGCCGAGCCATCCGGCTTGAACCGGAAGATTCCCTGGCCGAAGCGGATTCGCCGTCCCCCCACCGTGCCGTCAAAGCCCGAGTAACCCACCACGCCCCAGACCCAGCCATCAAAGCCGTAGCGCAAATTGCTCGCCGCCGCGTGCGTGTCCTGCGTGCCCCACCCGGTAAACAGATCCTTCCGCTCGTCCGCCCGATCGTCGCCATTGGTATCCTTCAGAAACTCCGCCTTCCCCGAATGGATGACGATGACGCCGCCGTTGGCGAAAACAAAACTGGACGGGATGCTCAAGCGATCCGCGAACACCGTGAATTTGTCAGCCCGCCCGTCGCCGTCAGTGTCTTCGCAGATTTTCAACCGATCGCGGCCTTCTCCGGCCGGCTTCATCTCGTTGGGATAGTCGATGGACTCGGCAATCCACAAACGGCCCCGGGCGTCAAACGCGAGCCAGAGGGGCTTGACGATATCGGGTTCGCTGGCGAAGAGGCTCGTCGCGAACTCGGGGAAGGTGACGAGATGCCGCATCGACTCGGCTGGCTCGAGGGGTTTCTGCATCGTGTGGATGGGCTCGCCCTGGGTGCCCCACTGCGCATTGGGCGTGTAATTCGGCAATTTGTCAGGCGCCTCGACATATTCGAAGGGCTTCAACCCGGCGCGGGCCACCAGCCGGTTCGGCGAATTCTCGGAGGCCCAGCGGAGGCCGCGGGCGACCTGGGCGTGAAAGCCGGGATTCGACCAGGTCCGCTGGTCATGGCCCCACGCGGTGTAGAACACCCGGCCCTTGCCGTGCTGACGAACCCACACGTAGGGCTCATTGCCCTTGTCGTCGCGGCGCTCGGCGAGGACCACGCGGTTCGTGTTGTGCCGCGTGTGCACGTAGGTTTCGTCCCAGCTTTCAATCGGGGAGAGGCCCTGCATCAGGGGATGGTCGGGTTGGACGATGGTTTCCTTGAAGGTGCCGGTGCCGTGGCTTTTGAACTGGCCTCCGACCAGCTCGACATAGGCGGGCGAGTTGAGAAAGCAGTAACTGGCGCAATGAAGTGGCGCGAGCCCGCCGCCCGCCGCCACGAACTCCAGCATCGCCCGCTCCTGGTCCGGCGTGAGGCGCGTCTCGTTGGCGTAGATCGCCAGGCAGTCGTATCCCGCCAGCACGGAGCGATTCAGGTCCTCCATGCGATCCGTGTAAACCAGCTCGATGCCCTGGCGGGCCAGGACCGGCTGCAACTGCTTGAAGCGCGCCGCCGGCTGATGATGGCCGTTGTCGCCCAGAAATAAGACGCGCACGGGCAGCGGCCCTTCCGCTGCCTCCAGCCTTTCTGAGAACAGCAGCGTGAGGATCAGAGCGAGGGCTGACCGGCAAAGAACAAGGCAGAGGCCGAAACGACGGTGATGGGGAGTTGGCAGGTGCATAAAAATGTTCCGCGATTGCTCCAAGAAATACGGGCCACGCGTTGGCGGTATTCACGGCGGGGGCATCGTTCAGACGCCGCTGCCCGCCCGCTTCCGGCGCCGGCACCTCCAGGTCGACCCATGAATCGGGGGATTATCGATTTGCGATTTTAAGTTTACGAATGCGGTTCGTCAGACTCGGAAGCTCCCAAATCAGCAATCGGCAATGGGCTTCACGGCCGCAGCCCCAAGTGACCCTCGGCATTGAAAATCTGGAATCTGCAAATGGCAATTTGGCATTGGCCGGTCCGGCGTGCTCAATATCCGATTCCAAATTTTCAATCCGAAATGCCAAATGTCCATGCACCGAAAGGTAGGGTGCCCCGCACTGCGGGACGCCGCCGGTGCGGACCGCCGTGCGAACCCTGGCTGGCGGCGGCTTCGGCCTGCCGTAGCTCTGAGCGAAGGCGGCAGCGCCAGCCCTGCGATGCTCGCGTTCATGGCCGGTGAGCAGGTCCGTAAGGAACAAGCGGCTCTCCATGAACCTCGGCAACCCGTCGAAAACCATTCCCGGCTTCTCGCCGGCGCCAGCTTCGCTTACAGTGGCCACCGCATGTCCGGACCAGAGTCCAGCGCGGGAGTCAGCGGGGGCCACCGATTTCCGGTCACGCACTGGACCGTGGTGCTGGCCGCCGGCGGCCCATCCCCGGAGGAAGCCGGTCAGGCGCTGCAGGCATTGTGCGGCGCTTATTGGCTTCCGATTTATGCGTTCATCCGACGCTCGGGCCGCGGACCCGACGACGCCCAGGATCTCACCCAGGGTTTTTTCGCGCGGGTCATCGAAAAGGAATACCTGCGCCAGGCGGATCGGGACCGGGGACGGTTTCGCTCTTTCCTGTTGGCGTCCCTCAAGCATTTCCTCGCGGATGAATGGGACCGCAGCCGGGCCCAGAAGCGCGGCGGAGGCCGGGAGATCCTTTCGCTGGACGACGCCGAGGCCGAGTCCCGCTACCAGCTCCAGCCCTCGGGTGGAGAGACGCCGGATCGGATTTACGAGCGGCGCTGGGCGCTTTCCGTGATGGAGCGAGGCCTGGCGCGGCTGGAGGAGGAATATGCGACGTGGGGCCGGCGGGAGGTATTCCAGAAGCTGCGCCCGCTGATGGCTGGCGGGCGCGACGCCGGCTTTGCCGAAGCCGCCGCCGGACTCGGCTTGACCGAAGGCGCGGCGAAAATGACCGTGCAACGCATGCGACGGCGCTATCGGGAAATTCTCCGGGACGAGATCCGGCCGACGGTGGCCGGCGAGACGGAAGTCGATGAGGAACTGCGCTATCTCCTGGGACTGTTGAGCGACTGACCCGCGCCAGGAGCGAGCGCGGCGTTCGGCATGAGCGTGCCGCCCGGGCCGGCTCGGTCCGTTACCCAACCCGGCCAATTCCTCAGTAACCAGCATTCAGATGAGCAACGGCCTGTGTTTGTCGTGCGGCGCGACGCTCGGGGCTGACGTCCTCGACGGCGTCTGCCCCAAGTGCACGGCGCGCTGTCTTCTTCTGGATGAGGAGAGCGATCTCATTGAATCCTTGCCGCGCCGGTTTGGGGATTACGATCTGCTCGAGCGCATCGCGCACGGCGGCATGGGTGTCGTCTACCGGGCACGCCAATCCAGCCTGGGCCGAATCGTCGCCGTAAAAATGCTGCTCGCAGGGGAATTCGCCACGCGCGAATTTGTGCAGCGATTCCGCGCTGAAGCGGCAGCCGGAGCCATCCTCCAACATCCGAACATCGTTCCGATCCACGAGGTCGGCGTGCACGAGGGGCTGCACTACTTCTCGATGGGCTTTGTCCACGGGCGCAGCTTGTCGGACCTGGTGGGCACCACTCCCCTGCCGGCCGCGCGTGCCGCCCGTTACGTCCGCTTGATCGCCGGGGCGGTTCACTACGCGCACGAGCGAGGAGTCCTCCACCGGGATCTCAAGCCGTCAAATGTGCTGGTCGACTCCGGCGATCAGCCGCACGTCACGGACTTCGGGCTGGCCAAGCGACTGCCGGACACCGCCGCCGGCTCCGCGTCGATGGCGAGTCCAGTCGCTGGGGTCACGCTGCCGGGCCAGATTCTCGGCTCGCCCGGCTTCATGCCCCCGGAACAAGCCGGGGCAACCGGCGTGCGGATTGGGCCAACCAGCGATGTCTACTCGCTCGGCGCGGTGCTCTACCACGCATTGACCGCGCGCCCGCCGTTTCAAAGCGAGACGCTGCCGCAGGTTCTGCAACAGATTCTCGAAACGGATCCCATCCCGCCCCGACGCCTGAACCCGGCCATCCCCGTCGATCTCGAAACCATCTGCCTCAAATGTCTGGCCAAGGAGCCGTCGACCCGCTATCGCAGCGCCGAGGCGCTGGCCGCAGAACTGGACCGGTTCCTCGCGGGGGAGCCGATCCACGCCCGACCGCTCGGCCTCGCCGGCCGCGCGTGGCGCTGGTGCCGCCGGCAGCCCGCCCTGGCCACGCTCACCGCCGCGCTGTTCTTCGTCCTTCTGGCGGGTCTCTTCGGCATTCTCCGGGAGCTGCGTCGCGCCGAACGGGCCGAGCAGGCGACCACGACCCAGCTCGGGCGCGCGTACCTCGAGCAAGCCCGGGCCAACCGCCGCTCTGGCCGCAATGGCCAACAGTTCGAAACTCTCGCGGCCATCCGCCAGGCCATCTCGCTGCCCGACCCGCCGGATACGGCGCAACTCCGCCACGAGGCCATCGCCGCACTGGCCCTGCCGGACATCCGCTGGCGCGGGCTCGGCACATTGCGCCCCAGCTACGTCGCCATCGACACGCTCTTCGAACGCTATTCGTGGGCCGATCGCCAGGGCACCATTCACCTCTGCCGCGTCGCAGATGACTCCGAGATATTCACGCTCGACCTCCCGGCAAATCGCACTAATTGCCTGAGCTGGCCCTGCTTCAGCCCGGATGGCCGCCAGCTGGTCGTCCCCTACGCCGACGGATGGATTCGGATCTGGGATCTGGAGCGACGCCAGATCCGACTCCAGATCAAAGCCGAGTCGCAAAACCTCATCCTCGCCTTCAGCCCTCCGGGCGAACGACTCATCGTCGGCGGGCCGGACAATCGAATCCGTCTGCTGGATCTCCTCTCCGGCGGCTGGGAACGCGAACTGGCCCTGCCCTTTCGACCCTGGTGGTTTCAAGCCAGCCCCGACGGCAGACAAATCGCGGTCATCACGCTGGCGGGGTCCGGATCCACCGTCCGGCTGGTCGACCTCGGCACCGGTCGCGCGCGTGACCTGCCTCACGCCAATCGCATCCTGGCAGTCGCCTGGCATCCCACTGGCGATATCCTCGCCGCGGCGGGCGAAGACCGGGCCATCCACCTCTGGCAGGTGGGCGATCTCGAGACCCGCCGCCTATCGACCGAGCACCAGTCGACCATCATCGGCGTGGCCTTTCACCCGGCGGGTGAATTACTGGCCTCCACGAGCTGGGATGGAACCACGCAGCTTTGGAATGTGCGCACGGGGCGACGGATGGCGACGATGCCGCAGATGATCGAGACGCCGCAATTCAGCCGCCAGCAGGGAATTCTCGGAGGCCGCACGGACGGCTGGCGTCGCGTGGCGCGGTTCGATATTGCCGACCTGCCGGTTTGCCGATCGTTCGAGGAACCGCCGCTGATGGAGGCGAATCTCCGCCGCGCGTGGACCATCAACTGGAGCCCGGATGAGCGGATGCTTTCCGCTGGCACCAGCGACGGCGTGCGCCTCTGGGACGTGGCCAGCGGGAGGATCCTCGGGCTCCTGCCCCTCGCCCTGGCGCACTCCACCTGGTTTGAACCCGGAGGGACCGCCATCACCGCCGTCGGAATCAACTCCGTCCAGCGTTGGTCGCTGACACCGGGCGCCGACGCTGACGAACGGCTCGTCGGCCCCCGCCGGACGGTCGCGGAAAATCCAAAGTTTCAGTGGGGCTCAATCAGTTCGAACGCCACGACCTTTGCCTACACTCATAATGAATGGGTCACCGTATGGACGAACGGACAACGCGCCTTTCACCTTCCCCACACCCGGCCGCTCCGGGTCGCCGTCAGCCCCGACGGAAAATGGATCGGCAGCATCGAGCAGGACGAGCCGGTCCTTCGTCTCTGGGACGCGGTCAGCGGCCGTCTCATCTGGACCCGCCGTCGTCCGCTACTGCTCAAGGGACACATCGAGTTCACGGCCGACTCGAGCCTGTTCGTCAGCAGCGCCGCCGATGAATTCACCTTCTGGGATGTCGCGACCGGAACTCCCCGTCGGCAAATCCCCCGCCGCGACTCCGGCGATTTTCCGGGTCCTTTGGCGTTCTCGCGCGATGGGCGGATGATGGCGCTGGCGGTGTCCCGCACGCTCGTCGAATTGCGCGACGGAGTCACGGGCGACGAACTGGGGCAGCTCGAAAGCCCGCAGCCATCCATGCTCATCGCGCTTGGTTTCAGTCCATCGGGCGGACAGCTGGCGGCCCTGGGGGAAACCCACTCGCTGCAGGTTTGGGACCTGCGCCTGCTGCGCCGCGAGCTCTCGGGCCTCGGCTTGGACTGGCGCCAGCCGCCGATCGCGGCGGCGTCAGCGGCGCTGCAGGTTCCGCTGCGTTGGCGGGCCGAACCGGCGCCGTTCGATATTCCGTCGCGACCACCCGGCCTCTCGCCCGCGCAGGTGGACCTGGGTGCGTTCTATACCGGATCGCTGACGCAGATGTGGCCGGACGTGCGCGACAATAACCTCGCCCAACTCGACGCGGGACGACACGAGTTCGCCGGAATTCCCTACGACATCCGAGGGGTCATCGCGTTGCGCCATCCCACCCTGCCCTCGCTTCCGAAAGTGGTTCGCGATATTCCCATCCGCCGGCAGTGTCGAACCCTTCATTTTCTGCACGGCGTCGGCTTCTCCGCGCCGCATGGCACCCGGGTCGCCACCTATGTGGTCCAGTATGCCGACGGCCAGGCGATCGAAGTGCCCATCCTCTACGGTTACGAAACGTCCAATTGGCGCATCCGTCCCGACCAGCGCCCTCGTCGCCCCGAGATCGCGTGGAGCGGCCCAGCAAGTGAACCCACCGGCCGTGGCTCCCTCTGTGCGTTGTTCCATTTCGGGTGGGACAACCCGCGTCCGGACGTCGAAATCGTGAGCGTCGATTTTGTTTCGAAAACCGATCAGTGCAGCCCCTTCCTGGCCGCGCTCACCGCCGAAGAAGACCCATGATTCGGGGCCGCGCCCGGTTTTCTCTTTTTCGCGTTACTTCACGGCGCTGATTCCTCAGTAGCGAGCGGAACGGCCTGCGGCCTTCGCCGAGGACGTTCCGCCCCCGGGTTCCACACAGGCCCGGAGAAAGCATCACCCATGAGATCATCGATCCAGATCAACACAGACATCCCGGCATCAGCAGCCCCGGCCAACCCTCCGCGCCGAAGCTGGCTCCGGACAATCGGCACGTTCCTCGTGCTCGCCTCGGCCGGCCTGGCCCGCGCCGACGTGGAAATCGCACCCCGCTACGCCGACCGCATCCCCACCATCGACGGGCTCATTGAAGCAGGCGAGTGGAGCTTCTCCGCTGTGACGGTGCCCACCTACGAAGGCGAGCTGGCGTTCTACACGAAAAACGACAGCAATTACCTCTACCTCCTGATCGAGGCCCGGGCCGACACCCTGGAGACACCGCCCGGCTATCAGCTCACATTTGACGTCGATCTGGATCGCGCCGTGACCGATTACCTGGATTTCTCCTACATGCCGGGCATTGGCCCGATCGGCAGCCTGCCGCTGTTCGAGAAGTTTCTCTTCGAAACTCCGGTCGCGCCCGGCGAGCCCATCATCCCGCACTCCGTGCCCCACGATCCCACCGCCCGCGCCGCGTTCGGGTTCGGAATTACCGATGCGATCGATCCTGGCTGGACAAAGCACCGCTTCGGCGAGTTCCGCCTGCCGCTGGCCGAACTGGGCGTGCCGCCGGATTCACTGCGCAGCCCGGGTTCACGCCCACCGGCGGTGCGGATGCGCCTCGGCTACTCGTCCCTGGACGCGCCGTTTGGCCCCGTGAATGAACCGCCGCTGAGCGGAGGCAAGACCGGGTTCGAAAACATGTATGTCATCCGTCTGGCGAGCGCGCCAACTCACCCAGCTGGCACCACCGGCCCCACATTCAAGGGCATCGGCTTGGTGCCAGCGCACTTGATTGACGACCATTATGGCGTGGCGAACGTCAATGAAATCAACGCGCCCGGCTATCTGTATCACACGCCGAAGGACGCGCCGTTCGGCGGGACCCTGCATGTCTTCGGCTGGTGGCAGCCCATGCGCACTGCGGGCGCGACCCGCTACCGGCTCCGCTACACCGCGGACGGCACCACGTTCAACACCGTGCAGGATTCGTGGGCGAATTTCCGCTGGACGCCCGGCGCCACCATTCCCGCGCTCGTGGGCTTCAGCCCCGATGCGGACGGCGCTTATCCGATCCCCGCCGACGCGCCCAGCAACTGGCAGTTGCCCGATCTGCTGGCGAGTTGGAACAGCGCCCACGTGCCCGACGGAACCTACCTGCTGGAACTCGAGCTGCTCCGCGATGGCTCGGCTGTTCCGCTGCCAACCCCCGCCGAGAACCGGCTGCTTCTAAAGATCGTGAACACTCCGCCCACCGTCCGCCTCGTGCGCACCGAATACTGGAACGGAGTCGGCGCCACCGAGGTTTGTGAGTGCGCCCTCGTCACCCAGGGAAACGATCTCGCTCCGCGCGGCTTGCAATGGACCGTCAGCGTCCACGACGCCGCCGGCGCCCTCGACAGCTATCAGTTCACCGGCAGCTACGGCAACGATCGGCCCACGGATCTCGCTGTGGGCGATGCCTACACCTACGATCGCGGTGGCCCACGCTCCTGGACGGGCGTCGACAGCCTGGTCATCCCGTCAGGCGCACCCTGGCGCGCACCGCGCAGTTGCGCCTGCACCTTCAGCCTGGCCGCCCACAGCCGCGTGCAAAACGGCTACGCAACTCTGTTCGGGACCCGCTCCAATGCCAACCTGACCATCCTCCTTGGCCATGGTGCCGGTGGCACTGATTGCGGAGGCCCAGCCGAGGCCGACGCACCGGCCTTATCGGTTCGACGCACCGGCGACCGCACGATCATTTCCTGGCCAGCCGGCTTCGCCGACTATCGCCTCCAGTTCACGGCCACGCCGGAAGACCCGTCGTCGTGGCGCGACTGGACAGATCCCATCGTCACTGTGGGAGCCGAAACGTTTGCCGCCTTCCCCTCCGGCTCAAGGCCGGCGGAGTTCTATCGACTTCGGCGCCTTCCTTAGCGGACCGATTCCGCGAGGTGGCGGACGGATGCGCCGCCGATTTTCGCGAAGGCCCGGGCGTGCGGAGCGAGCATTGAAATCGAATTACGTCAGCGACGAACAACGAAGCCGTTCGCCAAACGATCGAGCAAACAGCCGTCGGCCAACTGACTCGTTCCGGCTTGGCCCCCTGTCCAAGCGGGCCGTGGAGGGACGCAAAAGCGGGACTGGCAACGGCAGGGAGAAAACACGGACGCGGCGGGACCCGACCTTTGGGTGGAATCCCGCCGCGTCGCGAATCACTCCAACGCCGCGCGGTCCTCCGCCAGCCGGCGCAATGCGTCCGCGACCGCTCGCGCCGACGGGGGTCGATTGGCCGGATCCGGTGCGGCCAACTGGAGGACGAGCCGGTGAAGGCCGAGCGTCCGGAGGTGCTCGTTGGCCGAGGCGGGTCCGGTCATTCCGGCCGGGAATTCTGGAAAGCGCCCCCGGTCGTATCCGCTGATCAATTCATAGAGCACGATGCCCAGGCTGTAGAGGTCAGCGCGCGGCGTGCCGGGGCCTTCCGGGGGAATGTAGCCGACCGTGCCCACCATCGAGCCGCTCTCCGTCGCCGGCGCGATCAAGCCGATGTCGGCCAGCTTGGGCCGGCCGCCTGCGAAGACGATGTTGGCGGGTTTGAGATCCCGGTGGACCAAGCCTCGTTCATGCAGAAACGCGAGCGCCTCCGCCAAATCAATTCCGATCCGCACCCAGTCATCCACCGCCACCTCGCACCTGGCCTCCAGCACCGAACGCAGCGTCTTGGCCACGTACTGTTCAGGCCGGAAATCCGCCCGGATCGGATCTTGTCCGACCGCGTCATCCGCCAGCTCCATCACGTAGTAAACGCCGTCGCCGCGCAACCCACGACCGACATGCAATATATCGACCAGCCCCTCGTGCAGCCGCGAAAGCGGCTCGACCCGCTCGAGCCCGGCCAGCTCGCGATCAAACGGCCGATCCTCCGCCCGCTCCCGCCGTTGAACCAGCTTGACCGCGCGATACGCACCCAGCGTCGATCTCGCCAGCCAGACCTCCCCGTAGCTCCCGTTCCCGATGCAACGGATCAATTCATGATCCGGCACTTCCCAGCGCAGCACACGCTTCGCCGGCGCGAACTCCGTCGTTCGCCCCACCGCCGTGGGCGCACTGTCCCGGGAACCCGCCCCGTCGCCGCGGCCTCCCGGCCTCGACCCCGTCGCCGCCACCGCCACCGCCACCGGCACCTCGGCCAGCACCACCGTCCAGGAGGTTACCAAACCCGCTCGCGTCACCAGCATCACTCCCAACGTGCCCACCAAAACCATCAGCCCAAGCCCACCGCCCAACAAACGCCAGGATCGCCACGGCGCCAGCCCGATTCCCATCAGGCCGCCGGCGACCAACACCCATAGCAAATCCAGCCAGGCCTCGGCTGCCACCAGACCGTCGTTCCGCACCAGATTGAGAAACTGCGTGGCGTGCACGTCCACCTTGGCCATGCGCATCCCACCCACGCGCGAGTACGGCGTGCGCACGCTCTCCTGCAGCTCCCCCGTATACCCGGCGGCCGAGCCCGCCCCCACGAAGACCGCCCGGCCACGCACCAGCTCCGCCGCCCGGCGACTCCCCGGATCCAAAGCCTCAAAATAACTCAGGCTCGCCAGCGTCCCCGCCGGGCCGTAATACCGCAGACGCGCCCCCACCGGCCGGCCCTCTGCTCCCGTCGCCCGTCCGGAATTGAATCTTTCGGCCGCCCGCCAGCTCAGGCTCCGCAGCGCGCGCCATTCGGCATCGTCGTGAAACGGACGGCGCACCACTTCATCGGAGTCCAACCGCAGGTTGGCCACGCCCCAGTTGTCGTCGGCCAGGCTTCGCAATGCCGGCCACGGCTGCTCCAGCCTGCGAACCCCGGGCCGGCTGTCATCGATGAACCCCGCCAGGATGATTCTGTCCCCGGCCATCGCCACCGCTTGCGCCAGGGCGCCGTCCGCCGCCGGATCGCCCGAACGCTCGTCAAACAGGATGTCCATCGCAATCACCCGGGCGCCTTGCGCCACCAGATTGGTGATCAGCCGCGCGTGGAAACCCCGATCCCACGGCGTGCCGTGGGCTTGCCTGAGTTGCTGGTGCGAAACGTCGTCCAGATAAACGACGACAGCCTCCGGCGGCGCGGCGGGCGTGGACAAAATCAACGGCACGTCGTGGCTCGCGAACCGGAGCGCCTGACCCGGCCACGGCAGAACAAACCCGACCGCGCCCGCCAGCGCGGTCAGCGCCCCGCACTTGAGCCGTTCGGGCCAGGCACTCACAAGCGCACAGGAATGGCTGCTCCCACGTTCACTGCTCCTGTCCTCCGAATTGGCGCCCGCGCACGGTCGAGGCCCGCGGCACCACCTGGGGGAAGACCCAGTCGCGGTTCGTGGTGAACTGACCATGCAAACCCCAGGTCGAAAATCCCGCGGCGCCGCTCGACCCCAGGTTGGTGGTGCTGCGCACGACATTGACAATGTTTGACCGGACCGCCACCTCGAAGTGAAACGTGTCGCCGGCGGAGTCATAGAACGGCGACTGCAAAATGCCCGCGCCGATCTTGAGCCGCACCGTGCCGGTCTGGCCGTTCTCGCCATCCACCGCCACGTAGTGGAATCGCCGTTGCGCGTCGAACTCGACGACCCCGCAAGGCTGCGCGGCGTTGCCGCGATCACAGGCCACGGCGACGAGGGCCGGCGTCAGGCCGCCCGAGTTGGTGTAGACTCCGAGCACCGTGTCAAAATCGCTCCCTTCAGTGCTGACCCGCAGTCGCTGAGCGATCGGCGAGTAATAGCCCACCCATTTGGTGTGGCGGGCCGGCACCCCGCAGATGTCCGGCGCCAGGGCATTTGAACCGCCATTTTTCGTGGTGAAATAGAGCGGCACCCCGTGGCTCAAGTGCACCTCGGGCGGCGGCAATCCCGCCGCCGCAAACAGCCCCCCTCCCCCGGCGCCGGCACCATCACCGCCCCCTCCTCCGCCGCCTGGTGTGGTCGCCTCCAGCCCAAACAACGCCGCCAGATTGGTCGTCGCTATCTCGCCCGAACGCACCGGCCCTTGCTTTGTCAGGCACACCTGAACCTCCGCCGGCTCGCTGATCGCCGCGCCGCCCGCGTTCACGGCCGTCACCCGATAGATCGCGGCGGAATCTCGATCGACATTGGTCAAGGTCAGCACCGGCGCAATCGCCCCCGGTATCAGCACCCCATTCCGGTCCCATTGGTAAACCGGATTGCCCGTCGCCGCCGCGTGCAACGTGACATCGATGCAATAGGGCGAGATCAAGCTCATCGGTTGTTGCACAAATCGCGGCGGCTCGACCAGCGCCAAAAGCATCAGGTCGAAGCTCAAGTCCGATGACTCCGGCGAGCTTTGATGCACCTCCACCGCCAGCACGTTCGGCCCGGCCGCGAGAAGCCCGGACGGGATCGTGAATTCCTCAAAGACCGTCCCATCATCCACCGCGTTGCCGGACGCCAACGTCCCCGGGCCGACCGGTCCCGGCGGCAGGTTGCTTCGCGCCACTTCAACTCCATTCAGATAGACCGCCGCGCCGTCATCGCGCAACAGACGGAGCACCAACGGCCGCGACCGGCCATCTGGAGGCCCTTCAAAGACATGCCGGAAATACGTCGTGATGTTCTTCAAGGCTGGGTTCGGCCCGTACCTGACCAACGTCCGCTCGGGACGCCATTCGATCTCACCGTCTCCATATCCCAGTTCCGCGGGACCACTGGCCCAATCCGCGTCCGGATAGCTCAGCTCGCGCCACGACGGACCCGGGTCCGTCCCAGCGTCCCAATAACGCCAAACCGATCCGTTGGGCACGAGCGCCGCGTATCCGGCCGGCGGCTCAACCTGGACCGGGGTCTCGCCGGATTGAACCGTCGTCCCATCCAACAAAACCGTGCTCACCTGGACGGTGTGGCGCCCCACGGGCACGTCCGCCCAGACAAAATTCGGCGTGTTGGCGGATACCGCATAGCGGGGTTCACCGTCGATGCGGAAGACGAGGTTTGAGACTTGGTTGCCCAAGTCCTGAATCGTCGCACGGACTGGTACGTTGTCCCCGGCGTGGAATACCGAACCGCTTGACGGGTCGCTGATGACCAGGCTCGGCCGCAGACCCGGGACGTTCGCCCACAGCTCAAAATCGAACCCCATGTCCCGGCTGAATGGCCCGGCCTGATGCACTTCGACCGCCAGCAGATTTGGGCCTCCGAACAGCGGCCCGACCGTCGGCAGGAAGTTCACCCAATTCGTCTCCGCTGGGCGTCCGCGATCGTTCGCGGCCAGCGTGTATTCGTTCACCGGCCCGGGATAAATATTGAGACGCGCCACCTCGACCCCGTTCAAATAAACCACTGCTCCGTCGTCCGCGATGATGCGCCCCAGCAAGTTCGTGATCCGACCGGCTTGTTCCACAAAAATCCACCGTCTAAAATAGGTCGTCAGCGTTCCGTTATCCGGCAGAACCGTGACCTCGCCGTCGTCGCCAAACCCGAACTTGGCCTGACCAACTTCCCATTCGATTGCGACGGGCGGGTTTGGCTGATTCCAACCCGGCGTCGGAGGCCCGGACCGATGCTGGTAACTCCATGACGATCCGGCCGAAAGCAATTCCGTGCCTCCTGGGATCTCGCCCAAGCCGCTGACCGCGCCTCCAGCCAGCAACGCCAAAGTCACGGCTCGCCAAATCGGTTTCATGAGATGCCATCCCGTTTACCACAACGCGCCGGGTTTGCGAACTCATATTCCCCCGCATTTTTCTTCGAACCGCACCCCGGCCCGCGGCTGTAAGCGGTGGAGGACCACCGCACTCCAAGACGCTCCGCGAGGTCTTGGACTGCGCCAGTCCTCTGGCGCTTTGACCGCGCCCGCAAGATCGACCACGCGCGAATCTTCGCACTTTAGTTCACGTCCAGGCTGTCCTGGTCAAAAATTTAATCGCAGTCGGATCACCAACGTGCGGCTTCGCGGCAGGTCGGCGTGGACGCTGACCGGGTGCAGCCGGTAGTTGGCATCCGCCAGGTTCAACAGTCCGGCAGTCCACTCCACCCGCCGGCGCGCCAACCGCCAGCCCGCCCAGAGGTTGAATTGCCAGAAATCTTCATCCCCCAGCCTCTGCCGCACGCCCAGCGCCCGATAGTCCACGTTGACATCGGACTGACGGGTCCAGATGGCCTGACCTTCCGCGAACAAACCGGATGCGAACTGGCACCGCGAGGCCAGTTGGATTTGCTGCAGCAAGGCTTCGGTGTCCACGTGGGCTGGCGCGAAGAAGGCCGACGCGGGTGTCCCCGCCAAGGTCGGATACGCCGAGTGTAACTCCGAAGCACTCAGACGATAGAGCAAGCCCACGAACCAATCGTCGCCCAGACGCTGGTGGCCATCGAACACCAGGCTTCGCTCCACGAACCGGACGTCCTCGCGACTCGCCGTCGCGACCGCCGTCCCCGGGTCGACGGAGAAGTCGACCGCATACATGCCGACCTCGCGATGGCCGCGCGACTCCAACCCTTCTGCCTCGACGCCCAGATACGTGCCCGCGGAATTTCGCCAATCCCAACCGAGGGCGCGGACTTCGAATTCCGCTCCGGCCAGCGTGCCCGCCACCGACTCCGGCGCGAGACTTCGAAACACCTGGTTGAAGCCAGCCAGTTGCGTCGGTTCGAGCCGGACGCTGCTGTCGTAAATCAACCCGCCCAATGACCGCGCGTAGGCTCCCCGCATCGTCAGGTGGCTGTGCGGGGTCCACGTCAAGGCGACTTTCGGGGAGACAAGCTCACGATCCACTAGCCGTGTCCGCACCGGGGGGAGATCGCTGTTCGCGGGAACGCGCACCTGGTCGTAGGTCACCCCGGGCGTCAGCCACAGCCGGGCCAGCACCTGCCAGTGATCATACGCATAAAGGCTGAATCGCCGGAGATCACCCCGAGCCAAATTCCGGCCGTCTTCATAGGCAAACGGCGTCGACGCCGGGCCCGCCAAATCAAACCGGGTCTTGGTTTCCCCCGTCTGAAATCGCGCGCCAGCGATGACCGTGTGCGCCGACCACTGAACCACATTCTGCAGCTCGCCGGTATAAGCCACGAACTTGGATTGTTCCTGCGTGCCAAACTCGCTTGCCGCCGGGACCGTCACTTCAAACGGGCCGCCTGCGTCCCGCAGCACGGTGGGAATCCACACGTCCTCCTGCCGCAACGCAAATTCGTCCTCCAACCGTCCGACCAGCGCCAGCGTGCGGACACCGGGCGCCCACTCCCGATGCCAGCCGGCGAGGACATTCGGCTCCTGACGTTCGACGACGCGCAGCGACCGGCTGGCCTCGGACGCGAGGTAATACTGCCTCCGGTCGCCCGACGCCAAGTCGGAGCCGAAGGCTTGAAAGGTCAGCGTGTCACGAGAAGTCGCCTGCACCTTGATCGCGGCCGCCAGGTCGAGCAGACGTAGATCCTGGTTGGGTCGCTCGCCCGTGACCGACCGGTAGCCGGCGTCGAGCGCATACGAGGCGCGTCCGGCCAGCCCGTATTGGAAGACGCGTTGTTCCCAATCGCCGGCGCTGCGGTATTCCGTGCTCGAAGCGATCCCCGGCCCATCCCGTTCAAAGAGCGGGCTGTATTCCTGGAGGGAAACGCCCCGCGACAGCACACCGGCTGTCGCCGGCGACAGGAGATTGGCCACGGTCAATTCGCTGAAGGCAACCGTCTCGTGACGCAAATTGACTCCGGCCGGATCGAGCAGCGCGCCGTAGCTCTCAGCGAGAAAGAGATGTGCCGAAGAATTTGCGTAGTCCTCCTGGACGGCCGCCGCCGCCCTCCGGCGCGCCACTTCCGGCATGCCGGCATCGCGATACAGGGCCGCCAGGTTGGCCCCGCGCACCGCGAGATCCTGATCAAGCATCAGCCGGGATCGGAACAGCGCGCGACGGCCGTTCAGGTCTCGCGACTGCTCAAGATCGCGGATCGCTTCCCCGACGCGGTTTTCCTCGTGCTTGAGCAACGCACGGTAGAGCCAGGCTGTCGGGTCGCGGGGATCCAGGTTGACCGCCCGCTCCAGTTCCAGTTGCGCATGCCGGCTGTCGCCCGTCAGCGTAAACGCCTTGCCCAGGTAACTCCGCAGCACGGCACGGGTCGGCTCCACGGCCGCCGCCACCAACAGATCCTCCCGGCCCACCTCCGTCGCTCCCCGCCGGATCCGGCAGAGGCCACGCCCCAGCCAGCCTTCCGCAAACGCGCTGTCCAACGTCAACGCCCGCTCGAACGAAACTTCCGCGGCCATCGTTTGTCCCCGCGCCGCCAGGGCGAAACCCTCGAGGGCCGCCGCCGGAGCGTGCCGCGGCGACAGCTCCCGCGCGCGTTGCAAGGCGTGCAGCGCGCGATCGGCGCGCCCAAACCCAAATTCCAACTCAGCCACCCGGACCCACGCGAAGCCGAACCGCGGCGCCGCCTCGGCCGCCGAACGAGCCGCCGCCAGGGCGCCTTTCAGGTCCAGTCGCGCCTGGAGCCGGTACGACTCCGCCAGAAATCCGCTGGATGAATCCGGACGCGACTCGCTCGCGTCCGGAGCCCCGACAATCGCGGCCATAAGAGTGCGCAAAGCCGCGGCTGCGGCCTCTGCTTCCGAGGCGGCGTCCGCCGGTCGCCCGGGACTCAGCGAATCGATCCACCCCCGCGCCGTCGAAACCTGGCCGGCGGCCAGGACCAGGGCAGCCCGGTAAACGCGCTCGGCGGAGCTGACGGGCTCCCGAGAGGGCGGATACAGCGCCAGCGCGCCTGGCACATCGCCGTCCCGATACGCCTCCAGCGAGGATGCCAACGCCTGGCGGCTGTCCTCCGCCAGCGGCAGGTCGTCCAGGTTGACGACGGCCGGGTAGTAAAGGCACCACTGGATGATATTGGTCGCCTCGAGCCGCGCCGTCACCCGCGGCGCGCCCCCCGGCTCGACGGTGGCCCGCTCGGCCCGGGTGAGTTCGACGGCGCCGCGATCATTGGCCAGACTGACCTGACCCTCGATCAAGTCGAGCGTCGTGCCTCCCTCATCGTCCACGCGAAGGGCAAACTCCGTGCCGCGGATCGCCCCGGCCACCAGCGGCGTTCGAAACTGAGTGTCGGTTGGAGGATCGCGATGAAAGAAATAAAGCCCGCCCCGCAGCAACTCGATTAGCCCGTTGCGCGCCTTCGGCGGCGGCGCCCGCAGCTGCAACAGGGACCGTTCGTCCATTCGCAGGGCGCTTTCGCTCGAGAGACGAACCAAGGCCCGGCTGGCCGGACCGGTCCGCACTACGGCCCCGGCGGGGAGTGCGAAATTGGTCCGGACGGGAACCCACGCCGCACCGCCCGGCAGTTGCACCTCGACCAGTCCTTGCGGCTGGAGCAACTCGCCGACCGCCGTCGCCGACGGCACCGCGCCGCTGGCGGCACCCGGCGATCCCAACAAACCGGCGACGACCGCGGCGAGTGCCCACCGGCTGCTGCGCGCCGGCGAATCGGAATGGCAAATCGGTTTCGCGGCGGGCGACGGAGCGCCCGCCCTGCTACCCGTCGCCGGACCTGCTCGCAGGCCATGAACCGCGAACTCTGGGTAGGGCGCGCACTCCGCTGCGCGCCGGCAAATCGGAGTGGCAGATCGGTTTCGCGGCGGGAGACGGAGCGCCCGCCCTACCGGTCGGTGCAGGTTCATGGGGAGAGCGTTTGAATTTCGCCCAGGTTGTTCGGACAGGATGAACAAGATGACGATCGGAACAAAGCCCAAACACCACGTCGTTTAATTCCCATCGCCTCATCCGATGACCACAGCAAAAATCTTCAGGCGGGTCTCGGTGCACACACAGGGTTATCACCGAAACCCGCCTTGCTTCCCACTCAGGAAGACTGGAATTCGACCGGTCGACTCATTGGCCGGCGCCGAGGCAGCCGAACGTGATGAAGGCGCCCGGTGGGACGAAGTTGCCGGCCAGGTCTTTTACGCCCTGGACCTGCAGGAGATAGGGGGCACCCGCTTGCATCGGCTGGCTCAGGAACAGCCGGAATGTGCCCGCATCCTGCGGCATCACATTGAGAACTTTGACCCGGCCGGTCAGCTCACTCAGGACCGAGTAGTTCTCCGGGTTCATGGCTCCTTGAGGATCCACCGGCTCGGAATAGTGAACGGTCACCTCCGGAAACCCGCACGTCGCGACCGCCTGGAACGTCGGCGGCGTCGTGTCGGCCAACTCCAGACCGCGCAGCCGGAAATAGCCCATCGGGCCCGTTCCGACCGGCACCACCGCCCAGACGCGGCCATCCGCGAATTTGGTCTCGGCTTTCACCTCCCTCCACGTCACCAGGTCCCGACTCATCTCCACCACCACGGGCCGATCCGTCTCCGGCCACGAAAGCGTCACGGCCCCCGGCGTGGACGGATCGATCGGCGCAATGGTCAGCGACGGCATATCGTCCGCCGCCTTCGCATCCTGCGCTTCGCCGGCGCCGTCAAAGTTCAAATCCACGTCCAGATCGTGTCCGTCGAACTCTCCGAGGTCGTAGTCGAAATTCACTTCGTTCGGCAGCGAAAAGCTCAAGGGCACGCGGGCGCCGACCGCCGGCAACAGACCGGCGTACATCCCGGTGGCTGTCGCCGTCGTCACCACGCCATCGCGAACATCCAGGGCCGCCTCACCCTGCGCCGTGGTGTTGGTGCTCGGAAAGCCGATGCGCAAACTCAGGTCCGACACGCCGACGGTGACGACATCGTTCTCCCATTGGAAATCGCCACCCGCGCGATTCGTGGCTTCGATGATCACCGAATACAGCGTTCCCGTCGTCACGTCGCCCGTCACCAAATCCCGCACGGTGTACTCGATCGGATCGATCTGGCGACGGCTCGAAGCCTGGCCAGCGGCAAGATCGCGGACCACTTTGCGCCATTGAATTGTGCCATTGCGCAGCTGCCGCCCGCCCTGCGCTTCAACCATCGCCATGCTAAACGCGTAGGCGGCCGACCGGCGCGGCGGCCGAATCACCGCCGTGGCCTCGCCAAAGGCCCGAATCGTGCCCGTGACCATTCCGCCCGCAACCAGCGGGTTGATCGCAAACTGGGAATTGGCGATCGCGGTTGAATTGCATCCGGCCGCGTTGGCGGTAATCGTCTGGTTCAGGCCCCCTGCGCCCACCGCAATGAGCCCGGTGTTTGCATCCACCGCCCCGCCGCCATTGCCCTGATTGCGAACCCGGCCCCGCCGACCGTCCAGCCGATCCCAGCCGGCGCTCCCCCATCCAACGGGCTGAGCCGCCGGCTGGACGGCGGACGCCGAGCACGCGGGCCCCCGTTCCTCCACCCAGGCGTGAGCGTAGTACGTCGCGCTGACACGCGGGACGATATTCCCGCCCGGGCGCAGCCGCAGCGTGTGTTCAACATCATAGGTGGCCGCCGACGCGCTCGTCAGCGCCATCAGCCCCGCCAGAATGAAGGCGCCGCGCTGGCTCAGCTTGGTGGTCAGTTCACCCGGGTGGGCCGTGAAGGGAGAGTGCAATGCATGGTTGTTCATACTGTGTTCGCGTTTGAGTCTGTGTCTGGCCGGAGCGCCCGCGGACCAACGCCCGCTGGGATCCGGTTCTGTCCCCCGTTTAGGCAATCCGCGTGCCAGGCCTGCGGCGTCCTGGCGCCGGGATCGAAACAAGCGACCCTCCTCGCCGAACATCGCCATGGGCATTCCCCATCGGGCGTGGTAAACCTCCCCGGCATGAAGCCGACTCCCTCCAGCTGGGTTCTGCTCCTCTCGAAGGCCGGACAGCGCTTGCGAGTCTTCCCGCTGACCGAGGGCATCGTGTCGCTGGGTCGCGATGCGGACAACACCATCCCCCTGCCCCACACGTCTGTCTCACGACGGCACGCGGAAATTTGTTGCGGGGCCGACGGCGTGTCGGTTCGGGATCTCGGGAGCCGGAACGGAGTGCTGGTCAACGGCGTCCCGCGACAGTCAGCCGTCCTGCAACCCGGCGATCAGCTTGCCATCTGCGATTTTGTTCTCGAGTTGGCCGCCTCGGCGCCGGCGGACAACCCCGCGTCCGCGCCGGCATCCGGGCTGGCGGCGGCTCTGCAGGTGGATCCGACGATCGAACAGCGGCTGAGCCTGCCGTCGCCCCGCGCCGATCGCGATCTTGCTGTGCTTTATCACGCCTGCTTCTGGATCGCGGAAAGCTTGAGCGAACCTCTCTTTGTGCAACGCTGCAGCAACCTTCTGCTCGAGGCGTTCCACGCCGAGGCCGTCCAGCTTTACTCCGCCGGCCTGGAGCTTTCTTCATCGGTGACGGCCGACGGAAAGAAGCCCCGCCTCAAGCTGGCCTCCTTCCTCGCGCGCCAGTTCCAGGAACGCCGGGAGGCCGCGACCGTCGCTGGGACGGAGATCGCCCGGCACCAACGCGGGGCCGGCGACTACAACTATCTGGTCGCTCCGCTGCGCCAGCCCACGGCCACGCCGGAACCAGCCCCATTTCTCGTGGTGCAACGCCTCGCGGACCAGCCGGACTTCACCGCCGACGATCGCGTGCTGCTCCAGGCGATCGGCCAGCTCTGGATTCGCGGCCTGGCCAAGACCCGCCTTCTGACGGAGCTGCGCGAACAAAACCGGGCGCTCAAGGAAAAGGCCGGAGGGACCGTCCTCCTCGGGCAGAGCGCGGCGATGACCGCGCTCCTGGCCCGCGCCCGGCGTGCCGCGGCCACCCAGGCCACCGTTCTGATCACCGGCGAAACTGGCAGCGGCAAGGAGGTGTTGGCCCAATTCCTCCACGAAAACAGCCCACGCTCCACCGGCCCGCTGGTCAAACTCAACTGCGCCGCCATTCCGGACACGCTCATCGAAAGCGAGCTGTTCGGTTACACCAAAGGCGCATTCAGCGGCGCTGTCCGCGATCACCGCGGCAAGTTCGCCCAAGCCAGCGGCGGCACGCTGTTCCTCGACGAAATCGGCGAGATGCCCCTCCCCGTCCAGGCCAAAGTCCTGCGCGCACTCGAAAACCGCGAGGTTCAACCCCTGGGTTCAGAAGAAACCATCCAGGTCGACATCCGCATCATCGCCGCCACCCATCGCGATCTCCTGGCTCTCGTCCGCGAGCGATCCTTCCGCGAAGATCTCTACTACCGCCTCGATGTGCAAAACCTGAAAATCCCCCCGCTGCGGGAACGCCCCGAGGATCTTCCCGAACTCGCCGCCATGTTCCTCAAAAAGGCCTGTGCTGAAAACGGCCTCGCCGAGATGGCCTTCACCGCCGACGCCATCGCGGCCCTGCAGGAACACAGCTGGCCCGGCAATGTCCGCGAACTCTGGAACGTCGTCCAACGCTGCGCGCTTGCCGCCGACACTCTCGCCGTCTCCAAGTCCGCGGCGCTCGCGGAGATCCGTTCTTGAAAGCCTGTCTGAAATGTGAGTGGGGTCCACTCAATTTCCAAGCGGGCTCAAAAGTAGATCTTGCAGAGCGCGATCGCCGACAGCACGCACACCAGATCCACAAGGAGCATCACCGAGATCGTGTAGCGCGTGTCCTTCACCTGCACCGATCCAAAGTAAATCGCCACCACGTAGAACGTCGTTTCGGCCGCCCCTTGAAAGATGCACGACAATTGTCCGGCCAGGCTGTCGGGACCCAGCGTCTTCATGGCGTCCAGCATGAACCCGCGGGATCCGCCCGAGCTGAACGGACGCATCAGTGCCACCGGCAACGCGCTGACGATCTGCGGATCCACACCCGCCCCGCGCAACCCTGCGCTCACGCCCGAAAGAATCCAGTCCATCAAACCGGAGTTCCGAAACAGGCTCAACGCGACCAGCATCGCGATGAGATACGGCAGAATGCGCACCCCCGTCGTGAAGCCTTCCTTCGCCCCGGTCACGAACGAGTCGAAGAGATTCGTGCCATTGGCCCGGAAGGTGCGTTCGTGCAGGACGCCATAGAGCACGATGGCACCAATGATGAACAGGAGCACGCCGTTGCTCAGGTTGGCGGTGAAGTGAAACTTCTCAATTCCCGCCAGGCGCGTGACATAAAACAACAGCAGCCCGATAAGCCCGGTGATGACCATCACCCACGAAACGACCACGGCGTGCCACAGCCGGATGCGCTGGCGCAGTCCGACGACGACCAGTGCTGCCAGGGTTCCGATGAACGACGTGATGATTGTCGGCAACATGATGTCGGCCGGATTGGCCGCGTGCAGCGCCGCGCGATAGCCGATGATCGACGTTGGGATCAGGGTCAGCCCGGCCGCATGCAGGCACAGGAACATGATCTGGCTGTTCGAGGCCGTGTCCTTCTTTTCGTTCACCGCCTGCAGGCTTTCCATCGCCTTCAATCCAAACGGCGTCGCCGCGTTGTCCAGCCCGAGGAAGTTCGCGGCAAAGTTCATCGTCATGAACCCAAACGCCGGATGCCCCGGGGGCAGTTCGGGAAAGATGCGGGTGAACAAGGGCGTCAACACCCGGGCCATCCGGGCGAGGGCCCCGCAGTCGTTCAACAAATGCAGCAGGCCGCAAAAGAACGTCAGGTAACCGATCAGGGGCAGCCAGAGATCGAGAATCGTGTTCTTGCACGTCGGGAAGATCCCATCCGTCGCCTGCCTGCCCTGGGTGATCTGCACCACGCCATTGTCCTGCAGGAAATACATGCGATCGCCGGAAGCGAAGCCGGCCACCCGGTTGGACACGACGTTGGCGTGCAGCGCCGGATCGCTTTTCTGGAGATCCATCGCGGCCACCTCGCCCACCACCAACGGATCGTTCTGCCGGCCGTTGACGAGGTGGCTGAGCGAGTACAGGCGTCCCGTGGTCAGCAGGATGAGGACATATAAAATGCCTCCCGCCACCATCGCCGCCCAGAATCTGCTCAGTGCCATGGAGGCCATCTCATAGATAGAGAGCCCGCGCGTTGCGAGAGATTTTTGGCGTCACCACCCGTTCGCTCCACCGCATCGGCCACCCCCCCGAATCGCGGTGACCCAACGATGTCACCCGAAGGCTCGTCCCCATCCGCGTTCATCCGGGTTATCCGCGGTCAAATTTCTTTACTCGGGGTTCAGCGAGTCCGCAACGCACTTGGCAGGCGGCAAAAAACCGGAGAGGCTCGCATCCATCGGCATTCCACCATTATGAAAACCAAGGTCGGGACGGAGTTGGCCTGCGGAGCGCTCGTTTTTCTCGGCATCACTCAGCATTCTCCCGCCACCGGTGTGACGGGTTACTGGGATTTCGCGCGCGGCAGTCTCCAGGGCGAAATCGGGCCGCCCATCGAGTATCTCGACGGCCCGAAGGGAACAACGGCCGGCGCCACGGTCTTCGGCTCGACGATGAAATTTGGCATCGCCGCAATCGGAGGATCCGAGACCAAGGTGATGCAGTTTCCCGAGATGAAGTCGCCGACGATGGGCTATGTCGTCACGCACGGCGCGAAACCAAACGGCGAAGGCGATCGGGTCAACCAATACACCATCATCATGGACCTGCTTTATCCGAAAGCGTCCTCCGGTGCGTTCCGCTGCCTGCTGCAAACCGAACTCCATGGACCGGGAGAATTTTATGTGAATCCCGCCAATGCCGTCGGCACAGTCGGCGATTATGCGGGCGACCTGCGCCCCGACGCCTGGCACCGGCTGATTCTCGCCGTCAATCTCAGCCCGCCGAGCCCTTCCGTTTCCAAATACATCGACGGAGTCAAAGTCGCGCAGCAGGTCCTGGGGGACGGGATCGACGGGCGCTGGTCGTTGGGGCCAACGCTGCACTTGTTCACGGATCCGGAGGATGAATCCCGCCTGGGCTACCTGAAGGCCCTGCAGATTCGCGACCGCGCCTTGGGCGAGGGTGAAATCCGACTCCTGGGCGGAGCGTCGCCCCTGGGCATCCCGACCAATGACCTGCCCGACCACCCCTTCGTCGATTCGATCCGGCCGGCCCCGGACGGTTTCAATTTGTCGCCCAACGCCATCATCGAAGTCGACATCGTGGACGGGCAGCAATCTCTGGAGCGGGGCACGATCCGGCTGACGCTCAACGGAGCGCCGGTCGTTCCCGGCATTTCCCGAGTGGGCCGGAGGACGACGGTTCGCTATCGGCCCGAGATGCCGCTCCCGGCCACCACCAATCGGGCCAAGGTTTCCTTCGGCGCCCGGGACCAATCGCTCAGCCAGGATTGGTCATTCGTGGTCGGAGATCGGGACGTTAAGCCGGCCATTGGCGGGCAATGGGATTTTGACGACGGCGACTTGCGGGCAACTGTGGGCGCGCGGCTCGAGTACTTCAACGAGGCCAGCCGGGCCGCTGCGAAGATTGGTTCAACCGCATCTTTCCGCATCGATGGCATCAACGGCACCAACGCAGGTGTGTTGCGCTTCGACGGCGCCGTCCCCAATGTCGGCCTGCGCATGCTGCCCGGCGCCGCCCCCAATGGCGGAGAAGGCGTCACCCGCGTGAATCAGTGGAGCGTGGTCATGGACCTGATGCTTCCCAACGCGCAGCACGAAACGTGGCTGGCGCTGTTACAGACTGACCCAGGCAACACTAGCGACGGTGACCTTTTCGTCTCGTTCAACGGCGAACTGGGCGGGCTCGGCACCCAGGGCAACTACCAGGGCGAGGGCGGAATCACGCCCGGCCGGTGGCACCGCATCGTCGTGGCGGTTAGCGGCGCCGACCACCTCATGGAGAAATACATCGACGGAGTCTATTTCGGCACCCAGGAACTGGCGCGGTCAGACCTGGACGGCCGCTACTCCCTCGGCTCAACGTGCCTGCTTTTCGCAGATGAAAATGGTGAATCTCAACTGGCCTATTTCAACAGCGTGCAAATCCGGAACTACCGGATGACCGCCGATGAAGCCCAGGCGCTCGGCGGTCCCAGCGCGGCTGGAATTCCTCAAACCGAGCCGCGCCCTTGAACCGCTCATAACGCGCCCCATTCATGGCATGGAGCGGCCTCCGAGCCAGCGCCTCGTTGGCCCCCGCGTCCAGCGCCGGTTCATCGCGACAACCACGCCGCCCGATAAAATCGGGGCGCGGAATCGGCGGGCCGCGGATCCGTCCATCGCACGGGCTCGCTCCCGGCCACGACAGCATCCACGCCTTGCCACGGTCCGGCGGCGGTATCCGCGGTCTCGACCTGCACCGTTTCGCCCGTCGGCCCACCAATCCACAACTCAGCAGGAGTCGCGCGAACAATCCCCAAGCTCACCAGAGAATCCGATTGATAAAGATCCGCTCCCCAATACGCGAAGCCGGCGTAGCCGGAAATTCCCACCAGCGCGCCGCGCCCCAGCGCAAGCCGCGAAATCCTCGTGGTCAAGGGCCGCGGCACCCAGTCGATGCCGTTGGAGGACGTCAGCAAGACCCCATCGCCCGTCGCCACAAACAAGCCGTTGAGGCAATACACCTGGCCGAGAGCGTTGGTCACACCGGGCGAGCGCGAGGTCCACATCGAACCGTCCTCCGAGGTCGAAATGGCGCCTGCGCCCGCGGAATCCGTCCCCACCGCCACGAAACGGTCATGCCCCCACGTCACCCCGTAAGGCTTCAGGTTGAGGCCCAGACCAGCACTCCAGTTGATCCCGTTAAGCGAAGTCAGGGCGGAAAGCGATCCTGACCCGAGAACGACAAACCTGCCGTTTCCGAAGGCAACCCGTTCCCGACTGACCCGGCTGCCCGGCAATCCCGGCAGAGTCCGTCGCGTCCAGTTCAGGCCGTCAACGGACGTCAAAACATTCGTATTTCCCAACATGCCATCGACGGCCAGGTAGATTCCGTTTCCATAACAAACATCGCGAAACCCCTCTTCGAGTGCCTGGCTCAGGCCCGGGGCAAACCCGCCCGTCCAGTTCGTTCCATTTTCGGACGTATAAGCAGCGTAGTTCCAGCCCAACGCCACGAAACGGCCACCGGCATGGATGACCCGCCGCAACTCGCCAAATACGCTCCCGAATGAAGAGCGGGGCCTCCATGACGTTCCGTCGGGGGATGTAAAGATGGTGCCAAAGTCGGAAAGGGAAACGTGACCCACGGCCACAAAAAGACCGTCACCATAGGTTACGTCCCAGTGGGTCCACGCTCCGAACGTCGACTGGGGAAGACCCGGCAGGCGCAAGGTCCAATGATCCAACGGATCCGCCCGGAGGACACTCGCGCCGCCGGCCAGCGCCAAACCTGCGGCGGCAACGACCCCACGCCACCGGCTCCGATGGAATACCGCCCGTGCCACGGCAAGACCCACGCACGACGCGTGCAGGGCAGGAGTAGAATTAGGCCTCATGTGTGGCCAGAGGCTACGGGATAAGACTTCGTTCCGCAAGCGGCCACGCCCGCCAATCATCTGACCGGCGCATCCCAAACCGGTCGGTCGGGACCGCGCAAATTTCACCCACGCCACGGGATCCGTGCCCCGACGGTTCGCACGTCGTGTCACCCGCGGCTTCTGCACGAGAGGCGATGCGCCCACTGCTAATCAGATTGATCTTTTGCCCGGGTTTGGCGCAATAGGTCTCCATCAGCCGTAACGCGACCCCGAAATTTCCAGCGATCCCCAGCAATCCCCAATCTCATGAAAGCATTGGCCGCCTCTCTGCTCGTCGTCTCCCTCGTTTTCCTCAATGGATGCAAGCCCGCCGACACGCCCTCCTCCAATCCATCGACCGGCCCCGCGGCCGCCAGCGCCCAGCGTCCGCGCATCGCGCTGGTAATGAAATCCCTGGCCAACGAGTTTTTCCAGACCATGGCTGACGGCGCCAAAAAACATCAGGCCGCCCACCCCAACGACTACGAACTCATCATCAATGGCATCAAGAATGAGACCGACCTGGCGGAGCAGGTCAATCTCATCGAGCAGATGGTGGCCCGCGGCGTGCAGGCGATGGTCATCGCTCCCGCCGACTCCAAAGCCGTGGTGCCTGCGCTCAAGCGCGCCGAAGATGCCGGCCTGCTCGTGATCAACATCGACAACCGCCTCGATGCCGACGTCCTCAAACAAGCCGGTCTCTCCGTGCCCTTCGTCGGCCCGGACAACCGCGACGGCGCCCGCCGCGTCGGCGAAGCCCTGTCCAAACAACTCCAGCCCGGCGATGCCGTCGCCATTATCGAAGGCGTGCCCACCGCATTTAACGGCCAGCAGCGCCGGCTAGGCTTCGAAGACGCCGTGAAGGCCGCAAATCTGAAGATCGTGAGCACGCAAAGCGGCCAGTGGGAAATGGACAAGGCCAACGCCATCGCCGCCGCCCTCCTGACCGAACACCCGAGCCTCAAGGCCATCCTCTGCGGCAACGACAGCATGGCCCTCGGCGCCGTGGCCGCCGTCACCGCCGCCGGCAAATCCGGCGCCGTCAAAGTGGTCGGCTTCGACAACATCGCCGCCATCCGCCCGATGCTGGCCGACGGACGCGTCACCGCCACCGCCGACCAGCACGGCGATCAGCTGGCCGTCTTCGGCATCGAAACCGCCCTGCAGGTATTGAAAGGTCAGGCCACACCGGCGGACCGCACCACCGCCGTCGACGTGGTCACGAAATAGCGGGTTCGAACTCTCCGTGAACCTGACCTTGAGACTGGAGGCCATCCCATTGCCGCCAGGTTTTGGAGTGCGGCGGTTCTCCGCCGCCCTCAAACGCCCGTCGCTCTCGAAAGCGTACGGCAGGCGCGGGACGCACTCCAAGACGCTGGCGCGCGGTTCATGGCCCCAACTCACGTCCATTTTGCAGGTCTCGCCGCTCCATGACCCATCACCTTCTTGAAGTCAGAGGACTCGGCAAACGCTACAGCGTCCCGGTGCTGCAGGACTTCGATCTGACGGTCGAAGCCGGCGAAGTTCACGCCCTGATGGGAGCCAACGGCGCCGGGAAGTCCACGCTGGCCCGAATTCTCTGCGGCCTGACGCAGCCCGATGCCGGATCCATGTTGCTCAATGGCCAGCCGCACGCGCCGCGCGACCAACACGCCGGCGAGGCCGCCGGTGTCGTGATGGTCCTGCAGGAACTCAATGTCATCCCCACCCTGTCCGTCGCCGAAAACCTGTTCCTCGATCGCCTCCCGCGCCGCTGGGGGTTCGTCAATCGCCCGGCCCTGCGTCACCAGTCCCGCATCGCTCTCGACCGGGTCGGGCTCGCCTCAGTCGATCCAGACTCAGCCTGCGACCAGCTTGGCATCGGCGAATCGCAGCTGGTCGAGATCGCGCGCGCGCTCGCCCGCGAGTGCCGACTCCTGATCCTCGACGAGCCCACCGCGGCGCTCACCGACACCGAGATCGGTGTGCTCTTCGAGAACATGCGCCGGCTCCAATGCGATGGGGTCGGCATCATTTACATCACCCACCGGCTCGATGAGATCCGCCAGATTGCCAGCCGGGTCACCGTGCTCCGCGACGGCCGGCGGGTCGCGGTTCACCCGGCGGCCGACATTTCGCCACGACAAATTGTCCGGGAGATGTCCGGGCAGGATTTTGCCGAGGGCCCCGCGCGCCGCGAGGCAGGCCTCGGCCAACCCATCCTGCGCGTCCGCGGGCTGAGCGCGGGGAATCGCGTGCGCGATGTCTCGCTGACCGTCCACGCCGGCGAAATCGTCGGGCTCGCCGGACTGGTCGGGGCCGGGCGGACGGAAACGTTGCGCGCGATCTACGGCGCGGATCCGGCCGAGGCCGGCACGGTTCAGGTGGGCGACACCACGGCGCAACGGTTTGCGCGGCCCGCTGTCGCGGCCGCGGCCGGGCTGGGACTGATCCCCGAGGACCGCCGCCACGACGGTCTCCTTCTGCCGCTCTCGGTCCAGACCAACACCACCGTCTCCACCTTGCGCCGCTTTTGCCGCGGTGGCTGGATCGACGCCGTGGCCGAAGCACGCGCGGCCACGGCCCAGTGCGATCGGCTGGACGTCCGGCGGGCCTCGTTGGAACAACCCATCGCGGAATTGAGCGGCGGCAACCAGCAAAAGGTGGTGCTCGCCCGCTGGCTGGCGCGCGACGTCGCTGTCCTGCTCTGCGACGAACCCACGCGCGGCGTGGATGCCGCCGCCAAGGCCGCCATTCACGATCTGCTCCGCGAACTTGCTCGCGCGGGTTGCGGGTTGCTCGTCGCCTCCAGTGAACTGCCCGAGCTCAGGCAACTCTGCGATCGCATCGTCGTGCTGTCGTTGGGCCGCGTGGCCGGCGAGTTTCGCGCCGGCGAATGGACGGCCGAAACGATCAACGCGGCCGCTTTCAGCGGGCATCACGCAGCCGGCGCGATCGGGGGAGGCAAGACATGAAACGTTCGTTCCGACCCGGCGAATACCTTGCCCTGGCCGGCATCTGGCTCGGGCTCATCCTGTTGTTTGGCGCGCTCAGCGACAACTTCCTCACGACGCGCACCTTCACCACGCTCGCCGGCCGGATTCCCGCGCTGGCGGTGGTGTCCGCCGGCCTGACGCTCGTGTTGATCATCGGCGGCATCGATCTCGCCGTCGGCTCGGTCCTGGGCCTGTCGAGCGCGGTCCTGGGTCTGCTGCTGACCGACGGCCATTGCCCGCTTTGGCTGGCTGCCGTGGGCGGACTTGCCACCGGGGCGGTCGCCGGTCTGGCCAACGGGCTGATCAGCGTCCGGCTCAGCATCCCGTCGTTCATCGTCACGCTCGGCATGCTCGAAGCCGCTCGCGGCGGCGCTTATCTCGTGACCGGCTCGCAAACCAAATACCTCGGACCCGCCGTGGAACCGCTCGCCCGGCCGCTGCCAGGCCTCGGCCTGCCGCCGTCGTTTCTCACCGCGATTGTCGTCGTCGTCGCCGCCCAGGTGGCGCTGACGCGAACGGTCTTTGGCCGGCACCTCGTGGCCATCGGCACGAACGAGAA
The DNA here is from genome assembly GCA_044229355.1 of Limisphaerales bacterium. Taxonomy (GTDB): domain Bacteria; phylum Verrucomicrobiota; class Verrucomicrobiia; order Limisphaerales; family JADJPG01; genus JBGARF01. Next base: position 89,697 of record JBGATF010000017.1, read on the forward strand.
CGCCACCCGGCTCGCCGGCATCGATCCGCGCCCCGCCAAAACCACCGTTTTCATTCTGTCCGGCCTGCTCGCCGGCTTGGGCGGCCTGTTCCACACCGCCCGCCTCGGGTCCGCCGATCCCAATGCCGGAACCGGCCTCGAACTCGCCGGCATCGCCGCCGTCGTCATCGGCGGAACCAGCCTGATGGGCGGACGCGGCTCGGTCATCAACAGCCTGTTCGGAGTGCTCATCATCGCCACCCTCGAAGCCGGCCTCGCCCAAATCGGCGCCTCGGAACCGTTCAAACGCGTCATCACCGGCGCCGTCATCGTCGCCGCCGTCACCGTCGACTCCTGGCGCAAACGCCGAACAGCCCGTTCGTAATTGCCCTGCATCAATGAATCCCCGGCGCACCCACCGCATGCTTCGCCCGCAAAAGACCGCAACACACGGGAATCAATCTCAAACTCTCCATGAACCGAAAGGTAGGGCCCGCTCTCCGCAGCGGGCCGTCCGGTGCGGACAGCCGCACGGACAGCCGGCGGGCGGTGGAGCGCCCGCCCTACCAAACTGCGTGCTCGGTTCATGGCCGGTGAGCAGGTCCGAATGGAACAAGGGGCTCTCCATGAACCTGCGTTCGGGCTGTCCCGCAATGCGGGGCAGAAAGTCAGTATTACCAACGGTTGGGACGTTCCCAACTCTCGAGTCGTCCTTGCATTTCTGCGGACGAAGACGTCCGCACCCCGGGTTCATCGCCCCAACTCACGTCCATTTTGGAGGTCTCGCCTCCATGAACCGTTGCCCGAAGGAGCTTTCGTTCCACGCGGAGACACGCCTTATGGAGTGCGGCGCAAGGCGCCGCTGTGGATCCAAAGCGCCCCGCAGGCACGGGGCGCACTCCACAGCGCCGCCTCGTCACTCATCACTCATCCCTCGTCACTCATCACTTATCACTCGTCACTCATCACCCGCCATTCCATGAACCTCTCCCGGCTTCCCGTCCTGCTCCTCGCCGCCGCCCTGGCCCTGCCCGCCCCGGCCGCCCCCGTCAAACTGATCTTCGACACGGACATGGGCAACGACGTCGACGATCTCATGGCGCTGATCCTGATCCATAACCTGCAAAAGCGCGGCGCGTGCGAATTGCTGGCCGTGACGGTGACGAAGGATCACCCGCAGGCCGCTGCGTTCGTCGACGCGGTCAACACGCTTTACGGGCATCCCGACACGCCCATCGGCGTCGTGCGCAACGGGGCCGCCCGCGAGCCCGGCAAGTTCAATCTGCTGGCCGACGAGAAGAACGCCGATGGATCGTTTCGATATCCGCACGATCTGCGCAGCGGCGCCGACGCCCCGGAAGCCGTCGGCCTGCTCCGCCAGATTCTGGCCGGCCAGCCGGACGGCAGCGTCACGCTGGCCCAAGTCGGGTTCTTTTCAAACTTCGCGCGCCTGCTCGATTCCCCGCCCGACGAGTATTCGTCGTTCACCGGCCGCGAGCTCATCCGCCAGAAGGTGAAACTGCTGAGCATCATGGCCGGCGCCTTTCAGACGATTGACGGCGACAACCGATTTCTCGAGTACAACGTCAAGCTGGACGTGCCAGCGGCGCAGAAGCTGGCACGCGACTGGCCGTCACCGGTCGTCTGGAGCGGCTTTGAAATTGGCATCGCGGCGGCCTTCCCGCACACGGTGATCGAGCACGATCTGAACTACCTCCCCCACCACCCGCTGAAGGAGGCCTACTATCTCTACGAGCCGCCGCCGCACGATCGGCCCACGTGGGATCCCACCGCCGTCCTCTACGCCATCTTCCCGGAGCGCGGCTACTACAACCTCTCGCCGCCCGGCCGCGTCACCGTCGCCGACGACGCCGCGACCTGGTTTCGGCCCGGCAAGGACGGCTCGCATCGCTACCTCGTCATGAGCCAGGAGCAAGCCACCCGGGTGCGGGAGGCCATTGTGCAGTTGTCGGCCGAACCGCCGCCGGCCCCGGCCCCGCGCCGGCTGTCCCGCGCGGCGTTGCTCGACAAGATCAAGGGAGCGTGGGCTGGACAGATGATCGGCGTGTCCTACGGCGCGCCCACCGAATTCCGCTTCCAAGGCAAAACCATCGACGGCGAAATCCGGCCCGACGAGATTTCCAATGCCATCGCGCAGGATGACCTCTACGTGGAGATGACCTTTGCCCGCGTGATGGACACGGTTGGCCTGGAGGCGACTTCGAAAGATTTCGGCGAGGCGTTCCGCCAGTCGAAATACAATCTCTGGCACGCCAACGCCGCCGCCCGGCGCAACCTGAACCGCGGTATCGCCGCGCCTCTCTCCGGGCACCCGCGCTACAACCTCCACGCCGACGACATCGATTTCCAAATCGAGGCGGACTTCATCGGCATCATGTGCCCGGGCCTGACGCAGGCGGCCAACCGGTTCGCCGACCGCGTCGGGCGCGTCATGAATTACGGCGACGGGCTCTACGGTGGACAGTTCATCGCCGGCATGTACTCCGCCGGCTTCTTCGAATCCAACCCGCGCAAGGTCGTCGAGGGCGGCCTGGCCTGCATCCCTGCGGAAAGCACCTACGGCCGGTTGATCCGCGACCTGCTCAATCTCGCCGAGCGATATCCCGACGACTGGCGCCGGGTCTGGCGCGAGCTCGGAGAAAAATGGGACAAGGATGATCCGTGTCCCGAGGGCGCGCTGGCGCCCTACAACATCGACGCCAAGCTGAATGGCGCCTACGTCGCGTTTGGCCTGCTCTTCGGCGGCGGAGACTGGATGAAGACGATGGAGATTGCCACCCGCTGCGGGCAGGACTCGGATTGCAACCCGTCGAGCGCCGCCGGCGTCCTCGGCGCGATGATCGGCTGGTCCCGGATCCCGGAAAAAGATCGGGCCGAGGTCAGCCGCATCGCTGGCAGGAAGTTCGATTTCACGGAATATTCGTTCAACGACATCGTGGCCTCGACCGAGAAGCGGGCCTGCGAAGTGATTCGCCGCGAGGGCGGTCGGGTGGGCGAGGCCGAAGTCGAGATCCCGGTTCAACTTCCCCAACCCCCGCCGCTCGAGCAGTGCGACTTCGGCGTGCCGACACGCGTCGTGCCCACCAGCGACGCCGCCTGGACGTGGCGCGGGAACTGGTCCAGGGATCGCGAGACCAAAGTCGCCACCGGCGCCGGAGCCGAGGTCACCCTGACCTTCACCGGCACGGGCGTGGCCCTCCTCGGTCCCCTGACCGCCGAAGGCGGTCGCGCCGATGTCTGGGTGGATGACCGGAAATCCGAACTGCTCGCCGACGCCTTCATCGTCGAGCGCACTCACGACAACGCGCTTTGGCACGTGAACGGCCTGCCCCCCGGAAAACACACCATCCGCCTCGTAACCACGGACGCAGCGGACCCGCGGTCCAAAGGAAAGACCGTTGGTGTGGAGAAGGCGATCCTCTACAGCGCCCGCGGGACGCCAGCGAAGTAGAGGTTTCGATCAGTTCGTGGAACGGACCCGCGACGATTTCCCGCGACCTCATTCGGCAACGGGACCCGCCTTGTTCTGTTATTCCTTCGGCGGCCAGTTCACGCCCGCCAGTTCCTTGGGCAATTGGGTTGGGTCAGTCGGGTAGATCAGGGAGAGATCCATCTTCGATTTCGAGCCTTGGAGGAACTCGAGTTCCTCCGGCGCCCCGATGATGAGCCAGAGAACCTCTGTCGCGGTGTCATTGAACACCTGGCGAAGTTCGTCCGGGCCGACCAGCACGCCGCCATACTTCGGCACCGTCAAGGTCGCGTCCCCCACCCGCATCCGGCCCGTCCCTTCCAGGACGAAATAGAATTCCTCGGCCCGGACATGCTTGTGCAGTGTGTTCGCACTGCACGGCGGCAGGCGCCACAGACGTGCGCCCAGGTTCTCGCTGCCCGTTCGCTCAAGGTAATCGGCATTGGGGATCTTCATCAGATTCGATGGCCTCCAAAAAAGATCCCCCGGCGTAATGAGATGGTAGCCGCAGACGGTTTTCATGTGGTTTGCCAAGTCCGTGGTCCCCGGACGTGAGATTGAACTCCCGGACCGGACATCGGTCACAATCCTCACGGGGTTGAAACACTCAGCACCTGCCATTCGGCCAAACCGTTTCGCCGTCGTCCAGCCTCGGCTCCGGGATTTTGAATGGACCACGCCTGGCTCGGCGCGCCGCTTAGCGACTCCGCAGCCGGAAGAACTGCCCGGCGTCCGGCAGCCAGGGCACTGTCATCGGACTGGTGACCGGCGCCGCCGTCGGAGACCACGTCTGCATGTCGAGCGACGTCTCGAACTGGAACGGCCCCGGCTCGCCCGCGGCATCGAATTCCAGCACCACATTCCCGCCCGCTCGACGAATGTCCGTGAAGCGCAGAGCCGACGCGCCAGATCGCAGGATCATTCCGTTGTTGCCGACGGCGTAGTAGGTGTCCTGGGGTGTGCCCAGGATGTCGTGGACGTTCAACGACGTACGCGAACGATGCTGGACCCACGAATCGGGACGCGTCGGATTGGCGGAGCTGAAGATCACGCCATTGTTGCCCACCACCACGAAACGCCCATTCGCGAAAACAACGCGGCGAAAGTTTTCCGCCCGAGCAATCAGGTCGCTCACACCCGCCAGCGTATACGACGCCGCGATCGCAAACGGGCGCTCCAGATGCGGATCTCCGCTGCGCACGAACACCGTCACCCGGCCGTCATTGCCGACCACTACGAAGCGGCCCTCGGCAAAGGCCACATCCCGGTAGCGTTTGCCATCCAAGCCATCCGCCGGATCAAGGTTCACCCACTGCTGCGCGTTGGTGGAGACGAAGACTGTGCCGACCGCAAACGACTCCTGAAAGCCGCCCACCACCATCCAGTATCCGTCCCCGTAGGTGATCCCCTCATATCCCGTTGGCGGTCGGCCCAAAAGCTCAAGCCGTGCCGAGGTCCATACGATCCCGTTGGTCGACGTGATCACATCGCTGTTCTCGCACACGCCCACCCACCGTCCGTTACCCCAAGCCAGTCGTTCGACGTAGTTCGTCGTGCCGGAGGATCGTGTCGTCCAGTTCGTGCCATCGGGCGAGGTCATGATTCGCCCGCCGCGGCCGCCAGCCACCAGCAAACCGCCGCCCGATTGCACCGCGTGCAGATTACGGCCACTCGGCGTCGCCTGACGGCTCCAAGCCCGCCCATCCGATGAAGTGAGAATTGTTCCGTCATCACCCGCCACAACCAACAGCTCTCCGTGACGAGTCAGTCCGTAATAGTCTGTCTCATTGGCCACGAAGCTGGGCGACCACTCGACTCCGTCCTCCGACGTCAGAATCGTTCCCGCCTCACCCACCGACCAAAAGCGCTCGTTGACGAACACGATGGATTCGATGGCCCGACTCGTTCCCGTCAATCGGCGAGTCCAGATGCGTCCATCTTCGGAAGTGAATATGGCTCCGTCCTCTGCATACCCCGTCGACACGAAACGGCCCGCTCCAGCCGCGAGCGACTGGACGTAATCCTGGCCGAAAAATGACGCGACCCAATGCGAGCCGTCGTCCGAAATCAGGCCGCCCTGCCCGCCATACAGCCCCAGCACCACGTGGCGACCACCGGTTTGCGCCACAAAATCCGCCTGCCCACCGAGAGGTAAACGAGTGACGAATTCCCAGTGCACTCCATCGGCTGAACGGAAGACTTCATCCCAGGAGTTGGCCCAGAATGCTCCGTTCAAGAACGCCACCCGCCGAGCGAATCGTTGTCCCAGCGGCTGGGGCGTCCAATGAATGCCATCCGGCGACGACTGGACAAACGCTCCCATGCCGGTGGCCACAAACACGCCTTGTCCAAACGCGATATCCACCACTTCAGTTGGGAAACCGGCCGCCGGTCTACTGGGCTGCCAAATCAATCCGTCGACCGATGTGAGCACAATAGGGGCGAGGAACTGGCTGATACCTCCCCCCGGGACGCCCGCGACGGATCGGATTCGGCCAAGGGCCACGAAGCGGCCGTTGCCGCCTGCCACCGCCACGAGTTCGCAATCCGCATCGATCGAAGCTGTGGTCCAATTGGTGCCGTCCGTGGACGTCACGACTTTGCCCGACAGCCCCACCGCAACATAACGGCCGTCCACCCAGGCGATGTCTTTCAACCGGTTGCCCTGCGGTTTCGGCATCTGCCACTCCCAGCGGTCCAAGCTTGTCGCCGGCCGAACCTCGAATCGCCAGGCGTAGCTGTCTCCACCAAGATTGTTTCGCGCCACAATCCGATACTCGCCCGAATCTTCCGTCCGCATTCGCGGACGGATCAGGCTGGCGTTGGTCTCGCCGGGTAAATCCACCCCATTAAATTGCCACTGATATTGTGGCGGCGGCCCGCCCACGGCGACGGCCGAAAACACCACCATGCTGCCCGCAACGGCATTCGTCTCAAACGGGACCACCGACAGCCTGGGAGCGGCCGATATGGCTTCAATCGGCAGGATGTTGCTCGTCACTGACCCGAACGAATTGCTGGCAATCACCCGATACAGCCCATTGGCTTCGGCCGAAATATTCCGAAGGGTCAGCACGTCGTTGGTTTCTCCGGGCAGATTCACCGCATTGCGTTGCCACTGGAGCGACGGCGGCGGACCGCCCCCAGCCGAGACTCCGAAATGCACGTCATTGGCCACATAAGCTTCACTTGGCTCAGATGAAACTCGATAGATGCTAACGGTCGGCGGCCGGCCAACGACCGAAATCGTCGCGTTGCGACTGACGACAATTCCGAACTGATTACTGACCACCGCGCGATAGGTGCCCGCATCGCCCAACTGAATGGGACGCCTGAGGAGAAAGGAATTCGTCTCGCCCGGCAGCAGGACGTCGTTCCGGTACCACTGAACGGCAGTTTCCGGAATACTTACGATCTCAGTAAACAAAGCGAAGTCGGTGCCGACATAGGCCTCACCTTCGTAAGGCCCCCGCAGCACGGCGGGCGAAACCGTGAGCCGAGTGACGGTGCTCGTGACCGATCCACCAGGGTTGAACGCAATCACTCGGTAGTTCCCCGCATCCGACAGCGTGGGCGAACTGAAGGTTAACGACGAGCTGGTCGCGTTCGCCAACGGCTGTCCATCCTTCAGCCAGCGATAGGAAATCGGGCTTGATCCCACCGCCAAAGCGTCGAGCGATAATGGGACGCCGGCGGCCGCCGCCACCTCCGAAGCCGGCGTTTGCACCAAGATCGGAACTCGATAGCTGACGTTCACCACGACCACCGAGCTCGTGACGCTCCCGGCGGCGTTGTGCAGAATGACGTCATAGTTACCCGCGTCTTCCAAGCGAATCGATGGCAGGCAAAAGTATGTGTCGCTGAAACGGGCGACGGTTTGACCAAACCGCCGCAGCTCGAGTTCCGCCGGCGAAAGCGTGTTGAACGCGACCGAGAGGCAAACCCGATCCCCTTCAATGGCGCTGACGATAGTGGGGTAAAGAACAACCACTCCCGGCACCACGGTGACATTGGTCGGACCCGATAGCGTCGCGCCCAAGGCGTTGCTCGCCCAAAATTGATAGCGACCGCTGTCTGCGGGCAGGGCTGGATAAAGACGCAAATCGGCATTGGTCGCTCCAAGGAGCGGAACGCCGTCCTTGAGCCACTGACCTTGCCAGGCATTTCCTCCGCAAACCGCTGCCGCCAGACTGAGCGATCCGCCTGCCAAAACTTGCGCAGAGGCTTGAAGAATCTCCGCCTGAGGCGCCGACGTGCTCGCCAATTGGAGAAGCAAAAATCCATCGGTCGGCAACAGGCCAACGGACTGCGGGTCCGGCCCGGACTCCAATTCCGGGACCGACACCCCGAACAGCAAGGTTTGACCGCGGTGGGCATTGATCGCAGACAGCGCCGCGGGCGTCAGCTCGATCGGGATCGACGTCGGTCGGGCCAGGACATCGTTGCCGCGAAGATCGTTGGTCGTCACGACCTGCGCACCCCAAAGCGGTCCATCCCCCAAATCGGTAAAAACTTTTGCAACGACACCGGTGTAATTCATGACCGTCTCCACCGGCGTCACCACCTCATGCAATTCCAACCGCGCCGCGCCCGTCCGGCTGCTCATGGCGACGACAGGGAGATAAAGCTTTCCTCCGACGACCGGCTCGCTCCCATTCGGGACGTTAAACGCCAGCCACTGCCGGGCGGAGCACGGGTTATTGGCAAAAACCATCCCCAGCCAGGGAAATCGCTTGGGTGTCACGGCACAGCTGTCGCCCGGCCAATACGTGCCATAATCGATGGCCGTGGCCTCCCGGACGCATCCAGGCACGGCACCCAGCACTTCGATGCGCGCCCCGCCCATCACGAGCATCACTGCCGCCATCGCCACCATTCGTCCCCAATTCGATTTCATAACGTCAATGCAAGTAATCTCACCGGTTCGTTCCGCTTTTCATCCAACACGTGCGCCGTCGTGGCGGCAAACCCGACAGCTTTTCTGAAAAAATTTTGCCGCACTCATTCGTCATGGCTGGTGGCTGGTTGCAGACCTCGCTAAGGGTAATTCAGGTTCGGGTCTGATTCCGGGTCAGCCGTCCAGACAATCGAGGTTTGGGGCAGGACCGCGTAGCCGTCGACGACGACGTCTCGACCGGCTCGCGACTCAACGTGTCCATCGACAAAGCTGAGGTTGCCTTTCCCGCGATGGCGCGTGACGAAACGCGTCGCATACGCACTGGGTTGTCCCAGATCAAAATCCACCTGGGCCGGGTGGACCTTCGCCTCCAGCGCCAACCGGTTTTCCAAAAAGATGACCGTGAAGGACGGACGCCGAATCGCCGCCATCTTCACCGTGGCCAGCGAGTCGGGCCGGATCAGCTTCGAATTCATCGCCAGCGAAAAATAGACCATGGGATCGCGCCCGGCGTCGGGCGGCAGCCGGGCCGACGGACAATGAAATATCCTCCGCGGCTCATAAAAATCGCCGCGCACGACACTCGGGGCAAAGTCGACCGCCGGGGTCTCGCCCATGACCCGCGGGAGCGCGTTGTACCAAACGTCGCCCGCCAGCGGATGACGCACCTGCGCCCAGAGGTTCAACGTCGTGCCGCCGGGAATGAAACTCTCCCGAGGAAGTTGATCGTCGTTGTCCCCACTGTAGAGCGCGACCGCCAAACTCCACTGTCGCAATCGGCTTGCGCAGGAAGTTTGCTGCGCCGCCGCCTTCGCGCGCCCCAGCGCCGGCAAAAGCAACGAGGCCAAAATGCCGAGCACTCCCACCACCACGAGGAGCTCAATCAAGGTAAAGCCGCCGGAGCCACGACAACGCGGCAGCTCAAAATCAACATGAATGAGTCTTTTCATGGCGCCGCGGAGCGATCCACCACCCGATAACAGCGCACCGGTCGATCCGCGACCGCATCCACACCCGTCAACGCTTCGCCCGCGGCCGTTTGCGACTCCATAACGCGCCAATCCCCCTGTGCGAGATCATCGCAGGATTCCAAATCATACGTGTGACCCGGCCGTGTCTTCCACGTGATTATCACCCGGTCGAGATCCCGGGCCACGGACAGGATTCGCGGTCGCAGGACCCGAGGCGGCGGATTGGTGATCCAGCCCGGCGAACCAATGTCATCCGACGTGACCGCGCGAAAAGCACCGCCCTGTCCCACCACGCTCGGTTCGCCAAACTCCGCGAAGATCGAATCAAACCATAAACTGACTCCGCGCGTGTCATTGACGAAGGAGATCGCCGTGATGACATCGTCCCGACGGCTGGCCGTCGCATTCCAGAGGAACAGCGCGTCACCAAGCAAATCAAACGAGTTGCCGGCGTACGGGATGATTTGGAGATGCTCCGGCAGATTGTCTTCCCCCCACCAACCGACAAACTGTTCCCGGGTCATGTCGGAGATCAGCACGATCGATTCAGCGGGTTGGACGACCACGTCGTTCGTGATGAGAACCGACCCGGTCAACACCCCGGGAGCATCGTCAAAGCGATAGCCCCGAAGGGAAACGGCGTTGGAACCAAAATTCGTCAGCTCCCACCAATCGCTATGCGACGTCTCGGTCGTGTTGGTGGACGCTGCAGCCATGACTTCCGTCACGCGCAGGTCCGGCGGCACCTGGACGGTCAATGAGGCCACGGCGTTGGTCGAACAGAGCTCATTATAAACGTTCACCATCACCTGCGCGTCGAACCCCGCCAAAACGCCGTGCAACACAAACGTGCGGTTGGTTTCACCGCTTAGAGCAAGCCCGTTCAAAAACCACTGGTAACGCGGAAGCGGATATCCCCGAGCCACCACCTCGTAGCCGGCGTCTTGCCCCGGCGTGACGATCAAGCTGACCGGGGCCCGGAGAATGCGCGCACAAGTGAGCGTTGTGTTCACCCGCAACGCCGCCGCCGGGCTGACTAAAGTTTCAAGGCCGTTGTCCAAGACCACGGAATACGCTCCGGCATCAGCCGGCGTCACATTCAGCAAGGTCAACGTCGACTCGATCGCTCCCAGGATCGGCTGGTCGTTCCTCCGCCATTGATATCCTGGCTTTGGCAAGCCTTGCGCGCGCACCACAAATGTCGCCGGCGATCCGGCGTCCACTTCCGCCGGCTGCGGCCCTTCCAAGACACGCAATGGGACCGGGCCCGTGGTCCATCCCGGAGAGCCGATGTCCGGACTTTGAATCGCGCGCCACGCACCACCCACCCCTGCCCGGCTCAGCGTGTCGAAGTCGCCAGTCAATGGATCGTAGGTGAAGGACACACCTGGCGTAGCAGTAAAAAAATCGACTCGGTCGACCAGCGTCGTCGTTCCGCCGCTGATCCGCCACAGCTGCACGGCGTCGAAGTCCGGGCTGAAACCTGGGCCGCGATAAAACAGCACCTGCAATCCAGGGGGCAAGCGAAGGCTTCCCCACCAGTCGGACACTTGGGGCAAAGTCAACGTCGTCGAAACATTGCTCCGGACCAGCAACATGGTCTCCCCTGGCCCAAGGCTGCGTCCGTCGAAGAAGCGCGGTTCCGCCGCTTCTAGCCCCGCGCTGTCGATCCAACGGTACGGAGTCAGATCCACCCGATTGGATCCAAAGTTGGTCAGCTCCCAATAGTCCGGACGCTTCGGGACAACCGCGCCCGACGCTTCCGACATGACCTCCGTAATCGCGAGCTGGGCCACCGCAGCTACCGTCAACTCGCACGCCGCGATCACAATTAGAAGCAGGGCCAGACATCTCTCCACGAACCGAAAGGTAGGGCGCGCTCTCCGGCCTTCGCGATGCTTCGGCGGGCACGGCCGCAGCGCGCCGTCCGTGCGGTCCGCTAAGCCGACCGCCGGCTGGCGGCGGCTTCGGCCCGCCGTAGCGCTGAGCGGAGGCGGGAGCGCCAGCCCTACCTCCTCACTCGGTTCATGGCCGGTGAGCAGGTCTGTCAGGACAAAGGTGCTCTCCTTGAACCCGCCCTCCGAACTCGCCTTCTCCATTCCAATCGCGGTACGAATGCGGCGGAGACGTGTTCGGTTCATGGCCAGTTCCTTGCCCTCAACGGATTGCTCCGGACGTCCCGGCCGTTTCCTGCCGTGCTTCCAGATTCGACGTCGCCGGGGCCGGAAACAAGGTCAAGACCTGCTCGAGCCACTGCGCTTCGACGGCGAACGTGTCCTTCGTCACCACTTCATAGGACGACGGTCGGTCCGGCAGCAACGCCAGCCAGGGCTCGCCGCGCAACGACAGCATGGCGTCACGCAAGCTGGCCGACACCTCGCTGCTCAGTCCGGCTCGGCCCGCCCAAACCGGGCGGCTCGCGACGAACTCGGTTTCTGGGATGGCGGCCAAACCCCGGCTGTGGTTGATCTGAAACGCGCGGAACGCAGCCATTCCAGCATCGAACTTCCCGTTCAAGACCCCCTCAATGACCTGGGCGTGGCTGTGCAGGTAGCCGATGCGTTTGAGCGCCTCGTCGAAGCCCAGATCCCGAACTTCCTCCGCGAACTCCAAGCTCGCGTCGAGAAACTCATACCCAGCCAGGTTGGTGACGGACAGCCCATGCTGCGCGAGCTCCATCTGCGCGCGAAAGCTCACGGTCGAGTTGGTTTCACCAAAGGCAATTCGTCGGCCCACCAAATCAGAGAACGATTTGATCCCGGAATCGGCACGCGTGAAAAACACCGCAATCTTCGGCGGAGCGACGGGCACAGCGAGCGGCTGCAACCCCGGCACCTCAGCGCGCGATCGCAAGTACGGCAACGCGCCCAGCCGAGCGAAATCAATCCGCCCGGCACAGAGATCCTCCCGGCAGTCCCGCACAAATTTGTAAAAGCGAACATCGATGCGGGCCGGCCGCCCCAATGCGTGTCCAAGACGTTCCTCGAAAAATGCGAGCAGGTCTGCATGCCGCTGAGCCCGGCTGGTCGGCAATTCTTCTGCCATCAAACCCAGGGTATACCGCGCCACCGTGGACTTGTTGGCCGCGGGCGCCACCGGACGATTTGCCAGCGCGGCAATTTCATCCGAACTGACCAGCATCGAACGCCGCTCCTGGTTGGCCCAGAGGGTTTCCAGATTTTCCCGAACCATGTTGACCGCCCGGCCCAGCAGCTGGCTGAACTCCTGGTTGGCGATACGCAGTTCGGCCGCCAAGGCCGTCTGCTTCGCCTTCTCCCGTCGAACTTGCTGGAGCAGGCCCAGGGCCACCGCGAGGCCCAGGCATAAGGTTCCGATTAACGTGGCGCCCACCGGGTTTCGCCGCGCCCACCGCGCGCCGCGCGAAACCGCCCCGACGCTTCGGGCCGAAATCGCTTCGCCGCGCAGCCATCGCTCCAGATCCAAGGCGAGGTCGGCCGCGGACGCGTAACGATGTCGCGGTTCCTTCTCCAGGCACCGACGACAGATCACGCTGAGGCTCGGGTCCACGTCCGGACGCAGCGTGCGCGGCTCGGCCGGATTTTCCTCCATCACCTGCCGAAGGGTTTGGAATGACGAATGACCGCGAAACGGCGGTTGTCCGGTCAGCAGTTCATAAAACACCGCGCCCAGTCCGTGGACATCTGTGGCCACGGTGCTAACCCCGCCGCGCGCCTGCTCCGGCGCCATGTAACCCGGAGTGCCCAACTGCTCGGAGGTGCGCGTTAACGAGCCTTCATCCTCGATCGCCTTGGCCAAACCGAAATCAGTCAGGTGCGGTTGACCCTCACGATCGATCAAGACGTTCGCGGGTTTTAAGTCGCGATGCAGCACCCCGCGCTCGTGAGCGTAGTGGACCGCCCGCGCCAGGCACGCCACGTTCTGCGCCACCCGCCGATTGATCTCCTGCGGCGCCCAACGTGCCGCTTCCGCCGACAACGGACTGCCGTCGACAAGCTCCATGCTTAAATACGGCACGCCGTCGTGACAGCCCACCTCAAGCACCCGCACAATGTTGGGGTGATTCAGCTTGGCCGCGGCGTCAGCTTCCCGCTCGAATCGAAGCACCTGCGTCGGCGTCGCCCACGCCCCACTGCAAATCAGTTTTACCGCGACGTCGGGGCCTCCCTCCGTCAACCGGGCGCGATAGACTATCCCCATCCCGCCCCGGCCAATCTCCGCCAATAACTCGTAGCTTCCGACCCTCGCTCCCACCCCCAGAATCATCGGCGGCCTAGTCCCAGGAACGGGCTTTTGAAAATACCCATCCGCATCCGCCTCGGCCGACAACAATTCCTCCAACCGCCGGCGCAACTCCGCCCGGTCCCGACACGCCTCATCTAAAAATGCCCGGCGCGCCGCCGGCTCCGTCAGGAGTCGGGCAGCATGGAAGAGCGCCTCGTCCTGAGAGGCATTGTCGGGACTCATACGAAATAATCGACGCGACCATGAACTTCATGCGCCGTTCCTCCGAAAAACCCGACAGGCGCCGTCGAGAAAGATCGGAGATCAGGTCGAACGCATGGCGTGAAACAGCCAGGCCTTGGCATACGCCCAATGCCGCTCGATCGTGCGTTCGGACAGCCCCAGGACCTCCGCCACTTCCCGGTCAGTAAACCCGGCAAAAAATCGCAGTTTCACCACGTCCGCCTTGACCGGATCTTCCGCCGCCAACCGGTCCAGAACCTCATGGACCTCCAGCAGGCGCTCGTCACTCTCCGGCGCCGCAATTTCCAAGTCGTCAAAGTTCAGTCGCTGGTGGCCGGCCCCATGACGCAAGCGATGCCGACGTCGGGCCTTCTCGATCAGAATCCGCCGCATGGCCTCGCCGGCGGCCGCGAAGAACCGAGCCCGATTCAACAGATTCTGTCCCTCCAAAGGACCAAGCCGCAGCCAGGCTTCGTGAACCAGCGCCGTCGCCTGCAGGGTGTGCCCGGGCGCTTCCCGCGACATCTTGCGCGCCGCCGTCAAACGAAGCTCGCGATAAATCCGCGTCAAAAGCTCGTCCGAGGGCTCCGACGCCCCGCACTGGCTGGCCCATAACGCTTCAGTCGTTTGACTCATCGCTCCACGCCCCTTTCGGCCAAACGACAGAGCTCCCAGCCAGTCGAAATCGTTCGCGCCTTCGACACCGCAAACCATGGGTTCAGGGCTTGCGCTCGGGGCCGCATGGGCCGCGCGAAGTTTCGGGAATTCACAGTCGCATTCCACCTCATCGGTCGCGTAATTGCAATCCCACGACTGTTACGAAACGGCGAACCCAAAGATGGCGCGATGGCCCCGAGCATAATCCACCGCACCGTCACTCAACGGCACCGGGGAGATTCCGTTCTGATCAAGCGCCACCGGCGTTCACGCGCACCGCACGCTGGCGCATTCGGTGCCCGTCGCCAGATACGCCAGAAGCCCGTGCAGATTGTAACTGTCCGAACCGGAAACAATCCTGCCGTCCTTGAAAACAAGCCAGGTCATGCCCGCAAACTGGAGCCGGCGCCCGGTGGGCGCCATCTGCGCAAACGTCCCCGCATGGGTGGCCCAGACCGTCCAACGAAGCGCGACGCGGTCGTCCTCGGCAATCACGTCCTCAATCTTGACCCGCAGATCGGGAAACGCGGCAGTCAATGGCTCAAAAATCTGCGTCCGAAATTCTTCCGGCCCCCGGATCGTGCCTCCCTCCGAAACTCCCACCGCCGCCGGGTCCATCAACTCGTTCACCACGCCCGGATTTCGGCGGTTCCAAATTTCGTCAAACCACCGTTCGGCCAGCTTTTTGATGTCCATAGCGAGCCGGAGAATTCTTCATCGCTGACCGAAAGCCGAGACATTTTCATCTCGTGCTCGGCCGCAAAAAAGCGATCCGCGACCAAGTCAGCGTTTCACTCACACTCCGGGCGGCACAATCGCGGCCGGCCAAGGCAGCTCCGTTGGCACCGCTCGAGATGGCCGTGCCGCCAGACGCCAGCGGTAGACCAGATGGCGCAGTCGCATCCACTCCACCAACGGCCTCCACGCCACGTGCACAAGCCGGTGTCGAATCAGGAAGCGCCAGGCCCGATTCGCCCGTTTGTAGAGATAGCATCCGGCCAAATAGGCTGGCAGCGTCGCCCAGTCCGCGGGCCGCCGGCGCCAGATCGACGCGTGCGAAAACAACCGCCGGTAAATCCAATCATAGCCTCGCTCCAATTCTTCCGGAGTCATGTGCCGAGGCTGAAACACGGCATGAGCGGTGTCATACTTCGACCAATCCTTGTGCAGAAGACGCCCCTCCCGCTCCATTTGCTGGAAAAGGGGTGTCCCGGGGTACGGCGTCAGGATGTGGAACGTCGCACACTCCATCCGATTCTCCTCCACCCATTGCGCCGTGAGTTGGAACACGTCGCGCCGATCCCCATCGAAACCCAGCACGAAGCTGCCATTCACCTGGATGCCGTGCTCATGAAACAGGCGGACGCGTCGCGCATAATCCTCCGCGCGCGGCGTCCGTTTCCGGGCGCTGGCCAGGTTTTCATCCGTCAATGACTCGAACCCAATAAAAACCCCGGTGCAGCCCGCCAGCGCCATCTCCCGGATCACGGATGGATCATCCGTCACATCCAGGGTCACCGCCGCACTCCAAATCTTGTGCAAGGGCCGAAGCGCACGGCAGAGTCTTCGGAGATACTCGCGATCGGACCCGAGATTGTTATCAATGAACACGCCGTACGGCTGCCCGGTCGCCAGAAACTGCAGCGCAATGTCGGCCGGGTGCCGCGTGCGATAAGGCATGCGCAGCCCCCGCGTGGACAGGTAACAGAACCCACATCGGTTGTGACACCCGCGCGTCGCGATCAAACTCGCCGTCGTCAAAAAGCTGCGCCGGGGCAGCAAATCCCGGCGCGGCACCGGATCGTCGTCATAGTCCGATTCGAACGTCACTTCATATCGCGGCTGCAGGCGCCCCGCCTCGACATCCGCCAGGATCACTGGCCAGAGGCGGACGCCGTCTCCCAGGGCCAGCGCGTCGGCATGCGGCGCCGCCTCATCCGGGCACGACAATACATGCATCCCGCCCAGGACCACCTTCACCCCCAATCGCCGATAATACGCCGCCAGCTCGTAGGCCCGCGCTGCGAACGTCAGGTGAACCGTGATCCCCACCACCTCCGGCATCGGCTCAATCGGCGGGGGCCCCTGCAAAAGATTCTCGTCCCAGTAGCTCACCGTCCAGTGGCCCGGCGTCGCCGCAGCCACGCTGGTCAGCGCCAGAGTCGGCGTCAGGACATGCTTGCCATAGCTGGCGTGCGGATCCTTCGCGTAAAACGGATTAATCAGCAGCGCGTGACGGCGCCGAAGCGGTGGATACCCGGCCCGCACCTCTAAAGCGGGAGGCTGCGCCATCTCCCGCGGCTGCCAGCGTGGGGGAAATTCCGACGTGAACGGATCGTCCGGAACTCCGAGCCTCGTTTGCCACCACCGGCGCCACCCGGTCACTTCTCCATGTTCCGACGAATCGTTCATCACCGCCGCCTCCTCTCTTGGTTACTTTGCATTATAGAGCTCACACGCTTAGCCCCCTGCCTTCCGTGAGGCAAACCTCTAAAAAACAGCCCACTAACCATCCAAAAGCGATCCAAACCTCGATCTTACGTCCAAACGGTCAGACTAACTCTTAACTTTGTATTACAGAGTTAGAATTGGCGCAAGGAACAATTCTTGGTTTTTTGGGGTGGGCTCCAACACGAACCGGTCGCCGCGCGGCGGCCTGCCGCGCCCTCGTGACGCAGTTCGCCTCATCCGCCCGCGCACCAGGCGGCGAGACGCCGCCCCCGTAGCGCCGGCGTCCTCGCCGGCAAGTCACGACGCCTCCGGCGTCGCCGCGACCCAGTTCACCTCATCCGCTCGCATCCCAGGCGGCGAGACGCCGCCTCACCGGCACGCCAGTGGCGTGCGCTACTAACACCGTAATTACTCCCGCCACTCCGGATAGACGCTTTCGTCCAGTTGCCCACGCTGGATCAGGTCGTGGAGATCGCGATGGATGGTGCGCCGGGAGACACGGAACTGCGCGGCGAGATGGGTGATGTTGGGCTTTTCCCCCGTGCCACGCAGCTGTCGGACCAGCTGGCTTTGCCGGGCCAGCCGTTCGGTGAACCGGCGCTCGGGATCGTTGCTTTCAATTTTTTCGGCGCGCTCCAACGACTGCAGCGCGCGCACGGTCTCGTCGAGGCCGCACTCGTCCAATGCGCGCTGGACCGTCTCCCGGAGCTTGGGCACGTCGACCGGCTTCTCGAGGACGAAGTGCGCGGAGCGCGAGCCCTGCAAGGCGTCCAGCTTCCCTTCGATCCCTAGCGTGCCGGAGACCATGATGACCGGCACATGCGCCGCGCGGTCCTTGAGAACGGGCAGGAATTGCGTGCCGAGCTCGCCGTTGGCGAGCACGTGATCCAGCAGAACGACATCCGGCACGGCGCGCTCGATCTGGTCGAGGGCGGCCGTCCCGCTCGTCACACACGTGAGCCGATAGCCGCGCAGGGCCTTGGCGTAGAGCCGCACCTGGGCGGGATCGTCTTCGATCACAAGAATTTCAGCGACAGCTCGTTCGTTCATAATCGGCAGGGGTCAGGGGGATGAAGAGGAGGAACCGGGCGCCCTGGCCGGGCGCGGATTCGACGGCGAGGCCGTAGCCATCCTGTTGCGCGGCGGTGTAGACCGTGGACAGGCCGAGGCCGGTGCCCCGCTCGGCCCCGCGGTGTTTGGTGGTGAAAAACGGTTCAAAAATCCGGGGCAGAACGTCCGGGGCGATGCCGGGTCCGGAGTCAGCGATGCTGAGCTCGGCCCAGAGGGGGGCGGGCCCGGGAGCCAGCACGACACTGGTCGGGAGCGAGCGCTGGAAGCGGACGGCGATGATCAGCACACCCCGCCCGTTCATGGCCTCGGACGCGTTCACGATCAGGTTGAGCAGGATTTGCTCGAGCCGGTTGCGCGACCCCCGGGCCGGGGGACCGTCCCGGTCAAGTTCCAGCGTCAACGTGATCCCGCCGAGAAACTGTTTGCTCAACAATCCCACCGTATCCTCGACCAGCTCCGTCACGGAAAAGGTGCCGAGGTCGCCGGTCTCCTCTCGGCTGTAGCCGAGCATGGAACGGACGAGCTTCTTGCCCTGCAGCACGGCCTGCTCGATCTCGGCGGAGTTCTCGGCAACGTCCGCCCAATCGCCGCGCTGGCCCGCCGATTCCGCGTTCAGCTGGTTCGACATGCGGATGACGGACAGCAGATTGTTGAAGTCGTGCGCGATTCCGGCCGCCAGCGTGCCCAGGGCCTTCATCTTCTGCGCGTGTCCGATCTCCGCCTGCACATCGACCAATTGCCGGTGCTGATGTTCCGCGCGTTGATCCACCTCGAGGTAGGCGGCCAACAGCCGGTGCTGGCGGTGACGCACAAACCACGTGCAGGCGATGACAATGCACACCCCGAGAGCCAGCGCCACCATCACCGGCGGCGCGCCATGCCGGTCCGCCCACCGCAGCGGGATCGCCGGCTCCCCGCCGGACAGCCGTTCCGCCGCCGCCTCCCAGTCCAGCCCCATCGGCGCGAGCCTGGTCCGCAAGCGATGCAGATCCCAGATTTGCACCGTGTCGTGGAGCGTGGCGACGGCCAGACGGGAATCGCCCGGAGCGAACGACATCCAGCTCACGACCAGCGGATCCGGGGCCGACAAACTGGCCACCCGCATTCCGTCCGCCGGCCGGACGAGCTCCACGCGGTTCAACTCACGCACCGTCGCCAGCAACGAGCCGTCCCCGGAAAACGCCGCGAGGTTCGGCAAGTCGCTGCCCGTGCCCGTGGAAATTTCGTGGCGCAACCGCCAGGTGCCGACATCGTAAATGCGATAAGCGCTCGCGCCCGCCGCGACCAGATACCGGCCATCCGGGCTGAAATACGCCGAGCTGTTGCCGTCCCGAAACTCATGCACCACGGCGCCGCTGGCCGCATCCCACACCCGCGTCCCGCGCCCGTGAAACGTCCCCGTCGCCACCCAGCGCCCATCCGGGCTGAGGCTCGACGTTTTCGGCAGGATGCCACCCTTCAACCGGAGAACCTCGGCTCGATTCTCGACGTCGATCACGGAGGCTTCCGTCTGGGAAACCGGCAGGACCAAACGCCGGCGATCGGCCCGCAGCGTGCCCGGCTCGAGGTAGGTGAAGTTGGTGAAGGGAAGGAGCTCGCGCGGTCCCGTGCGAAAACGGTCCCCAGAGCCCGCCGCGACTTCGTCGGTCGCTGCGACCGCCCAGAACGCGATCCGATGGTTGCTGGTGGTGACCAGATTCGATCCGCCCTGGATGAAGTGCGTCGTCCGGCCCTGGTTCATCGGCAGAAAAAACTCCGGGTGCCCGGCCTGCACGTCGAAAATCCTCGCGCCGTCCCGCTTGGTCGCCGCCAGCCAACGTCCGTCCGGGCTAAAGTCGACATGCCAGATCAGCGGGTCCTGCCCGTTGAGGGTGCTCAAGGTGGTCAGGCCTTCCGGCGCAGAAACGTTCCACACGCTCCAGCCCACCTGGCTGCGAAAGGCCACCCGCCGCCCATCCCCGCTGGCGGTGTCGGCCGACCCGAGGGACGTCGTGAAAAGCAGACGACCGCTGCGCGGGTTCCATGCCTTGCTCGTTCCATCGTAGGAGGTCGAGTAGAGAACATCGCCCGCCGGGCTGAAAAACAGGCGATGGACCGTGTTTTGGTGAGCGGAGAGCCGGCGTTCGCCGCGCGTGAGCCGGTTCCAGAGATAGAGATCCCCCGACCGATCGCCCGCCGCGATCACCTCCCCGGACCACGCGAGCGCGCGGCCAGGCTGACCCAGGACAAGGCGCTCCAGCCGGCTGGACTCCCGCCAATCCCAAATTTCCACCTCGGCCCCGGAGAGCAGCGCGACGTTCGTCCCGTCCGGACCAAAGACCCCACCGCCCAGCTCCCGGCCCCGGGTCGCGTTGAACTGCGCGAGGGCGGAACCGCTCGCCACGTCCAGGATTTGCACCTGCGATCCGCCCGACACCGCCAGCATCAGGCTGCTGTCCGCATTGAAGTTGAACCAAAAGATGTTGGTCACCGAGTAGAGCACACGCCGCGCGGCCAGATCCCACATCGCCATCACCTTGTTGCGATGCACCAAGGCGAGGCGCTGGCTGTCCGGCGAGAATTGGCCAAAGCCCACGAAGCCGTTGGTTGTGCCAAGAAAAGCAGGCGGGCCGGCCTCCCCCACCCGCCAAAGTCGAACGCGGCCCGAGGCCGTGCCGTCCGTGTCGACAAACCACGACAGCGAACGGTCGACCGTGGAGAATCCTTCCCAGGGCGCGTTGGTCCATGTGACCGCCGTTGGCTCCAGATCATACAGCGCCAGATGCGCGATGGCCTCGTCTCGCAGGTCGACCGACGGCCGGATGGCCGCGGCGGCCGCGATGGCCTCCAGGCCGGCGGCCTTTCGGCCCAGCAGCCCGCTGAGGCGTCCGGCCCGGGCCTGCGCTTGATACGATTTCCAAAGCTCCTCGCGGGCCTGCCGGTTCGCCGCGGCCGTCAACTCCGCCTGCCGTTGGGAGCGGATCGCCGCGATGGCGGCAGCCACAGCCAACACGATGGTCACCGACACCACCGCGACCCAGGCCGTGTTGACCCGCGACAGACTGCGGCGGATCTCCTTCCGCCGCTCACGCAGCGCGGATTCACCCTCCGGCATGGACATCGGTTCGATGGACATTTGCGGAATCCTAACAACGGATGAAGTCTAGGAATTCACCAGGCTCCCGGCAATCTTCCGCTCGGAACCCGCCAGTGCCCCTCGCAAGTCGGGCGCTACGCCCCACCGCCTCCGGGCTCACGGCCGACGCAGCCGGAAGAATCTCCACCCGCCTCCCGCCCGCAGGACCACGGGGCTGGCCCCGCCGGCCGGCACATCGACCCAGTCCGTCGGGAACGCTCCCGCGCTGGCTTGCAGCACAAAGCCCGGCGTTCCCGGAGTCCACGACAACGTCACGTTCCCGCCCGCCGCCGCAACGTGCAGTCGCGGAATCACGGCCGCGCCGCCCTGCACCGACCAGAATCCGCCAAGAACGGAATACCCGCCACCGCTCAGCGAACCCGCGTCCGCCTGGCCGATCGTGCCGGCAATCGCAATTGTTCCGCCCGTGCTGCTGCCACCACCGGCATCCACGGTGAACCAACCGACGTCCCAAGCCTCGGCACAAGCCGTTCGCGCCATTCCCAGTCCCGCGACCAATACAAAAAGGGCCCGCTTCACCGGACACACGCGGCCCACCGGAGGCCAACCCTGACGCTCGATCTTCGTTTTCATCATAATAAAAGTCTCCTGGCGTCGCAGCGTTACGGCCGGCCAATCACCACTGTGCCGCGATCGGTGGCCAGGGTCAGGGCGCGATTGATGCGGACACTTTCGTTGTAGTTGCCGGCCTTGATATGAAGTCGATCGCCGGAATTGGCGCTGTTGACCGCGTCGCCCACCTTCTTGAACGGTCCACCCAGGCAAACCGTCATCGAGCACGGCAATGGCGGCGGCGGGCAGATCGGCGCGGTCAGGGTCGTGCCCAGCCCCGCTCGCATCCCCCAGGACCAGCCCGGCACCAACTGGGCGAGGCTGCGGAATGGTTCGGACAGATCCTCAGGCCGCAGGCAGCCATTTCCCCGATCGACAAAGATCGTGCTGCCGGTGGCCACATTGCGCTTTTCGAGATTGGCCGTGTCGATCATCAAATCCCACTGATCGTGGGTGATCACGTCGAGGGTTTGATTGTGATACGACATGATGTTCATGAACGCGCGATCGACCTGGGCCTTCTGGGCCGTGCTGAGCACGGCGTAGGACCCGCCAAAGTTTCGGCGCGCAATGTCGTCGGTCGTCCAGCACGCCACATCCAGCAACGTGTCGCCGAGGCCGTCGTCCCCCGGCTGATCGCAGGCGCCGAGCGAATCCGGCGGGCAGCCGTTGCAGAAACGGCCCTGGGTGTGCGGCAAGCCCATCGAATGAAACACCTCGTGCTGCAACGTCGCCGCCCAGAATCGATTGGCCAGCGGAATGTTCGTCACACCCGCGGCGTCGCCCCCGATGCCCATCAACACCACATCCCCCAACAACGGCAGGTGCCCGCCCGAGATGCCACTCTTGGTGTTGTTGATGTAGACGTTGATCGAGTCCGGCTGGTAGCGGAACTGGCCCTGGACCTTGGCCAGCAATTCCAACTGCGTCCGGTTGCCGGAATCGCGGGCCGCCTTGTTGAACCATTCATCGCTGTTGATCGTCAGGAGTTCCCGCAGCTGAAACCGCACCCCCCAACCGAGCCGATCGAAATTGCGGTTCATCAGATCAAAAAGGTTCCGGACTTCCTGCAGCGTGTCGTAGTTCGGATCATCCGCCGGCCTCGGCGGCGTGCCGGAGCTGCTCTGAAACACCTTCACCGAGATCCGCCAATAGAGCATCGCGTGCGCCGGCCCGGCCCCCATCAGCATCAGCCCGGCCAGCAAAACCGCGGGCAGAACCGCCAGCCGCCGCCCAGGGCGCCGGACCGGACGAATCGAATGTCGCCGTCGCGAGGTTGTCATATCACGTTGTCTCTCCTTTCGCGCGCAGGTTACTGCAGGCTGACCAGCACCAGCACGAGCCCCCGCCCGCCCGCCAGCGGCGTCATCGCCTTGCCCAGGATCGCCCCGGCCCCGCGGACGCGATCTCCGGCTTTCATCAGATGCCCCGGCGTGTCCGAGGTCGTCAGCAGGTCGCCCGGCTGGATCGATCCCGCACCCGCGTCCGCCAGCGCATAAACCCGCCCCGTCAACGCCACATTCTGGCCCCCGTCCAGCCGCCCTTCCTGATGCAAGGCCAGGCCCGGCCGGACACCATTGGCGCCACTGACGATGCCGGCCACGCGGGTGTCGTAGGCCCTCTCGCTCATCTTTAACTGGCCCGGGCTCGCTTCATCGATGACGACGACCGTGCCTGGCGGCAGCGGACCGCCGGCCGACATGTGAAACGGTTCCGCCACGTCGGCACCGCCGGTAATTTCAAGGACCTTCACCGTGGCCGCGCCGCGGACGTTGAACGACGCGACGTCCAGATGATTGCTCACCCAGACATTCCCCTCCCAGTCCCACCGCAGGGATATGCTGTCCGGCCCGGCCACCCCCAGCGCGCCGCCGTTGAAGCCGTAGACAAAGGCGCCGTCGACGGTCTGGCCGGAGACAGTGCTGCGATAGCCGACGCCGTGATTCCGATCGCTGCCACCCCGCAGGAAGATGTCGTGGTCATTGACCCGGATCTCGCCTTCCACGTCGAGCAACGCATCCTCCGGCGCTGTCGTGCCAAGGCCCAGCCGTCCACCCGAGGTCAGGCTCATCCGGGCGTTGAAACCTGTATAAAAATCGATTCCGTACTGGTTGCCGCCGGCGGTGCGTTTGGACGAAATGCCCTCGCCCGTGCCGTAACCGAAAAGCAGTCCGGGCCGCAAGGTGCCATCGTTGCCGCTGTTCGAGTCCAGCGTGACGCTGGAGATCACAAACAGCTCGCCGGTGCCGTCCAGCGTCATCAGGTTCGTCCCGCCGGGCCCGGGGTTGCCCCCGCCGTCGTTGTGCTGGCCTTTCCGATGCCACGCGAAGTTGCCGTCGCTGCGCTGGTAGAGCGTGTTGTTCTGCACGCCAATCCCGTAGTTCGTGCCCCACAGGTTCAGCATCTGCCGCGTCTGGCTTCCGAACGAAAGCGACGGCGTCGTGTTGTCGACGAGAAACCCGCCGGTTGCGTGCAACCGCACCTGCGCAGAGTCGCTGGCCCCAAAATATTGGGAGGCGGAGGTCAGCCCCACGTTGCCACCCACCTTCCAAAACGCCCCGGAATCCAGGCCGTCCAGAAAATCCGCGTTCAGATTCGCCACGCGGTTGCCATTCGCCCCGACGCTGAACGGCGCGCCTGTCGCCGGACTGAACGTCGCCGTCCCGGTAAACACCGGGCTCCCGTTCAGCCGCGCAATGTTGCCGGAGAGCTGGGCGTCCGCCACCGGGCCCGTCACCGCCCCCGCGGCGATGGCATACGGCGCCGCGGTCAGCGCCTGGCGCGGCGCCATCGTCACCAGCGCCGCCGCGCTGCCGTTCGTGCGCACCGCGAGTTGCAGCCAGCGGGCGGCCCCATTGAACGGGCTCGTTCCGAAATCCAGCACGACGGTGAACAACCCGTTGGTCACGCCCACCGGCGCCAGCGCCACCGTGCTGCCCACCTGCGAGCCGCCGGCGGCCGCGTCATAAAGACTGAACCGCAAATCGTAGAGCCCGGTGGGGGTTTGGCCGCTGTCGGACAGACGACCTTGATAGGTGAGCGCCGATCCCTGGGCACTCAAGGTGGATACCAGGCCGGGGAGCGCGGCGACGGCCAGGATGGCGGTAAGAATGGGGTGGCTTTTCATAGGGTTGGCTGGGGTCGGGAAACGAACACGCTCCTCCCTTTACCCAACCTTCCAACCGCACGCACCGTGCGAGACGCGCACACCAGGTCCGGTTCAACCGTGGTTCATGGGAAGCTGCTTGTTCCTTACGGACCTGCTCACGATCCATGAACGCGATCATCGCAGGTAGGGCTGGCGCTCCGCCGCCAGCCGGAGGTCCGCACGGCGGCGCGCTGCGGAGAGCGCGCCCTACCTTGCGGTTCATGGGGAGGCGGGACTTCAAAAATAAACGTGAGTTGGGGCCGTCGAGCGCACCTCTGATTTGTGATTGTCGATTTTTGATCTGGGATTGCCGAGTTCGACAATCTCCAATCGCAACTCAAAAAATCGAGATCAGGGTGGACCCACCCGGAAATAGCGCTGACGCACGCCCGGGTCTGGGACCTCAATCCACTCAAATACTCCACCCGCCAATACGTTCGTCGTCACTGGCACCCAGTCGACAAAATCGGTCGTCGCCTCAAGGCGAAAGGCGGCGCCCGCGGGTCCCTCGACGCGAAGATGAAGCCGCCCGTCCCCCGGAAAGTTCAGCGAGCGGATGGCAACCACTCCGTCCGCCGCGACCCTGGCATCGGCCAACGCTCCCGCCACGTCGTCCTCGGTGATCACCACCAGATTCGTGCCCAAACCCACGAGCGCATCCCGCGCGTTGGCCAGCCGGAAATAGAATGAACGCGCCCGCGTGACCACATCATCATTCGCGATGGGAATGTCCACCGTGCGCGTCGTCACGCCGGGCGCAAACTCCAGCAACCCGCTCGTCGCCGTGTAATCCACCTCGTTCGTAGCCGAGTTATCCGCCGTGGCGTAATCCACCAGCACCAGGTTGTTGGTCGTCCCCGTCCGGCGCACCGTCACCGTCGCCTGCCCTGCGCTCTCGCTCACGTAAACGCGGTTCGTCGTCAGTTGCAGCACGCTCCCATCGCTCGGCCGGAGAATGACCGTGCAGTTCGTCAGCGGGCCTAGCACGGCATTGGTCGGGCTCGACAACCTCACGTAAAACGTCTCATTGGTCGGCTCCACCGCCCGGTCGTCCGCCAGCGTCAGATCGATCGACTTGCTCGTTTCACCTTCGCCAAAGACCAGCATTCCACTCGCGGCCGTGAAATCGGATCCCGCCGTGGCCGAACCGGCCACCGTCGCATAGCGCACCGCGACCGCCGTGTGGACCGCCCCGGTCCGCACCACCGTGATCGTCGCCGTCGTGTTGCTCTCCGCAAAATACCGCGTGGCCGCGCCAAAGTTCAGCGTGCTGCCGTCGTCATCCAGGATCGCCACCGTGTTCGTCGCGGTCGCAATCGTCGTGTTCACCGCCTGGCTCAGGATCACCTGAAACCGCTCGGTTCCTTCCCGCAGCGCATTGTTCACCAACTCAATCTCCACCGCCTTGTTGGTTTCCCCAGCGTCGAAGGACAACGTCCCGCTGGCCGCCGTGAAATCCGCGCCGGCCGACGCGGTCCCGGCCGCCGTCGCGTAGTCCACACTCACAGCCGTGCCGGTTTGACCGGTCCGGCGGACGTTCAGGGTCACCGTATCGTTCGTCTCCCACACCGTGGTCGTGGCGGCAGTGAAGCCCACGTAGCTGACATCGTCGTCGGTGATGACCACCGTGTTGGTCCCCAGGCTGAGGGTTGCGTCGCGCGGGCTCGACAGCCGGAAATAAAACGAGCGCGCCCGGGTTTGCACCTCGTCGTCGGCCACGGAAATCTCCACGACCTGACGGGTGACACCCGGGGCAAATTCCAATGTGCCGCTCACGGCGGTGTAATCCACATCGTTGGTCGCCGAGTTGTCCGCCGTGGCGTAGTTGACCAGGACCAGGTTGTTCGTCGTTCCCGTGCGGCGCACGGTCACCGTCGCCTGCCCGGCGCCTTCGCTCACGTAGACCCGGTTGGTCGTCAACTGCAGCACGCTGCCGTCGCTCGGACGAATGGTCACGGTGTGGTTGGTCATCGTCCCGAGCGCGGCATTGGTCGGCCCGGACAACCGCAGCGAGAACACCTCGCCCGCCTCAGCCACGCGGTCATCGATCACGGTCAGGCTGATCGCCTTGTTCGTCTCGCCCGCGGCGAAGGAAAGCAGCCCGCTCGCCGCCGTGAAGTCGGAGCCCGCCGTCGCCGTCCCCGCCAGCGTGGCGTAGCGAACCGCCACCGCCGTATGACTGGCGCCCGTCCGGATGAGATTGACCGTCACCGTCGTGTTGCTTTCCGAAACCGTCTGGCTGGCGGCAGCGAGGTTGATGGTCGACCGATCGTCGTCGGTGATCGTGATGGTGGTCGTGGCCGTGACGAGGGCGGCGCCGATGGGATTGGACAAGCGGAGTTGAAAATTCTCCGTCACTTCCTGCAAGTCGTCGTTGATCAGCGTAAGGTCGATCGTCTTGGTGGTTTCATCCGCCGCAAACGTCAGCGTGCCGCTGGCGGCCTCGTAGTCGCGTCCCGCCACCGCCGTGCCGTTGGCCGTGGCATAATCGACCGTTACCGTGTTCGTGCCGCCGGCCCGGGTCACCGTCAGGGTCACGGTCTCGTTGGACTCTGTAACGGTCCGGGTGGCGGCCGCCAGGCTGACCTGCACGACGGAGCCGCGGAAATTGGCCACCACGGGCGCGGTGAAGTTGATGGAGCGGACATTGTCAGCGGAGGAGGCCGAGCCCTCAGCCACGCCGGTGGCGGCGCCCAGGTAGGAAACGAGAGGGCTGGAAAAATACGGGATGCGGTTTCCCGGGGCGTAAGCCATGACGGTGCGGTATTGGGTGCCGCCGGCGTAGAACCGGTACCCATACGAGTAAGAGTAGGACCCGGCGCTGGTGGAGTTCTGGCGGTCGTGCATGCACCCCATATTGTGTCCGACCTCATGGGCGAACACAAACTGGCCGACCGCGTACGGCCGGCGCACGACGCTGAAGGCGTAGCTGGCAAAGCCGCTCGACGGCGGCGACATGACATAGCCCAGCCCCGCATAGCTGGCCATTGTCTCCGTCAGCAGACAAACGACATCCGCACCATACTGGTTTCGCAACGCGTGGACGCCATCCAGGTATCCGTCGGCCGTCGCCGCCAGGCGCGAGAGATCGGTGCTGGCATTCCCCGTCTCGGTGTAGGCGATCTCGCCCCGGTAAACGAGGTTCAGGCGCGCGTTGATCCCGCTGTTCTCGTAACACGTGTTCGCCTCCTCCACCGCCAGATCGATCTGCGACTGAATGGCCGCAACGCTCCCGGCGCCCACCCGCGCCGCCGTCGTGTACATCACCATCACGTCGATCGTGTTGTAATCCCCCGCCACCACCGGTGGATCCATCAACGCCGCAACTCCGGAGAATTCCTGGGCGTCGCCCCCCGCCGCCTGCAGCCGAACCGCCCCGGCCCCCGCCCGGCCACGCCCACCACCCCGCCGGGCCGGCGGTCTCCGGATCGGGTGCTCCTCCGGGCCGCAGTCCGGCCACGTGTCGGAATCGATCTCCACCACCCGGTAATCCCCGGACCCGCTCGGCGTCACGGTGAAGGTGCCGCGGCCCGGCAGTTGAATCGACGCCGCCATGGCGCCGTCGTCCACCGCCAGCAGGACCAAACTGCCGGGCACATTTTCGACCGTGCCCCGCGCCACCCATCGTCCCGCATCGCGCGCATTTATCCGGTCGAAGCTCCCCACCACCGACACATCCGGAAACAAATTCAACCCCAGGCGAATTCCGGCCGGGCGTCGCGGACCCGGGACCGCCCGTCCCACCCGCGCTTCGAACGACGTCAGTGCCAAGGGATCCAGCCGGCTGCGCCGGGACCGCTTATAACCGAATGTTGGGGGCTCCACCTGCGACGCCGCCTCCGAGATGGACTCGTCCAGCAATCGGGGGGCGGACTCGGCCGCACCGGCGGAACCGCTGACGACGGCAGACGCGAGCGCGACCAGAGCCCAGCGGCAGGCCCGGCGGCTGAAATATTTCGAACTTTCTAGTGCGGCCATAACGCGGCCCAATGCCGGTACACATATCGACCGCGGCACCCTGCAGGCTTGAATTGTATTTTCGTCGACCGAAGCCGGCCCCCGGTAGTCCGTGGTTCAAATAACGCGAGCAGCGACTTGCCGCGCGAGCGACCCGCCTTCATTCTCGCAAGGCTCGAAATGAACGCCTCCGCGAAAAACAGCCGGCTGACAGGAGGCGCGCATCACGAACTGGTGGCGAGGGATGGCGTCACCACAATGCAAAAATCATCACCCCCCTAACAGAAGTATGGAGACACCAACCCCCGTTTCTCACCTCCGGTCCGCCCGAGATCGCCGGGCCATGAGCATCCATCTCGCCGGCTTGGCCGCCGCACTCTGGGTCGTTCCCCTGGCCCTCGCGCTGCCTCCCGTGGAGAACAACGACGGATCGCCTCAGGAACCCTGCACCCTGGTGAACACCGCCACCGCGCAGCCATTGATTGCGCTGCGCGGCCAGCCGTTAACCGGGTGCAGCGTCGAACTCACATCCGGCGGCTCAAAGATTGAGCTGGTCACGCGCCTGTGCCACGACCCCACCTACTACGATCTTCCCGCCAACCTTTCGACCGCATGGCAACTGATCAGTTGGCCCGGCTCACCGGCACCGACGTTTTCCTCCAGCTCCACTTTGGCCAACTTGAGCCTGCCTCGCGCCGGAACCTACGTCGTGCGATTTACCATTTGTCCCTCCGGGAGCTGCAGCTTTCGCCCGCGCCTGGGCAGCACGAATTACCCGCTGGCCACAGCGTCGTTCGACCTCGCCATCAACGCCGTCGATTCCATCCCCATTGCCATCGAAAAATATCCCATCCTGCCGCCATCCGTCCTCGGCAACACGGCTCAGCCCACGCATATCGTCGACAAGGACTGCAAGTGCCAGGGCGGAGGCGGTGTGGTCGACCCCCAATGGGTCACGGTGGAGCCCTGGCGCGGGCCGCAGGACTACCGACTGCTCGAAGGCTCGGTGGCCAAATCCCACGTGGCCGTCCACGACAACTTTCTTAACCACGACAGCCACGACGTAAACTTCGCCGTCATGGCCGATCCGCCGTTCCGCAGCCTTATCTCCACCGAGCCGGAGTTCGAAGACGAACACTTGCTCGGCGTCGAGTGGGAGGTGGGCAGCTTCCCGGATCGGTTTCGTCCGCTCTATGGCGATCGGGTGTCCGTGTTTGGATTTTGGATTCTGGATTGCGGCCACCCGCCATTTTACAGCGAGATCCACCCCGCGGTCGGCCTCGCCGTCCATCGGCCCCGCCCAGTCTCAATCCCGCCCGGTCAGGTGTTCTCCTTTGCTTTTCCAGACGGCACGGTCAACGCCACCGCCGGCAACAACGTCTTTGTGCCCGGAATTCTTACGGACCTTTGGTTCAACCGAAACCCGGGAGAAGTCACCGGCAACTGCAGCGACACCGGCCTGCACCAACCCGGGCAGTGTTTCACTTGCGACCCGCCCAATCCAAATTGTCCGCCTTGGATCGGAGGCGACTGCATCGAAGGCGGCGTGCCCATCGGACGCATCTACGAGTTTAACATTTATCTCCCGCGCAACCCCGCCGTGGTCGCGCGCTCCCAGGGCGTGACCGCCCCCACCCCGCCCCTTTACATCAACGTCTCCAATCCCTGGGGCTTCGGCGGCCCCAGCCCCGTGATCACTCGCGTCACCGAAGGCGATGTCACCTTTCTCCATGTGACACTCGATCTGCGGGGTTACACCGCCAATACCTATTCGCGCCGGATCGAGGCGGCTTGGGTCTATCCCGCCACCGATAACTGGTCCCTCAGCCGCTGGCACGTCAGCGTGCCAATGCTCGATGTGCACGACGATCAGGATCCGTGGACCGATTTCCCCTACGACGACGGCGACTACCGACTTTGGTTCAGCATCAACAATCGCGATCAGGAATGGTCCAAAATCCTGTTTGGCGACGACAATGCCCACGGCACAAAAAATTTCTCGCCCATCTGGCAGACGGGCGCCAGCGACCCAACACTCGCCCGCAACCTTTCCGAAGTGGACTCCTCGCATCGCCTCGGACCGGATGTCTTGTCCTATCCCGATCAGGGCGTGCAATTCAGCAGCACCGCGTATGAATCGGATTCAATCTGGGACGACGACCCGGGGCGCATCAGCACGCGCTTCCTGCAGGCTGGCACCCGCACGCTGACGTCCGATGAAGGCAACTACAGCCTGCGAGTGCAGGTCACCCCCGGGCCCTCAGTCGGGCCCGCCACCCTATCAGCCGCCGCCAGCCGCCTCAACGGGCTGCTCCGCATTCGTTGCAACAACAATCCCTGGCTTCCACCCATCCGCGGCGTGTTCGAACATCCGCTCGAGGTTGCCGGTTACCTCGTGCCGGGCATCGCGGACGAACCGCCGTGGACCGTCGAAGGAGAGTTGGTTAACGCCCAACTGGGCACCTCCGTGGCCGGCGTCGGCGACGTCAATGGCGACGACATCCCGGATGTGCTCATCGGCGGTCCAGGCACGGCGGCAGTGACGGGCGCAGCCGGCACTCCGGGTCGGGCAGAACTTTATCTCGGTTATCCGAAAGGTCTCGCCACGGCCCCCATCTGGCGGGTAACGGACGGCGGCGTCTCGAATCTTTTCGGTCGAACCCTGGCGGGCGCAGGCGACGTGAACCACGATGGGCTGGCAGACTTTGTCATCGGTGCGCCCGGCTACAGCAACGGGCAGTTCAATGAAGGCGCGGCCTTCCTCTGGCTGGGCACCCGTTCCACCAACGGCCCAACGATCGCTCCGCAATGGCAGATGGAAGGAAATTTTCCCGGGGCCGCGTTCGGCTCCGCCCTGGCTTCTGGCGATTTCAACGGCGACGGCTTCAGCGACGTGATCGTCGGAGCGCCCTTCTATCAAAATTCGGTGGCGAGCGTTGTGCCTTTGGGCCGTGTCTTCGTCTACCTCGGCTCCTCGAATGGCCTGGCAACGACGCCCGCCACAACGCTGATCCCGGGTTCCATTCCACAAACCATCAGTCTGCACTGGTTCGGACACGCGCTGGCCGCCACCGATGTCAACCATGATGGCTTCGCTGACGTGGTGGTCGGTGCGCCGCACTACACCCACGGCCAGGGCAATGAAGGCGCGCTCTTTGTCTACATGGGATCCGCGGCCGGACTCAGCGCCACCCCAGCTCGAATCATGGAAGGCGGCACCGCCAACGCGCAGTTCGGATTTTCGGTGGCGGCCGCTGGCGACGTCAACGGCGACGGATTCAGCGACGTCATCGCGGGGTCGCCCACCTATTGGTTCGACGATGTCCGGTTCAACGAAGGAGCCGCCTCCCTCTTTTTGGGCACAGCCGCCGGCCTGAACACCAACGCCGCCTGGGCCGCCCTCGGCGCGTGGGGCGGCGCGCAGTTCGGAACCACCGTGGCGGGCGTCGGTGACCTCAACGGCGACGGCCTCGCGGATGTGATCGTTGGCTCGCCGCTTTACACCAGCCAGACCAACCAGGAAGGCCGGATTCACGTCTACCTGGGAGACGCCGGCCGCGCGGTTCTCACCGGGCCGACCTGGATCAAGGCCAGCCAGCTGAACAACGCCCAGTTCGGCCACGCGGTGGCGGGCATCGGCGATTTCGACGAAGACGGCTTCGACGATTTTGTCGTGGGAGCTCCAGGGGTGAGCCACGACCAGAGCTCGGAAGGCGCCGTCTACCTCTATCGCGGCATGGGCCCGCGGGAGATCCGCCCCGCGCACGCCGAGTTCTTCGAGTCCGTGGACGAGGAGCCATACGCGCTCTTCAATGTGCGGGAGGAAGGTTTCGATAAGATGCTCATCGAATCCGGCCAGACCGATCCCGCCAAACTCGATCGCATGCTGGCTACTCTTCGCACCAAGCTGGCCGCCAAACTTCTTGCCACTCCCGCCGCGCCCGATGTCCTGGCCGGCCTGAAACAACTGGAGGAATTTCTTCCCGCCGATCTTTGGGAAAAACACTTTGGCGATTTGCCCAACCGTACCGGCGGCGCGCTCTACCTCGATTGCGGCGCCACGGTGGAGACCATCGACAGCCTCGGCCGACGCTGGAAGCCGGACGGACCCTACCTCGTGACGTCTAACAGCAACGTCAACCCGTTCAACGGCCAGGTCGTCACCAACCTCGCTCTTTCCGACCGGCAAGTCCCGAACAACGTGCTGCTCAGCGAACGCTGGTTCGACGGCGATCTTCGCTACGAGATCCCCATCGAAAACGGGCCGCACACGGTCATTCTCTATTTCTCAGAGAACTGCCCCGCGTGTGTCGGGCCCAGCCTCGGCGGCACCGGTCCGGCCAACGCCGCCCGCCTGTTCGATCTCGACGTCGAAGGCCGCCGGATCAACGCCTACAACCCCGCCGATGCCGCACGGGCGCCGGCCGGCGATGGATTGGGGGTTGCCTTCACCGCCACCCAGGTTGTCTTTCGCGACGTCGCCGTCAGCGACGGCATCCTCAACATCAACGTCGTGGATCGCGGCAACGGCAACCCGCCGGAAAACTCCGCGATTGACGCCATCGCCGTGCTGCAGATTCCGTCCGAGACCGGCCTTGCCCAGCCGCACATCGCCGACATTCGCCGCGTTGAACTCAACCTGGGCATTACCGTCGACGGCCAGCCAAACCTGCCGTCCTCTCTCGCGGGCTTGACGACCTTAACCTTGGAACAATCCGCAGACCTTTCCCATTGGTCCGAGCTGGATGCGAAGCCGTTCGTCTTCGGCGGCCAACTGCACTTCGAGTTTGCGCCTCAAGGCGGGCCGCAATTCTTCCGCGTGGTCGCCCGCAATATCAGCCCCTGACGCCGGTCCACGGTCCGCGATGTAGGAGCAATCCCTTCGCCGGACGCACCAACCCGCTCGACCGATTTCGTGTCCCACGTGGGACACAGAACGGTCGCGCGCGGATACGAGTCCGAATCGTAGCGTTAGAGCCCACGAGGGGCTGCGGAGAAGTTTTCAACGGCTCGAGGCGAAGGTGGGAACCACCGGCGCTCGTGGGCCCAATCTGCCATCCGAACTCATGCGAAATAACGTCGTCGCCGCCCGTGAGAAACTGCGTAACCTCCCGCTGGCCCGCGCGTCTCTGAAAACACGCGGCTTCCCGCCAACGGATGGGCCGGGGCGCATTGATGTATGATGAGTGAGAAGACGGAAAGGGGTTCCGACCGAGCCCACCCGGTGAAGTGCATGGCAGCAGCAGCGTTCCCCAGACGGACGGTCGCCCGCTCGGCATTCGCGGTCCTTTTCCTCGCCTTGCTGCTTGGCGACGCCCGGCCCATTCCGGCGCAACTCTCCGCCTTCAGCTACCGGCCGATCTCGATCCCAACGCGCGACGCCAAATCCCTTGCCGCCGATATTTGGTCGTCGACAAATTCCGGGCCCACCGAGGCGAAGCCCGTCATCCTCATCCAGACGCCGTACAATCGGAAGCTTTACCGGGCCGGAACGATCCCCGGATTTGCCGGCGGCGATCTGTTCCCGGCCAACACCAACTATCATTACGTCGTCGTGGACTGGCGCGGGTTTTTCGAATCCCGCGACGCGGCGGTCGCGGGGTACAACCGAGGGCTGGACGGCTACGACTGCGTGGAATGGATCGCCAGCCAGCCCTGGTCCAACGGTCGGGTCGGCACATGGGGGTCCTCGGCCCTGGGCCAGATCCAGTACCTCACGGGTTTCCAGCATCCGCCTCATCTCGTGTGCTGCACAGTCCAGGTCCGCTTTTTTCAGACGAGCTACGAAGACTATTACTACGGCGGCGACTATCGAAAGGAACAGACGGAGAGCATCGGCCGGCTCGGGCTGATTGACCCGGCCGCCATCCTCGCGCATCCGACCCGGGATTTGTTCTGGCGCACCATCGAATCCACCACCGATACGCCGGAGCAGGTGGCCGTCCCAATCCTCGTCGTGGGCGGCTGGTTCGATCATTCCCCGGACGCCGTCCTGCGGTCTTTCGCCGAGTTGCAGGCGCGGAGCGCTCCCGCCGTGCGCGAACAGCACCGGCTGATCCAGGGTCCGTGGACCCACGGCGGGCTGGGCGAGAGTCAGCAAGGAATCCTCACGTTCCCCAACACCACGAACCTGCTCACCACCGAGGTGCAGTTTTGGGATTATCATCTCCGTCAGCAGGTCGACAATTCCTGGTCCAGCCAGCCAGTCGTCCAGTTCTATCAAATGGGCGAAAACACCTGGATCGATGACCAGAGCTGGGCCGGGCCGAAAACATGGGCCGGCGTGCCACGCATCGCCCAGTCGCTCCACCTTCGTGCCGACGGTCGGTTGACTACCGAGCCGCCCGATTTCAACGAAGCGTTCGACGAGTTCATCTACGATCCCGCGGATCCCACGCCTTCCTTCGGCGGCGCGCGCTTTGCCGTATTTGACAACAGCGTGCTCGACGGCCCGCTCGATCAGGCCACGAATATCGAAACTCGCGCCGATCTTCGTATCTATTCGACCGCCGTCCTCACCAACGATCTCCGTCTCAACGCCACGAACCTGGTTCTCGTGCTCTCCGCCTCGTCCGACCGCACTGACACCGACTTCGCCGTGCGGTTAACCGACGTTGATCCTGAGGGGCGCTCGGTCCTCCTGGCGCAGGGCATTCGCCGGGCCCGCTTCCGCGACTCATTGACCACGCCGCAACTTCTGACCCCGGGCGCGATCGTCACCATTCCGATCACGCTGCAAAACCTGGCCCACACGTTCCGGCGCGGTCATCGGCTTCGGCTGGTCGTTTCCTCCGCGGACTACCCGATGTATGATCGCAACCTGAACGACGGCGGCCCGCTTTACACGACTGGCACGCCGCTGCCGGCTCGAAACCGGCTTTATCACGACGCCGTGCACCTCTCCCGGCTGGACTTTCAGGTTTTGCCGGACGACCTCGACGGCGACGGTCTCGCCGATGTCTGGGAAGCGGACCGATTTGGAAACCTGCGCCGCGATGGCAGCGGGGATTTCGATGGGGATTCGTTGACGGATGGGGACGAATATTTTGCCGGGACCGACCCGGTCGACGCGGCTTCGCTTCTGCGTTGTGACGCCGCGGCGCAGCCGGCCTCCGGTGAGCTCGAGCTGTCATGGTCCAGCGTGGCGGATCGAACATACGAAGTTCTCAAGGCCAGCGCCCCTGCCGGCCCGTATCTAGCGATCGCCACCAATCTCACGTCCACCCCGCCGCGCAACCGCTATCCAGTGCCGGCACCGGCTCCGGGCGGCGCCGTGTTCCTGAAGGTTCGCGTGCGTCCGTGAACTGGAATCTGTACCTTACTCCACCCGCAACTCGTCGAACTGGGCGTGCGCACCGGCTGCTCCGCCGACGGTGAGCGCCACGCGAATGCCTCGATCCCATGGCGGCAGATAGTCGCCCTCCAGATCCACGTCGCCGCCAATGGCGGTCCACGCCTTTCCGTCAGGGCTCACCCCAAACCGAAACCTGTGCCCGCCATTGGCCACGAGTTGGAGATGGACGACAGCGCCGGGCGGCAACGGGCCGGAGCTGATCTCCTTCTGCTGTCCTTTCTGGCGGCGGTAAACGGTCAGCCGCCCGTCTCCCGCCACGACACCGAGGGCATTTTGACTGTCGCCAAACGCGCTCAGCCCCGCCCGCGCACGAGCGGGCAGGCCCGCGAGGCGGAGCGAGGTCGAGGCCCGGTAATCCCCGGCCGTGGTCTTCACCCCGAGCACGCCTCCGAGCCAGTTCGTCGCCGCGTCCGCCGCCGGAGTCAACGTCATCCAACCGCCCTCAACTACCACGCCCGGCTCCTGTTGGACCGGCCATTGCCACTCCGGCCGCAGGGCCTTTTGAGAAAAATCATCCGCGAAGCCGGCGCCCAAAAAGGCTTTGTCCCGTCGGAACGGCAACGGTGCCGGCGCCGATGCCGAAGGACCCCGTCCGGAATGGATCGCCGGCCAGCCGTCGGCGCCCCAGGTCACCTCATCCAGCACACCCTGTCGCCCCGCGTAGATGAAGTTGCGCGCATGATAGGCGTGATACAGCAAAAAGTCGCGGCCGTCCGGCGTGGTGACAATGCTGCCATGGCCGGGGCAACGCCAGGTGTCGTTGCCCGCAAGGATGGGATTGCGCGACAGCTTTTCCCACGGACCCAGCAGTGATTTCGCCCGGGCCACGCCCAAAGCATAATTGCAGCCCGCGCCACAACAGGCGTTCCCCGAATAAAAACAGTAAAAGTAGCCGTCCCGCTTCCGAATGAATGGGCCCTCCACCAAATTGTTCTCCCACGGCGCATCGTTCCGAAAAAGTTCCGTCATCTCCCCCACCAGCTTCGTCCCGTCTTCGGACAACGCCTGCGCCCAAATCGGCGTGGGCTGCTTGCGGCTGTTGCCATCCTCCTTCCAAAGCAGCCAGCGCTTGCCGCCATCATCCACCGCCGTGACCGCGTCGATGGATCCCGCGGCCTGGCTCATCATCGGCCCATGATCGGTCCACGGACCCTCCGGACGGCTCGCGGTCGCCGCCGCCAGTGACAACGGCCCGCCTCGTTTACGCCCGACGTAATAAATGTAAAACCGGCCATGATGCTCGGAGATTTCGGGCGCCCAGAAGTTGCCGACGGCCCACTCTGGCCTTCGGGCAAACACATTGCCCACATGCTGCCAGTGCACCAGATCCCGGGAACGCAGGAGCGGAAACAGGGGCGCCCACTCCGAGGATGTGGCGGTGGCCCAATACTCCTGGCCGACCCGGATGACGGAAGGGTCTGGATAATCGCCGGGCAGGACCGGGTTGTGGTACTCCGCCGGCGCAGCCCCCAGGCGAAGGTTGATGGCCAAAGCCGCGAGGACGGCCGCCAGCGCCAGGACTCCGGGCCGATGCCACCCGTTGGAAACAGCGTGTGAGCTCATACCGCTCGTTCTCGCCGGAACGCAGTCCGGGCCGCAATCCAAATCCCGCCTTGGCTTTCCCGGCGGTTGTCGTAACCTCCTTCCCATCCCAATCTCAACCGGGCGGATTATGAAATGGCTGTGCTTTGCTTTGGTGTCAGTTCTGCACCTGGCGACCCTTTCCCTGGGCGCGACGACTCCCGTCATCACCGAGTTCATGGCGGCCAGCAGCGGCCCGCTCCGCGACGAAGACGGCGACGCCTCTGACTGGATCGAGATCTACAATGCGGGGCCCGGCGACGTGGACCTGGCGGCCTGGAGTCTGACCGACGATGCGGACGTACTCGCGCGCTGGCAGTTTCCCGCGACCAACCTGGCGGCCGGCCGTTTTCTGATCGTTTTCGCCTCGGGCAAGAATCGATCGGTGGCCGGAGCGCCGTTGCACACGAATTTCCAGTTGGATTCCGATGGCGAATATCTGGCCCTCGTTGCGCCTGACGGCGTGACCGTGGCGTCCGCATTTGGCCCGAAGTTTCCGGAGCAGTATCTGAACGTGTCGTATGGCCTGGACGCGACGAACTCCGAGCTGCACCACCGGTTTGCGGTCCCGACTCCGGGCGCGCCCAATGGGACCAACTATTTCGAGCAGGTGGCCGACACGAAATTCGAGCCGGACCGGGGCTTTTACGAGACGAACATTGCCGTGACCCTGACATGTGCCACCACAAACGCGACGATTCGCTACACGTTAAACGGCACTCCGCCGACGCGGACCACGGGCCTCATCTACACGGGGCCCATCGCCGTGACCAACACCACCACGCTGCGCGCGGCGGCCTTCAAGGACGGCCTGGCCGCGAGCGACGTCGATACGCAGACCTACCTCTTTTTGCGCGACGTGCTCAAGCAGTCACCCAACGGGGCGGCGCCGTCCGGCTGGCCCGCAACCTGGGGCGCCAACCGGGTCGATTACGGGATGGACACCAACATCGTGAACAACCCGCCCTGGCGGGACACGTTGACCAACGACCTTCGATCCATTCCCACGCTGTCATTGGTGGTCAATCTCCCCGACCTGTTCAACGCCACCACCGGCATCTACGCCAACCCGTCGCAGGACGGCATCGCGTGGGAGCGGCCGATGTCGCTTGAGTTAATCCGGCCGGACGGCGACCGATCGCGTCAGGTGCAGGTCAACGGCGGCATTCGCCTGCGCGGCGGGTTCAGCCGCAACACCAGCGATCCGAAACATTCCTTCCGCTTTTTCTTCCGGTCGGAATACGGTCCGGCCCGGCTGAACTTTCCGTTCTTCGGACCTGACGCGCCCAAACGATTCAAGAAGTTCGACCTGCGGACCAACCAGGATGACTCGTGGCATTTCACGAACACGAGTGGGGAGTTCATGCGGGACGCATTTTCCCGAGACAGTCTGCTGGCCTGCGGCCGCGTCCAGACCCACGGCGATTATTATCACCTCTATATCAACGGCCAGTATTGGGGTCTTTACACAAGCGAGGAACGACCCGAGGCCAACTTCATGGAGGATTATTTTGGCGGGGACGCCGCGGACTACGATGTGATGAAAGTTGAGGCGGGTCCGTACAACACAGTGGCCACCGACGGGACGACCAACGCGTTTTTCCGGCTCTGGCAGGCCGCGACCAACGGCTTTGCCAGCGACGCGGCCTACGCGCGGGTGCAGGGCAACCTCCCGGACGGCACGCCCAACCCGGCCTACGAAAACCTCCTCGACGTGCCGGATCTCATCGACTACATGCTCTGCATCTTTTACGCCGGCAACCTCGATGCCCCCGCTTCGACCTACACTCAGAACAACAACTGGTACGGCGCGCGCAACCGCGACAACCGCCACGGCGGCTTCCGCTTCTTCCTCCACGACTCGGAAAACTCGCTTTATGGCGTCAACGACAACCGCACCGGACCGGCGCCCGCCGCCGGCGATCCCACCCGCGGCAGCGGCTTCAGCCGGGCCAACCCCGAATACATTTTTCATCGCCTCGCCGCCAACGCCGAGTTTCGCGTTCTCCTTGGCGACCAAATCCAACACCACTTTTTCAACGGCGGCGCCTTCACGGTCGAATCCGTCACGAATCGCTATTTCCAACGTCGCAATGAAATCTCCCGCGCGGTCGTGGCCGAGTCCGCCCGATGGGGCGACTCGCTCCGGGAACCACCGTATACCTGGAACGACTTCCGCACCGCCAGCGACGCGCTCGTCGCCAACTATTTCCCGGTCCGGACTGACATCGTTCTCAATCAACTTCGCGCGCGCGGTTTCTTCCCGTCGCTGTCAGCGCCCCAGTTCAACGTCCTGGGCGGCAGCGTGCCCGCCGGCTTCGAGTTGGTCCTGATT
Source organism: Limisphaerales bacterium (assembly GCA_044229355.1). Lineage (GTDB taxonomy): Bacteria > Verrucomicrobiota > Verrucomicrobiia > Limisphaerales > JADJPG01 > JBGARF01. Next base: position 129,722 of record JBGATF010000017.1, read on the forward strand.
AACCCCGCCGCCAACGGTGGCACGATCTTCTTCACCCTCGACGGCCATGACCCGCGCCTGCGGGGCGGTGGCGTGAGCCCGTCGGCCCAAGCCTACGCCAACCCGGTGACTCTCAATACCAGCACCGAAGTCAAGGCCCGCATCAAGAGTGGCACCAATTGGAGCGCCTTGGCCCGCGCCGTGTTCTACACCCCGCAGGATTTCTCCCGGCTGGCCATCACGGAGATCATGTACAACCCGCCGCGGGAAGGCACCAACGACGGCGCCGAGTTCGAATTTGTGGAACTGAAGAACACGGGGACCGAAGCGTTGAACCTCAGCGGCCTGGCCTTCACTTCAGGCATCGAATTCACCTTCACCAATGGAACCATGCTCGAGGCCGGCGCTCATTTTGTCCTCGTGCGAAATCCCGATCTGTTCGCCGCGAAGTATCCCGGCGTTCTCCTGAATGGAATCTACGCCGGGCGCCTCGATAACTCCGGTGAAACGCTGCGCCTGACCTATGCGCTGGGCGGCACGGTCCTGTCCTTCGCCTATGCCGACGCCGCGCCGTGGCCCGCCACCGCCGACGGACTCGGATTCTCGCTGGTGCCGGCCACCGGCGACACCGCAGCAAACCCGGATCGCGCGTCCTCCTGGCGAGCCAGCACGCAGCCCGGCGGCTCCCCCGGCGCCGACGATCCCGCTCCCACCACGCCGCCCGTCCTGATCAACGAAGCCTTGACGGCGTCCGTGCTGCCGGAGGTCGACCGGGTCGAGCTGTTTAACCCGACCGGACAGATGGTCGATCTTGGCGGGTGGTACCTGACCGACGACCGCAGCACGCCGGCCAAATTCCGGATCCCGGACGGAACGCAGATCGCCGCCGGAGGGTTCCTCGTCTTCGCAGAGCCGCAGTTCAACTCGAGCCCGGGCGCGAGCAACAGCTTTTCGCTCCGGGCGGAAGGCGACTCCGTGTATCTGTTCAGCGCGGACGCCTCCGGCCGTCTCTCGGGCTACAGCCACGGCTTTGCTTTCGGCGCCGCGGAGCGCGGCGTCTCCTTTGGGCGCCATCGCCTGAGCACGGGCGACGACGACTTCACTGCGCAGGCGGCCCCAACTTGGAACGTGGCCAATGCAGGGCCAAAAATCGGCCCGGTGGTGATCAGCGAGATCCAGTATCATCCCGATGCAGGGGACGACGAATTTATCGAGCTGCGCAATGTGAGCGCCGCGCCAGTCTCCCTGTTCGATCCCGCCGCACCGACCAACGCCTGGCGAGTGAGCGGGCTCGGGTTTGATCTCCCACCCGGGCTCACTCTTGCCCCCAGTCAATTTCTGCTCCTCGTTCCGACTGAGCCGGAGGAGTTCCGGGCCAAATACGCGATTGCGGCGTTCGTGCAAATCCTCGGCCCGTACACCGGCTCGCTCCAGGACAGCGGCGAGCGGCTGGCCCTGCAGAAACCCGGACCGCTGGATACCAACGCGGCAGTCGCCTACATCGATGTCGATGTCGTGCGTTACAACGATCGCGCGCCGTGGCCGCCGGCCGCCGACGGCAGCGGTCCGTCGCTGCAACGACGCATTCCCGACACGTACGGCAATGATCCCGCCAACTGGGAAAGCGCCCTCCCCACCCCGGGGCGAGTCTACGTCGCCGGCCCGGCGCCCATTATCGTCAGCCCGCCCGCCGACACCACCATCGTGGCCACGCGCGAGGCCGCTTTTCACGTCGTTGCTTCCGGCTCGCCACCGCTCTTTTACCAATGGCGCCACGACGGGTCCCTCCTGGCCAATGCCACGAACGACACCCTGGCCTTGACGAATCTCCGCCCCGCCGACGCCGGGCTTTACTCCGTCCTCGTGTTCAACGAAAGCGGGTCGATCGAAAGCGCCCCCGGCCGGCTGACCGTGCTCGTGCCCGCCGAGATCCTCGTCCAACCCACCAACCGCCTGGTCCGAATTCGACCGGACCCGTCCTCCGCTCCGCAAACCAACGTCACCTTTAACGTCTTCGCGTCGAGCACCACCCCCGTGACCTACCAGTGGCGCCTCAACGGCACGAACCTGCCGGGCGCCACCAGCACCAGTTACTCCGTCACCAACGTCCAATTGCGGGACGAAGGCGCCTATTCCGCCGCCATCACGGACGCCGCTGGAACCATCTTCAGCGCCGATGCCTATCTGCAGCCACTGATCGCACCCGTCATCATCCAGGCGCCCATCAGCCAGACCGTAGTCGCTGGCGGCACCGTCACGCTCAGCGTCACCGTCAGCGGACACCCCCGCCCGTTCAGCTACGAGTGGCGTCGCGGATCGGCACCGATCCTCACGAATATTTCCGAAGCAACCAACGACTTCTTCATCGTCTCCATCCCCAGCGGGGTCCCATCCCAAAATTTTCGCGCCGTCATCCGCAACCTCGCCAATCTCACACCGGGTCTGGCCAGTCCCACCGCGACCATCACAGTGCTGGCGGATGGAGACGGCGACGGCCTGCCCGACGCCTGGGAAGCTGGCCACGGCCTCGATGCCAACAACCCCGCCGACGCGGACCTCGACCCGGATGGCGACGGCCTGACAAACGCCCAGGAGTACGCAGCCAGCACGGATCCGAATGACCCGCTCAGCCGGTTGCACATCGACGCCGTCACGATTGATACCGCCGCCCGGATCATGTTCAACACCGTCTCCAACCGGACCTACGTCGTCGAATACACCGATGCGTTAAACTCTGGATCCTGGTCGATCCTCTCCAGCCTCGCTGCCCGCACCACCAACGCGACCGAAACCGTGGTCGATCCGGTTCTCGGCAATCACCGCAGCTACCGTCTTTCGACTCCTCGCCGGCCTTGAGGACAAAATCCGGCAATTGCCGGGAACTTCCGGCGGTTCGCGCAGACGATCTTTCTGCCAATCATCTTTTTGCCAGGCCTGCTCCAAGCCAGGGCGTGCACGGAACGTCGCTCACCTCAATCGGCCGGGCCAGAACTTGGCAGAAAAATGCCGGGCAGAAAGATTGCCCCTGCAAACTTTACGCTCGGGATGCAGTTCAGCCCTGGGGCTCGCACGCCCATTCATCTCCCGGCGGTCCGCGCAGACGATTTTTCTGCCAATCATCTTTTTGCCAGGCCTGCTCCAAGCCAGGGCGTTCACGGAACGTCGCTCACCTCAATCGGCCGGGCCAGAACTTGGCAGAAAAATGCCGGGCAGAAAGATTGCCCCTGCAAACTTTACGCTCGGGATGCAGTTCAGCCCTGGGGCTCGCACGCCCATTCATCTCCCGGCGGTCCGCGCAGACGATTTTTCTGCCAATCATCTTTTTGCCAGGCCTGCTCAAGCCGGGGCGTTCACGGAACGTCGCTCACCTCAATCGGCCGGGCCAGAACTTGGCAGAAAAATGCCGGGCAGAAAGATTGCCCCTGCAAACTTTACGCTCGGGATGCAGTTCAGCCCTGGGGCTCGCACGCCCATTCATCTCCCGGCGGTTCGCGCAGACGATTTTTCTGCCAATCATCTATTTGCCAGGCCTGCTCCAAGCCAGGGCGTTCACGGAACGTCGCTCACCTCAATCGGCCGGGCCAGAACTTGGCAGAAAAATGCCGGGCAGAAAGATTGCCCCTGCAAACTTTACGCTCCGGATGCTGTTCAGACCTCGGGCTCGCACGTCCATTCATCTCCCGGCGGTTCGCGCAGACGATTTTTCTGCCAATCATCTTTTTGCCAGGCCTGCTCCAAGCCAGGGCGTTCACGGAACGTCGCTGACCTCAATCGGCCGGGCCAGAACTTGGCAGAAAAATGCCGGGTAGAAAGATTGCCCCTGCAAACTTTACGCTCGGGATGCAGTTCAGACCTCGGGCTCGCACGTCCATTCATCTCCCGTTGGTTCGCGCAGACGATTTTTCTGCCAATCATCTTTTTGCCAGGCCTGCTCCAAGCCGGGGCGTTCACGGAACGTCGCTCGCCAGATGTCGAAAGAGCAAAGCCCTTGGCAGAAAGATCGCGCAAGCCGATGCGGATTCTTATCCACCTTGGACAAAATCGGCAGCGTCGGATCGGCCGGGCGGCATCGGTCGCGGGCCGGGCAAGAATTAGACCTGCCGTGTCCGGGTGTCCACGGCGGTTCCAAGAGCTTCGTTTTCAGCGTCGAGCCTGATGCCATGAGGAAACTTCATGATTTTGGTCCCAAGAATGCATCGTTGATCGTCGGGGACTGGCACGGGACGGGTTTATGGAGTGTTCAAGACAATCACCACGATGATTCTCAACGCATGAATTCAGCTCCCGCACGCCGCCGTCCTGGACCCTGGCAATCGCGCCGTCGTTTTCTTCAGCAAGCGGTGGGCGGCACCACTGCGGCGGCCCTTTTTTCCGGGCTGCCGCGCGGCTGGGTTGGCTCGGTGCAGGCGGGCGAAGGGCCGGAGGTCGGCCAACTGCGGTGCGGGATCATCGCGCTGACCGACTGTTCGCCGTTCGCGGTGGCGGCCGAGAAGGGGTTTTTCAAGAAATACGGTTTGGACGTCACGGTGGCAAAGGGTGCGAACTGGGCGGCCATTCGGGACGCGCTTTCGACGGGCGACAATCAATTCACGCACATGCTGCTCGGCATGCCGCTCGCCTCGACGATGGGGCTGCTGGGATCGCCAAAGAAGCCGATGGTGATTCCGTGGCTGGTGAATCGAAACGGGCAGGCCATCACCCTGCAAGCCGGCCTGAAGGGCAAGGTGGGCGCCGACCCGAAGGCGTTGAAGCCGCTGGCGGACGCGGCGCGAACGAGCGGCACGCCGCTGACCTTCGCCATGACATTTCCGCCCGGCACGCACGCCATGTGGATGCGGTACTACCTCGGTGCAGGAGGCCTGAATCCCGACCGGGACGTCTCCCTCATCACCATTCCACCGCCCCAGATGGTGGCCAACATGAAGATTGGCAAGATGGATGGGTTCTGCGTCGGCGAGCCATGGAACGCGCGGGCGATTGCCGACAAGATAGGCTTCACGTCCGTGACGACGCAGGACATGTGGAAGGACCATCCGGAAAAGGTGTGTGCGTTCACGCTCGAATTTGCGGAGAAGAATCCGAAGACGGTGAAGTCCGTGTTGAAGGGTTTGCATGAAGCGAGCGTGTGGCTGGACGACATGGCCAACCGGCCTGAACAATGCGCCATCGTCAGCAAGCCGACTTACATCAACTGCGACAAGGACATCATTCTGGGCCGTTTGTTGGGCAAGCTGGACTATGGCGATGGTCGCGTCCGGGAGGACGAGGCGCCCATGCACTTCAGCAAGCGCAACTGCAATTATCCGCAGCCGGCCTACGCCAAGTGGTGGCTCACGCAATTCCGGCGGTGGGGCATGGTGGATGCGCCGCCTGACTACGCGGGCGTGGCCAAGGCCGTGATGCGCACCGATATTTACTCCGAGGCGATGAAGGAGATTGGCTACGCTGGCGGCCAGCCTGATGACCGTCCGTGGACCATGTTCGACGGGGTGACGTTCGATCCGGCCGGCGATCTCGAGGCCTACGCCAAAGGGTTTCCCGTCCACAGCGTGAAAGGCTGAAGCCACTTCCCGAAACCAATCCGCATCCCAATGAAGAAGTTCAAACTGGACTGGCTGTTGCTCCCATTGCTGGGATTCGCCGCCGGCGTTGTCCTCTGGCACATCGTCAGCATCTCCGTGGCGAAGGAGCTGCCGTCGCCCGCCAAGACCTGGGCGGAGAGCCGGGAATACATTCTCAAGCCGTTCGAAAAGCGCGGCGAGATGGACCAGGGAATTCTGCGGTTTACCTGGTATTCACTCATCCTGGTGGCCAAGGGCTATCTCATCGCACTGGTGGTGGGGACTCCAATCGGCTTTCTCCTGGGTTTGTCCAAGACGTTCACAAAAACCTTCGATCCGATCATCCAGATTTTGCGCCCGGTCTCGCCCTTGGCCTGGTTGCCGCTCGGTTTGGTTCTTTTTCTCGGCGCGGGCAAGCAGGCTTCCGAACTCGGCGCGCTCTTCACCATTGCGGTGTGCGCGATGTGGCCCACCGTGCTGAACACGGCAGTCGGCGTCCGCTCGATCCCTCAGGACTATCTCAATGTGGCGCGCGTGCTGAGACTTTCCCGCACCAAAACGCTGTTCAAGGTGCTCATCCCGGCCACCCTGCCCTACATGTTCACCGGGTTCCGCCTCAGCCTGGGGATCGCGTGGCTCGTGATCGTGGCGGCCGAGATGCTGACCGGGCGGCCCGGGGTGGGCGGCTTCCTCTGGCAGGAGTACAATGCGCTGAACTACTCCCGGATCATCCTCTGCATTCTCACCATTGGTTTCGTCGGGTTCATCCTCGACCGCCTGATGAGCGTGGTGGAGCGGCGCTTCAAAACGACCTGAACCCCATTCGTTCGACGCATGGCATTTCTCGAACTGAAAGGAGTTGGCAAGGGATTCGGCACGGGCCCAACCCGTGCGCAGGTTCTCCACGACGTCAACCTGACCATTGAGAAAGGCGAGTTCGTGGCCATCGTTGGCTACTCCGGTTCCGGCAAGACCACCCTGATCTCGATGCTGGCCGGCCTGCTCCGTCCGGACGCAGGAACCATGACGTTGAACGACCTCGACATCGCGGCGCCCGGCCCGGACCGGGGCATCGTCTTCCAGAACTACTCGCTGCTGCCCTGGTTGACGGTTTTCGAGAACATCCATCTGGCGGTCAACCAGTGCTTCCCCAACTGGTCGGCCGCGAAAAAGGCCGAGCACACGGAACGGCACATTGGCATGGTCAACCTGACCCCGGCGCGCCACAAACGTCCCGGCGAACTTTCCGGCGGCATGCGCCAGCGCGTCAGCGTCGCGCGGGCCCTCGCCATGGACCCGCAGATCCTGTTGCTCGATGAACCGCTCGGCGCCCTCGACGCCCTCACCCGCGCGACCTTGCAGGACGAGATCTCCCGCATCTGGCTCGAGAACAAAAAGACCGTGGTCCTGATCACCAACGATCCGGATGAGGGCATTTACCTGGCCGATCGCATCATCCCGCTCACGGCCGGCCCCGCCGCCACGCTCGCGCCTTCCATCCAGGTGGACCTGCCGCGCCCGCGCGATCGCAAAGCCTTGAATCACGATGCCCGCTTTCAGCGCATCCGACGCGAGGTCATTGAATGCCTGCTCGCATCGAACCGACGGCAGCGCACCGAGGTTTCCCGGACCCTGGTGCTGCCGGACATCGAGCCGGAAGACCTGTCCAAACCGCCGCCGCTCCTCGGCGGGCGCCGCCGGCCCGTCCGGCGGAGCGAGATCAAACGCGAAACGATCGAAGTTTAGGCACCGCCCATGTCCGACTATCTCGTCATCGACAGTCTCGCCAAGACCTACTCCACGCCGTCCGGCCCGTCGATCATCGTGAAGGATTTCAACCTCCACGTGAAAAAGGGAGAGTTTGTCACCCTGATTGGGCACTCCGGTTGCGGCAAGTCGACGGTGCTTTCCATGATCGCCGGGCTCAACTCGATCACGTCCGGCGGCATCATCCTCGCCGGAAAAGAGCTGGTCGGCCCCGGGCCGGACCGGGGGATTGTCTTTCAATCGCCCTGTCTGCTGCCCTGGCTGACGGCTTTTGAAAACGTGATGCTGGGAGTGGACCAGGCCTTTTACACCGCCGACCGTTCCGAGCGCCGGCAGATCGCCGAGTATTACCTTGCCGTGGTGGGACTGGCGGACGCCATGCATCGACATCCGGCCGAACTGTCCCAGGGCATGCGTCAACGCGTCGGCATTGCCCGCGCCTTCGCGCTTTCCCCGAAAATGCTGCTGCTCGACGAGCCGTTCGGCATGCTGGATTCCCTCACCCGCTACGAGCTCCAGCAAGTCCTGCTCGACCTCTGGCGCAAGGACCGAAAGACCGCCCTCATGGTGACCCACGACGTCGACGAAGCGATCTTCCTTTCCGACCGGGTGGTGATGATGACGGATGGACCGGCCGCGGAGGTCGGCGAAATTTTGGAGGTGAAATTTCCCCGGCCGCGCGACCGCAAGGCCATCATGGCGCACCCGGACTACTACGCCCACCGCGAGCAGATCATCTCATTTCTCGAGGAACGCGCCCACCACAAGTCGATGCTGGCCGAAACCGCCACCGACGGCACGGGTTCGACCCGGAAACCGAAAATGGCTGACGCAACCGCCGGCTGAGCTGCCGGGTTGGTCAAATCACCATGGACTACGAGGGGAACCTGTTGATCACGGAGAGCAGCTACGGATACGTGCGGAAACTGCGTTTCCTGCCGCCATCGTTCTAAAGGCGCTTTGCCCGCCAAGGGAGCGCCGTCCGGGACCACGTCGACCTGATCTTTGGTTTTGATCCAGCCGGAGGGAGGTGCTGAACTCCCCGGCAATGAAGCGCGCCTCCGCACTCCATCCCTGCCAATTCCGCGTGATGGTCGCAGGAATCCTCCTTTCCGTTGGCGCCGCCTTCGGTCAGGAGCCGGCTCGGCCGCCCACGCTTTCCCTCGAACTACCCCCCGCCCAACCCCTGGTGCTGCGGCTCATCCAGCCAGGTTCGTTCGAGGAGGGATCTCCCGCCACCGAGCCCGACCGCGAAGACGACGAAACCCCACGACGCGTCACGCTGACCCGCGCCTTCTACATCTCGGATACCGTCGTCACGAAGGGCCAGTTCCAGCGGTTTGTGGAGGAAACGCGCTACCGCACGGAGGCCGAGACCGGAGCGTCCGGCGGCTTCGGCGTGGTCAACGGCCAACTCGCCCAGCGACGCGAGTTTACCTGGCGCAATCCCGGCTTCGAACAAACGCCGGATCATCCGGTCACGCTCGTGACCTACGACGACGCCCTGGCGTTTTGCCGCTGGCTCTCCCGCCAGGCCCGTCGCCCCTGCACGCTCCCAACGGAGGCGCAGTGGGAGTACGCCTGCCGCGCCGGCACGCTCGCGCCCCGCTCCGGGGAACCGCGGGACGCCGTCGCCTGGCACCGCGAGAACAGCGACGGCATCACCCATCCCGTCCGGCTGAAGACGCCCAACGCGTGGGGCCTTTACGATGCCTACGGGCCCGTCTGGCAATGGTGCCTCGATTGGTACGGCCCGTACGCCGGCACCGCCATCGACCCGCTCCAGTCCACCCCGCCGCCCGGCGACAAGGCCCGGCGAGTCCTGCGCGGGGGCTCCTTTCTGAGCGGCCCGGCCCGGGCGCGCAGCGCCGAGCGCTATCGCAACGATCCCCACAGCCGCAATGCCGACAACGGATTTCGGATCGTGGCGGGGCTCGAACAATCCGCGCAGGCGGAACCTTTGTCCCCAGTGCCATCGACGTCCCCGCGGCCCGCCCCGCCCGCCAACGTCAGCACCACCCCAACACCGACACCTGCGCCTGCAGAGCACCGCCCATTCATCCCCCCGCCCGTGACCGCCGCGACATCCGTGACCGGCGGAGTGTTGCCGCGGCTGATCGGCGCCCTCGTTTTACTCTGCATCGGGGCGGGCATCATCACCTGGATCATTTACAAGTTCGTCGGAGGCTCCGGTCGCGGCGTCGCCGTGTCCCGACCCTCGATGTTGGCCCAAGCTGCGCGGGCCAATCGATTCCACACCCGCATCGCCGACGATGGGTTCTGGATCGAGGGCCCGCCGGAGGCCGCCGGTGAGTTGCTCCATTATCGATACGTCGCGGGCGAACAAACCGCCGAGCAGGACGTGGCATTTTCGCCGGGGCCGAAAGGCATGTTCATTTACACGGCGACGCGTCCCACCAGCGTCGCCCTCTCGCCGCGCAATACCGGCGGGGGCATCGAAGCCGGGCAACGCCTCCCGGGCTCCGCCACACCGCCCGACCTGGATGTCAACGTGCTGGGCCAGGCGGCCGCCTGGGGAACGTACCTCTCCAGCACGCGAGCCGGCCGCCGCGAGGATCCACCCCGCACCCCGCACCGCGATCTCCCACCGGCCTACTAACCCGGATATATCATAGTGAGCTTGAAGCGCGAACACCGCGTTGGAACACGGCAGGTCGGGCGGGCGCTCCGCCGCCCGCCGCCGGAACCTGTCCGCAACACGCCCTTGCGGCGCGCTGCGGAGAGCGCGCCCTATCTGGCCATGATATTTCCAGGCTAAGCGGATCCTCGCGACCATGGACCGCACCCAGCGTGATCACGGCGTAAAAGCGTGGATCCTCGCCGGGCCAAACTGCCCCCCGCATTGGTTCGAAAGAACCCGCGCATGCCTCGCCGATCTCCTCGCCGGCATCCACGGCGGATCCGAACCAGCCGCACCGTTGACGGCCGGGGCCTGGCTGATTCCCGCGGGCGGATGGAACGTGAGCTGGAAACACACGTCGTCCCTCCTGGCCCAACTGCGAGACACCAGTCCCGAGCCTCTGGTGCTCGTCGGGGCCCAGCTTGACGATCGCGGACATCCGACCGCCGGCTGGGCCGAAGTCCTGCGCCGCACCGGCGGGGATCTTTCGGGCCTGACCGAGTGGCCCGCCCTCCCCGTGGCCTCAGCGTGGGTGAGCCCGCCGGCGGCCCGGGCGCACTTCAGCGCCGGACCGGACCTCGACGCACGGATCCGTTCGGCGCTTCAGGCCCGCTGGCGGGTCATCCGCCACCCCGCCTTGGACGGCTGGTGGGACCCGCGCGTCCGCGTCCTCGAGGTCATCACCAGTTTGCAGCGGGGCGGTGCGGAACGAGTCGTTTTGAACCTGCACGACGCGCTCCACGACAGCCCGCTCGTGACCACCCGACTCTGTGTCCTCGGCTCGCCGACGCGCGAGGCTTTTTCGGCGCCGGCCGGCACCATCCAGCTGCGCGCAGGCTACGACGCCCCCGCACGCGCGCAGGCGCTGCTCGAAGTCCTGCGGGCCAGCGGTGGCGATCTGCTCCATGGCCATTTGCTCGACGGCGAAATCGTCAACCGGCTGACCGCCGCCGGCGCGCCGGTGCTGCTGCACCTCCACAATGCCCGGCCCGGCTGGCCCGCCAGCCACGAGTCGCTGGCATCCCACGGACGACTGATGCTCTGTGCGTGCGCCCGGGCTATCGAGAGCGCCGCGCGCGCCGCGCATCCTTCCGTGCCCGCTCGTACCGTCTGGAACGGTGTGCAGCTCCAGCCCGCGCCGGACCGGCCCAAGACGGAGATCAGCTGGCGCGAACGTCTGTCCCTGCGTAGCGAGGAATGGCTCCTCGTTTCCGTCGCGAACCCGCGGCCGCAAAAGCGTCTGGACCGATTGCCAGCGATTCTCGCTGCCCTGCTCCAGCGCGGACGGTCCGCCCGCCTGGTTCTGGCTGGGGAATCCGCACGCAGTCAGGCGGCCGGCGACGCCGAACTGACCCGGCTGATGGCCGCCGCCGAATCCGCCGGGGTCGCCGATCGAATTACCATCGCCGGTTCGCTCGCCGACTCCCAGCTGACCGACTTGTTGGCGGAGGCCGACGTCCTGATCTCGCCCAGCGCCTACGAGGGACTGAGCCTCGCACACCTGGAGGCGCTGCGGGCCGGAACTCCCGTGGTGGCCACCCGCGTTGGCGGCACGGCGGAAATCGGCGATCGCGGCACGGGCCTCTGGCTGGTGGATGCGGAGGCCGACGACGACGCTTTCGCCAACGCCATCACGGAGGCGGTCCGCGCGCCGTCCCCGGCGGCGCTGCCGGCCGATTTCACCGCGAAGGCCATGGCCGAACGCAGCCAGTGGCTTTTCCGCGTCGCCGTCGCCTGGAGCCTGCGCCAGCAGTCCACCAAACGAGGCCTGCTCCTCGTCACGAACAACTTCTCGCCCGGCGGCGCGCAAAGCAGCGCGGCGCGACTTCTGAGCGCGCTGCGCGACGCCCGGCATCCCGTCCGGGCGGTTGTCCTCCAGGAAAACGAATCCCAACCGTCCCCGGGCCTGCAACGGCTCCGCGCTCGCGGCGTGCCCGTCTTGATTCTGCCCTCCGCCGACCACACCCGTGCTGATCTCGCTTTGCACGCGCTGCTGGACGAGTTGAGTCACTCGCCGCCCGCACTGGTTCTTTTCTGGAACGTGATCCCGGAATACAAGATGCGCCTCGCCGACGCGCTGCCCGACATTCCCATCTGGGACGTCAGCCCGGGCGAAATGCTGCACGCGTCGCTCGAGCGCTGGTTCGCCGCCCGCCCGCCAGGCTGGCCCGTGCGCGACGCACGCGCCTACGGAGAACTTCTCGCCGGCATGGTGGTCAAAAACTCCACCGAGGCCGGGCTCGCGCGACAAACGTATGGAACCGAGGTGCGCTGGATCCCCAACGGCGTGCCCGTCCCGGTCGCCTGCCCGGCCCCACGCCCGCACGGCGATGGCCTCATCATCGGAACGGCGGCGCGTCTGCATCCGCACAAGCGTCTCGAAGATCTGATCGCCGCCATTCGGCTTCTGGTGGCGGCGGGCCACCGCGTGGAACTCCACGTGGCAGGGGACGCGGACGGCCCCGACGGCCGTGGCTACGCAGACGGTCTGCGCGCCGGGACCCGCGACCTGCCGGTGCGTTGGTGCGGCCACACGGAGGAGATCACTGCCTTCCTCGCCACGATCGACATCGTCGCCGTGATCGCGGAGCCGGCCGGATGTCCGAATTTCATTCTCGAATCGATGGCCGCCGCCAAGCCGATTATCGCCACGCGGGTCGGCGGCGCCGCTGATCTCATCGTCGATGGCGTCAGTGGCCTGCTGGTTCCGCCCCGGGATCCGCAAACCTTGGCGGATGGTTTGTCGCGGCTGATGGCAGACGCCGACCTGCGCCTCGCCATCGGTCAGGCGGCGTGGAAAAGGACTGGGGAACAATTCAGTCTCGAGCGCATGATGACGAGCTATCTGAGCTTGCTGCCCGCGGAGCTGCCTGCGCACCACGGATAGACGACGGCTTCGCGATCGGCGGCACGCGCGACGCCACGGGCACCGGGGCTACACCTTTGGTTCCATTGTGCCGGAAAGCGGCCGCGACCATCCTCGCCGCGTTCGTCAGAGATTAATTCGAGGCCTGACACCTTTGTCCGTTAGACCCGGCTGCACGTCATCATGAACACGCATTTCAATTCCAACGGTCTCATCGGCCTGATCTCCGGCCTCGCTGTCTGCGCCGGCTTCGCCGACACAATTGACACGCCCAAACGCGGGTTTGGGCTCGGGGACGTGCAGCAGATCGCAGTTTCGGCCGACCAACGGTACATGGCCAGCGCCGGTCAGGCCGGAGCCTTTCTCTGGGACTTCCAGACCGGCGAGCTTCTCCAACGGCTGCCGACAGATTCGTCCGTCACCGCGCTGGCTTTCTCTCCGGACGGCGAATCGGTGCTGGGCGCCGATCGAGCGGTCATTCGCGCGTGGCACACGGCGACCGGAGAACCATGGCGCGAGCTCACAGGCCACACCCTCGAGGTCGGTCATCTCGAGTTTACCCCCACCGGCGAATGGCTGGTCTCGGCCAGCGCCGACGGGACCGCCCGGATCTGGTCGTGGCCCGACGGCCGCGAACATCGACGGGTGGACTCACGCGGAGCTTCCATGATGGCGGCAATCCTTTCCCCGAACGAGCGGCTCCTGGTCACCGCCGACAGCTCGCCGCCAGAGAGCGTCACGATTTGGGACGTCGCCACCGCCACACCACTGCGGTCGTTGCCATTGGAAAATGCCGCCGTCGATCACCTGATCTTCACGAAGAGCGGGCACTTGGCGACTTCGGCGGGAGATCGGAGCGTTTCGCTCTGGGACGTCGAGACGGGCCGGCTCGTCCGCTCATTCGCGGGCGTGACCGCGCCGACGATTTTCATCCGCTGTTTGTGGACGCCCAACGAGGCCACGCTCGCCGCCGTGGGCGATGACGGCCGCATTTTCACGTGGGCCATCGACACGGGGGAAAGCCTCGCCGTGATGGCGGGCGAGCCGAACATCACGGCCGCCGGCGTTCCCGATGCCATGCAGGTCGTGACCGCCGACCCGGATTTTCAATTGCGTCGCCGCGAAATCCCTTCCGGCGACCTCCGGCAAACCTTCCGCGGACACACCACCTCGACGCACTCGGCCGTGGCGGTTTCCCCGGATGGCCGTTACGTGCTCAGCGGAGGCACGGAGGCCACCACCCGCCTCTGGGATCGCCGGGCCGGAACACCCGTGCGCTCGTTCATCGGCCAGGGCGCGGGCACCATGGCCGCCGCATTCTCTGCCGATGGTTCCCAGGTTTTGACCACCGTCGGCCTGCCCAGTCCGGCGGCACGGTTGTGGAAGACGGATACGGGCGAGTTGCTGCGCGAGTTCAAGTGGGCCGCCAGCTGGCCGATGTCCGCCGCGCTGTCCCGGGACGGGACGCGGGTTGCCGCCGGCGCGCAGGACGGGCGCGTCCGCATATTTTCCGCCACGTCGGGCGTGCTGCTGCAATCGCTGGCCGCGCCGGGGTGGGCCCGCAGCGTGGCCTTTGCGCCGAATGCGCCGTTCGTGGCGGTCGGTTCCTCCGACGCGAACGCCCGGATCTTCAACCACACCACCGGCCAGCTTCTGCACACGTTGTTTGCGGACGCGACCGCGGTGGTCACCGTGGCCTTCTCGCCCGACGGACGCACGCTTCTCGTCGCCTGGAGCGATGGTCTGGTGCGGCTATTCGACGCCCTCACCTTTGAGCAGCTTGGCGAGTTCGGCCGGCCCGCCTTTCTCGAGTCCGCGGCCTACGCGCCCGACGGAAATTACATCGTCACGGGCGAAGGGTGGCCGCTGTTCACGGCAACGATCTGGGACGCGAGGACGCAGGAGGAGATGCGCACCCTCGCCGGACACAAGTGGCCCGTTGGCGCGGTTGCCTTCAGCCCGACCGGCGCCAGCGTGGTGACCGCCGGCGAGGTGGTCCTGGAGTGGTCCACTGCGGATCTGGCGGCAAGGCTTCGCGGCGAGCCCCAGGGCGATCACCTCGACCTCACCTGGTCGTTCGGCAGTCTGGAACAGGCTCCATCCCCGAACGGCCCATGGGAGACGGTGTCCACCGCCTCCAGCCCGTTCCGTGCGGCAGTGGACGGCCCGGCGGGGTATTTTCGCGTGCGGGCCGAACCGGAGGAGTGACCCCGGCAATCCCGGGTTGGCCTTCGTCCAAAATGGCCTCGCGCCGCACAAGCGATCCGCCTACGGTCCGGAGGAGTGCACCCGCTCCGATCCACCCTTGCCGTGGTCCTCGGCCTTGGCGCGATTTTCTGTCCGGCCAATGCAGCCCCTGAAACGAAGCTGACGGTTGCCTCTGCCTCGAGTTTTGCGGCCGGGTTTGATCCCAGTCGCGCGATCGACGGCGATCGGTTTTCCGTTGAGTCCGCCTGGAAAGGCTCACCCAACGCCCGCGCTTGGTGGTGGCAGGTCGACTTCGGACAACCCCGCCCCATCGGCGCCATCCTGCAAATCAACGGCGATCATCCATTCGTCTGCCGCAATGCACCCCGTCAATACCTCTGGCAACACAGCACCGACGGGATTCGCTGGCAGGATCTGGCGGGCACCGCGATGACAAATGAGCACCGGCTCTTCCGGATCCACCGCCTGCCCGGGGCGATCGTCACCCGGTTCCTGCGATTGAATGTGGTGTCAGCCGCGGGCTCCCGGCCCGCCGTTCGGGAGGTGGAATTTTCGGCCGACGCCCGCGCGGTGATCCCGTTTCCCGAATGGACGCTGGTGGTCAATACCACCCACGATTCGCGGCTGCCAAATCACGGGCAGGAGTTCATCCCCCTGGCCCGGGCGTGCGCGCCGGGAGCGGATCTGCAGGCCCAGCAGATTTGGCTGGATGCGTTTGACGACGATTTCGTGCGGACGGAGCCGCGGCCGCTTTGCGGATTTCTTTCCGGCAACTTCAAGGATTGGTGTGAAGTGGACCGGGAAAACTGGCGCGGCGCGCAGGCGGTCCTGCGCGCGCGACGCCTCCCGCTCTGGGCCTCCTGCGGTGGCGCCCAGGGGCTGGCTCTGCTGGCGGAAGTCGGCGTCGACCAGCCGTGGGATTGTCCGCACTGCCGCGATCCGCAGCATCCAAAAAGCCCGATTTACACCCATATCGGCCACACCAGCAAACAGGCCTGCGGCGACTATAGCGGCTGCGTCTTCGAGCGCGGCCCCCACTGGGTCCGCACGGTGACCGACGATCCCGTGTTCCGTGGCCTGCCGCGCGAGTTTCAGGTCATGGAGAGTCATTGCGGGCAAATCGAGTGGCCGCCCGCCGGCTGGAGCCTGGTCGCGACGGACGGCCCGGGCACCAAAACCAAAACGCAATGCCTGCGCGTCGACGGCTTTCCGATCTACGCGGCCCAGTTCCACATCGAGATGGAAGGCGCGCCGGCGGCCTCCCAACAGATCATGAGCAACTTCCTCGCGCTGGCGAGATCCTGGACGGCACGACCATGAAAACCCATCGCGTCAATGCGGTTCTCCTCACTCTCGCCGCACTCGCCCTGCGCCCAATTTTGAGCCTCGCCGTGACGCCCACGGAAATCGAACTCGCCGAAGCCGCCCGCTGGGCCGCCGCCAAATTCGAGGGCGCAACCACCGATCCGCCCTACACGTTTACGTACGACGGCAAATTCTCCCGGGATTTGTTGCCGCATTGGAAGATCGTCCGCGCGAGCCGGGAACTCACCGGACGCCGCGTCGAGTTCACGACCGTGCACCAGGACGGCGCGACGGGCCTTGAAGTGCGCTGCGTGGCGGTGCAGCACCGGGATTTTCCCACCGTGGAATGGACGCTCCACTTCAAGAACACCGGCCGCGCCCCGACGCCGGTCCTTGCGGACATCCTGGCCGCCGATCTCGAATGGCGCCGGTCAGCCCAGGGGGAATTCCTGCTGCACCATTTCACCGGCAGCCCATGTCAGGCGAACGACTTTGAGCCGCTGGAGACCACGCTCAAAGCGAGCGCTGGGAAACGCATCGGCGCCGCCGGCGGACGGCCCAGCAACAGTGACCTGCCGTACTTCAATCTCGCCTGGGGAGGCGAAGGCCGGATCCTCGCGGTCGGCTGGCCCGGCCAATGGTTCGCGGAGTTCAAGCGCGATGCCGCCACCGGGTTGCGCCTCGCCGCCGGACAGGAGAAGACCCGCCTGAGGCTGCAGCCCGGGGAGGAGATCCGCACGCCGCTCATGGTCGTCCAGTTCTGGCGCGGCGACTGGATCCGCGCGCAAAACATTTGGCGACGCTGGATGCTGGCTTCCAATCTGCCACGGCCGGGCGGCGAACTCCCGCCAGTGCAGATGGCCGGCTGCAGCTCCCACCAGTTCGGCGAAATGATCCACGCCGACAGCGCCAGCCAGAAATTCTTCGTGGATCGGTATCGGGAGGAGCAATTGCCGATCGATTACTGGTGGATGGACGCCGGCTGGTATCCGTGCGACGGCCAGTGGCCCAAGACCGGCACGTGGGAAGTCGATGCGCAGCGCTTCCCCGGCGGCCTCCGCCCCATCTCCGATCACGCGCGCCGCAAGGGCGTGAAGACCATCGTCTGGTTCGAGCCCGAGCGCGTCCATCGCGACACGTGGCTGTCCGAGAACCACCCGGAATGGATCCTGGGCGGGAAGGCCGGCGGGCTGCTCAACCTTGGAAATTCCGACGCCCGCCGCTGGCTGATCGAACACGTGGACCAATTGCTGACCGGGCAGGGCATCGACCTCTATCGGCAGGACTTCAACATGGATCCGCTTGACTCGTGGAGGAGGAATGACGCCAACGACCGCCAGGGCGTCACCGAAAATCATCACGTGACGGGCTATCTCGCGTACTGGGATGAACTCCGCCGCCGCCATCCATCCATGCTGATCGACTCCTGCGCTTCCGGCGGGCGCAGAAACGATCTCGAGACCATGCGACGCGCCGTCCCCTTGTTGCGCAGCGATTACATCATGGAACCGGTCGGCAACCAGGGTCACACGTACGGGTTATCCTTCTGGCTGCCCTACCAAGGCACGGGGACCGGATCCGGATCCTTGTCGCCCTACCTGCTGCGCAGCACCATGCTGACCCATTTCACCGCATGCTTCGACATGCGGCGGAAGGATCTCGATTACGAAATGCTGCGCCGCGTGCTCGGCCAGTGGAAGGAATACGCCCGGTGCTACTTTGGCGATTATTACCCGCTGACCACCTACAATCTCGATCCCACGCTCTGGATCGCGTGGCAGTTCGACCTGCCGGAAAGCGGCCAGGGCCTCGTCCAGGCGTTCCGCCGCGACCGGAGCGCCTTTGAAGCCGCACGCTTCCAGCTGCACGGTCTGGATCCCGCAAAACGGTACACGGTGACGGCGCTGGATTCCGGCAGACGCCAGACTCTCGCGGGCCGCGCACTGATCGCCGAAGGTCTTTCGGTGGTCATTACGAATCAGCCGGGCGACGTGGTCTTTACCTACACCAGGGCCGAATAGCGGCGCGGCGGTCGCATGGCGGGCGGACGGTGGGGCCACCGGCCAGCGCCGCGGTTCGGCGCTGGCCAGGCGGGAAGTTTCGCGACCACCTCCCGATCGCGGCTTCAGGGCTCTTCCGCTTCTGTGTTGGCCAGCGAAGTGGCGATCTCGTTCAGTTTTTCATCCGCCGCCTTCTCCTCGGCCAACGTCTCCTCCAACAATTCGGCGGCTTCGTCGTGGCCCATCTGCCTCGCCCATTCTGCCAGGGTGCCATAGCCGGCGATCTCGTAGTGCTCCACCTTTTGGGCTCCGGCGATCATCACCGCGTCGAGGGAGGACTTCCCCTTGAACTCTTCGAGCATTTCGCTCGCTTCTAGGAGAAGGCCCTCCATCGCCTTGCATTTTTTCTTTTTCAGCGTCTCGTCAATCGACGCCGCGACCTGTTCGACCCGTTCGGCATGGCCGCGCGTCTCCTCCAGGTGATCTTCAAACGCCTGCCGCAGCTCCTCACTGCGGGCCGCCTTGGCCATCTTTGGCAGAGCCTTGATCAGCTGTTTCTCGGCATTGTAAATGTCGGCCAGCTCGTCGAGAAAAACCTCGTGCAACGGATTGTTCTCCATGTCCGAGTCCTGATCCTCTCCGGAATTGCCGCGGCGCGGAGGGGTGGTTTTGGTCGTCGTCTGCCCGCCACTGCGCCGTTGATTGAATTGGGATTTCATAGTTTGGAATTTGATAAATGATTACGGCGCCTGAACCAGCGCGGGGCGTGCCAAGTCTCCCCCGACGCCGGCCTGTCCCTGGCTGGGCAGTTTTTCGCGCCCGGGGGGGACGTTCACGGGCGACCGAGACGCCGGCCCACGAACCGGCGGGAGTGCAAAAAGTCGTGGGCGAACTCGCGCACGTTGCAAAATGTGCCTCGAGTGCAAACGGCCGACCCGAGGCGCCGCCCCATAAACAAATCGGCCCATCGGGATCGCTCCCGATGGGCCGGCTGTTGGTAGGGCGGCTTAGGGGTTCGAGCGCGCGCGGAAGAACCTCGCCGGATCGGTCGGCGTGGTGACATACGGACTCGTCTGCCCGGTCAGTTCGGTCCACGGACCGGTGACGCTGGTGGCCGTTTCGAGGACTCCGTCGAAGGTCACAACCACATTGGAGCCGTCGCGGTCGATGCTCAATCGCGGCGGGCAGCTGGTGCCCACCGTGAGCTGGACGTTGTCCAGCCAATGGTTTTCGTTCAGCCCACCCGTGCGCGCTCCCCAGCCAAAGCGGGCGCCGGTGAGGCCGGTAAAGCCCGGCAGCCGCAGGTCGTAAAAGAGAACCTGGTTGTCATACACCAGGTCCAGGGTGCCATCCGACTCCACACGGATCACCACCTGCGCGTAGCCTCCTGCCGTGTCCAACAAGTCGAGGCTGACAAAGTTGGTGGCCACGGGCATGCCATGGAAACGCACTTCGACCGCCGGGGCCTCGCCCACGCCGTTGTTCGGATCCGAGTCGGTGTTGTCATAGGTGTCGAACGAAACCACGAGGCCGCCCCCGGTCCCATCCTCGCCAAAGGCGCCGTCCGCCAAATCCTCCGCCCAGACGAAGCTCGCGCCGTCTGCCGGCGGGGTCGTCCCTCCGCCCAGGAGAAGACTGAACGCCGCCGTCATGGAACAGACGCGCGCGCCGGCCGCCAGATCGTTCACGATGAACGAGCCGACCTGATCATTCACGTTGGCCGTCAGCTTGATCGCGCCGGTGCCGCCGACGCCGCCCGCGGTGTCGATGACCGCGCTGCCGAAAAGTGCCGTACCCGCGGGCAGAGCCCCGCTGTCGAAATCGAACGACACCGTCGGGGTCGGCAGGGGGATGTCGACGACCGTGATGGTGGCGACCCGGCTGGTCAGCGTGACCGCCGGGCTGCTGATGGCGAGCAGGACGCGGTACTGGATGCCGCTATCGGGCAGGCCCAGCGTTGGGGTGGTCAGGTCCGGGCTGGTGGCACCGGGAATGTCGACAAACTCCTCCGTGCCGGGAGCCCGTTGCTGCCATTGGTACGACGTCACCGCCAGCGGGTCATTGACGCGAACGGAAAGCACGGTGTTCGTTCCGGCGAGAACCACCTGATCTGCCGGCTGGGTCAGCAAAACGGGCGGCGTCGTTGCCCGGCGCGTCTGGATGCTGATGTTGTCAATCCAATGATTCTCGTTCGCCCCTCCGGTGCGCGCGGCAAAGCCAAACTTCGCGTTGGCCAGCGGCACGAAATTCGGCAGGGCCACATTGCGCAGAATCAGCTCCCCACCATAGGCCACGTCGACGGTGCCGTCGGGATCCAATCCAATCAGGACCTCTTCAAAGCTGTTCGTCGCGGTGCGAATGACGTCCAGCGAGACGTTGCGGTTGGTGACGACCTGCCCCCGCCACTTCAGGGTAATCGCCGGGGCCTCGCCGCCGCCGCTGTCCCAAACGTCGAAGGAAACCGTCAGGCCGGTGCCCGCTCCTTCTTCGGGTGTCGGGTAGACATCGGCCGGCAAATCCGCCGCCCAGTTAAAGCTGTACCCGTCGGCCGGAGCCGGCGTGCCACCATCCACCCGGGCGTCAAAGGCGGCCGTGAAACTCGCCACCGCGTTCCCGCCTTCAAAAACCCGGTTGATCAGAAACGCTCCCGTTTGGCTGTTCACCTCGTCCGTCAGGTGCAGGACGCCGGAATCACCGACTCCACCCGTGGGTGTGATCGCGGCGTTCCCGAAGAGCTGCGTTTCCGGAGGTGTGGCAGCGTCGTTGAAATTGTAGTCCACATCCAGGTCGGCAGTCGGCCGGCTGAGATTGACGACGGTCGCCACAGCCACGCGGCTGGTGATCGAATTCAACGGTCCGTTCACCACCAGCCGATACGCAGACTGATCGTCTCCCGTGGTGAGAAACGGAGTGACATACGCAGCCGATGTCGCGCCCGGCACATCCACAAAGGTCGAGGAGCCCGGCGCGCGAACCTGCCATTGATAGGTGGCCGTCGCGGGCGCATTCACCTCCGCCGAGAACATGGCGTTGCTGCCGACGAGCACCGCCGTGTCCGCCGGCTGCCGGACAAACGCGAGCAGACAATCGGTGCAAACCTCCGTCGTCAGGTGGATGTTGTCGACGTAATGCCCCTCGTTCGCGCCGCCCGTGCGGGCGGCAAAACCAAAACGCCCGCCCGCCAGGCCGGCGAATCCACTGACCATAATATTGCTGTGAATCAGTTCACCGGCGTAAGCGACATCCACCGTGCCGTCCCGTTCCAGACGAATGACGACGGGGACAAACATCGCAAGGCTGAGATCATTCGTGCGCAACTTCCGGGACGCGACCGTCACCCCGCGCCACTTGATGTCGATGGACGGAGCCTCGCCACCGCCGTTGTCGTAGGCGTCAAAGGATACCGTCAGGCCGGTGCCCGCCCCTTCCTCGGCCGTGGTCGCCGTCGCATTGGGCAAGTCACTGGCCCAATTGAAACTGAATCCGTCCGCGGGCGGGGTGGTGCCCGGTCCCAACTGCAGGTCGAATGTCGCCGTCATGGAGCCGACGACTGCTCCTCCATTCAAATCGTTCACGATGAAGGCTCCGTTCTGATCGTTGGCCGGCTCGGTCAGGCGCAGCACGCCGCTGTCGCCCACTCCGCCGGTCGCCGTCACCGTCGCGCTGCCGTAAACGGCCGTGTTCGGCGGAACCGCGCCGTCGTTGAAATCAAGGCTGAGACCCGGAGCCGGCAAGGCCAGCGTCACCACGTTGATGGTCGCCACCTCGCTGACCGCGTCGTTAAAATTTCCCACCGCAGTAACGCGAAACTGCGCGCCGCTATCCGCGACGGTCAGCGGCGCCGTCGTGTAGGTCGACCCGAGCGCGCCCGGAATATCGGTGAAGGTCGAGGATCCGGGATCCTTGCGCGCCCATTGGTAGGAGAAAACCGACAATGGGTCATTCACCTGTGACCGCAGTGTGACGGAGCTGCCGGCCAAGGCCGTCAAGCTGCGGGGCTGCACGTTGAACGCCGTTTGCAACTGGCCCGTGCCCGTCACGATGCTCAAGTCATCGACGAAATGATTCGCGTTCAGGCCGCCGGTCCGGGCACCAAACCCGTATTGGGCCGCGGCGAATGGCCGGAACCCAAACGCCACCAGGTCCAGGTTCGTAAAGATGATCGTGTTCTTGTAAACCACGTCCAGAGTTCCGTCCGGGTCGAGCTGGATGTGAACATTCGCGTAATCGCCACCGGTCAGCAGAAACGACGTGTTCGGATACAGAACCGACGCCACCGTGGTCGCCCCAAGCCGGACTTCGATGGCCGGCGCCTCTCCCGTCCCGTTGTCGGGATTGCTATCCACGTTGTCATACGTGTCAAAGGACACGATCAGGCCGGTCCCAGCTCCGTCTTCGCCAAACGTTCCCGTCACGTCGGGGCCCATCGCAAAGCTGAATCCATCGGCCGGCGGCGTCGTGCCGCCTCCCATCCTAAGTTTGAAATCGACGGCCAACGAATTGACGCCGTCAGCCACTCCCGGGTCCAGGTCATTGATGATGAACGAACCGGTGAGACCATTGACGGCCTTGGTCAACTTGAGCGCGCCGGAGTTGCCGACGCCTCCATCGCTCTCCACGGCCGCGGAGCCCGACACCGCCGTTCCTGGGGGCACCAGACCGTCGTTGAAGTTGGCGGTGAATGTTCCCGCGGAAAGGCTCAGGGCGCTGGCCAGCGTGGCGGCCAGCGCCGTTTGGATTAGAAACTTGGTACGCATAAGACTGTCTTGGTTGAGTTGCGACCCGCCTCCTCCTTCCTAGTCCATCTGCTGTTCCAGCACTCGTCCGGTTAGATCGCCAGGCTTGATGAAAGTCACCGGGACTTTCGGGAGGAGTCGAGCCTTCGCGATTTGAGCACGACGTATACCATGCGAGAACACCCGGGAAATGGGTCGCGCCGCCAACCGCGGCGCGGGTCAGCCCGTCCTCCTCTTCCTGAAAGAACGCCCATAATCGACGATCTGTTTCACTCTTCGCGATCGCCTCCCCGCCGCCAATTGCCGTCCGCACGATGCCGTCCGCACGATCCGCGCCACCGCCAGCCCATTGCAAAATCCCTCCACGCCACCGCCCGCTGTCCGCGTTTCGCACGGCGCGCGTGGCGATCTTTGAATGATGATTTCGGCTTCGCGATTGCGGAGATCGGACTTGGGAAATCAACAATCAACCACGGGGTTCATGGCCCCAACCCGGGGCCTGCTCTCCGGCCGACGAATCGCGCGGAAAAAAACAATGACCCGGGACCGCACTGCCAGGCGCGGGCGGAAGACGGAACGATGTGGCACAGGGCTGGCTGAAACAAACGCATATGCAAATGATTGCCCGCCCTCTGCATTGGCTCGCCCGCCCTCCGGCTGGCCTGAAACTGAAATCGTTGCCGGAAGCGGTGCTCGAGCGACGCGCCACAAGTCACTTCAAGCCGGACCCGGTTCCACCCGAGGCGTTGCAAGCGATTCTGGAACTGGCGACGCAAGCACCTTCCGGCTACAACCTGCAACCATGGCGATTCATCGTTGTGCAGGACCCGGAGAATCGCCAACGCCTGCGGCGCGCCGCCATGAATCAGGAAAAGGTGGCGGAAGCCCCGGTGGTGATCATCGCCCTGGGCATGCGGGAGGAAAGCAAGCGGGTGATCGACGAGGTCGTGGCCGCGGGCACGCAGCTCGGGGCCGGAACCCCAGCGAGCGCAGCGGCCACCGCGGCTCAGGCGCGCAAGTTCCTCGAAGGTTTTCCCATGGATGTCTGGGTCAACCGCCACACGATGATCGCGTTTACCACGCTTATGCTCCTGGCCGAAGCCTATGGGCTGGATACCGCACCCATGGAAGGATTCGATCCCGAAAGCGTGAAGCGCGAATTCCAGATTCCGGCCGAGGCGGAGGTGGTCGCGCTGTTGGCCATCGGACGAATGCAGGAGCCCGATAAGCGTTATTCGGGCCGATTTCCGCTTTCGCGAACCTGCTTCTCGGAACGGTACGGCACACCCTGGCCGGACGCGCCGGAGGAAAGCCCGCGACTGAATCCCAGCGCGCCCGCGCCCGATCTCGTGGAGGCAAATAAACCCGGGCACAGCCCGCATGCAATTTCGTCGCCGGGCGATCAGACTGAAAAATTTTTCCAGTTGTTGACCGGGTTTGACACCGCCGTGCTGCTCACGCATGGCACTCAGTCCCTCTTCTGCGCACGGCCAATGGTCATCGCGCAGGTGGACGACAATTGCGACCTGTGGTTCCTCACCGGCGCAGACTCCGCCAAGGTGCACGAAATCGAGACCGACACCCGGGTTCACGTCGTTTGCCAGGAGGGTCGAACCCGCTGCGTCTCGATTTCCGGCCGAGCGACCCTGGAGAACGATCGCGCCAGAGTGCGCGACCTGTGGAAGGCGCCCTTCCGGGTCTGGTTTCCGCTCGGTGTGGACGATCCGAATCTCGTCCTCATCCACGTCCGGGGCGAAGTCGGCGAGTATTGGGACAACAAGGGCTTGAACCGGCTTGCCTACGCCTATCAGGCCCTCAAGGCCGCGGCCACCGGGACGACACCCGAGGTCATCGAAGGAAAGCAACACGGTCGGGTGAACCTTTTGCCAGGACCTTGAGCCGGGGAGCGGGACCCCGCAGACACTTGCAAAGGGCCTGAGATTAATCGGCGATTAGCAAACAGGCATCGATGCAAACCGCCCCGTTTCCAGCGACCTCAGTTTAGGCACTCCCGCTGCGCGCGTTCTCCGCAGCGCGCCGCCGTGAGGACCACCTGTGCGAACCTCCGGCTGGGGGTGGAGCGCCAGCAGGAACCGCAAAGTAGGGCTCGCTCTCCGCAGCGCGACGCCTCTGCGGACCTCCGGCTGGCGGCGGAGCGCCAGCCCTACCTGCGCCAGGCAATCTCAACCCGGGAAGAAACGAGAATGGAACCCACGGCGGCGCTCGCGGGAAAGGCCCGCTGGCGAAGACGCATCACGGTCACAGGGGGTTGTCAACCTGTGTCCGCGACGCACGAACGCCAATCAGGCCGCTCCCGCGAAAACCGCGTGCTCCCTTCCTCTCAGAAGGAAAAGCGCGCGCCAAGCCGGGCCAAACCGATGTTGCGCTTTTCATCGGTGAACACATAGCGGCCATCCGCGAAGATGCCGATCCGCGGAGTGAAGCGAAACTCCAAGCCACCGCCCGCCTGGGCGAACCAGATATCCGAAGGATCGAACTGTCGTCCGCCGCCGCCGTAAACATAGGGCGCGAGCCGGATGGCATCGAAGGGCAGGCGGAGAATCAGGTTCCCGCTGACGTCATCCACAAAGCTCCGGTCCGTGTTCTCGGTATACGCGTCCGCTCCGAAACCGACATAGCGGTTCAGGAAGTAGTTTCCGCCCACGCCCAACCCAAGGCGTCCATCGTCCTTCACCCGATCGCGTGAGATATGATTGATCACCTCCTGGCCGACCGAGACCGAACCGAACACATCCACGGAAAACTCCCGCCCGCGGAAAATGACGTCGTTTGTATCCGCCCGAAGACAGGAGCTGAATCCGCAAAGGGTGGCTGTCACAAGTAGTGCTTTCGCATTCATAGTCGCTTTCATTTCAGTTTTCGCACATCTAGCTAGGCGCATGCCACCGCCGGCTCGCCTAGCCCGGCGCGCATCAACCCGCCTCCAGGCACTGGTCTCGTCTGCAGATTGCAACGAATGTTGCCGGTCCCCGGGCGTTTTACATTGCGCCCCCGCGGGCTTTCGGGCCTCCGCCATTCTTGATGACAGCGACACGGAGTCGCGCACTCTCCACAAATGGCATCTGTCTTGCAGAGGACTCGTTTCATGCATGTGCACCCTGACACGGATGGGCCGCTCTCGGGATTCGATCGCCTAAACGTTCGGGAAGGCGTCAAAGCGGTGGTAAATCTCTATCGTCGCCGCCTCGAACTGTTGTTCCTCGATCTGGAGGAGGAAAAGGAGCGACTGGCCATCGGAGTGATTCTTTGGGCGCTCGCCGGCCTGCTGCTTGGCCTTGGCTGCGTGGCGGGCAGCGCCTTCATCGTGGCTGTGCTGTGGCCGTATTGGGGAGGTTGGGCCCTGGTCGCACTCAGCGCCGCCTACTTCGTGGCGGCCGGAATCGTCATCGCCGCACTGCGAAAATTCGATCGCGGTCGCCACCGGACGTTCGCCTTCACCCTCCAGGAGTTTGAAAAGGACGCCGACAGTTTCGCGAAGATTTTTTCAGGGCCAGGAAGGGAGGCCAGGCGACCGTTCGATTCCAACCGGATGCCGTAAGCAGGGGCGGACTCCGGCCCGGATTCCCTGCGCCACCGCTTTGGCAATCGACGATTGCTGATTCTCGATCTGGGACCTTCGAGTCCAACCATCCCCGACCGAAACCGGGAAATCGTAAAATAAAAATTGAGAGGCCGCGTTGCCTCAGGCCTGCCCGGGAGCCTGAATTTTGTTCGTCAGTTCCGCCCCGGGTTTGGGAGGGGGTTCGTGTCCGCTCCGTCGGGAATACGCCTTGGTAAATTCGGCGCCGAGGAAGAGGATTTGCGACGCATAATAAACCCAGACCAGGACCACCACCAGCGATCCGGCCGCGCCATACGCAGAAGTAAACGAACTCCGCCCGAGGTAGACGCCGAGGGCCAGTTTGCCGATGTTGAACAGGATCGAGGACAGCAGGGCTCCCACCCAAACGTCCCGCCAACGAACCTTGACGTCCGGAAGGATCTTAAAAATGAGAGCGAACAAGGCGGCGCTCAAAAGCAGCGAGGCGCCGACGTTGGCCAGCTGCCAGATCAGAGCCTCGGCTGGAAACAGTCCACCCATCACTTTTCCGACCGCCGCGATGGCCGCGCTGAGCACCAGCGACACCAGCAGGAGAAATCCAATGGAGAGAATCATGGCGAACGACAGCAGCCGGTCTTTGACAAAATGCTTCAAACCGGCGCCGGCCTTCGGCCGGACTTCCCAGATGCTGTTGAGAACATCCTGGAGCTGCGCGAAAACCCCCGTGGCTCCGACGAGCATGGTCGTGATCGCGACGACGGTGGACCAGGCTCCTGCCGCTGGCTTTTCGGCGCTGGCCACGAGTGCCTCGATGGCCCGGCCGCCCTGCTCGCCGATCAACTGCTGCACCTGCGCGAACAAGGCCTCCTTGGCGCGGTCGCGCCCAAACCAGAGCCCGGCCATGGCCAGAATCAGGAGGAACAATGGAGCAATCGAAAAGATGGTGTAGTAAGCCAGCGCCGCTCCCATGCGAAACGATCGATGCTCGATCGAGCCGCGCACGGCTTCCCGGGCCAGGCTGACCCACGGGCCAATTCGACGAGTGATCATGAGTTCCAGTTCGCACCGGCCCCGGCGGGCGCGTGGCCGGCCCCGGCTGGCTTGGTCTCCGCGAGGTTCGTGCCATCGGCGCGGGAAGGCCTTCGGCCGGCCCGCCCCCTTGCGAGCTGCGTGACCAGCAAACGGGGTTTTGCACTTTGCCCGTCCGAACTTTGCAGAATGCAGTTCAGGGCAGACCGGAATTACCGCGAGGCGACGCGCGGGGCTGCGCTGTCGGGGCCGCTGGGGCCAGGATGGCCGACGACCAAGCTGGCATGGGTCTTGCCCTCCGGCCTTCGTGAACGCGAGATACCGGGCGCCCAACGATTTCATATTCCGCCGGGGAGCAGTGGCCGCTGGGAGCCGGTATCGGGCGTCTTCAGGATTGCTGTTGCTCGGCTGCGAAGTTTTCGAGGAGGAAACCGAGCAACAGCTTCTCCCGGGGAGAACCCACGGAAACGGTCCCGGACCCAACACGCTCTCTGAGATCCTGAGTGTGACGAATCTGCTTCGCACCAACTTGTGGCTTACTCTTTTTCGAACGGGCGCTGGACTCTCGATCGTGGTGCGCTACCGCGGATCCCAAAATCCACGGAGAAATCCCCGAATCGCGTCGGCCCCACCGTCCACGGCGGATCGGAGGTGGCCATGATTTTGCGCCTCAAAGAACTCGAAGCACGCCGCGCATACCTGCTGGCCGCGTCGCAAGCCGACCGCGACACGGCCACCCGCTCGCTCCGCGCCATCACCGATGTCCTGTCAAAAGATCGGCTTAGCCACCTCCTGAAATCCTCCGCGGCGGGATTTGCGGGCATCATGGTCCTTCGCTGGGTGGGACAGAAGCTGGCCGGGGGAATCAAGAAAGCTTTCCGAAGCAAGCTGGCCCGTTTCGCGTCGAGGCTCCGGTGGCGCTGACGCAGGCTCGGACCGAACCGCTCCGTCGACTCAAGCCGCCCGGGCACGCTTCTTCCCCCCTTTTCGAACCTTCGCATTGTTCCTGGCGTTCTTTGAATTCTCCTGCGAACGACCAGGCCCCTCTTCCAGACTGCGCCGCAAGACATCGACCAGATCGATGACGTTCGTGGTGCGGCGAGCCTTCTTCTCCGGAGGACCCGCGTCGCGATTGCCCGACTTCACCTTCCGGTCAATCAAATCCAGCAACGCGCTCTTGTAGTCGTCGACGTACTTTTCCGGTTCCCAGGAACTGGTCATTTTCTCGATCAACGCCTGCGCCATGTCCAATTCCGCCTTGCGGACCTCGGTCTTCGTGGGCAACTGGAGCGACTCCGGCTTCACCAATTCGTCCGCGAAATGCATGAGTTCCAGGATCAACCCCTGCGCGTTCGGCTTGACCGCGGCCAGGTACTGCCGGGTTTTGATCACCACCTTCGCGATGCCGACCTTTCCGGTTTTGCGCAACGCCTCGCGCAGCAGTGAATAGGCCTTCGCGCCGCCCTTCCCCGGCTCCATGTAGAACGGCTTGTGAAAATACATCGGGTTAATCTCCTCCAACGAGACGAAATCCATGATGTCCACCGTTTGCGTCGCCTCCACATCCACCCGTTTGAAATCTTCCTCCTTCAAAATCACGAACTTCTCCTTTTCGTACTCATACCCCTTCACGATTTGCTCCCACGGCACGACTTTTCCATCCGCTTCAGCCACGCGCAGGTAGTTGACCGGGCTCCGATCGCTCGCGCGCAACAGTCGGAATTTCAGCTCCTCCCTGGCCGTGGCCGGAAACAACGTAATCGGGATGTTGACCAATCCAAAACTGATGGCGCCTTTCCAGATCGCTCGCATAACGGATTCTTTTTGTTGATGGCCGGGCCGTCAGAACGCGGCTGCGTCACGTCTCACCCGCCGGCGGCCGGAACGGTTGGATCGCGGTCGGCGCCCGCAGGATGATCCACGCGCGGCCCCAGTGTCAGCGCGAGGCATGCCACGACGTTTCCATTTGAATTCGACTTGGCCCGCGAGGAGAGACTGCTCCGCGAGGGTTGCTCGGCAAATTTCCGATCTTGTACGGCCTTTCCAAAGACCACGATTCACCAGCGTTTGGCCTGAGAAGGCGGGCGGAGGCCGCCGAAATCAGCGTCGTCGTTTGGCGGCTCCGCCCCGCCGACCGCCCTTGCGCGCCGGGGCGTGATTCTCGGCCTTGCCGCGACCGGAGCCGCTCTTCTTGCCGCCGCCGGTCATCTTGTTCACCGTGGCCCAGGCCCGGCGTTTGGATTCACGAACCCCCAGTCCGCGATCCTCGTATCCGTCCTCGATGTGTTCGGCCTGACGCTTCTGCTTGGCCGTGTAGCTGGATTTGTCACCTCTAGGCATATTTCAATCAGGTTAATCGTTTTCCTGCACGGCCCACCCAAAAGCGAGACCCATGCCACGAGGGCGGTCCTCGACCAAGCCCTCCTATTTCCGGGCGGCGCGGTGATCGATTTCGAACTTCTTTCGTTTGCGGAAAAGCGTTGTTTGATCGATGCCGAGAATCGCCGCGGCCTCGCCCAGCTTGGCGGTCCCGGCCAGAACCTTGCGGATGTGCAACTCCTCAAGCTTTTCCAGCGAAAGCGGCGCCCCCACGGCGGCCTCGGGGTTTTCCACCGCGAGGCTTTCCAGGCGCATCTCCACAGGGAGATCGTGCGCCGTGAGCGGGCCGTCCCTGGCCAGGATGACGGCCCGTTCGATGGCGTTGCGCAACTCGCGCAGGTTGCCCGGCCAGCGGTACTGCCGGAGCGCATGCAAGAGGTCGTCGGAAAACGGCGGCGTCGGGCGCCCGCATTGCGCCGCGAAGATGCGCGCGTAATGCTCCGCAAAACGCACCAGGTCATCCTGCCGGGTGCGCAAGGGCGGCATTTCCACCGTGATGACGTTGAGTCGAAAGTAGAGGTCCTCGCGAAACACCCCCGCGGCGCAGCCTTTCAAATCCCGGTTGGTCGCCGCGATGACGCGGACGTTTGCTTTCCGGGTGACATTCTCGCCGAGGCGCTCGTATTCCTGTTCCTGCAGGAGGCGCAGGAGCTTGGGCTGGCTTTCGATCGACAGGTCGCCGATCTCATCCAGAAAGAGAGTGCCGCCTTCAGCGGCCCGCACCTTGCCCCAGTGGTCCCGGATCGCGCCCGTGAAGGAACCCTTCACGTGGCCGAAGAGCTCGCTTTCCAGAAGCTCCCGGGACAGGCTGGGACAACTCACGGTCACAAACGGCATCTGAGACAGATGGCTGTTCTCGTGAACGAGGCGGGCCGCAACACTCTTGCCGGTGCCGCTCTCCCCCAGAATCAGAATCGACGCCGGCGTCGGCGCGGCCCGCAGCAGCAAATCCATCACTTCGCGCATGCCGGGGGTCGAAAAGTCAAGAATCGGCTCGCGCTCGGTCGCGCGGCTCTCGTGGACCTCACGTTCCAATTGCTCGACCTGACGACCCATCTCCTGCAGCCGCCGCAGCCGCGCGACCACGCCCAGCAATTGCTCGCGATGAAAGGGCTTCTCCAGAAAATCGGCAGCGCCACGCCGCATTGCTTCCACCGCGTGCGGGACCGTGCCCTGGGCCGTGAACAAAACAACCGGCAAATATTTGCGCACGGCCTGCAGCTCGGAAAGCACGTCCAGCCCGCTCTCCGCCCCGAGATTCAGGTCCAGCAGAACCACGTCAAATTTCTGTTCCTTAACCGTGGCCAGGGCCTGCATGCCCGTGCCCGCCCCCTCGGCGTAATGCCCCTCATCGTCGATCAAAAAGCAGGTCGCTTCCCGATACGTCTTGTCGTCATCAACTACGAGAAAATCCATGGAACTTGCCTCCCAGTCTCACCGCGCCCCACGGAGCGATTGACCAAGGTTCCGAAGACGTCACCACTTTCCCGGGTTTTTCAGCGACAGGCTCTTCACCGTTGAGTGCCGTCTCCGCCCTCTGCCACCCGCAGCGGTGACCGTTGAGGAGCCCACCAAGCGCGCCCATCCGCCCAGATTCGTCATCCGCAGGAAATGCCCGGCGTCGCCGCCGGCCGAAGTTTGAATTTTCCATAATCCCGTTCTCCGGTTTCTGCCTCACCGTCCCGTTGTTCCCGACAACGCCAAGATCAGCCGCTGATATTCTCCACCAGTCCACCACCACCATCGGCGGATCGATTCCCCGCCGCAACAGGACGCTGCGCGGGTTCCGTCCGGCCGGAGCCATTGGTCGAAGGCCTTGGGAACATGACAACCGGAACGCGATCCTGCCAGCGGACCTTGTGCCACGTCATCCGTTGAAACTCAGCCCGGCTTAGAGTCGATGCCGGTGCTGCGCGCCCGGCGCGAGCAGCAGCTACGCTCTGTTGCAGCCTGCAAGATTTTCCAGCCGCCAGCTTGCAGGCTGCACGAATTCAGAGGGCACGACGAAACGTGAGCGGTCCCCAGACATTCCCAGGCGCACCGGGCAAAACGGCGGCTCCGTCCGGACGTCCGAGCTCATGACATCGCTCCTCGTCGCAGCAATCCGAAGGCGTCGCATGTCGCGCGGGCGGGAGCTGGCGCCCTCGAGACCCGACGGCTTAAGAAAGATCACCATCAACAAGGCGGCACTCGGTGCGAGTTTCATCATCAACCCTTTCAGCACATGGAATGCCCGCGGCGCGCAGTCTCTGCCTTCTGGCCGGCGACGAATTGGGTGCGGCCCGGGCGCAACTCAGACGCCCGAGCGTTCTCGTTCGGCTGGCAGCCGACCCGCGCCGGGCCGACCCAACAAGCACGAGTCCAAAAGCACCCGAAAGCCTGGCCGAACCTTCCCTGCCACACCCCGGGGCAACGACGTCCACAGGGTGCAGGTTGCACGTTGGCCACCACCGAACGGGCGTTTTGCATGGAAACAACGGACGACATCTCCGGATGGCTTGCGCGGCCCCTGGCGCTGGGGCCGGCGCACGGCCCCTGGCGTCCACGCGTGCCTCCGCGTTGACCGTGAAGCAAAGGCGGTTCGACGGAGCCACGGCGCGACCTCCAAAACCCGGGCATCGCTCATGCTTGAAGATGGAGCATGCATATTCCCAGACTTTTCGGGGTCTTAATCTGCGGGGCATCCCTCGTCTCCGCGGCGGACGAGGGCATCGTCTCGCGCCGCCCCGCTGCGCCGGAGGTTGCCGCGCCACGCACACCGCGGCCCAACCCGACCTCGGTCGTCACCAACGCCATTCTTCCCGGAACATCCCGGTCCGATGACGCCATTGTGACAACCTCCCTTCGCTCGACCAACCGTCCCCCAGCGCGCCGCCCCGATGCCGGGGCCCCGGGTCCCATCTTCAACGGAGTGGAGATCCGGCCCGTCGGCATTCGCACATCACCGGTCGGCGTGGCGACTAACGCCCCACCAGGATCCCGACCGGAAAGCCCACGGGGCCTCCGCATCGTGCGTTCACCTTCCGGTTGACGAACGCGGTCTGGCGATCCGATCCCGGAGCCCGGCGACAACCTGCGAACACATTCACCTCCATGCCACCCACCCCGAACCATCCTGAAACCCTCGCCCCTTTGCCTACATTGAGAGTTGCCCTGGCTTGTCTCGCCCTCAGTTGTCAGAGCGTCCTGCCGGCCGCCTTCGCGCCCGGGTTCGCCGCAAACGACGTCGTAACCAATCTGCCCAACCCGACCGCGATGGCTTTCGCCCCGGACGGACGACTCTTCGTTTGCCAGCAAGACGGGGCTTTGCGGGTAATCCGCGACGGTCAATTGCTGCCCGGCCCATTCCTAAAGGTCGACGTGGACTCAACCGGCGAACGCGGACTGCTGGGCGTGGCGTTCGATCCCGGCTTCACCTCCAACCGCCATGTCTACGTGCATTACACCGCGGTGGCCCCGGCCGTGCACAACCGCGTCAGCCGCTTCACTGCGGCCGGGGACGTCGCGGCCCCGGGCAGCGAACAGGTGCTCGTCGAACTCGACCCCCTCACTTCCACCAGCCACAACGGAGGCGCGATCCACTTCGGCCCGGACCGCGCGCTCTACATCGCCGTCGGCGAAAATACCGTCGCAACGAATTCCCAGTCGCTTGGGAACCGCCTCGGAAAAATCCTGCGCCTCTGCCCGGATGGCTCCATCCCCGAGGACAACCCCTATTACGCCCAGGCCCAGGGCCCCAACCGCGCGATCTGGGCGATGGGCCTGCGCAACCCGTTCACGTTTGCGTTCGATCCGGTCACGGGGCTGATGCTCATCAACGACGTCGGGGCGGACGCCATCGAGGAGATCAACGAGGGGCTGCCCGGCGCGAACTACGGATGGCCCGAGTGCGAAGGCGCATGCGCATCGCCCGAAAGCGGGTTGCAAGATCCTGTCTTCCAATACAACCACGACCTCGGGCAAGCCATCACCGGCGGCGTCTTCTACCGGCCCGCCACCCAGCAGTTTCCCGCCAGCTACCAAGGTCGCTATTTCTTCGCCGACGTGATGGCCGGCTGGATCCGTTGCCTCGATCCCGCGACCGGGGAAGTGACGATCTTCGCCAACGGGCTCGTCACGCCCGTCGATCTCAAAGTGAGCCCGGACGGTATGCTCTACTATCTGTCCCGGGAGAAAGGCGCCAATGTTCATCGAATCGTTTACATCGACGGCGAGCCTCCGTTGGAGACGTCCCGCTCAGGTCAGAGCCTGATCCTCTCGTGGCCGACGGCTTTTTCCAGTTACCGGCTCGAGTCCGCCTTGACCCCCGGCGGACCGGGCTGGACGCCCACCACGGAGCCCGTGGTTGAGCGCAACGGTCTTTTTGAGGTCTCCACGCCCGTCAATGGCGCCGCCCGCTTTTTCAGACTCATCAAACCATGAATCACGAAGGCCAGAGCGGAATCGCTGGTCGTGCCCCGCACGCGGAGGTCGCCCATGGAATTCCTGGTCATTGACAATCAGGACCGGGTCCGGGAAGCCACCTGCATTCTCATGGCGGAGGAGGGCCTGTCCGCAGAAGGCGCCGCGTCGGGCCGGGCCGGATTGAATCGCCTGGGCGCTCGGAAATTTGATGCGGTCGTGCTCGAAGCCGTCCTGGAGTCTGAGAACGGACTCGACGTGCTGCGGGAGATCGCCCAACGGGAACCGGGTCTGCCCGTGATCGTGCTGACCTCCGTGGGCAACGTCCGTGTCGCGGTCGAAGCCATGCGCCGCGGGGCGACGGACTTCTTGGAAAAACCTCTGCGGCGGGAACAGCTCCACCAACTCGTGGCGCGCCTGCGAAGCCAGGCCCGGTCCGGCCGCGGCCTGGCGGGAATGGCCCGCCGCGGGCCAGACACCCGCGCGCCCGCCATGGAGCCCATCTTCGACTTTGCGACGCCCGCCATGTGCGACGTCATGGATTTATTGCGCCGGGCAGCCTCCACTCCTGCCTCGGTGCTGATCCTTGGAGACAGCGGGACAGGAAAGTCAGTCATCGCCCGCGCGATTCATGATCTCAGCGATTTCGCCGCCCAGCCGTTCGTCACGGTCAGCTGCCCCAGCCTGTCGCGGGAATTGCTCGAGAGCGAGCTCTTCGGTCATGTCAAAGGCGCCTTCACCGGTGCCCTCAAGGATCATTGGGGCAAGGTGCACGCGGCCGAGGGGGGCACCCTGTTTCTCGACGAGATCGGCGACTTGCCCATGGAAATCCAGCCGAAACTGCTGCGGCTGCTGCAGGAGCGGGAGTACGAGCGGCTGGGCGAGAACGTGACCCGGCAGGCCACCGTGCGCATCGTGGCGGCTACGAATCGCGATCTCAAAGCGCGCGTCGCCGCCGGCGAGTTTCGCGAAGACCTCTTCTTTCGGCTCAACGTCGTGGCGCTCGAGATTCCACGGCTGAAGGACCGGCCGCTCGATCTCATGCGACTGGCCGGCCACTACTTGAACTTCTTCGCCGCGCAATGTGGACGCACGGTCCACAGCTTCAGCCCCGAAGCCACCGCCCGAATGTGCGCCTACAACTGGCCGGGTAACCTGCGCGAACTGCGCAATGCCATCGAGCGCGCGGTCATCATGACGCACGACCAACGCATCGTCCCGGCCGACCTCCCGCCGGAAGTCCAGGGAGTGGAGGCCGGCGTGAAGGATGACGTTGCCCAGGCAGCCACCGCTCGAGTCGGTTCCAGAATCTCGCTGGATCGGATCGAGGAATTTCACATCCGCCGGGTCCTCGAACAAACCCACAGCTTCGTCGAAGCAGCCGCCGTGTTGGGTATCGATCAGGCCACCCTCTATCGGAAACGCAAAAAGTGGACGAAGGAGGAACCCCCTCGCGACCCGGACTCTTCCTGATGAACATCTTCCCATGAAGCACGAGCCTGGCTTCGGACTCCACAACCTCGCCTACGTGGAACGGGTCTTCGCGGCCTACCGGCGCGATCCCGAGTCCGTGCCCGCGGCCTGGCGGGACCGTTTCCAGGACGTCACCGATTCCACCGCGCCCGCCACGGTTCGCCTCGCTCCGTCTTTTCCTCCGACCAGCCTTTTTCACCCTGCCCGGGCCACAAATGGAACGGTCTCCGACGGCAGCCGGTTCCAGGCCGCGATTTCCAGCGGACGCCTGGACCAGCTGATCGAAAATTACCGCGCCTGCGGCCACCTGATGGCCGCCATCAACCCACTTTTCCCGCCGACCGACCCGCCCGTGGAACTGTCCGCGGATTACTCCGCCTTCACCGAAGGCGAGCTCGAGCGGCTGACCGTCTGCCCCACCCTGCCGTACGATCAACCGCTGACGGTCCGGGAGATTCTCCGTCGCCTGAACGAAACCTATTGTCGCTCGATCGGCGCGCAGGTCGCCCACATCGAAAGTCCGGCCCAACGCCATTGGCTGCAGCGCCGGATGGAATCCTCGTTGAACCGCCTGACGCTCGCGCCGGCCGAGCAGCGCCGCATTTTCGAGCGCCTGACG
The DNA here is from genome assembly GCA_044229355.1 of Limisphaerales bacterium. Lineage (GTDB taxonomy): Bacteria > Verrucomicrobiota > Verrucomicrobiia > Limisphaerales > JADJPG01 > JBGARF01. The sequence goes on from JBGATF010000017.1 coordinate 166,248, forward strand.
GACGCCGCCGTTTTCGAGGAGTTCCTGCGGCGCCATTTTGTGGGGGCGAAAACGTTCTCGCTCGAAGGCAGCGAGATGTTGTTGCCGTTGCTCGACCTGGCGGTCGCGCACGCGGCACGCCGGGGGGTCCGGGACATCGTTCTCGGCATGGCGCACCGCGGGCGCCTGACCATTCTCGTTCATCTGCTGGGCAAGGATCCACGCGAGATATTTCGCGAGATGGCTGACGAACCAATCCCGGGCGGGAGATCCGGCGATGTCCGATATCACCTCGGCCAGAGCGGCGAACAAATCACTCCTGACGGCCACCGCGTGCATTTGTCGCTCTGTTACAATCCCAGTCATTTGGAGTTTGTTAACCCGGTGGCGCTCGGGCGTGTCCGCGCGCGTCAGGATCGGTTCGGCGACGAGGATCGCCGGAAGGTCTGCGGCCTTCTGATTCACGGCGACGCCTCGTTTGCGGGACAGGGAATCGTGCAGGAGACGCTGAATTTCAGTCGGCTCGCCGGCTACGCGGTGGGCGGCGTGCTCCACGTTGTGGTTAATAATCAAATTGGGTTCACCACGCCGCCCCCTGACGCCCGCGCCACCCGTTACGCAACCGACGCGGCGCGAGTCCTCCCGGCGCCGATCTTTCATGTCAACGGTGAGGATCCCGAGGCCGTTGCCCAGGTGGTGCGGCTGGCGGTCGATTTTCGCACCGAGTTCGCGAGCGACGCGTTCATTGACCTCTGCGGCTACCGGCGCTGGGGCCACAACGAAACGGACGATCCCTCCTTCACCCAACCCCTGCTCTATCGGGCCATCGCCACCCACCCACCCGTCCGCCAAAAATATGAGACGGCCCTGGTCCAGGCCGGCCTGCTGACCGAAAAGGAAGCGAGCGAAGCCGCGCGCGTCCGGCGGGACCAGCTCGAAAAACAATTGGAGGCTTCCGCAACATCGCCGCACCCCAAGCCCGTCCGGCCCACGTGGCGTGGTTATGCCGGCGGGCCCGAGCCCGAGCCCTCGACCGCGACCTCAGCTGAAGCCGGCGACAACCGCTCGCAGCCGAGAGGATCCGTTTCAGCGAGGCTGATAACAAAGGCGCCCCGCGCTTCCGAGTCGGACGGCGAATCCGCGGAATCCCTCCCGGACAAGGATTGGGCCGAGCCATCGACGTCTGTGGCCGCGGAGAAGCTCAGGCGGTTGCTTCGTCGTCTGACGGAGTTGCCCCACGGGTTTCATCTTCACCCGAAACTGGAACGTCTGTGGAACGCCCGGCGGGAAATGGCCGACGGAAGCCGGGCGGTGGACTGGGCAACAGCGGAAGCGCTGGCCCTCGTCAGTCTGGCAGCCGAAGGCGTGCGCATCCGCTTGACCGGACAGGACACCGCGCGCGGCACGTTCAGCCAACGGCACGCTGTGGTGCACGATCAGGAGGGCGGCGGCGCGTATCGGCCGTGGCAACACGCCGCGCCCGAGCAGGCGCCCGTCGAGGTGTGCAACAGCCCGCTCAACGAGACTGGCTGCCTGGGCTTTGAATACGGCTACAGCCTGGACTGCCCTGAGGGCCTGGTCCTGTGGGAAGCCCAGTTCGGCGACTTCATCAACGCCGCAGAGGTCATCGTGGACCAGTTCATCGCCAGTGGTGAAGACAAGTGGTGTCGTCTTTCCGGCCTGGTCCTCCTCCTGCCTCACGGCTTTGAAGGAATGGGCGCCGAGCATTCGAGCGCGCGGCTGGAGCGATTTCTAACCCTCGCGGCGAAGGACAATTTCCAGATCGTCCAACCCACCACGCCCGCCCAGTATTTCCATTGCCTCCGCCGCCAGGCGCTCTGGCGCTGGCGCAAACCTCTCGTCGTCTTCACTCCCAAAAGTTTAATCCGCCACCCCAAGGTCGTTTCTTCCCTGGAGGAATTGACCACCGGGTCATTCCAACGCGTGCTCGTCCATTCCTCCACCCGCCCCGACGTCGCGCGCGTGTTGTTGTCCTCCGGCAAAGTCTATTTCGACCTCCTGGACCATCAGGAAAAGCACAAGCGCGATGACGTCGCGCTCGTGCGCCTGGAACAGCTCTATCCGTTGCGAGAGCCCTCGCTGGCCGAGGCTTTGTCCCGGTTTCCCGGCGCCACTGAAGTCTGCTGGGTCCAGGAGGAACCCGAAAACATGGGCGCCTGGCGCGATCTCCGCGCGCGGTTCGGCGAATCCATCGGCGGCCAATGGCCGTGGCGGCTGGTCAGTCGACCGCCATCGGCCAGCCCCGCCACTGCGTCGCACGCCGTCCATCAACAGGAGCAGGCCGACCTCATCCAGCGCGCGTTCGATCCGCCGCCGCCGGCGCCGCCTCCATCCTGAAGATCTAATATGTCCATCGAAATCAAGGTGCCCAACGCCGGCGAGTCCATCGCCCAGGTGCAAATTGCCGAGTGGCTGAAATCCGAAGGCGACCCGGCGCAAAAGGACGAGCCCATCGTTGTCCTCGACTCGGAAAAAACCACATTCGAGCTGCCCGCACCCAAAGCGGGGCGCCTCACCAAAATTCTCCAGACCGCCGGCGCCACGGTGTCCATCGGAAGCCCCATCGCCCTCTTCGAACCCGCCGAAGGCCAGGGCACGGAAATCGCGACGCTCAACGCCAACCCGACGCCCGCGCCCACCGCGGCTGCCGATCAAAACCGCGGAAAGGACAGCACGCAGGCTTCGCCGCGGCCGAGCAGGAACCGCGAGCCCGCGTCCAATAGCGCCGAAGGTCCCTCACCCGCCTCACCCCGGGAGCCCGCGACGCAGGCTCCCGAAGTCAACCGCGCACCGTCGCCGAAACCAGCCGCGGCCCTCCCGAACTCCGCCGCTGAAGCGGGCGAACCCTCGGAGCCCGCCGAGCCCGCTCAGGCCACCAAACCGGCGGAAGCCGCGGAGCCAGTTTCCGCACCGCGTAGTTCGCGATCGGTCGACGATACCGCCGAGCCGGGAGACGAGGAGGTCGTCCCGATGACCAGCCTGCGGCGCACGATTTCACGCCGGCTCGTCGAGGCCAGGCAGAGCATGGCGATGCTCACCACGTTCAACGAGATCGACCTTCACGCGATCCAGCAGCTCCGCCGCGATCACCAGAAGGCCTTCCAGGAGGAGCGCGGCATCCGCCTCGGCTTGATGTCATTCTTTGTCAAGGCGGCCATCGATGGCCTGCGCCGGTTCCCGCAACTGAATGCCAGCGTGCGCGGAGACTCGATTGTCTACCACAACTACTTCGACATCGGCATCGCCGTCGCCACCGACCGCGGCCTGGTCGTGCCCGTGCTCCGTCGGGCCGAGCGCTCGAGCTTCGCCGAGATCGAGCAAACCATCGCGGACTTCGCCCGGCGCGCCGCTGCGTCCGCGCTCACTCCCGCCGATCTCAGCGGCGGCACCTTCACCATCACCAACGGCGGAATCTTCGGCTCGCTTCTCTCGACGCCCATCATCAATCCGCCCCAGTCCGCCATCCTCGGCCTGCATGCCATCGAGGATCGCCCGGTGGCCCGCGACGGCCAGGTGGTCGTCCGCCCCATGATGTATGTCGCGCTCACCTACGATCACCGCGTGGCCGATGGCCGCGACGCCGCCTTGTTCCTGCGCCGGCTGCGCGACGTGTTGGAAACTCCAGCCAGAATGTTGATTGAAGCGTGATGAACCCGGCGAGGGATAAGCCCGCCGCTGGCCGCCTCGCGTGGAGCCCGTCGTGCTGCCCATCCGCTGACAACCGATTTCATGTCCCACGTGGGACACAGAATCGGTTGGCGAAAAACCGGGCGCGATCCCCCGAACGCAGTCACGCGAAGCGCGTGAGCATGAGGTCAGAATGGCATTTCGGCCTTGCCTGTCAGGTTGGTTGGGCTCAGACCGCGAGGCACCGCCGTGGCGGTGAATCAAACGGCCCTTGGACCGGTCCTGCGCGTGATACCGATTCATGTCCCACGTGGGACATGAAATCGGCTCTCGGTAAATGGAGCGCAGGCGGCCCCACGGCGGGCGCACCCGGGGATTTCGTCCTCAGGTCAACGTCCGGATGTCGAAATGAAACAAGTCCCACTTCTCACTCGCCCGCCCCACGTCACTCGCCACGCCCCGAGCGTTCGTGGACGCGGAGGCAGGCGGCGGCGTGGGCGCAACGCGGGTGCCAGGCGCAGCCCGGGGGGCGCGCGGGGTCGGACACGTCGCGCTCACCACGTCTCCCGGTTCAGCCCGCTCTTCCAACCCCGGGCTGCCCGTCAAACGCCCGGCTCGCTGGCATGGCACGTATTCTGCAAGTCATCGTGGCAGCTGCCGAATCCGGTTTTGACTACTATGAACCAAACCATCGGACTCGCCCTGATTGCCGTCGGTCTCACGATGATCGGCTACGCCCTCCCTGACTCGTATGCTGCCGTCACGGGTCGCCTGGCCGGTCACGCCCCCGTCATGCACTTCATCTGGCTGCCGGTAGCCGGCCTCCTCGTCACCCTGTGCGGAGCGGCCACCATTTTGCGGCGACCGAACAAGCTGTAACCATGAGCACCAATACATCATCGCCCGGCTGGCATCTTTCGCATGCGTGGATCACCGTCGCCACGTTCAACAACGCGCTTCAGGCCCGGCGCCTGCCGGAGTTCCTGACCAACTCCGGCATCACGGCGCAAGTCCAGGACGAACACCGCCTGCAAAAGGCGTGGTTTCTCGCGCGGCCCCTGGCCAGTCACCACGTGCGCGTGCCGGAACTGGTCTTTCAAAACACCCAGCAGTTCCTGGCCACCGATCCCACCGCCACGACTCTGCTCAAAAGCGCCTACCGCTGTCCCGAGTGCAACTCGACGCGCGTCCAGTACCCCCAAATGACGCGGAAAAACGTCCTGCCGACGTTGATCGCGCACTTCTTCGTCCTCGTCGGCGTCATGCGGCAGGAGTGTTATTGCGAAGATTGCCACAACTCCTGGGTCCCCATACCCGCCCTGCCCTAGCAGCCCGTCTTCGTGTGCACTTGAAGCGGCCGCCAAAACAGGCTGCCGGACAAAACACCTGAACTCTCGCACTCTCGCCGGCGTTTCTCATCGCGGTGAAATTCCAACGCTTGGTCGTCGCCCAGCGCGGGCTTGCCCAAGGCCCGATTCACGAAGTTATGAGCTTCCACCGTTCAGGCGAAGAACGCCGTGCGTGAACCCAGGTCAGGCGGATGCCGTTCGATGAATTCCCCGAAGTGAGCCCGGCACTTCAAGCACGGCAGACCGTCCAGATACTCCTTAAACCAGCGATCTTCGTCGTCCATGGAAAGGCCCGCCAGAGCCCGGCCATGAAGCTCCTTCCATTTGATCGGCCCCTAAGCCGCCCTGGGCGTCCACTCGAGACTGCGATAATCAATGGCGTGCGGGGACGTCGTCACGAGGGTGAAGCTCAGGGACGCCCACCCTGGCCAGGCGCATTGGTCGCCATCGACCCGGTGTTGGTTTGCACGGAGGACGGATAGCCCGAACCCGCCTGGGTGCCGTTGCGATTGTCGTTCACGTCCCGCTCGTTCGAGCAGCCCGTGGCGAGAACGACCAGCAGCCCGCTCGCGAAGAGAACGGGCGAAGACAGAATGAGGTTTTGGATTTTCATAAGTTTGCTTTGAGTTGGTTCGTCATGCGGTCAGCGGGACATCAGCTAAAAGCGTACCGGTGCCGCATGCGTCCCGCACGCTGGCGCCCATGCTCGCAGGGCCCGCGGCGTAACATTTCGCAAGCCCCGGGCCTGTTCGGGTGGAGATATGCAATCCCTCGGGCTGCATTCTGCATAGCCGTCGCCCCGAATCCCCATCCCGCGCACCCGGCCTCGCCCGTCCAACCGCCACGCGACCTCGGCCAACTCCGGCGGACCAACGTTCGACGAAGACCGCCCAGCAAGTGACGGCGATGCCTCGGCGCCCTCGCGCCCGTCTTCGGGAGAGAAAGCCATCGCGTCAAGCCGCGCAGACACGTCAGCCACTGAGCCAACGGCGGGTCGAGTGACTCTGCCGTAAGGTCGTTCGTTGGTGCACAAGGGGGCGGAACCCGGCGGTTCCGCCCTTCCTTTTATGGCCGCTTGACGGCAGTCGAAACCCTGGTTCGCCGCGCCGCGATCGTGCCCCCAGCATGAAAACGTCCCAGATCATCGTGGTGGGCGGCGGCATCGCCGGCCTCGCGGCTCGCGCCCTCGCGCGCGAGGACATGCAGGTGCTCCGTCCTGATCTAACGGGGCGTGTCCGTTCTCGCCCAGGCCTAAGGCCAGCCCCCACGATCGGTGCGCGACCACCTGATGGAGGTCCACTCCCACTACTGGCACGAGGACCCCTTCGCCCGCATGGCCTACAGGGTGATTCCCAGCGGTCAGCTGGACGCGCCCCAACGCCTGGCCGAGCCCGTTGCACAAACGCTCTTCTTCGCCGGCGAAGCGTCCACGGCGCCCTCGATTCCGGCCTGCGCGCCGCCCGCGAGGTGTGCAGTGCATTCCATTAGTCCATGTTTTGCACGGCCGGGACAAACGCGTCGCCCTCAAACAGCTCGATGATTCCTTGCGAAGGCTGAAAACCGACCATCTCGATCTCTGGCAGATTCACGAGGTGGTCTACGAAAACGATCCCGAGCTCCACTTCGCGCCGGGCGGCGCCGTGGAAGCGCTCATCATCGCCCGGGAGCAGGGCAAGGTTCGCTTCGTCGGCTTCACCGGCCACAAATCGCCCGCCCTCCATCTCGCCATGCTCGCGCACGATTTCGCCTTCGACTCGGTCCAGATGCCGCTGTCGGGCTTCGACGCCAACTTCCGCAGTTTCGAACGGGAAGTCCTGCCGGTGTTGCTCGAGCGCGGAATTGCGCCCATCGGGATGAAGAGCCTCAATGGCACCGCGGACGCCGTCAAAAAGCGGGTCATCAAAGCCGAAGACGCGATTCGTTACGCCATGAGCCTGCCGGTCACCACGACCGTGAGCGGGATGGATTCGCTGACCGTGTTGCGCAAGAACGTGGCCATCGCGCGCGCCTTCGTTCCCATGACCATCGAGGAGAAAAACGCCCACCGCCAGCGATGCGCCGCCACCGCGCAGGACGGCCGCTTCGAGCTCTACAAGGTCAGCATCGCCTTCGACGGCCCCGAAGGCCGCAAACAACACGGCTTTCCCCCGGAAAAGAAAGTCGAGTCGTAGACGCCCGGCTCCTACTTTCGTCCAAACGCGTAAAGGCTCGTCGGCGTGCGGATGTAAATCTGGTCTCCCGCCAGCGCCGGCGTCGCCCCGATGCGCTCCCCGAATTCCGCCTGGTGCAGAATTTTCGGGGCGTCGCCGCCGGCCGCAAACACCGTCACCTTGCCGTTCAACGAAGCCACGATGATGCGGTCGTCCGCCGCGACCGGTGACGCGTAGTAATTCCCCAGCGCGTTCAGTCGCTCCTGCTGATACGCCACCCGGCCCGTCCTGGCGTCAAAGCTCGACACCATGCCGCCGTCCTTCACCAGATACACGCGGCCACGGTAATAGAGTGGAGACGGCACGTACGGCAGGCCGCGGGTCTGTTTCCAGGCCACGGCCGTCTCGCCCAACTCGCCCTTCCCGCCCGGGCGCACCGCCACGAGAACGTTCTCGCCTCCCGCCATCATCTTCTTCATGCCCTCGATGTCGTCGGCGGTCAGCTTTCCGTCGCCGTTCACATCCTGGGCCCGAAAGAACGATTCCAGCGGCGTGCCTTTCACTTCATCGGGCGTGATCGCGTTGTCCTTGTTCTTGTCCATGCCGGCCGCCATCTGTTCGAAGCTCGGCATCGGAGCATCTCCTTTGCCCGGCGCCCAGCCGGCAAAAAACAACAACCCGTCGCCGGCCACCGGCGTGGTGCACGTGAACGACGGCATGCCGCTCAACGACCAGCGCTCCGCGCCCGTCTTCAAGTCATAGCCCTTCAGTTTCAGCGAGCCCGACATCACGATCTCGTCCACGCCCCCGTTCTTCCACACCATCGCCGAGCCGTAGCTCTGCCGGACATCCGGCCGCGCTGTTTCCCAAACCCGCTTCCCCGTTTTCAAATCCACCGCGAGCAGCGTGCAGCTCTTGAGCATGTCGCGATTCACCACGACCAGACCGCCGGCCAACGTCGGCGAGCCTCCCGTGCCGAACCCGCCCGCCGTCTCCGCCAGCGGCAAGGGATGCCGCCACAGTTCCTTCCCCGCCAGATCATGACAGATCAGACCGTAGCTGCCGAAGTAGCTGACCACCCGGCTCCCATCCGTAACGCAACTCGAGGCCGCGGGACTGCCTTCCGTGGAATGAAATTCCTCCATCTTTTCGACCGGCACCGCCTGCTGCCAAAGCAGCGCGCCGTCCTTGCGCCCATGGCAGCGCACCTCCAGCCTCGTGCCGTCAAACGTGGTCAGAAAGATCCGATCCTTCCACACCACCGGAGACGACATCCCGCCCGGCACGGCCACCTTCCAAAGCTGATTCGTCCCCGGGCCAAAGACCGTCGGCGGATGCGCGGATTCCGAGACGCCGGAACAATTCGGCCCGCGAAACTGCGGCCACCACGCTTCCGCGGCAAATCCGTGAACCACCGTCGCGAGGAGAATGGCTGCGGTCGAGAGAATCTCTTTCATGGGCGGTGAGTATGGGGAGAACGGTCGCCCAGGCAAGCGCCGCCCGCAGCTCCGATCCCACAACTTGGTAGGGCACGCTCTCCGGCCTTCGCGCGAAGCGCTCCGGCGAGGCAAAGCCGCAGCGCGCCGCCAAATGCAGACAACCTCACCAGGGCCCACACACCATCGCGCACCTAGTCCGCGAATCTCCCGCGCCGGCGGGCGGCGGAGCGCCCGCCCTACCCAACGCACCGTCGCAAGATTGGTAGGGCGCGCTCTCCGCAGCGCGCCGCCAAATGCAGACCACCTCACCGGTGCCCGCACACCATCGCGGACCCTGTCCGCGAACCACCGATCAACAACCCGACAGAATAGCGCCGCGATCCATTCGGTCGAATGCTCGCACGCATGACTCGCCCCGCCCCGACGAAACCTTCCGCCGCCACCGCCGTGATCACGCTTTGCCTGATCACCTCGATCGCCCAGGTCAGCGTGGCGCGCGGCGCGTCCGCACCCTGGAACTTCCTCGCCCAGAAACCACCCGCATGGTTCGGCCAACCCGACGGACGCCGCGCGATTACCAACGTGTTGTCGTGGCAGTCGACCGCCGGCCTGTGGCCGAAAAATCGCGACACCGCCGCCGAGCCCAACCCCGCTGGGCCGGACAAAATCCAGGGCAGCTTCGACAACCGCGCGACCGTCGGCGAGATGCGCTTTCTGGCCCGCGCGTCCCAGGCCACGCGCGAGGAACAGCTCCTCGCCGCGTTCACCCGCGGGCTCGACGGCATCCTCGCCGCCCAATATCCCACCGGCGGCTGGCCTCAGATTTACCCGGCCGGAAAACAGTATCACCGGCACATTACGTTCAACGACGGCGCCATGGTCGGCGTGATGCGGCTTCTGCACGAGATCGCCCGTGCCCCGGTCTATGCGTTTCTCGGCGAGCCCAAGCGCAACGCCGCCCAGGCCGCGTTCGACCGGGGCGTCGAGTGCATCCTGCAGTGCCAGATCGTTGTGAATGGCCGACAAACGGTCTGGTGCGCCCAGCATGACGAACTGGATCTGCGCCCGCGTCCGGGCCGATCCTACGAGCTCGTGTCCCTGAGCGGCTCTGAGAGCGCGGGCATTCTGTCACTCCTGATGAGCCTCGAGTCGCCCTCGCCCAAAGTCCGCGCCGCCATCCAGGCCGGCGCAGAATGGTTCGCCGCCGCCACGCTCACCGGAATTCGCCTGACGCAGCAGAACGGCGATCGGGTCGTCATCGACGACCCGCAGGCCCCGCCCCTGTGGGCCCGCTTCTACGATGTCGAAACCGGGCGCCCGTTCTTCTGCGGCCGCGACGGCATCAAGAAGCCGCGCCTGGCCGACATCGAGCCCGAACGCCGCAACGGCTACGCGTGGTACGGCGCGTGGGGCGAATCCGTGGCCAAAGAATACGCCACCTGGTCCACCCGCTCGCCCGCCCCAACCCAACGGTGAAATTCTGCTGACCGAATCGACTGCTGGCGGATGCAACTCTCGGGTCAGGGATTAAAGTCGCCACCGCCGCGAATTCTTCGCGTGGTGATTTTCAACTCGCCCTCGCACCTTCGACCAGCCACCCTCCGTCCCAATTGGTAACCGAGGGAGGTTGCTCCACGCAATTCGCGGGCTGACAGGCTTCCCATCAAAGGAGGTTGGCATGCTTGTTCTAAAATGCAGCCCACGCTTTTCGCTGGGGCAGGTTGTGGTCACTAAACGCGCATCCTGCGCCATTCCGGGTGAAGAAATCACGATCGCGCTCGAGCGCTTTGCTCGCGGTGACTGGGGCGAGGTAGACCGCCACGACGCCGCCCTGAACGAGCAAGCGCTTCGGGATGGCGGGCGTTTGCTGGCGGTCTTTTCCAGCAGCCGCGGAGAATCATTCTGGATCATCAACGAATCAGACCGCTCGGTGACCAGCGTGATTCTTCCGGATGAGTATTGAGGTGCGGGCGGCATCTGGCTCGACATTCGGCTCGACCGCGCACGCATACGCTGCAAGGCTCGCGCCCGTTCACAGCAAAGACCCAGCGAGCCGGATGAAAGGATCAAGCCGCCTGCAAGCTCATTGAGGAAAGGAACGAGTTAGAAACCGTGTCGACCATGCCGCGTCAGCATGTTCAAGCACTCGCGCGCTGGGCAAAGCGCTGGGGAACACCTGACCTCGCCCGCCACGTACGCATCGCTTACTCATCCCGCATGAGGAAATCGCTGGGCCGAGTTCGCCCGAGGTCCGGGGTCATCAGGCTGCATACCTGGCTGGCTCACGCTCCACGATCCACTCTTCTCGAAGTGCTGTGCCATGAAGCCGCCCATGTCGCCGCGTATTTGCTCCACGGATCCCTCGCCAAACCGCACGGACCGGAGTGGCGCCACCTGGTGCGCATGGCCGGCTATCAGCCATCCACCCGCCTGCATTGTCCCGGCTTGCCCGTGAACGGCGCGCGGCCCCGGGCCCTCGCGCCGCGGCAACGCTGCCGCTGCCCCGTTTGCGGGACAGACTATTTCGTGCGCCGCCTCCGTGCGCAGCATCACTGCAGCGTGTGCCTGCAACGGGGGCGCACCGTTCGGCTATCGTTGGCGCCCTCCGCCTGAACCGGATCATGCCTGGCGACTGCCCATTCTGCATTCCGAGCTCTGGACAGGTCATCTTTGAGTCGGAGCAGTGCCTCGGCATGTGGGACCGGTTTCCCGTGGCCGCAGGCCACGCTCTCGTCATCCCCCGACGCCATGTCACCACCTGGTTCGACGCCACACCCGAAGAACACGGAGCGTTGGTCGCCGCGATTGAACGCGTCCGTCAGGAAATCCTCCAACGGCATAAGCCCGATGGATTCAACATCGGGATCAATGTCGGCGCGGCGGCTGGCCAGACGGTCTTCCACCTCCACATCCACATCATCCCGCGTTACCACGGCGATGTTCCCGATCCGCGAGGCGGCGTGCGCCACGTCATCCCCGGCAAGGGCAATTACCTGCGGTCAGGCCCAGCTGGCGCTCAGTTTCTCGCCGACACGCCTCATGACGGCGCGCTCATCCGCGGAACCGACGACCCGCTCCTGCCGCACCTTTTGGCCCACCTCGACCGGGCGAGCGCTGTGGATCTGTGTGTCGCTTTCGTTCAGTTAAGCGGATTGAAGCTGATTCGGCCCCACCTTCAGGACCTTCTCCGCCGCGAAGGCCGGGTTCGCCTCCTGACGGGCGACTACCTCGACATCACCGACCCACGCGCACTCACCGAACTTTGCGATCTCACAGCCGAGTCGGCCCGCGGAAAACTCGAGCTGCGTATCTTCGAAGCCGGCAAACTCAGCTTTCATCCCAAGGGTTACCTTTTTCAATTTGCGGATGGCACCGCTACGGCGTTGGTGGGCAGTTCCAATCTCACAGAATCCGCGCTCCGCACCGGGATCGAATGGAATTACCGCGTCGTGACGCCTGACGACAGCCGCGGGTTGAGCGAAGTCCAGGCAGCCTTCGAACGACTGTGGGAACATCCGTCCACCAAGCCGATCACGCCCGACTGGATCCGGAGTTACATCCGTCGTCGAAGGGCGCCTACGCTCGGGGCCGCGGCCGACATTGTCGTCGAACCTCCCGAGACTCCACCGGAGCCACACCTCATCCAACAGGAAGCCCTGCTGGCGCTGGACGGCACTCGCCACGACGGCAATACGGCCGGCCTGGTGGTTCTCGCCACCGGCCTCGGCAAGACATGGCTGAGCGCCTTCGATAGCAATCGCCCGGAGTTCGCTCGCGTCTTGTTCGTGGCCCACCGGGAGGAGATTCTTGCCCAGGCGCTCCACACCTTCCGCTGTGTCCGGCCGGAAGCGACCCTCGGATGCTACACGGGCACCGAGAAGTTCCCCGACGCGGACGTGTTGTTCGCGTCCATTCAAACCCTCGGCCGCCAACCCCACCTGAAGCGCTTCGCCCGTGATCGCTTCGACTACATCGTGGTGGACGAGTTTCATCACGCTTCCGCGCGCACGTATAGCAATCTTATCGCCCACTTCACGCCGAAGTTTCTTCTCGGCCTGACTGCAACGCCGGAACGAACCGACGGCGGGGATCTCCTCGCGCTCTGCCAGGAGAATCTGGTCTACCGATGCAACGTCGACCGGGGTATCAGCGCGGGGCGCCTCGTGCCCTTTCACTACTTCGGAGTGCCGGATGAAGTCGACTATGAGAACATTCCCTGGCGTAGCAACCACTTCGATGAAGAGGAACTGACTCGAGCGGTCGCCACCCAAGCCCGCGCGCAGAACGCGCTTGAGCAATACCGGCGCCGCGCCAAACCCGGCAGCCGCACGCTGGCCTTTTGCTGTTCGCGGCGTCATTCCGATTTCATGGCGGATTTCTTCGATCGAAACGGGCTCCGAGCCGTTTCGGTGCATTCCGGTCCGGACTCATTCCCGCGCACCGCCGCACTCGAGCAACTCGCCGGAGGCCAACTCGATATTGTCTGTGCCGTCGACATGTTCAACGAGGGCGTCGATGTTCCCAACATCGACACGGTTCTGATGTTGCGCCCGACGGAATCCACGATTCTTTGGACGCAGCAGTTCGGCCGCGGCCTGCGTATCGCCACCGACAAAACGCACCTGACCGTCATCGACTACATCGGCAATCACCGGATCTTCCTGGCCAAGGCCCGCACTCTCCTGAACCTGTCGCCTGGCCATGCCGAACTCGACCGCGCGCTAAATCTCCTGCAAGCCCGGAAATTCGATCTGCCTCCCGGATGCGAGGTCACGTATGACCTGAAGGCCGTCGAAATCCTGAAGAACCTGATCACCGATCAGAGCGATGGCTCGGCAGAGGCAATTCTCAAGGCTGCGTATTTGGATTTCCGCGAGCGCACCGGCCAGCGCCCCACGGCGACCGAGATGTTTCACGAGAACTACAATCCAAAGACCTTGCGAAGCAGCCACGGTTCTTGGCTGAGGTTTGTGAAGGCGATGGGCGACCTGACGCCGTCACAGGAAGCAGCCCTCGTGGAAGGGGAGCCGTTCCTCGCCGAACTCGAGCGCACCCCGATGAACAAGAGCTTCAAGATGCTCACGCTCCTGGCGATGCTCGACGAGGATGCCTTCCCAGGAACGCTCTCCATTGAGGTCCTCGCCGATGCCTTCGCCCGCCGCGCACGCCGCGCCGCCGTTCTGCAACGCGACGTCGGCGACAGCCTACATGCCCCCGCCGATCTCATTCACCTCATTGAGAGCAACCCCGTCAACGCCTGGGCCGGCGGCCGAGGCACGGGCGGCCGCGCCTACTTCGCCTACGCAAATCGCCAGTTCAGCTCCCGCCTGACCATCGCTTCGCCGAATCGTGAGGCGTTCCAGGAATTAGTTCGCGAGTTGGCGGAATGGCGCCTCGCCGAATACCTCAGCCGGCCCAACTCACCCAAAGCGACGGAGTTCACCTGCAAAGTTTCGCACGCTGACGGTCGTCCAATTCTCTTTTTGCCCGACCGAACCACGAATCCAATGATTCCCGAGGGATGGACGCCGGTCGAAGCCGACGGGCGAACGTTCGAGGCCAACTTCGTTAAAATCGCGGTGAACGTGATGCGCGAACCCGGCCAAGCGACCAACGTGCTGCCCGCCATCCTGAACGGTTGGTTCGGACCGGACGCCGGGCGGCCCGGCACCGTTCATCGCGTTGTCTTCGAGCCCACCACCGAAGGCTTGCGAATGCGCCCAGCCCAGGTGCAAGCGACTTCGCAGACGGTTCCAGAGCTGTGGCGCACGTACAGCCGCGAGGAAATTCCGCCGCTCTTCGGCCTGCCTTTTTCAGAGGCGGTTTGGAACGTCGGGTTCGTTGCGACCGAAAACCGCATTTTCCTCCTCATGACGTTGGACAAAGGCGACCTCCTTCAAGAACATCAATATGCGGACCGATTCCTGGCCCCGGATCGCTTTCAAATGCACAGCCAGAACCGCACGGCGCAAAACTCCAAGCACGGACAAATGATGCGGCATCATGTGGAACGCGGTATCGAGGTTCATCTCTTCGTGCGCCGCTCCAAGAAAGTTCAAAGCAAGTCCGCCCCGTTTCATTACTGCGGCCTGGTGACATTCGATCACTGGACCGGCGATCGCCCCATTACCATCGACTGGCGCCTGAACACACCGGTACCGGAACGATTGCATGAGCTATTCCGGATACAATCGACGGCGCAGTGATTGCCGACGAGGGCGAGAGGCAACTGACGCGTTCTCGCGAGCGTCAGAAACTTCTTCCGGTGGGTGACAGAGAGACGAGTCGTACAGGAACGTCGGTGCGGAAGCCTTTCCAATTGTCGAGCCGTTCGAAATGACCCGGGAGTTTGCCCGTTTCAATTTGGCACCGCTGAAAAGCTAACCGGCTTTATCTCGCAGGTATCGACGAGAGATCCCGACAGAACATAAAACTGCGGCTGCTTGTCGAAGTTAAAAATTCGGTGGAGGTGATACACCTGCTTGTGCGACGCGGAAACCTCAACCTCGTTGGCAGAAACGAAGAAACGGGTCATCGCGCCGTAGCGAGTGGTTTTCACCTCTACGAAGCGTTCTCGGCCGCTGGTTTCAAACGACAGAATATCGTAGCCTAGAAAGTCACCCTTGGTTTTTGCAACGTGCTCAACGCGGTTGGCAAGAGCGTCTTTCCCAGCGCGCCAGAGCCGCTCACGTTCGTGACGAAGGATCAATTTTTCACCAGCAAGCCCGAGCGAATGGTTGTTCGCTTCCGCTTCCAAATAATTTCTCCGGACGAAGTCCGCCCTACCCCGTCGCTTTTCATCAGCCACTAACTCCGTCACCTCCGCACGCCGAGGTGGAGCAACCTGAATGGCCACGAGGTCTTGGACAGCCGGGGCTAATTTGGCTGGAACCTTTACCGCCTTGGCAATGAGTCGGTTCATCCTCGTTCCCGGCGCCAACCGGTCCTCCACCACCGATCGCAATAAATTTTGATACCTGGGCAGGGGCTTGTAGCCGCGCAGGTATGGATAGCCCAGATGCCAGAGCACGGCACTGATGTTCCGATGCTTCTGCTCTACGGAAGACCGACTGCGATTAGGAACAAGAAGTCGAAGGCGCCTATTGTGCTCCGCCTTGTTGTAATCCAGCCCGCGAAGGTCTCTATCCCACATCGCGAAATAGTCGGTGACGATTGCCTCAACCTCTGCTTGTGACCAATCAGTGGACATCGCGCGTGCGCAAGATTAAGGCCAGCATCTGGGTTGGAGGCAAGGTCAGTCTTGCCAAGCCGCGCAATCCTGGCCAGGTAGATAAGCCGATCCATGACTAACGAACTTGAATCCGGCCCCCACCCACCCGACCCGGCCGCCGTGTTCGCCTGCGCCCTGTCGTTGCGCGAGGCGTGCCTCAAACGCGCGGAAGCGGATCCAGAATTTAATTTGAGCACCAGCTTCCACGGCAGGGATGAGTTCATGCGAGAGATGATGCGTATAGGGAATCTGTTTGAGGCCTGGGCCTGTGCGCATGTCGCGTTCGATCAAAACAACGAAGTTTGGCCGTATCTCATGGAGGAAAAATTTGGCGATGCATGTCTGGGCTTCATGCATGCAACAACGGCCGCCCAATTCGATGAAAGGGATTGTTTGCGGGTGGCGCTTCGACTGCGGCTGCCAATCCATGCGGATGACAGACTCCCTGTTCCGGTCGATGTCTGCGCGCCCAATCCGGTCGGCGAGTCGGAGTTTCGACAATTTCGCATTCAAACAGTGCGTAACGATCTGGACGATGGCGAAGCGGTGCCGTTCACAGCTGACGATGACCCGTTCGATGACGAGTTCGGCCCGCCTTACTTCGCGCTGTATGGCGTGGGCAAGGATGGCACGCTGGAACACATCGCCAACCGCCGCACATATTGCGACGCTTTGGCCCTTGCTCAGAAGCTGGCACCAGGTGTTCCGCTTCCATTGAAACCGCGTTGCTTCGCGACTGATTTGGAAACGAGTGTCCGGGCTCCAGTTCGGCATTCTCTTCCCCCGCCAGCGAGGGGGCGATGACGTCGGCCCAGCGGACGACGACGTGGACCGGGACAACCTGCGGACTTTTTGGTTGATGCGCATGGTCCGTCCCGACCCGCGCCGGCCCAAGAAACGCCGGTGCGGCCTGACAAACTGCGCGGAGCGGTTCACGACCTGAACGACTTCATTCCTCGCGGGCCTTGGCTCGCGGCGCTGCTGAGGTGCGGCGACTTCGGGCGGGTGGAGGCGGAACGTGGTGCGCGCGGGGGACAAGTCCCCCGCCGGGAAAGCTCCGCCAAGTCGGAGCACTCCAAAGCGCGCCACGGGCGCATCACCATCGACTGGCGCCTGAACACTCCGGTGCCCGCACGATTGCATGAGCTATTCCGGATTCAATCGACGGCGCGGTGATTAACGGGCTTGGAGCCAGCCAACCGGAGATGCCTGTTCTTCGGGCATCCGGAAGCAGGATGGCGCGCCGCGGAGATTTACCATCACCCTCCATCACGGCAGCATGACGGCGCGATAGAATTTTCGCGGAGCAAGGGCGTTTGTGTCCTCGTAAGTGAAGGGCGACAGGTCGAGCGTCAGGTTCACGAGCGTGTTCCAGTTCGTAGAGCTGGGATCCTCCGCATACTCGATGCGATAGGCCCGGCCGAGGTCGCCCCCCACGGTAACCCGACGGCGCCCATCCATGAGTTGAAGGCGAAGGTCTGGCCGAAGGGGACTGACCGTCAATGTCGCAACCCGGCTGGTCACGCTGGCAGAGTCATCCGTCAGGACGGCGTAGTAGGCGCCGGAATCGCCCGGCGCCGCCCGGAGGAAAGTGAGCGTCGCGTTTGTTTCGCCAACGATCGGCTGCGCCGGGGCCCCCGAACGAAACCATTGCACCCTGGCGGGTGGGTCATTCGAGAGCGCGACCCGGAGCGCGGCACTGAAGGCAAGATCGACGCGCTCACCGATGGAGACAGCGGCGTCCGCCGGTTCTGCGGACATCTCTTCCGAGGCCGGCCAGAACGGCCGGGTCAGGTTGACCACCACGAAATCATTGGTCGATGCCGGGTCATTTGTCCGGCAGTAGGGAAACCCAAAATTTGTGCGGCAGCAGATTACCGATTCACCATTCGTGGAGCAGAACTCCAATCGAGGGAGAACGGGCAGAAGCCCGAAAACGGCGGTGGATATCCGCTGTTCGCCTGATTGATTGGTGCAGATGATTTCCGCGCCCGCATAGTGCATGTCGCAACGAACAGACGCGGAGACGTCGGTGTTATGGGTCGCACTGCCGCCCGGAACGCTGACCTCGGCCTTTATCTGGCCGGAAAGTTCGTACGTGGCAAAGGCCTCGCCGACCGCATTCGTCTTCAGGGGAGCGCGAAAGCGGACGATCTGCACCCCGTTGGTACCCCCACGCGGCACGGTGTCGTAGAAGTAGTAAAGGGGCGGGTTTGAGTCCGGTGAGATCGAACCCGCCACCGCGTGCACCACGCCGGTTCCGCCGAATTGAAAAGGCGGGATTAACCCGACCGAAAAGCTGGAGACGGCAGAGAGCGCACCCCCGTTGACCCCCCGGGCGTTCGCGCGAAAGGTGGCCTCATACGTGACCTCCGCCACGCAGTCCTGGATGGTGGTCAATTCTGGAAATCGCACGACGACCCGGCGCGGAGAAGCCAGTGCATAAGCCGTCGCACTTCCCCGGGGTGTGATAAACGCGTTGCCAAACGCGAGCGGAATTCTCCCGCTCTTGCCCGCGGCCGACGCTGACATCTCCAAACTGAAACCATCCGTGGACAAGCTGACCTCGCTGGCCAAATAGCCATCCGCCGCATCGCTTGGCGCCCAGGGATTCTGAATTCTTGGCGACTTGGCGTGGGTTTGGCCACTGCCATTGACGAGGATACATCTCCCATCGGAGCCAGCGGTCGCCTCGATATAGTCGGGCCCACTGCCCTCACAGACCAGTTGCCCCGAGAGTTCGCCCACGGTCGCAAAAGCAAAGACGACCATCAGGAGAAACCGCGCCGCGCTGGACTTGAGAAAGGCGTCGGTGGAATTCACAGCCGCAAAAACTACCGTATGCGGGATGGCCAGAACGAGAACAATGACGGGAATTACGTGGCAACCCGGGGACTTACATCTCCCCGATTGGAGGGGGGAGCACTGGCGCAAGGGCGGCGTGTTCCAACTCTACAATGGTCACAGGCTGCTGCCGCGGAGACAAGGCCGTGATGAGGAGTGAAACGTTCCCGGCTCAGCCACTTTTCATCCCGCCTCGGCCCTGCGCGTCCACGTTCTGCGTTGATTCAGGCCGTCGGCCGGCCATTCTTCCGCCATCATGCACCCGGTGCGACGACTCATTCGTATTGCCGTCGGTCTGGTGTTGGTGGTGGCTGAACCGCGGAACGGGCTGGCCCTGAACCCGGGCGACAGCCCGGCGACATTCACCCAGCTCCAGGGGCCTGCCAACCTCGGTGGTCGCTTCCATTCGCAAGCCCTGACAAACGTGGCAGCGGCCGGCGGACTTCGCCTGGTTCCCCTCGGCGACGTCAACGGCGATCGGCATCCTGACCTGGGGATCGCGCTCCTGCCCCGGGGCGCCAGTCCCCGTCCGGGCTCCGAGCCGGGGCTTGCGCTCGTGCTTCTGGGCGCCACCAATGGGCTTGTCGCCAGGCCGTGGTTTTCACAACCCGCCGGGCCCGGCGATCACCTGTTCGGATCGATCTTTCGGCCCATCGAGCCCAAGGGAATTTCGCGCGCCTCGGGCTGGCTGTTGGGCGGGCCGGGCGGTCGGGCAGGCCCCGGGAACCTGACATTCTGGTCCAACGTGACGTCGCCCCCGGCGCCCGGCTGGACCTGGCACCCCGGCGAAGGTGATCTCGTTTCGGCGGAACCGGTGGGTGACGTGAACGGCGATGGAGCCCCCGACTATCTGGTGGCACTGGCCCGAAGCGGCGCGGCCAACCGCGTGATTTTGCTGTTGGGCACGAAGGAGGGCGCACCGACCCCGTCGGACTGGTCGTATCCCGGGGAGCAACGCGACGACGAATGGGGCGATGCCATGGTGGCGGCGGGCGATCTCGACGGGGACGGCCTGGCGGACGTGGCCATCGCCGCCCCCGCCTGGCGCACGAGGCACGGCGATTTGGGTCGGGTCGCCGTTTTTTACGGATCGAAGCAGCTCGGGCTGGATGGGCCTTTTTGGGTTGGCACCGGGCGTGAGGTTGGAGATCGGTTCGGTCGCGGGCTGGCCGGCGCGTGCGATTTCGACGGGGACGGTTTCGACGATTTGGCCATCGGGGCCCCGGGCATGCAAAGCACGGGCCAAAGCGGCTACGTGCAGGTCTTCCGCGGAGGGACAAATCGTCCGCCGAGGCGCGTGGCCGAGAAGTCGGGGATGGCCGAGGATCGCCGGTATGGATCGACGGTGGCCTGGCTGCACGGTTTCAACAGAGACGGGCGTGGCAATCTGGCCGTGGGCGCTCCACGATCGTCGCGCCAGGCGATCGAAGGCGGAGCGTTCGAGATATTGTCGTTCTCGTCCCCGGATTTCGTGCTCCAACCGGTGTTGGTGATCGCCGGCACGCAAGCCTCCGCCCATTACGGGTCCCAATTGACCTCGCCTGGGGATCTGGATGGCGATGGGCTGAGCGATCTGGTGGTCGGTTCGCCGGGGCTGGATCTTCCGAGAATCGACGCCATTTTTGGCGGGCCCTTCAGCCGCCAAGCGCCCCAGGTTTGGGCCGTCAGTGGCAGGGCGAAGCCGACGCCCGCGCAAAAGACTGATTCCGGAGTCAGCCTCACCTCGGGACCGGGTGCCCGTCACCTGCCCTGGATCCCGTTCGCGCTGGCGGGCCTCGCGTTCGGCGGACTGTTCGTCGGCGCACGCCGCATCTTGAATCGGCGTTCCTCGCTGGCGCACTCAGAGGAGTCGCGAGACGCGGCGCTGCAGGCGGAACGAACTCGCATCGCCCAGGATCTGCACGATCGGTTCGGCCGGGTCATCACCGACCTTGCGGTCCAGTCCGCGACGGCCTCGGGTGCGCAGCCGCTGCGCGAGCTGTTGGATCAGGTGATCTGGGATCTGGAGACCGGGCCGGGCACCCTCGAAGGATTTGCGACGTTTCTCGCCGAATACGTCCCCGAGCGTGTCCGAGCCCACTCGATCGAGGCGGCCCTGGACCTGCCGCTCAACCTGCCGGAAGTCAATCTCACCGCAGGCCAGCGCCAGGTACTGGCCTGCGCCATGACCGAGGCAATCACCAACGCGCTCCGGCACGGGCGTGCAACCCGCATCGCCGTCGCACTGACATGCGAGGGATCGCGCCTGACGTTGCGGGTCGACGACAACGGGCAGGGATTCGATTTGGAAACGGAGAATGCCACCCGCCGCGGCCTGCGAGGGTTGCGGGAACGCCTGCGAGCCATCGGGGGCGAAACCATCGTCACGACAGCTCCCGGCCGCCGAACGCGTCTTGAATTCGTCGTTCCCCTCGACCAGTCTGGCGCCGCCCGTGGTTGACAGCCGCCCGACAAAATGAGCGCCCCCAAGCCTTCAACGCCGATCGCAAAAACTCCGGGCGCCGATCGCGTGACCATCGCGGTGGTGGAGGACCATGCGGAGACACGGGCGCTGTGGCGGGGCTGGATCGAGGATCAACCCGATTTGCGGTGGGGAGCCGGGTTTGCCTCGGCCGAGGAGGCGTGGCTCGCATGGGTTCAATCGACGGCCGATGTTGCGGTGATCGATCTGAGCCTGCCCGGAGCGAGCGGGGACGAATGCGTTCGCCGGCTCAAGCGGCGTTTTCACGCTCTGCGGTGCCTGGTCGCGACGGTGAAGCATGACGCGGAATCGATCTTCGCGGCGCTCAAGGCGGGCGCGGACGGGTATTGGTTGAAATCAACCAAGCCCGGGGAGCTGATTGAAGCCATTCGAGACGTGCGCTCTGAACGAGCCCCGCTGTCCCCCGCGGTCTCCAGAAAAATTCTTCAATACTTTCACCAGACGGGCGCGGCCGAAGACCCCGGGCTGGCCCGGCTGACCGAGCACGAGCACGACGTGTTGACCCGCGTCAGCCGGGGCGCGCTCAACAAGGAAATCGCAAACGATCTGGGCGTCTCGATCAACGCGGTCAAACACGTCATCTCCAACATCTACCGCAAGCTGGAGGTTTCCAACCGCATCCAGGCGGCGGCTCGATTGACGGGTCCCCGCCCGAAGACTGCGTCTGACGGACGTTGAGGGAAACGGATCTCGCCAGGGTCCTGCTGTCCCGTTCGAAGCTGCCCAAACGGGCAGGTGGCGTCGCGTTGACGGCCCTTCCGGCCGCAGGAGAATCCTCCGATGCGCTGTCCCGCTTTCCATCCCGGCTCGAACCGCACCTCTGCGATTCGGGCAAAGCCCCGGCCCTGACTCGAATCACCGTATGCAGAAGCTCAAATATCTCCTCCACCGTCTGGCCCCTCCGTCCCAACAACTCCTCCGTGTCCTGGCGATCGGCCACGCAACACTCTGGTTGATGGGCAGCGACCGAGCCAATGGAGCCAACATCGTTTGGACGAATCTGAATGGCGGCAGTTGGAGCGTCGCCACGAACTGGAGCCCAAACATCGCTCCCGGAATTGCCGACCACGCAATCATCACCAACAGCGGCAACTATTCCGTCGTGGTGCGGGCCAACACGTCCGTGGCCAGCCTCTCCCTGGGTGGCGGGAGCGGCAACCAAACTCTGCGCATCGAGCTGCAGGATTGTTGCTCGAACCTGGCGCTGGCCGTCGCCAACAGCTTTACCAATCACGGCCGGATCGTTCTCACCAACAGCCTGACCTCACCCACCTTCACGGCGGGGCTTTTCGTGACCAACGGACCTTTGGTCAATGCACCGGACGGGTCCATCCTGACCGGCGCCGCGACCATCGGACCCAGCGCGCTCAACCTCGCCCTGCGGAACGAGGGTCAGGTGACGATGAACGGGCCCGCGATCCTCGGCCAGCCTTCGGCCCAGCACACCAACACCGGCACCATCACGATCAATAGCAGCACAATCAATGGCGGCCTGACGCTCAATCTCTCCGGGGCCTCCGGCAGCTTTCACAACCTGGGCGCCATCAGCGGCGCTCTCATCGTCAACCAATCCGGCTCCAGCCCCGTGTTCCGCAACGCGGGTTCGCTCATCATCCCTGCTAACACCAGTGCGGTCTTCAACAACGGCACACTCGTCGTGGCCGCCGGGACCGTCGTGAGCGGCTCTGGCCTGCTCGATCTGAACAACGCCCAGCTCAACCTGGAGACCAACCTCCTTCTTGGCCCCACGCCGCTCTCGCTCAATCTCGGCGGAACCACCGTCAATGGCCCGGGCGCCTTGATTAACGAATCCACCGTTGTCTCCAGCGGCGACACCATCAACGCGCCGCTGGTCAATCGCGGCCTCTTTCGGGTGTCCAGTCGGCCCAGCGGCACCACCATCACCACCAGCGTCCGGGGGCCGCTGACCACCACTCCGAACTCAATCTTGCGCATCGAGCTGCAGGATTGCTGTTCGAGCCTGGCGCTGGCCGTGGCCAACGGCTTCACCAATCACGGCCAGATCGTTCTCACCAACAGCCTGACCTCCCCCACCTACACGGCGGGGCTTTTCGTGACCAACGGAACCCTGGTCAACGCACCGGACGGGTCCATCCTGACCGGCGCTGCAACCATTGGACCCAGCGCGCTCAACCTCGCCCTGCGGAACGAGGGCCAGGTGACGATGAACAGCCCCGCGATCCTCGGCCAGCCTTCGGCCCAGCACACCAACACCGGCACCATCACGGTCAACGGCGTCACGAGCACCAGCGGCCTGACGCTCAATCTCTCCGGGACCTCCGGCAGCTTTTATAACCTGGGCGCCATCAGCGGCGCGCTCATCGTCAACCAATCCGGCTCCAGCCCCGTGTTCCGCAACGCGGGATCGCTCACCATCCCCGCCAACTTCAGCGCGGTCTTCAACAGCGGCACACTCGTCGTGGCCGCCGGGACCGTCGTGAGCGGCTCCGGCCTGCTCGATCTGAACAACGCCCAGCTCAACCTGGAGACCAACCTCCTTCTTGGCCCCACGCCGCTCTCGCTCAATTTGGGCGGGACCACCGTCAACGGCCCGGGCGCCTTGATTAACGAATCCACCGTTGTCTCCGGCGGCGACACCCTCAACGCGCCGCTGGTCAATCGCGGCCTCTTCCGGGTGTCCAGTCGGCCCAGCGGCAGCAGCACCACCAGCGTCCAGGGGCCGCTGACCACCACTCCAAGCTCAATCCTGCGTATCGAGCTGCAGGATTGCTGTTCGAGCCTGACGCTGGCCGTCGCCGACGGCTTCACCAATCACGGCCAGATCGTTCTCACCAACAGCCTGACCTCCCTCACCTACACGGCGGGGCTGTTCGTGACCAACGGACCCTTGGTCAACGCACCAGACGGGTCCATCCTGACCGGAGCCGCGACCATTGGACCCAGCGCGCTCAACCTCGCCCTGCGGAACGAGGGTCAGGTGACGATGAACGGGCCCGCGATCCTCGGCCAGCCTTCGGCCCAGCACACCAACACCGGCACCATCACGGTCAACGGCGTCACGAGCAACAGCGGCCTGACGCTCAATCTCTCCGGGACCTCCGGCAGCTTTCACAACCTGGGCGCCATCAGCGGCCCTCTCATCGTCAACCAATCCGGCTCCAGCCCCCTGTTTCGCAACGCGGGTTCGCTCACCATCCCCGCCAACTCCAGCGCGGTCTTCAACAGCGGCACACTCGCCGTGGCCGCAGGGACCGTCGTGAGCGGCTCTGGCGTGCTTGATCTGAACAACGCCCAGCTCAACCTGGAGACCGACCTCCTTCTCGACCCCACAACGCCCTCGCTCAATTTGGGCGGAACCACCGTCAACGGCCCGGGCGCCTTGATTAACGAATCCACCGTTGTTTCCGGCGGCGACACCCTCAACGCGCCGCTGGTCAATCGCGGCCTCTTTCGGGTGTCCAGTCGGCCCAGCGGCACCACCATCACCAGCATCCAGGGGCCGCTGACCACCACTCCGGGCTCAATCCTGCGCATCGAACTGCAGGATTGCTGCTCGAGCCTGGCGCTGGCCGTCGCCAACGGGTTTACCAATCACGGCCAGATCGTGCTCACCAACAGCCTGAGCCTTCCCACCCTCACGGCGGGGCTTTTCGTGACCAACGGAACCCTGGTCAATGCACCGGACGGGTCCATCCTGACCGGCGCCGCAACCATCGGACCCAGCGCGCTCAACCTCGCCCTGCGCAACGAGGGTCAGGTGACGATTAACGGGCCCGCAATCCTTGGTCTACCTTCGGCCCAACACACCAACACCGGCACCTTCACGATCAACAGCGTCACGAGCAACAGCGGCCTGACGCTCAATCTCTCCGGGACCTCCGGCAGCTTTCACAACCTGGGCGCCCTCAGCGGCGCTCTCATCGTCAATCAATCCGGCTCCAGCCCCCTGTTTCGCAACGCGGGTTCGCTCACCATCCCCGCCAGCTCCAGCGCGGTCTTCAACAACGGCACACTCGTCATGGCCGCTGGCACTGTCGTGAGCGGCTCCGGCCTGCTCGATCTGAACAATGGCCAGCTCAACATCGAGACCAACCTCCTTCTTGGCCCCACAACGCCCTCGCTCAATTTGGGCGGAACCACCGTCAACGGCCCGGGCGCCTTGATTAACGAATCCACCGTTGTCTCCGGCGGCGACACCCTCAACGCGCCGCTGGTCAATCGCGGCCTCTTCCGGGTGTCCAGTCGGCCCAGCGGCACCACCATCACCACCAGCGTCCAGGGGCCGCTGACCACCACTCCGGGCTCAATCCTGCGCATCGAGCTGCAGGACTGCTGTTCGAGCCTGGCGCTTGCCGTCGCCAACGGCTTCACCAATCACGGCCAGATCGTGCTCACCAACAGCCTGAGCCTTCCCACCTTCACGGCCGGGCTGTTCGTGACCAACGGACCCTTGGTCAACGCACCAGACGGGTCCATCCTGACCGGAGCCGCGACCATCGGACCCAGCGCGCTCAGCCTCGCCCTGCGGAACGAGGGTCAGGTGACGATGAACGGGCCCGCGATCCTCGGCCAGCCGTCGGCCCAACACACCAACACCGGCACCTTCACGATCCATGGCGTCACGAGCACCAGCGGCCTGACGCTCAATCTCTCCGGGGCCTCCGGCAGCTTTCACAACCTGGGCGCCATCAGCGGCCCTCTCATCGTCAACCAATCCGGCTCCAGCCCCCTGTTTCGCAATGCGGGATCGCTCGATTTCCCCGCCGGGCAGGTCATGAGATTTACCGGCGGTACGCTTGGCAACCTGCTGGATGGGACGATCCGAGGTCGGGGAAGAATCGATGTCAGCGCGACAACATTCGACAACGAGGGAGACGTGGAGCCCGGAGACCCTTTGGGAACTCTGACGTTTGTGGGAACCTACTTCCAATCCACCAACCACAGTTTGGATCTTGAACTTGGGGGACTGGGAGCCGGAGTTGACTACGACCAACTTGTCATCAACGGGGCGGCGCATTTCGGGGGGATTTTGAACATTCGACTGGTGAACGATTTTCAACCGAGCCTTGGGGATCGGTTTAAAGTGCTGCGATACGCGAGCGTGGTTTCCGACTTCGCCTGCATCTACGGGCTCTCTTTACCCGGTGCCGGCAAACGTCTGGAACCTGTTTCCACTCGCGACGGACTGGAGCTTGTCTGCGTCGCGTCAACTGACGCTCCAGTTCTACAGTTGCGACGATCCGCCGGGGGCATGCTCACGCTGTGCTGGGAAACAAACTCGCCCGGATTTCAATTGGAGACCACAACCAACCTGACGCCTCCGATCGTCTGGCAGAGCCTGGGAGGTCCGGCCACAAACATCATTGCCATCAATCCAGGCGAGCGGCAGCGCTACTATCGGCTGATCCAGCCGTAAATCCCAGCGGCCGCCAAACGGTCATAAGCGCGAGAATGTGTCTGTCCCTGTCTTGCAGTAAGATTTGTCTCTCGATTCCTGAGCTGGGGCACGCGCGCCACGGTGGTCCGCCCGCGGGAGCTGGCCCGGCGGATCGCCAAAGTGGCGCAAACCCTGGCGGGTCGATATCGGCAAACGGGATTTCGTCTCGAACCGCGCCGGCCAAGGCGATGCCGTCGCGACCGGACAAAAACCACGAAGCCGTTCGCGACCGGACCAACTTCAGCCGCTCGCTGGCCTTGGATCGCGGAGCTTGCAGACTACCTTGATGACTCCCCCGGGGCGGAGGGTGAACGCGTTGCGGGCGGGGGACAAGTCCCCCGCCGGAAAAGCTCCGACAAGTCGGAGCACTCCAAAGGGCCGTTCCCCGGCCCCGGCTTTCCGACCGGGTTGCGCTTGGGGATGCCGTGTCCCTGCTGGATTAGCGCGGCAAGCGGAAGAACCGATTCGGATATTCTGCTGACGAATGGCCGGACAGGTGGTAGACAAACGGGCCTAACCAATTTGGCGAAAAAAGCCGATTTCACTTCCAACGGCACGATCTGATGAAACGATTTGCGCACATGCTGTCCCGAACCTTGCGGGGGCCGGTCCTGTTCCTGGCCCTGAGCCTCAGCCTGCTGGCCGGCGCCCGCACGGCGCTCGCCGCGCCGCCCGTGATCACCAACATCGTGATGGTTCCCAGCCTGACCATTGAGAGTGACCTCGGCGTCACCAACCAGATCCAGTTCAGCACCGTCCTCGACACCAACGACTGGCAGGTGCTGACCAACCTGCTCGTGCTCGAGAGTCCCTACCGGTTCTTCGACGTGACCGCGCCGCCCGCGCGGCAGCGGTTCTATCGGGTGTTCCAAACGTCGACCAATCTCGCGGGCCCCGCCGTGTCCCTCGCGGTGGAGGGATTTCCCTCGCCGCAGGCGGCGGGCGTGATCGGCGATTTCACGGTCACGGCGCGGGATGCGTCCGGCCGCGTGGCCACCGGGTATCGCGGCACGATTCGCTTCGCGAGCACGGACCCGGCCGCGATGTTGCCCGGGGATTACACGTTCACGGCGGGCGATGCCGGCACGCACACGTTTCCGGCCACGTTTCGGACCGCGGGCACCCGGGGCATCACGGCGACGGACACAGCGGCGCCGGGCATCAACGGCTCGCAGGGGGGCATCCTCGTCCGCTCGGCGGCAGCGAGCACGCTGGTCGTGGCGGGCTATCCGTCACCGCAAACCGCCGGCGTGTCCGGGAACTTCACCGTGACGGCGCGGGATGCCTTCGGCAACGTCGACGCGGGCTACACGGGCACCATTGTGTTCAGCAGCAACGATGGCGCGGCCACCCTGCCCGTCCTGACCGCGTTCACCGCGGGCGATGCCGGGGTAAAATCATTTTCGGCGACCTTGAGAACCGCCGGCGCGCGCGCCATCACGGCCACGGACACGGCGACGGCCGCCATCACCGGCACCCAGGCCGGGATCTTCGTCAATCCCGCCGCCGCGGCCACACTGGTGGTCGTGGGCTTCCCGTCGCCCCAAAGCGCGGGGGTGACCGGCTCGTTTGTCGTGACGGCCCGCGACGCATTTGGGAACACCGCGAGCGGTTACACCGGCACGATTGCGTTCACGAGCAACGACGGCGCCGCGATCCTGCCGGCCAACACGGCGTTCACCGCGGGTGACGCGGGCGTGAAGGCGTTCACCGCCACGCTGAGAACGGCCGAGTCGCGCGCGATCACCGCCACGGACACCGTGGCGGGGGCCATCACCGGCACCCAGGGCAACATCGTGGTCACGCCAGGGGCGGCGACTTCGTTGGTGGTGGCCGGGTTTCCGTCGCCGCAAATTGCGGGCGTCGCGGGGACGTTCGTGGTGACCGCGCGGGATGCCTTTGGCAACGTCGCCACGGGGTACCTGGGCACGGTCGCCTTCACCAGCACCGATCCCGCTGTCACGCTCCCGGCCAACACGGCGTTCACGGCGGGCGACGCAGGCGTGAAGGCGTTCACCGCCACGCTGAGAACAGCCGGCACGCGCGCGATCACCGCCACGGACACCGTGGTCGGCACCCTCACCGGCACGCAAGGCAACATCGTGGTCACGCCGGCGGCCGCGGCGGTGTTGGTGG
Source organism: Limisphaerales bacterium (assembly GCA_044229355.1). Taxonomy (GTDB): domain Bacteria; phylum Verrucomicrobiota; class Verrucomicrobiia; order Limisphaerales; family JADJPG01; genus JBGARF01. The sequence goes on from JBGATF010000017.1 coordinate 194,925, forward strand.
TGGCCGGGCTCCCCTCGCCGCGAACCGCGGGGACGGCGGGAGGTTTCATCGTCACCGCGCGGGACGCCTTCGGCAACACAGCCACGGGTTACCTCGGCACAATTGCGTTCACCAGCACGGATGCGGCCGCCACCCTGCCGGCCAACACGGCATTCACCGCAGGTGACGCGGGCGTGAAGGCGTTCACCGCCACGCTGAGAACGGCCGGCACGCGCGCGATCACCGCCACCGACACCGTGGTGGCGGCCCTCCCCGGCACCCAAAGCGGCATCGTGGTCAACGCCGGGCCCGCCGCGACCCTGGTGGTGACGCGGTTCCCCTCACCGCAAAAGGCGGGCACGGCGGGGTTGTTCACGGTGGTCGCGCGGGATGCCTTCGGGAACACCGCGACCGGTTACCTCGGCACGGTGACGTTCAGCAGTTCCGATCCGTTGGCGACGCTGCCGGGGAACACGGCCTTTACCGGGCCGGACGCCGGCCTAGTCAGCTTCAGCGCCACGCTGCGGACCGTGGGGATCCAGTCGATCACCGCGAAGGATCTCGCGAACGCCGCCATCACCGGCACCCAGTCAGGGATTTCCGTGACCCCGTGACGGCGGGTGGACGCTGATTGGATTGCGGGGGGGACAAGTCCCCCCGCGGAAAAAGCGCCGACGAGTCGGCGCACTCCAAAGCGCGCGTCGCGCTCTTTCCTCGCGGGGACTTGTCACAGGAATACGCCGCGGGTAAAATCGGACAACTTCACAATTGGAGTTGAGACACAGGCGATGGTCAGAGCTGGCGGAGCAACGCCCTCTCCAAAATGGGGCCGTGGCGGATTGCCGATGCAGCAAGAGGGCTGACCTCCCGGGCCTCCCCACCATCCTCATGGTACTTTTGTCAGGCAGCGCGAGGCAGGCGGCGCCGGCCCGCGGCTGGGACACGTCCGGCAAAAGTGCTGCAAAACGACATTCCGTTCGGTAGAAGCAGCTCGTGCACGATCGTTCAAGGATTGGCGACCACGGCACGGGCCGGGCCGGGCGAGGAGAGACCGTCCAACCGCCGTCCATCCCGGACCACGAGCTGGTTCGACGGATTGGCCAGGGTGCCTACGGTGAGGTTTGGCTGGCGCGAAACATTCTGGGAACCCATCGGGCGGTCAAGGTGGTGTATCGGCGGGCATTTTCCGACGCGCGCCCGTATGAGCGCGAGTTCGCAGGCATCCAACGATTCGAGCCCATCTCCCGCTCGCACGAGGGGCTGGTGGACGTCCTGCAAATTGGCCGGAACGACGATCCGGAATTTTTCTACTATGTCATGGAGCTGGCCGATGACGAAGGATGTTCCGGGCCGTCGACGGAGCCTGGCCAGCCGGGGGTGGAGGGGGAGATCGACGCGGGCCGTTACCAGCCTCGCACGCTCGCGTCCGAGCTCCGGCGTCGCGGGCGTCTGCCCTTTGGGGAATGCCTGCGGATTGCCCTGGACCTGGCGGAAGCGCTCGACCATCTGCACGGACACGGTTTGGTTCATCGGGACATCAAGCCGTCGAACATCATTTTCGTCGGGGGATCGCCCAGGCTCGCGGACATCGGGCTCGTGGCGGAACAGGGTGAAGCATCCCTGGTCGGGACGGAAGGGTTCATCGCCCCGGAAGGCCAGGGCCAGCCGCCGGCCGATGTGTTCAGCCTAGGCAAGGTGCTCTATGAAATTTCGACGGGCAAAGATCGGCAGCGGTTTCCGGAGCCCTTGACCCGTCTCGCGGAATTGCCAGACCAGGCGGATTGGCTGGAGCTCAATGAAATCGTCTCCCGGGCGTGCGCGCCGGATTTGCGCGCCCGCTATCAATCGGCCGCCGAGCTGCGCACGGAATTGGTGCTGCTCTCGGGCGGGAAATCCGTGCGGCGATTGCGCCGCCTGGAGCGGAGCTGGCGGCAGGCCAAGTATCTTGGCGCAGTCGCCCTGCTCCTCGTGCTGGGAGGCTTCTCCACGTATATATGGTTTCAATATAGAGCCCAGACCCGGTACTCCGATTTCTTGCAACGGGCGCAATTGGCTCAGTCCGGCGTGCGCGAAGCCGGCTGGCGGAACAAAGCCTGGCAGCTGGTCAAGAGCGCGGCCGCCGTTCGAGCCGGCCCCGAGGCAGGCGAGCGGGCGGTGGCCGTCATGGCGGGAATGGACGCGACGCTCGTCACTCACCTTCCGTTCGAGGCCTACGCGATTGCCTTCAGCCCGGAGGGGGACCGCCTCCTGATAGGCGGAGCGCCCAATTCTGGCGCCAGCATGGTGCGCGTGGCGGACGTGGAGGGGACCCTGTGGTCCACCTCCACGCCGACGGGCGTGGGTCCCGTTGCCTTCAGTCGCTATGGACGGGGCCGGTTATACATCGAGGGCGCACAGGGGCGTTGGCAGGTCCGCGATTGGAAAAACAACTCCGACGGTCGTTCGCTCGAGCGTCTGGAAGAGAACGCGGACTGGAGGGATCCCGACACGGTGGCGACGGCGGTTTCCCCGGACAGCAGTCTCCTAGCAGTCGCCCAAGCCAGCCGCGAACAAGGCGGGCGAGTGGTGGTCTGGGACTGCGATTCCGGCCGATTGCTCCACACCTTTCCGTACCTTGCCACTTGTCTGGCATTCTCCCCGGACAACACTTTGCTGTCCGCAGGCAACACCAGCGGACAAGTCCGGGTCTGGGCGATGCACGCCGGGACGCCGGCGTTTTCCATCCTGGAATCCGGGGAGGAAGGAACGGCGTCCACCATCGAATCGTTGGCCTTCGCTCGCAAAGCGATCCGACCGGAACCCGCCACGCCGCGCCAATGGCTGCTGGCGGCAGGAGATTCAGCGGGTGTGGTCACCATTTGGGATCTGGCCACCCGTCACCCGGGCCAGTTTCTTCGCGGCGCGCAGTCCAGCGTGACGGCCCTCGCGTTCAGCGCCGACGGCACCCTCCTCGCTTCCGGCGGCCGGGGAGCGCCGGTCCTTTGGGACGTGGCGACGGGGGAGCAACTGTTGTCGCTCGGCTATGCCGACATGACCACCGCGCTGGCGTTTTCACCCGACGATCGCCAGCTCGCCGTGGCCAGTAGGAATGGATTCAGCCCGGGAGGCGTGTGGCTGTGGGCGCTGGAACGGGATCGGGGCATCCGGCGCCTGCGGGGGCAATTTCGATCGCTCACGTATGTATGTGCGGACCCGGCAGGCAAACGTCTGGCTGCGCTGGCCCAGGATTGGAGAGTGGGCATCTGGGATCTGGCCTCGGGCCAGCGCGTGGCGGAACTCAAGGTGCCGGAGGGCGTGACCACAGACAACGCCGCGTTGGCGTTGAGCCCGGACGGCCGTGAGTTCGCCTTCAGCGCCGGGGCAATGGCGCGGCGCTGGGACCTTGGAAACGGGTCTTCGACGCCGGGATTGCCCTTGCCGAGAGGGCTGGGCGATCGCCTTGTTTACCGTCCCACCGGAGAGCTGCTCCTCATTCGGCAGGAGACACTGTATGGGCGTCCGGCCCGATTGGGGCGGTGGCTGCCCCCGGCGGCGGAAGATCCGCGCGTGTTTCGAGTTCGCAACCTCCTCAGCCCAAACCCGACCAACGTCATCGCCACGATCGCAGGATTCAACCAGAACCTGAAATTCGCCGAGACGACGCCGGACGGGAGCCTGCTCTTTCTGGCAGGAGCGACGAGCACCAGCAACGGGCTGGTCGACAAGCTCGCCGCCATTGAGCCGATGACGGGGCGAGAGCTCTGGTCGAAAATGATGACGCGAACCAACGGATGGAGTTCCCTGGCGATCGATTCCACGGGCCGGTGGCTGGCCACGGAGCTGTCGAATGCGACCGCCGGCTCGGTGCTGATGGAGGGCCCGACGGGGGCTTCTCGGCCGGGCTCGTTCTCAGAGCCGGTTTCCGCCTTCCATGGTCCCGGCACGTTGTGGATGGCGCCGATGCCCAGCGATTTCGGTCATCCGATCGGTTGGTCGGTTTATGCCGGCTCCAGGACCGACCCCGTGGTTTCCTTTCCGTCCGGACGCGGAGGAAATATCCAGCCGATCATTTTCCGCGCCGGCACGATGCTCGCGTGGGGAGTTGACGATGGCACCGTGATGGTCGTGGATTTGCCCCGAGTGCGATCCCAGCTGGCGGCCCTGGGTCTCGACTGGCATTGACCGTCGCCGCGCCGACCCGGCCGGACCGTTTCGCAAAGGGATTCGCGGCCGACGGCGGATGGCGGGCAACAATTTGCGGGCCCCGGCGCGCACACAGATTCCACGCCGAGGCCCGCCTTCCCCGCCACCTTGGGACAAGGGTCAAGTCATCCGCCGGATTCAGGGAATGGCCGTGGCCCGGTAGAACCGGCGCGTCTTCCCGGTCGCGGTCCAATCCACGAATCGCTGTGGACTCGAGGTCAGGGTGACCGACGTCAGCTCCGTCCACGGCGGGTTGGCTGCGAGGTTTTCGGCGTAGTCGATCCGGTACTTTGCGTTGAGCGGGCCGGCGATGGTGATGCCGGGCAACATTTCCATTCCGAAAACGGTCAGCGTCGCGGGCAGGCTATCGGTCGTGCCGAGCGCATTGGCCACCCGCACCGAATACTGGCCCGCGTGCGGGTTCCCGACGGAATTCAGGTGCAAGACCTGGTTGGTCTCACCCGGCAGATTGGCGCCATTGAGCCGCCATTGGTAGGTCAGCGCGCCGGAACCGCCGGCGAGGATGGAGAAGGTGGCTTCGGCCCCGGGGCTGACGGTGAGGCTGGCCGGCTGGGTGCAAACGATGGGCGCGGCGAGTTCAGCGAACTCGAAGTCATCAAACTGCACCGACCAGGCCGGGCGCCAGTTCGGGCCGTGGATCTCGAGGACCACGGAGTCGAATGGCATGCCGGAGGAAGCGCTGTAGACCGGGGTGGAATCGACCTCGAGGCGCAGGGCGTCCGGCGTCGACACCAGGGTCAGTTGATGCCACGCCTTCGTTCGATCGATCGCCGTGTTTACGCTCGGATTGCCAGGAGCACCAAAGTAGTAATGCCCGCCGTTACCGGGGCCCAAATCATAATCCTGGGTGAACAGGCCCGCGGCGGTTTGGGCCTGCCGGTTACGAAAGAAAAACCCGAGGTAGTTGGCCGACAATTCATCGGCGCCGCTGTCGTAGACCCAGACCGAGGCCCGGCCGTAGATCGTCCCGCCAAAGCTGTGGGTAAGCTCGATGTTCTTGTTCCCGGCCGTCACCGTGGAACTCAGCTGCACCGACTGCCGGCCGGAGTGGGCGCGCGTGGCCGCCGGAAACGTGATGAAACCGGAATTCTCACTGCGCGACCAAAACGAGCCCAGGGTCGAGCCCTCGAAATCGTCGGCAAATTGCAGGGGCCCGCAATCGGGCAGCTCGGCCCATTCAAAATCATCGAACTCCACCGACCAGGCCGGGCGCCAGTTCGGCCCGTGAATTTCCATCGTCACCTGATCAAACTTCGAGCCGCCCGGGCCCTGATAGATGGTGGTGCCGTCCACTTCCAGGCGAAGCACGTCCGAAGCGGCCACGATCGTAAACTGGTGCCAGCTTTTGGTGCGATCGATCGCGGTCAGGACGCTCTCGTTTCCGGGTGCGCCATAGTAGTAGCCGCCGCCATTCGACAGGCCCAGATCGTAGTCCTGGGTGAAAATTCCGGCGGCTGTGCCGGCCTGATGATTGCGGAAGAAGAACCCCAGATAGTTAGCGGAGAACTCATCCGCGCCGCTGTCGTAGACCCAGACGGAGGCGCGTCCATAAACCGGGGCGTTGAAGTTGTGAAAGAGCTCGATGTTTTTGTTGGACGAAGTGCTAGTTGAATTCAGCCGGACGGACTGCCCGCCGCTGTGGGCTCGGGTCGTGGCCGGGAACGTGATGGAGCCGGAGCTTTCCCAACGAGACCAGAACGAGTTGAGCGCGGCGGACTCGAAGTCGTCCCGATAGACGGTCGCAGCTCCGGCAACCATCGTCCCAGCCACGATGGCGGCAAAGCCGGCGAAGCCGGCCCGGAGGGAAAGCGAGGGCCCGCGACGTCTGGCCAAAACAGGATTGCGTTTCATGTGGTGTCTTCCTTGAGCGTGAGCGTGTTGTTTCATGTGTTGATGCGCCAGTGGCGCCGGAGGGTTGAGCGCGGGAGCGGGGGGAAATCTTTCAAGAATTTTAAAAACTTCCGCGCCGACGGTGACGGAGGTGGGCGCCCCGTGGGGTTCTCCGCTGTTCCGCGCCGTTTTTTGAAAGACCCGGGAGCCGCCTTGCGCTTAACTGGGGAGCGACATGCCCACGCGAAGAACAGACCTTGCGACGAGAGCCAGCCTGCTGGGCCGGCTCAAGGATTGGGACGACGACGCAGCCTGGGCCGAGTTCAACCAGGTGTATCAAACTCTGCTCTTCAACTTCGCGGTAAAGCTGGGCGTCCCGGAGCGGGACGCAAAGGACATCGTCCAGGACGCGCTGCTTTCAGTGGCCGGTTCGATTCGGGAGTTCCAGTATCATCCCAACCGCTGCTCCTTTAAATCCTGGCTCCTGGGCGTCGCCCGCAACCGAGTGACCGACTACTTTCGCCGACAACGCCCGCAGAATGACCTACGCCATCAGCTCCCGGACGACCCCGCCCGGACCGCCATCATCGAACGAATCGCCGACCCGCAGAGTCCTGGATCGGACGAGGTCTGGGAGCAGGAATGGCAGAGCACGGTCTTTGAACGGGCCATGGAACGGCTCAAGACCCAGGTCAGCGTGAAGCATTTCCAAATCTTCTATTTGCGGGTGATCAAGCGGCAGCCGGTGGCCAAGGTGGCCAAAGCCCTCGGAGTCGGCGTCGGTCAGGTCTATCTTGTCACTCACCGCCTCAAAGGCCCGTTCGCCAGGCTGGTCGGCAAAGTGGAACGCGAACTCGACGGCGCCGCTCCTGGGCCCGACTGAAACGCCGGCGCCCCCCGGATGATTACGTTGGATACCACCTCTCGCGCCGGATCGCCGGTGCACGAAGGCCTCCTGCAGCTCCCGTCGGCCCGGATTTTCGTTTGTGCGCTGAAACGTCTGTTTCACGGGCCATTGCCTTTCGAACACGGGAGCTGCAGGAAGTGCCGGAGACCGTTTAAGGGGACTTCAGGCGGTAGAACTTGCTGAGGCCGGCGATCGGGTCGCTGACGGTGAACCGGCCATTCACAACCACCGGGGTTGCGGCGACAACGCTCCATGCTGCCGGGGCGGTCAATGCCGGGGCGCTCTCGAGGACGAATCCGGTCTGCCCGGCCGGCCAGGAGATCACGATCTGGTTGCCGGCGCGCTCAAAACCCAACCGCGGAGCAACATTCGCGGTGGTGGTCCAATTGAGTTTCACCAGGCCCGCCGCCCCGTTGTATCCGTCGACGGCAATCCGATACGCGGTTCCGGCGACAGGAGTGAACGTCACCCGGCTTTGGGCGTTGCTCGTCGTATCGTCGTTGCTCGCGATCGGCGTCAAGGCTCCCACGCTGCCGCCGGTGTAGACGGCCAGCAGCGTGTCAAATCCGCTGCCGAGAGTATCCAGCGTCACCGGATTGGCGCTGGGCGCCGTCCAGAAATACCAGATGGAACTGCCACCGTCGTTCCCGGCGTGGGCGGGTTCTCCCGCCTCTTTCGTCGCCCCCAGCGTGCTTCCGTTCACACTCCCGGACGAACCGCTGATCACCTGGCCCTGGGCAAAACTGTCGTTGCCGAGCGTGATTTGCCAATTCAGCACGACGCTGCCCGACTCCGGGCTCGTCTGATTATAGCCATCCACCGCGATGTGGTAGACCGTTCCGGCCGCGACCTGGAAACTCACGCGACTTTGTTGGTTAACCCCGGCGACAATATCGTCGTTGCTCGCAATCGGGACCAGCGTGGCCAGCGAGTTGCCCGTGTAGACACCGAGCAACGTGTCGAAACTGCTGCCGACGGTGTCAATCGTGGCCAGGCCGGTCACAGGTGACGTCCACGCGTACCAGATGGACTTGCCGCCGGCATTTCCCGCGTGGTCCGGTTCGCCGGCCTCCTTCGTTGCAGTGAGGTTGCTTCCGTTCACGCTGCCGTTGTTGCCGGTAATGCCTTGGGCGTTGGCAAAATTGTCATTCACGCCGGTCACGATGAAATTGCCGGCGCTTGTGGCGACGCCGCCGGGCGTGGTGACGCTGACGGGACCGCTGGTCGCGCCGGCGGGCACCGTGGCCGTGATCTGGCCTGGGGAATTGATGGCAAAACCGGCGGCCAGTCCGTTGAAGCGCACCGCCGTGGCGCCCGAGAAATTGGCTCCGCTGATCACGACGCTTGCGCCCACCGGGCCGCTGCCCGGAACGACGCCCGTGATGGCTGGCGCAAAAGGAACCAGGGCCCAGTTCAGCACCGTCGTGCCCGAGGATCCACCGAAGCCATCCACGGCGATTCGATAGACGGTTCCGCCCACGACCGCAACGCTCACCTGGCTTTGCACAGTGCCATCGCTGATGTCGTCATTGCCCGCAACCAGCGTGAGGGCGCCCACCGCGTTGCCCGTGTAGATCCCCAACAAGGTGTCGAAGCTGCTGCCCACCGTGTCCAACGTCGCCGTCCCGCCCGTCGGTGCCGTCCAGTAATACCAGATGGATTTGCCGCCCGCGTTGTTGCCGTGATTGGGCTCGCCCGTCTCCTTCGTGGCCCCGGTCGTGGTTCCGTTCACACTCCCGGCGTTGCCGCTGATCACCTGGCCGTCGGCAAAATTGTCGTTCCCCAACGCCAGATTCCAGTTGAGCACGACACTGCCGGAGGCGCCATCGTAGCCGTCCACGGCAATGTGATAAACAGTACCGGCCGTTGCCGCGAAGGTCACCCGGCTTTGCTGCTGGGTGCCCGTTTCAATGTCATCGTTGTCGGCAATCAAAGTGAGAGCTCCGACGCTGTCGCCGGTGTACACCCCGAGGAGCGTGTCATAGGTGCTGCCCACCGTATCGATGGTCGCCGGACCAGTGCCGGGCGCGGTCCATTTGTACCAGATGGATTTGCCGCCCACATTGCCTCCATGGTTCGGCTCGCCGGCTTCCTTCGTCGCCACCACCGTGCTGCCGTTGACCGTGCCGACGGGGCCGCTGATCCCCTGGCCGTCCGCAAAATTGTCGCTGGTTCCGGCGATCACAGAGAAATTCCCTGCGCTGGTCGCCGTGCCGCCGGGAGTGGTCACGCTGATCGGACCGGTCGTCGCCCCGGCCGGAACCGTGGCGGTGATTTGCAGCGCGCTGTTGACGGTGTAGGTGGGGGTGCCGACGCCATTGAAGCGCACGGCGGTTGCGCCCGTGAGATTCGCGCCAGCCAACACCACCACGGTGCCCACCGGCCCGCTGGGAGGAGCAAAGCTGCTGATGGACGGCGCCGTGGAACTGGACGACCAGTTCAGCACGATGTTGCCGGAGGCACCGTTGTACCCGTCCACTGCGATCCGATAAACCGTGCCCGCCACGGCCGTGAAGCTGACCCGGCTTTGGCTGTTGGTCCTCGTGTCGTCGTTGCTGGCCACTTCGGTCAACGCCCCCACGCTGGTCCCCGTGTAAACGGCCAGCAGCGTGTCGAAGCTGCTGCCAATCGTGTCGAACGTTGCCGACCCGCTGCCCGACGCGGTCCAGGAGTACCAGAGGGACTTGCCGCCCGCATTGCCCGCATGATTCGGTTCCGGTGCCTCCTTGGTCGCACCCGTGCTTTCTCCGGTCGCGCTGCCCGCCACGCCGTTCAGGGCTTGCGCCCCGGCGAAGTTGTCGTTGGGCGGGCCGCCCGCGGTCACCGTAAAGGAAGTCGCGCTGGTCGCCGTGCCATTGGCTGTCGTCACCGAGATGGCGCCGGTAGTGGCACCGGCGGGTGCCGTGGCGGTGATCTGCGTCGCAGAGTTGACGGAGAAGGTCGTCGCGCTCACGCCGTTGAATCGAACAGCCGTCGCGCCCGTGAAGGCGGTGCCGGTGATGGTCACGCTGGTTCCGACCGGCCCGCTGGCTGGATTGAAGCTGACGAGGGTTGGGGCCGGCCCAGTCGCGAGCCGGGAGTAGGTGAACGTCATGGTGGGGCCGGCAGCGCTGATCGACGAGATGCGATTGCTCGTCACCAGGACGGTGCCGTTTTGATAGGCATGGGTGTTGGGCACGGTGTCCGCGCCAATCGCGCTGACGCCGCCCGCGTGAAACAGATCCCCGCCGTCTCCCTGGTTCGCCGAATGTTCCAGCTGGTAGAGGCCGTCCGCCTGAAGCAGGGCGATCTTGTAGTGATTGTTGTTGCCGGGCCAGCCCGCCTGCCCCGGAAAGCCCTCCTGTTTGTTGTTCGATTTGGACTCGTCGATGTGCCAGATGGCCAGGCCGCCCTGGGGCAGGTTGTTCTCGAAGCCAAATCGTTGGCGGTTCTCCACCAGCAGATACTCGCCGGCCGGATAGCCCGCGTTGATGCGGAAGACCGTCGGACTGGCTTCCACCTGCGGCGCGGAAAAGGTTCCGGGATCGATGACCGTCGGCGTCACCCAGCCCAGCTGGCTCTTGCACCAGGCGCTGAAATGGGGCGGATGCAGTTGCGTTCCGTCAAAACCCCAGGAGTTGGCCATGATACAATAGGAGCCAATGCCCTCGCTGGTGCTGTCGGTGTCGTACAAATCCGGCAGCCCGAAAAAGTGCCCGGTCTCATGGGCAACCACGCCGATGCGCAGGATGTCGGTGCCGCTGGTGCCCCACAACGCCGCCTCCGTGTGCCAGTCGGTGACTTTGACATTCACTCCATTCCGATTCAGATCCGCGCTCGTGAAGGCGCCTCCGGGCAATTGGAAGAGGCTCCATTTCACGGACCAGATCCAGTTGTTGTTTCCTCCCCCGGTTTCCGCGGCGTAGCCGGAATGGATGATGTCGATGGCGTCGACGACGCCATCATTGTCCGTGTCAAAATCCGCGAAGTTGACGAGCGGATCGGCCAGCACCAGCGCGTCGCGCACCATGCCCTGAACGTTGCGAGGAAAACTTCCACCGCCCGTCTGGCCGTCGGCGTAGAACGCCTCGGTCTGCGGCAGCGTCACCCAGGCGAGCACCGTGCTGTTCAACGTCATCGTTCCGTAGGAATTCTCCGTGTAGAGATCCTTCACGCTGCCCGTCGGGGCCAGCACGGGGTGTCCTCCCACCGCGTTGAACAACACGTCGTAGTCGGCACGATCCCGCGTGTGGGTCCCAAAGACGTGGTCACTGAATTTGCACAGAATCACCAGGTTCTTGACCGTTCCGCGCGGAGCCACGCGCTGGGGAAGGTCCGCCGCCGCCGGGATGAATCCCTCTCCTTGCGCCCGCTGCCGCAGCTGCATCTGGGTTTGGGGTGACGGAAGCGTCCCCTTGGTCAGGCCCGCCGCGGCGGGGTCTATGGAACCGACGGCCCGGGCGGTCGGCGCCAGCAATCCCTGGGGGTCGAGGGTGGCATAAACATACGTGCCCCGGTCCTTGACCACGGTGTAGCCCTGCAAATCTTCGTACCAGTGAAACCATTCGTCGCCCCGAATTCGGACCGCGATCTTCGATCCGTCCGGCTGGGCGACCTCCACCGGATGCGGGCTGGCATTGACCGCCCGCCCCGCCTGGGGATGCAGGGCTGAGGCTGCCAAAACCGCACTCAAGAGCATGCGGATGGATTGTTTCCACCCGATCCAACGTTCGCGTCTCGCGGGGCTGGGGCCGAACGGTTGGGCGGAGGCTGGCGGCGCTCCGGCCCCGAAGCAGGCGGTGGAGGCGCTCAACGCGCGGTCGACGACGTTCGACCCGCAGTAATTTTTTTTGGTCAAAGTTTTCACAGATTGAAAAGGTGTAAGTGTCGTTTCAACCTGACATGCGAGATTTCGCGGCGGAAAGGCCCACCCGTTTCGAAAACTTTTTCGGCGAGTCTGCTGACCGCAGATCAGGCTGGCCCCGGGCGCGGGCGCGACCCGACGAAGGTCCTGGGGCACGGCGCCTCGGAGGACGGTGGGGGTCTTCACAAGTTCCAATCCCGTGCTCACGGGCGCATGAACCTGGGGACATTCCCCCTCATCCGGTCCCGCCCTGCGGGCGAGACCACCTTCTTCCCCGAAGACGGGGGCGAAGGATCTTACGGGCAGGGATGCACATGGGAAGAGAGCCCCTTGTTCCTTACGGCCCGGCGCACGGGCCATGAACGCGACCACGCAGGTAGGACTGGCGCTCCGTCGCCAGCCGGAGGTTCGCACCGCGGTTCGCACAGCGGCGTCCCGCAAGTGCGGGGCGCCCTCCCGGTTCATGGGAAGGATTCCGGAAGTGTGCCGGGCTATTTCTGACGCAGAAGCCCGCGGGCCTCGCGGGCCGCCAGATATAACGCCAGGTAGTCCGGCTTGCGGAGTACGAACGTCACATGGAGGGGATCCGGATCGGGGATGCCCAGCTTGTCGACTTCCGCGAGATCGGCGCGGGCCTCGGCCGCGCGGCCCTCCGTCCAGCGCACCCGGGCCCGAATCGCCAGAGCCAGCCCTCGTCGCGTGCAGTTGCGGGTGGTGCTCTCGACCTCGGTTAAGAGTGCTTCCGCCTCGGCCGCCTTTCCGGTCCGAGAATCGGCCAGCGCCACGACCGTTTGATACCAAGGACGCCAGTCGTCGTTGGTTTTCGCGAGCGCAAGGGCTTGGCCCGCCGATTCGGCAGCCTGCTTGAGCAGCTCTGGATCCGGGCTGGGGTGGAGGAGTAGGACTTTGGCGGCCCGGTCGTGCGACGATGCGCTCTTCGATTCGGCGACGCTCGCGAGCAGGCGCTGGCATAGTTCGCGATGCTCGGTGTCCTTGTGCAGCCAGAGGTGGGTCAAACCCAGATGCATGGACTTGGCGATGTCTTCCGGATGCTTCCCAACGGTTCGCTCAAGGTTGCTCAGCCAGGTCTCCACCGGGGAGGAACTGGACGGCGGGATCCCGAGGATCGCGCCGGCCTCCCTGAGCGCCAGCCACACGACGAGATCGTTGCCGTCGCCATGTTCCAAAGGCGCCAACTCATCTTCGGGCGTGGGAAGACGCCGGGGGGCCGCAGAGTTGAAGGCCAGGAGGGCCGCGTTCGTGTCACCCATCCGGCCAAGGCACATGGCGCGGTAAAGCCTCGCCGTGGCCTTGGGATGCTCTCCGCCGTTTTTTGGAGACAGATCGTCCGCCAACGCCAAGGCCTTTTCCGCCGCTTCGAAGTTGCCCGCGCGGTATTCCGCCATACCGAGCGCGATCAGGAACCAATACCGATGCGGGTGATCCTTGCCCTGGTCGACCGCGTAACGGCTCAGGGACAGCGCCTGTTCCAGCAACACGGGGCTGCGTCCCGGAAGCAGCGAGCACGCCTTCGCGGCCCGTTCAGCCGTGCCCACCGATCGCGTGCTGAGCGCGCGGTCGTTGAATGAGCGGCAGATCGCTTCGAACTCGTTGGTCTGCCCGAACCACGCGAGCAGGGCCGGCAGATCGACCGAGGCATCCGCCTTGGCCCTCTGCGTGAATTCGCTGCGCAGGCGCAAAGCCTCCCGCCAGCGGCCGCTGTCGTAGAGGGCAGCTTCCGCCAACTGCAGCTGCTTCACTACGTGCGAAGCCCCGGGACCGTACCGCTGCAGCCCCAACAAGGTCAGGTCCGTGGACAATTGGGACGACTCCGGGACCTCGCCCACGGCGGCGTAGGAAAGCTGAAGATTCCACATCGCCGCGTAGGTGGTGGCGTGATCCAGGCCGTTGACCTTCCGGCTGAGCCGGACGACTTCTTCGCGCAGCGGGAGCGCGAGGGCGTCCGTGTAACCCAGGGCGGCGCTGTGCATGGCCGCGATGGTCATCGGATGTTCCAGGCCATAGACACGGCGGCTGCGCTCCAGCACCCATTCGCGGAGGGCGCGTGCTTTCTCCGGGCGTTTGAGCAATTGATAGCAGTTGGCCAGCCCATGGGTGGCCTTGATGCTCCCTTCATGGTCCTGGCCATAGTGGCCGACATAGTAGTCGCGCGCTTGCTCGAGGAGGGGCAGCGCGGAGGCGGGCATTCGCAGCCGAACATAGGAAGATGCCAACGTGATCTGGAGTTGCGCGCGGCGATCCGGGCGATCGGCAAATTCCAGATCGAGCCGCTTCACCGCCGTATCCAGCGCGTCCGCCATCGACCCGGATCGGCCATCGGCCAGCTGCGCGTCCTCATGTTGGAACACTTCGGTGAGCAGGGAGATGATGGCCTGGTTCTCACTGCGCGATTTTTCGGACTCGACGAGCCGGGCTTCGGCGATTCGCTCCAGTCGATTCGCCCGCCGGCTCTGGCGCGTGGTCACGACCATGCCCACCAGCAAGAGCAAGGCGATGGCCGCGGCGGTGGTGAAGGCGATGCGATGCCGCCAGAACGCCTTTTGCAGCCGGTAGGCCGTGCTCGGCGGACGCGCCAGAACCTCCTCATGAGCGAGAAATCGCGCGAGATCGGCCGCCAGCCCGATGGCCGTTTCGTAGCGACGCGAGCGCTCCTTCTCCAGGCACTTCATCACGATCCAGTCGAGGTCCCCCTTGAGCTGACGCACCAGCTTCAAGGCCTCGGCCGACCGTCGGGATGCCGCGAGGGCGCCTTTCTCCGGGGGAAGCGCCGCCAGTCGTGCGCTCGGGCACGGCGGGACTTTCTCGCGAATCATTCGACGCATCGCGTCGTAGCCGGCGGCGCACAGATCCCCGGCGTCGAACGGTGTGCAGCCGGCCAATAATTCGTAAAGCAGGACACCCAGGCTGTAGATGTCGCTCCGCGTATCGACGTCCAGGCCGTTCATGTCGGCCTGCTCCGGACTCATGTAAGCAGGCGTGCCAATAAAATCCCCCGTTCTCGCGAAAACGGTTTCTTCGGTCAGCTTTTGCTGCGTCGCCTTGGCGATTCCGAAGTCGATGACCTTTGGCACGGCCACGCCGTCCTGGACCGCCACCATGACGTTCGAGGGCTTGATGTCGCGGTGGATGATCCCCTTTTGATGGGCGTGCTGGAGGGCCTGGCAAACCTGGCCAAAGAGTTGCAGGCGGCCCTTGATATCCATCCGCTGCTCGTCGCAGTAACGGGTCATCTCCACACCCTGGACCAACTCCATCACAAAGAATGGCCGCCCAGTCTCGGTCGTGCCCGCATCCAGCACACGCGCGATGTTCGGATGCTCCATCATCGCCAGGGCCTGACGCTCGACCTCGAAGCGGGCCACGACCTGCCGGGTGTCCATCCCAAGCTTGATGACCTTCAGGGCCACCCGGCGCCGGAGCGGGACTTCCTGATCCGCCGCCCAGACTTCGCCAAACCCGCCCGCCCCAATTTTCTCCACCAGCCTGTAGCAACCGACCATGCGTCCCGCTTCCTCCGACGGCCGCGGGGCGGGGTCGATGAATCGGAGGACGGACTCCGACGGATCGAGTTCCTGGACCGACTCCGCGTCCTCGTGCGCCTCCAGCAACGAAATCAGCCGCTGTCGAAGCAGGGGGTCCCCGTCGCATTCGCGATCCAGGAATGCCGTCCGCTCGGCCGCAGACAGCTCCAGCGCCACAGCAAACAGGGCTTCCTCGCGATCCGGGTCGGTCATGGCAATGCCCGGCGCACGTGGGTGGCACAAAGACGTAACGCAACCGGAACCAAGGCCGCTGGCCGTGTCCCGGTCGCGGCGTTCGGGCACGATCGTGCGGGCACCAGTCGCATTGCCCGCCTGCAGGCTGTCCGCAAGGGCATCATGCTGAAAGCGATCATCTTACAGACATGCGAGATTTCGGACCGAAAAGGCCCGGGGAATCTGAATGCAGGAAGCCATCATTTCTTTGCCATCTCCACCTTCAGCCAGGCGCGGGCGTATTGCCACCAGCGTTTCGCCGTGGTGAGGGAGATGCCCAGCGCATGGGCCGATTCCTCCAAAGACATTCCGGCGAAGTAGCGCAGCTTCACGAACTTTGCCTTGTCCGACTGGACGATGGCAAAGCGCTCCAGAGCATCGTTCAGGGCCAGCAGGGCATCCTCGTCCCGCACGGGCAGCGCGATCTGCACGTCGTTCACGTCCACCCGCCCCAGCCCGCCCCCATGCCGCTGACAGAGCTTCTGTCGCGCCCGGTCCACCAGTATGCGCCGCATGGCTTCTGCCGCGGCGCCGAAGAAGTGGGCCCGGTTCTCCCACGTGGGCTGCTCATCTCCTCCCAACCGCAACCACGCCTCATGCACCAGCGCAGTCGGTTGAAGGGTAAGGCCACCCGCCTCCTCCGAGATCTTGCGCGAGGCCAGCCGGCGCAGCTCCCCGTAAACCATCGTCAGCAACTCCTCCGCCGCCCGGGGATCGCCCCGCTGCACGCGCTCAACAAAAGTCGTTACGTCGCTCATGGAATCGAGTCTCGCATTAACCAATAAAATCAGGGCGGAAGCGACTCCAATCTTGCTTCCGCCCGGCCCGCCCGGTCCAGTTCGGTCCGGTCCGCTCCGGAGTCAAAGAAGTGACGGACGTCGAGTTCATCCTGACGACGATTTCGGGCTCCTCTGCAGACGCGGAATTCGTCGCGTCGCAATCGCCGGATTTATCCTTTCCGACCATTGGCTGCTGGAAACATCTGCCGGGACCTGGGTGGCGAAGCCGTTCTTTCAGGTGGGCCGGAAACGGGCGACGATGAACTGGCAGGTGGTGCAGGACATTGGATCTGTTTTGTCGATGACCCCCGGGTGTTTCCAGGAGCGCAAGCGCATGTTCGCGACCACCTCGCCGGTGATCTTAGGGAACACCGTTTGCGCAGGCGGATTCACGGGCCAATCCGGGCGCGAAAAAACCGCATGGGAGTGGTGCCGATGGGAACGCTGACTGTGAATCGCCCGTCCCCGCTGGCGTAAGTGTCGAGCGTTTGCCAGGTGGTGGATGACAAACTGGATTTGAACTCAATCGTCACGTCGGTCGCGGCCGGGGCCTGCACTTCGAAGGAGAGGGCGCCGTCGTCGAACACCGGGTCGTTCAACACGAACGAGTTTGTCCCTAGAGTTTGGATGACGAGCTGAGTGTTTGTCACTCGAAAGGCCTGGGCGATGTTATCGCCGCCGTTTGTGGTGTTGATCCAGTGATAAAAATTAAGGCTGAGCGCATACGCCGAGTTGGTTTCCAATGTGTTCGCGGAAATCAGGATTGAAGTGGCGGAACCCGGCAGACCGGTTGGCGTGAGGACGATGGTATTGATCGTGCCAAACTTGGTCAGGGCTGCGGTTATCAGGTCTTGCGGTGTCCCGCCGAAAAACGGGTCCCATGTCAAAGTGAACGGCTGCGTGGCGTCCACTTTTTGCGCGGCATCGAAGTTGTTCAAGTGCGGTGCCGGAGGTTGCTCCAATCCAAGCGGGGACAATACGCTGACAAACTGGTTTGAAGCGGAGGATTGAATTTTGAAGAGGTAAACTCCGCGCGGATACCGGGTATCGAAGGTGATGAGATTGGTCTCATTTCCGAGATACGACCAATCCCAGGTTTTCGGAAAGCTTGGTGCCAGCGTATATTCGGCGCTGGTGGGGGCAGTGACAGAAATGGCGTTGGCGGTTCGGTCGGAGGCCAGCGAGACGGCAGCGAGAAAATGATACGGTGCCTGCGCATAGATCTCGGGCAGGGCCGAGGAAGTTTGGTAGTAGACATGTGTCATGCCCGCGGTGATGAAGGTGAGCTGATTGGTGTTGACCGGAGGTGGAAAGCCCGCGCCGGTCGTGAACACGCCAGTCGGTACGTTGGTCATCGCCGGGCCACCCGCGCTCCGGCCGAACACCAGCCAGGAAATTGTCACGTTGGCCGGGAACGACGGAATGGGGGTGCACGTCAGGACAGTGTTGCTGGCGCTCCAGACCGGGGCAGTCAACACGAAGTTCACGTTGCTATAAACGAAGGTCGCCCCCGAGAACACCGTGTTCATCGGCTCGCTAAAGCGAAAGGTTACAGCCGAACTGGTCGGGACATTCACCGCGCCATTGGTTGGCGAACTTGAAATCAACCCCGGTTGGGCGGACGCTGACCTCGCGATCGCGACCGTTGCCACGATCAGTGACCCGACCAATCGCTGTATGCTCGAAAAAATTCTTTGCGCCTTCATGCCAGACTCCCAGCTCGTGATTTCCACGACAGCCACCTTTCCACCGGAACGGATATGAGTTTCCGTTTTCCCAGCTGGTCCCGATCCTGACGATTCCGAGGTGTCGCCTCCAGAAAAAAGGTACTACAGATTCCGTGAATGGGCCCAGTGAAAAGGATTCATCCTTCGGCCGGCCTCGATGGCCGGCCAACCGATCAAAGATCTGGAAATTGGGCTTGGAACGGGCCCCCGACGCGTTTTGTCGCGATGACCGGCATCAATCGTTCGCGTTGGCCGCACGCAAAGCGTCGCGATATCCGCGTTGGTCGGAGAAATCCGGCAGTCGCCCGAAGGCCTTCTCGTATTGGGCGGCGAGGAGCAGGCGCCCGCTGCGTCCGTTGCCGTCCAGAAAGGGATGGATGCGCTCGAAACGAACATGGCCAAAGCTGAGCCTGGCCAGTACCTCTGTCGGAGATTGGGAAGGCATTGAAGCCCACTGATGCTGCAATAGCTCCAATTCTCGATCGACTCGCTGCGGGTCAGAGGCAGGATAGCCCGCCACCATGGCCAACTGGCCCATGCGCCGAAATTCGCCGGCCCAAGGGTGGACGCGGCGAAATAGCAGGTAGTGGGCGGTCTGGATGGTTGCCCGTGCCAAATAGTCGGTTGAGTTTGCCAAGAGGAATACCGCTGCGTCTACGTTTCCGATTGTCACCGCTTGCTCGTAGTCGGCCAGCGTTTTGATATGGGCATGCAGCGGCAATTGGCGAATTTGATTCCAGCGGTGCGGAGAAGGTCGAGGCTGATAAGGCTCTGGCATGGTTGACCTTTACGTCATAACAAGGCAATATTAGGCCATGTTGACGACAAAAAACAACACGTCGACCCAACCCTCAACTGTGAGTCGCGAGCAAATTCTGAAGTTCATTTCGGAAAATCAGCAGTTGGAGGGGTTTTCAGGTGAGATCACGCAAGCCGTTCGCGAACATGTTCCGGACTTGCAAGATCTGAAAATGGCCGCCGAGCGATTCGCCAGCCAAAACTCCGCGACGAACGGCAAGCCGACGCGTTAACGGCTGAGCACAGACGGAAAGTGGAGCTGGCGCCCCCCCAACTCCGGCCAACTTTGGCGTGCGCGGAGCGCCAACTTACCCGCAAGGTTCAACGGTTCAACCCGGAAACCCTCACCGAATCAACAACTGTTGCAGCATCGGTCCATCCACCAACGACAGGGCGGCCACCTTTTCATGACTGCGAGTCATGCGTTGCGACACTGCGTCGAGCTCCTCGGTCAAATACCAGCGCGTGTCGCCACGAGCGCGTGAAGCCTGGACGTAGCTCAGCTCGCGGTCAGTCATCGTTGATCCGGTGAGGACAAACGATCGTTCAACGGTCATACCCTGCGACTTGTGGGTCGTGACGGCATACCCGAGCCGAAGATGTGGATACTTCTGCGGATCGAGCTGAACGCTATGGCCGTTGTCGAGCTGAACAGTTACGGCTTTGCCGTGCGCACCGGTCAGGGTTCCCAGGTAGCCGTTGCACACGCGCAATGAGGGAGCGTTGCGGGTGAACAGAACTCGGTCCCCAATGCGAAATGTCTCTGGCCCGTTTTGAATGGCGATTGGTCCGAGCGCTTGTTGAAGACATCGTTCAGCCTGAGCGCGGTGATTGAGCTCGTCCACGTGGACGGTTGTGCCAGCCAGCATGATGGAGTTGCCCAGATCCGAGCTGGCGTGGCGCTTCCAATCTTTCATCAGTTGGCTCACCGCCGCTGGAGTGGCGTCATTCTCAGAGATCAATCCGCGACCATGGTAGGCCTGGAGCGCTCGCTCGGCTCGTCCAAAGGCGAAATCCTGCACGGCACTTCGGGCCCAGAGGTCGCGCTGCCGACGAATTTCCGTGAGCCGGGAAGCATTGAGCCGCTCACAGAGCTCCGGGAAAAGGCCGCCCATCTCGATCGGTTGCAGCTGGCGTGCGTCCCCAGCCAACACCAAGGATGCGCCTTGGCGGGCACAATGATTCAAAACCTGCGCCAGTTGCCGGGTGCCGATCATTCCGGCCTCATCGAGAACGACGACAGATTTGGGTGTCAACGATTCGGGCGCTTCCTGACACCGGCGTAGAAACCGATGCAGGGTGGTACTCGAAATGCCGGTTCCGTCGGCCAAGCCAGCCGCCGCTCGGCCCGAAGGGGCGGCTCCCTGGACTTCCAGTCCCTGCTGTTCCCAAACCGCCTTGGCGGCGGCGAACAGGGTCGATTTGCCAGTGCCTGCCATGCCGTGTAGCAAAACAAGCCCGCCCTTTGCCGCGGTCAAATGCCGGAGCGCGTTGCTCTGTTCTGAACTCAACTTCGGGTGACTCCGGAGGACGGCGTCAACCGGCGCGGCGTCGGACAAAACCTGCCTCCGTTGAAAGATCGCTTCAGCGGTCGCCACGACCGACCGTTCCAGTTCGAGTGTCGCTTTCGTGGTGTAGTGCCGTTCGCCTCGATACACGCACAGTTCAATCACGTCCGGCGATCGTAGCAGGTCTCGACCAATCCGCTGGGCGTCAGCTGCACCCAAGCCGCGCCCCTGACAGCTCTCCGCCGCGCTTTGCAGCAATTGCCGCGACGAGAAGTGGCTCTCGGATTCGGTGATCTTTTTGATGGCTTCCTCCCCGGCGGCGCTGTGTTCCCAGGCCACGTTTCGCGGCGGAAACGGGGCGTGCAGCAACCATGAAAGTTCCTTCGTGCTCCAATGATGCTCGCGACCGATCTGCCGCCACTCGGCGAACAGTTCCTCGCGCGGGCGAATCTCCTTTTTCTGGCGCGTGGCGAAGTTGGCCTGCTCCGCGGCTTTCGCGCCCGATTGTCCGCGCCGGGCCAATTCCGCTTCGATGGCCGCTCGGCGCTTGGAAAAGAAGGTGATAAGCGCTGGGTCGACCCCAAGCAGTTCGAACGACCGGCCCTCCCGTCGCGACCGCAAGCCGAGATCAAGTTCAAGGGCCAAGGCCAACTCGGCGCGGAAGAGGGTTCCCGCGACAACCTGATGTCGATAGAGCAACTTCGGTTCAACGGTGCCCGTGGTGCCGTCCCGGCGGATCGCCACATTCAACAGGATGGTGTGAACGTGGAGTTGGGGATCCTGAGCCCGGCTTGTCGAGTGGAGGAACGCTCCGAAGAGCAGCCGTGCCTTTTCGTGGACCAACCCGTCAAGACCGCGCCGCGTCACTGCGCCCACCTCTTCAAGGTAGGCAATGCCCGCGCTGACGGCCCGTCGTAGGCAGGCCTCGATCGCCAGGCGCGTCTCCGGCGACGCCTGGCTCCAGGCGACGGAGACTGATTTGGGTGCTGACCAAGTCAAATCCCATCCCGCACGCCGTTCGGCGTCCGCATTGCGCACAAGCTTGCGTTCGCCGTCCGCGGAAAGTCCGCGAAGCAAGTTGCGGAAATGTTCAGGCTGCAGTTCGCCAGCCAGGCTCAACTCAGCCGCGCCTTGCCCCAGCCAATAGCCGGGCGGTTCGTGACCACTGAGGTAGTAGTCGTCCGTCGACGCGAGTGACAGGTAATACTCCCCCTGTCCGGCCTTGATTGCTTTTCCGATGGTGAGCACTGGTCAAACCTCGTGGACTCTCAGGGCAACGGCGTTTGGCAGATTCAAATGCGTGGGGTGTGGAACGGGCCTGGTAGCGGAATCCTGGATCGACTTCTCGGCGCAGCGGTCTCCGGTCGGTTCCCTGAACACTAGGCGGCCGAATGACAAGCGAGCACCAAGTCTGCAATGACCCGGTCGTCGTCGGAATTCCAAGGGCGCAGATACTGATGCGCTTCAGGTCGCGGAACGAAGTTTGGCGTGTGTGGATTCGGCGGCCGCAGGTTCTGCTGCAGCCAAGGTCCGGGCAGATGATCCCGATAGACCCCGGTAATCGGGTTGACGATAATTCCAGTCAAACCCCGTTCCGGAGTGGTTTCGGGGAGGTCGAGGAACTCGGAATCGAGGACCAGTTCTCGTTTGGCAATGTTGTTGGAGATCGCCGTGCCGGAGCTGCCGCCGCCCGACAAGGTGCCGTCGCGAAAGTTACGGCTCGTGCTGCGCGAGCGACGCGTTTCCAGAAACTCGCTGGCCCCCACTACTTGCGAGGCCCACCGGGCGGTCTCCGGGCTATTGAGACGCAGGATGGCCTTGGTGTTGCACTGGCCGACAAGCTCATCGGCGGCATCGCGACCGTAAACATCGCGCAGTCCGCTGATATCCTGAAACCCGAGGAGCACCGCCGCTCCTTTGCTGCGGCCTTTGGTCATGAGGGCAGAGAGGCCGTCCAACCGTCCCGCTTGACGAACCTCGTCCAAAAAGAACCAAGTCGTGCGGGACAAACCAGGGCCGATCTCCGACTGCCCGAGAACCAGCTCGGTCAGGCGTTTGCAGATGAGCTGATTGATGGTGTCGATGGCTGTTCGATTTTCCTCGTCGTTACCCAGGAGAAGGACGGACTCGGCCGTGAGCCATTGGCGCAGACTCAACCGCTGTTCTGCTCGATCCCAAGCAGCGGCGACGATCTCAAATGGTGCGGTTCTCGTGAGTATGGTCGACAAGATGTTTTGGAAGGTGGCCTCGTGCTCACAGTATTGGAGCAGGTAGCTGGTTGCATCCTGACCCGCGAGAAGTCGTTTGAGCAACGGCGCACTTCGCAGGACCAAAATGGCGTGACGCAAGGTCCACCGCTGCGGCGCTCGTAAGATGAGCGCCAGCAGAACGCCGTAGAGAAGGTGCCGCGCGGCGTCCGAGAAGAAGGGCGTCGCTTCGCTTGCCGCCTTCGGGATTAACAGCGAAGCCGCCTGGAGCGCCGTGGCCGGAGAGGTCACATCCGCAGCCAGGTCCCAGGCGACCGATCTCGCATCCAAGGGATTGAGAAGATGGACCTTCACCGTTGGATCCATCCCCGCCAACAGCGAGGCCATATCTTGTTTGGCATCGTAAACAAGCGCCCGCTGGTCGACTCGCCGGCCAATTCGGGGCAACACCGACTGCATAATCAGTCGTTGCATCAGGGTCTTGCCGCTGCCCGTGGCACCCAGCACCGCAATGTGCCCATAGCCAACACGAGAGGGGAGAAGACAATTGCCGATGCGAATGGGGTGTTCATCACGTGGGAGTGTCTCCTGCACCCGTTCCGCGGCACGCAAGACGCGTCCTCGCAGATGACGGAAGACGACTGGAGAAGTTCGCCCGCGCCAAGCCCGCGCTGCAATTACAGCAATCACAGATACGGCCAACCCGCAGGCAACCCCGCTATCAAACGATTCAAAGAACATGTGCCAATCCACCCTGGACGTTGCTCGAGGAATACCGCGTCCGCCTCTTCTTCGCCAGGGGGTCCGTGGCCGGGGAAGCTGCCAGCATCATGATTGGTCGGGTGGGGTGTACCAGGCGATGATAAGCGCTCCGCGCACGCCAAACTCGGCCAGTGCGGAGCACGAGCCTCACCTCTGGTCCCAGTGGCCCTTCCGAGTCTCCATCCCGTTCGAGCCCGTCACCTGCGGAAACTGCAGGCGAAAAGAGCGAAAAGGGACTTCCGCGAGGACACCGAATCTGCGTATTCTGTCTCGGAAAGGAATCGTATGTCGCGCTATGTGATTTGGACCGAAGACGACAACTTGGAAGTGTTCGTGGGCTTCGACGAAGGCTTCGAGAAGTTCTTCCTCACCATCGCCGACACTCGCACTTGGGACGCCACCGGCAAGGAATCCTATTTATTCCACAACATAGACGATCAAGCCGGCGTCGGAATGACAATATCCCAAGTCGCCGCCACGTTAAGCCGTTTCGGGATTGGCATCCCTATGGAATTGGAGGAGCAACTCGAACGAGATGCCCGAGAGGCGTGCCCAGATACCAACCGGGCGGCGACTTCCGCAAGCCATTCACGTTTGCTCCCCGACACAGCCCCAGTAGCCAACAAACCGATTCGAGTAACAGGTTGGCAGAATGCATTGTAAGGCGGCTCGTTGTCTTACGCCTCCGACGCTGCTCCAAGTTCCAATCGCTACCAACCTCACTTGGCACCCAGCGTCGCATCCAGCTTTTCCAACAGTTTTAGCCCTTCGGCAGGACTGCCCTTTCTGGCCAGCGCGTGAAAGCGCGTCTCAGCGTCAAACTGTGCGAGGGCCACACTGGAGAGTTCCTCTACCAACTTGTTGACGCTCACACCTTGACTCTCCGCGAGCCGTTGGAGCCGCTTGTGTTTTTCGTCGGGCATTCGAATTGTCATCGTCGCCATAATCGTCACCTCATTACTTTCAAAAATTCGCCGGGGCGCAGCACCCGAACGTTGGGAAACCGCAATTCGCTGCGCTCAAAATCGCGGACATTCTGCGTCACGATGCTGCTCGCCCCTCCAGCCACCGCTAGCTCCAGCACGTGATTGTCGGCTTCGTCGGGCAGATTCGGCCGCCAGAGAAAATATACTTTCACCCATTCGCTGACATGCGCGAACGCGGCGAACAGCCTTCGCCGTTCGGCGGACGAAAGCGGGCTGGCGGCGAACGGATCATCTCTTTGCATTACGTCTTCGTATTCCAGGAAGAGTTTCAGGCCCATCAGTGAACAGCACCGACGCTGCAAGCAGAGCCGCAAAACTTGCCGACTGGCTCCCGCCGCTCCGATCAGCGCGGAGACGAACACGCTGGTATCCACGACAATTCTCTCAGACACGCATCAATGATAGCACGGGCGCTATCAGGTCGTCAACCCGAGGCTTGATGGATTGATTCGACTGATCGTGATCGGCGGTGAGAGGTTGGCGGACGCGGAAAACTCGGTGGAATAACGTGGAATTTGTTTCCGACGATTCGCGGCATTCGGGAGCTATGCGAGAAAAACAAATCCTGCCCGATCAGGAACTGTAGAAGAAACCACTCTCGCGGAGCGATACATAATCTTTGGGGCAAGATTCGGTGCGTTGACCCAGAATCACGTGGTCGAGCACCTCGATCTTCAGGAGTTGGCCCGCACGAATCAGATCGCGAGTGATCCGAATGTCGGCTTCGGACGGAGTCGGATCCCCGCTGGGATGGTTATGAGCCAAGATCAGGGCCGCCGCACGCTTCTGAATTGCCGGTAGGAAGACCTCCGCCACCCGGACCAACAAGGTATCAAGCGTTCCCTGGGAAACCGGATGGACGCTGATCAATCGCCGGCGTGTGTTTAAAAGGACTACCTGGAGATGTTCTACGGTCAGGAGGCGGTTTGATTCGCGCAGAAGCTCGGCGGCTCGCTCCGGGGTATCCAGCGTCGGTGCATCCGCGTAAGATTCCCGCGAAAGCCGCTGGGCGAGGAGGAACGCACTCTTGATCGCTTTCGCTCGGCTTTTCCCAATCCCGGATATTTGGGTCAATTCATCGAATGATGCTTGAGCGAGATTCGTGAGGTTCCCGAATCGCGAAAGAAGCGTCTCCGCCGCGGCCCGGCCGGCCAGCGATGACAATAGGTCCAGATTGTTGAATTCCTCAAACTGCACGCAGGGCCTCCCACGGGAAAATGCCGTCGGCCGGAAGTTTATCAGAATCGCAACGCCGAGAAAGGGGGCCTTTGCGGTTCGATATCCATCTGCGGCATTGACTGAGTTCAAGGGCCTTTTACCTTCGTTTCAGCTCGGGCGACGATCGTTTCTTCAGCGGGGTTCCCCAACCCCCACCTCCTTGGCGATTGTCGTCCGAGCACTGATCCTCGGACCAGACGCCCTTTTCTCCGGGGCATTTGATGTCGTTGCTGCAGTAGAGAGTATTACAGACCAACCTTGCCGGCTGCATTGCCTCGAAAAACGCAGGCGTCCCGGATGTATCGCCGCAAGATCGTGACGCTTTGGTGGCCGCTCTGATCCTGGATCGAACGCTCGGCCACGCCGGCCACCGCGGCGGACGTGATGAATCCCGCTCGCAACGAGTGGGCGCTGACACGACTGATTTGCTTCCCGGCCGCCTCGGCGTAGCGCTTTACGATGTCGGCAACAATCTGGTCCGTCAGCCGCAAATCACGGAGATGACCGTGCTTGGTAAAGCTGCGAAAAAGGGCGCCTTCACTGATCTTGGACTGGGCCAGCCACGCCAGTATGGCCTTCACCGGACAGGTGGCGTCGACCTTGCCGTAAGGAATTCCGATTTTTCGTCCCCAGCGTTGTTGGTCCGTCTTGCTCTTGGTGATGGCCACGACCAATCCCTCAGGCGCCTGTGCCAGGTCTTGGACATCCAAGGCAACGATCTCACTGCGACGCATCGCGCCCGCGAAGCCCAGGAGGAGTATGGCCCGATCCCGGACACCGACGAGAGTTTCGGGCACGGACTCCATCATCCTGCGAAGATCGGTTGTCAACAACGGCGCCTTGCCCCGGGCGGGAGCGCCGTGTTCCGTGCGGAGGCGGCGCAGCGTGTTTCGCACGACCCATTCCTCGGCGGGCGACGCGTAGCCGTTGAGCCGGTGGTGCTCGGCGACCGACGCCAACCGACGCGAGGCGGTGGCGACCGACAATTGTCGCTGCTGCACCAGATGTCGCAAATAAAGCGCAACGTCATCCGGGGATGCCGGCAGCGCCGAACGATTACGTTTTTCGAGAAACGCGGCGAAGTCATGCCAGTCCGCGCGATAAGCGCGTACAGTATTCGGCGCCTTGGCCTCCTTGGCAAAATTCCGGATGTCGTCGGCCTCGGCCTGCGCCGGCTGAGAGCCCGGCACGAGATTTGCCATCGTCCTCCTCCTTAAAACCATCCTACCAAATCGCCACCGAAGAAAAAAGAGGCGTGAAAAGATCGAGCGCCGACGGGCGTTTGAGTCCCCTAACAACCGATAACCATCAATTATCGGTTCTCAAAATCTGTGGCGAGGGGAAGGCACGGCATGTTCCGGATCAGTATGTGGTGTTCCAGTGGCACGCCAGTGGTGCGGCCAAGTCTCTCCCGCGTGATGCGCAGCACCAGAGGTGTAGACGCTGGCCTTCGCGACAGCCGACGTGACGCTAACCGGATATCGTCCGGACCCCGCCGTATCCCTACGCCAGTCTCGAAAACTCCAAACTCGTCATCGACGACATGTCCATTCACCCCATCGAAAAAGGGTAGCCAACTATCCGCCTTACCGACCGGCGCCTATGGCGACCAAATGAAATCGGAGCGCTGTCGCCAGGTTCGCGTGCAGGCGGCTTGTTACTCGGTCATCTTACGTCTGCGTACGCCCCAGTCGGGGTGGACCTGCGGAATGGGCATCGTTGCGCCCCGCAAATACCGCGACCAGCAGTAAGGCATAAGTGATGGCTCGAATCACTGACCACGTCCATCCGTTTGAGCGTCATGTTCTTCCTAGATTTGGATTTCTTGGGCATAGCTTCTGTGGCAGTTGTTTTTCCGAGAGTGGATTATATTTGTGGCGCGAGAACGCCTAACATCAGACTGTGGAGCTCGTAGGGTTCGAAGGGACCCTTTGGCGCTCAGGCCGCGGAACGGAACGTTCTTCGGCACGCATCAGCTTGCGCAACAGACCGTCAACCGTTCTCAGTTCCGTTTTATTGAGGGCGGAAAGTAACCGGGTGATATTGGCAGTGTGTGCCGTCATAGCCTCATCGACCATGGCAATTCCGGCTTTGGTCAGCTTGACGCGGAAGCTACGTCGGTCCTCTGGGTCGAGCGAGCGTTCAACAAGTCCTGCTTCGACGAGGCGGTCGAGCCGCCCCGTCATTCCAGAGCGCGAAAGTAACAACCGCTCCGATAGCTGTGAAGGCGTTAACACATAGGGTAGGCCAGCACGTCTGAGCGTTGCCAAGACATCGAAACCGCCATCCTGAAGTCCGAATTTCGCGAGGACTTCGTCTTGGGCAGCAGCAAAGTGCAGCGAAAGCCGCCCCAGACGTGCCATCAATCCGACGGCGGAAAGTTCAAGGTCCGGGCGCTCGCGGTTCCACGCGGCCACGATCTGGTCCACAGCATCTTCGGGATTTGTCGGGTTCTGCATGGACGAAGGATAATTCGTCCGATGATTATTCGTCCAGAAACTATTTGACACCCGATCCTTCGCTGTCCAACTATTCGCCAGTGAAACAAATGCACTCTAGCAACATCAACAAGAACAGCGGGCCGCGTAGGCCCAACAGGAGAACAATAACATGCGTAAACTGATCGTCTCAGAATTCATTTCCCTCGATGGCGTCATCCAGGCTCCCGGTGGAGCCGAAGAGGATACCGAAGGCGGATTTCGCCACGGGGGCTGGACAATGCCGTTTTGGCATAACGACATCGGCAATACTTTCGGCGCGCTCATGCAGGAGGTCGACGCGTTCCTTCTGGGACGAAAGACTTACGTGATTCATGCGAACGCGTTCGAGCCGATGAAGCCCGGCGATCCGTTTGGGGACATGATGAATACCCCGGCAAAGTTTGTCGTTTCAAAGAGTCTCAAAAAGCCCATTTGGCGAAACACCACGATCATTTCTGGCGACGTCGTTCAAGCAGTTCGGGAACTCAAGGGAAGGCCTGGCAAGAACATTGTCACCGATGGAAGCCATGAACTCGTGCACACGCTGCTGAAGCACGACTTGGTTGATGAGCTTCATTTGCTGCTCTATCCGCTCATCCTTGGCGGTGGAAAGCGGCTCTTTCCGGAAGAAGTTCACGCGACCTTCAAGCTCAAGGCGACGACGCCCTATCCAAGCGGCGTCGTGGGACTCCAATACGAACGCGCACGGCAATAAAACACGTAACAACGGAAAACACCAAATCATCAAAATGGAGAACGATATGACACAGCCCAATAAAAAAGTGGATGCCTACATCGAAAAATCCGCGAGCTTCGCTCGGCCGATTCTGACTCATCTGCGCGAAATCATCCTCACCACCTGTGCGGGCGTTGAGGAGGACATTAAATGGGGAATACCGCACTACGCCTACAAGGGCGACCATCTGTGCATGATGGCCGGATTCAGCAAACATTGCTCATTCAGCCTCTACAAGGCGGAGTCCATGAAGGACACGGCGATTCAGGACAGCGTGAAGGCCGGAAAAAAATTCGGCTACATGGACAAGTTGAAAGACATTTCCGAACTGCCCGCCAAGAAGGTGCTCGTGGCCTATCTCAAGGAAGCGATGGCGTTGAACGAGAGCGGCGTGAAGAAACAAAAGCCAGCGAAGAAGAAAACTGCGACGCCCGTCGAGATGCCCGCCGCGTTTGCGGAGGCGCTCAAGCAAAACGTAAAGGCGAACGCCGTCTTCGAGTCCAAGAGCCCGTCGTTCCGCAAGCAATACATCCAATGGATTGCCGACGCTAAAGCCGCTGACACCCTGCAGAAGCGAATTGAACAATCAATCGAATGGATAGCCGAAGGGAAAGACAGATTCTGGCAATATAAGAAATAGTGTACCGCTGCGAAGTGCTGTGAAGACGTGAGGCTGGATCGTTGGCGGATTGGAGGAGGGAGGAAGGTTCGTGGATCCGACAAGAGAGCGGCTTGATCGGCCGTGACGGATCTGGTTTCTGTTCCGCATTCAAGTTCGCAAAGATCAACTCACGGGATCTCGGCCCGTCTGTCCGCGCGGTTGTCCGGGGACGGTCCATCGTCACGGGCACTATGAGCGCTTCGAGGAACCGGAAGGCTCCGCACTGGAACGGGTGTTTCGCTTTCTGTGTCGGCCCTGCGGGCTGACGATTTCGGTGCTGGAGCCGCATCGGCTGCCGTATCGGGCGATTCGGGCGGAACGATTGCAGCGGGACTTCGACCAACGGGCGGGGATCCAGACGCAAGGTCTGGACCCACCGCCCCGCGTCGTGGAGGCGGGTTGCCTCCGGCGAGCGTGGAGTGCCTGGTCCGCGCGAGTGACTGTCCTTCAAGAGGCCTTCGGACAACTGATTGAAAGCTCCGTTTCCGAGGTGGCCCCCCTGTGGAGGAGCTTGCGTCTGGCCATGGACTCGGTGCCGAGGATGCTCCGTTTTCTCTCGGAACACCACCGGATTTCGCTCCTGGGCAACTACCGCTGCCTGCGACCGCCTCCGTAGCCGCACCCCTTGCTCCGGCGAGCCGCCGATCCCACACAACGTAGTATTGGTTGGCCGGCGGGCGGGGCAGGAAGACTGGGCGCGCTATGCAAAACCCTCCTTCCTCGGTTCCGGAGGCCCAGGCGCTGCGGCGTCTGAGCCTGGTTCAACACATTATCGACTTGGTCCACCAGCATTGGCCGCTGTCGGCCGCGCTGGAACAGGTGGCCGCGGCTCATCCCTTGCCCGGAGAGGCCGATACGCCCCCGACCTTCGTTGCCAAACGCACGCTCGAAGACTGGTATTACGCCTTCAAGAAGGGCGGCTTCGATGCGTTGAAGCCCAGGCCACGGTCTGACCGGGGCAAACCCCGCCGGCTCTCACCCACTCAGCAGCAATGGATCTTGGAACGCGTCCGTTCGTTCCCCGGCGTGCCGGTCAAACTCCTCTACCGACAGTGGAAACAATCCGACGCCACGCTGCCGGCGATCTCCGCAGTCTATCGCTGGCTCGAACAGAACGAGCTCGATGCCCACGGCCGCCGGTATCTCTTGCGCCAGAACATTCCCGGCCCGACCAAGACGTTCGAAGCCCCCGGCGTCAACGACCTGTGGATCGTCGACTTCTCCCCCGGGCCTTTCCTGGCGCTGGCCCCCAAGACCATCGCCACGCACCTGTGCCTCATCATTGATGATCATTCCCGGCTCATTCCGTACGCCGCCTACGCCCGAGCCGCCGACACCCGGGCGCTCCTGGCTTGTCTCAAGGAGGCCGTCCGGCGGCGCGGACTGCCCAGAAAACTGTACGCCGATTATGTTCCGCGGAACATAATCGGCATTTTGTGCCCTCTCGCGTTATGTGGCCGTAGCTCTCCAAAGTGCTGAAGCGCGAGCATCGCCGGGTTCCCGGAGGCACATAATTTCCTTGCCACGATTGGCGCTGGTTGTGCCTCCCTGGGTTCGAGAAAGGCCATTATTATGCTCGAACAATATTTCCTCAAACCAGAGACCTGTGATCGTATCCGAGCCTGCTGGCTCGGCGAACCAATCGAACGCTACGTTACCTGGCTACATGAGCGAGGATACTCGCCACGGAATGTATTCCGTCGGGTACCGATGCTGAAGCGCTTTGCGAGCTATACGCAAGACCGTGGGGCCAGAACATGGAAGGATCTTCCCGACCACGTTCAACCCTTCGTTGAGCAGTGGATGCATGATCGAGGAGGCACCTGCCGTGATGATGCAGCGCGGCAACTGAAGGCTCGAAGCGTGGCCGGCCCGATCCAGCAGATGCTGCATCTGATGCTGCCCGATTTTGCCTGCGATAGGCCAGCTCACCTGCCGTTTCCGTTCTTCAGCGAGGCTGCTGGTCTTCCTGAGTATCTACAGCAAGAGCGAGGACTCAAGCCCACCACTTTCCATAATTATCAGTACATCCTGCGAAGTCTCGAAACGTACTTGAAGAGCGTCGGTGTTGCTAAACTGACCGAACTCTCGCCGGCAGTCCTGAGCGCGTTCGTGACCGCTCGGGGTCAGGAATGGAGTAAGCACGCGGTCAGGGCCTTGTGTTCCTCACTGCGGGTGTTCCTGCGTTACGCGCATCGGGAGCGATTGATCGCCCGCGATTTGAGCGCAAGCGTGCAAGCCCCCAGGTGTTATCGCTTGGCAGGGATCCCACGTTCCATCTCCTGGAGTGATGTTCAACGCGTCCTCGAAGGAGTGGATCGACGCGCGAAGTTGGGGAAACGAGATTACGCCATTTTATTGTTGTTGGTGACGTATGGCCTGCGCAGTCGCGAGATTGCGGCATTGACGCTGGAGGATATTGATTGGGAGCGGGAAAGGCTGCGCGTACCAGAACGCAAGGCCGGCCACTCCACGGCTTATCCATTATCGCCGATCGTGGGCGAAGCCATTCTGGATTATCTGAAGAATGGCCGACCAAAAACCGCGGAGCGCCATGTATTCTTTCGAGCTTGCGCTCCCCCCGGCCCACTGACGGCCCCGATGGTTTCCGCCCGAGCGGCGCACTATCTTCGACGAGCAGGCGTCAACGTGCCTCGCCCTGGTTCTCACACCCTGCGCCACACTTGCGTTCAACGTTTGGTCGAGGCTCACTTCTCACTGAAAGCCATTGGAGATTACGTCGGACATTCCTCGCCGGATTCGACCAAGATCTACACAAAGGTTGACGTTGAAGCGCTCCGCGAAGTGGCTTTGGGCCCGGGAGAGGAGGTAATATGAAAGCAATGCAGAGTACGGTGGCAGGGGCCATGCAGGAGTTTTTGAACTACCACCGCGCCTTGGGCAAGCGATTCGATACGGAGGAATGGGCCTTGGGCCTGTTCGATCGTTACTTGGTCGAGCAAAAGGTCCAGGCGCTCAGCGCTATCACCCCGCTGTTGATTGAGAACTTCCTCAGTTCGCGGCCTCGCAAGGTGGCTAAGAGTTACAACCACCTGCTGGGGGTGCTTCGGCGATGGTTTGTCTGGCTGGTGGCTCAAGAGCGGCTCGACCAATCGCCGCTGCACGTCCAGCCTCGGCGACTCACGGGCCTGCGCCCGCCATTCTTGTTCGAGCCGGACCAGGTCCGACGCCTGCTTGCCGTCGCCGCCCAGCTGCCTGATAATCCTCAGGCTCACCAACGCGGCTTGGTCTACTCGACTATCTTCGCATTGTGCTACGGACTGGGATTGCGGGTGAGCGAAGCCGCCAGACTCCGCGTGCGGGACATCGATTGGAGCCATTGTATCCTGACCATCCACAATACCAAGTTTGCCAAGAGCCGCTTGATCCCATTCGGACCCAAGCTTGCGGCAAGGCTTAAAGACTACGTGCAACAACGAGAAGCTCAGATGGGACATTTGGTGCCTGAGCAACCGCTGTTTTGCTGGGGTCCGGACAAGACCCGCCCGATCAGCCCGCACACCGTTAGCGAGACCTTCCGGGAAGTGTGGCTGAAAATGGGGCTGACCGTGCCGCCCGGAGTGGCTATGCCTCGACTCCATTGCCTGCGCCATTCCTTTGCCGTCGGCACGCTGCTGCGCTGGTATCGCGAGGGAGTCGAACCCCAGGACCGACTGCTCCATTTATCGACATTCATGGGCCATGTTCAACCATCGTCGACGGCGGTGTATTTGACGATCACCGCGGATCTGCTCAAGCAAGCCAACCAACGGTTCGAGCGCTTTGCCGCGCCGCTACTAAAGGGGGTTCTGTCATGAGTGCGCCAACGCCAACGCTGGGGGAACTGCTGCACAGTTTTTTCGAGGACTACCTCAAATGCCAGAAAGGGTTGCGCCTGACCTCGGTGCGGAGTTACCGGGATGGCCTGTCCCTATTCCTGCAATCTGTGTCCAAGCAAAGCGGGCACAAGCTCAGTGCGCTCACGATCACGGATTTGACCTGCGAGCGAGTTGTCGTCTTTCTCAACGAGTTGGAGACTGAACGACATAATCACATCCGAACCCGTAATCAGCGGCTGGCCGCTTTGCGAATGTTCTTCGAATATGTCGTCTACCGCATGCCTGAAGGGCTAAAGGAAGCGGAGCGCATCGCTGCCATTCCCACGAAGCGGGTTCCACCGCCCGAAACTCGCTTCCTCGATCGGGATGAGGTTCAGACCTTGTTCGACTCTCTCCCGTCCTCCGGTTGGGCGGCGGCGCGGGATCGCACATTGTTTCTGTTTCTATATAACACCGGTGCCCGCGTTCAGGAGGTAGCCGACCTATGCGTGAAAAACCTGGAGCTCGAGTCCACGCCCCTCGTGCACCTGCATGGCAAGGGTGATAAGTGGAGGACTTGTCCACTCTGGAAAGAAACGGCCCAAGCGCTGAAAAATCTGCTGGCGGCTCGTAAAAGTGGCGCGCCGGAAAGCGCCGTCTTTACCGCGCGATCCGGCTCCCCTTTGACGCGCTACGGTATCTACAAGCTCGTGCGACGGCATACTCGTGAGCTCTGCAAAACACGGGCCGGTATACCCGAGGCGTATATCTCGCCCCATGTGTTCAGGCACACAGCCGCAACCCATCTTTTGGAGTCCGGGGTGGAGGTCAACGTGATCCGCGCTTGGCTGGGACACGTCTGTCTGGAAACCACGAACCGTTACGCAGAGATCAACCTGCGCCTGAAACAAAAGGCGCTGGAGGCTTGCCAGCCCCCGGTTACGAACTCTTCGGGAAACTCCCACGCGCGTTCAGTCTGGCGGGACGATGCAGACTTGCTGAAATGGCTCAAAACCCTCTGAAAATTATGTGGCCGACTTTGGACGTCTTGTCCGGTAGTCGCGGAAGGATTCTCATGTCGGCCACATAACGCGGGAGGGCACAAAACGCCGACAACGGCGGCCCGTTCATCAACGATCACCTGCGGATCGTGTGTGCCAACCTGGGCATCCGGCTCATCCACTCCAAGCCGGGCAAGCCGTGGAGTCGCGGGAAAGTGGAGCGGATGTTCCGCACGCTCCAGCAGGATTTTGAAGCCGCCTTACGGCTGCCGGGTCAGGGCGTTGGCTCATTGGACGAACTCAACGGCAAACTGGCCAGCTGGTTGCAGGAGATCTATCACCCGCGCGTGCACCAGGGCATCGGCGAGAGCCCGCAGGAACGCTTCGCTCGCTCCGTGTCGTTGCTGCGCACGCTCGATCCCCAACTGGATTTGGACCGCCTCTTTTACACCCGCTTGGAACGGGTGGTGCGCAAAGACGGCACCGTGCGCATCGACAACGATCTCTTCGAGGTCAACCTGGTCCTGCGTGGGTTGCGGGTGGAGCTCGAACTGGATCCCTGGCTCAAGGACCCCGTGTTCGTTCGTTACAAAGGCCAGCACTTCGGCCAGGCCCGCAAAGTCGACCGACATCTCAACAGCCGCTTGGGCGCGACGGAGGGCCAGCCATGAACGAACTGGAAGCTTTGGCCCGCGCCTGGGGCGCCACCGCCGTGCCTTTTGGTCCGCTCTCGGATCTGCAATGGGTCGAAATCCCGTCCCAGCAACGCGCCCTCTCTTTGCTTAATCAAACCGTCGCCTTGCGTGGCGTCATGCTCTTAAGCGGCGGCAACGGCGTCGGCAAATCCACCCTGGTCGGTCGTTGGGTGCGGCAGTTGGAAACGCGTCTTTACACGCCCGTCAACCTCACTCAAGCCACCTTGAGCAGCAGCGGCCTCTTGGCCACGCTCTCGCGCAGTCTGGGCAAACGCGCCAGCTTCCGGCGCGAGCGCAATCTGGACGAACTCTCCGCCTATCTCTCCGAACACGAACGCCAGACGCTGGTCATCGTCCTGGATGACGCCCAGAACTGCACCCACAGCACCTTGGAGGAACTGAGGTTGCTCCTGGGCCTGAACCTGCCCAGCCAGCCGACCTTCGCTCTGGTTCTCATTGGCGACGAATACCTGCTGGGCCAACTCCAGCTGCGCAACCATCGGGCTCTGTGTTCCCGGCTCGGCGCCCATCATCTGCTCAGTCCGTGGACCCTGGAGGAAATCCAGACCTACCTCAAAACCGCGTTGGAAGCCGTCGGCATCAACCGTTCCCGCGTCTTCGACGCGGCGGCGATCGATCTGCTCGTGCGCGCCACCGCCGGCGTGCCCCGCAGCGTCTGTCTGTTGGCCCGCGCGGCCTGGCTCGAAGCCGCCCGCGCCGATCGCAAAGACATCACCGCCCAGACCGTTCAGCAGGCGATGGAACAAGTCCCGGGCCTGCCGGGGTTGGCACGGCACGCCTCATGATCGACCGCATCCAACAGGCTCACGCGTTGTATTGCCGGCTGACCGGCCAGCGCGTGAGCCTGCGTTTTGATCGGGAGCGAATGTGGTTCGAGCTCTTCCGGGCCGGCTTCACCGAAGCCGACGTCCAAAGCGTCATCCGCTACCTCCAGCGCGAAATCCGTCACGGCCGCAGAAACGTCGGCGCCTTGAAACTCTCCAACCTCCTTCAGCCCGATCGCTTCGAGGAAGATGAAGCCGCGCGTCTACGTGGCCTGCAGATGCTCGCTCGCTTCCGCGCCGAGAACAGCCGCTGACTTGACCCGCCGCCAAGGCGCAACGGCCCCCACGCGGCAGTACGTCATCGTCTCTCGCCTCGAACCCGCCACTTACAGCTCGGAACTCTCCGCCACCTTCACCACGGACCACCTCGCCTTCATCCCCACGCCAAAGCCCGATCATTCCCCCCGTTCCTCCACGCCTCAACTCGACAACTTCTCCACGAAACAATCCGCAGCTGTACAGCAGTACTAGGCCACTCCACCGCACGCGCCGCGACGGGAATGGGCCATCGGCGGTCAGGGCGGCCTTCCGTCCCGATCTTTGCTCCGTCCGGCCACACCGACCGCTTCGTCACTGCTGTGGTTGGCAACGTATCGGCGACCGAAACATTCGTTCTGCTCGAGGATCACCATCTGGCGCCAGCGTGCCTTTACGCGCTCAATTGTATGGCTCCGGTTGCACCGTGATTGCGGACGACGGTGGAACGGTGCGCGTCCCGTCGGCGAACCCACGTGGAGGATAGTGGAAGCGAGTCTATCAAGGCACCATCCTGCCTCAGTGGTGGAGAGCGCGAGGAGACCACACTCATGACGACACGAACGCACTCCAAGCTGCAATCGACATGTCCCCACCCGCCTCCAAGGCGTTAATTTCTGCTAGGACTTACCGACTGTCGGCTCCACTACGCCTGCGTGACAAACGTGCGCTGCGCGGAGCTGGTCAGTACATACCGATTCTGCACCAATCGAATCCCAGCATGGACCTGCTGACCATCACGTATACAAATCCCTCTAATGACTCCAATGTCCGGGGCGGCGTTAAGCAAGTTCTTGTGAATTTCCCTCAAGGACGATGGATCTTGCGGCAGGTCGTCCGAGTCGGCTTTGGGGAGCAACTGCAGACAACCGTCAATCCACGGCCCGGCGATTGCTGGATCGCCAGGAATCCAGAACTCCTGACATAGGGGGATGCGAAAATGTCCGCTATTTCCTGATCAGACCGGGCGGATAGCGTAGCGCAGGCGCAGATTGGATCCGGGAAAGGCGGTGGTGGTCTGGTCAAGTTCGTCGCACAACGCGACGATAGCGCGGGTACGATGCGGTGAACTCAACGGCGCCAGGGTGATTCTTAACTCGGTGTCGGTAACGTCCAGATGGGCGGCACTGGCGAGCGCAGTTTGGATGAGCGTGCGGCCTTCGTCCTCGGCGCGATGGTAGTGCGCGGCGACGCGCCGGAATAAATCACTCTCGGCTAGATAAGCCAACATTTTGATGAGGTTCGTCAGGTGCTGGCGCTCGGGTGCCAGTTTACGACGGGCGCTTCCGGACCTCTTGGACCGGGACACGGCTCGGGAGTTTATCCCGGCGGGCTTTGAGTAGATCGATTTTCTCGGCCGAGGCCCAGATCTGCTGGGCCAACTTCCCTTGGGCCGTCTTGAAGCCGCGCATGATCGGACGTTGACGTTCGGAGTTGGTCAACGCTTCCAACCCGTACTCCGCTTGCGAACGATCAAACTGGGCCTGGGCTTGTCGGAGCTTGGCGTCGGCTGCAGCCCACGCGGGATTGGGCACCTCCCGGGTGGGATCATCCGGGACCACGGCATGATCGGCCAAGGCGTCCAAGGCGTATTCTTCGGAGAGATACTTGAAAAAATTCTCCTGCCGCCACCGCTCAAACATTCGGTACGCCACCTTAGCTGCGGGAAGATCAGTCCGCGAAGGCAGGATTGGCGTCTGATGCCCATTGTCCATTCGGCGAGTGACTTGGCGCAGACGCAACGTGCCCTTGAGCAAGCGGACTGATTTATCCGCCAGCACATAGGATATCCAGCGACCAGCCTGGCGCGTTCGATGCAAGCCAAACGCTTTGCGCGGAATCGCCGGATAGCGCCCCTTGCGATAGGTGATCAGGTCAAAGCCGGAGCGGATTATTTGCAGAAAGAACTTGGGACTGTACCCGCCGCGATCGAAGACCACCGTCACCCGCCGGTCTCCGACCAGAAGTCGGGTCTGTTCCAAAATGCCCGGGAGCATCTTCACCAAGCCAGCGTTGGCGTCGGCGGTGACGACGAACAAGGGATCACCAGCCTGGTCGTTGACCCAATAGTCGGAAGTCGCCGGCATCGACAAGCGCATCTGGGCGACATGGGCTTTGGGCAATCGATGCTGGCCGTGGTAAACACGGACATGGCCGTCGACGTAGAGGAAGCCGACGGCGCTGGCGCGCGACGTTACTCTCCGTTGGGCCAAAGCGCGCCCGAACTGTGCGGCCCGTCCACCCAGGCAGAGCCAATAAAACACCAGCCCGCGGCACGTTGGCGCCGGAATTGAACAGCGGCGCCGCATCGTCCAACAGACCGAGAGAAGCCAGCAATCGATCGTTTCGCCGGTCGGCGGGATTGATGTCCGCACTTCGCGGCACCGGCGCGCCCGCAGAAAAAGCGGACAGGTTTGGGTCCGCACCCTGGGCTCTTTCCGTCCGTTGCGTTTCGGCTGCCACAACCACCTCGGTTGTGGTGTTAGGCGCCCTCGCCTCCAGAGCCATTTCCACTTGCGCCGCTGCGGTAGGCTTCCAACCCAGACGACGCAGAAGATTGCGGACCGCCTTCTCGCTGACCCCCACGCGCCGTGCGATCTCGCGTTGCGAGTGGCCTTGAGATCGAAACTCTTCGATCAGGCGCCGTCGCTGCGCCGCCACGCGGAAGCGTCCGCGTGGGTAGCCGCCGCGATGACCCAAGGCAGCCAATCCGCCTGCTTCGAAACGACGTAGATAGCGTCGGAGCGTGCGCACCGAACAGTCAAACACTTGCGCCACGTCGTTTTGATCTGCCCATCCTTGTTCGACCAGGCTGACCATCGCGTAAGCCTGCGCCATCGCAGCGCTCAGCGCGTACTGCGCGAGCACCACTCCACCGACGATGACCACGCGATGTGCCTCTCGGTGCGAACGATGCACCGCTCGTTGAGCACGAGAAGACCCTCGTCGTTGTGCCTGGCGGGAAAGAAGTCGGCAACGGGCGCGGTGGCCATAGGGCCGCGTTGTAGCGCACTCGTTGACGAAAGCGGACACGTTTGGGTCCGCACTCGGGCGCGCGCGCCAAAAGTGGAACCATGCGAAATCCTCAGGAAAATCGAGGGTCGGCAAAAGTT
Organism: Limisphaerales bacterium; assembly: GCA_044229355.1. Classification (GTDB taxonomy): domain Bacteria; phylum Verrucomicrobiota; class Verrucomicrobiia; order Limisphaerales; family JADJPG01; genus JBGARF01. The sequence goes on from JBGATF010000017.1 coordinate 234,052, forward strand.
GCATTTGAAAGGCAGACAGGTTTGGGTCCGCACCCTCCGGGGGCCATACTGCGAAATTCCTCAGGAAATCCGCAAAATCCAATTTCCTATGTCAGGAGTTCTGGAATCAGAATACCAATTTCAGTAGCGTCCCATTGGAGCACAAAAAAACGTTGAGGTGGCTGTTTAGTCTGCTCCACAAGGAGCAGGTGAAAAAGAAAACAGGGTCTTCTCCAAAAGAAGTGGGTGAATTTTGAGGGGTGATCGCAATTTGAGGCCGTATTGACAGGCGTTTTATGAGTTTTGCGGCTGCAGAAAACGTGTTTCAATTCCGCGCATGGCCAAACCAAAGCGGCAGTTGCG
>JBGATF010000046.1:0-53056 GCA_044229355.1 Limisphaerales bacterium
GAGGTGTTTGGGATGTAGGGAGTATGGATTGGTGCTTTTCATGCACCGCCCAGTCTATACCTTCCTCCCATGCCGCTGCCCGGCCATTCGAAGCCCTCCGCCCCACTTCCTCTTCGCCGCGCAGCGGCTTTGTTCAACCATCCGCTGCACGCGAACCCGGCGATCGCGCTTGGGTTTCACTTCGCATGCCCCGGGCGCCGGGTCGGTGAGCGTCGTCGTTCGGCCATCAACCACCATGAATTCGAAAACCATCTTCTTGGAGGTGATTTTGCCGCTGTTGCTATACACAGGGCCACTGGTGCCGCTAAGCATCCTTCTACTATTCAGTCGGCAATCCAAAGAACGACGAGGGAGCCGGCGACGTCTCTTCATCCTTTTGTTGAGCGTCCAGGCCGCCTCATTTTTGCCTTTCATCGCGGCATTGATCCTGGGCATTCCGCACGCAATACATGGGCTTATCTGGGCAGCTTTGGTCGGCGTGGTTCTTTTCCTTTTCGGGATTTTTATTCTGGTCAGCGAGTTAACTCAGCGCCGCATGCCATTCCGTGGCGAACCAGCCGGCTGCACCGAACCCGGCGATGGCCCTGCAGGTTGCGCACAATCACCAAAGGCGCCGGGTCGGTGAGCCGGGATCGTTGGCTGAAATGTTGAAAGTTGCGCGCATGTTGATGGCTCTCGCGCTTGCGCTCCCGTTGTCAGGTTGCGTCTACGCATTGCACCCTTACAACTCCCCGGGGGCGGAGAAACTGCAAATCGTGAATACCCGAGGCGGGCATTACGCGGTTCAGATCCATGATACCTCCGAGGTGTCTGTTCCGACTGATGGACGCGTTATTGTTGACATCCCTGCGCTGCCCCGCGGTTGTTCGGCCTATGTGCTTGGATTGGTCAAGATTGCCGACGGCAGTCCTGAGCGGGTACGCGCGATTCACGTCCTGCGAGACGGCAAGGTGGCACGAAGGCTATCGTTGGAGGCCATACATCGATTGCCTCTTGATTCTGAAGGTTACAGAGTGGTGAAGCCGTGAGCTCCATGAATTCAGCCAACAAGACGCTGGAGACGAATGCCGACTGCGCTTCGCTACGTCGGCATCGCTCAGCTTTCCGTTGGGCATGAGGACCACACCGATATCGATGCTGCTTGGAGGAGTTGCCGGGCTCGTAATGGGGACGCTGTTTAAATATCGCGCATTGCCGTTCCTGAAAGGCGAGACGATGCTCAGTGGTGGCAAGCAAGTCTCAACTGCAGAGTTTGCAGCTCTTGGGGCACGTTGTTTTTACGCTTTTGCCGGTGCTTGCATCATTGGGTCACTCGTTTGGATCGTGATCCGAGCAAGAAAGAAGAGCGCATGAGTTACCGATTGCCCAACCAGCCCGCTGCAGGGCAACGCCGGTTTCGCTCTCGATTTTATTCGGGCGCCGTTGGCCCGGCGTGCCTGAGCGGGGAGCGTTAGTTGCGTATGAGCATCGCACCCAAAAGTGATTACAGTCATGCCATCGAAAAGCTCACGCTGGTTTTGGAGTGTTTAGCGACTCATCCTGGTGATGCTCGCGAGCGAGTTGCTTCAGCATATTCGATGTGTTTCCATTTGAAAGCTGATGAGCTGCCCGAAAAATGTCGGAAACGGTGTTTTTGGGGTCAGATCTTACAATTCAACAATTGACACGGCAGTCGGCTTGCGGCCAGTCTTGGCCCGATGGCCAGACCATTGCGAATTGAGCGGGCCGGCGGGTGGTCACTCGGTCCATTGCGGCAGCGGTTGGTTCCCGATAGACAAATGTCCTCCAGGAACGAGGGGGTTGACGAACGATGGCTGACCGGAGCGGGCTGATGACTAAAAAGCGGCCTGCGCGGGAAGGCCCAGTTCGCGCCAGATGTTCGTGCCCTCGGCCGTGATGGGTTCCGCTGCTCCCCGCTCGCCGGTTTCACGGAGGGCCATGCCTAGTCGAAGGAGCGTTCTGGCCAGGGCCGCCAAGGTGTGCGGGCCCGCCACGTGGGGCAAGGTGGCCACATGTCGGCGCCGTTCAACGGCCCGGGTCCAGGCGTCCACGGCGTCCAGCCAGCCGCCCCGTCGCTCGCACAGGCTGGCCCGCACCTCCCACCAGGAGGCTGCCTGGCCATGGAGCCCTGCCGCCAATTCGAAAATGGGCTTAGCGAAAACCAGCCGCTGACTCGCGACCAAGTCCTGCTCGGCCCCGTCAAAATCTCCGGCCGCCACCAGACAGCGCGCCCGAGAGATCCAGGCCCTGGCGCGCAATGCGTCGTAGAGGGCGCCCGGCTCGGCGATGCGCACGGCTTCGGCGGCCGCCGCCAGGGCGCCGGGCACATCCTGAACCCGCAAGGCGCAGGAAATGTCGAGCTCCAGAGCTCGGAGCAGGAGAGGCCACAGGTCAGTGCGGCGGGCGGCGGCTATCGCTGCCGCGGCGGACTCTCGGGCTTTGCTGTATTCGCCCCGGAGGAGAAGGAGGCTGCCGAGGTTACTGTGGGTTTTGCAGATTTGACCGTATTTCGAGTGGGGCGCTGAGTCTGAGAGCTCCACCATCGCCAGCAGTTGGCGATGGGTGGCTTCCGCATCCGCCCAGTCGCCCCGCGCCTCGAACGCGCGTGCTTGTTCGGTCAGCAGCAATTCCGGGGAGGGATTGCGCTGCGCTTCTTCGCTGGCCAGATTAAGCATGTGTAGCGCGGCCGCCTCAGCCTGTTCAGCCTGGCCCGTTGACGCCGCCTTACCGTAGGCCGCAATGACCTGGGTAAATTCAGCGATGAACGCGGGATCGGTCTCGTGCTTACGAGGAATGGCATTTCCCGGGTCGTGCGGATCGGAATCGTTAGTATTCGCCATGGCGCGGACGACGATGGGCGACTCTGTCCCCGGCCATTTCCGCTGTCGAGGCCGCATTCAGGCAGGCACCATTCTGGCAACTTCGCGGACAGTGCCACGGCGCGATGCCGCTGTCTGCCAGAGGAGTTTGGGCCCAAATTGCGGCGCGTATGCCCGCGCACCCGGCTCCACGGGGTCTGGGTCGATCCCGCGATAGTTCCAGACCGTGGCGGATCTCCCGGATTATTCTTGAGGCAACGATTGAACGGCTCGCTCAGGCTTCGAGCAACTTCTCATACCTGCCAGCCGCCAGCGCGATTAACGGAGGGCGAGCGCAAACGGTGATTGGGCGGCACGCCACCGACGCGAGCCGGTATGCGAAAACGCTCAGGTGTTCGAATTGTTTAATTGTAAGATCTGACCCCGAGCCCTCTTGCCGCGAGTTCGGAACTCGTGCCCACTGGCCCATGAACCGCGGACGATAGGTAGGGCTGGCGCTCCGCAGAGCGCCGGCCGGCTGTCCGTGCGGCTGTCCGCACTGGCGGCGCGCTGCGGAGAGCGCGCCCTACCTTGCGGTTCGTGGGAAGGCGAGACCCCCAAGGTGGAGGTGAGTTGGGGCCATGAACCTTTGACTTCTCCACCTCATCCGTCCCGCCTGTTTGGCGGGACACCTTCTCCCCCGCAGGGCGGCGGAGAAGGCTGCGCACGGAGCTACGGCCGGCGGTCCGCACCGGCAGCGCGCTGCGGACAGCCTGGCTGACTCATCGCTCATCCCTCATCACCCGTCCCTGCCTCTCCTCCGCGCACAAACTCCGCGTGCAGTGCGGCATACGCTCCGCCGCGAGCCACGAGCTCGTCGTGCGTGCCGCTCTCGACGATCTCGCCGTGGCTGAGCACGAGGATGCGGTGGGCGTGGCGGACGGTCGACAGCCGGTGCGCGACGACGAAGCTCGTGCGCCTGGCGAACAGCTCCTCGAGCGCGTGTTGGATCAGGCCTTCGGTGCGGGCGTCGACGGCGCTGGTGGCTTCGTCGAGGATGAGAATGTGCGGCTGGGCGACCATCGCGCGAGTGAAGCTGAGCAGCTGTCGTTCGCCGGCGCTGAAGTTGCCGCCGCGTTCGCCCACCTTGGTCTGATAGCCCCCGGCAAAGCGTTCGATGATGTCGTGCGTCCCGAGCCGGCGCGCGGCGGCGGTGACCTCCTCGTCGGTGGCGTCAGGCCGGCCAAACTTCAGATTTTCCATGACGGTGCCGGTGAACAAGAAGTTTTCCTGCGTCACGATGCCGATCTGCTCGTGCAACGACTCGATGGTGCCGGCCTGGAGATCGTGGCCGTCGATCGTGATACGGCCCTGTTGAGGTTCGTAGAAGCGGGCGATGAGGCTGATGATGCTGGTCTTGCCGGAGCCGGTGTGCCCGACGAGCGCGACCGTCTCGCCGGGCTTCGCTTCGAAGTGGACGTCCTTGAGGATCCAGGTCTCGGCCGGGGTGGTGTCGTAGCGGAACCAGACATGGTCAAAGACGACGTGGCCACGGATCGGCGGGAGCGGCGTGGCGTTGGGCTTGTTGCGGACCTGAGGCGCGGTGTCGAGCAGGGCGAAAATGCGTTCGGCGCTGGCGGCGGTGGAGAGGACGGCGTTGTAGAGGTCGCCCATCGTCTGGATGGGCCCAAAGAACATGCCGAGGTAGAGGATAAACGCCGCGAGCTGCCCGACGGAGATCTCGTTTCGCGCAACGAGGGTGCCGCCGTAGCCGAGGATGATGACGGTGCCGACCCCCGACATGAGTCCGAGGAACGGCATGTAAGTATGGAACACGCGGGCGGCCGCGAGGGCGAATTCGTTATGCGTCTCGTGCAACTCCTGGAAGCGGCTGAGATTTTCCGCTTCACGGGAGAAGGCCTGGACCACGCGCACGCCGGAGATGTTTTCCGCCATGGCGGCGGTCAGGCGGGAGGTTTGACCTCGCAGCTTGCGATAGGCTTCCAGCCCGTAGCGATGGAACAGCTGCGTGGCGACGAATAAAGGCGGCAGGACCACGCTGACGGCGAGGCAGAGGCGCCAGTCATATTGCAACATCAGGATGACGACGCCGACCAGAGTCAGGCCGCTGGAGAGCATCTGGTTGGCGCCCCAAGTCATGATGCGATCGAGCGAGTCCACATCGGTGTCGGCGCGGGCAATGATCCGGCCCTGCTGAGTCTTGTCGAAGTAGTTCAGGGACAGCTTTTGGATGTGTTCGAAGACCGCGAGGCGCAGATCGTTGATCGCGTTTTGCCCGACGCGGATCGCGCTCTTGACCTGGGCGACGGACAGCCCCCAGCCGACGAAAAGGTTGGCGAGGTAGATGAGGCTGATGACGAGAATGCCGCGCTGGGCCTCGGTGGTGGAGGCGAAGTTGGTGAGGAAGCGATCGATGCCGAGCTGGATGAATTTGGGGCCGAGCAACTGCGAGGTCGTCGCCAGCAGCGTGAAGACGAGGTTGAAGGCAAAGACGCGCCGGTAGGGGCGCACGTAGGCGGCGAGCCGAAAGAAGATCGCCCGGCTCATACGCCGTCGGGCGAAGGCCTCTTCCAGTTCGATGTCGTGCGCGTCGGCCATGAGTTAGGAGTGATGGATCTGCCGGGCGAAGATGTCGCGATAAACGCCCTCTCGGGCGATCAACTCTTCGTGCCGGCCCTCGGCCACGAGACGGCCGGCGTCGAGCACCAAGATTTGATCCGCCGACTGCACGGTGGAGAGTCGCTGGGCGATGACGAAGGTGGTTCGGCCGGCGCAGAGGCGCCGCATCGCATCCTGGATCTGGTGTTCCGTCTTGGAATCCACGCTGGCGGTGGCGTCATCGAGAATGATGATGCGCGGGTCCATGAGGAAGGCGCGGGCGATGGCGATGCGTTGGCGCTGGCCGCCGCTGAGGGAGATGCCGCGTTCGCCGATGACGGTGTCGTAGCCACTGGCGAGGGTGCTGATGAAGTCGTGGGCCTGGGCGGCGCGGGCGCACTCCTCGACCTCGGCGCGGGTGGCCTGCGGTTTTCCGTAGGCGATGTTTTCGAAGGCCGAGGCGCTGAAGAGGAAGGTTTCCTGGAAGATGATGCTGACCGAGCGCCGCAGGTCGGCGAGGCTCATCTCCCGCACGTCGACGCCATCGATCAACACCCGCCCGGCCGTGGGGTCGTAGAACCGCGGGATGAGGTTGACGAGGGTGGTTTTGCCGGCGCCGGTGGGCCCGACGATGGCGACGGTCTGTCCGGGACGGATTGCGAACGACACCTCGTGCAGCGTGGAGCGCTCGGCGGTTGCCGGCTGGTCGGCTTTCGGAACCTGGGGCCGGGCGGCCGACTTCTCGGAGTCGCGCAGGGCTTTTTTAAGCACTTCACCGACCGGGTAGGCAAAGGAGACCTGTTCGAAGACCACCTCGCCGCGGCCGGGGGGGAGCGGACGAGAGCCGCTGCGGATGATTTGAGGCTCGTCGATGATTTCGAGCACGCGCTCGGCGCTGGCGCTGGCGTTCTGCAGGATGTTGGTGAACTGGCCCACCATGCCGACGCGGTGGCCGATGGCCATGAGGTAAAGGACGACCTTGGCGAGGTCGCCGACGGGCATGGTGCCGGCGATGACCTCGCGCCCGCCAAGCCACAGGACCAGAGGCGTGCTCAAGCCGTAGAGAAACTGGGCGCGCGGCACGCGGGAGGCCCAGAAGTTGACCGTGGCCATCAACGTGTCGAGGTAGGTTTCCTTCTTCCCGCGAAACTTGCGAATCTCGGATTGTTCCCGGGCGAAGGCTTTGACCACGCGAACGCCGGCGATGTTTTCCTGAATGACGGTGGTCATGGCGCCTTGCAGATCGTGCACCGCGCGCCACTGGGGCTGCAGTTTGCTCGCGTAAACGCTGATCAGAGCCAGAGTCGGCAGCATGGTCGCGACCGCCACCCAGCCCAGCGCGCCGCTGATGTGAAAGACCAGCGCTGTCGTCACAATCAGGGACACGACGATGTCGACGGTCAGGAGCAGGCAGGCGAAGAGAAAATCCTGCAGCCGCCAGACGTCCGTGGTGGCGCGGGAGATGAGTTCCCCGGTGTTGGCGCGGTCGTGGTAGGTGAACGCGAGGCGCTGGAGGGCGTCGTAGATGGCGGAGCGGATGTCGCCGAGCGTGCGCTGGATCGTGCGGTTGCGGATGGGTCCGAGGACAAACCCGACGATGGCCCGGATTCCCACCAGGGTTCCGAAGAGCGCGACGGCCGGCCAGGGGGAATAGGAGCGCGCGTGCACGACACTGTCGCGGAGCGCCGTAATCGAGTTGCCGATGACCTGCGGCAGGGTCATTTCAATGGCGATGTTGATGAAGAGCAGGCCGAGGCAGACGGCGACGCGGCTTCGATGGCGGCCGAGAAATCGCAGCACCCCCAGCAGGCTGCGAGGCTGCCAGTGCGGGCGTGGTGGCGTGTTGGCCGAATCGCTCATTATCGAAACGCAACGGCGGGCCGGACGCCAGCGTCGCGGGCGGAACTTTGCCGGGATATCCGCGGGGGGGGAAGAGAAAGTGCGAATGGCAAAGTGCGAACTTCAAACGCGGGGGAAAGTGCGAACGCCGAAGTGCGAAGTGCGAACGGTCGGTCGACGTTCGGACTTTGACGTTTGGAGTTCGAACTTTGAATTGCCGCGCTGCGGCGTAGTCCGTAGAACGTCCGGGTGAAACCGAAGCCCATTGCCGCGTCTGCGGCCAAGACCGAGTCCGGCCTGTCGCCGGGCCTGCGGCGATTTCTCTACGGGACGGCGGCCATCACGGGGGGCGCGATCATGATCGTGGAGATCCTGGGCGCGAAGATGCTCTCGCCGTACATCGGGACGTCCCATTTCGTGTGGACGGCGCAGATCGCGGTGACGTTGGTGGCGCTGGCGACGGGGTATTATGCGGGCGGCTGGCTGGTCGATCGCAGCCTGCGGCCGGGACGGATCTATGCGGCGCTTTTGCTGGCGTCGGTCTACCTCTGCCTGAGCACGGCGGTGCGGGAGCCAGTGGCGTTTGCCTGTCTGAAGTTCAGCCTGCCGGTTGGATCATTGCTCGCTTCGACCTTTCTGTATTTTGTTCCGCTCTGTTTGCTCGCCATGGTCGGGCCGTTTTTCATCCGGGTGCTCACATCATCACTGGCGCGGGTGGGGAGCAACATCGGCCGGCTGTCCGCCATCAGCACCCTGGGCAGCGTTGTTGGCACCGTGCTCATTGGCTATGTGCTGATTCCGTTTCTGCGGAACTCGATGACGATGTATCTCACGGCGATGGTCCTGGCCGTGGTGGCGGTGGTTTACTTCGTGATCTGGGGCCGGCGGACGGAGGATCGGGTTCCGGCGGTGCTGGCCGCCCTGGCTGCGGCCGGCATCGGCTGGCTGGCGGTGCGCGGCGATCGCTGGGAAGGCGGACGGTTCGTCGAGCGATTCCGCGCGAACTCGGACTTCGGCGAGCTCCTGGTGGTGGACGAAAAGGACAGCCCCCGGCGGCTGTATCTGAACGATTATCTGACGCAAAATTCCTACGACACGAAGGAGAAGAAAAGCGGGTCGATGTTCACCTTCATGTTGCACGGACTGGCCCATGTCTACGCGCCCAAGGTCGAGCATGTGCTTTGCATCGGCATGGGCGTCGGCATCGTCCCGATGGAGTTCGTCCGCGACCAGGTCAAGGTCGACGTGATTGAGATCAATCCGGCCGTGGTGCCGGTCGCGCAGGAGTTCTTCGGCTTCGAAAAGGACAAGGTCAACCTCACGATCGGGGACGGCCGCCAGTTCGTGCATGGGATTGCGGGGCGCTATGATGCCATCCTGCTGGATGCGTTTCTGGGGGATTCGTGTCCATCGCACCTGATGACGCGCGAGGCGTTTGCGGACATGCGCCGGGCGCTCAAGCCGGACGGCGTGCTGGTGATCAACACGTTTGCCGAGCTCGAGGGCGAGCACAGCTATTTTGGCGGCTCGCTGCAGAAGACGCTGACCAGCGTGTTCCCGAGCGTGCGCATTCACGCGAGCTGGAATGGGAACACGTTCTTTGTCAGCTCGGCCCGGACCAATCTTGCGTTCGTCAACCCGGCCCCCATGGACCGGGTTCATCCCTACACCCGCAACCTGGTGGAGGATTGCTACCAGCGCATCCGGGAGGCGAACCCCGATCGCGGCATCGTGCTGACGGATGATTTCAACCCGGTGGAATTTTACGACGCGCCCAACCGCGAGCGCACCCGGCGGAATCTGGTTGAAGCGATTCGCAGCATGTAAGAAAACTTCGGGACCAGTTCCACCCATTCAGCCATGCATCGCTACATCACTGCCTCCGAGGTTCAACACGGCTCCTTTCCCTGGTGCACGGTGGAATGGATGTCGAACCCGGAACTGGTCGGCGCCCGCGAATTGCTCCTGGTGCGCGCCACTTTCCCGCCCGGTGAGGCGCATAACTTTCACCTCCACCCGGGCCGGGAGGAGATTATTTACGTGATCGAAGGGCAGGCGGATCAATGGGTCGGGCGTGAAGTGCGCCGGCTGCAGGCGGGCGAGATGGCGCACATTCCGAAGAACACGCCGCACGCCACGTTCAACCCCGGCCCGGCCACCTTGAAGTTTTTAGCCATCCTCAGCCCGGTCGAGGCGCCCGGCGAATTTACGGTGGATGTGTTCAATCAGGAGCCGTGGGTCACCCTGCGGCCGCCCATCCGTTATCCCGGGCAATGAGGACGCGTCCTCCGGCCGGCCTGACCGGCGAGCTGCAGTTTGTCGTCGAGCCGAAGCACGCGATCGAATTTGCCGAGGGCGGCATGCCGGCCGTGCTCTCCACGCCGAATCTGATCGGGCTGCTCGAACGCACGGCGCGCCAGACCGTGGCGCCGCACCTGCACGCCAACGAGCGGACGGTGGGGATCGAGATTGAGCTCCGACACGTTGCCCCCACTCCAGTCGGCGCTTCCGTCACCTGCACGGCGCGGGTCATCCATGTGGCCGAGCGCGAAATCTCGTTTCAGATTGAAGCGCGGGACGCCCGCGAAGTCATCGCGCGGGGATCCCATCGTCGCGCGGTCATCCGGGTCGAGACCTTCGCGCGCCGGGTGCAGGCGCGGGAGTGACGAGTGACGAGTGGTGAGTGGTGAGTGGTGAGTGGTGAGTGGTGTCCTGCGCGGGTAAAAATGCGAACAGGGATTGGTTGCCCAATCCCTGTTGGCGAAAGCCATCGCTGGCGCGATCCGGCTCGGACCGCGGGCGTGGATGACCGCTTCTACTTCGCCCCTTGATCGATCCAGGCGCGGACCAGGCCGATTTGGTCCTTGGTCAGCGCGGGATATTTTTCGCGCTTGTCCTTCGGAGGCATTTCGGAGTCTGCGACCAAATCCGCCACGAAGTGGACGAGCGGGCTCTTCGCACTGTTGCCCGCGACGATGGGGGCGCCGTCGGGGCCGCCCTTGAGCACGCGCTCCTTGCTTTCCATGCTGTATTTGCCCTTCGGCTTCTCGCCGCTGTGGCACTTGAGGCAGGACTTTTCAAACAGGGGCTTGATGTCGGCGTCGTAGGTGACGCCCGCCTTTTTGGCCGCCGGGGGCAGCTTGCTTGCGTCGCCCAGCTCGAGTTCGCCGGCGACAGCCGGGGCGGCCACGGCGAGCGCGAAGCCCAATGACAGAAGAATCGATTTACGTTCCATAACTAGGTCTAGATGAGTCTGTGTTCGTGTTGGCCGGCCTCGCGATGTGCGCGTTCGCCGAGGCCGACCAGCGATCGGTTGTGCAGACGTCAGCGGGCCGGCGGGGATTCAGATCCAATGCGGATCCGGAGGCCGGTCGGTGCCTCCGCCGGTTGTCGGTGACACTTCGTCCGATGTCCGGAGCGCGGGCATTCTGCCCGCAGCGGCTGGAATCGGCGGCCCGTTGGTAAAGTTCGAGCCGCGTGGCCGCATTCGGCCGTTCCGGATCCCGCCATTGCGAGATCCGCCGGGGTGGACTCGACCGCCCTCATCCGAACCTTTGAGCGCCGCCGCCGGCCCAGCCGCTGCGGGCCGAAAGCCCGCGGCCCGGCCGTGGGTTATTTCACCTGTTTGACCTTCTTCCACTGACCGGTCTTTCCTGAATCCAGGACGGCGTCCACGACGTAGTCGGTGGCGAGGCCGTCCTTGAAGTCGGGCTTGGCCGGACGTCCGGTGTCGAGGCCTTTGAGGAAATCGGCGACCTGATGGACAAAGCTGTGTTCGTAGCCGATCTGGAGGCCGGGCACCCACCAGTTCTTCATGTAGGGCTGATCGCCGTCGCTCACGTGGATGCTGCGCCAGCCGCGCACGCGGCCTTCGTCGCGGTGGTCGAACAGCTGGAGCCGATGGAGATCGTGCAGATCCCATTTGAGCGACATGTGCTCGCCATTGATCTCCAGCGTGTAAAGGGCCTTGTGCCCGCGGGCGTAGCGCGTGGATTCGAAGAGCCCGAGCGACCCGTTGTTGAAGTGGCAGAGGAATGAGCAGGCGTCGTCGATCCCGACTTTCTGTTTCTTGCCCGTCTCCTGGTGCACGCGCTCCTTGATGAAGGTCTCGGTCATGGCGGTGACGTCCTTGATGCCGCCATTGAGCCACATGGCGGTGTCGACGCAGTGGGCGAGCAGGTCGCCGGTCACGCCGGAGCCGGCGGCCTTGATGTCGAGGCGCCAAAGCGCGGCGCCTCCCTGCGGCAGGTCGGGGCTGATGGTCCAATCCTGGAGGAAGTTGGCCCGGTAATGGAACACCTTGCCGAGCTTGCCTTCGTCGATGAGGTTTTTGGCCAGGACGACGGCGGGGCAGCGGCGGTAATTGTACCAAACCATGTTGGGCACGCGGGCCTTCTCCACGGCGGCGACCATTTTCTCGGCCTCACGCGAATTCAAGCCGAGCGGCTTCTCGCACAGGATCCCCTTGCCGGCCTTGGCGGCGGCGATGGCCATCTCGGCATGGGTGTTGTTGGGCGTGCAAATGTCGATGATGTCGATGTCGTCGCGGGCGATCAGCTTGCGCCAGTCGGTCTCGACGGATCGGTAGCCCCAGCGCGCCGCGAAGTTCTTTACGGCGTCCTCGTTCCGGGCGCAGGCCGCCTGGAGGACGATTTGGTGATCCGAGTCGAAGAAATGCCCGACCTTCGCATACGCATTTGAGTGGGCGCGACCCATGAAGCCGTAGCCGATGATTCCAATCCGGAGAGGTTTCTTAGCCATAGTAGAGCGTGAGTTCGAGCGATAGAAGAAACCAACCGTCTCAGGCGAGGCAAGCGGAAACCCAAACTTCGAACTTCAAACTTCGAACGCCGAACTTCGAACGCCGAACTTCGAACGCCGAACTTCGAACGCCGAACTTCGAACGCCGAACGCTCAACTTTGAACTTTGGACTTTGGGGTCCCTCATCATGGCCCACTCGTCACTCGCCACTCAACGTGATTTCGACCTGCAGAATGGTCTGGCCTTCGACGCGGGCCGATCCCTGGGCCTGAATCAAATTTCCGAGGCGCGCGGCCACGCGGGCCTCGAGCTGGATGGTTTGGCCGGGGCGGGCGGAGCCGAGAATCTTGGCCCCGCGCAGCGCAGTAAGCTTGAGGCCGGCGAGGGGGGGGATGGCGGGATCACTTTGGGCGACGGTTCCGGCAAGCTGAGCGACGGCTTCGATGAGCAAGACGCCAGGCATGAGAGGGTGACCGGGGAAATGGCCGCGGAGGAAGGGTTCATCGCCGCGAACCGTGTATTCGCCGGTGCCGTGGCTTCCGGGGTCGAGCGCCGTCAGCCGATCCACGAATCGAAATTCCGGACCGTGCGGAAGTTGGCGGAGGGCGACGGCGAGTTCAGGAACCGGCTGCATCGGTCAAGGTTTGGGTTTGCCGGGCGTGGAGCCGGCGAGCGGATCGACGATCGTGATGCCGGGTTCAATTGCGGGCTGAAAAATTTTGGGATCGAGCGCGGGATTGGCCTGGCCCTCGGAAAATTCGTTGCGCATGACGGATCCGTCGGCAAACCGCAGTTCGGTGGCGCGCAGTTGATAGTCTGTCTCGCTGAAGGCCACCTTGATCAGCGGCATCATGCGGCGGGCGGATGCGGCGCGGGGTTGGAGGGCGATCTCCCCAAGGTCGTTGGTGTGCACTTCGGAAACGATCTTGAACCGTTCAGCCAGTTCCTCGGGGCTTCGCGGAAAGCCGGCCTCGAGCAAGGCCAGGGTGTCTTTCCAGGGGCCGGCCTGGGTGCCGCTCAACGGGAAGCGCTCCGCACGCTTGAGGCGCGGATAGATGACCAGCATCTGCTCGGGCTCGCGCACCGCGATGGTCTTGGTCGGCGAGCCAATCTCCCACCGGAACCGGTTCGGGGCGGCGAACCAGACGCGGCCGGTTTCCGTCAGTGGCTGCGCCATGGTTTTGAAGGAGCGAATCTGGCGGACGGTGGCGGTCCACGTCTGGAGATTGGTTTGCGCGGCCAGCCAGCGGGGGACGATGGACTCGGCCGCGCGCGACTGCAGGGGGGCGAGCAGGGCGAGCAGGAGACACAGAACGCGAGGAGACGAACGCATAGTCACGGGAGATGGGGGGAGCGGGTGGTGGGTGCCGGGAGCTGGTTCATGGCGCGGGCGGCCAGATGGGCACAAAGTGGTACCATTGATTGAGGAATAGCCGGATGGCGGGCTCGAACGAATTCAGGATGCGCTGGGTGAGGAGCAGGCGGGCGTTGCGGTCGCGCAGCGCGGCGCGGTCGTAGGGAATTTCCGGAAGGACATGAGCCGTGTAACCGCGCGACGTGCGGGGCAGGTAAACCGGGAGGAGCGCACAGCCCGAAGCGCGCGCCAATTCGGCCGCGGAGATCGACGCGGCGAACGGTTTTCCAAAAAGACTGACCGGCGCGGCGGTGGCGGCGGGTGGCCGATCCATGAGCAGGGCCACGGCGTTGTTGGCTTCGAGGCGGCGGATGATCTCCACGGCGGCGAACGGATTTTCGCCGAGCGCGAGTGTTTCGATTCCCCAGCGGGCCCGCGCCGCCTGACGGAGGGTGGTCAGTTGCGCCTGCGGTTCCGCCTGCGTGATGACCTGGAGGCGAATGCCGCGTTGCGTGAGCAGCGGGGCGCCGAACTCCCAATTGCCGAGGTGGACGGTCAGCAGGAGCACGCCGCGCTGTTTCGCGAGCGCGGCCTCGAGGTGCTCCCAGCCGGTGAGATCGTGAAACAGGTTGTAGATGGACAGGCCGCTTTCGTAGCGCCAGAGATCGGCGAGCTTGATCCCAAATTGGGTGAACAACTCCCTCGCGGTAATCCGGGCCGCCTCGCGATCGCCATGCAGGGCGGGCAGAAGATTTTCCTGGACCACCTCACGACGGGAGCGGGAGGCGAGCCAATAGACCTTGGCGGCGTGGCCGGCCACGCGTCCGAGCAGGCCGTGCGGCACCCGCCGCGCAATGCGAACGCCCCACTGCCACAACTGCGCCCGGTAAAGCGACGACGGTGCGGATGGCATCCCGGGTCGCGTGGAGCCGTCGCGGGCGGGGTCTCCGGGCCGGGCCGACGCTGGCGCCGCCGGCGGAGCGTCGCTCGGAACCTCGATTTCGGGCTTGGCGCTCACCGGGCGGTTGGGCTTGGCGACGGACTGGCCGGCGACAGGAAACCGTCCAGACTTTCGTGGCTAGCCCGGTTTTCAAAGTGCCAGGATTCCGGGGACGTGTTGGTCAGGATCCAACTCCCTTGGGGGTTCCCGGATTGAAATGCGCGGGCCAGGTGCAGCCACAGGATTCGATCGGGCGGGGCGCCCCGGCCGCGAAAGGTGCGGCCCTCCGCGGCGAACGTCACTCGCCACCAGGGGCCATCTGTCTCCGCGGTCACGATGGGCAGGGGCGTCTTGGAGAATTGAACCCAGGTCTGCCCCGACGGGTGGGCTGCCACGGTCAGCTCACCGGCGATTCCCTGGGCGGCCGGGGCGCCCGAGGCGTCCGTGGCTTTGGGCGTTGGTTTCCAGACGGCCTGGCCCTCGCGGACGATCCAGCCCGAGGCGGTCAGGTCGATCGCGGCGCGGTGGGGAGCCGGCCCGCTCGCACAGCCGGCGAGCACCAGCAACGCGAAGCCACTAAACCGAAAGCACAGCATGCGGCGAACCTGCCACAGACTCACCTGCGCAAACAAGTCTCGGCAACAGGCGTCTCGGCACCAGGCAACGAGCAGAAGGGGCTCGATCGACGCCGCCCGCGTTGCGGGTCCGTGCTGACGTATTCGCGGTCAGTCGTTGATCCCCCCGTGGGGAACGCCGAATGGGACAGGTTCTGGTCGATCGGGCGCCTGCGTCACGGAACAGGCCGGTCGGGAGATCTTGGGACGGAAGCTAACGGGTGTCCGTGCCTTGATGGCCGCGGATTCGCTCGCGTCCACGTTCTGGCACGTCTCGAAGGCTTCCTCCTCAATGGCCCACTCCGCCCACCGCAGTTTCATTCGCCGGATCCATCGCATCGGCGGCGCGCTGACTGGCGACGACAACTCTGCCAGACAACCGTTCATGGTACCCCTATCGGCGGTTTTCGGCGGCACTCCATGCGGCAGAAACCCGCACAAAAAATCAGGGAAAAGCTTACTTCGCCGGGGTTGGATTCGCCCGGTGACGTACGGAAAGAAAACGATTGGAGCCGGCGAGGAACTCGAAGTCCGTTTCCATCTCCTGCAGTTCCAGGTGGCGCAGGGCCGGCTCCTGACGCAAACGCTGCAAGTGTTGGCTCGGGCGAGCCTCGAAGGTCACCGTGGGATAAATGCGAATCTCGCCTCGGCAGACGCGGGCCAATTCCTGGAGCGAATCACGATGAAACTCGTAGCTGAAGTGTTCTTCGTAGACGAGCAAGAGGTAGGAGACGAGCACGAGATCGAACTGCCCATCGGCGAACGGAAGGCGCGGCAGTTCGCCGGCCAGGTAGCGCCGTGGAGCCTGGCTCTGATCCCGCCGGTAATCCGCCAGGAATGCTTCGCGGGCCCGGGCGCGAAACTCGCCCATGCGCTCCGGCGTTTCATAGAAGCCCCAGCGATAGGTTCCAGCAGCGCCGATGTCGCGCACAACGAGGGGCAGATCCTCGGCGCTTTGGCGGGCGATTTGGTCGGGCGGCCAGTGATAAATCCGATCGAACGCGGTCACGTTCCAGCCGCGCGCGTTGGCCTCCGCGCAGAACGACGAGACTCCGGAAGCGACATCGAGGATTGCGCGGCCCGCCAGATCCTCGGTTTGCAGACCGAAAAAGCGGAGATACTCGTCCAGGGTTCGCCCGAGAAGGACGACCTTGTCCAGCTTGAGGCCGGGTCCCTTGGGAAGACCGCCGGCGGGTTCACCAGGCGATGCCATGGTCATCGTCGCCGTCGGTGCACCCACCCCAGAACGTGTCGTGCTGCGGGTCGAGCAGGATGGCGGTGATCGGGCCGGTGGTGCGATCGCGGACGTCGAGCTGGTATCCCTTTCGCAGCAGGTCGGTGCGCACCCAGGACGGCACTTCCTCGTGCAGGGTCAGCCGGCCTGGCTTCGTGCCGTGCGCGTCGAACGACGCGCGCATCTGCGAGCTGGTAAACGCCCGCGCCTCGCACGCCTGCTGCACGGTCATCCCGAATTCCACCACGTTCAGAAAAAACTGGAGCAGATGCTGGTCCTGCCAGTCGCCCCCCTGCATGCCGAAACACATGAGCGGCTTGCCGTCGCGCAGGGCGATGCCCGGGGTCAGCGTCACGCGTGGCCGTTTGCCCGGCTCGAGGACGTTGAACGGGTTGTCCTTTTCGTCCATCACGAAACTTTGCATGCGCTGGCTCATGGCCAGGCCGGTGCGGCCGGCGATGCACGCCGGGATCCAGCCGCCGCTGGGCGTGACTGAGATCGCCCAGCCCTTCTCGTCCATCGCCTGAATGGTCGTGGTGCCGACCTTGAACGCGGCGTCGAGCTTGGCGTCGTCTTCCTTCTCCTCGTCCGGGTCGTCCTTGGCGGACGGCAGCGGGTTGGCCCAGTTGGTCAGATAGCGCAGGTAAGGATTGGCTCCGCCCTCATGCGGGTAGGGATCCCCGGGCCGGACGCGAGGGTTGTTGCGGTCGGGGTTGATGAGGCGCGCCCGCTCGGTGGCGTAGGATTTCGAAAGCAGGCCGCGCATTGGTTCGGCGGGCGGGAAATCGGGATCGCCGTAATAAAAATCCCGATCGGCGTAGGCCAGGTTCATGACCTGGTACAGCGTGTGAATGTAGCGCGCGCTGTTGTAGCCCATCTCGGCGACCTCCATGGGCTCGAGCATGTTCAACATCTGGAGCAGGACAGGTCCCTGGCTCCACGAGTTGAGCTTGCAGACCTCGATGCCCTTGTAGGTGGTGCGGACGGGTTCCTCGATCTTCACGCGCCAGCGCGCCAGGTCTTCCATCGTGTGCAGCCCGCCCATCTCTCTCGACCCCCGCACAAATTCCTCGGCAATGTCCCCGCGGTAGCAGCGGTCGTACGCCGCCTGGATCGCCGCCCGCCGATCCTTGCCCGCCTTCAGCGCCTGCGCCTCCGCGTCCACCAGCTTCTGCAACGTGGCCAGAAGGTCGGGCTGCCGGAAGACCTCGCCCGGCCGGGGTCCCTCCCGCAGCCCGAACGGGTGCAGCGAGAACACCCGCCGCGAGTACGGCCAGCGTTTCATCTTCGCCATGTCCCGGTGGATCTTGGCCGCGAGCTCTTCTTCGACCGGAAAGCCGTCGGCCATCTCCATCGCCGGCTTCAACACTTGCGCCAATGACAACGTCCCGAAGTCCGACAGCATGACCATCAGGCCGCCCAGCGTGCCCGGAGTCAGCGCCGCCAGCGGGCCGTCGGCCGGCGGGCGCGTCATGCCGTGCTTGCGGAAGTATTCAGGCGTCGCGCCCGTCGGGGCCACGCCGAGCGCGTTGACGGCGACGACCTTTTCCTTGCGGGGATCGTAGATCAGCGCCTGGGTCTCGCCGCCCCAGGCGATGTCGTCGAACATGACGCACCCGGCGCCGAGCATGGCGCACGCGGCGTCGACGGCGTTGCCGCCGAGCTGCATGATGCGCGCGCCCGCGGTGGCGGAGAGTGGTTTGCCGGTGATGACCACCCAGTGGCGGCCATGGAGCGGCGGCTTGTGGGTTTCGCCCTGGGCCGCTTGGGCGACTCGGCTGGACGCGAGCCCGACGGCCAGCATCAGCGCGGCCAGGAGAAGGCGGCGCGCGCGCGGCCGGTCCGCCGGCCGGGGTTGCAGAAGAGATTGCGGGGTGGTGGTCACGAGCGCGTTGGGACCCTAGCGGTTGCCGTAGGCGATTTCCAGTCGTTCGTCGCCGAGCCCATGGCGGACGTAGCGGTGCCAGACAAAGATCAGATCGAAGAGCAGGATGGCCAGCCACCAGAGGTAGAGGAATCCGGCCAGAGCCAGCACCACTGGCCAGAGCGACGCCTGGCCGCTGCCCGCCTCACCCAGCAGCGTGATGATCATGATGATGGCGCTCGCTCCGCCGAGCGTGATGAGCGGCTTCGAGCCCGCGGCCAGCCGGCCATGGGTTGATTCCAGGAAGTGGCGCCCGGCCCACGCGGCGCCGACCGAAATCAGAAACGCGAAGACCACCGCGCACAGTCGGAGAGCCGGCACCTGCAGGCCCGTCCGGCCCGCCAGTTCCAGAACGAGCTCCAGCGTCTTGTTCATGGCCAGGATGGTGTCGTCAGTGGTCAACGTCCAGAACAGCGCGGCCAGACCGGCGAACACGAGCAAGGCGATCCACATCCAGTGCCGGGACAGCTTCGGGCTGACCAGACGGGGCAGTCGGGCCAGCACGGTCATGCCGGCGAGCAGGCAGGCGATGCCCGCGGCGTCGCGGACCAACCCGAAGCTGGACGTCACCGAGCCGGCCTCGATGACCGCGGCTTCCGGCAGGCCGAGCGCCTTGGTCACCGCCTCGCTCGATTGGGCGATGAAGCCATGCACGGATCGCAGGGTGAAAAACACACCGACCGCGATGAGGAGAAAAATCAGCGCGTAGGGAACGGCGTAGGCGACGGGCGTGGGCCAGAGCCGATTCTTTGGCGCCTTGGCCTGGGGCGATTCCTCGATCACGGATCCGATGAAATGGTCGAACACATCAGGGTCTCCCCAGTAATCGTTGTGGGCCTTGCCGGGCAGCGCGTAGCGGGAGAACCCGATGTCGTGCGCGGAGCCGGGCTTTAACTCGTCCCGGCCGCAGAACTCAAACGCGGTCACGGACCGCTCGGGTGCGTGCAGCCAAACCCGCGCGTAGTCGAGCTCGTACCCGACCGGGTCGCCATAGTCGTAGTAATTGCGCCAGCGAATTCGTCGGTCCGGATCGGAGCTGCCCTGGGCTGGCGCCGTGGGGTTGTAGCGCGGCGGGGTGGCCCACGGGAACAGGTCCGGCCAAAGCACCAGATGCTTGTCGATCGGCGACCCGATGGTCATCAGGCCACGCACGCGGCGCAGCCACGGTGGCGGCTCGTCCGCCCAGAGGGCATGCAGCAAGCCCAGGAAGGCGACGACGGTGCCCTCGCTGTGGGCGACGATATAGATGTCCGCGCGCGCGTCCACCCGGGACAGGGTGTCGTTGAAGCATTCCAGGATGCGGCCGCGCTGGCTGGCAAACTCGGCCACGAGCTGCACGTCGTCGATGTAATCCACGAGGATCTCGTTCAGATTGAAACGGCCCAGCCCGGCTTTCTCGGCAAGCGACGTGAGCCGCTCGAGAACTCCAATTGTTTCGACCATCTCCCCGATGACCTGCTGGACCATGGGGTAGTCGACGTGGGTATTTTTGTCAGGGTTGTTCTTCGCCAGCCAGCGCAGCCGCCCGACGATGGAAGTAGCCCAGACCTTGGTTTCCTCGAGGCGATAGCCGTCCCGTGCGATCTCGCGGGGAATTCCCGCCCAGTAAACCTCCGAGAACTGAAACTCCCGCCCGCGGAACCGCCGGATGACCGGGCCGGCGTCGAACCCGCCCAACGGCGCGGGCTGGGTGTCATCGTAGAATCGGCTGAATTGCGCGACGACCTGCTGGATGGTTGCGTGGCAGACCTGATCGCCGATTCCGTGGACCGCGACGATCGCGGCGGGCGGCCGGTCGGTTGGTCGTGGATCGCTGGCTTGGGCCCGGCTTTGGTTCTTCTTCATTTTGCCTTCCGCTGGTCTGGAGACGATCACGCCGGTCGTGTCCTGGGTTTCCACCCACGTGACCCTGAGTAATTCCGCCCGCCTGCCGGCATGGAAATGAACAGGCCCCGTGAAGTCAATCGCTGAAGAGCCTCCTGAACCATGGATAAAGGAACTTTGACCACGGATGGACGGATGGGGAAGGACGGGGAAGGGCTTTCGGGCGCTATGGTTGGGTCAACTTGATTATCGACGAGCAGGATGGAACTGTCTGAGCGCGGAGAATTTTCAATCCATCCTGTTATCCGGTTCATCGAGGGTCAAACAAAGCAAATCCTTGCCCTGATCAGTGGCTTCGGAGCCGGAGCCGTCGCTTGACTCCGCTGGCGCTTGGCCGGAAACTCGCCTGACAAACCATGAAAACGACCGGCTCTCCCCTTCTTTGTTGCGATCGTCGAGCATTCCTGCAGACCAGCGTCCGCGCGGCGGGAGCCGCGGCGCTGGCCGGACTTGGCGCGCTGCCGAGCCTGGCCGCGGAGGGCCCGGCCGCCGGAGCCGCCAGGCCGCTGCGCAAGGCGATCATGTGGGGATCGATCGGCGTGAAGGGGTCGACCGTCGAACGGATGAAGCAGGCAAAGGAGGCGGGGTTCGAGGGCGTCGAGCCCATGAGCCACATGAGCCAGGACGATGTCGTGGCCGGACTTGAGGCCACCGGGCTCAAAGCCGCCAGTGTCTGTTGCTCGACGCATTGGAACCTCACCCTGTCACATCCGAGCGAAAATATCCGCGAGCAGGGGTTGGAAGGGCTGAAGCAGTCCTTGCGCGATGCGCGGCGTTACGGGGCAGGGTCCGTCCTGCTGGTGCCCGGCGTGGCCCGCGATGGCGTCAGCTACGAGCAATGCTGGGACCGGTCCATCGCCCAAATCCGCAAGGCGCTGCCGGTCGCCGAGGAAACCGGGGTGGTCATCTCGATCGAGAACGTCTGGAACGATTTCATCACGCGGGAGGACGAGGCGCTGCGTTACCTCGAGACGATCAACAGCCCCCTGGTTCAGTGGCATTTCGACATCGGCAACATCATCTGGTATGGCGATCCCATCGCCTGGGTGAAGAAGCTGGGCCGGCGGATCCACCGCCTGCACATCAAGGAATACAGCCGGGACCTGGCCATGCGCGGTGGCAATCGCGGCGCCGGCTTTTCCGCAAAATTTTTGGAAGGAGCCAACAACTGGAAGGGAATCATGGCCGCGCTCAAAGAGGTGGGCTACGCCGGCGAATGGGGCATCGCCGAGCAAGGTGGTGGCGGCACGCCGGAAGGCCTCAAAGATCTGGCAGACCGGATGGACCGGATCTTCGCCAGTTAACTCAGCTCAATTGATCGCCATGAATGTTCGCACTTCGATCGCACCTGTCGTTTTTGGTGGCTGCGCCGCCTTGATCCTCGGCTGGAGTTCCGCCGCCATGGCTCAACCGTCCCTGCCAGTCACTCCGGGCACATTCAACGGACTGTTTCGCAACATCTCCAACCTGCAGCACGAGACTTCCGGGTTTATCAGCGCGAAGGTGACCGCCAAAGGTGCCTTGAGCGGATACGCCATCCTGGGAGGAAACCGGCACGCCTTCAGCGGCCGCTGGCCCACCAATGGTTCTCTCCCGTCCCTGCAGGTGGTGCGCCGCGGAGCGTCGGCGCTCACGCTCAACCTCACGAACACCGACCTGGACACGCTCGAGGGCACGCTCAGCGATGGCACGTGGTCTTCGGCGCTCCTCGCCGGGCGCCAGGTCTGGCACAAGACTGAGCGACCGGCGTCGCCCCACGCCGGAACCTATACCGCCGGCATCGACCAAAGCGCGCAGCCGAATCATCCCGACGGCTTCGGCTACGGCACGATCACGGTGGATCTGGCCGGGGCGGTCACGCTGGTGGGCGCCCTTGGCGACGGCACCAAAGCGGTCCAAAAGACCGCGCTCCTGGCCAACGGCTCGTGGCCGTTTTACGTGCCGGCCTATGGACGCAAAGGTTCCATCTCCGCGTGGATCAGCCTGAGCAACTCCATGCCAACGGACGGAAATGTCTTTTGGTCCAAGGCGAGCGATCCGGCCAGTCGTCGGTATCCCGCCGGGTTCACCCTAACCGCCCCGATGCACGCGGCTCCCTACGTTCCGCCAGCCATGTTCCAGCGGATCATCAACATCAGCCACGGCTACGTGGCGCTCACGGGCGGGCCGCTTGCCTCCCCCGTTGTGAACGAACTCAGCCTCAGCCTGGATAACAAAGTAACCAACCTCGGACTCAATCCGATGACGATGAAGATCAATTTGCGCACGGGCCTCGTGAAGGGCTCGTTGAAGGTCGGCAGCCTGGTCAACAAATTCGCCGGCGTCTTCATGCAGTCCGTCGACCTTGGGGCTGGCCATTTTCTCGGGACGACCAACACCGGGGCGATGATCATCGCGGGCGACGCCCAGTAAGCTGACCTGCCCGGTAGGGCCCGCACTCCGCTGCGGGCCGCGAGTGCGGACTGCGGACTCCGTCCCGGCCTGCGAGCTCGGACTGCCGGCGGGCGGCGGAGCGCCCGACCTACCTGACCCGGCTGTTGAGCAGGCGCTCGAGGCGTTCCAGGCGGGCCTTCAGTTCGGCGTTCTCCGCCCGCGTCTCCTCCAGCTTCCGGTGCAGACCCTGGATGGCGGCCAGGGCCACGCCGTCCGCATCCACCGTTGCGATGTGTTCGTCGTCGGGGCCGATGCCGAACGCGGCAAAGAAATCCTGGGCCATGGGGCCGAGATGTCGCGTGCCGGTGTCCGCCTTGTAGTTCCACGTGGACAACGGGAGGTTGGCGACCTTCGCGAGGACTTCCTCCGGGCTGACCGGCGAAAAGTTCTCCTTCAGGTTCCGATCGCTGGTGCTGACAAATGCGCCGTTCACCTTGAGGCCGCCCGCGTAGATCTGAGCCATGGCGATCGCGGAGCCGCTTCCGTAAATGGAAAGCTGGTTGTTCGTCTCGTTCACGATGCGCACGTTGTAGTCCTGCGCCGTTCCGGTGCCGTAGTGGAAGTCGATCGCCGGCTTGGTGCCCGTGGCGTCTGCCTTGCCAAGTTCGATCACGCCGTTGGCGTCGCTGGACAGCGTCGAGCCATTGCCCCACTGAACCTCGCCGACGGTTGAGATCGAGCCCGCCACCGCCTGGCCGGTCACGGTCTGGCTGCCGACAGTCTGGCTTCCCGTGACCGTTTGGCCGCCCACCGTTTGGCTGCCGGACACGGTTTGATTGCCGGTCACCGTTTGGTTGCCGTTGATCGACTGGTCGCCGGTGACGGAGTGAGTTCCGGTGACGGCCTGGTTTCCGACGAAGATATTGCCGCCGGCGCGCAGGGCGACATTGGCGGAGAGGCGGGCGTCAGCCACCGTGCCGGACAGGTTGGCGGCCGGCAGGGACGTCAGCGCGGAGGCCGGGATGACTCCGGTGAGGCTGGAGGCGTTGACGGCGCTCAGGCCGCTGCCATCTCCGACAAACGCGCCGTTGAACGCGCCATTGAAACCGCCGCGGAAATCGCCCGCGAACGTGCCGGTGAAGACCGGCCGATTGAGGACGACGCTGATTGAATCGCTGGCGTAGTCGGCGGAAACAAGATCGAGCTTGCTGTCTCCGTTCACGTCCACGGCGATGACTCCGAAAGGCTGGGATCCGACCAGCGGTGAAGCCGCGAGCTGGAATTCGCCGCGGCTGTCGTTCGTGAGCACCGTGAGCGAGTTGTCCAGCAGGTTGGCCGTGATCAAATCCACCTTGCCGTCGCCGTTGATGTCCGCGGCGGTGACGGAGATGGGCTGGCCGCCCACTGCGGGCAGGGACGCGAGGTCAAAGGTGCCCGCGCCGGCGTTGGTCACGATCGTCAGCGTGTCGCCGCCGACGCTGGAGCTGATCAAATCGATCTTGCCGTCGCCGTTCACGTCCGCCGCGGCGACCGAGAAGGGAATGATGTCCACGTCGGGGGAGGACGCCAGGGCGAACCGGCCGGCCCCGAGGTTTGTCAGGACGGTCAAGGTTGCGCTGCCGCCGTTGGCGCTGATCAGGTCGAGGCGTCCGTCGCCGTTGACGTCGGCCGCGGCGACGGAGAGAGGCTCGCTGCCAACCGCCGGCGAGGCCGACGCGACAAATCCACCCAGGCCGTTATTGGTCAGAACCGTGAGGGTGTTGCCGACGTGATTTGCGGTGATCAAATCAGGCCGGCTGTCGCCGTTGACGTCGGCTGCGATGACGGCGAACGGTTCGGCGCCGACGGCAGGCGTGCCCGACGGAACGAAACCGCCGGCTCCGTTGTTGATCAAAACGGACACCGTGTTGACGTCGAGGTTGGCGCTGATCAAGTCGGGACGTCCGTCGCCGTTGAGGTCGGCGGTGGCGACCGAGCGGGGCGTGCCGGCGACGGTGGGCGAGATGGCCAGGGCGAAGCCGCCGCGGCCGTTATTGGTCAGCACCGTGAGGGTTTTCGCGCTGAGATTGGCGCTGATCAAATCGGGGCGTCCGTCGCCATTGATGTCGGCCGACGTGACGGCGGCGGGCTGATGGCCGACCCCGAGGGACTGTTTGGCGGGGAAGCCGCCGGAAGACTGCAGCGCGCCGTTGGAGTTGATGGCCTCCAGCGGAAGGCCGGTGAGGCCGGCGCCGTTGCCGGTGAGGACGCCGTTCACGTTGACATTGCCGGTCACGGCCAGCGCCGCGCCGTTGGGATTGTTGTTGTTGATGCCGACGCCGCCGGCCGCGCGGATGAGGAACTGGTTGCTGCTGGACGAGTCGAAATTTTGGGCGCGGCTGTCGGCCCAGACGAACGCACCGTCGTGAAGGGCGCGGGCCTGGGTGCCGGCGGCGAACGATCCCGTTCGATTGGCGACGGTGGCGAGGCCCAGAGCCGTCGCGGCGTCGCCGGCCGCGGACGTTTGGTCGCCGAGGGCCACGGCCGCGGTGCCAGCCGCGGTCGCGCCGCGACCACCGGCGGTTGCGTTAAGTCCGCCCGCGGTGTTGCTGGATCCGCCGACCACGGTGCCGAAGGACGCCAGGACGCGGTTCGGCGCGCCCGGGGCGCCACCGCCGCCGACGGCTCCGCCGGCCACGCCGGCGTTGACGACGTTGGCCGGTGAGCCGGCGATCAGGTTGGGGCTGGTCACGGTCGGCTCGAACCGCATGGCGCGTGCGCCATTGACCTTCAGTTCCAGCGGAAGATTGTCGCGAGTGCCGACAAATGCGCCGTTGGTCGGGTTGGCTCCGGCGTTGCCGTTTGTATTCCAGAAGCTGGCGTCGGTCCGTCCGTTGAGGGTGGCGGCGTTGACCCCGGTCAGGCCGCTGCCGTTTCCGACAATCACGTTCGCCACGTTCGTGAGGGCGATGGGCCGCGAGTAGGTCCCCGCGAGGTTGGTGGCGCCGACCACGCCGCTCAACTGGGTGGCCGCCAGCGGCCCGGTGACATTGGCTGCGGTGACGGCATACGGCGTGGACGCGATTGGTTGCCGCGGGCTCAACAAGGCTAATGCGCCTCCGCCATTGGTCCGGACGGCGATTTCCAGCCACCGGGCCGCGCCCGGAAATTGGTTTCCAAAATCCAGCGTGACGGTGAAGACCCCGTTGGAGACCGGCGTGGCCGCGGTGCTGATTGCCGTCCCTTGGGCCGCTCCGCCCGTCAGTGCGTCGTACAGGCCGAATTGAAGGTCATAGATTCCGTTGGCGGGGCCGGTCCCATCGACGAGGCGTCCCTGGTAGGTAAATGCCGTGGACTGGCCATGGCTATCCGTGGCGGCGGCCAGGAGCGCGATGGCCAGGCCAGTGAGACGAACAAGAGGGGTCTTCATGATTCGAGACGATGACGGGTTGCTGGCGTAATACTTCGGAACTGAAATTGGATTCTCCCACCGGTGGCGTGACGTCAGCGGGGTGGTTTGGCCCGGTGTTGGGACCGGGAGTGGCGGACGCCGCAAGGCGCGGAACAACGACCGTCAACCATCCGCCGGGATGCGGTTTTGCGATTCACTTCAATACGACACACGACTTCAACGCTGGGTGTAGGTCAGAAAAAGCCGCTCGTGTCCTTACCAGGCGGCTTGTTGGCCTCATACTTCACGCATTCCACGACGAATTTCAAGCTTCGTGATCCGGGTCTCTCGGCGTTTGTCTGACAAAAGTCGGGCGCCTGATGTCTCGGCGTCTCGTCGTTTCGCGGAAACGGCCTGCGCGCCGGCGGGGCGGGGGGCTCGGCGGCAGGCGTGGAGACCTTCGTGTCGCCGGGCCGGCTTCAGCGCCTGCGCGTCGAAAGCCTTGGACCGATCCAATGATTTCCAGAGGCACGATGCCGCCCTCGTCTCACGGAATTCTTGTTGTTGCAGACACCGATCTCGGATAAACTATTTTCCAATCAGATTCATCTAGAAGCCCGAATTACGCTCCGATACTTGGTTCGAAAGAGTTCCAGAGCAGTGCCTGTCCCATGATGACGTACCCCCGCTGTTTGTTGTTTTGCATTTCGCCGGTGACGCTGCGGCCCGCGCTTGCCCGCGTCCGGTGGGCGGCTGCATGCGGGCTGCTGGCATTTCTATGGACGCTCCCCATCAGCGCCCAGACCGGGGGAGGTGTCGATCATTTCACTTGGGATTCGCTGCCGGCATCGCCACGGGTCGGCGCCGCCTTTCCGGTCCGCTTGACGGCCCGGGACACCGCGGAGCGCGTGGTCAGCAACTACTCCGGAAACGTCCGCCTCTCGGCCGCGGCAGGCGTCACTACGACCAACTTGTTCGCCGATGGATTTGAAGACGGAGATTACGCCGGCTGGGATCTTAATGCCACCACCGGCAACTGGTCGGTCGCGACCAACACCGCGGGGTCCGGGCAGAACAGCCTGACCCTCGTGGGCGGGCGCCGGGGACACCGCGATGGCCTTTGGCATGCGCTTCCGAATCTGCAACCGGACGTCGTCCGCTTCCAGGTCCGAACCCTCCGCACCGATGCCATCGGCGGGTTTGTCACCATGGGCACGGGCACCAACCTTGATGACATTGCGGTCTACTTCAACATGACCCTGGACGGGATGGGCGTGGTCGAGGACGTGCACGGCGGCCATCGTGTCCCGTATCAGGCCGGGCGCTGGTATCAGATCGAGCTGCGTTTTTCCTGGGCGGATCGAACGATTGATTTTTCTGTGGATGGCGTCCTGCAACGGCGGGGCATTCCCTTCCGGCGACCGAGCGTCGCGAGCCTGACGCGGATCGATCTCTACAATTACGACCATACGCAAAGCTGGTGGGATGGCATTGAGTTTGTGCAGGACAACCTGCCGGTTCGCGTGCCGGTGAGCCCCGGGCTGGCCGGCCCGTGGGTCAACGGCCGCTGGGATGGAAACATGACCCTGAGCGCGGCGGCGCACGGTGTGGCCCTGCAGGCGGCCGATGAGGCCGGACACGGCGGCGCGAGCGCGTTGTTCGATGTCGTCGCCGACAATCAGTTGTTGGTCTGGCAGACGCGTTTGCCCGAGCCGGCCGCCCTGGGAGCTCCGATCACCAACACGGTGCGCGTGCTGAATCCCGGCCCGCTGTCGGCCAGCGGGGTCTATCTCACGAATCGCCTCCCGGCCGGCGTCACGGCGAACTCCGTGCAAATTTCGAGCGGCGCCTGCACGACGGCCGCCGGGCAGATCGTCTGCGGCCCGCTGACCGTTCCCGCCGGGACCCAACTCACGATGTCGGCGGCGATGTCGCCAACGAACTATGCGAGGCTGACCAATCGGGTCGCCGTTCTGCAGCCGACCGGCACGCCGGGCTCCAACCGCGTTTACACGTCGGAGGCCGTCTTCGCCGCGACTCCTCCGGTTTTGACCGTGCGCGACGTGTGGGTCGCCGAAGGTGACTCCGGCCGGACTGACGCGATCTTCGATTTGACCCTGTCTGCAAGCCAGCCGCTGCCGGTGACTGTCCAGTTCGTCACCTCCAATCTTACGGCGACGGTCTTCAGTGACTACACGCCCGCGGACGGGGTTGTCGTCATTCCCCCGGGGGCGACGCACCAGAGCGTGATTGTTCCCGTCGTGGGCGAGACGGTGCGGGAGGCGGACGAGGCGTTTGTCCTTTATTTGCGGCAGGCGGAGAACGCGATTTTGAATGCCACTCCGGCCTATGGATTCATCGTGGATGACGATCTCGGCAGCCCGGCGCCGGTGCCATTTTTCGAGGATTGGGAGGGCGGTTTGCGCCGGTTCTGGGTGCGCAGCGGTGCGGGAAATTTCGGCGCGACCCTCGTGCGTTCGAACGAGCCTTTCGCGGGGGCGTTTCATCTGGTCATGGACAATCCGCTGAACGACGGGCTGCTGGTCCGGAGCGAGATGACGCTGGCGCTCGATCTGGCGGGGGCCGTGAATCCGGTTTTGCGATTCCGGGCTCGCGGGTCCTACGACGATCCGCCGGAGGGCCCTCCGCCGGTGCCGTTCGTGGGCACGGCCGACTTTGATGGAGTGGCCGTCAGCAGCGACGGCGTCCATTGGTACGAAGCGCTCGGCCTGAGGTCCCTGACCACGCAGTATGCGGAATTCTCCGTGCCGCTTGACGAGGTCGTCCGGCGGTATGGATTGACCTACAGCGCAAAGTTCCAGATTCGGTTTACGAGGGTTTGTGCCTACGCCTTCCCGACGTCCGGCATGGCCCTGGATGATATCTCGGTGACGACGGATCCGATGCCCCTGCTGGCGGGCCCGGTCCAGCTGCTCTCGGAGGCATGCGCGCCGGCCAATGGCGTCATCGACCCCGGCGAAACGGTCACGGCCACGTTTTGGCTGACGAATTCCGGTTCGCAATCCTACGGCCCGCTCACGGCGACCCTGCTTTCGGACGATCGGGTGACGGCGGTGGGGCCGACGCAAACCCAGGTTTTTGCGGGGCTCGGGCCCGGGGCGGCCGGGGGCCGGCCGTTCACGTTCATCGCCAGCGGCCTTTGCGGACAGGCCGCGACCGCCTGGCTCGAGCTGAAAGACGCTGGCGTTTTAGTGGGGCGCGTTCCCTTCGAGATCATTTTGGGCAGGAGCTACACCAACTACTACAGCTTTCCCGAAGTGGGGCCGCTCGTCATCCCGTCCGTGGGTGTCGCCGACTCCTACCCGTCGACCTACGAAGTGGCCGGGACCGTCGGGCAGGTCGGCCGGGTCGTGGTCACCCTGCACGACCTCCATCACTCCGCGCCGGATCACCTCGACATCCTGTTGCGCGGGCCGGGCGGCCAGATCGTGACGCTGATGTCTGATGCGGGCGGTTCGTTTCCGGTGGACGGGGTCACGTTGACCTTCGACTCGGCAGCCACCAACCTGTTGCCGGAGGACGGGCAGATTGTTTCGGGAACCTACGCAGCGGCCAACTATGGCGGCGCGGATACCTATCCGCCGCCCTTGCCTGGCCCGCCGAATACCACCAGCCTCGAAGAATTTCTGGGCACCACCGCGAACGGCGATTGGGAGTTGTACATCGTGGACGACACCGAGGGTGAGGAAGGAGTTCTGGGCGGCTGGACGCTGCAGGTGGATGGCCGCGTCGTCAGTTGTTGCGACGGGGCGCCGCCGGCGGATCTCAGCCTCGCCATGGCCGCCCCGTTGACCGCTTCGCTCGACGGGCTGCAGCGGGTGGTGAGCACGGTCCGGAACCTCGGCCCCGCTCCGGCGGAGGCCGTGGTGTTCAGCAATGCGCTGCCACGCGGGGCGGTGTTCGTTGCCGCCTCGTCGAGCGCTGGCGCGTGCACGTGGGACGGCGCCTTCATCCGTTGCCCGCTGGGAACGCTGGCGACGAATGCCACCGCTCAGATCAACGTGGACCTCCGGCCGGGTGTCACCGGGCCCATCACCAACGTCGCGGTCGTCGTGACCTCGACCCGCGACTCGGACCTGACAAACAATGTCGCCTCGGCGGTGAGCAGCGTCCTGGCGCCGCAGTTGGCCACCGTGGCGGTGTCCGGAACGGAGAGCTCCAATGGAACCACCTTCACCCGCTTTGATCTCACGGTCAGCCCGATGACCCGGACGGCCATGGTCTATTTCGCCACCGCCGGCCTGGGGGCGGTCGCTGGCGCGGACTTCGCGCCCACCAACGGCGTGCTCGTGTTCCGCCCGGGCGAGACGAACAAATCCATCTCCGTTCGCATCCTGGACGATCTCATGGATGAACCCAGCGAAGATTTCTATCTCACGCTGTATAATCCCCTGAACATCACGCTGGGCGGCTCCCGGGTGACGGGATTCGTGATCGACAACGACCCGCCGCCGGTGGTGTCGGTCCAAAATGTGAGTGTGTTCGAAGGAAACGCCGGGCTGACGGCCGCGGAGTTCCGCGTCCATCTTTCGGCACCCAGCGCGCAGCTGATTCTCGTCAACTACGCGACGGCCGATGGAACGGCGGCGGCGGGTCTGGATTATAAGCCCGCCTCCGATGTGATCACCCTGGTGCCTGGCGAGACGAACCGGGTCATCCCGGTCTGGGTGCGGGGCGATCGGTTGAACGAGACGGACGAGTCGTTCGCCTTCAACCTGTCGGCGCCGGTCAACTCAACCTTGGGGAACGCGCAGGCGATCGGAACCATCTTCAATGACGACTTGCTTCCGTCGTTTGCCATCGAAGCGACCCGGCTCCTGGCCGAGTCCTGCCGGCCGACCAACGGAGTCGTGGATCCCGGAGAGCGGGTGTCCGTCCGGTTCACCGTGCGCAACGTCTCGACGGGTCCAGCCCGGGGCACCAACGTGACGGCGGCGCTGCTGGAGACAGGCGGAGTCCTCGCGCCGACCCCGGCGCGTTTGCTCGGGGCGCTCGCGCCCGGCGCCTCGCAGACGGCTGACTTCTCCTTCACCGCCGCGGCGTCGTGCGGCGAGTCGCTCAACGTCACGTTTGCCCTGCGGGATTCCACGACCGACCTGGACCCGGTGGTCGTTTCAATTCCGGTGGGCCGGCTGGTCACGTCGTTCGCCGAGACCTTCGACGACGTCACCGCCCCGGCGGTGCCCGGCCCGTGGACGGTGGATCACTCGGGCGCTGGCGAAGCCTGGAAAACCGCTGCGTCCGGCGCCGCGGGCCTCAACGCGATCACCGCTCAGAATCCGTCCGAGCGCAGCACGAACGATCTCGTCTCGCCCCCTCTGCTCATCCACTCCGAACAAGCCTGGCTGTCGTTTCTGCACAACTTCAACACGGAGAGCAATTGGGACGGAGGAACGCTCGCCATCTCCATCGATGACGGTCCGTTCGTCGACATCGAGGAGGCGGGCGGAACGTTTGAGCTTGGGGAGTATACCGGTCTGGTCGAGGACCTCTGGCTCGGTTGGACCGGCGACTCCGGTGGCTTCGTGCCTGTCCGCATCGCCCTGCCGTCTGACCTCGCCGGGCATCCGTTCCGGCTTCGCTGGCAGTTCACCAGCGACGACAACACCGGCGGGGTGGGCTGGACCATCGACTCAATTGTGCTCAATGACGGATACGATTGCTGTGATAATTCTCCGCCCTTGCTGACCTCCATGCTTCGAACCGGGGAGCAGATCACGCTGCAATGGACCAGCCTGCCCGGGCGGCAATATCAGGTGCAATTCAAGGCCGCGCTCAACGACCCGTCCTGGTCGAATCTTGGCGGGGTGCTGACGGCCGACAGTTCGTTGATGATCGCGACCGATCAGGCCCCGGCCAGCGTGGGGCGGTACTATCGAATCGTCCTGTTGCCCTGACCCGTAGCGCACGCGTCCTCGCGTGCCGGTGGCGAAGCATCCAAAGATGCGTGCGCTGCCCGTTCGCCCAAAAGCTCTTCGCTATTGGAGTCCCCGGGACCGTGAGTAGCGCCCGGGTCGCCACCGGGATCGGAATTCGAGTTGAGTCGATCCGATGGGCGCATATCATCGCGCGCCATGAGCCGTCGCCTTTTCCCCGTCGCATTCACCGTATTGACCCTGGCCGCAGCCTGGTTGACCTGGCCCACGACGTCCTTCGCCGCCGAGGCTCGTTTGCTCCGGTTTCCGGCCATCCACGGAGACCGGGTCGTGTTTGGCTACGCCGGAGACCTCTACGAGGTTTCTTCCCAGGGCGGCCTGGCCCGTCGGCTGACTTCGGATGAGTCCAGCTACGAGATGTTTCCCCGGTTCTCGCCCGACGGGCGAACTCTCGCTTTCACCGCCCAATATGACGGCAACACCGAAGTGTATGTGATGCCCTCGGAGGGCGGCGTGCCGAAACGCCTCACCTACACGGCCACGCTCGAGCGGGATGACGTTTCCGATCGGATGGGGCCGAACAACATCGTCATGACCTGGCGCGACAATGAGACGATCATCTATCGGTCGCGCCGCACGCAGTTCATTCCGTTCAAGGGCGACCTGACCATCGCGCGGATCAACGGGGGCGTGCCGGAGATTCTGCCGCTGCCGCGGGGTGGTTGGTGCAGTTTTTCCCCCGATGGCAGGCAGATGGCCTACAACCGGGTGTTCCGGGAGTTCCGCACGTGGAAACGTTACCGGGGCGGGCAGGCGGATGAGATCTGGATCTACGATTTCGCCACCAAAGTCACCACGAAGCTGACCGACGATCCCGCCCAGGACATTTATCCGATGTGGCGGGGCGATCGGATCTACTTCGTTTCCGAGCGGGACACCAACCATCAAGCCAACCTGTTCGTCTACGATTTTCCCACCAAACAGACGCGCCAGCTCACCCGGTTCACCGAGTTCGCGGTGAAATTTCCGTCGCTCGGCGATCGCGCCATCGTCTTTGAAAACGGGGGGTATCTTTACCGCTTCGATTTCGACACGGAGCAGGCGGTGAAGATCCCCGTGGAGATCCGGGAGGACCTCGCCGCCGGGCGCAATGTGGTGCGGGATCTGGCCAAGGCGGTCACGTCGTTTGATCTGGCTCCGGATGGAGCCCGCGCGTTGTTCGGAGCGCGCGGAGAGATCTTCACCGTGCCAGCCAAAAATGGCCCGACGCGTAATCTCACCGGCTCGCCCGGGGTCCATGAGCGCGGCGCGGCGTGGTCTCCCGACGGCCGCTGGGTGGCGTATATCAGCGACCAGACGGGCGAGGATGAGCTTTGGCTGCGCGCCCAGGATGGCCGGGGCGAGCCGCGCCCACTGACCACGGCCAGCGACACCTACAAATATTCGCCCGCCTGGTCGCCGGACTCCAAACACCTCGCCTGGTCCGACAAAAAGAACCGCCTGCAACTGATCGACGTTGAAAGCAAGGCGGTGCGTCTCGTGGCCCAGTCCGACTCCTGGGAGATCCACGATTTCACCTGGTCGCCGGACAGCCGTTGGATCGCGTTCACCAGGCCGGAGCCACGCCGCTTCGCGAGGATTCACCTGTTTCATCTCGACGACGGGCAGACCGTTCCGGCGACTGATGGCTGGTTTGACTCGAGCGGGCCTGAGTTCAGCAGCGATGGCAAATATCTCTTCTTTGTCTCCGAGCGAACGTTCAAGCCGATCTACGGCGATCTGGAATGGAATCACGTCTACTCGGATCTCAGCCGCATCTACTTGCTGACCCTGGCCCGGGACACGCCATCGCCCTTCGCCCCAAAATCCGATGAGGTCAAGATCGCCTCTGAGCCGAAGGACGCTCCGGCAGCGAAGCCGAAGACCGCTCCGCCCGACGTGCAGGCCGTTTCCCCGGAGCGGCCGGCGGAATCCGAGACGCCCAAAGCCGACGAGAAGAAGCCCGCTGAGAAGAAGGAGGACAAAAAGGTCGCCGTCAAAGTGGACGCGGATGGGCTGCCCGGTCGGATCGCGGTCCTGCCACCGGATGCAGCCACCTATGGCGGGCTCACGTCAGTCGGGTCGAAGTTGTATTATCTAAAAAAGGGCAAGCTGTTCCTGTTTGATTTGGAGAAGGAGAAGGAGACCGAGATCGGCGAGGTGGGTGGCTATCGGGTCTCGGCCGATCAGAAGAAAATGCTCGTTCGGACCGGCCCCGGGTCGAACCCGGAGTATGCCATCGTCGACGTGCCGGCCGGCAAGCTGGACACGACCGACAAGAAGCTCAACCTGGCCGATCTCAAGGTCGTCGTCGATCGCCACGCTGAGTGGAACCAGATCTATGCCGAGTGCTGGCGGCAGATGCGCGACTTTTTCTATGATCCCAACCTGCATGGAGTCGACTGGCCCGCCCTCCGGAAACGTTACGAGCCGTTGCTCGCGCACGTGCAGCACCGGGCCGATCTGACCTACGTCATCGGCGAGCTGATTGGCGAGCTTAGCGCCGGGCACGCGTATGTCGGGGGCGGCGACCTGCCCAAGCCCGAACGGATCCCGCTCGGATTGCTCGGCGCCCGCCTCGAGCGCGACCCGAGCGGCTATTACCGTTTCGCCCGCATTTTGCGCGGCCAGAATTGGGACAAGAGCTATCGCTCCCCGCTCACCGAGATCGGCGTCAATGTCCGCACCGGCGATTATCTCGTCGCCATCAACGGGCGATCCACCCGCGACATGGTCGACCCGTATGCCGCGCTCGTGGGCACCGCCGGCAAACAGGTTCGCCTCAAGGTCAGCCCGGAGCCGAAGGAGGACGGCGCCCGCGAAGAAACCATCGTGCCCACGGCCGATGAACAGCCCCTCTATTATCTGAACTGGGTGCTCGACAACGTCGAGACGGTCGAGAAGGCGACCGACGGGCGGGTGGGGTATGTGCATGTGCCGGACATGGGCGCGCCCGGCCTCAACGAGTTCGCCAAGTTCTACTACGCGCAGCTGCACAAGGACGCGCTCATCGTCGACTGCCGGGGCAACGGCGGCGGCAATGTGTCTCCCATGATCATCGAACGATTGCGCCGACAGCCGGCCATGTGGACCATCGCCCGCAACGGGGCCGTCAACCTCGATCCCGGCGGCCAGGTGCCTGGTCCCAAGGTGCTGCTCATCGACCAGCACTCCGCCAGCGATGGCGACATCGTTGGCTACCGTTTTCGCCAGGCCAAGCTCGGCCCGATCATCGGGCAACGTTCCTGGGGCGGTGTCGTCGGCATCCGCGGCTCCCTGCCCCTGCTGGACGGCGGATTTTTGAACCGGCCCGAGTTCAGCCGGTTCGATCTGTCCGGCCAGGAGTGGATCATGGAAGGCGTCGGCGTCGAACCCGACATCGTCGTGGACAACGACCCGGCCCGGGAGTTCGCCGGCATTGACGATCAGCTCGCTCGCGCGATCGAGGAAATCAAGAAGGCCATGGCCGCCAACCCGGTGAAGATCCCGGCGCCGCCGGTGTATCCAAACAAGGCCCGGTAAGGCCGGTTCGCGGACTCGCAAGGTCGCGAGCCCCGGGTCGCGACGGGCCTTGTGCCCGCACGACCCGGAGCATCGGTTTAGGGGTAGGCTCGACCGCCGTTATGGCCGGACCCGATAGAACTTCCGCGCGCGGTCGGACGGCACGCAGTACGGACTGGTTGCTCCGGCGACATCCGTGTAGGCCCCCTCGGGCGCATCGGCGGACTGCAGGACGCCGCAACTCCATTTGAGAATCACGGCTCGCTCAATTGAGAGGTCCGAGCCGCGCACCACCACCTTGAACGAACACCGGCTGGTGTTGCCGCAGGTGTCACGGGCGACGCAGGAGACCGTGTTGGTCCCGGGCGGAAAGGTCGAACCGGACGGCGGTGTGCAGACCACGGACACTGGCCCGGGACAATTGTCGGTCGCCCCCACCGTGTAATCGACGGGCGCGCCGGTGGACCCGACGGCGCAATCCACCCGGATGTCGGCCGGGCATTTAATTTCGGGGGGCTGATTGTCGAGGCGCAGGGACGTCGTGATGAAACTCGTCGCGCCGTCGGCGTCGTAAGCGGTCACGGTAAGGTCCGCGGTGCCGCAGGGCGCGATGGGCAGGGTGGGGGTGAAGGCAAACGTGGGGTTTGGACCGCAGTCGGTGCAGATGTTGATCTCCGGGCCGCCGTTCAGGCGGTAGGCGATGCGGCTGACATTCGCGCAGCTGCGGACGTGCCCGCGGATTTCGGGGGTGAGGGAGTCGACACAGGTTGGAGTGTCGAGGGCCAGTTGCAGGCATTGTTCGAGGCGGATGGTCTGACCGCATCCCACATCGACATTGAAGCGATCGATTTGAGTCAGGCCCGAAGAGCTGCCGGCAGGCACGATGTAGGCGTTGAGGGCATAGCTGCCTTGGGGCAGGAGGAGCCGGACGTAGCCCACGTTGGTCGCCTGGCTGGGACTGTTCGGCGCGCCGAACGCGGCGTCGACATACGCCTGGTAGTTGGCGGGCCGCCCCAGAAAATCCGTTCCGTTGAACGTTCCCGGGGAGAAACGAATCTGGGGGTCGTAGAACAGACCGGAGGTCGAGCGGATTTGTACGAAGACCTCGCCAAAGCAACAGGCGATGTCTGCGTTGAGCGTTTGCGCCGCGGCGATCTCCCGCTCGGGCGCCGCGTTGTCGGTCACCGAAAGCACATTGTAGTAGTAATCACCGCCGGCCGGCGTGCCGCCGGCCAGGGTGAGCGCCATGGTTTCCTGCCGCCAGATGGACGGTTCACTGCCCAATCCGCCGAGGAGCAGTTCGTAATCGCCGGCGAACTCGGCGGTGGCCGCGTTGAAACCGCCGGCAAACGACGCTGCGCTGTAGCCTCGCGCCGCGGTGAAGCGGGCTCCGCTGGCCCGGCGGTTCACTCCCACGGCCGAGACATCCGACCAGTAAACGCCGTAGGTCCCCGCTGCATCCGGAATGCCGTCGTGGTTCGAATCGTCATCCGCCGCCCGCCTCACGCCGCGCAACATCGAGGTCGTTCCCCCGGATTCGGCCGGTCCCTTCAGCCGGACATTCCCGCGCAGGTAACCCGGGTTGATGACAAACAGGTTGCTCAGGTTGATCGTGCCGCCCGCTGCGACCGCGACCGGCGGATTCGAGCCGAAGCCCAGCGAAGGCGTGTTGAAGCTCGCAAAGCGATGATTGGTCCGAAAGTAGGTGTGGGCATAGACGGAATAGCCGTCAGAGCCGGCTGCGGCGCTGTCCGGCAGAAGGTTGTTGAGGGTGAACGAGCCGCTGGCCGGCGTGGTGAAGTTCACGCCGGGGATTGGCGCGAAGCGCTGATTGTCGAACGGCCCGTGATCCGCGATCAAGCTCGACGAATCGGCGTAGTCGAAGTCGTCCCGACCATCCACGGTCAGCTCGAATTCCCCCACCAAATCGAAATTGCCGATCATCCGCCCGAGGCTGCCTGCCGCCGGGACCACCACGTCGACCGTCTGGATCGCGTCGCAGGCGGCGGGCAGGTTGGTGGTGGCTTGGAACTGGATCCGATCCGTGTCGGTGCGACTGCCGAGTTCGACCGTGGTGGTGATCGTCGCGGTCTCCCCGCCGCGCACGATCAGGGTCGTTTGCGTGGCGCCGGGCGCGAGGGCCACGCGCTGGGCCTGTGGGGACGGGAACGTGCTTTCCGGCGGGTGATAAGCGCGGACGCTGCCTCCGGCGACCGGCACGGGCGTGCCCGCTGCGTTGACGAAGCGGACGTTGATCACGCTGGCGCACTCGGCCGGACTGATGACCACGGGGCCACCCGATGGAGTCACGGGGGGTGCGGTCCGCTTGCGGAACCAATATTCCGCCCGGCCGTTGCCCATCGTGGCGCGGACCGAGACGTCATAAGCGTAACCTGTCGGGTCGGATTCAACGGTGATTTGGAACGGAGCGCTAACCCGACTTGACCCCGGCGCCGCCGCCGAGGCGGTGAGCTGCGGCGCGGGAGGAGTGCTCGCGGCAATGATCGTAAGGTTGGTCATGCCCTCGTTCCCGGGCGCGGCCAGGATGGCGAGAACCGCCGGATTCGTGTTGGTGAAGCGCACGGTGCCTTGGACGACCTGCGGGTTGGCGATGATCTGAGCGGTCGCAGGCCTGACGGACAGCAAATTGGCGGCTGTTATCGTGACCAGGAACGGGATGTGTCGGGACGGTTTCATAAGAACAGTTGGGAACCGAATGGCCGTGGGATTGAGAACGCTCTGTGTGCGGACCGGGAAAGTGAATCAGTTACGAACCGGGAAATCTAGAGAGAAGTAACCGAGAAGTAACCGAGGCGAAGAGGCCGGGCACGGGACCTTCCGCCGGAGAAGTAAATGGCGACGACAGGCAAGATTCCCGGTGTTACCTGAGTTTCGTTCGTCCTGGCAGGATTTGGACGGCCGGGCTCCATCGGATTTTGATATTTCGAATTTCGGCCTTCGGCGCGCTGGTGTTCCTCCTTCATGGTCTCCGCAGCATGGCGTTGCCGGAGTCACTTCGGTGCCCTATAACCGGCGGCCGTGCATCTTGAGCTCGTGAGCGCGTTCGGTTTGTTGGTTCTGATTGGCGTCGCCTGGCTGTTCTCGCAGAATCGACGCCGATTCCCCTGGCGCACGGTCTGGTCGGGTCTCGCGCTCCAGTTCGCTCTCGCCCTGTTCATTCTGCGAACCCCGTTTGGCAAGGCCTTCTTCGATCGCGTCCAGGACGGCTTCATCCTTCTCATCCAATGCGCCGGCCAGGGCGCCGAGATGGTCTTCGGCCCGCTCGCCCGCGAGGCGCTCCTGACCGAGAAATTCGGCCCGGGGCAGGGCTTCGTCTTTGTGGTCACGGTTTCCGCGACGATCATCATCGTGTCCGCGCTGTCGTCGCTGCTTTATCACTATGGCGTGCTCCAGCGAGTCGTGCGCGCGATGGCCTGGGTCATGCAGCGGGTCATGCGCACCAGCGGCAGCGAAAGTCTGGCGGCCGCGGCCAACATTTTCATGGGCCAGACCGAGGCGCCCCTCGTGATCAAGCCCTACCTGCGCCGGATGACTTCCAGCGAATTGCTCGCGCTCATGGTCGGCGGCATGGCCACCATCGCCGGCGGCGT
This sequence comes from Limisphaerales bacterium, assembly GCA_044229355.1. Taxonomy (GTDB): domain Bacteria; phylum Verrucomicrobiota; class Verrucomicrobiia; order Limisphaerales; family JADJPG01; genus JBGARF01. Next base: position 38,760 of record JBGATF010000046.1, read on the forward strand.
GATGGCGGCCTACGTGTCGTTTAAGATCTCCGCCGGCCACCTCCTCACCGCCTCCGTGATGAGCGCCCCGGCGTCGTTGATGATGGCCAAGATTCTCCTCCCCGAAACGGAGGCCAGCGACACAGCGTCAGGCGCGCCCGCTTCCGTTCCGCGGGAGACGGTCAACGGGCTCGACGCCACGTGTCGCGGGGCCAGCGACGGCCTGCTGCTGGCCATGAATGTCATGGCCATGCTCATCGCCTTTGTCGCGCTCGTGGCCCTGGCCAATGCGGCGTTGGGTGGCGCCCAAAAGCTCGTCGGCGTCAGCGACCCGGTCCGCCTGGAGCACATCCTCGGTTGGATCAATGCGCCCTTCGCCTGGCTTCTCGGCGTGCCCGCGGCCGACTGCCGCGCGGTGGGCCAGGTCTTGGGAGAACGGATCGTTCTCAACGAATTCGTCGGGTATCTGTCGCTCAGCCAGAAGCTCGAGACCTTGCAGCCCCGCAGCGTCATGCTCGCCACTTACGCGCTCTGCGGATTCGCCAACATCGCCAGCATCGCCATCCAAATCGGCGGCATTGGGGCCCTCATGCCCGAACGCCGCCCCGAGCTCGCCCGGCTCGGCCTCCGCGCCATGATCGGAGGACTCCTGGCCTGCTACGTGACGGCCTGCATCGTCGGCATCCTGACCTGACACCTCCGCCTTTGGCTCCGGCTGCGGGTCAAGGAAGCTGCAGTCGAAAAAAGGCGCGCGTCCCACTGGCGGGAAGCTCCACGGCCGCGCGTCCCGCTTCTGTAGACACATCAAACCATTGCGCCGTCGGCCCAAACTTCGCACTGGTCTGCAGCGACGTCCCCGTTGGTCCGGTCCAAGACACTTGCACTTGGTCCGGACCGGCTCTCGCGATGCGGATGGAAGGAATGCGCAGCGCGTCCATGCTCAACTCCCCAGCCCGGTCCAAGGCTGCGGCGTCTTTGCCTCCCAAGGCACTGCCGGCGATTGCGGCGCGAAACTTGCCCAGGCTGCGGAAAGCCGCGTCGACCAAGCCGTCGGCAAAACTCGCCTGCCCCTGCTGCAGATGCTGTGCGAGAATCTCCACCCCATCCACGCGCGCGGCGACTTCATCAAAATCCCGTTGCAGGAGACTCAAGGCGGCAATGGCTTCGAGAGTCACGGACACGGATGCAGCGGCGCGATTGTTGCCCGGAACGCCATCGAGGTCCCACGTCGTGGATGCCTCCAGGCTGAAACCCGGGTAGGCCGCGAATTCCGGCAGAAGGGTTGGGCCGGAACGGCGAACGCATCTGGTGTGCCGTCATGATTCAAGTCGGCCACGGCGGCGGACTGCAGGGGAAACAGGCTTGGCGACGGCACTTCGACCAGAGTTGCCAGTCCGGAAGACAAGGCGGCGGGCGCGGGCTGGGACTGGCTGGACGGGGCTTGGGCCAGCAGCAGACCCAGGCAGAATGCGATGGAAGATGGCTTCATGGGTGAGGCGCCCCCGCGGAGAGGGCCTCTCCCGGTTACTGCGGGATGCGGGGGGCCAGGGTAACGCGACAAAATCCACTTGCGCCGCCCGGTGGAAATTGGCTCAATCACGCTGCCATTTGCGTTGCGCGTATGGTGGAATTGGCAGACACGCTACTTTGAGGTGGTAGTGGGGCAACCCGTGCAGGTTCAAGTCCTGCTACGCGCACCAGCCTTCGCCCTTCGCTTCGCTCCAGGCTACGGCTGGCGCAGCCAGCTCGGAATCGCGAATAGGTTCGCGGGCGAAGGCTGCCCGACGGCTTGTCCGCCGTAGCCAAAGGCGAAGGCGGAAGCGGTGCCTACGGAGAGGAAGACCATGGAGGGTTTTTGCTACCGATCTACATTCTGGAATCGTTTCAGTCCCAGGCCAGCGGTATGTCGGGTTCACGACCAATCTGCGTCAGCGACTGAAGGCGCACAATGCGGGATGCGTAACTCACACGTCCAAGTATCGGCCCTGGGAAATAAAAACCGCCCTTGCCCTTCGCGACCGTGGTCGCGCGCTGGATCTCGAGCGTTACCTAAAAACCGCCTCCGGCCGGGCATTTGCTTCTAAGCGGCTCTGAAGGTTGAGTCCAGCGGGATGGCGCAATAGAGCTTCCAGCACGGCAACCGCACCCACTGCATGCCCAGCTGGCTCCAGCCCGTCCTGCCGCGACGTTTTGTCGTCGAATCCTTCACTGCGACGGCGGTAAATCGTCCTGAGCAGCGGGCCATCCGAATCGCCAATGCAATGTTTCCTTGGCCAAACTCGTTTGCTACGGTCCCGGCCCATGAAGACCCCAAGTCTGCTCCTCGTTAGCGTTTTGATGCTCGTGGCCGCATTCGCAGCCAGCGGCCGCACGGTGACTCTTACGGTCACGGGCTGGACGGGCTCGCCGGGTTATCGCCTGACCAATGAGGTAGCCATTTCAGAGAACGAGACGGTTGAAATTGTGGGATGGCTGTCCTCGGGTGCCGATGCACGGCTCCAATTCACAAAATCGGGCGTCGACTTCACCCTCTACTCCATAACCGATTTCCACGGCAGAACCACATTCTCCGGCCCCACGACCGTTCAGTTGGTCACCACGCCCGGAAGCAGAGCTTCGTTGATCACGCTCAACATCACCCCTGACGCCTTCCCGCCTTCGCAGGCGTTGGTCCTGCCCGCCGGCCCCGGCGGCGCCAACATCGCCCTCGAAGCCTCCCACGACCTGATTCACTGGACCAACGCACCGCCCGGGATCTACACCAATCCGCCGGCCAACCTGTTCTTCCGCATCCGCGCCGACCGCCTGCCCTGATGTGGCCAACCTCGGGCCGCCGGAGGAGATTGGGAAAGCATTCGCCGGGTTTCAGAAGTATCTCTACGAGGTGGTGGTGAGAGTGGCTGGTTGTAACGTGGCCGATGTCCTGAGAAACCTTTCCTGAGGTCTTTCGTGCACGCATCATCCAGGACCTCCGCGCAACCCACTTCCCCATTCGAGCTTGGCTTGGCGGGGAGTGCCAGTCATTCTCTCCTTCGTGTCAGCCGACCCACTAATCACGCCAGAAAAAGTTTTTGTCACCGATGGGTTCCCGGAGTTGACCTATGTCAGCCAAGCAGGTGGTGAACCAGAGGCTAACCTCAAAGATGGACTGGCTCAGGCCAACAAAGTGATTTCGATCGTTGGTGAATCGAAGACGGGGAAAACAACTCTCTGTGATAGTGTGTTCGGGAAGAGAATTGGGGTAGATAAGATCCTTGTGACCGGCGACCGAATCGAAAACGAGCACAGCCTTTGGTCGGAGGCATTCCGGCAGTTGGAAACGCAAATAACAAGTGGCTACGCAAACAACTCAGTCGGCGAGACCATTGACTTGCTGATCAAGCGAGGGCTTCCGATTGTCTTGGACGACTTTCACTATGTCAGTCGCGAACTTCAAAAGGTGATCTGTCGACAGATGAAGAACGCCGCGTCCCGCGGCCTGCGCTTTGTTGTGCTAAACACGCCCCATCGCGTTGACGATCCGGTGCGAAGCAATCCGGACATGAGCGGCAGATTTTTTGAGGTGAATCTGGGGTTCTGGACCGAGAGTGACTTAATGCAAATCGGACGAATGGGCTTTGGCGAGCTTGGTCTCAAAGTAATGGATGATGTGCTTCGCATTCTCGCACAAGAAGCCCTGCGTTCGCCGCAGTTGATGCAGACCCTATGCCTTGAGACATGTCGGGTGTTGCCAGGCGACATTCCTTTTGAGCATCAAGTCCTGACCGTGCAATCGTTCGACCTTCAAAAGGTCAAGGACAAGGCCGTCCGGTCGTATAACTGCAACACGCAGCTCGATTTCCTGCGCAATGGCCCAGAAGAGCGTGGAAGCCCGCGGAATATCTATCAGTTGGTGGATGGATCACAGGGGGACGTTTACGAAGTTCTGGTTCGTGCTCTCGCTATGAACCCGCCCTTCCTCACGGTTAGCCTGGAAGAAGTGAAGCATCGGGTGGCAGGTCTGGTGAAACCTTGGAGCAAGCAACCGAACGTGCAGATGGCGCTTGGAAATACGCAGACCCTTTTCAAGGATAGCAAGGCACCGCTTCAATGGGATTCTACAACGAAGCAGCTCACGGTGGTTGATCCGCACTTTTACTTCTTCCTCCGTTACAAGGGCAAATAGTCAGGAAGATCGCCCAATACATTGGTGCGGAGAAAAGGGCCTTTTTAGGATCAAAAATTTTCTCCGCCCAATCCATCGTGAGCCGGCCGCCACTCTCGAAAACTCGACCCCCTCCTCCTTGCCCGCACGGCCCGCGCACAAGATTTGCCGCCCCTGGTTGCCTGTTGTCGCCACTCGGTCGCGGTGAGGGGGTGAGAGCGAAATTGGCGGATGTTTGAAGACAGGAGTGACTTGAGGCATCAAAGAGGCAACTATGATTAAGTCGTTAGGCATCTCGAATCCCGATTCAAGTCCTGCTACGCGCACCAGCCTTCGCCCTTCGCTTCGCTGCAGGCTACGGCTGGCGCAGCCAGCTCGGAATCGCGAATAGGTTCGCGGGCGAAGGCTGCCCGACGAAGTCCCGCAGGGCGGGACGAAGGCGGGCCCTGAGAAGGTTGGGTTTCAGTGTCAAACAAGGTGCTTCGCCCTTCGCTTCGCTCCAGGCTACGGCTGGCGCAGCCAGCTCGGAATCGCGAATAGGTTCGCGGGCGAAGGCTGCCCGACGGCTTGTCCGCCGTAGCCAAAGGCGAAGGCGGAAGCGGTGCCTACGGAGAGGAAGACCATGGAGGGTTTTTGCTACGTCTACATTCTGGAATCCGTTTCAGTCCCAGGCCAGCGGTATGTCGGGTTCACGACCAATCTGCGTCAGCGACTGAAGGCGCACAATGCGGGATGCGTAACTCACACGTCCAAGTATCGGCCCTGGGAAATAAAAACCGCCCTTGCCCTTCGCGACCGTGGTCGCGCCCTGGATTTCGAGCGTTATCTGAAAACCGCGTCTGGCCGGGCGTTTGCCCGCAAGCGGCTCTGAAGTTCGGATTCAACGGGATGGCGTGATAGAGCTTCCGGCACAACAACCGCACCCGCCGCATGCCCGGCTGGCTCCAAACCCAACGCCTCGCCCGCCTCTACGAGCGGAAGCTCGCCGCGCTGGAGGCGTGAAAGAAGTCGCTGCTGCACCAAGCGTTCAGCGGGGAGTTGTGATGCTGGCGCGCTTAGTCCCGCCAGGGACGCCCGAAAATAGCCCAGCGCTTCAGCGCTGGGTGCTTGGTTCGCGAAATCATCAAAGCCCCGGAGGGGCGAAAGAACCCGTCGCCACGGCAGGGACCCGGGTTGTCCGAACACCCCGGACGCGCGACGGCCAATGGATCGATCATTGCACCATGTGGCCGTCCTCTGCCGCCCCTCCGGGGCTCACCCTCGGCGGTGGCGCCGAACCCAGCGCTGAAGCGCTGGGCTATTTTCTTTCGCCCTGGCGGGCTGGATGCGGTGGCGAGACGGACGACGCGGACGACCGTGGTCGGATTTTTGTCCTTCCCGTCGTCGGGTCGACATGATAGCCGAATGCCAACAAAGGAGCTCGTATGCATTCGTATGTCAGTTGTCTAATGCACTGCGTCTTCGCGACCAAGGGGAGGCGCCGTCTGATCACGCCGGAGCTGCAGGCACGCTTGTGGCCCTACCTGGGAGGCATTGCCCGCGAGAACAAGATGAAAGCCCTGGAGGTGGGTGGGGTGGAAGATCACATTCACTTGCTCCTAAGCATTCCAGCGACCGTCGCCGTGGCGAAAGCCATTCAGCTGCTGAAAGGCAATTCGTCCAAGTGGATCCACGACACATTTCCGGAGCATTGGCGCTTTGCGTGGCAGGAGGGCTACGGCGCCTTCAGCATCGGAGTATCCGGGGTGGACGACACGGTTCGCTACATCCGAGACCAACCGAACCACCACCGTAGGCTTACCTTTCACGAGGAAATGGAACAATTTCTCAGGCGGCATGGGATGGCCTTTGTGAAGGAAGACTTGGATGATTGCTCGCCAAACGAAAGCCAGCTACCTGCAGTCCTGCCGCATGACCATCCGGGCTGACAGGAGTTGTTTAGAACCATGAGCGGCTCATCCGAACCGACACCGTCGCGAACACTTCGACCGGTGTTGGAACTGGCGGTCCCTCGGATAGCGCGAGCCGGCGCCAAATGCGTCCCGCTTCTCGCGGAAGATTCGAGCGATTGTTTCTTAAGAGCCCGCGAATGCCGCGAAGCTTGCCGGGCCTGATTTTCTGCTCGCGCGATCCGGCTGGGTTGGTTTACGACAGGACGTCTCTCACACAATCGCCAACCAACTCGAACCTGTGAAAACCCACCTCTCCCGTCGCTCGTTCCTCCGGCACACCGCCACCGCGGCGGGTGTCGCGGCGGCCGCCCCGTTCAACATCCTCCACGCCGCCAACGCCGGCGACAAGGTGCGCTTCGTGCAGATCGGCGGCGGCGGGAGGGCCATGGCCCACCTCAGCGCCATCGCCGAGGAGCACTTCGTGGGATTGGTCGAGGTCGATGACAAGCGCGTGCCCACGATCAAGAAATGGATGGAAGGCCGCCAGAAGGATCCGGCGAAGCTGCACGTGTTCACCGATTACCGGCGCATGTTCGACAAGATCGCCCGCGAATTCGACGCGGTCTTCATCGCCACCCCCAATCATCATCACGCCCTGCCGGCCATGATCGCCATGCAGCTGGGCAAGGCCGTGTATTGCGAGAAGCCGGTCTGCCATGACATCGGCGAAGCCCGCGCGCTCCGCGCCCTCGCTGCGAAAAGCAAGGTGGCCACCCAAATGGGCAACCAGGGCCATTGCGAGGACGGCTACCGCAAGCTCTGCGAATACATCTGGGCCGGCGTGATCGGAAATGTCACCGAGACCCATAGCTGGACCAACCGCGCCAACGGCGGCGAGGGCCCGCGTCCGCCCAAGCTGCCGGTGCCCGATGGCCTGCACTGGGACGAGTGGATTGGGCCTGCGCCCTACCGCGATTTTCACGACGACCTGCATCCGCACGAGTGGCATGGCTGGTACGACTTCGGCAACGGATCGATTGGCAACATGGGCTGTCATGTGCTCGACGGCGTGTACTGGGCGCTCAAGTGCGAACACCCCACCAGCATCGAGGTGGAGGAACAACGCGGAGGCAGCGACGAACGCTACCCCATGGGCAGCCGCGTTCGCTGGGACATCCCCGCCCGCGCCGGCATGCCGTCGCTCAAGGCTTATTGGTACGAAGGGCTCAATCAAAAGACCACCGGCAAACCGGTCGGCAGCCTGCGCGCCGTCAAAGGCGACGATCGCAACCTCCCGGCGGTGCTGCTTGAACTGCGCGAGAAATTTCCCGACGAAGGCCTCGACCAAGGCGACAGCGGCACGCTTTACGTCGGCGACAAGGGCGTCATCTTCACCGGCACCTACGGCGACCGCATGCACGTCGTGCCGTTTGAGAAGATGAAGGAAATTCCGGCGCCGGCCAAAACCTTGCCGCGACCGAAGAACATCTTTGCGGACTTTCTCGACGCCGTCCGATCGGGCAAGACCGAGACGTCGGTGAGCTTTGATTACGGCACACGCCTGACGGAGTTCGCTCTCCTCGGTAACCTCGCGATGAAAGCTGGCCCGGGAAAGAAGGTGGAATGGGATGGGCCGGCGATGAAGGTGAAGAACCTGCCCGATCTGAACGCCTGGGTCCATCGCCCGGCGCGAAACAGTTGGAAGGCGTAGCCGATCGGCTGCGAACGTCCGCGGTGTGTTGGCCAGGTCCGCCCGAGGCGCGCCCGAAACTTCATTCGGGCAGATCGTGGAGCTCGAACTCGATCGCGGTTTTCTCCTCCCATCATTCCTGCGCGGTTTTCAGGCCATGGGGGAACGCCGTCCGAAGCTCGCGAATTCGTTCCATCATGACCGGGAGGGGAACGAGTGGCGGCGACATCCGGATCAATCAACGCCAACGCCTGCCGCTCGGCTTCGAAACGGGCCACCACCGCCCGGGTGTCCATCCCGAGTTTGATGACTTTCAAGGCCACCCGCCGTCGCACCGGCTCCGTCTGTTCGGCGACGTAGACGAGGCCGCAGCCGCCTTCGCCAATTTTCTCCCGGAGCTTGTAGCGGCCGATCGAGTCGCCGACGCGCTCGAGTGGACAGGCGACCAGGGGCGAAGGGCCAGCCGTTCGTTCGACCCCGACCGGTGTGTCGGGCTCCAGAACCTGGGCGGCGACGCAGCGGGGGCAGACGCTGAGAGCTGACTCGGGCGCGAGCGTTCCGCCGCACTTGGCGCAGTGTTTTGGGACAGTGTTCATGTCCTATCGCACGGATCAGACCTGTTGACCGGCGGCGATGACAGAAAAATTGTGAGGCAAGCCGGTGTCAGGCAACAGCGAAAGCGAGAGGCTTCGGCGGCGACGAAACGCGCACAAAAACGAATATTGCGAATGGGCACCAGGCAGTGCACGTATAGGCCATTTCCTATGAAATTCCGGTGGTGGAGACGGATTCTTGGGTGGGCGATCCTCGCGGCCTTGCCGGCGTGGGGGCCGGATACCGGTGCCGCGTTGCCGACCAACGCAGTCCTGTTCGTGACCCAGGTTCAGCTGCCCGACGAACGCAACGACAACGCGGTCTCCAATGTCGCCGTGTCCGTCGTTTCCCCGCTGGGCAATCATCTGGCCGACACCGCCCATGCCGGGCGGGGCGGGGATCTCTGGATTCGATATCCCAACGGCTACCTGCGCAACCTGACCCGGGCTGCGGGCTTGGGAGCCACGGGCAGCCAGGATGGAATCGGGATCGCTGTTCGCGATCCCCATGTCCACTGGGATGGCCAGCGAGCTCTGGTCAGCATGGTGATCGGGGCTCCGACGGGTCCGGCCGACCCGGCCCAGTTTCTGTGGCAACTCTACGAATTGACCAACCTTGGCCAGGTCGCGACCGATTCCAATGCGGTTCCCGTGTTCGTGCGGGTTCCTCGTCAGCCGGCCGGGTTCAACAACGTGATGGCGTGCTACGGCACAGACGATCGGATTATTTTCGTGTGCGATCGCCCGCGGAACGGCGCGGCTCACCTCTATCCGCAGCTCGACGAGTACAATGACATCCCGACCAACACCGGCCTGTGGAGCTTCGATCCCGCCGGGCCGGGCGACGACGGCGGACTGTTCCAGCTCGATCACTCTCCCAGCGGCGATTTTCATCCGTTTGTCGACAGCTTTGGCCGGGTCATATTCACCCGGTGGGATCATCTGGTGCAGGACCGGAACGCCACGGACGATCGGATGGGGCGGGCGACCAATGGCACGTTCAACTATTTTTCCGAGGACCGCCTGGACTTCAACCTGAGCCACCGACCGATCGAACTTTTTCCGGAGCCGCGGACCTACGACAGCAACGAATGCGCGCGCCTACAAGTGCAGGGGAACGCCTTCAATTCCTTTCTGCCCTGGATGATTGGCGAGCGGGGCGAGGCGATGGAGGTGCTGAACCACATCGGGCGGCATGAATTGCTCCGGCAGTTTCGCGGTTCGAGCTTCACCAACGATCCCAATCTGCGCCAGCTGTTCAACCTGACGCCCGGTCTGCGCTTCAATACGAACTACCTCGACAACCTTCTCCAAATTCGCGAGGACCCACGACGCCCGGGCGTCTATTACGGAACCGATGGCCCGGACTTCGGCACGCACGGGTCCGGGCAATTGGTGATGCTGACGGGCCCGCCGTCGGCCAACCCGGATTCCATGCCCATCACGTCTATCACGGCCAGGGGGGGAGCCGGGACTTACCGGGATCCGTGTCCCACGACCAGCGGGGCGCTCGTAGCCGTCGCGTCAACCGCCACGACGTTGGACAGCAACGTCGGCACGGCGACGGCCCCGAAGTCCCGCTTTGATTTTCGACTGGCAAGCCTCGCGGTCCCTGGACGCGGGACGCTTTGGACCAACGAACAGTTTCTGACGGCCGGCCTGACCAACGTCGCGAGTTACTGGGTTGGGTCGCGGCGGGTGACGCAGACCAACCGTCTGTGGGAATTGCAGCCGGTCGAAGTGGCGGTGCGAAGACGGCCGTCGCTGGTCCGGTCGACGATCGATCCGCTCGAGGCGAACGTCTTCGTTGAGGAGGGAGTCGACGCCGCGGAGTTTCAGGCCTGGTTGCGCACCAACGCTCTTGCCCTGGTTGTCAGTCGGAACGTCACGCGGAGGGATCGGGCGGATCGGGAGCAGCCTTTCAATTTACGGGTGGCCGGCACGACGATCCAGGCGCTGGGGACGGCGGGCGGGAAAGTGTATGACCTGCGCTACATTCAGTTCCTGCAGGCGGATCAGTTGCGGGGATTGACCCTGGGCCAGGGCGATCCCGTGCCGGGACGGCGCGTGCTGGCGATACCCATGCACGAGCCTGCCGCCGCCAGTTTTAATGTTCCGTCCCCGCAGGCGCCGATGGGCGCCACGCGCCTGGCCGATGACGGTTCGCAAGCGACCTTGGTGCCGGCGCGCCGCGCGATGACGCATCAACTCGTGGATCCTTCGGGGAATGCGATCGTGCGCGAGCGCTATTGGCTGACCTACCAGCCGGGCGAAATTCGCACGTGCGCCAATTGCCATGGCATCAACACCTCGGATCAAACGGGGCAACCCCGGCCGGCGAATCCGCCGCAGGCGTTGCGCGATTTGCTGCGCTATTGGAAGGATCAGGCGCGCTATGCGCGCATCCTGGCCGCCGCGCCCACCAATGGGTCCTGGCGCGTGCAGGTTTCGGCGGCGCCGGTTCGGACGAACGTGCTTGAAGCGACGAGCGATTTCCTCGCCTGGCAGGCGATTGGCACCAATCTGGGGACGACGAACGGCGTGTTCTATCTCGACGATCCCGCCTGGACGAATCACCCGCAGCGATTCTACCGCACCCGTGGCGAAGGCCCGAGGTAAGGCGCCCCGCAAAGCGGGACGCCGCCGATGCGGACCGTCGGGCGGACCTCCGGCTGGCGGCGGCTTCGGCCCGCCGTAGCTCTGAGCGAAGGAGGGAGCGCCAGTCCCACCTACCGTGCTCGGTTCATGGCCCGTGGGCAGGTCCGTAAGGAACAAGCAGCTCTCCATGAACCAAAAGGTCCCAAGCGGAGCAGGTGACCTGTGGGATACGCGCTTTGCGGCGATGGCATTCCCATGGTTCGTCGAGCGCCAACGGCATCCCCGCGCTGGCGTGCCACCAGCCCGCCAGCAACCAAATCGGCCCGAGAGCGCGCGCTTCGGGCCGGTCGGAATGGGGCTGGGTGTCGCTATTGGTGGCGGGCGCAGCAGGCAGCCTTGACGTCCGCGCCGCAGGAGTGAAGCGCCACGTTGACTCGGGCCTTGCCGTCGCCTTTGGTGACGATCTCCGTGGAGCACGAGCTGCAGCCATGGCGCATGACCTTGCGCACCGACGGCTGAGAGCCCTTGGCGCTCTGGTCCGCGATCATGGCAAGCTGGTCGGAGCACTTGGCGCAGGCGTGGGAAATGGCGGGGACAGGCTGGACGTTCGCCGGCGGGGCGATCCGGTTTTGGCGCGCGAGGCTTTCCGCGCCTTTTTCGGCGTAGACACCGGTGCCAAGGAAAAGGGTGAGCGAGCAGAGGCCGGCGATCAGGAGGGATTTGCGGTTCGTGATTTTCATATGGTTGGTTTTCGATTTTGTTTTCAGCTTCGGGCGGGCTTTGGGCCCATGGTGATAAAACCCCGGGCCCGTAAAAAACCCGCAAACATAAATTTGTCTTCCGGACGAGGGTTTTGTGCAGTGTCGGGGTATTAAGGCCAATGCGTATGAACGAAGACAATGTGCAGCCGGAGGACCTGAGGTTGAACGCGCTGGTCCGTTCCAGCCGGCCCGGCGCGGAGCTGCGGCCAGGCTTTCGGGATGCCGTCTGGCGACGGATTGAAAAGGCGGACTTGCCGCGGCCCGGGATGCTCGAGCAGATGGCGCGGTGGTTCTTGTCGCCGCGGCTCGCGACGGCGGCCGTGATGATCGTGATGGTCGCCGCGGGCGGCGCTGGCGCCTTGCGGGGCATCCAGAAAGGGGACCGCCTGGCCCGGGACCGCTATGTGGCATCGGTCGACCCGTCGTATCTGCCACCGAGGTTATGACCAAGGCCGGAAAAACAGTGCTCGCCCGCGCCGCCGCCCTCGTGCTCGTCGCGTGGGGGTCCTACCTGGGAACGATGCATTTTTGCGCAAATCAGGGGTCCGCCGACGACTTGTCGTGGCTCCGGCGGGAGTACGGCCTCAGCGACTCCGAGATGCAGCGGATCCGGGAGTTACACAACGGCTACCTGCCGAAATGTCGTTCGATGTGCGAGAAGATCGCGGCCAAGCAGGCCGAGGTCGGCGAGGCGCTGGCAGCCGGGCGGGTGCCGGAGACGGCGCTGGGAGAACTGGCGGCGATTCGCGCGCAATGCCAGGCGCAAATGTTGATCCATTTCCAGGAAGTCAGCCAGGCCATGCCTGCCGGCCAGGGCCAGCGGTATCTTCGCGAGATGCAGCGTTTGACCCTGGGGTTCCATCAGGACATCGAGCGAGCCATGAGCGTGGCGCCGGCAGCCGGAACTGGCCATGGACATCACTGACACGGCTGAGGTGGACCGGGCCGACATGGAGCGGCTCGTCCGCGGCCAGGACGCCGCCCTGAATGACTTGATGGAGCGCCACGCGGGGCCGGTCTTTCAGTTTCTTTTTCGGATGCTGGGAGACGAGGAAGATGCCAACGACGCCGCCCAGGAGGCGTTCGTGCGTGTCTATCGGAATCGGGACCGCTTTGACGGGGGCAAGTTCACCACGTGGCTTTATACGATCGCGGCCAATCTGGCGAAGAACGAATACCGCCGACGCGGGCGTCATCCGAACGTTTCGCTGGAGGTGGAGATCGGAGAGGGACGGACCATTGCAGATCGGTTGCCGGCGACCGGGCCTGAGCCTGGTGAACAGGCCGACCTCGCTGAGCGGTGTGCCGTGGTGCGGCGGGCGGTGGATGACCTGCCTGAGGAACTGAGGGACGCGGTGGTGCTTTGCGAGTGGGAAGAGATGTCCGTCGCGGACGCGGCGGTCGTGCTCAGCACGACCAAAAAGGCCGTGGAATCGCGGCTCTATCGCGCCCGCCAAAAGCTGCGCGAGCTGCTTCCGCGGAATCTTTTGTGACCGTCCGGATTGGTGGCAGGAGTCAACGAGTGAACGCGAAACCTCTGGCAACGTTGCCGCCAGCGCAGCGTTTGGGCGTCATCAATAGTCTTTCCATCCAGCAGAGGTCGCAGTATCAGATCGGCTGTCGAGCGAGGCTGGAGCCGGTCCAGCCGTCGCGAGATGCCGTCCGGCGATGATTGCTGCGATGGGCCCATAGCTCAGCGGTCAGAGCAGGCGACTCATAATCGCTTGGTCCTCGGTTCAAATCCGAGTGGGCCCACCATCTAGCAAGACCCATAGAATAAAGGGTATTTTGCACTTTGGCGACCTGCGGTCGCGTCCCCCAAGAAAACCTGCTTGGCCAATTCTTGGCCAATTTTGAAGTGGGCGTGTCTTGAGTGCTCATAGGGCAGGACTTTCGACCATCCAGCCGTGATTGCAACGCGATTTGGAACTCGTGGATTAGGAGGACGCGTGATTGCCGTTATTCAGGTACCGGAAAAGCTCGCTACGGGAGATTAATACGCGCCTCAAGCCGGGCAACTTGCGCAGTATTCTGCGGCGAACGAGCCGGCGGACGGTTTCTTCGCAGACACCCAGCTCTGCTGCGCTGCTTTTAACGTCGAGGGTTTGGCATTCGATTGTTGCTGTGTTATTCATACTCGGTGTTGAGATGCAACAGCCTAGGACCATTCGCGGTGCCATGAGTGTATTGGATACGCAAAGTGGGGGTTTCGCTCGGAACTTCACGCGCGTGAGCGGTAGCGCTCCGACGAGCGCGGAAAGATGATGGAGCCCTTGCGCGGGTCGGGCACCCTCTCGACTTCAACCGGGCCGCGCTCTGACGAGCGCGGAAGGTGCGGGTTGGCGTTGTATCGGTCGACCGGGAGCAGGCTTCAACGGGGCCGCGCTCTGACGAGCGCGGAAGGCTGCAGGTCGCAGAGAGGATCAGGGAAGGCGGCCGCGAGCTTCAACGGGGCCGCGCTCTGACGAGCGCGGAAGGCGGGCGGCCTCCGTCCGGGATTTCACGGGCCAGGTGGTGCTTCAACGGGGCCGCGCTCTGACGAGCGCGGAAGGCTTGCGTGCCCATTGGCTCACCGTCTGCTGGCCTATGGCTTCAACGGGGCCGCGCTCTGACGAGCGCGGAAGGATGATCATTGCCGAC
>JBGATF010000047.1:0-52422 GCA_044229355.1 Limisphaerales bacterium
TGTCGCCTTCGGCTCCAGGGGACTCCGTTCCGCCGAAGGGGTTGGCCCAGAGGGTCTGGACCATCAACCAACCAAAACCATACCGGCAGCACAGTGATTTTTAGTTGTCACTGAAGTGAAGAATAATTGTCATTGAACAATCTTCAGCATCCCGGAATTGTCGCCATTCACGAGGTTGGTGAGCATTGCGCCCAGCACTATTTCACGATGGACTTTGTTCCCGGGGGAAATCTGTCTGAGTTGGCCCGGGACCAACCGGTGCAGTCGCGCCGGGCGGCACAATTACTCCAAGCGGCGGCCGAGGCCGTCCACTTCGCCCATCTAGGAGGAGTGCTCCACCGGGATCTCAAGCCGTCGAACATACTCATCGACGCGGACGGCCGGCCCAAGGTGACCGACTTCGGCGTGGCGAAAATCATGGATCGCGCGGCGGAAGCTTGGGGGGGAGATCGGTCAGCGGATCCTCAGTTCGCCTCTCAAACCACTTTTTCCGACCACACACACACGGGCCAGGTGCTGGGCACCCCTGCATTCATGGCGCCCGAACAGGCGTTGGGCCTCCCGGGCCCAACGGAGGTCGTGGATGTCTATGGCTTGGGTGCGGTGCTCTACTTTCTCACCACCGGGCGCGCCCCGTTCGGATCCGATTTCTTGCAGGCGACGCTCCGCCAAGTACTAGAATCGGAACCCGTTTCGCCCCGGCTCTTGAACTCGGCCATCGCTCCAGATCTTGAGACGATTTGCCTCAAATGCTTGAGCAAGGACCCATCGCGTCGATACTCCACCGCCCAACTTCTCGCCGAAGATCTTGGACGGTATCTGCATGACTCTCCGATCCAAGCGCGTCCCTCTAGCGTCCTTGGCTGCACTGACGCTGGTGCTGATCGTCACGATGATTATCGGCACGACGGTCGCCGCAGTTCGCATCGACCGTGACCGCAATCGGGCGGTTCGGGAACAGACAACCACGCTGCAAAACCTCTATGCCGCCGACATGTATCTGGTTCAACACTCCTTGAACGAAGGTAATCTCGGCCTGGCCAGGCGGACGCTCGAAGCATACCTCCCGCGAGAAGGCTCCCGGGATCTTCGAGGCTGGGAGTGGCGTTATTTTTGGCAACTCAGCCAGGGAGATAGTGGTGAAACATGGCGAGGGCATTCCAATAACGTAACCGCTTTGGCGGTCTCCCCGAGCGGGAAAACAACCGCCTCAGCCGGTTGGGATGCGACCGTGAGGATCTGGAATCTGCCAGATGGGCGGCTGCGCAAAACCATTTATCAACCTGGCATCGCCTTCAATTCGATCAGTTTCTCTCACGACGGAAAGCTACTGGCCGCCGGTAGCGATCGTGGGGAAGCTACTGTCTGGGACGTTGCGCAGGGGCAAATCTGGACCACGCTGGGTCGTTCCTGGACTCGCATTGCGTTTTCGCCGGTGGATACACTCCTTGCCGTCTGTATGGCAGAGGACGGGCAGCAACAGGGGGGCGAAGTTATCCTCTGGGATTGCGCCACGAGACAGACCGTCAAAACTTTCAGTGTCGCGGAACGTCGGGCAGCTTTTACTCCAGATGGAAAGACCTTGTAACCGCGGGAGATCGAACGCCGTACCAGCTCTGGGACGTTGCCACTGGTCGCGAGAGATTGGCATTTACCAATGCCGGTTCCGTTCTTTCATTGAGGTTTTCACCAGACGGTAAAACGCTGGCCTCGAGCGATTGGGACGGCCATCTGCAGCTCTGGGACGTGGCAACCGGGCACCAAGTGGCGAACCTCTCGGGCCACTCCGCCCGGATCTGGGATGCGGTCTTTTCTCCGGACGGTCACACTCTGGCGGGCGCCAGTTCAGATCACTCGATCGACCTCTGGGACGCGCAGTCCTTTCGTCATAAAGGTCGCCTGATAGGCCATTCTCATGAGGTTTGGTCGATTGCCTTCTTGCCGGACAACCGGTTGATCAGCGGCGGCAAGGATCACATGATCAAGATGTGGAATCAGTCTTCGAATACCGTCACAAAGATCATTCGGGAGGATTCTGGCAATTCCTACCTGGGGTATTATGTCTTCTCGGAAAAAGCCACTCTCTCCGCCGTCGGCAAGGCAGCAGCCAATCGGATCGATATCCGAGATTGGCCCTCCGGCCAACTCAAGGCCGTCCTCACGAATGTGCACTACCCGTTGGCATTCACGGCACGCGACCAACTGCTGACAACGTTAAATACCAATTACGTTGTGGGCCAATGGGACTGGGTCGCCCATCGACTTCAGAAGCAGGTCACTCTCACGCCTCTCGGCGCTCCACCTTTCAACTGGTGCTACCAGCCGGAATCTCATCAGCTTGCAACCGTGACGCGTGCCGGAAGAATTTCTGTCTGGAACCTCACCGACGCTTCATTGGTTGGCACCTCCGAAGCCCACCGCGGTCAGGTTAATAAACTTACCTTTTCCCCGAATGGACAATTTCTGGCCGCGGCAGGATTGGATGGGCTGGCACAGGTCTTTGATGTAAAAACGCTTGCGATGCACGCCGTGATTCGTTCGCATCAGGACTCAATCACCGACGTAGACTTCTCCCCGGACGGAAGCGTTTTATTAACGGCGAGCGACGATGGCCCTGCAAGACTCTGGCAAGTCGGCACCTGGCGCGAAATAGCAACATTGAGAGGGCACAAAGAAGGCGTAGGCAACGCAGCATTTTCAACGGACGGGCGCACCATCGCCACTTGTGGCGAAGGCGAGTTAAAGTTGTGGCACGTTGCCACCCGTCGCGAGCTTGCCACGATAAAATGCGAAAAAGAGCTTTTCTTCATGAGATTTGCTCCCGACGGTCGAACGCTTTTTGAAGAAACCTGGCGGGGAACAACCATCATTTGGACGGCACCCAGCTTGACCGAGCTTGACGCATGCTACGCGACGGCAAAGTCAGATCCAGAATCCACCGTGCCGGCGGACAATTACGATCGGTGAAGGACCGACGCGTTCTTCACCAAAAACAAACACTGTCTTATTCCCTGCACCGGGCTCGGTCAGGTAAACACCGCGAACAGTTGGCGAATCTCCTCATACACTTCGGCGGGCGTCATAACGGCTTAGGCATGGTTTCGCGCAAACACTCGCGGAAGCACAGAACCACACTCCAATGCGTCGTCGCAAACATCGTCCGAGCAGTGGCCGACTCCGGATTGTTAGAGGCCCCCCGACATCGCGTCACTTATTGCGAATTCGCTTCCGCGTGGCAAGCTCCGGGTAATTATGGAGCCCAACCAAATCATGGCTGTCATAAGTTTCTGCGAAGCATTTGTTCAACAATGGGTGTCCGACATTATCCCAGGTATGTTTGCCGGACGCTCGGTGTGAGCGGGTTCGGGTGTCACCAGACGGAACGAAGGGAGAATCAACGAGGTTGAAAGGTTATCCGGCGCGCGGGAGCGCGTGGAGTTGCCATCTTCAAAAAGCTCCCGCCAACGGCAGCGATTCAAGGTAGGAATTCGAGTTGCAAACGTGGAGCGGCCAACGCATCTTCTGCGCGCCCTAATGACGGAGACGCATTGCAGTTGGATGCATAACTCCAACCCGGACGGAGAGCGCGCTCCAGAAATGAAAACATGGACACCACAAATCGATTGAACGAGATGTTGGCGCGGCTGCAAGGGCTCTTCGTATCGCTTTGACGTCTCTCGGGGGCGCGCGCGTCTGGAGGAGCTTCGCGCCACACTTCAACTTCCGGATCTTTGGCCTGATCTACATCGGCTGGCCGTTTCAGGGCGTCCGCAAGCGATAGAAACGAAGTCGATCTACGACTCGCGCGCGGTAGTTAGTTCCTTCGGACAAGCGCATGAGCGGCTGCCAGGAGAATGCATCCGCCAGGTCGGTTGTGGTTTCAAGGATGTAGCCGGTCCCTCCGCTTGGAATTGTTAAGATGACATCCTGCCGGTCCAGGGCAATCTGTAGCCTGGGTCGGCCGTCGATATTCGGAGACGATGCCAGCGTCACAACCCTTCCACTGATCAAGGAAAGGGCAGCGGTCCCTGAGCTACCGGAAAGGACGGCTGCACTCTCGTCTACCGTGGTGACAATGAGGGGGCCGGCGAACCCTTCGAGGCTGAGTCCGCCGTCGCCTTGAACTGACTCCAAGTAATCGACCTCTGCTTGCTCAACGACCAACTCCTGGCCTTGGACGGCACCTCCAAGCCAACACAAGGCCATCGCGAACAGTGCGAACGCTTTGTTCCAGATCCGGCCCCAGGAGGCTTCGGCGTGAAGAAAGCGCGTTTCACCGGAGTCGGTGCTATTCATCGCGCACCTCCGGCCTGACCGGCGACTAATGATTCGAGCCGTTGCAGCCGTTTTTCGAGTTCCAGGATGCGAGCATCCTTTTCCTTAACGACCTCGTGCAAGCCTTGAATGGCGGCCAACGCAACGCCATCGGCGTCGACGGTTGCGATATGGCGGTCGTCGGGGCCGAGTTCGAAGGCCGCGTGGAAATCTTGCGCCGTGGGACCCAGGTGCTTCACCGCTTGGTCGTCCTTGAAATTCCAATGCGACAACGGGAGGGCAACGACTTTGCTGAGGACAGACTTTGGATCCACTGCCGCGAAATTTTCCTTGGCGTTGCGATCGCTTGTGGTGTTGAACGCGGTGGCGCTTACCGCGCCACCGACATCCAAGGCGGTGGCGGGATTGTTCTTATTGATGCCCACATTGCCGCTGGCGCGAATGAGAAACTGGTTCGGGCCAGTCGACTCAAAAACCGTGTCATTCGAGATATCCGACCAGACGAAGGTTCCGTGATGGCCGGCCTTGGCAAAATGTCCGGCCGCGAAGGAACTCACTCCTGACGCCAAGTTATTGTCGCCTCCGGGTATTACGGCGTACGCCGCGTTCGGACCTATGCGATTCCGCTGCCCGCCGCCAATGAACGCCCACGAAGAATTATTCGTGTTGCGCTGGCCGCCAACAATAGCCGAATGATCCCAGGTCAAGGTGTTCAGTTCACCCCCGCCGATGACGCTCCAAGCGGCGTTGCCACGGGGGACGACATTGCCTTGGCCTCCGAGAATGCTGATAAATTCTCCCGCATCGAAGATAGAATTACCCCGACCGCCCCCGATGACCGAAAATAGGCTCGCTTGGGACAGATTGTTTTCGCCGCCACCGATCACGCCGCCTTCGCTGCGATTCGTGTTACCGAAGCCACGCCCGATGAAGGCATGCCGAACATGGAAATAAGTAGCGCTTTGATCGACGGAGTTCTGCTCGCCTCCCGAAATTGTGTTGGCATCGCGCGCGTCCCACTCGGGCAGATAGATGCGGTTGCGATACCCACCCCCAATCGCCTGATGGCCAGCTCCAGATTGCGATGGGCCGGCATCGATGAAGTTTTGTTCGCCGCCTCCGATGGTCGAGTATGTCGTGTTGGTGATGGCATTCGCCGCGCCACCGCTGATGGTGGCGTGCGGTGAAGAGCCGGCGATAAACTGCGGTTGGAACGAATTGCCACCACCTGCGATGATCGAACCGCCCGAAACATTGAAGGCACCGAAGATTTGGTTTTGCGGCGCGCCGCCAATCAATGACGCTGCCGGCCCCCCATTAAAGTGAGGAAGCAAGCGAAACGCCGGCGCGTCATTTACCCGCAGAGTGAGAGGTTGGTTGTCAATTGTCCCAATAAAGTTGACGTTTGGATCCGTGCCGGTGTTGCCGAGAAGCTTCCATGAATCGGATGAAGGGCCGGGCGGACCTTGGATACCCTGCGGACCTTGAGGACCCACCAAGCCCTGCACCCCTTGGGGACCGGCAGGACCGGAAACCCCTTGGAGACCTTGCGCGCCTTGCGGCCCTGGTGCCCCCGCCGGCCCTTGCGGACCGATCGCCCCCGCAGGCCCTTGCGGGCCAGTCGCCCCGGTGAGATTGCCGGACGAGGCATAACTTCCGGCCGTTTTCTCAAACACTTCGCCGCTGGTCGAGTCGAGGTATAAGTCGCCATCAAGACCCAGAGTGTCGGCCGGGGCGCCGCTGCCTGTGCGCCATACAGACCCCGGCGCGCCGGCAATTCCTTGGACTCCCGGGGGACCCATGGGCCCTTGAAGTCCAGGCTCTCCGGGCAGCCCTTGAGCGCCGGTCGGCCCAGTCAAACCAATGGGGCCTTGGGGACCCACCTCGCCCCGTACGCCCACTGGCCCTTGAGGTCCGGTCGCTCCGATGGACCCGGTTGGACCAGTGGCACCAGTTGGGCCCTGCGGGCCAAGGATGTTGCTCGCTGCGACGTAACTACCGGAGATCTTCTCGAAAACTTCGCCGCTCGCCACATCCAGATAAAAGTCATGATCCGCCCCCAGCATGTCAGCCGGTGCGCCACTGCCCGTGCGCCAAACAGACCCTGGCGCGCCCGCACTCCCTGGAGATCCCGTCGGACCCGAGGGCCCTTGAACTCCGGGTTCTCCTTGCGGCCCCTGTGCGCCCGTGAGGCCGGTCAAACCGGTCGGACCTTGTGGCCCTTGAGCGCCGGTTGCCCCTGCCGGCCCTTGAGGGCCGGACGCCCCGCTGGCTCCGGCTGGACCCGTGGCACCAATGGGTCCTTGAGGCCCTTGCGGGCCGACGGGGCCGGCGGGTCCTTGTGGACCTGGTGGTCCCTGAGTCCCCGCCCCGCCGGCGCTGGCGATAGAAATAGTTTGGCCGCTGACTGTCAGCGTGACATTGGCACCCGCGACGAGCGACACTTGGTCTCGCAAGCCGTTGAGCGATTTCACGACGTGACCGCGCCGGATCTTTTCCTCGGTCACGCAGTCGTCACTCAGACTGTCCCGGTCCACCCCGCCAGGACCGACCCGTCGTGCCGAATCTGCCTCATCCGCTTTTAGGGCGTGGCGCGAATGCAAGGCATTCAGGGTCTGCTCGACCGCCTGCCTCGGCAAACGGACCCAGGAACCAAAGGTGCCGTTGCCCATTCGCCGACGCACAGAATGTTCGAGCCAGCGCTTCTCCCCTTCGAACGCACGCCCCGCATCGAACTCAAAAATGCATTGGCCATTATTGGCCTGCACCAGCAATGGCGCCGATGCCGCCACCACCTCGGCGCCGTCGGTCGCCGCGTCGAAGATTCGCGTCACAACCTGATAGGTGCCATTGGCCAGCTCGCCGTTTTCTCGGATCAGGCACTGAACCTTGCACAGCGTGCCGACTGGAGCCGCGTGCGCTAGTTCAGCTCCCAAAAGAAGTGTAATAAGAGCAAGGGTTCGCGGGATGAAGCTCATTATGCAGTCCATAGGTCGTGGTGTTGTGAGTTCGTACGGGATCAAATTGCTTTCCAGATGAATCAGCCTCTATCGCGGTCCGCGCTTACAGAAAAAGATTCATTCCCAAAGAATTACTTTCGCGACCCCGATTTCTGGGCATGACACCACCGACGGAAAGGTCGTCGACCCCCCGGCAAGGTCGACGACCCGCACGACACGCGTGAAAGCGCGTGCGCAATAGCTGTGGCACCTCATAGGGGATTGGATAAACGCGGATGGCTGACAAGCTCTGAGCTCTCTTACAGGCACCGGATGCCGAGCCGATCCGGGCCCTCGGTTGTCACCAAACATCCCAGCTGGATTCTCTACGGTTCCGAAACGGCTGCGCGGACGCGGTAAAACTTGTGCCGTTCTTCGGGAAGCTTCACGTCAAAGTCGACAAAGACGAACGGCATCGTGGCGACGTTCGTGGTCACGAGTGGCTGCCAGGCGGTCGGATCTTCGAGGTCGGAGCTGGCCTCGAGAGTGAACGGGAGGTTTGGCGTAGCATCCACCCGGACAGCGAACTGCAGACCAGGCAGGGATGGTACTACCAACAAACCCTCATCGAAAGCGGCCACATAAATACGCCCCTCCGCCACCGCCACCTGCCCACTCCGGGCAAATTTAGCCAGCGGAATGCAGTTGGTCGGGTCGCTCACGTCAAGCACCCGCATCCCCTCCCGAGAGGTATGGACGTAGGCATAAATGCCCTCAACGGTCACTGCGTGAGCATCCTCCCCCGTGAAGCCACTTCCGATTCGTAGCGGCAGCGTCGGGTTGCTTATGTCAAACACCTTTAGGCCGACTGGATCGTCCGCCGCGGTCACATAGGCATAGTGGCCAGAGATGGCTACGTCGAAATTGGAATCAAACGCGGAGAATCTGCCGAGCCGAACGCAATTGGATGGAGAACTCACATCGATCACTTCCATCCCCCAATCGCCTTCCGCCACGTAAGCGTAATTTCCTGCCACCGCCACGCTCCATCCCCGTCCGTTCAGGTACGTTCCGCCCACCCGGACGGGTTGGGCGGGTCGACTCACATCGATGACCTCCAAGCCCGCGTGGTCGGCCGCCAGGAAGGCATAATTTCCCGACACCGCCACGTCGAGAATCCAGTTGCCGCTCGCATAGCCTCCCACCCTCTCGCAGTGGGTCGGATTCCGAATGTCGACGACATGTAATCCAGCGATTCCTGACGCCACATATGCGTAGTTCCCGGAGATCGCCAAATCCGTGGCTTCACCTGCGGCACAGCCACCGATCCGGATCGGGACAACTGGGTTATTAATATCAATTACTTCCAGTCCAGCACGTCCAGCGGCCAAAAAGGCGTAGCGCCCGACCACCTTGACATCCAGAGCGAGGGCACCGGGGAAGTCGGATAGCCAACGGCCTTCCGGCACTGGCTTCAAGGTCGGTGCCTGTTCCAGGGCCGGAGAGGTTGAGGTCATCCAGGGCGTAAGAAAGACGGGGCACAGATAAGTTAGATGCCAAGGGATCCTCTTCATCGCGAAATCCTCTTATTCATATCTCGAGGAATTGAGCTCATATACCCAGCTACCTGTTGAATTTAAAATCCTGAGCCCATGCTGAGTTTGGTTCCGACTCTTTAAGCCGGAAAATTGGCGAGCGATTACACGCAGGCGACATACAGTCTCAACCCCGGGCTGGCCCAACGATGGCGGAAAAACTCAGGTTGCCGGGAGTTGGCCGAGCAACGCTGGTGCGGCCCAGTCTCAGCCAAATAGGACGCGAATTTGCCACGCTCCCCAACCGAAATAACGGGGCGTTGAAATCACCGTTGCTTCAAACGGTAGCATGCCGACAAAGGACAGGTCATTTGCCACGCGCGGATGACGGACACCCCAGACTCGCCATGAGCTGGCGAGACTTCGCTGATGGTCGTCAACTCAGGCGTGCGCAGATGGAAAAAACTTTGCGCAGCCGCCGAACTCAGGGTCACCGACGAACGGACACGCTCGATGGTGCGGGCGTCTGATCGAAGCGTCCATCCGCCGACGCCGTGAGCTTGGGTTTCCCCCAGGAGCAGAGGCTCGGTCGAGTTAGTCCAGGGAAGCCGGATGCCCTGATTCGACAGCCATTCGGTCGACAAGACCGGTTGAGCGGTGACCGGAGCAGTGCCATGCAACAGAACAGCGAGCCAAGGAACGACAAGCAGCAGGGGCCAGCGTGGGCAAGGCCAGCGAAATCCTCCGTGATTTGTTCTCTGGTCGTCCCAGGTTGGGACCTAAATGAATTCATGACATGCGTCATCAGTGGGACCAGCCGCAAGCGTTCCGAAGGATTACAGAATTATTGATTCACTGGCACCGGCCTAATTCTGGCGTGAGCCTGCCACCAGCCTTGTTATCGCTACAACGCGTATCAGCCAGACTCAGCGGATGGAGGGATGGGCGCCGGATCTCAAAAAAGCTCTATGATCTGGGTGGCAGCCAAGGGGAATATGGGTCGCCATCCCATGAAAAGAAACATCGACATTGCGGACGAGTTTTCGAATGCGTCAAACGCGCCGCTCCCAGATTGAATGCCAGAAGCGAAATGCTTCGGCGAAGACATGGGCGCGGATACCGTTCCAGGGTGATCACGGCTCGTAGCTAAACGGAATCCCGTGCGTGCGATAGAAATTAAACGAATATTTTCCCTGACCTCCCCATGCTCGATGGGGTTCGAGAAAAACGGTCTCAGCGCCGGAGGTCGATACATTCGCCGGCAACGGGTTGATCACCGCTCGAAGGACGTTGGAGCCTCGACGTCCGGGCCCCCCGGCAATCACTTCGACAACGGCTTGCTCGTCGTCGAGAAACGCCATAGGCATCTCGCGGACAGTGACCACCTGGCCGCCGTCCATTCGGCGAGCCAGGAGGTACGGATTCAAAAAATTGGCATGACGTAACTGGAAACCATCGCCGATGTCAAAGTAGACGTCAGGATCATCCACACTGGTTTCAATTCCAACCGGGAACACTCCGAAGAACGGATCCGTTTGGATCTGCACGTCGTCGTTAACTTGGGTATGGCACTTCACTTCGATGGGCATCATCGGCCCCGGGGTGTATTGGGGATAAAAGCGATGGATGACGGTGAGGTTGTTGTTCCAGCCAATTTCATACGCATGTGCCTCATTTAGTGTCGGAGCGTAGGCGGTGACCGCCAGGAAAAAGCTGGTGGAAGCGCTTTGATAATGTTCCATCTGGAGCTGGCCGTTTGTTGGGTCAGCCGCCTCGGGCCCCGCCTCCTCGATCACGCCGCCGACTCCAAACCTCGGCATCAACGAAAGCCCGTATCTTGATCCCGGGTCGCCCGGAGTAAGGTAAAACCCCATCCGTTGGTTTCGGCGGCTAAAGGCGCCCAGCGTGTCGACGATGAACCATCTCACAGCTGAAGACGAAAACGTATTCGGCGAGTCCACAATCATTGGTCCGCGATTGGGACCCAGCACCACTGCGTCGCTTTGCCCGATGCCTTCTCGCCGGCGGACCAGCAAATCAAAGTCGCCTCCTGCGGCACCGAAGCTGGTTTCATCAGGACTCAACACTCGCAGGAGCACAGGCCCCTCCGGCACATCGAAGGCTTCGCAACGGACGTCTCGGCCATTCCTCTGAAACACCCGCCGCGACCCAGCCACCGGCCGTAGCGGCACAGAGAGGCAACGGGTGTCAAAAACTCGCACTTGCAGATTTGCACCGGCAGTTGCGCCGGGCAGAACGCCGATATCATAGGTCCCTGCGTCGTTAATGCGATACCACCGCATGCTTCCAGGAAATTCCAGTCGGCCGGATTGAACATGCACTCCATCGGAATTGCCGGTGGCAGGTGTGACCAGCAATTCGGCCTGCTGGGGAGAGGAATTGGGCCCGCGGCGATTGATGTCGGCGATTATCCCGTAATGGTCGCTCAACTCTTGATGTCCACGTGAACCAATCG
Source organism: Limisphaerales bacterium (assembly GCA_044229355.1). Taxonomy (GTDB): domain Bacteria; phylum Verrucomicrobiota; class Verrucomicrobiia; order Limisphaerales; family JADJPG01; genus JBGARF01. Next base: position 11,226 of record JBGATF010000047.1, read on the forward strand.
CAGCGTCAAAGTAGGGCGAGTCCGTCCGCAAATTTACGGCAAGCGCCATCTGTTGGACTTCCAAGGGATAGGTTGCGCGGGAGCTGTTCATGAACAGGTAATCCACTCGCCCGTCCGGTCCTGGCGGAACATAAAGCGAACACGTCGAATCAGGATCGGCTCCCGAGCGGTGGATGCTCTGAGTCAACCCTCGATCCTGATGCTCAATTCCCACCGGCGCGGTGACGTGTTGGTTCTGACGCGCCCATACATCGTGCAGCGTGTTTTTGAAAAAATCGCCGATGACGGAGGAATTCACGCCCGGGCCGAAAAAGTTTTCCCACTCGCGAGTGCTGTCGAAACACTCTGGAAATCGCGGATCCCCATTGATGTTCAGGTCACCCACCAAGAACACCTGTGTGTCCTCCTCCCGCGTGTTCGGGTCTTCTCGCAATTCCGTAAGAAGCGCTTCAATCATCGTCTTGATCTGCCCCAACTGAGATTCCCGGATTAGAATCTCCCGAGACGTGGTTCCATTTTGCAGGTGGGTGAAGACAACGGTGAAGATTCGGCGTGAGCGCGGATGCCGAATGCGCACGAGGCCCGCGCCTTTCCGCGAAAAAGCGTCATTGCCCGTGGTCCCGGTGAATTGAACGAAGCCAACATCGAGGAACGGACGTCCGGCGCTTTCGGCCATGAAATACGCCAGATTGGGCCGGTAGCGAACGGCAAACCTCGGCGGCAATGAAAAAAATTCGAATCGGCTGAACAACATCAATCCACTTTCGCCGCGGATTCGAGGATTGGGCAGAATCGGGATCGGAATCTCGACCGAAGGCCCTCCCAAATACTTGACGAAATGTTGGAAACCGGCGTCCCGCAATCCAACGGCCAACTGCTCGGGAGCACCGCCAGTCCGCACGCCAAAAACTTCCGCCAATGCCACCACGTCGATCTCCGGCTGGGCCAGGCGTTCGCGGAGTCGCGTCAACCGATCGGGAATATCCTCGCAACAACCCGACGTTGTGCTGGAACCTCCGGCAATCCCAGGAATGAGCGGGAGGGTTTGCGTATTGTAGTAGGCGAGCTTGAAGTGATCACTGCCGGTCTGCGACGGGACAAGCGTGGGTACACAATCATTACAGACAAGCTCCATTCGATAGAACATGCCCGCGCCGCCGGTGTCAGGATTATCGACCGGCAAGATCCGACAGCTTCCTCCCGGCCCGAGGCAAGGAAACGGTCCGTCGACGGTCCGCCAAGTGGGCTCGGACAGGGTGTCGGTCGCCTGGATCTCTGCCTGGAGGTCCGTCGCATAATCCGCAACATTGATGTTCAAATTCGCCCAGTAACGCCCGCCAGAGTTCGTCAGGGTAATGGTCAAGGGTCCTGGCCGCGGGGCGTCGGCCAGCGTTGGGTTGCCGCCCGTGGCGTACTCCAGAATGTTGGGAAGTTCGTCACCGTCGGGATCGGCGCGAGGTCCGATGGTGGACTCGAGCGCATTGGTTCCCCAATAGTTTGCCTGCCAGCTCCGAAACGGGGTCACTGCCGAAAAATTCGTCACCAGATCGCGTCCGCCTGCCGGCAACGCGATGGTGTCCGGAGTAAAGCGGTGAAAAGGTTTGATCGGAGTCAGGTCCATCCGGACGCACCGAGCTGGAAGTGTTACCGCGAAATATCCTTTCGCATCGGTGGTGGCCGCGGGTTCCGCTATGCCGGATAAATAGAGTTTTACTTCGGGCACCGGTCCTGCCCGATCGTCGAGGATTCGTCCTGAAATCGTCGGCATCGGCTCGAATTCCGGTGTCATGTCCGAAACGATCAACGGTGGGAATCCATACGAGCTAATGGCACAACTCGCCAAACGAACCGACGAAGTCGATGTGGCGAAGGCGGGTTCCGCGCTCCAAATCAGCGCGGTGATTTGAATCGGCGGTTGAGTGTCGGCTATCACTTGAACGGGGCTCAAATAGTGGGCGGAGATGAGAAGTCCTTGCCTCTCGGTCGCGGCGATTTCAACTCTCGCCCCGAGGATGGACTCCACGTTGAGGCTGGTGACGTTGGAGAATTCAAGCAGGCTACCATTGGTATCCAAAGCGAGAATGCGGTTCCGGGCACTGAGAAGCCCGGGATACGTTGCCTTCGCGACGAAACCGGTGGTCACGCGGTGGAAGTCAAGGAGGGCAACCAACTGATCGTTGAGATCGGTGATGGCAAGGTCCAGGATAGCCCCGCGATTGGGCGGGCCTGCTTCCGCCCCAGTACTTGTGTTGAGGTTGAAGCTGAAGTTGAGCGCTTCCGGCAGGTCAAAGGCCAATCCGCTCATGCTATTGGATGAGGCGTTGCTGACCTGCAATCCCCCGCCGACGAAGGTCAGACTCGCGTCGCCCAAAAATCGATATCCCAGCGTATGGCCACGCCATGGCCGAGCGCCCAGAAGGAGGACAGGAAACTCGCAGTCAACTGTTTGACTGCTTCCTGTCGCCACACAATGGACGGTGGTCAGCCCCGGTCGAAATACCGACTCTGAAGGCGGATAACACGTCAGTCGCAAATCCGCCGGCACGCATCGATTCGAGGCAATCACCGTATAGGGCACGCGGGAACCATCGATGCCGGAGCAATTCCAGACGAGTAAGTTGGGACAGGATAACGTCACGCAGTCGTTCGGTCGGCATTCATTCAGGACCGTCACGATAAATCGGCACTCCTGCGTTTCCCCTTCGCTTCGCGCCACGCACACCGCTTCAGTCTGTCCGATCGGAAGGAAACTGCCAGGCAGCGGCGAGCAACTCATAGTGACTGGCTGGCCAGAGCATCGATTCGTCGCGCGAACGTCGTAGTAGACGGGTGCGCCGTTCGGTGTCTGGCAGGGCACGACGAGATTCGTCGGGCAAGCCAGCACCAGACACGCTGGCGGACAGTTGCTCATAACCGTGACCTTGAATTCGCAGGTGCTTTGGTTTTGGCACCGATCCGAGGCTGAGCAATGCACGGACGTCTCGCCCTGCGGAAAAAAGCTCCCGGCCGGCGGAAGGCACACGACGCTGGGGCTCAAGGCGCAGTCGTCTGTCGCGGTGACCGAATACGACACGTTCGCGCCACCATTGCCGGTGCACGCGACCACGAGGTTGGTTGGGTAATGAATCGTCGGCGCCAGTCGGTCGCGCGGAACAACGTCGGTAATCGACGAGACGCGGCCGGCCTCATCGTAAGCGGTCACCGTGAACGGATGATCGGCGCAGGCAGCGCTGGTCGGCAAAACGAACGAAAAACTTGGATTGAGACCGCATCCTTCGCACACCACATTCGTCGCGCCGCCCGGCCGGGACCATTCAATCCGCGCCACGGGATTCGTGCAGCCGGTCAGAACTTGTCCGCGGATGGGAGTCCCTTCAAACGCCGGGCAGACGAGGCTATTGGTGATTTTGATCCTTAGACAAGGCGCGACGCGAATGCATTGCCCGCGGCCAATCCGCAACGGGATTTCCGGGAACTGAGTTAAGGTCGAGCTGCCGGAAACCGAAACGTGGGCGAACGGCTTTAGCGTGAATTCCCCCTCCGGCAGGTAAACTACCACCTGACCTCGAACGGAAGGAGTCGATGGGGTTCCGGCGGCGGTGACGACAAAAGCCTGATACCAACGGTAATTACCTTGAAAATCGGTCCCTCCGTTGGGGGTGTACAACCCTCCGCTGGAGTGCTGTTCGAGTGTGGGGCTCCAGAGCATTCCGCCCACCACGTCGAGGTCGACGATGACTCGACTCAAGGCATAGCTTAGGTCATTCGTAATCGTTTCGCCGGCGCCAACTCCATACGGTGTGCGGAAACGAGGATTGATCAGTTCGGAAATGGAAAGGCGTTGCTCGACGTAGGAATCCGGTTCCGCAGGACTGCCCGATCGAAGAAGAACCGACAGGCCTCCGCGATTCCAAACCGAGCCACCGCGGGAAAAACCGGCGACCGCCAATCGGTAGCTGCCGTCGAAAGTGTCACCACCCCGAAACGATCCAGCAAAGCTCGCGCGTGCATCACCGCCCACGTTCGAAGGGGTCTCTTCGCCGTTGACCTGGGCAAAGACGTAGGACTGCAATGCCGGACCTGCTGAATCTACAAGGCTGCGCAAAGCGGAAAGGTATCCCAAACACGACTCCGGAGGCCCGTGTAGCAGGAGGCGACCTTGCACGTAGCCCGGACGGAAAACAAATGTATCTCCGAGATCCGTGACGGCGCCGGGCGACACAAAGACGGAAGGATTCGATCCCCGCCCCAGCGTCGGCGAACGAAAGGACGCAAACCAACCCTCGCGTTGCAGGTAGAGTTGCGCATAGACCTCATAGCCCAATGGTGGGGCGGTCAAGCTGGAAGGCACCATGTTTGGCAGCGTGAACGCGCCGGCATACGGCGGCGGGACTTCAAATTCCCGCCGGTTTCCTAATGGACCATTGAGCGCAAACACTCGACTCCCCGCCAGTTCCATTTCTCCTTCCATGTCAACTCGTCCCGAGATGCGGCCGAGCTCCGCAGTCGCGGGACGTGGAACGATGTGGACGACGACGGAATCACAGGGAAGCGTGATGGCAAAGCGATCTTCATAGGAGATTCGGTCGACCTCCGGATCACCGCCGGTAGCGTATTGCACGACGACGGTCAGAGGCTCATTGCTGGGAACGAACATGACCGCTTGGCCGACGCCGGGGCTCATGGCGGTCACTTCAGCCCGCAGAGCCCCGGTGCCCGACGCGTAAGCGCGCACCGTACCGCCCGTGATGGGGAACGGCGAGCCGTCGGCGGGAAATTGCAGCACCAAAACGCCGACACACAAGTCTAACGACACGGGCGCCACCATGGCCGGCAGTGGAAGAACCGGCCCGGTTTCAAGCCGGTTGAGGTAATAGCGGGAGGCTCCGCTGGGCGGGACGAAGTCAACGTAACTGACGTAGGCGCCGCTAGAATAATGGCCAAGCGCGTAGGTGTAACCCGCGGGGTCAGATTCGACGGTTATTCCAAAGGAGCGAACGCTGGCTCCCAAGATCGAAACATCGGCGAAACCGAACAGCTCGGTTCCAGGCGGATTGCGCCGGGCAAAAATCCGCGCCGTGCGCATCCCAGGTTGCGAACCACCATTGATGTGGCTCAAGGCAACGGGGTCTGAGTTGAGCAGCCGCAGAGTGACGGGAATGGTATTGGGGTCCAGTACGCCTTGGCTGACGAGAGTGTCTGGAACTACCAGTAGGCAAACGGCAGTTAACCAAACCACTGTGAAGAATGAGCAACGTCCTGTTTTCATACTAATGTTCCAATGCGGGTTAAGCGTGCGGGCCTAATAAACATCCCGTTACCCAAATAAGCCCGAATTGGATGACCTCCTTACACCCGAAATGCCGGCGGCAGCGATGAAAACTGGGGGTCGTGTCCTCGAGGAACAATTCCGTCGCCCCAATCGCAAGCGTTCAGGCGGCGGCGGTGCCGCACGCGAGATCTAGACGGCAAGCAACAGATTGAGGTCGGGCCCGGTGGCCAGCGATGGACCAAGGAAGAACGTTCCAATCTTGAATTGCGAATTTCTCACTCGTTACGACTCGAGTCCTAAAGCTGGGAAACGCCCGAGAGGACGCGATCGCCCGCCGGCCACGGCCACTTGGCCGCTTTGGGGGTGTTGGCCCAACGGAACACAATTTGTCGGATCCGCAACATCAATGACCCGTAACCCGGCCCGCGACGGGTGCACGTAGGCATACGTCCCCGTCACCGTCGCCGAGAAAGCATCGTCGCCCGTCACGCCACCGCCGATTTTTTGGGATGCGCAGGAATGCGTAGTGGCCCGACAGCACCAAATCCCAGGCTTCACCGAACCGGCAACCTCCCGCTCGCACCGGGATCGTTTGGTCGCTGACGTCAATCACCTCCAATCCGCCAACATCCGCTGCCACAAAAGCATAGCGCCCGGGCACTTTGACATCCGCCGCGACGCCACCTGGGAATTCGGTTTGCCATCGGCCTTCGGGCAATGGCTTCAAAGTCGGCGCCTGTCCAAAGACGGGTAAACCAAACGCCATCCAAGCGGCCAGAAAGCCCGAAAACCCAGAACTAAAACCTCGAGTCAGTCTTTTCATAGTGAAACCGTTCTGGTTCAAGATGCCTTTGAAACCGCCAACACTGGGGGCCCTTTTCCTCTTCTCTACGACCTGACGTTTCAAAAATGATGGGCTCATCGGCATTGATCCATTCCTTTAGACGCGAACTCTCGGGCGGTTACACGAAGACGTTAACTGGTTCAATCATGGCCATCCTCGACCGATCCGCGTGCCACCGACAAAATCTGCCGCGGGCTTCATCGCTCCTTCAATCGGTACAATCTCCTCCCTGAAATTGATGGCGTCGGGTCCCGGAACTCTCCGCGCTCGCTTCGGTTGGTCAGGCTCAATAGCGTCGTCCAATCGACGAGATTGGATGAAGCCTGGGCTTCATAGACCTGGTTACCCACGCCCTGAAACGGCACGGTGACGCCGCCATCGCCCGGGTTGGGAGCCAACAACTCGGTGAGGAAACGGTCGGACTGAAAGATTGCACCGTGGCTGCCGAAAACGACCGCCCGGCCATTCACCCACGCGACTCGATTGAGATCTTCAGAAGTTCGGGACAAACGCCGTCGCCAGCTCATCCCATTGGTTGAGGTCGCTAAAAGCCCTTTCTTGCCGGTAAGGATCCATTGACCATTGGCCCACGCGACATCCCGAGCGCCGGCGCCTGGAGTAAAGATCCGTTGGATACTCGATCCATCCATTGTCAAGAAGACATACCCGAAATCACTCGTGATGATGAAATTCCCGTCGCCAAAGCCGATTCGTTGGAATAATTCGCCCGAGATCGATCTATCCTGGGTCCAGGCGGTCCCGTCGCCTGACCAGAATAGTGAACTTTCTTCAGCAATCGGTTCAAACGCGGCGATCAAATAACGGCCGTTACCGTAGGCCACCGCATCGAAATCGAAGCGGGAGCCGATGATTGTCGACGCCCAGTCGATCCCATTGCTTGAACGCAGAATCGTCCCAAGCGCGCCCACAACGATCCATTGGCCTGCCGCATAAACGGCGTCTCTGAGGGAGTTGGTGGTCTGAGAAACCCGCGCCATCCAGTCCATCCGATTGGACGATGTCAACAGAACACCGGAGGCGCCAACGGCGAGCCAACCGCCGTCACCCCATGCGACTCCGTAAAAATCGTTCGTGACACCTACCGACTGCTCTGCAAATTCCACTCCATCCGTGCTGGTCATAACGGCGCCTCGCGCGCCCACCGCCACGAGATTTCCGTCCTTCACCGCGACACCATTGAAGTCACTGGTTAGACCAACGGTTCGACGCGTCCAGCTTGTGCCGTCCCTCGATGTCACGATGGTTCCCGCCTCGCCCGCGGCCACAAAAGTCCCACCAGCGAAGACGATCGATTCAAGGCGATCGGGTACGCCTGACGCAGCCGGTGCCCAAGCAACGCCGTTTAGGGAGGTGAAAATTACGCCCCCGTCCCCCACGGCCACGAACCGGCCCTGCCCATGGGCCAGGCCTAGGAAGCGCCGAGGCGTGATTGCTGGAAAGGCGTCCCAAGTGACGCCATCGGCTGAAATAACAATTGCGCCATTTGCGCCTACCCCGACGAACCGCTCGTCGGCGTGGACCAAATCCTCGATCTCGTTCATGAATCGGGTCGCGCGAGACCAGTTGACCCCATCAGGCGAAGTCAGGAGCGCGTCGCGCCCGCTAGCGAAGAATCGGCCCTCGAAGTAGCGGAGGCAGTTAGTGGCCTGGAAATCTCTTAAAGAAACCCGTTCCCAATGGAGAGCGTCGCTCGAATGATAGACCACCGTGCTCAATTGGGGCGCAGAACCAACCGCGACAAATCGCCCATTCCCATAAGTCACCGCCTGCAGTGGGGTATTGAACGCCGTCGACCGTAGAGCCCAGTTTGTACCGTCGGGGGACGACAGAATCGTGCCGGCTTCACCCACCGCCACAAACAACCCGTCGCCAAAGGTAATTCCGGTCAGCGCGCTTTCCGTGCAACGCCGTTGCGCGGTCCAAGTTGCGCTGTCGGGAGAAGTCAGGATGAGGCCGCCTTGTCCCACCGCCACAAACTGGCCGGCATGGACCACGGCAAGAATTCCAAGCGACTGAGGAAGCGGATTGCGTTGGGTCCAACGATCGAGCGGCCCGGCAGGCGTAACGTTGAGCGTCACTGGGGCGCTTCGAGCCACGCCGAGATAATTGCTGGCGATGAACCGATAACTGCCGGACTGCGCCAAGGTTACCTCGAGCAGACTGAAGCCGCCCGAGTCGCAACACCTCCGGTGGGTGTAGGGCACCGGGACAATGGCGCCGTCGTGTTCAAGAAAATACTCGGGTGGCGGGCCGCCACGAGCTTGGCCGGTGAAGCGCGCGGTGCCTTCTTCGATCACTGATGTATTGGATGGAAGGACGACGAAGCTGGGTGATTCATTGCTAATCGTGATGTTCACCGCTGGGCTAGTGGTCGTTCCGGCGGTGTTGGAGACGCTAAACGAATAGCGGCCCGCCTGACTTGGCGTGATTGAAAACAACGCCAGAGATCGATTTGTCGCTCCGGGTACGTTGACGCCGTTGAACCGCCACTGAAACTCCGAAGGACTCCCGAAAAAATTAGCCCAGAGCATGACATCCTCGCCCACCAGCGCGTTAGTGCGCCCTGCGAGAAAGTCGATGCGGCTGAAAGCGGGTGGGACGGTGACTACCGTCAGATCGATCGGCGCGCTAGTGTAGCTCCCGGAGCTGTGCGTGAGCACCAGGGTGTAGCGACCGGTATGATTCGTTTCCAGCGGATAGAGGGAAAATAGTGAATTGGTTGCCGTGGGGAGTGGCGTCCCGTCTTGCCGCCACTGAAGCTCATAAGGCTTCGGCAGGACGATCTGAGCATGCAAACTAACGCCGTCGCCCGCAGACGCCACCTGGTTGGTCGGGTTGCCAAAGAAAAACGCGATGGTCACCGGCGTCACCTCCAGATCAATCGTCGCCCGGGCCTCGCCGAGATGGTTGCGCGCGAGGACCTCATAAGAACCGCTCTGGTCCAATCGAGTCGGCCCAAGGACCAAGCAAGCATTGGTCTCTCCAAGTAGTTCCACTCCATTGAGGCGCCATTCCAAGGTCGGCTTCGGACCACCGACTGCGCCGGAACAAAGCGTGACCGGGGTGCCCGCGATGACGGATGATTGGCCGAGGGAAAACGAAGGGGCCAACGTTGGAGCTTGTTCGTTGACCACCAGCGACGCGCCGCCACTGACCGCCGAGCCCAGCTCGTTGCTGAGCACAACCCTGTAGATGCCGGCCTGCTGACGCGCAACAGTCGAAAGAAGGAGCGCGGAATTGGTCTGCCCGCTCAGGTCCTCACCATTGAACTGCCACTGGAACGTCGGAGAGGGAAATCCCGAGCCAGCCGCCGTGAGGACCACATCGTCGCCTTCCAAAATCGTGCGAGGGACCGGATTGGACCGGACCACCGGCAGCGAAAGCGGTTGAAGATACTTTTGGACAACCGAGCTATCGAACCCACCAACCGCCAGGTAAAGATTACCGGATCGATCGACCTGCATCTCCTCCAATTCGCCAGTCGAAAGATTAGTCCGCCACAGTTCGGCGCCGTTCGGAGCAAACTTCACGAGGATGGCATTGGGGTGCGGCGACTTGACCCCCGGAAGCCGGTACCTTCCGGCGAGATAAGCGCTGGCATCCGCATCAAACCGCCAGCTTCCATCTTTAAATTCTGCGTAGGACCGTTCGGCCCACAGGACTCGGCCATCCGGACTGAGCTTCGTCGGGATGAGGAAGTATTCGGTATCAGATTCTCCACAATCCCTACAGGACCGGATCGTAATCACATCAGTCCCAGCGATGTTCAAGTTTCCGGCGGGATCGATGACCGAGTCGGCCCAGGCAAATCCAGGTCGGGTACCGGTGCGGGTTTGGGTCCAACGCAGCTCGCCGTCCGGAGTTAGGCCGATAGCAAGTGGGTGACCCGTCAGCAACACTTGACCTGCTCGGTCGACCACCATGCTCGTCGGCCAAGCACCGCCAACAAAGGGCAATGGATCCCTCAGCCAAAGAAGGTTCCCATCCAGATCGAACTCCATCGCGAAGCTTCGCTGTTGCCGAGTCCCGAGTTCCGTGCCCTTACCCACGATCACCAGGTTGGTGGACCGGGCCAGGCTCAAGTTTCCAAATACCAGCCCCCAGTTAGTCCCGATCGTGTGATCTCGTTGCCACAGAAGATCGCCGTCGGCTGAGTACTTAATCAGAAACAAGGACCACCGGTTGGCCGACATCTCTCTTCGACCGGCAACGTAGCAATTTCCGCTGCGATCAATCGCAAGCCCAGTCCCGTATCTCCCCGTTTCGCCGAACCTGCCCCGGTCAAAGTGCCGTGCCCACGACAGCGAGCCATCGGCGCGATACTTCACGGTCAACGAAGATTGCTCGAAGTTGATACCATTTGTGATGCGAGTGCTGATTCCAGAAATCCAGATTTGGCCGGCCCCGTCGGCTGCGAGCGCTTGGATCTCTTCCGTCGCACCCCCATTGTAGCGCTGGGCCCAGATCGCCGTGCCGTCAGACCGATACTTGACCGCCAAATAGTCGCCCTGGCCCGTTCCCACGACGAGGAGGTTCGTCTGCGTGTCGATTAACATTTCCGTCACTGCGCCGGAAAACCCTCGGCTCCACGATTGCTGGAGTTGGGCAGAGGCCGGCCATGCCACGATTAAAAGGATCCACCAAGGCCAGCACGCCCAATGCCCTAACCCATGTCTTGCTGGATGGGAGAGAATTCGGCGGGTGGCGGTGCGGGTAATCGCCAATTGCGAGCACTGCGCAAGCGCGGGTACGGCCGTCAGCAGGAACAGCCCGAGGCGAGCAAGAAGTCTGGGGCACATGTCTTTGTATTGGATCTCATCTCTTTAAGCCGCGAAGCGGGCGGGGCATTACGCAAAGATTTCCCTTGGTTCTCACCGCGGCGGCTGACACACCGCATCTCGCGCTCGCTCATCACAGCCCGTCTTCGCTATCGAACAAATCCAACGATGGAGCTCGCCAGTAGCGGATGCCATCGGCGCTCCCGCTGATGATAGTCCCGCCATCGGGCGAAAAACCAAACAGAGCTTTTCCGGATTGTTCACGAAGCGTCAGAACCTCCTGATGGGTTTGTAAGTCCCACAGTTTAATCGCGGCCGTGCCCGTTCCGAGGCGCGAGCCGTCCGGTGAAAATGCCACGCGAAACACGCCCGAGCGGAATCCTCGAAAGGTGGCGAGCAAGCGTGAGCTCGGCACGTCCCACAGTTTGGTCAAACCATCCCACCCCCCGGAGGCAATCTGTTGTCCATTCGGCGAGAAACAAATGCTTCCAATGGTGCCGCGATGCGCAGAAAACTCCGCCAATCGAGTCCCGTCCTTCACTCGCCAAATTTGTACGGTCCCGTCCACTCCCGCACGTGCGGCCAACTCTGCGGTGGCGGAGAAGGCCAGCACGCACTGTCCCGTTGCCATCTGCCAACGCTTGTCCGACGCTCCAGTCGTCAAATCCGTAGTCCCGGCCCGGCCAGCTACATCGACGGATATCAGCAACCTTCCGTCGGCCGAAAGAGCCAGCGCGGCAAGCTGAGGTGTCCACCCGACGTTTTGGTGAGAGCCCGTCACATTCATATCATCCGCCCGGTCTGCACCAAAAATTCTCACGTGACCGTCGGCTGCACCGCATGCCATCACTCCCGCATTGCCGGCAAAGACCATGGGCTCCCGAGGGTCGTGCGGGAAAGTCGCGATCATATTCCGGCTTCTGGTGTCCCAGACATCCACGCGGCGAACATTCTGCACCGCAACCATCGATCCGTCGCCCGCGACGTCGCCACCGATGACGCCCGCTCCTATCGCCACGCGGTCGTTCTCTGACCCGGTTGCGGCCGCGTCCCAAATTTTGACGGCGCGATCTTTCGCGCCGCTAATGAGAAATTGCCCGTCGCGAGAATAGGTCAGGGCCGTCACCTCATCTTCGTGCCCTTGCAGGCGGGCAACCAGACGCTGCGAAGGCAGGTTCCAAATACGAATGGTCTGATCGAGACTCGCGGTAGCCAGATGCAGGCCGTCGGGGGAAAAGCGGGCTCGATAAACCACTGCGGCGTGGCCCCGAAACGTGGCAATCGGTTGTCCCGTCTCCACATCCCAGAGCTTGACGTCATTATCCCAGCCGCTGCTGACTAAATGTCTGCCGTCGGGAGAGAATTCCACGCTGGTCACAGCATATGCATGCGGCTTGGGAAAGGTCTTGAGCAACTGGCCCGAAGCGACATCCCACACCCTCAGTTTTTCCTCGTCGCCACCGGAGGCCAAATACCTTCCGTCATGGGAAAACGCCAGCGAACGACTGCCCGAGGTGTGGCCGGTCAGGTGGGCTGAGATTGCGAGACCTGGAATGCTCCGGATTTCGATTTCGCCTTTGCGGCCGGCCACTGCGAGCAACTTTCCGGCCGGATGAAAGGCCAACGCTCCACCATGGCTCCATTGCTCGCACGGAAATGAGCCGTGCCGTTCGTTTCGTCGCCAATCCCAAATTGAAATTTGATGATCGAGAGTTCCGATCGCCATGAGCCTTGAGTCTGGGGAAAATGCCATTGACCGGATTCGTTCACCGGCAATTAGACGGCCGGTTGGCTGCCAGGTTGACGGATTCCAAAAATCAACCACGCCATCAAAAGTGGCCGTGGCTAACGTTGTGCCATCGGAAGTGAACTCAACGCCCGAGATGGTATCGGAAAACGTTCCAATCGTCCTCCTCTCATCGCTTCGGCATGTTCTGGATAGGTATCGCCACTCCCAGCCCCGGTCCGGACTTTTCCGATGGCGCCGCAACAGTTCTGTTGCCCGGCCCAAGTTGCCGTCCAAATAGGCCTGATGGGCCAGGTTCATGTCGGCGACATACGCGTTGAGGCGGGCACGCTCGGCCTCGGCGCGAGCTCGCTGCCATTGCCAAGAGATTCCCATCATTCCGGTCAGCCCGACCAAGGCAACCAGGCTTATCGCCACGGCCAGCGCCGGTTTGCGTTGGCACCAGCGCCACAGGCGTTCGGTTTGGCCGGCCGGCCGGGCCACCGTCGGCTCGCCGCGAAGGAAGCGGTGCAAATCGGCTGCCAGGTCCGACGCCGAGCTGTAACGGTCCTCCGGGCGCTTGTTCAAACACTTCAAACACACGCTGACCAAATCCCGCGGCACCTCAGGGTTCAGCAACTGCGGGGACACCGGCTCCTGCTCGACCACGTGGCGCATCGTCTCCGCCGGTGTTCCGCCCACAAAAGGTGCCCGGCCCGTCAGCAAGTGATAAAGCACTGCTCCCAACGAGTAGATATCCGCCGCCGGCCCAACCGTCCCTCTTCCCATCGCCTGCTCCGGCGGCATGTAGCCGGGCGTGCCCAACACCTGGCCCGTCACGGTCAGGCTACTGTCGGCATCCAACGAACGGGCCAGGCCAAAGTCCGTGACAAAAGGCTGGCCCTGGCCGTCGAGCAGCACATTGGACGGCTTGAGATCGCGGTGCAGCACGCCCTTCTCGTGCGCATGTTGCACCGCCTCGGCAATGGTGGCCGCAATTCGCGCTGCCTCCATCGCAGGCATCGGACCACTACGGGTGTGCCGCGCCAAATCCGTGCCCTCCACCAAATCCATCGCGAAGTAGTGCTGGCCTTCGTGCTCGCCGATCTCGTGAATCGCGACGATGTGCGGATGCTTGAGCCGGGCGGCAGCCGCCGCCTCCACGCGGAAGCGTTTCACTTCTTCAACTCCAGCCAGTGCACTGTCGCGCATCACCTTGACTGCGACGATGCGGTTGAGGCTGACCTGCCGGGCACGGTATACGATGCCCATCCCGCCACGCGCCACTTCCTCCAACAGCTCGTAGTCTCCGAGACGACGAATCACTTGCACCTCAGGCGCAGTTGCCTGAAGCGGAGAACTCGCCGTGAAAAGGGCGCTCGCAAGACACCGAGGACAGCCGCCCGCCAACTCGTCGGCGGTCAATACCGTTCGGCATCGCGGACAGGTGGAAAACATGTTGGAAAATTCTGCGCTCTTCGGTCGGCCAGACCCGTGAGGCGACGTCCGCATTTCAGTTTTTGATAAGTGAAAACCGTTGCTGCGTTATTCAGGAGCAGTTTCACGATTGTTCAAAGCCCTCGACGGTTGCGGCCTAGATGACCAAGGCAGAGGCTTCTCTTGTGCGGCAGTCCAAACCGATGCTTCGCCGACTCGACCGCCAAGCAGTCGCCGGCCGTCTGGTGAAAACGTAACAAAATCTGCCTTCGAGTTGGGGAGTATGCTTCCCAACTCACGCCCCGTAGCGAGATTCCACAGCTTTATCTCTTCCCCAGCACTCGCCAGGGTACGGCCGTCTTTTGCGAAGGCAAGCCAGGAGATTCTTTCGCGGTGTCCGCGCAGAGTGGCCACTTCTTCACCTGTGGCGGTCTGTGTCAGGCGGATCGTCGCATAATCGCCGGTGGCTACCATCGTGCCGTCGGGTGAAAAGGCGAGAGGGGCCCCCATCCCTTTGATGGGAAGGATGCGGTCGGTTCGGAGGTTCCAAAGGCGGGTCTTTTCAGCATTAAATCCGATGGCGAGGACATCCCCGGCCGGAGTGAACTCCAGATTCAGAATATACGCCGACCCGATGCCGCCGGATTCCCACTCACGTTTTCCCGCCGCCAACTCCCGTTGCACCGTGCCGGTTTTTGCATCCCAGAGAATCACCTGTCCTTGCGGATCCCCCGTAGCCAGGATCGCTCCGTCGGGCGACAAGCGCGCGGCCGAGACGACCACGTTGGAAGGCGAAAACGGAAGGCGCCGGGAGGTTTGCGACCCGCGATCCCAGAATGTCAGCCCGGCGAGCCGATTGGGATACAGGGGCAAAGGAGTCGACACGGCCGCGAGGGTGAGCACGTTACCATCGTCCGAGAATCGAAGCGGATTGGGGTCAATGGGCAGGGTCTGTTCGACCTTGCCGGTGTCCAGGTTCCACAGATCGACCCGGCCATCGGCATTGCCCGTGGCCACCGTCTGGTGGTCCGGAGTGAAGACGGGAAGTGAATGGGGTCGCAGCACGACATTCGTGCGAGCGGCCACCCGGGTGTTCCAAAACCGCATGGCGCCATCGCCGCTCCACGCATCTGCCACGCTGGCCAACCAGTCGCCATCCGACGAAAAGGCCACCACGCGGACGCCGCCGGTGTGGCCTTTGAAGCGACGCAGTTCGCGCTGCGTTGCGACGTCCCAGAGGCCGATCGTCCGGTCGTCACCCGCGGTGGCGAGCATTCGTCCATCGGGCGAGAGGTTCAGGGACGGCACGCGACTCGAATGGCCAGAAAAACGACCGGCCAGCCGTCCGGTTGCGACCTCCCACAACAGCACCTCGCCCATGGCATTGGCGGTGACTAGATGATTCCCATCCGGCGAGAATTCCAGGGTGAGGACTCGCCCCGCCGACGGCAGCGATTGCCGCAGATTCCAATCGTCGGCCGACCAGATCTTTACGGCGCCTTCCCAACTGCCAGTGGCCAGAAGATGTCCATCCACTGTGAAGGCTGCCTCCGAGCCGGATTGAGGAAGAACCCTGACCCGCTCACCGGTGTCCCAATTCCAAAGGCCGGTCAGCCCCCGGTCTTCCCCTTGGGTGCTCCGGGCCGGCAAAGGCAGGCCGTTTTCCACGGCCAGCGCGACCCATCGTCCGGCAGAGGAGATGGCGTGGCTTCCGTTCATCCAATTCGTAGTCAAGGCGCGCACGAGGCGAACTTGGGCGACGTCGGACACATCCCAGACTTTGACCGGACCATCCACTCGACCACGAATCGTCTGGGTTGCCAAAAAGCGCCCCTCACCGTCGGTCGCCAGCGCGACCACGCGTCCTTCCTCTTCGCAAAGGTGCGCGGTGATCTCCTGGGTCGCCAGATTCCAAAGATCGATGCTTCCATCTTCTGACCCCGCAATGACGCCGGAGAGATGAGGTGAGCTCACCAGTCTGCGCGGTCCGCGCGGGACAACCAAGCTTTCGTCGCTCGTGCATTGTGCGGCCCAGTACCACCACTCCCAACCACGCAAGTCTTCCTGGCCCGGTGGGGGATCCTGCAATCGCAGCAGGTCGCTAGCACGCGCGAAATGATGCTGCGCCAGCGCCTGCTGTAAGGAGAGCATATCCGAGGCGTAGGCTTGCTGACGGGCCGTCCGCTCGTTCCGCTCCGCCACCTTGCGCTGCTGCGTTTCCCGATTCGCGTGCTGTTCGGCGCGTTGCCACTGCCACAAAATTCCGCCGAAACCGACGATGCCGATCAGAAGCGCGCAACTGATGGCCGTCGCCAACGCCGGTTTGCGTTGGCACCAGCGCCACAACCGTTCCGTCTGACCCGCCGGCCGGGCCAGCGTCGGTTCGCCGCGGAGGAAGCGGTGCAAATCGGCTGCCAGGTCCGACGCCGAGCTGTAACGGTCCTCCGGGCGCTTGTTCAAACACTTCAAACACACGCTGACCAAATCCCGCGGCACCTCAGGGTTCAGCAACTGCGGGGACACCGGCTCCTGCTCGACCACGTGGCGCATCGTCTCCGCCGGCGTCCCGCCCACAAAAGGTGCCCGGCCCGTCAGCAAGTGATAAAGCACTGCTCCCAATGAGTAGATATCCGCCGCCGGCCCAACCGTCCCTCTTCCCATCGCCTGCTCCGGCGGCATGTAGCCGGGCGTGCCCAGCACCTGGCCCGTCACGGTCAGGCTGCTGTCGGCATCCAACGAACGGGCCAGGCCAAAGTCCGTGACAAAAGGCTGGCCCTGGCCGTCGAGCAGCACGTGGACGGCTTGAGATCGCGGTGCAGCACGCCCTTCTCGTGCGCATGTTGCACCGCCTCGGCAATGGTGGCCGCAATTCGCGCTGCCTCCATCGCAGGCATCGGACCACTACGGGTGTGCCGCGCCAAATCCGTGCCCTCCACCAAATCCATCGCGAAGTAGTGCTGGCCCTCGTGCTCGCCGATCTCGTGAATGGCGACGATGTGCGGATGTTTGAGCTTGGCGGCGGCAGCCGCCTCCACCCGAAAGCGCCGGACTTCTTCACCGTCAGCCAACGTCCGCTCGCGCATGAGCTTGACTGCTACCTCGCGTCCCAGGCTGATTTGTCGCGCCCGGTAAACGACACCCATGCCACCCCGGGCAACCTCCTCAAACAGCTCGTAATCGCCGAGACGGCGAAGGGTCGATGTTGGCACAGAAGGAGGTTTTGCGTCGCCAAGCAGCACCCTGGCCAGGCACCGCGGACAGCCGCTCGTCAACTCATCGGTAGTCAACGGAGTTCCGCAGCGCGGACAAAGTGATCGGATGTGGCCCATTGTCGCTATTTTTCCTGTTTGCTCAGGCCCGTCTTGGGGATCGAGTCAGCCCACCAAAACTCAAATCCCTTGTTTACGGCAGCCACCAAACAGTTCCCGTCGGTCGAAAACGCCAGGCCGAGGATTCTCTGTCCCTCTCGTGCCACAAAACTGGAAACCTCCTGCCGTGTTCTCAAATCGCACAATTTAATCGTTTGGAATCCTGCAATCGCCAGCCTTCGCCCGTTTGGCGAGAAGGCTAGAAACCTTGGTTCCGAACGCACATTCTGAAACTTGGCAACTTTATGCAGCGTCTCCAAATCCCAGAGCGCGACTGCAAAGTCGGCACCGAGGATTCCGAGCGTTTTGCCATCAGGCGAGAACATCAGTCGCACGTTGGCGAAGTTTTCGGGATGCACCGACCGCATAGTGCCGTTCCGCAGGTCGTGGATGGAAATGCTTCCGTCGATGCTGCCTGCGGCCAGGATTCGCCCATTTGGTGACAACGCGACAGGCCTGGCATAGAGGAAGAAGGCCACCTGCTGGGCAAGTTGCATTTCGACCTTGGCCGTTGCGACATTCCAAATCGTGATCGAATCCTCGCTGGCAGCCGCAAGGCAACTGCCGTCCGTCGAGAACTCAAGCCACTTCAACGGAGGTGACGTCTTGAAGCCCGTGACTGTTTCGTCGCTGCGAGATGCGATGTCCGCGAGTTGAACGGTTCCGTCAGTGCGACCGAACGCCACGAGATTGTTCTGCGGTGAGTATGCCGCCAAACTTGGCTTTGAAACACGCAAGGTTTTTTCACCGGTTCCCTCCAATGAGTTCGCATCCCAGAACTGAATCGTCCCATTTTGGTGGATCGAAACAAACCTTGTCACGTCGGCAGAGAATCCCCACGAGAGGCAGTCGGAAGCGGCCGCTTTCAACGTAGGGCGTGGCTTCGAAGCTGAATTTGGATTCCAGAATTTGATTTCACCATCGCGACTTCCCGTGACGAGACTCCGGTTATCTGGAGAGTAAGAGGCCGACCAGATATCGTGCGTATGCCCACGCAGAGTGGCGATCTCGATGGAAGTTCCCGATTTCCATAGGCGGACGGTTTGGTCAGCACCAGTGGTGGCGAGCTGTTGGCTGTCAGGAGAAAAAGCCAATCCGTAAGTGGAGCCAGAATGATTAGTGAGGACAAGGCAAGCCGCGTCGTTATGCAAATCCCACATGCGAACACCAGCGTCACCCGCAGCCGCCAGATACTTTCCATCGTGGGAGTAAGCGATGTCGTGAACGCCGGATCCCGCGCCACGGAGTGTGGCTGTGGGAGAACCGTCGTCCAGATTCCAGAGTCTGATGGCCTGTCCACGGCCTGCGGTGGCCACCTGCCGTCCGTCAGGCGAAACATCGAACCCGGAGTTGAATTGATTCATGGGATCAACTGGAAATCGGCGAATCGGCTGTTCGGCTCCCAGTTTCCATATCGTGATGTACTTCGTTTCGGCCAGGAGGATGGTCTGATTGTCGTCGAGAAACCGGGCGCAAAAGATTGGCTCTGAATTCGTTAATATCTGGCGCGTGCGTCCCGCCGACATCTCCCAGAGGTGAACCATTCCGTTGGTGGTGGGAACGGCCAGCAGTGAACTGTCACGGGCGAAGGCCAGGCCCAATTGGGCGTGAGAACTGGCGACTCGTCCGATCTCCCGGCGCGTGGCCGCATCCCAAACTTTCGCCTCCCGCCACATTGACGCGGTCGCAAACCATTTCCCATTGGGGCTGAAAACCACTTGGACCGGCCGGGACGCCAGAGCGAAGCCGAAGAGTTCGTCGCTACGGGACAGCCCCCATAAATGGCGCCATTCGAAATCTCGAAGATCCTCTTCACCCGCGCTCGGAATATGTCGCTCCAGCAGCTCCCTCACCCGGCGAAAATTCGATTCTGCCCATGCCTGTTGAGCAACGTTCATGTCGGCGGCGTAAAGGTTGTGACGGGCGGCGGTTTCGCCAGCCTCGGCGCGCGAACGCAAGTTTTCAGCCGCTTCACGGGCCAAGTTCATTCGATAGGCCACGATTGGTGAGCCAATGGCGAACAAAAGAACCAGCAGGCAAACGGCAACGGTCAACGCAGCTATGGCCGGCTTGCGCTGGCACCAGCGCCACAGGCGTTCCGTCTGGCCGGCCGGCCGCGCCAGCGTCGGTTCACCGCCGAGGAACCGGCGCAGGTCTTCTGCCAGGTCTGCCGCCGTGGCATAGCGGTCGGATGGTCGCTTGTTCAGACACTTCAAACACACGCTAACCAAATCGCGGGGCACTCCCGGGTTCAGCAATTGTGGTGACACCGGCTCTTGCTCGACCACGTGGCGCATCGTCTCCGCTGGCGTGCCTCCGGCAAAAGGTGCCCGGCCCGTCAGCAAGTGATAAAGCACTGCTCCCAATGAGTAGATATCCGCCGCCGGCCCAACCGTCCCTCTTCCCATCGCCTGCTCCGGCGGCATGTAGCCGGGCGTGCCCAGCACCTGGCCCGTCACTGTCAGGCTGCTGTCGGCATCTAACGAACGGGCCAGGCCAAAGTCCGTGACAAAAGGCTGGCCCTGGCCGTCGAGCAGCACATTGGACGGCTTGAGATCGCGGTGCAGGACGCCCTTCTCGTGCGCATGTTGAACAGCTTCCGCGATGGTGGCCGTGATGCGCGCCGCTTCGAGTGCGGGCAGCGGCCCTTGGTGAGTGTGCCGGGCCAGGTCACTGCCTTCTACCAGATCCATCGCGAACCAGTGTTGCCCGTCTTGTTCGCCCACTTCGTGAATCGCGACGATGTGCGGATGCTTGAGCCGGGCGGCAGCCGCCGCCTCCACGCGGAAGCGTTTCATTTCTCCAACTCCAGCCAGTGCACTGTCGCGCATCAGCTTGACTGCGACGATGCGGTTGAGGCTGACCTGCCGGGCCCGGTACACGATGCCCATCCCCCCACGTGCAACTTCCTCCAACAGCTCGTAGTCTCCGAGACGACGAATCACTTGCACCTCAGGCGCAGTTGCCTGAAGCGGAGAACTCGCCGTGAAAAGGGCGCTTGCAAGACACCGCGGACAGCCGCCCGCCAACTCGTCGGCGGTTAGTGCTGTCCCACATCGTGGACACGCTGAACCGTCATTGGATGGCTCGGCGCTCATGGTTTTGTCGCGAACATTTCAGAGATTTTCTACGGGAGGGACAGGGATTTCCGAAACTTCAGGTAATCTTCGGCGCATTCCTTTGCGGATTCGAGCATCGGCAAATGGCCGATATTGTGCATGACAATGACTTTGGAGCGCGTCAGGAGTTTCCGCAGGATTTCCGGGGTGGCCGGATGCAGAGTTCTGTCCCGATCGCCCCAAACGATCAGCGACGGAATTGCCAGGCCGGCGACGTGCGGCTCAACGGAGTAGCCAAGCACCTGGGGAAAGATTCGCTCTTCGAGGGCGCGATTGCGGATGCGGTCCTGCGCGAACAGGCGAACAATTGGCTCAGGGATCGGCGGCGGCTTGACCATGGTGAACGCCAGCAGACGTTTGAAATCCTCCGTGCTGTTGACCAGCAACCAGTTCTCACCAGTGTCGCCCAGGATCTGCAACAACTCGCTGGGGGGAGCGGACCAAACACCCGCCGGATCGAGCAGCCAAAGACTGGAAACCTCATTTGGATGGAGCGCTCCAAATGTCATGGCAATTTGTCCGCCCATGGAGTTTCCGCCGAGATGCATCCGGCCCAAGCCCAAAGCGTTGGCCAACTGCCGCACGCGCGCAACCTGGGCCGGCGGCGAATAGTCCGCTTCGCGCGGATGCCCCGACTCCCCAAAGCCAGTCAGATCCGGAATGATCACCCGATAGTGCTGGGTGAGAAACTGCGCCACGCCAATGAAGATGTCTTTGTTGGCCCCAAATCCGTGCAACAACATCAACGGCTCGCCCCGTCCCCCCGCGAGGTAGGCGCAGGGCAGCCCGCCGGGCAAAACCAGTTCGTAACGGATCAAGCCGGCCTTTTTGCGCTCGGACGCCAAGGCCATGCGCGCGGCCTGCTCCGGAAACAACCAAAGAAAGCCAACGAATCCTCCCAGGCCCACCAGGATGACCCCGACCAGCAAAAGGAAGGCAAGAACGACTTTTCTCCAGCGTTGTGCCGCGATCGATGGGCCGCGAGATTCTGATTTCATCTGCTTGTCGTCGAGTTCTTGCCGGACCGTTCCTCGCGCTCGATCTCCTGCAGGCCGGGGGCGTACCAGTGCCGCTGCCCGTCATCCGATGCTGAGACGAGCGTCCGACCGTCTTCAAGAAAGGCCATCGCAATGTTGTGAATATGCCCTTTCAAGGACAACACCTCCTGATGGGTGATGCGGTCCCAAAGCTTGATCGTTCCGTCCGCGCCGGCCGTGGCAATGCGTGAATCATCCATCGAGAATTCCACGGTGAAGACCGCCTGCTTATGCCCTTTCAACCGCGCCAGCTCCGTTCTCGTCCGGAGATCCCAAAGTCGGGCAGTACTGTCATGGGCACCGGAGACCAGCCAGCGACCGTCACGCGAGTATTTCAAGTCGTGAACCATTCCTCGATGACCAGCCACCTTGGCCAATCGCATGCCAGTGCTGAAATCCCAGATCTCGACCTGCCCATCGTCGAACCCCAACGCAACCTCTGGCCCCTTTGGGGGGAACGCCAATGCGGAAATCTTCGACGAAACCGTCCAGCCACCGAGCCGTTCCCCTTTCGCCCAATCCCATCGGGTCACCACCTGACCGCCGCTGACCGTAATCAGCGTCCGCGGGTCGGGGGGGAAGGCAAGGATACCGATATTGGTTTGGCCGGACGGGAGCGATGCGATCTTTTGAAAATTGGTTACCGCCAGAACCGTCATCAATCCCTCACGATCGGCAAGGGCGATCCATTCTGACTTCGGCGCGATGGCGCAACGGACTCGGGGCAGGGTTTGCACCATGCGCCCGGTGGAAGTCCAAACCTCGACGCGATCCCCTAATTCCAAAAGTCCAAACCGTCCGTCGCGCGAGAACGCGCCGCCCGCGACGCCCCTGGGAGCCGGGATAAACTCGTTTTCATCCGGACTCATCTCCGCACTCCAAAAAAGGATGGAACCATCCTTGCCCCCACTCACCAACGTTTTTCCATCAAATGAATAGGCCAGCGCGGTCACCTCTTCCGCATGTCCTTTCAGCCGTGCTGTCACTTTTTTCGTCGCGCGATCCCAGATGATGATGAGTTGGTCCGCGCCGGCGCTCGCGAGAAATCTACCGTCTGGCGAGAATCGAAGCGTCGTACAGTGGGTTGAGTGTCCATAGTAGCTGGCGAGCTTCTCCCGAGTTTCGGTGTCCCAAAGGCGGACTGACGGCTGAAATCCCGAACTGGCGATCGCTCCGCCATCCGGAGCGAACTCCAGCGCTGTGATCAAGAAGGGATGGGGATTGAAACTGCCCGTCACCTGCCAACTCGACGTGTCCCAAAGCGTGAGCATATTGCTGCGGACACCGCTCACATCCATCGACCCGGAAGCCAGCCGGTTGCCATCCATTGAAAAGACCAACGTAGAAAGAGTGACCTGCTCGGTGCCAAGACGTCGCATCGTCCGGCCGGAGGCCAGTTCCACCACCTCAATCGAGCCAGCCTCCGTTGCGATCGCCACCGAGCGACTGTCCGGAGCAAAAGCGTGAAACCATCCCGGTCGCGAAGCCAGGGCCGCGTCACCGAAGAGGGGTCGCAGGGCCGGATATTCCCAAAGCGTAACTGTGTCCGATCGCAGTCCGGCCACCGCTAGCGTTCGGCCATCCGGCGAAAGGGCTGCCGATCGCACGCCGTTGGTCGGCGCAAACTGACCTAGAAGCCGCCAGGTGCCCGGCTCCCAGAACTTCAGCAGGCCATCCTGGCCTGCAGTCACCAGGGCTCGAGCGTCCGGAGTAAAGAAAACCGACGCCACCATGTTGGAATGGTACCCGATAGCCCCTAAGGCATCGCTCTGACAACGATACCGCAGGTAGCGCCATTCCCAGCCCCGAATGTCGGGTTCGGCCAGCCCTGGTCGATGTCGTTCCGTCAGGGCCAGAGCGCGACCGAGATCGTTGTCCTCGAGCGCCTGGACGGCGAGGTTCATGTCGGCCGCATACAGCCTTTGTCGGGCGACGCCCTCGCTGGCTTCCGCGCGCGAACGCAAGTTTTCAGCCGCTTCACGGGCCAAGTTCATTCGATAGGCCACGATTGGTGAGCCAATGGCGAACAAAAGAACCAGCAGGCAAACGGCAACGGTCAACGCAGCAATGGCCGGTTTGCGCTGGCACCAGCGCCAGAGGCGTTCCGTCTGGCCGGCCGGCCGCGCCAGCGTCGGTTCACCGCCGAGGAACCGGCGCAGGTCTTCTGCCAGGTCTGCCGCCGTGGCATAGCGGTCGGAGGGTCGCTTGTTCAGACACTTCAAACACACGCTAACCAAATCGCGGGGCACTCCCGGGTTCAGCAATTGTGGTGACACCGGCTCTTGCTCGACCACGTGGCGCATCGTCTCCGCTGGCGTGCCTCCGGCAAAAGGTGCCCGGCCCGTCAGCAAGTGATAAAGCACTGCTCCCAATGAGTAGATATCCGCCGCCGGCCCAACCGTCCCTCTTCCCATCGCCTGCTCCGGCGGCATGTAGCCGGGCGTGCCCAGCACCTGGCCCGTCACGGTCAGGCTGCTGTCGGCATCTAACGAACGGGCCAGACCAAAGTCCGTGACAAAAGGCTGGCCCTGGCCGTCGAGCAGCACATTGGACGGCTTGAGATCGCGGTGCAGGACGCCCTTCTCGTGCGCATGTTGAACAGCTTCTGCGATCGTGGCCGTGATGCGCGCCGCCTCCGCCGCAGGCATCGGACCAGCACGGGTGTGCCGGGCCAAATCAGCGCCCTCCACCAGGTCCATTGCAAAGTAATGCTGGCCCTCGTGCTCGCCGATCTCGTGGATGGCGACGATGTGCGGATGCTTGAGCCGCGCGGCCGCCGCCGCCTCCACCCGAAAGCGCCGGACCTCTTCCCCGTCAGCCAACGTCCGCTCGCGCATGAGCTTGACAGCCACCTCGCGTCCCAAGCTGATTTGCCGTGCCCGATAGACCACCCCCATTCCCCCGCGCGCTATCTCCTCTAGCAGTTCGTAGTCGCCCAGACTCGGCCTGGGCGGACCTCGCATTGGGACGGCCGTCGCCTCTCCAAATAGCGCGTCCGCCAGGCAGCGTGGACAATGGTCCCCATCGCCGGAAACCAGCGTCGTGCCGCAGCGTGGACACGTGGACATGTTATGGAAAAATCGATTGCTTACCGCTCCACCCGGCGCTCTCCGCATTGCCAACACGTTTTCCGTCCTGATTCATGCGCCGTCAGAACTGACGCGTGAACGGATGCGTTGCCATCGAACTCTGTGTGCTCGCATGCTTTTCCGCACTTCGTACAGACGCCTTTCACCCAAAAATGCCTTTCAACTCCGCACACCGCGCATCGGCACCCGCGCCAGTCGTGCTCGGTTTGCCGACTGAAGCCGCAACGCCGACAGCGGCAATAAAGCCAGTCATGATCCCGCAGCCGGGTCTTGCCGCAGCGCGAACAGGAGCACCCGGCCCAATCGTGGGCAAATAAGCAAAGCCATTTCATGGAATTGTCCCCAAGCATTCGGCCATTTGGTTAAACTTTTGCGCCGACGCATTCCTGGTCGCGTCAAAAGCCGTTCGGTCGAAGCACTCGCTTTAATTGACGTTCATTTTCTATAGCCGTGAAACGCGCGGCCCATTACACAAAATCGACACCAAACGGGCTGTTAGCCAGGGTTGGCCGCAAATGTCGATGCTTACATCGTCATCGGTATATGCGGTCCCCCGAAAAGCCGGACGCCGGGTGCGCATCCGGCCAATCGAGGCCGAGCCGGGAGAGTTCCGTTCGCAACGCAGCGAAGTCCCAAGCCACCAGACCATTTCCACTCGCCATATAGACCCGTGGTGCTGCGGGATCGGCGGCGATCAGATCCGAGTAAAGCGATCCGGGGTGTTCCAGCGTGGCAAAAAACTGCCCGGCGGAGACATCCAGAAGACGCATGCGATTGGCCGATGTATACCACGCTATGCGGTGGTCCGGCGCGAAGCCCGTCAATCCATAGCCTATGCCCACGTCGTGGAGCGGAAGGTTGGTCACGAGATTCCAAGTTCCGGACTCAAAAAATAGAAGCCCTCCGGTGGTGGAAGCGACCAATTCGCCCGCGGTCGGGCGAAATCGACCAGCGCCAAAACTCGACGGGGCGAGGGTTTTAACCCAGCGACCCCCCTCCAAGTCGTAAAGATCAAGGCCCCGCTGGTTGTGCAGTGCCGTCCACAACCAGCGGCCATACGGGTCGATCCCATACGAATTGTCTCCGGGCCGGCGCATCCGAATTGGACGCGCAACGCTCCGATTGGTCACCGCGAGGCGGTAAATGAATCCGCCGTCGAGAATGGCCACGTATTGTCCGTTCGCGGAAAACGCCGCACCATTGAACTCGGATTTCCGCGCGCGGGAAGATGACACCATGCCTCCGGTGGGCGCCGGCTTTGGGTCGGGCATCGCCCGCGCCATATTGACTGAGTCGACAAGTTCCGCAGCCCCCACCGAGACCGAAGATTCCGCAGGCCCATTGGTTTGGGCCAAAAAAGGCCAGCGTTTAAGTCCTTCCGGACCGCACGTCAGGAACGCGCCGCCGTCGGGATCAAACTTAATCGCGGCGTGGCTTTCCGAACCGCGCGCCACAAGCCGACTGCGCGAGAGGTCCCAAATCTGCCAATACTTCGCATGGCACGTGGCCAGCCAGCGGCCGGTTGCATCCACGTCCAATGCGACGGCGGATGGCGGCAAGTCCAGCGAGGCAAACTTGCGCAAACCAACCGGCTCGAAGAACTCCCAGATGCCAAGCCCGACTTTTTCCCGCACCACGGCAATCCGCCGACCGTCGCGGCTGAGCGCGTAAGGCGACCCCAGCGAACGAACTTCTCGAACCAGCGGCGTCAGCGTCGCGACGTCCCAGATTTCAAATAAGTCGAACCAACCCGCGACAAACAGGAGGTCGCCAGCCGGGTTAAAGAACAACCTGGTCGGTACGATGCCCTTATCGTCGCCGAAATGCTCCGGCGGTGCCCCGTCAAGGCGGACGACATAGAGACCGCTTCCGTAGCAACCGACGATGAGTCCCCGATTGGACGGAAGCCACGCCAGGCTTTGGACGGCACCCGTCTTCGGGAAGGAGCTAAAATCCGCACTGTTAACAAGGTGGCCAGACTCGATTTCCCAAATCTCGACGCGTGATTGGATGGCCGTCACGAGACGCTTGCCGTCCGGACTGAACTGCACGATGGAAGCCAATGTGTTCGTGAGCAGCGGCGAAAGGGGTCGCCCGTTGGCGAGGTCA
This sequence comes from Limisphaerales bacterium, assembly GCA_044229355.1. Lineage (GTDB taxonomy): Bacteria > Verrucomicrobiota > Verrucomicrobiia > Limisphaerales > JADJPG01 > JBGARF01. The sequence goes on from JBGATF010000047.1 coordinate 38,026, forward strand.
ATGCGGCCGATGCCGCCCTGGCGCGCCGCATAGAGGAGCTCCCGACTGTCCAGCGTGAAATCGAACGTGGGCAATCCGAACTTCGCGTGCGCATTTGTAGTCTGCGCCTCCAAGCGACGTTGTCGCCAGTCCCACACCCGCAATTCAACCGGCTCGGAGACGTTCTCGAACGCGACCGCCAGGAACCGTCCGTCCGGGCTGAACCGGGCGTGCGTGGTTCCGCCGCCGCCCCGTCCCACCTCGCTGACCAGCCCGTGATCGACCGTTCGGTAAACGCGCACCACACCATCGTCGTCATGCAGCACGTAATGCTCGAACGTGCCGTCGAAGCACCAAGGATCAATGCCCTTTTCGCCCGGTTTCCACGATAGCCGGCTGCCGAGGTCGGGAAGCATTAAGGCGGCCAGAGCACAGTCGCGCAACTCAAGTGAAGGGCGAATTGACGATGCCAGCTTAATGGCCGCCATCGCATTGGTGCGGTGCCCAACTTTTCCGCTGCGCACGGAAAACTGCGCCTGCTGCAACAAGGAGTGCCAAAGTTGATCCTGTCGTTCCGAGCGAGCCGTCTCTGCCGCACGCCACTGCCAAATCACTCCAAAGAAACCAATCGCCGCCACGAGACAGGTCAAGGCCAACGAACCCGCCAGCGCCGGCTTGCGTTGACACCACCGCGCCAAACGGGTCACTGCCCCCGCTGGCCGCGCCCAGGTCGGTTCACCCCGAAGGAATCGCCGCAAGTCGGCGGCCACCTCCGAGGCCGCCGCATAACGTTCGGCTGGACGTTTGGCCAAACACTTTTCACACACCGCAGCCAAGTCCCGGGACGCTTCCGGATTCAGAAGACGCACGGAGAGCGGTTCGTCCTCCACCACTCGCCGCAGCGTCTCCACCGTCGTGCTCCCTAAAAACGGCGGGCGTCCCGCGAGCAGATGATACAACAACGCCCCCAGCGCGTAGATGTCAGCCGCGGGGCCCACTGTCCCCTTTCCCACCGCCTGCTCCGGAGGCATATATCCCGGCGTGCCTAGCACTTGGCCGGTGAGGGTGAGGGTGCTGTCCCCTTCCAACGTTCGAGCCAGTCCAAAGTCCGTAACAAATGGGCGACCCTGCGGATCCAGCAGAACGTTGGATGGCTTCAGATCACGATGGAGGACTCCCCTTTCGTGGGCGTGCTGCACCGCATCGGCGACGGTCGCCAACAACTCGGCCGCCGACTTCGGCGACAATGGTTCAACCCGCGTGCGCTGGGCCAGGTTTACTCCGTCAACCAGGTCCATCGCAAAGTAATACTGCCCCTCCGACTCCCCCACTTCGTAAATGGCCACGATGTTGGGATGCCTCAATTTGGCCGCCGCCGCCGCCTCCGCCTTGAACCGTTCGACCGCGTCCTGGCCTGCTACCGCACTGTCCCGCATCACTTTCAGCGCGACCACCCGATCCAGGCTCACTTGTCGTGCGCGATACACCACCCCCATGCCGCCCCGCGCAATTTCGTGCAGCAACTCGAAGTCCCCAAGACGTCGCCCCCCGCCGGGAGAGCCAATCGATCTCATCCCCGGCCCGTTCTCCTCCGACGAGAATAACGCCATGACCAGACACCGCGGGCAATGGCCGCCTGCGTCCCCTCCGGCCAACGTCATCCCACAGCGTGGACATTGCGATCCCGAAGCGAAGGACTCGGCGCTCATGGTCAGTCAACCTCCGGACCTACCTTCCACCTCCACCACCGCCACGGGGTCAGAACGACCGTGGCGATACCTTCTTGCAATTTCGTGCAGGGATAGCTCATGCAGGAATAACGTTGCACCTGATGCAAGCCGGATTGACTGATTAGAATTACACTCGTCGCGTCACCCGAGCACCCATCACCGCCGCCACACCTCCAGCAAATGCTGCAATTCCTCCGTAATTCGCTCCGGCGAGACAACGGTTTCGGCCACCACCGACCGGACCAGCTCCTGCAACCGCGCGCGCATCCGGTGCAAAGCCACAGCCAGCGCCCCGGTGGTCATACCAAGTTCCGCGGCCACCCCCGCATATTCCCCTGGCTCCACCCCTTCCAAGAACGGAGACAGTTTTTCGAACATTGGCCGCTTTCCACGCGCGTAAAGTTCGTCTTGCAAACGCATCAATGCCTGGTCTAACACGGTGCGACACCAGCGGCGATCGAAGGCCAATTCCGGACTTTCCGCCGCCAAATCCGGCCCGCACAGCCGCTCGGCCTCTGCAGTATCAATCGACAGCGGCCGCTGCCCTCCACCACGCTTCTGCGCTTTGTCCGCTAAGGCTTGCTTGATGGAATAATTGCGCAGGCCCGCGAGCAGATACGTCCGAAACCGACCTTTTTCCGGACTCAAAGTTCCCAGATCGGCCCGGGCCAACAGCCGCATCAAGAATCCCTGGGTCAAATCCTGCGCGTCGTGCGGGGCGTGCCCCCGCCGTCGAAGAAATGTGTAGAGCGGGGGCCAGTAGAGCCGGCACAAGTCCTCCAGCGCTTGATCACTGTCCAATTCATCCCCTCCAGCCACCAGCACGCGGCTCCATTGCGTCGTCGGAAAACCCACCGGTAATGGGCCATCTGGAGGAATTTCCAGAGACTTCTCGTCTTGCACTTCCACTTTAGTGACTCTACGGAAACGTCCGACATCTTGCAAGCCATCCGCCTCTCCGGGAGTCAGGCAGCGCGAGTTGCCTGCCGGATCTTCAAGCTGCGCGTTCGACGTATCGGCACCGAAGGCAACCACAGGCCGACCGTGAACGGTCGTTGCATTGACGGAATTCTCCGAGCGATACCGGCGCTGCGGGTGTCGGCAGATCGAGGCGTTGTTGAGGCAGAAAGGCTGCGCGGTGGGCATGCGTCCAGTGCAAGGATGGCGCAAGTAAAAACATCCGCCTGCGTGTTGTGCACCAATGCGTTGAAGCCGGGCTGGCTGACCGGAAGAAAATCCATGTGAACTCCAGGCCGAAGTTAGCTTCCTGTTAGGCAGGTGAACATCAGTCTTCTCGTATTCATTCATCGATCGTCGGTATTGTAGGTTCCGGATCATTCCCGCCTCCCAAAACCTTCGACTTACTATCGGGTGCTGGGGCGGCTTCATACTCCCGCAACCACCGGGCTTTTTGAACGTCGTCACTGGACAAATCTAATTGCCGCGGTCCACCGCGCGCTCGTCCCGGCGCCTCCTGCCAAACATGAAACTCGGGAACCAACGAATGCGGTCGAACATGTGTTCCTCGGCCCAAACGACCGCTTCTCTCGCAGACTCGAAATCACCTCGTGATCGGTTGCTCACCGAATATCCGAGCTGTTTCAAATCCCGTGACAATTCGTGGTAATAGAGCTGTTCCACAAGCTTCTTGGCTCGGAGCATGTCGCGGTTCTGGATCGCTTTCCATGGGTTCTCCACCGGGTCGAAAGTGGCGTTGAACACGATGCAGTGGGTGTGAACATGGGGATCCAAGGCACGGCATGTATCGTGCGAAAACAGCGCGGCGACCAGGTTGCCCGTTCGCCGATCCGTTTCAGCGCCGCCCGAACGAACGCGCGAACCAGTGAAGGACTCCAGTTCCCTTAAGGCCACCCGGACTGCGTTTTCGTGGGTTGCAACGACCCGGCTATCGGCTCCAATCAGGGCAACAACGGAAACGGACTTGGCGGCGAAAACGTAAAATCGAAGAAGATCCGTCGATTGGCCACCTCTCTGTCGCCCTTAAGTCGCATGGTTTTGTGACGTTGGGTCAACCGTTCACTGGTCTCTGGGTGCAGGTTTTAGCAAAGACGCAAAAAGGACTCCGCGCGAACTTTCCCGGACAATACCAATTTGGCCGCGGTTTCCCCATGACATCAGCTCTGGGGAATCTTCCACCGCGAACCGACAGCAGCAGGCGTGGTCGGCGATCCACTGCGCACCGTCCTTTACGCCCGGTCAAAGGATGCCGCCGAAAAAGCCGCCGCACGCCTGGGGTTTGGGGATGCAACGGCCCGCCCGGTGACACTCGACCAGGCTTACCTTGCCGAGTGGTTGCCAAAACCGCGCCCAGGTCATCGGCAGGAACTGGCGCAGGTCCGAGGCCGACGTGCTCTCAAATCAAGGACGCCATGATTCCGCCCACCGAACCCGAGATCCGAACGGCGCTACGGGTCTTGAATTTCCTGCGCCAACAACTCGACGCCAATGACGACCGGGAAGCCAGGCAGCAGCACCGAGAAACGTCTCAGGAAATGCACCAGCGAATGACTCAATCCCGCATCGTGGAAAGACTGGCCAGCGTGGACGAATCCATCGTGGAGCTGCGTCAGTGGGCGCAGAAACTCCAGCCGACACAGGACCGGGTCCCAGGCTATCGACACTCAGTTTAGGACAAGGCATGCCTAACCCCGAACATTCGTTTGGTTTTTTGTCCGCGAAATGTCCGCACAGTGGACTCGCGATGTCCGCGCAAAGTCCGCGCAAAGTCCCGGGACTGGCCAAAAGCGTGCCCGCGTTGACGTCCGCGGCGAAGTCCGGGAATAGTCCGCGCCCAGTCCGGGCGAAAGTCCGCACGATGTCCTCCCTCAGTCCCGACAAAGGTCGGGCAAAGTCCGCGTTCAGGCCCCAGACTGGCAACCGAACGTCCGCGTCGTGGCCCGTAATGTCCGCGGAAAGTTCACGGCGATGGACGCGCGGCGTCCGGAATCTGGGGGGATGCACCTGGCCGCTGCAAGTCCGCGCAGTGTCCTTGCTGTGGCCCGGCCATGTCCGCGCGAAGTCCCGGGCCGTGTCCGCGCATCGTCCCCGACACGGTTCAAAAATGTCCGGACAATGTCCGCAGAGTGTCCGGCTAGATAGCCGGCCGTCGCCTCCTTAAAGTCCGCCGCAAGTCCCGGTCATGTCCGCTTTTAATCCTGCCAATATCCGCGAATCCGTTGCGGTATTCACGCCACGGCGTCGGCGGCGATTCCACGACCTGGCTGATGCCACGGAAGTCATCGCATAACTGAACAAATGAGCGTCCTGCCGCTCCATCGCAGACTTTTTGACTCAATACTGCAGGCCCGTCAGGAAGGCGGTCGTGGCCGCCGTTTGCCACGAAGTTTTCGGTAAACCGATACGGCCACTTCGGCGCACCAGCCAGAAGCATCGTGCAAAGGCGAAACGCACGAGCGGCAAAACCGGAGACTTGCAAGAGTCCAAGCCCCCGCCAGCAACGCCAGCCGATTCTACTCCCGTCCTTGAAACCCCATCCCAGAAACCTCGCTCCACAGAGCAACAGCTCCAGTCAGGCTGAAGTTGTGCCGACCTCGCCCGAATCCTCACCGTAGCCAACCGGTCCCAAACCCCGCGTTCCCCATATCGCCCAAGTTCGAATGATTCAAGAGCCTCCAGCATGGACAAACGTTTAAACCTGGTCCTCGTGGCAAAGGTGGCGTCGGAAATAGCTTCCTGGCAGTCACGCGGGCAAAGGTACTGTTACGGTAGACAGAACAACCTTCAGCAACTACTCGGAAGCGGACACACGGTAGAAATGCTTTGCGTCTTGCGTTTCCGGACTAACGACGAACTTCACCCGGCCTTCCGTGGCGACTTGATTGCCGATCGCGGTCCAATCCGTAAGATCCAGACTACTCTCAAGGGAGTAACTGATGCCGTCGACTCCATTGCCCTGCACGAACCAGTTGCCGAATGTCGACGCCCGCTCGATTCGCACGTGCGGACGAATGTCGCAACCCACTACTCCATCGGTTCCCGCGACGAAAACAAACTGGCCCTCCCCATAAGCAATCGCACTCGCGCCCTGGCTTATGCCGGTCGAGCGGCTGAGCCACTGAATGCCGTCGAGGGACGTGTAAACCAGATCCGAGCCGGCCGGGGCGACGAACAGGCCCCCACCGAACGTGACGCACGCTGCGCCATACATGGTTTCACTCGGATACTGTGTCCAATGGGCGCCATCATAAGAAACCAACGTATTGGTCACCGCAGGGACGACAAAGTGACCGTTGCCGTAGGCTACACCAGGTAGCAAATCCGACGTCCCTGAGCTCTGGAGTTCCCAGACGATCCCATCGGGCGAGGTGGTCACAGCGCCGTCGTTGCCCACCGCCACAAACTGGCCTCCCCCGAATGCCACCTGGGTCAGCCAAGCTCCAGGCTCTGTGCGGCGAACCCTCCACGTGCGTCCATCCGGTGACGTCAGCATCGCTCTAAGCGGCTGTCCGAAGTCCCGGTTGTTCCCGATGGCGACAAACGTCCCGTTCCCATAGACCACGCTGACCAAATCAAAGCTCGTATCCGAATTTTGCTTCTCCCAGGAAAGGCCGTCTCCCGAGGTGACGACACCTCCCTCAGTTCCAACCGCTACGAACTGGCCTGCGCCGAAAGCGATCGCCTGCATGATTAGATTGGATGTGTCAATCTCCGGCGCAGTCCAGGCGTAGCCGTCAGCCGAAACCATCACCGCAGCGGTGCTCGAGTCTTTGAAGCCCACGGATACGAATCGATCCGCACCATAAGCAAGGCCTAGAGGACGAATGCCGGAGTGAAGTCCGGACGATGCGCTTGACCACGTGTCCGCGTCCAGCGAGATGGCGAGCGCACCCGATTCTCCTACGGCGACAAACAGTCCATTCCCCCTATCAATCCCACGCAAAGCGAAGGTTGTCGGAAAGGGAGGCGGAGTGGCCGGCGCGTTCCACTTGATGCCATCTACCGACGAGCGGATGAGAACGGGTCCATCGTTTTGCTGGCCGACCGCAACAAATCGGCCGTTGGCATACGTGACATCCCCGAAGTTCCCATCTGTCCCGGAACTGCGTTGTGTCCATGCGACTCCGTCCGGCGAGGTGAGAATGATCCCGTGCTGGACGCTGTTCCCCCCAACCGCGACGAACAGGTTATTCGCGAACGTCACGCCTACGAGAGCTCCGCGCGTGCCGGACGTTCGCGAGTTCCATGTGATGCCGTCCGGCGAACTGGCAATCCGGCCGAGGTTTCCGACCGCGACAAACTGATCCGCGCTCGCCGTCACAGAAAATGCCAAGGCATTGCCAAAACCGCTAATCGTCAGCGGCCCGTCCCATTTCACTCTGTTGGTTGACGTGAACGCCAGCCCGCCGGCGCCGACTGCGACGTAGCGGCCATTCACATGGCTGACGCCAAAGAGCAGAAACGGGGAGGCCAGCGCCTGAGCGGCCCAATGCACCCCATCCACCGAACAAAATACCGCGGCATTGGTGCCCACGCCCCCCACAGCCGTAAATGAACCGTTGGCAAAAGTGAGGTCGCGCATCGCCCAATCGACGTGCGTTTCTGCATGACGGGTCCAGTGACGACCATCCACAGACGAGATGGCGCTGCCCAAGCTATTGATTGCGACGTATTGCCCATTGCCATAGGTCACCGCCCAAAGAAAATCACCGGTCGGAAGTGGGTTACGTACCGTCCAGTGGTCGAGCAAATCATCGGCGGGAACGAGCCGCGTGAGAAGCATCAGCAGGAATCCAGTTTTCAGGTTTTTCATGGCTATGTCAGGTTAGTTTTCTTGCGTCGCCGACGTTTGAGCGTCGGAAATCGGAGGAGTTTAATTCGAAGGAAGAGCGCGCCGCCTTATGGGGACGCGTCTTCCAACTGTGGAGTAGTGACCCGATCGAGCTCGGCCAGTTGAGCCCGCCAATACGTCACCCGTTCGGCATCGGCCGGTTCGATCTGGCTTCGATGGGTATAAAACTGAACGAGGCGGCGACGGGAGTCGCGGCGGTATTTTGCTTCGAGGCTTGCACTCTCGCGAATCAGATCCTCGCCGCCGAGAAGTAGCGTCTCGGCTTCAAGCCATTGCTGCTCGCGCTGGGGACGGGTCAGGCTGGGGTCGATCGCTGCTTGCACGAAAACAGCCGATCCCAGGCGGCTTTGGAGATCGCCCAGCCGCCCGCGGGAAGCGTTTGTGTCTGCGCGACGAATCAGGAGGCACTCACGGAGGATTTGCATTCCTTCTTTCGCGTGGGCTACCGCGGGGGCGCTTGGTCCGGGAGGGCTCAAATGCTGGTCGGTCCACGCCCACTCGCTCAGCAATCGGCCGATGCTGGCCTTGGTTCCGACAATGCCGTCGTCGGACGGAAGATGTCGCCGCAGCTTGCGTTCGAGGTGCTCGCGATAGAGAGGCTCGGCCTCGGCGAATTTGCCCTGGCGATAGAGAGTCTCGGAGAGGAGATAGATTGGGCTTTCAATATTCCTTGAATCCTCCTTTTCCTGCAGGCGAACCGTCGCGAGAAATTCGCTGAAAACTTCCTCGGCTTCTTTGAACCGCTTTTGCTTAAAGAGAAGTTTCCCGAGACCCTGCAGGCCCGCTTCCAATCGGTCGAAATCATATGGTGGCCGCCGGGCAATGGTGGCGCACTCACGCTGCAATTCCTCGGCCTTGGCCGGCTGGCCGCGGGCTTCCATAAAATCAGCTTGGACCTGCAAGTGGCGGATCCTTTCCCGCGGCGACTTGGCTTCCCATCGACGGGAGATCTCGTTTGCCTCCTGAATCATGGCACGCGCGTCGTCATTGCGCCCCAATGTCTGATAAGCCACCACCAGATAGTTTCTGGTTTCGAGTGCGGCCGATGAGCGACTCGGTCCCTGTGCTTTGGCGAGACGCAATGATTCTTCCAGGCACTTGACGGCATCGTTGGTGCGCTTCGTGAGGTGAAGATAGCAGGCCCCAAGATTGTGAAAGGCTGAGATCACCATGGGGTGTTCCGGCTCGAGTGCTCGGGTGATGATCTTCCAGGCTTCCTCTTGCATGGCCACTGCTTTCGTCGCGTGGCCAGCCCAGGCGTGCGCAAGGCTCAGGTCCGAAAGGACCATACCTTCCGCCACTGTTCGTCGGGCGCCATTTGTCCCTGAGAGCTGTGCGAATGGCTCCAGCAGATCGATCGCCTGTTTGTATTTTTTTCCGTCGACATAGACACGGGCCAATTCCAGTGCCGCACGGCACACTTCCTCGTTCCCATGGCTCCTTTCTGAGTGGACGAAGCACCTCCGAAGCAGATTTTCGGCGGGGCCGACCAGGTGCGTTTTAAGGTAGCCGGCGCCCAGCGCCGCCCTCGTGTCGTAGGTGCTCTCGTGCTCTGGTCCGAGCAACGTTTCCCGTAATTGCAGGGCGCGCTCGAGCTGCGGGACCGCGGACCAGGCTTCCTCCAGATCGTTGTAGGTCACTCCGATGGTATGGCGAATCGCGGCCTCGACAATCGGCTGGGTTTGAAATCTCTCCGCCACCTTGTCGGTGGCCAAATCCAGTGCTTCGAGGATTGTCAGCCCAGGGTTCGGCTTGATCCCGAGAATATTGGCCTGGAAATTACCGCCCGCTGATTGCAGCAAGTCGGTTCGAAGAAAGTCGCTCACGGCCGTAGCAATCGCGGCTTCGTCGACTGCCGTTTTGCGGGCCGCTTCTGCCTCAAGTCGCAGTGCGAGCTCGTTCGTCTGCAGTCGCTCAGCTTTTTGCCGCAATTGGCTCTGATCGCGTTCCGCCCGCGTGGCCCGAACTGCCTGCCAAGTGGTCGCCCCAATGCCCGCGAAGAGGACCGCCATCAAAGCGGACACTGCTGCGACGGCCATCCGATGTTTGCCGGCGAGTTTGCGCACGCGATAGACCGCGCTCGGCGGACGCGCCGCGACAGCCTCGTTCGATAGGTGATGCCGCACGTCCGTCGCGAGGTCGGCTGCCGTCTGGTAACGGCGGGACCGATCCTTCTCGAGACATTTCATTACCACCCAGTCGAGGTCCCCGCGCAGCAATTGGATCAGACGCGGGGCTTCAGCCCGGCGGCGTTGCGCGACAGTGGTCAGCTCCCGTTTTTGCAACCGGCTCAGGCGCGTGGAGGGCCGTGGGGGGTCTTCATGGCACACTTTGCGCAGAATTTCGTCCAGGCCGGCCTGTAGCAATTCCTGCGGATCAAACGGCGGATGTCCGGTCACCAGCTCGTAGAGCAACACACCGAGGCTGTAGATGTCGCTGCGGGTATCAATATCGAGCGCACTCATGCCTGCCTGCTCCGGGCTCATGTACGCCGGGGTGCCCACAAACTGGTGCAGCTCGGTGTAGACCGTCTTATCCGTCAGCCGACCTTCCACGGCTTTGGCGATGCCGAAGTCAATGACCTTGGGCACCGGCACGCCGTCTTGACGGGTGACCAAAATGTTCGAGGGCTTGAGGTCCCGATGGATGATCCCCTTTTGGTGCGCATGCTGAACCGCCGAGCAAATCTCAGCGAACAACACGAGCCGTTCGGCCATCGGTAAATTGAATTGGTCACAGTAGTCGGTGATCGGCACGCCACGCACCAATTCCATGACAAAGTAAGGCCGCCCGAGCGCGGAACTTCCCCCGTCGAAGACGCGGGCAATATTCGGATGATCCATCATGGCCAGCGCTTGGCGTTCGGCTTCAAAGCGCGCGAGCACCGACCGGGTATCCATGCCCAGTTTGATAACCTTTAGGGCCACCCGACGGCGCACCGGCTCCAATTGCTCCGCCACATACACGATGCCGCAACCGCCTTCGCCAATTTTTTCCAGCAACCTGTAGCGCCCAATCCGGTCTCCCACCGCCTCCGTGGGCATCACCACGGTTCCGCCGCCAGCGGAAAGGATTGCGTCGGGATGCGCGTGCGCGCGCAGCAGAGATTCCACCTCCGCGCGAAGATCCGGTTCGGCTTCGGCCAGGCGGGCGGCCCGTTCCGTCTCGGTCGGAAGAGCCAGCGCCGCGGCAAAGAGCTCTTCGACTTGTTGTTGGCGAGTGCTCATGACTCACCCACCTTGGCGTCGTTTCGAGCGGGAATCGGACATTACGAGGGAATATTTTTACTTTTCCTGAAATGCGCGGGAAAGCCAGGCAATGGCAAAATCCCAATGCCGTTGGACCGTCTTGTCCGAGCAGCCCAGAACTGCGGCGATTTCCGAAACCTTTAGGCCTCCAAACACGCGAAGTTTGACGACCGCGGCTTTCTCCGAATCCGCTTGGGTCAATTGGTCCAGGTAATCGTGAACCGCGAGACACTTGTCGTCGTCAGCGGCGATGGGGAGATCGACAAATTCCACTCGTTCGAGCTCACCCCCGTGCCGCAAGCGCTTTTTGCGGCGGGCCGAGTCGACGAGGATCCGACGCATGGCTTCGGCCGCGGCACTGATAAAGTGTTCACGCCCGCGCCACTGTTGTCGGTCGGAGCCGGCAAGGCGCAACCAAGCTTCGTGGACCAGCGCCGTCGCCTGGAGAGTTTGCCCGGGCTTTTCCCCAGACATCTTGGCCGCCGCCAACCGACGCAACTCAGTGTAAACTAACGGCAATAAGTCGCTTGCCGCCTGGGCGTCTCCGCCCTGCGCTCGGGCTAACAATAGTGTGATATCGCTCATCTTTTGAATTTCAGCAGTTGGAGGCAGCCAAGATCGTTCGCAGTTGGCCGCGCCGTGAGCCAGCTTTAGCGAACTTTCATCCCTTCGGATAGCCGAACTACCCGTCAAAAATCAAGGTGACGCAGGCCGCCTGAAAAGAGGGCAAGAACGGCGGCCTCCTTGCCGAAAAGAAGAAATGACCTGGGGCACCCTTAGGGCGCGCCTCTTCGCGCGGGCGAGGCGAGTCCGTTACGCGGTGGCGACCGGCGGCGACGCGAGATGGAAGCTCGAAGCTCGTCGCCGCCGCTCGCCCACCCGCACGAAGCAACGGCGCGACCACCCCTCCGGCCCCAATTACCACGAACCGCGCGATGATTTGAAGATGCGATTGAGCAAAACGTGGGGTGTAAATTCATGCGTCCATCCCTTCAGAACCGAACTCCGGCTTAGTCGACGCCAACATCATTTCCCCGACCGAGTTGTTACAGGACTGTTCATGCTGACCACGAATGGCTGCCTCCGCCTCGATCTAATGGGTTGGCTTGCCAGTCGAAAAATGCACTTTCTGCGCCATGGCGACGCTGTGCTGGTCCCGGAGATGACCATACACCCGCATGGCCAGGGCACCGCCGTCCTTGTGTCCGAGCCAGCGAGAGACCGTCGGGATGTCCATGCCGCTCTCGATGCACCGGGTGGCGAAAAGGTGACGCAAATCATGATGCGTGACCCGGGACATTTTGGTTTCGGCGGCCGCGCGGTCCATGGCTCGCTGACACTCGTTCACCACCATCACCGGGCCCTCCAGCGGCAATTCTGAATGCTCCTTGGCGAGGCGTTCCAGGAGGGCCCGCATCTCGGGAATCATCGGCACCTCACGAAACTCGCCGTTCTTCGTCCGCGTTTCCGGATCACCCCAGACCTTGATTACTCCACGCCGAAAATCGCAGTCTTTCCATTCGATGAATTTCGCTTCGGAAATTCGGAATCCGCCAAAGGCCAGGAAACGAACAAGGTCGGCACATGGATGGGACCACCCACTTCCACCCGTTTCAATTTCGTGCACGAACCTTTCGAACTGTTCCGGCTCGGGCAGGACGAGCTTCTTGGGGCGCTCCGGAACTCGCTTGATGAAGCGAGCGGGATTGTCGTAGCGGACCCCGTTTTCGATCCCGACTTCGATCACATGACGGAGCAGAGACATCGTGTGATTGAACGCGCTTCCACTCGACGAGCGACCGAACCTGGCAGCCCAATCTAGGCAGTCTGATTTGGTAATGGCCCGGAGTTCTTTGCCATCCAGATCGGGCCAGGACTTCGCAAGCGCGATCAGCTGTTGCTTGTGATAGTCCTTCGTCCGCGGCTTGAGCGATGGGTTTCCATCGAGACGTTGCGTGTAGACCTCCTTGGCTTGTTTAAAGGTCATCCGGTCATCGACGCCGGGAGATCGATTCTCGGCTCGCTGGCGTTCGGATTTTTCGAAATCAGAAAGCAAAAGTTTGGCGACCGAAATGCGCTGGGTCTTGAGGGAGCGACGGATGAGCTTGCCGCTGATTCTGACCCGGGCATAATAAACGCCCGATGGCTTATAGCGGATTAGATTGGCGTATTGAGTCGCCTGCCAGTCCGAGTTGGAGCTCGGACTTGAACCCGAATCACCAGCTTTGGACTCGGTGGATCCCCGTTTCATGCGACCAGTATACAATGGCAGTATACAAAGGTCAATTTTCCCATGATTGGACACTTTATAAGTGTCTTGTTTAGAACATTTTGCGCCCGTAGCTCAGTTGGATAGAGCATCTGCCTTCTAAGCAGGTGGTCCCGCGTTCGAATCGCGGCGGGCGCGCCAATCTTTCGCCCCATGCTCACGCTTGAATCGCTCGCAGAAATCCTGGCGCGCGGCCGCGACGCCAGTCGCGCCCAGGTCGCCGAATTCTCCATCCAAGGCCGCCCGTTCTCTTCTAACCAGCGGCCCGCGCTCATGGGCGTCGTCAATCTGTCCGGCAATTCGTGGTACCGGGAGAGTGTCTGTCTCTCGGCCGACTCTGCCATCGAACGCGGTCGGGTGCTCGCCGCCCAAGGCGCCGCCATCATCGATCTCGGCGCTGAATCGAGCCTCGCTCATGCCCCCCTCGTCGATGGCGCCGCCCAGACCTCGGCCCTCCTGCCCGTCCTGAAGGCGCTCCGGTCGGAGAACATTCTGGTTTCGGTCGAGACCTATCATCCCTCCGTCACCCGCGCCTGCCTCGAAGCGGGCGCCAGCGTTCTCAACCTGACCGGCACGGACGGCACTGATGAGATGTACCGGATGGTGGCCGACCACGACGCGGCGGTCATCATCTGCTTCGTGCAGGGTCGCAACGTGCGGGCGGTGGGTGATTTGGACCTCGGCGCGGATCCCGTCGGGCGGCTCCACGATTATTTCGCGCGGGCCATCGACGCGGCCACCCGCCAGGGCGTCCGCCGCATCTTCATCGATCCGGGCCTCGGCTTTTACTACCGAAACCTGCAGGACAGCGCGCAGCGGGTGCAGCATCAGATGTCGGTCTTCCTGAATTCGTTTCGCCTGCGCACGCTGGGCTGGCCGGTTTGTCACGCGCTGCCCCATGCGTTCGAATATTTCCGCGAGGAGGTGCGATCGGCCGAGCCGTTCTTCGCCGTGCTCGCGGCGCTTGGAAAAACGGACCTGTTCCGAACGCACGAGGTTTCCCGAGTCCGGTCGGTGCTGGCAACCCTGGCGCTGGCTTCCTGAAATTCGGGCGGGACCATTCCGCTCCGTCAATCCTGTCGCTCAACCGATGCCCGGGACGGATCCGGTGGCGCCGGCAGCCGGCCGCTTGAGCTGATTGGCTCGGGCCCAGAGGGCATCCTTCCAACTTCCGGAGAGCAGCGAACATCCAGCCAGTTCCCGCGCCTGTTCAATGACAATTATTCTTCACTTCAGTGACAACTAAAAATCACTGTGCTGCCGGTATGGTTTTGGTTGGTTGATGGTCCAGACCCTCTGGGCCAACCCCTTCGGCGGAACGGAGTCCCCTGGAGCCGAAGG
>JBGATF010000018.1:0-235088 GCA_044229355.1 Limisphaerales bacterium
TCACTGCGACATCATCGGACTTACTCCCAAGCGGCTCCGCCATCCACCAAAGCGCCCACGCAAACCTGGCTGACTCTTCCCGCGCCATTTGCGGGACACCCCTTCTTGTGGGTAAGGAGGAGGACTTGTCGGCGCTTTCCCTCGGGGGACTTGTCTCCCGAACTGCCGGCGATGGCGGAATCGTCCAGGCTCCAAACGGGCGACGAGTCGCCCGGGGAAAAAGCGGTGACAAGTCACCGCACTCCAGAGACCGAGGCGCCCGTCCTTGGGTGCAGACAGCTGGGAAACTTCCAACCGTCGGGATGATTCCGGTCCTTTAGTTGTCCGACAATTTCTACCGGTCCCGCGCTGCGCGGAGGCGAACTCCGGGTTCATGACCTTAACGCGTGGCGCGCTTGACGGATTAAGACTGTCCGGGGACCTCGGCTCAGCGAATCGCTCCTCACCCCGGCCCTCTCCTCCCGAGGAGAGGGTGAATTATCAGCGGCCTCGTCGTGGAATTAAACGCGTGGAAATTGCGAGCCGCTTCGAAGGTCGGGCTGGTTTGGGCTGGCTTGCGCCACTCGACCACCTGACGCGACGCGACGCTGCTCCCTCTCCCGTCCCGCATCGCGGGAAGGGAGAGGGTCGGGGTGAGGGAATCGTGTCCAACAAAGCCACCGCGGAAGGATCATGGCCCCACCTCCGGGGCAACCGTGCCCCTGAAACATTTCCTGCAACAAATCCAAACTTTCTCTTCAGCACGGGGGCGAAAACAAACGAATCCCATGCAAGCGCGACCCACACTCCTCGCCCTCACCCTTCTCGCCGGGTTGTTTACCGCCGGGCCCGCCTCATCCGCCCCGTGTTCACCGCCGCCCGCCGGCCTGGTGCATCATTGGCCCGCCGACGGCAACGCCTTCGACGCAATCGGCGACCTTCACGGTCAGACCGATGTCGGCCCTGGCTACGACACCGGCGTGGCGGGAAAATGCTTCCGTTTCGCGATCGGCAGCCGGGCCGTGGACCAACTTCAACTGGGTGGCGCACCGCTGCCTCCACCGTGGACCATCGCGGCCTGGATCCGGCGGGAGGATTCGCCGGACGCCTCCGCGGCCCTCTTCGCGGACGCCGCGACCGCCATCAAACTCGAACAGTACGGGACCGACCAGCGCGTTGGGTTTACGCAATTCGGCGTGACCGATTATTTCTTCGACGCAACCGTTACCGCCGGTACGTGGGTCCACGTGGCCCTCACCGCCAACGAGAACGGGACAACTCTCTACCTCGACGGCGAACCTCGTGGCACTCTCCCGAACGTGGTCAACCTTCCCCTTGCGTATCTCGGCGGTCCCGCGGACGACCGCCTGAAAGGCCAGGTCGACGAGCTGATGGTCTTCAACCGCGACCTGTCGGCCGCGGAAATTCGCGACGTGACCCGCTGGACAGCGATGCCGTGCGATCCGGAATTGCGGCAATCCAACTTTCCGGCGGACGACGTCCTGGGCGCATTTCTGTCGCTCACACCGAACGGAGAACCCCTGGCATTCCGGCCGAGTCCCGATGCCCCGATCGCTTATGGCATCACGCTCAACGATCCGTTTGGCGACACCGGACGCAAATCACACTACCAAGGCATCCAACGGTGGGACGGCCCGGGCGGACCCTTTGTTTTCGTCAGCCGCGCCGGCTACGACGTTGATGCGGGCAACCTCGTGGTGGTGAAGCTCGGATCGCGGAACGGCAACGGCGAACGGCTTCGTTCAAACCGCCTGCAGACCGACCAAGGGATCAATGACACACGTCCGCCCGCCTCCGATCGCATCGTCTACAACCGCTATTTCGCCCATCGCCATATCGGTTCGATGCAGCTGGTCGGCGACATTCTCGCCGTCGCCCTGGAAGATCCCCGGGCTTCCTCCGACCTTCCGACCGGACGGGTGATGTTTTTCAATGTGACCGACCCGACAGCCCCCGTCGCACTGAATTACACGCTCGATATTCCTTCCCACAACGTGGGCGTCATCGGCATGACCCGGCTGCCGGACGGCCACTTTCTCCTGCTCGTGACCTGGGGCAACAACGATCGCATGGAGTTCTATCGGTCGAACCAGACCAGCTTTCTTGACCCGGATTTCGCTTTTGAGCTCCACGACGATTTCTTCGCGATTGAAACCCAGGGCGGCTTCATGCCCGTCGGCGGTGATACCGAACCCGCCTATCAAAGCCTGAGCCTGGTCAACCAGGCGGACGGCGCGATCTTCATGATCGGAGCGCGCAACGGCTCCGTCGCGTCGCCAATCGTCAATGGCGAGGATTTGGTGGCCGCCTATGAAATCCGCGGCTGGGAGGCCGGACACTCCATCTCGGTCATCAAGCGCACGTCGGAGCAGCACAAGTTCTGCACGAGCAACACCGACGCCGGCGGCACGCCGATCCGGAACGCGACGAAAAGCATGAACGCATCGTTCGCCGCCGGCTCCGGCACATACGTCAGCCCGACCGGCGAGCTTCTCTTTTACGCCACCGAACACTGGAACGACGGTGTGAATCTTTGCGTTCGCTTCGTCGAGTTTCACCACCGCGACGTTGTTCGGCCGAACAGCCCGCTCCAGGCGCCGCAGGCGCGGCTGACCGGCCCGCGCGCGCTGGGCGAAGGCTCGTCGCTCGTCCTCGACGGCCGGGCCAGCCGGGGCGCCGAGTTGCGCCCATGGATCGAGCTCTACGATGACGACCAGTTCACCGGCACCAGCGTGATGATGGATTACGACGACCGGCTGGCGGATGACTTCCAGGATTTCCGCAAGCTGAACTGGAACGACAAAGCCAGCTCCCTGCGATATTTCGCGCCGGCCGGCTGGGTCATCATGTTGCATGACGCCGACAACTTCAGCGTCAGCGACACCGAGCCCGTGCTCGCGCTCCCCGGCGACGGCGCCGTCCATGAGATCTCCAACCTCAGCGCTGACCCGTGGAAGTTCGACAACCAGGGACTGCACGAAACCCGCGTCACCTCCGTCCGGTTCATCGCGCCGCCCGCCAATCCGTTCGGCGGCCCCCTTCAGTTCCTGTGGTCAATCGATCCCCGTTTCAGCAATCGGGTGACGTTCGACAATGCGGACACGGCCCAGCCGAAGCTGACCGCGCTGGATGGGCCGGCGGTGGTTCCCATCCGCCTGACTGTGCGCCAAACCATCAACGGCATTGTCCGCTCAAATACGACCGACGTTCTCATCTCAATCTCCAACCAGCCGCCCGTGTTCGATGTGGTCGAACTGTTGCCCCGAAACGCGCCCGGCCGCGTCACCGGCAATGTCCAGTTCATCGACCCGAGCCCGGTCGAGACCCACACCCTGACCATCGATTGGGGGGATGGCCAGCAGACCGCGCTTCCCGGAGACGCCGCCCGGCGGCGCTTCACCGAAGATCATGTCTACGCCAATGACAATCCCAGCCAACCCGCCGCTGAAACGTTTGTCGTGACGTTCACCTTAAGCGAAGACGGCGGCGAGTCGGTGACGACCAAACGCAACTACACGGCAGTCTGGCGCAACAACGCTCCGCCGGTATTCGGGGACACTGCGACCGTGGTCGCTCCGGGTGCGGCCGGAAGCATGAGCCTCGTGGTGCCCTTCACGGATGCCGACCCTACGGACACCCACACGCTTCAGGTTTCGTGGGGCGACTCCACGTCGGAAAATGTGGTGCTAGGGAGCGGCGAGCCTTCGGTCTTCCGCTTGGTCCATCAATACGCCGCCGAGCCGTCCGCTTCCTGTCCGGAACGCTCGACGTTCAACATCTCACTGCGGCTGATCGACAATGGCGGCACCGCAGCCGATGCGAGTGTGGAACACCTGGTGGTCTGGGCAGGTGGAACAGCCGAGCCAAACGCGCCCGGCCTCGCGCTCAAGCTCGTCGGCTCACAAACCGCCATCAACGTCCCTGCGAATCCCGCGTTCAACGCCTTCCCCATGACAGTTGCCACGTGGTTCTCCACCACCCAGGAAGTGGATTTCGCCGTGCTGCTCAACCATTACGCGGATCACTTCACCGGTTGGTCGTTCTATGTGGAAAGCGGTCACCTGCGCGCGTGGTATTTTCGCGACGCCCGCAACTACATATGGGACGACCGTTCAACCTTCGACGCCGGATTTGTGGCTGATGGCCAATGGCACTTCGCAGCCTTCACGGTCGACGAGAGCGGCGGCCACATTTTCGTCGATGGAAAACTGCGCGCCACCAAGCCCTGGACCGGCCAACCCGGTCCTTGCACCGAGCCAGGCGGAATCGACATCGGCTCCTTTCCGGGCAATCTCGAATCCGGATCCGGTGAGCTGATCGGGCAACTTGACGAAGCCACACTTTGGAGCCGCGCTTTGTCGCTGCGAGAAGTCCAGCGGTTGGCCCTGCAATTCCCAGTCTCCGACGCCCCCGGCCTCGTGGCTCACTGGCCGATGAACGAAGGGTCCGGCCAGCTCCTACTCGACAAGAGCGCGACCGGCCATGGCGCCGCGAGCATTCAAGGCGACGCGGGCTGGACCAACTCCATGATTTGGCGCAACCCCACCACCCAAGGTCCCGGCTACGCCCTGCGCTTCCAAGGCAATGGCAGCGCCGAGGTCGGCCCCGGTCCCCAAGCGCTGAATTTATTTCCGCTGACCGTCATGGGCTGGTTCAAAACCTGTCAGTCGGAGCAAACGTCGCTGATCAACAAATACGTGGCCGGCTCCCTCAACGGCTATCAACTGTTCCTCGTCGATGGACACATCCGCGCGTGGTATTTCCGCAGCCCCACATCTTACGTGTGGGATGGAGGCAACGGCCTGGACGGTGGCCCGGTGAACGACGGTCGTTGGCACCACGCCGCGCTGGTCGTGGACCAAAGCGGCGGCCGGCTTTATCTCGATGGCGAGCTGCGCCAGGCTTTGCCGTGGAGCGGCACATCCGGGCAGGCCGGCCCAACGACGGCCACGGAACCAGTCCGCTTCGGCGTTTACCCGGGAGGCGCTCCCGTGGCCGTGCCCTACGTCGGCCGCCTCGAGAATGTCAGCATCTGGAGCATCGCCCTGAGCCCGGAGCAGATTCAGACGAACCGCTTTCGATTGTTTCCCGGAAACACGCCGGGGCTGGCGATCTCGTTCAACTTCGACGAAGGCCGCGCCCGGGTCGCCAAGGGCGCCGGTCTGATCCCAGCCGCCGCCACATTATCGGCCGAGGTCGCTTGGGAACTGTCCGATGCTCCGGTCGGCGCGGCCAGCGTGGCGCCCGTTCTGAACGTCCCGACCGTCGACAACGACAGGTCGCTCGCCTGGTCGGCGCTTGGACTGCCGGGCTTCGGATTCGTCCTCCAAACCAGCACCGATCTGGCGCACTGGACCACTTCAGGCCTGGCCACGGAAAGCACCCCGGGTGTGTTTCGCTGGCCCGCCACGAACTCGCCCGACGACGCACGCGAATTCCATCGGCTCACGTCCCCGTGACCTGATTTACGATTTTCGATTTACGACAGCCGATTGTCAGACTCGGAAATGACCAATGACCAATGCTCCCCGCAGCGGTTCATGGCGCCAACGCACGTGCTCCATTGCCGGTTCAAACTCCACGTGGATCTTTGGAGTGCGCCGACTTGTCGGCGCTTTCCTGCGGGGGACTTGTCCCCCGACTGGAGTTTGGACATTTTTCGCGCCGGAGTTCGGACCCTCCGGCGGATCGCCATGGCAACGCAGCGGAAGTTCCAACCCCGCGGGCGGCCCGGCGTCGCTGCGCCCGAGGACGGGCGCACCCCGGAGTGCGGCCGTCCTCGGCCGTAGCAACGTTACGAGCGGCACAAGGCTTTCGGAATCGCTGTTGGGCGAAGCGAAGGCGGGTGCGCCAACCCTACCCACCTACCTGCATCGCGCGGCTTCATGGCCTCAACTCACAGTCTTTGGAGTGCGCCGACTTGTCCTCCTCTTTACCCACAAAAGTTTCTGCTAGACAAGCTGGTGGCGTGAGTGGAAAGTGGTGTGCGTGTTGGACGCGGTGCGCATTGCGGGTCGATGGGTAAGCCAGATCGTTTTGATCGGCTGACGGCGTTGTCGACGAAGGAGGATGCGCCCGTGTCGGAGCAAGGTGGTGGAGATGTTTTGCCGACGAACTGGATGGGTAAGATCGGCTGGAAAACCTTGCCGGGTTCTGCCAACGTGGCCCTGAAACGGTTGGAAGCCGCAAGGGCGGGTGCGATTGCCGGCCGCTCAGGGCGAGGCGCCAGGGCACATTCGATGGTGGTCGACGATGGACAGGGGCTGCCGACGTTACCGGTGTTGCCCCCATCGGTGCAGCAGATCCAGAAGCTTGAGTTTCAACTGCTGGCTGATGCCGAGATCCGGATCATGGGCTGTGGAACCGCTCTCATCATTCGCGAGCACCGCGCAAGGCAGCCCCACTGGTCCGGAGCTCGCTGCGCTATCTCATCCGCTGTGAACGGGGGATCATTGGAGCCATGGGGTTGGGCCCGGCGGCCTTTCATCTGGGTGCCGTGACGGTTGGATCGGGTGGGATCAACAGGCCCAGGAGGAGAAACGCTCAGCGGTCATTGGCTTGTCCCGATTCTTGATCCGGCCGGGCCTGCGCTGCGCCAACCTAGCGTCGTGCTGCTATGGAATGGTGTTGCGGCGAGTGGCGCAGGATTGGCACGACCGCTATGGGATCAAGCCGGTGTTGGTGGAGACTTATGTCGATCGCAGCGCACGCAAGCGGGAGTGTCGCTCTCGGCCGCCAACTGGCGCCGGCTCGGCAGCAGTCAAGGCCGGGGGCGCAGCAGCCCTTCGGTGAAGATTCGGCCCAAGACGCTCAAAGATGTCTGGGTCTTTGAACTTGGCCCCAAGGCCCGGCAGCGACTGCAACAACGCCGGAAGGCACTGCCCATTGTGCCCCGTTCCATCTTCCAGGGTCCTGACGTGTCGGATTGGGTGGCCACGGAGTTGGATGGGCTCAAACTGGGGCATGTGAATTTGGAGCGTCTTAGCTGCAGATGCTGGCCGCGCGCTGGGCCCATCCCCAACGGAGCTTTGCGGCCAGCTTCACCACGGCGGCGGAGGGTAAAGGGGCCTTCCGGCTCATCGAAAGCAGCCGGTCTGGTTGTCGTTCGAGCGTTACTGGCGCCTCATCGCAACAAACGGCTCGGCGCAGCGGCCGAATCGGTCGTGGTCCTGGCCCGGAACGGCCCTGAGTTACAACACCCTGTGCCGGCAAGGGTTGGGCAGCCTCTATCATCAGGGAACCGCAGCTGGGAGCTCTGGTTGCACTCGCTGCAAGCCTATCGGACCGACCGCATTGCCTTGGGCTGCGCGCGTGGGCCAAGGTGTGGGCGCGCGGTCCGCA
Source organism: Limisphaerales bacterium (assembly GCA_044229355.1). Lineage (GTDB taxonomy): Bacteria > Verrucomicrobiota > Verrucomicrobiia > Limisphaerales > JADJPG01 > JBGARF01. Next base: position 7,342 of record JBGATF010000018.1, read on the forward strand.
GTCGACACGGCCCAACGCAACGAGCAATCGACGTCCGACAAGGAAAGCGGTCGATGGTTGGAAGGCTATCAAGTCGCTCTGGCCTTGGCGCCAAGCATGCCGCAAACCACTTGGTCGTCTGCGGCGATCGGGAATCGGACATTTCGAGCTCTATAACCAGGCGCAAGTCGTAATCTGCACCTGCTGGTGCGAGCCAACGTTTACTCCTCAGTCGGGGGACAAGCTCTGGGCAAACTTTCTCTTCAGCCGGCCGGGGCACGATGCAAGTCCGGGTGCCTCGCAGCAAAACTCATCCGGCACGCACGGCCACTTTGGAACTTAAATGGACGGCGCTACCGCTAACACCGCCCGGAGTGGCGCTCAAAACAGTTGGCCGCCTGAGCCAACACTTTCGCCGTGTTCGCCCGGGAGATGACCCCCGCCGGGATGGGCAAATCGAGTGGATGTTGATCACGGACTGGAAAGTTCGTCGCTCAAAATAGCGCGCCGGTTGGTGTGTTGGTATGGCTTGCGTTGGGGCATTGAATGCTGGCATCAAATACTCAAAGACGTCTGCGGAGTTGAGCTCGGCAGATGAAAACAGCGAGGCCCTAAAACGGGCTTTGGCGCTGGACATGATCGTGGCTTGGCGCGCAAACACTCTGTCGGTTGGGAAAGCAAAGCCCAAACTTACCGGCCGCACTCTACTACTCCAAGCAGGATTGGCGGTGTTTGGAGTTTATAAAAAAACGCCGGTAACGGCTGCCGGAACAAACCCCGCCGTCGCCTTCCCCAGAACCCACCGGCCCGAGTTGCGATCAGATGGGCCAGGGCCCCGTCGATCATGAGTCTGGCTCGGCCAATCTGCTGGTCGCCATGCTCGGTGGCTTTTGGGGACGCAAAGGCGATGGCCATCCGGGCGCCCAATCCCTCGGACGCGGCTTTGGAACTTCTCGCGGCCTGGTTCATCCTTGCGACATCATCGGACTTACTCCCAAGCGGCTCCGCCATCCACCAAAGCGCCCACGCAAACCTGGCTGACTCTTCCCGCGCCATTTGCGGGACACCCCTTCTTGTGGGTAAGGAGGAGGACTTGTCGGCGCTTTCCTTTCGGGGGACTTGTCCCCCGAACTGCGGGCGATGGCGGAATCGTCCAGGCTCCAAGCGGGCGACAAGTCGCCCGGGGAATAAGCGGTGACTAGTCACCGCACTCCAGAGACCGAGGCGCCCGTGCTTGGTTGCAGGCAGCTGGGAAACCTCAATGCAGGTCTCGCCTACCCATGAATCTTCGCCTCTTTCGCCTCGGCGCTGGCGGGCGTGGCCAGCACCTCGACCGCACGCAAGGCCGCCGCGGTGCGACTCTCGAGGCCGAGCTTTTCGAAAATGTTGCCGAGGATCTTTTTCACGGTCTTCTCGCTGTTGCCGAGGATGGTGGCGATGTCCGCGTTGGACTTCCCTTGGGCCACCCAGAGCAACGTCTCGGCCTCGCGCTCGGTTAGCCCCAACTTCTGCACGAGCGGCTGATGGGAGCTGAAGTCGGGTTGAAAGGTCACCTTGGCGAGTTCCTCCCGGATTTTTTCATCGTGCAGTCGCTGCCGATCAAAGCGCGCGTGAATCGCCTCCAGCAGGTCGACCCGCGGCGTCGGCTTCACGAGATAATCGTCCGCCCCGAGATTCATGCCGGCGCGCACATCCGGCTTTTCCCCGCGCGCCGTGAAGAAGATGAACGGAGTGGTCGCGGTCAGCCGATTGAGCCGCACCGCCTGGAGGACGCCGTAGCCGTCACACTCCGGCATCATGATGTCGCACAGGATCAGATCGGGCAGTTCTTCCAGGGCCAGGCGGATCCCTTCGGCTCCGTGCGGCGCTTCCAGCACGTCGTAGCCCTCCATTTTCAGGATGGTCACGGTCTTTTGCCGCATGATCGGCTGATCTTCGATGACGAGGATGGTCTTCATGACAACGGGTGCCGGGCGTGACACCCCGCGCGCCGCGCGCTCGATCGCAGCCGGTTGGCAGGGGGTGTCGGTGTCGTTTTCAAGCCTCTCAGTTACTCCAAGGGCCAGCTCCCGCCAATACTACTTAAGTCCCCCAGGCACGCCAGCCGGGCGAACGATCAAAGAAATTCGGACTCCATACTCCTTTCGGCACCCCTGTGGAGGCCTTGGTCCCATTGCTGGCGGGGGGCGGGTTCGGCTACGACTGACCCTGCAGCCCGCACAGACTGCATCCTTGAACGCAATCCTATGAACCAACGATCTCTTCATTTTGTCACGAGCCTGGCGCTTGCCACCGTGGCCGCAGCCGCCGATCTGCAGGCGGCCACTCACACCTGGAGCGGCAACGGTGCGAATGGACTCTGGAGCACCGCCGCCAACTGGGAGAACAATAACCCGCCCGTCGCCAACGAATCGCCGACGGGATTGATTTTCCCCAGCGTCGCCAATCGTCGCCTCTCGACCAACAACGTCGCCGGACTGCAAGTCACCGCGTGGTTGATGGAAGGAGCCGCCTACACTTTTCGTGGAACCGGCCCGGGCACGAACATCACGCTGCTCCCCGGCGGCCTGTTCGGGAGCGTCGCGGTCAGCGGCACCGGCCACTCTCTCGAAGGCTCGTTGAATCTCGTCCTGAACGGAACCAACCAGTTCACCATCGCCACCGGCGCCAGTCTGGGCGTGCCTGCCCGCCTGACGGGCAACGGCTCGTTGCGCAAGAGCGGCGATGGCGTTCTTCGCCTGCGACCTGCCGGCAGTAACAACCTCGGCGGGTTCGTCGAAGTCGCCGGCGGCGTTCTCGAACTCGCCGCCGGTGGCAACGCCATCCCCGGACCGCTCATCATCGGCACCACGAACGCCGCCTCGCCCGTCGCGGTGACCCTGCTCGCCGACGATCAAATCGCCGACAACGCGCCGGTCCAAATCCACCAAAATGGCGAGCTTCAACTCAACACATTCAACGAAGCCATCGGGCCACTGACCCTTTTTGCCGGCACCGTCGAAACCGACGGGGGCACCCTGTCTCCCGAAAGCATCACGGGCGTGAAATCCGGCGCGGGAATTGTCGGCAGTGCCGGAACGGTGCGCGGCATTTTGCAGCTTCACCCGGCGTCCCCCAACTTCGTCTCGGTCCTCGGCGACACGACCGGGCGGCTCGAGCTGGAGGCGTCCGTCCGCGGCGGCAGTTTTTTCAATCCCGCCGTCTTCGAAAAGGATGGGCCCGGCGCTGCCTACCTCTACGCCAGCAACAGTTTTGTCGGAGCCACCCGGGTCCAGGAAGGCACGCTTCACTTGCTGGACCCGACGGGACTCGGTTCAAAAATCGGCGGCACATTCATCGCCACGAACGCCCAATTGGTCCTCCACGACATCGAAGTCCCCGGCGAAGCGCTCACGATTGAAGATGGAGGCACCCTTCATTCCACTCTCCACTGCGCCTGGTCCGGCCCGATCACGCTGGACGGAGACGCCTTTTTCGATGTCGAGGACAACGGTCCGTCGAACCTCACCCTTGAGCTGTCCGGCGTCCTTTCCGGACCTGGCGGATTGACCAAGAAGAACAAGGGCCACCTCGTCCTGACTGGCACCAGCCCGAACGCCTACACCGGTGTCACTCACGTGGCGGGCGGCGTCTTGGAATTGTCCAAGCCTGCCGGGGTTCTGGCCGTCTCGGGTGATCTTCAGGTCGGAGACAAGCTGGATGCCAGCGCCAAGCGCGTCGAATGGCTAGCGCCCAGCCAGGTCGCCATCACCGCCACCCTGCAAGCGGACCGCAACGGCACGCTGGACCTCAACTCGTTCACTCAATCCACCGCCCGGCTGGTCGTCAACGACGGCGGAAAGATCGAGGGCAATCCCAGCGCGGCGTTGCGGCTCGACGGGCCGCTGCTGTCGACGAACATCAACGGGTTTGCCTGGATCAAACTCGCGTTGCGCCTGGGTCCCACCGCCACCAATGTCGTCGTGCAAGGCTCGTCCCTCATCCTCGAGGGCCCATTGTCCAGCCTGGGAAGTGCCCTCTGGGAAACCACCGGAAACGGTTCCATCGCGTTCTACGAAGGCGGCACGTATCCAGGAACGATTCGCGTCTGGCAAGGCAGCCCCTTCCTCCCCGGCAGCCTGCCGCAGGCCACCATCGACCTCACCCCCGGAACCCGGCTGACCGGCACCGGGCAGGTCGCTCGCGTGACTCTGCACAACGCCATCGTCCAGCCCACCGCTGGGATTCACCCGCTCCGGATTGGCGAGCTGTCGGTCGACGGCCTCGGCAGTCTCGAGTGCCGCGTCACCGCCGCGGACACCTACGGGCGCATCGCCTGCGCCACCCAGCCGAAGCTCAATGGCAACGTCACGCTCTTCTTCTCCACCGATAACTTCGATCCGGCGCCCGGCCAGAGCTTCACCCTCGTCCGCAACGACAGCGCGCTGCCAGTGGCCGGAACGTTCGCGAATATCCCCGAAGGCAGCCTGCTCAAGCTCCAAACCAATCGCTATTTCCGCGTCACCTATCAGGGCGGCGACGGCAACGACGTGGTCGTCACCCGCATTGCGCCGCCGATCGCGCCCTCCCTCAACTCGCCGGCGCGCCTGCCCAACGGCAGCATCCAGATTGGCTCCACCGGCACTCCGGGCGCCGTTTACGAGGTTCAAGCCACCAAACTACTCGGCCCGCAGGCCATCTGGCAGTCGATCGGCCAAATGGTCACCCCGCCCAACGGAATCCTCAGTTTCGCCGACACGAACGCCACCAACTACGCCACCCGCTTCTACCGCTTTGTCCTCAAGTAAAACCCCGCGGCTTGCGGAAGAAACTATTCGGGCGGCGCGCCCGCGCGCCGCCCGATTCCGCCGCGCCAACTTCAACGCGCCTCGGCGATAAAGTCGCCACTCAACGTAGTGCGAGCCTGTCCCGCCGACTCCAGTCGCACTGATCCGCTGATGTGTCCGTCAATCATGGGCCCCAGCTTCAGGGTCATGGAGTAGTTGTTGACCACGGTGGCGACATGTCTCAGCCCGGACTTCTCCTGCCAGCGCAGATGCAGATGCGGGGCATTAAGCGAGCCCGGCTGAATTACGATAGTCCTGCCCGCCAGTTTTTGCGTGGACTCGAACAGCACAATCTCCAGCTCGGCCCCGCTGAAAAGGTCCTGGCCCTGGCTCAGTTTGAGCCAGCCATGATCGAGCGTCGCGCGGTCGCATTTGAAGTCCGTCCCACCCAGCCGCCCTCGCACTGAATTGGCCGGCTGATCCACGGACTGCACTCCCATCTGGCTGAAGACCGACGACACGACTGGCCCGTTGGTGATCCCCAGCCCAGAGGGCGCGAGGTCCATGGGCACCATCGCCGCGCCGGCCTGAGATCCGTTTGCCGTCTCAGGCCTGCCGGACGCGGCGCTCAGCAGGGCGATTGCCGGTATCGCAATCGCGATCGAGATCCAGGCGATGCCGATCGCCAGCGAGAGGTAGCCAATGCAGAGGCCGGCGGTAGCCAGGCGGGCCCCGCGCAGGTTCGGATTGGCCCGGAACCGGCGGCGCGCCAGGTGGCCGCAAATGATGGCGGCGATGCTGTTGAGCGGGAGGAGGAAGATCGCCAGCGAAGAAACGAGGGAAACGACCGCAAGGCGCGACCGCGGCGCCACGGAGCAGGTTGACGTGGCCACCGGCATCGGGGTGGGCGAAACGAAGGTCGAGGAAAACGAACGCGAAGGGGCCGGGCGTTCGGGGACCAGGCCCAAGCGGGCTGCCGACTGGACCGCGCCGTCCTGGGGCACGGTCATGGCCCCCAGACACGTCGGGCAGTGCAGCAGGTGACCGGCCCATGCCGGGGTGAGAGCAATGCGCTGGGTGCAATGCGGGCAGGTGATTTTCATTTCGTTGCGTGCGAGAATTTCGTTCATAGTTTTGCCTTTCCTCTCCCTGCTAACGAATCGCGCCACCGTTCTTACACGAATCGAACAGCCGTGGAGCAACCCGCGGCCGCAGGCGGGGGCATAGGCGCAGCCAGCCCCCTTGTTACGTCCGCGGAACGCCGATCCAGGAAACACGTTCGATTTCGGAACAGCGGAACAACGGCGTCGGCGGCCACGCGATATTAGGCCGGATTTATGGGCGCAATTGACGCCATGCAGACCTGGCATCGCCGCTGCTAAAGGAGACCAGAACCTGACCATCGCCCCCGGCGCTGTTGCCTGGGCGAAAGTCCAAAAAATGTTCTGCACCGAAAAATTAATTGCTCGTTCAACGCAAAGTCCTGCCATGAAACTGCACCTCACCTCTTCGCTCGCCTTCGCCCTCGTCGCCACCAACGCCCTGGCCCAACCGCGCTATGCGGTCACGGATCTCGGCACCCTCCCGGGCCACGCCACCACCATTCCCTACGGCTTGAACGATCGCGGCGAAGTGGTGGGCAGCTGCGATAGCGACGCCTTCGTCTGGCGCAATGGCACAATGGTCAACCTCGGCCGGCTCTCCGGCGGCACGTACAGTGGCGCCTCTTCAATCAACTCGACTGGCGTTATCGTCGGCGACGGCGACACCGGCAACGGGCGCCCGCAAAGCTGGGTGACCACCGCCGCCGGACTCTACAATTTCATCCCCAACAACGGCGGCAACACCCACGCCGTTCGCATCAACGACAGTGGCGCCATTTGTGGCTACTACACCAAGAGCCTCTCCGGCTGGGCCAACGCGTGGCACGGCTCCATCTGGACGCCCGACCCGAAGGACCCGCGCAAGTACCGCCAGGTGGACTTGCCGGTCCTGGTCGGCCTCGATCCGAAGTTCAAAGGCACCGTCGCGCTGCCCTTCGCCTTCAACCAGGCCGGGCAGGCCGCCGGCTACGCCGTCAACGAAGTCATGGGCCAGCATGCATGCCTTTGGAAAAACGACGCCGCCCACTCAATCGTCGACCTCGGCACGATGCCCGGCGACGGCACCAGCATGGCCACGGGCATGAATGATTTCGGGCAGGTCATCGGCGTCAGCAACCCGGCCTTCGGCAGCCGCCCGGTCGCCTGGAACAGCGACGCGGCCCATACCATCTCGGCCCTGCCGATGCCCGACGCCGACAACTACGGCTACGCCGCTGCCCTCAACAACCTGGGCCAGGCCGTCGGCTGGAGCGCCGTCTCCGAGCCCGGCACCTGGAATGTCGGTCCCGCGCGGGTCATCGTCTGGCGCGACGGCGGCGTTTATCCCGTCCAGTCGATCCTCGATCCCGCCTCCGGAGCCGGGTGGACCATCACCGCGGCCACGGCCATCAATAACAGCGGCCGAATCATCGGGCTCGGAACGTTCAACAACTCCACCCGGGCGATTCTCCTCACGCCGATGCCGTAATCCGCCGGCGCGCACGACGACGACTGTCCGCCCCCCCAACGGGTCACGGTGACTAAGTCACAGAGCGCAACCTGGGAATCTGCTGAAATCGCAGGCGGACGAAAATGGCGAAAGCAGACCACAACGCCGTCACGAGAAGACCTATGAAATGTGGATTCCTGACCCGGGCGACCCTGCCAGCCCGCCAATCCACAAGCGCTATTCGTCCGAGTCCGTGTGTCTCGCCCAATCTTGCGCCCCCGCCGGACCTTGGCCGTGCGATGCCTCCCACAAACATCGCGCGGTCAGGCCACGGCGGTGGGCGCGTCTTCTTCCGATTGCAGAGTGAAGACGGCTCCTTCCAGAGGCTCGGCTCCGCTCAACGAATTATGAAAACCAACCTGGCAACCGTCCTGTTCCTTTCCGCCGTCACTCTGGCCCGCGCCCAGCTCACCCTCCTGCCGGGCGACACCGCCATTTCCGCGGCCGCTGGAAACCAGCTGGCCCCGACCATCACTAGCGGCAACAACCTGTCGCTCGTCGTCTGGGACGACGCCCGATCCAATCCGTCTGGAAGCTACGAATATGAAACCTCACGCGACATCTACGGCGTGCGACTCGATTTTGCCGGGAACTCTCTCGACCCGGTCCCTCTCGCCATCGTCGCCGGGCGCGCAAGCCAGTCGTATCCCAGGGCCGCATGGAACGGCGCGAATTGGCTCGTCGTGTTTCAAAGCGTCGACGCCGGCGGCACCGGCTATTACCAGGACTCCCTCCAGGCGGTCCGCGTCGCCCCATCCGGCCAGGTGCTCGACACCCAGCCCATCAAGCTCTACGGCCTGATTCCGTCGGGACCCTCCTACTGGGCACTGGCTTCGGACGGCAATAACTGGGTGGTGGTGAACCAATCCACCCCCACCAGCGGCGACATCGTGGCCGTCCGCATTTCGCCGACCGGCACGCTGCTCGATCCACCCACGCGCACCCTCGTGCCAGGCACCTATTACATGCGGTCAAACCTCCAACTGGCCTACGCGAACGGCGTGTTTCTCGCCACCTTCAGTGACGCCTACAACAACGGCGTGAACGACACCAAGGCCGTCCGCTTCGACAGCGCCCTCAACCCGCTCGACGCCGGGTTGCTCTCCTTCCTGCCCTCGCCGCTCAGCAGCCTCGCCGCCAACGGCACCGGCTTCTACGCCATCTGGAACCGCCAGGAACCCGACTTCTCCGTCCACGTCGTCGGCTCCCGCGTGAACACTGCCGGGACGCGACTCGATGGCAACGGCGTCAACCTTTCGGGCACCAAACAACCGTCCGGCAGTGCCGCCCAGTCGGTGACCTGGGACGGCGTCAACTGGCGGGTCCTGTTGGCCGAGTATGGCACGGGATACGTCGCTCGCGTCACCAGCGCCGGCGCCCTGCTCGATCCCGGCTCCATCGCGCTGCCCGGTCGTCCTACCGGTCCCACCGCCGGCCTTGGTGGCACCCTGCAGGTCGTCTCGACCGAGTTCGCCAATAACAACTACGATGTGTTCACCTACGCCATCTCGCCCGGAAACGTTCCCGGCCCTTCGCGCCCACTTTCCGTCGGCGCGCCACAGCAAACGCGTCCCGACGTCGCCACCAGCGGCACTGGCTACCTGCTGACCTGCCTCAGCAGCACCGCCAGCGGCCAACGCCTCCTCGCCCATCCCCTCGACGCCGCCGGCAACCCGCTCACCGCGGAACCCGTAGAACTCGCCGCCGGCAACGTCGGCGCGCCCAACGTCGCATGGAACGGCTCGGTCTACCTCGTGGCGTGGGGCACCTCGCAGGGCGTCGTCGCCCAACGGCTCCAAGCGGACGGCACCAAGGTGGACGCCGCCCCGTTTGTCGTCATGCCCACCGCCTTCGGACCCGCCGACGTCGCCGCCCTGGGCAGCGACTTCCTCGTCTGCGGCCGACAGGTTGGCATCAGCGCCCAGTATATCTTCCCCGTGGCCGTGCGCGTGAGCGGTGCCGGGACCGTGCTGGACTCCTCGCCGCTCATCGTCGGCGGCTCCTACCTGCGCACCGCGCCCGCCGTCGTCGCGCTTGGCGGGCGGTGGCTCGTCGCCTGGCACCAGAACGCCACCCACAACGACTCGTATTGCGTGAGCATGGGGGCGTTCGTTCCGCCCACCGGTGCTCCAGCGCCCTCGTTCCAAATTCATGGACCGTTCTCCACGGCCGGTGGCAATGGAATCTTCGAGGTGGGCCTCGCCTCCAGCGGCAATACCGCCCTGTTCGTCCAGTCCCAGGAGCTTACCAGCGGCGTCGAGAACGATTTGCTCTGTCGCACCATCAATGCCGCCGGCGCCGTCGGGCCCGCGGCCAACCTCACGGCGTGGTCGGGGAACCAATACCGCCCCCGGGCCGCCTGGGACGGTCTCCACTTCACCATCGTTTACCAGGATCAGAAAAACCGTCTCGCCCGCAACACCCTCGATCAGCTCGATGCCCGCAGCGACCTCTTCGCCATGCGCGTCTCCGAGGCCGGCGCGAAGCTCGATCCGCAAGGCTTCGTCATCAGCGCCCTCCCCACGGCCGAAACGGATCCCGCCGTCTGCGCCGGCAATGGCACCGTGCTCGTCGCCGGCGCCGTGATGGTGAACGATGCGACGTACGCCAACTACCGGATCGCCTATGATCTCCTTTCGGCCATGGGACCCACCGCCCTTATCAACGCCAGCTCAACCAGTGGCGACGTCCCGCTGACGATCAATTTCGACCCGGGCAGTTTGTTCGGCGCCCCCGTGTTCGTGACCTGGAATTTTGGGGACGGCACAACTTCCTCCTTCCCCACGCCCGCTCACACCTTCACCGCTCCGGGCGATTACCTTGTCCAGCTCACCATCACGGACGAGTCCGGCCGCTCGGCCACCCAGGCCCAGATGATCCAGGCCACCCGGCCTAACCAGGTGCCCGTCGCCGTCGCCACCGCCGACAAATACTCCGGCACCGCGCCGCTCGATGTGGTCTTGTCCGCCGCCCAGTCCTACGATCCCGACGGCGTCATCGGCAACATCGAGTGGCGCTTCAGCGACGGCAGCAGCTATTATGGCGCGACCGCCTATCACACGTTCACCACGGTCGGCCCGCAAGTCGTCACGCTCCTCTGCTCCGACGGACGCGGCGGCGTCGGCACGACCACTCTCCCGATCAACGTCACCGGCGCAAACCAGCCGCCCGTCGCGCGGGCCAGCGCCACACCGAGAACCGGCAACGCGCCGTTGACCGTGCAGTTCAGCAGCGCCGGTTCCTCCGATCCCGATGGATCCATCGCGGCCTACGAGTGGACCTTTGGCGACGCCTTCGGCACTCACTCCAGCCTGCCCAATCCCACGTATCGCTTCGACTATCCCGGCACCTACATCGCGACCTTGACCGTCTGGGATAACAACAACACTCCCGCCAGCGCCACCGTCGCCGTCACCGTGGGTCAAACCCCGGCCACCGTCATGCGCAGCACCGCCATCAATCTCAGCGGCAAAGTGCAGGGCACGAAGGTCAGCCTCACCGGCACCGTGGCCGTGGTCAATGGCAGCGGCGCCGCCCTGTCTGGCGCCACCGTCGCGGCAATCTGGACCAAACCCAGTGGCGCCACGGTGACCCAAACCGCTATCACCGGATCCGCCGGCACCGCGAGATTCAGCACGAGCGGCAATCGCGGGACCTACAATCTGAAGATCATTTCCATTACGAAATCGGGCTACACCTTCGATTCAGCCAACAGCGTCCTCAGCAACAGCATCACCAAATAGCCGCCCTTGCGCCCGTCCGGCGTCACCGTGGTCCGCGGCGGAACCGCCGGCCGCGGGTTGCCTCACCGTTGTCACCTGCCGTCGCAATTTCGCTCATCGCCTGCCCCTATGATCCTCCCCGCTGCCGCTGTCTTCGCCCTGCCCGATTTTCTCAAAGAGGCTCCGGCTGCGCTGCGCCGCACGTTCGCGGAGGAAGCCACCGACTTCCGGCTGCCGGCCGGTCGCCAGATTCTTTCCCCGGGTCAGGCCTGCACGGGCATGGCGTTTATCGTGAGCGGTTGCGTGCGCATCTACCTGCTCGGAAAAGCCGGGCGGGAAATCACTCTCTACCGCGTTGCAGCCGGCCAGAGTTGCCTCCTCACGGCCTCGTGCATTCTCGGCAGCACCGGCTTCCCCGCCTCCGCTGTCGTCGAGTCCGACGTCGCCGGCTTTAGCGTGTCCGCCGAACGACTGCGGACCTGGGTGGGGCACGACGTCTACTGGCGCGAATATGTCTTCCGCCTGATTGGCGAGCGCATGGCCACCGTGCTGTCGCGTTTCGAGGAAGCCGCCTTCGACCCGCTGGAGGCCCGCCTGGCGAGGCTGTTGGACGGCCGACTCGCGGCCAGCCAGCGCTGGATCGAAACCACCCACCAGCAACTGGCCGATGAACTCGGCAGCGCCCGCGAGGTGGTCAGCCGCGCGCTCGAGAGATGGCAGGCGGAAGGCTGGGTCCGTCTCCACCGCGGCACCATCGAAATTCTGCAGCGCCAGGAAATTCGACGAGCCGCCGCACCAGTTTGAACTTTGAGCGCCCCCAAACTCCTTCTCCAGCGCGTCCCCAGTCCATCGCTCGTCCAGATAGACCCGGGACCCGCTCCCGCCCCGTGTAGCGTCTCCCACGCACCCCCCGCCTCCTCTCGGGCCCGGACTTCAACGATGACTGGTCTCCCTGAAAACGGCCCCGAAAAAAAGAATCGTCACGGCCGCGATTCTTTCGCGGTGCCGCCGCAGGGCGATTTCATCCGGCGACCGGAGGCGGCATCGTCGTCAGGAGATTAGCCGGGTCAAACCGGGTTTATAGGATGGATAGACACCGTCCGAACCCGGCTGCACCGGAGGAGTCATGTCGTCGCTGCACGCTTCGGGACGCGGCGGATAGAAGAACTCCGACTGGCTTGCCTGTTCCCAGGTCAGCTCCTGGCCGGTGTAGCAGCTGAGCTGACCCATGATCGCCGCCAGCGTGCTCGGGATCATGTAATCGCCGCAGTTCATCGGCTGGCCGGACCGGATGGAGGCAAAGAATCGATCGTGCTCAATTTGATACGGGTCGCACTGGCCCTGCCACCGCCAGGGCTGCGGGCCTTCGATGCGGCACGCTTTGATCGACGCCCGGCCCTTCGACCCGAAGATCAGGCTCGAATCCTCGTCGTAACAGCCCGTCGTCGTCCGGCAGAGCGCGTAGAGCCGCACGCCGCCGGCAAACTGGTACACGACCGAATGGTGATCGAACACGTTGCCATAGATCGGCTCCGTCATGGTGGATCGTCCCCCAAGCCCGTGGCACTTCTGCGGAGGTTCCCCGCGCATCACCCACAACGCCCGATCGAGGTTGTGAACGAGCGACTGCACCACGTCGTCGCCCGACAACCAATTGAAGTGATACTGCGTGCTGCACTGGTATTGCAGTTCGGTCAGGCCCGGCTTGCGCCCGATGATCCCGTAGGGAGCGCGGAGAAAGTTTTCTTCGATGGCGACAATTTCGCCGATGGCGCCGTCGTGGATCCGCTGGATGGTTTCGGCATAGCCCGCGTGATGGCGGCTGTGCAGGCCGGAGAGCACGCTCAGCCGTTTCTGTCGGGCGAGGTCGCACGCGGCGCGCACGACCTTGATCCCGGCCGGATCAATCGCGTGGGGTTTCTCGACGAACACATGACGTCCCGCCTGCACCGCCGCCAGAGTATGCAACGGATGGAACTTGGCGGCATTGGCTATGAGCACCACGTCCGCCGCCTCAATCACCCGACGGTAGCCCTCGAATCCCGTGAAGCAGCGGCTGTCCGGCACGTCGACCTGCGACGGCTTTTGCTTTTGGATCAGGGCGCGCTTTTCCTGGATGCGATCCAGAAAGATGTCGCACATCGCCACCAGACGCGTGCCCGGATCCGCGGTCAGCGCCTGCACCGCCGCGCCGGCATTGCGGCCGCCACAGCCGATCATCCCGACCCGCAGACCGTCGCCTCCCGCCGCAAAGGCTGCCCGCGCGAGATCGAGCGTTCCCAGGCCGACGGCCGCCGAAGCCGTCAAGGCCGTGGAGTTGACGAGGAAATCCCGCCGCGAAGACGCGGCGGCCGACCGGGCGGATCCTGCAGTGTTCATCAGAGGATCGACGCTCCCACGGTTCCGACCCAAGGCCCCGTCCTCCATGCCGGCTTGATGGCGGTCAAGGTTCGAGAGGGTTGCTCGCGGTCAAAGTTTACCCCAGGCCCGGGCCGTCAAACCAGCCGTTCGCAGACCGTCCAAACGCGAACCGCGTCGACGGTCTGGCCCGGACAACCCTACGGTCATGGCCTGTCCCGTCTCCATTCCTTGGGAGGCGCAGCCGCCGGCGGCGGGCGCCCGCGTCACGAAACGCAACCGCCTCCTCGCGGCCGTCCTCGGCGCGGCGCTGCTGGCCGCGCCACACGCCCGCGCCGTCGAGCGCGAATCCAGTGGCAACGTCGACGGGCTGCTCACCTGGCAGCTCGGCCCCATCGCCCCCGGCGCCTCCGTCCGCGCGACGGCCTTCTGCACCCACGGCCCATCCATCGAAAGAGTCCGGCAGCAGCTCGAACAGGGCCGGCGTGAGTTCGCGAAATTCCCCGAGCCTCCGCCGGGCGCCGCGATCGCCGCCGAGCCAACCGTCTGGATCCGAAATGGCGCCACCGATTTTGGGTGGCAGGGGCCAGGTCACTTTTTTTGGGAAGGCGGACGGCAGAGCCTCTCCGGCGATCACGGCGGACAATTGAGTCGGTTTGGCTACTTCGTGCAGTATGACGGCCGGAGCGCCGGCACGCCCATCGTCGGCGATCGGGCGCCGGAGCACCTGCGGGTGGTCGAACCGCTCCACCGACACGGCTCGACCCAGGCCATGGTGGTGGTCGCCACGGACGACGGGCAGGTTCGCCTGCGGTTGCGGGCGGCGATGGGCACCGGTCCGCTTGTGGCGGTTGAGTTTGTCGTCTCGAACACCGCGAGCAACGAACTCCACGACGTTCGCCTGACGGTTTACGCCAACTTCGAAGCGGCGCACGATCACGAGAACGACTTGGCCACACTCGATGCGCGCACCGGCGCGCTCCTGACCGTGGATGTGCCCAGCGGAATTTGCGTGGCCCTGGCCGGACTTCAGCCGCCGGCATCCGGCCACGCCGGCCGCTGGCCGTCGCAGGATCCGTTGCGGGAGTCCGCCGGCGTGCCGCTGGCCGCATGGCGCCCGTTCGAAGGCGTGCCTGACGCCCTCACGAAAGCCTGGCGTGACCAAGGCCGGCGCCCGGACGGAATCCTCGCGGAACATGGCCCGGCCCCGCCCGTCGACCCGGCGGAGCCACCCACGCGCACGTTGAACGCCACCGAGGCCCAGACGGCGTTGCACGACGACTGGTTGTTTCAAGCCGAGGGGCGTCCGTTGCCGGCCCGAGCAGCCGATGAACTGCGCTGGGCGCATGCGCTGGCCAAGCGACTTCAGCACGAGGCGCCGGCCCTGGATTTGTCCGCCGAGCGTCGCGAACTCGCGCTCCTTGAAGCGCGTATCGCGGCGGCCGGTCCGGAACCCGCGGCCGCCCGGGACCTCTACTTCGCGGTGCGCAACGTGAAGCGGCGCCTCCAATTCAAGAACCCCGCCGTCGATTTCTCCCAGGTTCTGCTCGTGGATAATCCCTACCCGGCGGGGCGCGAGTGGGCCCATCAGGTCCGTCATCGCAACGGAATGATGGCCGTGCCCGGCGGCCGACTGCTCGTGCTGGACGGCCTGCATCCAGGCGGTCGCGTGCGCAAGCTGGCGCCCGATCGCCCTGCGAGTTTCTGGCGGCCCGATCTTTCATTCGATGCGCGCCGCGTGCTCTTCTGCATGAAACGCCACGACGAGCCGGCGTTTCATCTGTATGAGATCGGGATCGATGGCACAGGGCTGCGCCAGATCACGCAGGGTTCTTACGACGATCTGGACCCGATTTATCTCCCCGACAGTCGCATCCTTTTCAGCAGCACCCGCGGCAACACCTTCATCCGCTGCATGCCGTACACCTACTCCTACATCCTGGCCCGATGCGATGCCGACGGCAGCAACCTGTATCTGATCAGCTCGGCCAGCGAGCCGGAATGGCTGCCGGCCTTGCTTCACGACGGACGGGTGATCTTTTCGCGCTGGGATTACGTCGACAAGGCGCTGTGGCGGATCCAGAGCCTCTGGACCGTTTGTCAGGATGGCACGGCGGTCGAAACGTTCTGGGGCAACCAAAGCGTCTGGCCGGATCATCTCGCCCAGGCCCGCCCCATCCCGGGAAGTCATCGGGTCGTGTTTACCGGCACCGCGCACCACGACTGGTTCGCGGGGTCCATCGGCATTCTCGATCCGCGCCAGGGGCGCAATTTTCCCCAGGGCCTGACCAAGGTCACCGCCGACGTGCCGTGGCCGGAGTGCGGCCCGCCGCCCAGCGACGCCATCGAGGCAGCGGATTACCACACAGCCGGAGGCTACGACGCCTACCAAACCCCGTATCCGCTGTCCGAGCAGGATCTTCTCGTGTCCGCCCGGCGTGGGGGAAAATTCCGCCTTTACCTCATGGATGTTCACGGCAACCGGGAGCTGATCTACGAAGGCGCGCATCAGGTGTGGCACGCGCTGCCGATCAAGCCTCGGGCCGTGCCGCCGGTTCACGGCGATCGCGTGGTCTGGCCGGGCCACGGCACGGCCAGACGGGCGCCCGAACCGGGAACATTCTACAGCGCCGACGTGGTCCAAGGCGTGCCCGACCTGCCGCGCGACCGGGTGAAATTCCTGCGCGTCCTGCAGATGGATCACAAGACCTACTCCTTGTGGGCCCGCGATGGCCGTTACTCGGGCCCGGCCGTTTCACCGCTCCAGGACGACGGCGTGAAACGCATTCTCGGCACGGTGCCCGTCGAATTGGACGGGTCGGTCTACTTCAAAGCGCCGCCCGGCGTGGTCCTCTACTTTCAACTGCTCGACGAACATCAGCGCGCCCTGCAGACGATGCGATCCTCCACCGGCCTGATGCCGGGCGAACGACGCGGCTGCGTGGGGTGCCACGAGCAACACACAACCGCGCCCCTCAACACGACGGGCCTCGCCCTGCAGGCCGGCCCGCGCGACCTAACCCCACCCCCATGGGGCGCCGCCAGCATCGGCTATGAGCGGCTCGTCCAACCCATCCTCGATCGCCGCTGCGGCGCGTGTCACTCCGGCCAAGGCGCCGGGCGCGCCCAGCTCGACCTGACTCTCCGGCCCGGCCAGGGCGTCTTCAAAGAGCCCTACCTCACGCTGATCGGGAGCATCGGTCACGGCCTGAATCGACAGCCGCACCCACCCGGCCTGGCCGGCGCGTTGATGTGCGAAAACTTCGAGCAAAGCGATCCCGCCAGCTACGTGACCACCCGGCCGATGCAGCATCTGTCGTTCACCAGCCCGCTCATCAACCTCTGCCTCGGCGGCCGGCATTACGACGTCAAGCTGGCTCCCGACGAACTGCTCGCCCTCATTGGCTGGGTGGACGCCAACTGTCCCTATCGCGGCGACGAGGAAATTCGGGCGCTACCCGATCCAAGCTTCGCCGGCATCGAAACTCTGCCCGTCCGGCCCCGCACCCACTCCGCGCCCAGGATTGCCCGGCCTTGATTCCGGAGCCAGGATCGCCGCCAGCCTTTATGACACGGACCACCATCAACTCCCGACGGCTGGCCGCCGCCCTGGCGGCGCTGCTGACCGCACCGCTGCCCCCCGCCACCCAGGGCGCCGACGCACCCGCCCGCCTCAAGCGCTCCGAAAGCTTTCTCGGCGTGCACTTCGATTTTCACGCCGGCGCGGACTGCACGGAGGTCGGCAGGAACACGACGCCCGAGATGGTGGAGGCCATTCTCGATCAGATCCGGCCGGACTACCTGCAGGTCGACTGCAAAGGGCACCCGGGCTACTCCAGTTATCCGACAAAAGTCGGCAACCCGGCCCCTGGCTTCGTCGGGGACCCGCTCCGCGTGTGGCGCGAAGTCACCGCCCGGCGCGGCGTCGCCCTGTATCTGCATTACTCCGGCGTTTGGGATTCGCGCGCCATCGAGCTGCATCCGGATTGGGCCGCCGTCAACGCGGACGGGACCACCAACAAGAACGCCACGTCCGTGTTCGGGCCGTATGTCGATCGGCTGCTCATTCCGCAGCTTCGGGAATTGGCGGGCGACTACGGCGTCGACGGCGTGTGGGTGGACGGCGAATGCTGGGCCACCGTGCCGGACTATGGCGCGGCGGCCGTGGCCGCGTTCAAGCGGGAGACCGGCTACGACTCGATCCCGCGGAAGTCCGGAGATCCCCACTGGTTCGCGTGGATGGAATTCCAGCGCGAAGCGTTTCGCAAATATCTCCGCCATTACCTTCGGGAAGTCAGCAAGACGCATCCGTCATTCGAGATGGCCAGCAACTGGGCTTTCAGCGACCACATGCCCGAGCCGGTCAGTGCCCCCGTGGCATTTCTTTCCGGAGATTTCTCGCCCCAAAACAGCGTGAACTCCGCCCGCTTCTCCGCGCGTTGCCTGGCCAATCAAGGCCGGCCCTGGGATCTCATGGCGTGGTCGTTCGCCAATGTGCAGAAAGGTCCGCGCCAGCAGAAGTCCGCGCTCCAACTGGAGCGGGAGGCAGCGCTCGTGCTCGCCCAAGGCGGCGGATTCCAGGCCTACATCACCCAGCACCGCGATGGGTCCGTGGATCTTTCAAAAGTCGTTCCCATGGGCGAAGTCGCGAAGTTCTGCCGGGAACGCCAGGCTTGGACCCATCGTGCCACCATCGTCCCGCAGATCGCCCTGCTCTACTCACGCGCCTCGCACTACCGCCAGAACCCCCAGCTCTTCACCCCCAACAGCCCGACCGTGCGGGCCCTGCGCGGCATCCTTCAGGGCCTCGTCGAATCGCAGCACACGCTGCAAATCGTCAGCGAACATCACCTGCACGGCCACATGCCGGAGTGGCCGATCGTCGTCCTGCCCGAATGCGAGGTTCTCGACGCCGACTTCCGGGCCGAGCTGATCGCTTACGTCAAACGCGGCGGACGATTGCTCATCGTGGGTCCCAAGGCCGCCGCTCCCTTCGCCACCGAACTCGACGTGACCCGGGATGCGCAGGCCCCCGGCAAAGCCGCTGTCCTCCTGGCCAACGGTGCGGCCACAAACGAGTTCGCGACCACCTGGCAGGCGGTCACGCCCGGCCGCCGCGCCCGCGTCTTCGGCACGTTCCAATCCCATGCCCACGATCCGGCCGACGGACCCGCCCATCCGGCCGCCACGCTCACCCCGCTCGGCCAGGGCACCATCGCAGCCGCCTGGCTCAACCTGGGCGAACGCTGCGGCGACGGCCAAACGCCGGCCGCGCGCGATTTTCTCGACGCACTTACTCGGGAGCTGTTCCCCAGCCCGACCGTCTCCGTCGAAGGAACTCACGAGGTCGATGTTTCCCTGGCCCGCAATCACGGAAAACTCCAAGTCCATCTCGTCAACACCTCGGGCCCTCATGCGACGGAGCCGTTCGTGGACGCATTGACACCCGTGGGCCCGCTGCAGGTCGCCCTCCGCACCGGCCAACGCCCGGCGCAGGTGACGCTCGAACCCGGCGGCCAGCGTTTGGAGTTCACTCACGCAGACGGCATAACGCGCTTCACCGTGCCATCGGTGCCGGTGTACAACATCGTCATCGTCGAGCCAGGACCGGCCGAATCGGCCACGACTGTTCCGAAGTAGCCACGGCCAAAGCCGCCGAATGCGCTTTGGAGTGCGCCGACTTGTCGGCGCTTTCCCTCCAGGGGGACTCGTCCCCCGCGCTGCAGGCGATGGCGAAAATGCGCAAGCTCCGAACGGGCGACAAGTCGCCCGCAGAAAAGCGGTGACGAGTCACCGCACTCCAAAGACCGGGCGCAGAAGCGCTGAGGACGTGGAGCCGTCCGAGATTCACGGCCCCAATTCAGGTCCACACGTCCAAATTCGGAAGTCTCGCCTTTCCATGGACCGGACGGCACCGAGAGTTCTCCGCCAAGTTCAGGCCCGTCAGTCCCCGTCCAACGAGGACGGGCCTGGCAACGGATCCCCGGCGGTTCGTGCGTACAATTTTTGCAGCCCATTTTTTTGCCAAATTCTCTCCGTCGTCGCTGGAATTTTCGTCCGAGCCCGTGCTTCCAGCACCCGAGCCGGAAGAACCAAAGGCAGAAAGATGCCTGGCAAAAAGATTGCGGTGGAAGTTCCTACGTTTTCGACTGCACCGCCCTGCCTCAGGGCGATCGATCCAGAACACGGCCATGGCTTGAATTCGCCTCCGTCCTTTCCAGAATCGAATGCTGCCTTGGTTGATCTCTTGGGAGTTTCGAATTCATGGCCCGCGAGCAGGTCACAAAGGAACAATCACAAATCACCCCAGATAGTGCCGCGGAAATTTCCACGGCGCGCGATAGCGGGGGACCGCCAGCCGCGCCGCCTCGCGATCGCCCACGATCCGTTCGGTCTGCGGATCGAACTGAATCGATCGCCCAAGCCGATAGGCCAGCAGGCTCAGCACGATGGGCACGTCCACCTTCACGTGGTAAAACACGCTGCAACTCGGCTGCTGTCGCGAGCCGATGGAATCCAGCCACTCGCGCTCATGCCCTGGAGAGGGCGGAATGACCTGCGCCGGGGGCGCCAGCTCCTTCGAAGAGTCGCCGTCCGCCACAATCTGGCAGCTTCCATAGTCGGCCCGCAGCGTCCCGTTCAAAGCGTGAAAGTACATCCCCAAGCGCCGGCGCGGCCCGGGCTCGCCCTGAAAGTCGAACCCATAGCTGTTGGTCAACGATGACATCCACGTCACGGTAACGTTGGGATATTGCCAGAGAACTTCGTGTTGATCATAGGCGTCGCCGTCGTCCTGGACGACGAAGCGGCCCCCGGCCGAACTGGTGCGGATCGGATAGCCGAGCCCCAATGCCCACACAGGAAGATCAAGGAGGTGCGGGGCCATGCCGGGAGTCCAGCCGCCGCTGTAATCCATCCACGAACCGTGGTTGTAGGCATTGGCCGCCAGAATCGGGTGAAACGGCCGGAACGGCGCCGGGCCACACCACATCTCCCAATCAAGACCTGGCGGCGTCGGCGTCGGCCCGCTGCGGCCCACGCCCGACCGGCCCTGGTTCATCACGTTGAACGTGCGCACGGCAGTCACCGGTCCGAGCTGGCCCGATTGGATCCACTCGACCACGCGCCGGTAATTCGCTCCGGCGTGAATCTGGGTCCCAACCTGGCTGATCACGCCGTGCTCTCGCACCGCGTTGCGGACGGCCAGGCTTTCGGCCAGATGGAGCGTCATCGGCTTCTGCAAATAGATATCCTTGCCGGCCTCGCACGCGGCGATGGCCTGGAGCGCATGCCAGTGGGGCGGCGTGGCGATGATCACCGCGTCGAGATCCGCACGGGCGAGCATCTCCCGAAAATCATGGTGCGGCCGGCACGTGTCCTTGAATTGCGCGACCACCGCCGCGCGTCGCTCCGGCCAGACGTCGCACGCGCCCGCCACGACGACGTCCGGCTGGCTCGCACAGGCGGCGAGATTCGCGCGGCCCATGCCGCCACAGCCGATGAGTCCAACGTGAATGCGGCTGTTCGGCCGCACCCGGGCGCGCGCGGTCGACGTCGTCGCGGCCACGAGCGGCGGGGCCGCAAAACCCAGGGCGGTGATGGTTCCAGCCTTTTCGAGAAAGGCCCGCCGGCTCAGTGAAGTTCCTGCATTCATGGCGTGGAGGAGGATCGTTGGGGTGGAGCGCCGGCCCGCTGCCGGTTCAAAGGCGGTTAGCGGCCGCGTGCGCCCGGCGGTGGCTCCGCATAAGCGAGCCACTGCGCCGCAAGTTCGGAGCCCGTCGGGTGGCCCGGGTGGATCCAGAGCCGGAACCGCAGCACGAGCGGTTCACTTTTCCGCAGAACGTAACGCGTGCCGGCCGCCGGGAAACATGGCTGAAACCAGTTGATGTCCGGGAATTGAATCCAGTCGCCAGGATAATCGGGGTTGGCCGGATGTTGAAAAACCGCGAGGCCCAGCCCGCGCGCTTCGGGCGCGAACCGCCCGCCAAGTCGCGCCCAGGCCGCTCGCGGCTCCTGCCCCACAGGGTCCGTATGAAATTCGATCTGCTGGTCCGACACTGGGGCCAATCGAATGTTCAACCCGCCGTAATGACGCGTCTCGCGGCGCGCGATCGCCACCTCCTCCCGCAACGCCACGAACCGAAATTCGAAATCGATGAAGCGCCCCTCAACGCCGGTTCGCCAGGCCCGCACCAACGTCTGCTCGCGCACAATGTCCTCCTGATCGTCCCAGCGCCACACGTTCTCCGCCTCGATCTCCGCGAATTTCGATCCGCCCCGCCCTACGCATCGACCGGTCGGGCGCGCAAACACCCGCTGTAACGCATGCAAATCGCCACGCTCTCCGTGAAAATCCACCTCCGGCCAGGCCCAATAGATTCCTCGGTGATGCGGATGGTCCACCGGCCAGTCCCGCGTCAACACTTCTCCATCCAAACCATACAGCGGATGAACGTAATCGCTGCGCGCCCGGGCATACTTGAGGTTGTTCGACGCGATCTGCGACAGCAGCCGTTCGCCGGGCTCCACCGTCGAGTAGTTGTATTCCAACACCGGCCGGCCCGCGTCGGTCACAATCCAACGCCCCGTGGCGCCATCCCGACGCACCCGCATCTTTCCGTCCTCCGGGCCCGCCCCACCGTTGGCACCAGCACGGTCGTCAAGCGTCGCCACCACCGGCTCGACACCCGCCGCCCAACACGTGCCCCGGCGGATCAGCTCCAGGGTTCTTCCCGAACGCAGCGCTTTGACGTCGTGCCCCAGCGGCGTCTGAAGAACCCGCCCGCGGCCATACGTGTGCACAAAGGCCATTGGATGTTCCCTCCGCGTCACCTTCGAGCGCGCCGTGGCGAGAACATCGACGGGCTTCTCGCCGGTCAGGCAGATGTAAAGCTCGTCGTCGACGCCAAACGACGTCAGGCCGCGGGTGATGCCGTGATTGAGTTCAGTCAGATCGACCGTGAACGGCCCGCGGGGATCATGGGTGTTGGTGCGGTCGTAAATCCGGCCGGCGAGATTTCGGAACTCCGGCCAGCCCGCGAACGCCCCGCAGGCGAAATGAATCAGGACCAATCCGCCGCCCCGATCGACAAAGCTCCGCAAATTCTCCTTCGCCCGGTCGTTCGGGTCCGGCTTCTCCCAATTCATGAAGTGCAGGAACACCGCCCGATAGGGCGACAGGTCCGTTGCGTCGAGACGATACGGATCCTCCAGAACATCGACCACCAGGCGCCGGTCATGGGTCAGCGCTTCCACCAGCACCGGCGTCGTTTCACGCCACTTGTGGCCGGGGTAATCGATGCCCGTGACGAGCAGAACGCGGGCAGTCGCCGGGGCATCCGCACCCCGGAGCCCGCACGACCACGCGCAGACCAGAACGGCCAGCCCCAGCCATCTACGCAGGATGCTTCGCATGAGAACGCAGGCGCACGCGCGGGCGACGCGCGACGCGGCGGGCGCGGGGCAGGTTCAGACCCGCTTTTTTCTTCCGAGCCGGCGGCCCCGCGGAGATGCCAAGGTCCGCCAGCGTCGCGCGCAGCCATGCCAGCGACTTTTCAATCATCGGCCCGCTCTGGCCTTCGCACTCGATGCTCAGGTTTCCCGCATAGCCGTGATCGCGCATCAGCCGCAAACACGCGCGAATGTTGTCGGCATTGACGCCGTCGCCCAGCGCACAGTGGCTGACCGCAATGCCCGTCTGCCCGCCGCGCACCGCCCGCGCCAGCGACTCCGACACATCCTTCACATGCACATGGCTGACCTTCCCGATGAAGCGCCGCAGGAATTCCACGGGGTCACGCCCGGCAATGAAGGTGTTGCCCGTATCCATGTTCATCCGCAGCAGCGGGCTGTCGACAAACTCCAGCATTTCGTCCATCCGATCCGGGTTCGTCGTGAAGTGCCCGTGCGGCTCGATGTTGACGATGATGTTGTGCGCCTCGGCCACCTGGAGAATCTGCCGGTAGCTGCACTTCATCAGCGCCATCGCCTCGCGTTCACTCAGCTCCGCCGGCGCGTGCAGGCCGTCAGTCGTGTCCACGCACGGACAACCCACCTGTTCCGCCCACGCGATCGATTTGATCACATACGGCACCCCGCGCAGCGGCCCGTCCAGTCCCGACAGCGGAAAGGCCGCGTCCACCTGCGAAAAACGCACTCCGCGCTCCTCCATGCGCCGCCGCAACAGCACCGGATCCTCGTAGAGCGCCACGTGCGGCTGATAGCCCAGACCGTGAATCCAACTCACCCCGTCGATCAGCCCGCACTCAATGAAATGCACGCCCTGACGCTCGGCCCACTCGAGACACCGATCGAAGGACCAATAGGCCGAATTGAATGCGTCCGTGTGAAAACCAATGGTCATACACTGAGACCTTTCGCCGGTCTGGGCGGAGATTGGATTCCGGCCCGCCCGACAGCCTTGATTCGGATCAAGGCGAGGAAGGGCGCGCACTCCGCCGCGCGCCGCTGGTGAAACCGCCGACAAGACCATCCGCAGCCCGCCCGCAACTCACCTGCTACCGCAGAGCCCGACCACCTCTGCTGTCGCAAAGGATATCTCCGAACCGGACGCGAAGTTCCCCGGGCGACGAGGCGCGGTTGATACAGTTCCCACGCGGCTGGACCGACCCGCCGCATCGTTCTTCGCAGCCGGAACGATTCAGTTGGGCGGCGGACGGTTGCGCCGCAGATTCTTGCGAAGGCCGAGGCGTGAGGAGCGAGCGTATTGAGATGAAATACGCAAGCGACGAACAACAAAGGCCTTCGCAAGAAGATCCAGCAAACGGCTGCGGAGCAACTGAATCGTTCCGGCGTCAGAGACGCCTCCTTCTCCGGTCCCGTCGTGATGCCCAACCCTGCTCGATCCCCATCCGGCCTGATGGCAGAAAGATGTTGGGCAAAGTGATGAAGACCACGCCGTGTAGATTGGCCGCTGATTGGCGCCCGCCTTCGCCCGTGTGGGCTGCGGCGCGATGCCATTTCGCGCGAGCGCGCGAAGTGCCGGTGGCGGGACTCGAACCCGCACGGCTTTTTAAGGCCCCGGGATTTTAAGTCCCGTGCGTCTGCCATTTCGCCACACCGGCATCCCTCCAACGGCGCGACTCTAGCAGACCCCCGACCGTTCCCGCAAGCAACGCATCGACGCAGCGCATTGGCACTCCAGCCCACGCGAGCGTTACCCGTGCCAGGTTTCCCAACCCCGATTGCACGCGATTTCAATATTGCCGCACGACCCGGCTGAAATACGATGTCGGCGCGTCACATGGCCAAGCAGAATTCCAATTGTCACCATTCTACCGAGTCCTGAAACCGTATGCACTGGATTGCACCCTCCGAAAAGGACACCGAAACCTCAGCGCTGGAGAAACGCCTCTGGGACTACCCGGACCAGTTTCGCGCCAACTCCGGCCTCAAGGCCCAGGAATGCTCCGGCCCAATCCTTGGCATCATCTTCCTCCGGTTCGCCGAGTTCTGCTTCGCCCTGCAACGCGCCAAGCTGGAAAAATCCGCCGGGTCGTCCCGGCGCGGCAGCCGGGTGGACGAACCCGCCGCCTATCATGCCGATGGCATTCTCTTCCCGCCCGCAGAGGCGCGGTTCGATTACCTACTCAACCGCCCCGAAGCCGAGAACAACGGCGCCAAGGTCAATGCGGCCATGCGGGACATCGAGAAACACACCCCGCAGCTCGCCGGTGTCCTCCCCAAGACTTACAACCTCGTCACCAGAACGCTCCTCAAGGAGCTGCTCAAGAAGGTTTCCAAGATCCCCGCGATCGTGAACTACGACGCCTTCGGGCGCATCTACGAGTATTTCCTCGGCGAATTCGCCCGCACTGAAGGCCAGAAGGGCGGGGAGTTTTACACCCCTTCCTGCATCGTCCATCTCCTCGCCGAAATCATAGAACCCTACCACGGGCGCATCCTCGACCCCGCATACGGTTCGGGAGGTATGTTCGTGTCCTCGGCCCGCTTCGTGGCAGAGCACAAGCAGAACCCCATCGCGGAATTCGCCATTCACGGCGTCGAGAAGACCGACGAAACTGGCCGCCACTGCAGCCTAAACCTCGCCGTGCACGGCCTCGAAGGCGATATCCGCCACGGCGGCCGGGTCAATAGCTACTACGACGACCCGCACGACGCCACCGGCCGCTTCGACTTCGTGCTCGCCAATCCGCCGTTCAACGTCAATGCCGTGGACAAGCAGCGGTTGAAAGACTCCGTCGGGCCGGGCCGCCGCTTCCCCTTCGACCTGCCGCGCTCCGACAGCGCGAACCACCTTTGGATTCAGCTTTTCCAATCCGCGCTCAACGTCAACAACTGAACCCATGCTTCGCCGAATAAACAAGCTCAGGAACGTGGGCCGCTTTGTGGAACTCAAATCACAAGGAGGATCACAAAGCGAATTTGCAAAGGTAAACGTCATCTACTCTCAGAATGCAGGCGGTAAGACCACACTTTGCGACGTGTTCCGGTCTCTTGGCACGGGCAAGCCGGACTACATCACCGGGCGAAAGCGTTTTGGCGCAGCAGCAGGTATTGAAATTGAAATCGTCTTTCAAGGCACTCCTACCCCGCGAGCGGTCCTCGGAAACGGAGCGTGGCAAAACCATCCGGCTGGGAGCAACTTGCCCAAAATACTCGTCTATGACGACCGTTTTGTGGCGGACAATGTTCTCATTGGGCAATTCGTCGCGGTGGAGCATCGCAGGAATGTTTACGGGCTGGCCCTTGGGCCTCAGGCAAAAACTCTGAAAGCTCAAGTCGACACGGCGGAACAAGAATTGGGCGCGGCTACGACGGCACTCAACACAGCGAAGGCCGGCCTCACCCCACTCATCCCGGCAGGATACACCGCAGAATCTTTTCGAATATTGGCGAAGGATGAAGCAATCGAAGAGCGCATCAAGGAGGTTACAGATGAACTTGATGCCGCTAAGCGCTCGAAAGCAAACGCTGACGCATTTCGTCTGCGAAAGCCTCTCGGAATCGCAGCACCACCAGCAATCCCAGCCGACTTGTTGCTTGTGCTGGCATCCACGCTCGATAAAGCGGCAGTCCTGGCGGAAGCGCAGATTAGAAAGCATCTGGAAACACACACTAATGGGCTGACGCTGGACTGGGCAGGCCAAGGACACAAAGGACAGCGGGGAACGACTTGCCCACACTGCGGGCAGGAAATGGAAGGGTTGGAGATTCTTCGAGCATATCGCGCATTCTTCTCTGGAATCCTCCAAGAACAGCAAGTAGCGCTGGAGCGAGTCGCAAAAGAGGCCGAACAGAGCTTTGGTCAAGTTGCGCAGAAGCGGTGGGAACAACTCTACGATTCCCACATTGCCGAGCGCGATTGGTGGAAGGACGCCGCAGGCAAATCGTTACCATTGCCGGATTGTCCAGCTTCCCATTCCATGACTTCGTCTTTGCAGGCGGTTCACACCGCCATTCTCGCGTGCGTCCAGCGTAAGAAGCAGAATCCGGCTACTTCGGTTTCGTTGCTCCCAGAGGAATCATCCGCTTTCGAGGTGTGGAATGGAGTCCTTTCTATGTTGGATGACTACATGGCGGCACTGCCGCCGATAAACGCCGACATTACAAAATGGCAAAAAGCGGCCGGCACAGTGGATACCACGCCAATTGAAAAGCGACTCGCTGCTCTGAATGCGCAGAAAAATAGGCATGAAGCCGCCGTCGTTGCGGCCTACGCGGCATTCGATGCGGCTGCAGCAACCAAAGCGGAGAAGGAAAGGGCAAAAACCACTGCAAATAACGAATTGCGAGAGCAGTCAGAGCGCGTCCTGGGCGAGTATGGCGGACAAATTAACGCGCTGCTGGAAAGATTCGGTGCAGATTTCCGTTTGGCAGTTGGGGGCGTTACTTTCCATGGTGGCCCGCCCGCCGGTGACCTCGCGCTCGAAATCAATGGAAAGCGTATCAGCACGACGCCGGAGGACGCTCGAAACCCGTCGCGCCCTTCGCTCGCGAACACTTTGAGCGGAGGCGACCGGAGTGCGCTGGCCTTGGCCTTCTTCGTTGCGTTTGCAGAGCGCGACCCGGACATCGGAAATACAGTGGTTGTTTTCGACGATCCATTCCACAGCCAGGACCGCAGCCGCCGTCGGCGCACAATCGAGTGCGTTCATCGGCTTGCCCTCAAGAGCTGTCAGTGTTTCATCCTTTCCCACGAACTCGATTTTGCGCGAGAAGTGGCGCGCGTGGCGAGCGTCCCGGTAAACACTTTCGTCATCAGCCCCATGGCCGACCATTGCGTGCTGCAAGCGGGCGACCTGCCGCCGTTGCCGGGTCGGGCTTATGAGCAAGACTACGAAAAACTGGCCACTTACGTCGCAAAGCCAAACGCAATCGCGGCGCAATTGAAGGACGTTGCCCGCTGCATCCGACAAGCCTTGGAAGCGTATTTTCGGACGAAATTCCCGACTGCATGGGAGGAAACCGATTGGCTGGGCGACATGATTCGGAAGATTCGCGATGCGCAACCCGGGAGCTTGCTGCACCATGCGGCGCACTTAGTGACAGACCTCACCGAAGTGAACAATTGGGGAAAACGGTATTACCACGCCGAAACGGACGGGTCGGATGCTGGCGAAGTTGATCCCAAAGAACTGCTGGGCTATGTCAAACAAACACTTGAAATCATTTCTCGATGACCACTTTGCCGCCGACGCCCGCTCCTCCGAACAGGAATTCCGCCGCCAGTTCGTCGAAAGCCGCCCATGGACGTGATGGTCGCCGTCAGCCCGGACCTCAACGCGGTATGTTAACAGCGATCTTACCCGTCTTGAACCGCCCCACGGTGTCGACCACTGTGTCAAGCTTGCAGGAAGCAGGTGTGGACCATATCTGCGTGGTAGATGCTCAAAGCTCTGATCCTGCAACGCGCAGCGCGCTCCTCAAAATTGGGGTAACGAGAAAGGTCCAAGTAATAACGCTGTCAGGTAGATTTCACAAAGGCGCGGCTTTTAAATGAGGGCATTCGGAGATCAAACGGCGGACGCCTACTTTTGAGTGACGCAGACAACCGCAAGCACCCGCTTCGCTGACTCTGGCTGTGCAATGATTCGCTCGGTGCCCGCATCACTGTCGGAGCAGACGATGGCGAGAATGACGGCAGATGGGCACCGGTCACGCCGGAGGACGCCGTTCGCCATGCCACCATTGGAAACCAGCCCAAGCCTGACTAAGCAATCGCCCGTGCGTCGGATGCAACCCCGGGCCTGAGGGAATCAAGATCCGGGTGAGATCTCATTGGGCTGTCTGATGCAGGCGGTAGAAGCCGGCCGGCGATGACACGTTGATGGCGACACTCCGCCGCGCGCCGTCGGTGAGCGGCGCATCGGCGACCGGTTGCCAGCTGGTTGCGTCCAGGTTGGTGCACGTCTCGAGAACAAAGGAGGCTTCTTCCATCGGCCAGGTCACGCGAAGGCCGGCCTGTCCGACGGCTTTTTCGAGCGTGAGCGATGGCGGCGGCAGTTCGTAGGCACCGATGTCAACGTGACGCCGGGCCGCGCGAGGATGGCCCTCGAAATCCACAGGCATGGGAATGGCGGAATCGTCTCCGGCGTCGACGCACGGTGACGTGGGACGCAGATGGAAATCCTGGCCGGCCACATCGCGACAGGCCGGGTCCTGCAGCACATCGGAGACATCTGCGCTCATGCCGCTAAAATCAGCATCGGCGTTGGCGAAGATGCAATTGCTGGACTCGACCACGCTGGCCGGGCCTTCGATGGCAATCCCTCCGGTGTTAAAAGCCATGATGTTGTTCCTCACCACGGCGCTGCCGGCATTGAACCCCACCGCTCCCGCCCCGCCGAAGATGACTTCGTTGCCGACAAACGTGTTGTTGGCCACGGTCACCTGGTCGCCATTGGAGTAGAGACCCGCCGCGCCGTCGTCCGAACGGTTGTTCACGACGAGGTTGTTGGCCAGCATCTGCGGCGTGCAGTGCGAGTCGAGATAAAGCGCACCGCCGAGCCACGCGTAATTTTGCTCGAAGTCATTGCCCACGATCGCCGGCAGCGAGTCGTGGCCGCAATAGATACCGCCACCGAGGGCCGCGGAGTTGGTCAGGAACCGGCAATGCGCGATCACCGGCGAGCTGTAGGGTTCGACATAAACGCCTCCACCGGTCGAATTGGCCGCTCCATTCATGATGGTCAAGCCGTCCAGGCACGCGCGGTTGGTGGCCGCATCACCCATCAAAACCATGGTTCCCGGAAAAAGGCCGAGCGGTTCGAGCGCGGCCGCATCGCCATCGAGCACCGCTGCGTGCACCCGCCAGTCGCGTTGCGATCGGTCCACCTCGGTGCCGGCGAATCCCCCGTAAAGTTGCCGGCCGTAAAGCGCGAGCAGCTCGTGATACACGCCCTCGGCCACCCAGATTTCCCCACCGTTCGGCGCCGCACTGATCGCCGCCGCAATCGTCCGCTTGGCGAGGTGCCACGAACGTCCGCTGCGCGCGTCATCCCCAGCCAGCGAGACATGCTGCGCTGCCGAGGTAAAGGCGACGTTGGTGCCGCCGGGGTTGTTGGTGCTGACCGCGGTGAATTCCAGTCCATCGTCGGGCACCAAACCGGGGTACGCGGTGACTTCGGGCCGCTCCGGAAAGACCCAATAGGCCGGCGCGACAACCTCCAGCCTGAAATCCCCTGGCGGCAGGGTGTCGAAGCGAAACGCGCCGCTGCCATCCGTCACGGTCTCCCCGGGCGCCGGCACGCTCAGATAATCGCTGCGCAAGAGCACGCGCTGTCCCGCCTCCATCGCGCCCGACAGGTCAGCCACCGTGCCCTGGATGGAATAGCCCGGCTCGACCTGGCTGGAGATGTACGCCGCCAGGTCGGGCAGGCTGGCGCCCCGGACCGGTTCGGAACCGCCAGGATGCGGGCTCGGGTCGGTCGCGAACAACTGCAGCTGGCGCACACTGGCGGCGCGCGTCAGGCCCACCGGACTCCCGCCGTGACACGACGAGCAATTTTGCAGATAAGAAAGGCGACCCACCTCGACATCGGCGGCCATGGCTGGCTGTGGCATGACGATGGCCAGCGCCACCGTGACCATGCTTGGAATCGCGAGGAAATACATCACGCGACCGGGAAGTTGCTTCATAAAGACGGGCGGCCGCACCGGCGATCGCCGCGATAGTTCTACCACATCGCGGCATTACCGCCATCACCAACCCGATTGGCAAAGTCGCCCAAACGGGGGCGCAACCCTCGGAAGCGAGGAGTGATCGCCGAGCTTCACTCGTTTCGGCCCCGCGATGGACGGCATTCGTTGCCGGCAAAAACGCACCCAGGCCGAACAACGGCGGAGGTTTGCCCGTTGTGGTGGTCGTTCCCGGGGGAGAGACGCCGGCCGCGGAGTCACCGATAGATCAAACTGCGCTGGCGCCGTTCCTTGAAGTCTGCCAGGCCCGCCTCCCACGACGCCTGGATCTCGGCCCGCGGCCGCCCCGCGCGAATCGCGTCGAGCGTCGGACCATCGCGCAGCAATGAGCGCAGCTTTTCCAGCGCAAATTTGTCCGGGTAAAGCCGGTGCAAGGTCAGGGCCAGTTCCAGCCCGAGCCCAACCGGATTCAACGCCTGCCGATCGGTCACCACCATGGCCACTCCCCGACAGAGCTGGCCACTGAAGGTGCTGAATCCGGGCGTGAACTCCACCGGATAAAACCGCACCCCATCCAGGCCGGCGCGGTTCAGCGTCGCCGCCAGCATCACGTCGTCGATGTATGGGGCGCCAATCTGTTCGAAAGGCCGGTCCGTCCCGCGCCCCACCGACAGCGCGGCCTCGTGCAACCCCAATCCCGGATAAAGCGCCGCCGCCTCCAGGCTGCGCATGTTCGGCGACGGATTGATCCACGGCAGGCCGGTGGCATCGAACCAATCCGCGCGGGACCATCCTTCACAGGGGATCACGGTCAGGTCAGCCTTTAAGCCCCGCTCGGCATTGAACATGCGCGCAAGTTCGCCCAAGGTCATCCCGTGCCGGAGCGGCAGCGCGTGCCACGCCACGAACGACGGAGACCCCCGATAGATCGGCCCCTCCACGCCCACGCCGCCGATTGGGTTGGGCCGATCCAGGATAAAAATTTTCCGGCCCGCCGCCGCGGCCGCCCGCAGGCAGTTGCCCATGGTCGCCGTGTAGGTGTAGAAGCGGCAGCCAATGTCCTGAAGATCGAAGACCAGCGCATCCAAATCCTTCAGCTGCTCCGGCGTCGGGCTGCGCAAACGCAGCGCCATCTCCTCGTAGTCCGCCTCGGACTGCTCCTTTGTCCGGGCCGGCAAGCGCGGGTACAGGCTGTAAATTGGCAGGCCCGTGACTTCGTCCGTCGAGCTGAACACGTGTTCATCCAGCGCCCCGCGCAGGCCATGCTCGGGGCTGAACAACGCCCGCAACATTACGTCCGGCGCCTGGAACAGCAGATCGATCGTCGGGTTGCGCCAGCGATCCTGTCCGGTGTGATTCGTAACCAGCCCGAGCCGCAGTTTTTTTAACGGCGAAAAGTTCTGTTTCACCAACACATCGATCCCAGTGAGCACGCCCGGCAGCGCCGGATGCGACTGCGCCAGGAGGTTCGTGGGCCCGCGCGCGGGCGGCGCGGCCGCCGCGACGAAATTGCTGCGGAACGGCAGCGCGCCATCGACGTTGCGAAAATCAAATCCCTCGATCGCCTCGGCCGAAAGCGTGCCCAGGGCGAGATACAACGGCAGGCTGTTGCCCTTGCCGTCGGGATGCACGCGGTTGGAAAGCAGAATCCAGAAGGTCTTTGAAAAGGGATCCAGCCACAGCGCCGTCCCGGTCCACCCGGTGTGGCCGTAGGATCCGCGCGGAAACGTCGTTCCGCGCGGACGGCTGTAGGGCGAGTCGATGTCCCAGCCCAGCCCGCGCCGGGCTGGCACCGCGTCCGGTGTCTGCACTGAAGTCATCAGGCGGACCGTTTCCGGGCGGAACACGCGCACGCCGTCCAGCTCGCCCAGATTGATCAGCATGCGCGCAAACCGCGCCAAATCCGCCGCCGTGGAAAACAGCCCCGCGTGGCCAGCCACCCCGCCCATGCGCCGCGCGGTCGGATCGTGCACGCGCCCGCGCAGCAGCCCGTCCGCTGTCCGTTCGGTGGGCGCGATCCGCGGCAGCCGCGCCGCGGCCGGCAAATACCCGGTGTCGGGCATCCTCAGCGGAAGAAAAATCTCCTCGGCGGCAAAATCCTGCAGGCGACGGCCGCTGACCCGCTGCACGATCTCCCCCAACAGAACGAAATTGATGTCGCTGTACCGAAAGACCGTGCCGGGCGGATCGACCGGAGCCTCGTGACAGGCCAGATCGATGCCGCGCTCATAGCCGGACCAGGCGGGTGTGGCCGGCAATCCGGATCGCAGCCCCGAGGTGTGCGTCATGAGCTGGCGCACGGTGACCTCCCCCACCCCGCTGCCGCGCGACTCGGGCAGGTAATCCATCAGGCGAGCCTCCAACCGCACGCGCTGGGACTCCACCAGCTTCATGATCGAAGGCGTTGTGGCCACAACCTTGGTCAGCGACGCCAGGTCAAAAATCGTGTCGGCCGTCATCCTCTCCGCCTGGGGCGTGACCGATCGCTGGCCCAACGCCCGCTGGAACGACAGGCCGTCGCGCTCCAGCCAGATCACGGCGCCCGGGATTTCCTTCTGCGCGATCGCATTGGTCACGGCCCCCTGCATCGCCCCAAGCTTCTCGGCCTTGAACGCCGGCCAACCGCCCGCGGCGAACCCCGGCAGCACGAGCGCGCAAAAAAAGCCCCAGGCGGCCAATCCAATTTTTGCCCGGAGAACGACGCCCGGGCGCCCGGTCTCCAGGCGGGATTCAGGCCAGGTTTGCATGCGGCAACTCTCGGCAACCGCCTGCCGAAATCCAAGCGAGAATCCCCGCGCCGGTAGAACCGGGTGGCCGGACAAGCTGGAGCGCTCCGACTGGTGGCAGCGTTCCCTCCGGAGGAACTCGGCCTCCGACCTCTCCAGCCTCCGGGCTGAGGCTGGGGACGAAGTAGGGCGCAGGCCCCATTGCCGGCCGTGCCCGTGCCTGCTAGCGTGGGCCAATGAGAACAGACCGGATCGTTTTTCTTCTGGGGTTTGCGCTGATGGTCCAGGTTTCCGCCCTAGCCGGGCGTGCAGAGGAGTGGGTGGTGATGCCTGCGGAACGGCCGGCGGACCCGGCAGCCGGCTTCGCTGCCGCCGGGTTTCAAGGCGGCTCCGATTTCTTCCCCGCTCCGCGCAGCACCTACAACGGGCTGATTGCTCCTTATGGCGACGTCGTGCCCGAACGCTCCGGTTACTTTCAGATCTCTGTTTCGACGCACGGGTATTTTAGCGGACGATTCTCCGTGGCCGGCGACAGCATCCCGCTGCGCGGCTGGTTCAACTCCCACGGCCAGGGCGGCGTTTCCGTCTACCGGCGCGTCTGGGACGATTGCCATTGTTTCACGGAGTTAATCCTCGCATGGACCGTCCAGTTGAACCTGGTGGCCGACAGCGACGAGATCGAGGGAACCGTCGTGAACGAACGGAGGGGAGGATGGGAGACGACTCTTTACGGCCTGCGCGCCGGCTATGCGACCACGCACGACGCGGCCCCGCAGTCAGGCCGTTACACGCTCCGGCTGCCCGGGGCCGTGGATCCGATGACCGCACCGCCCGGCGACGGCGCCGCCCAGGTCACGGTCAACGCACGAGGTGGCGTGACGTTGAATGGCGTTCTGCCGGAAGGAACGAAGATTTCGGACAGCGCTTATCTTTCCGTCGATGGTTATTGGCCGCTGTATGTGCCGTTGAGCGACGGACACGGGCTGCTCCTCGGCTGGCTGCATTTCGAAGGAGGCCAGATCACCGGCGATCTGACGTGGCACAAACCGGCGCGCGACCGGACCTACTATCCGGCCGGCTTTGCGGGAACCATCAGCGCCCGGGGCGGCACCTACAGCGTCGCGCGCGGAGCGGTCAGCCCGTTCCAATGGACTCAAGGAAGGTTGCAGGCGACCGACGGAAACCTGGCCGGGCCGGCCGGGAACGACGTGGCCTTTCGGTCGGCCTCAGCGGTGACGGTGGACGCCGGGGGCGACCTCGCGGGGCTGAAGTTGGCTGTGAACGCCCGCACCGGCTGGTTTTCGGGGAAGTTCGTCCATCCGATCACGGGTCGGAAAACCGCCTACGCCGGAGCGGTGTTCCAGTTTGTCGATGCGGGTGGCGGATATTTTCTCGGAACCGACCTGGGGGGAACGATCACCCTCACGGCGGCCGGCGAGGGCCGCTGAAAGCCCGCTGAAACGGGTCGCGGGGATCGCGCGGTCCGACGGCATGCTAATCCTTGCGCTTGACCTGCCGTAAAGGTATGCGGTGAATGCCCTGTCGGCCATGAACGGCCCGGCGGAATTGACCTGAGAAGGAACGATGCTATGCGGATTCGACCTGGAGTGATCATTGCAGTGGTGGCCGTCCTTGCCGTTTTGTTCGGCGGACGGTACCTCGGTTGGTTCGGCGGCAACAGAGCCGACCCCGACCGGGCAGGGACCGAAGTCGTGGCCACCCCGGACCAACCCACCGCCGTCAACGTGTCGCCGGCGCCGCCGGCCCCGGCGCCGGCACGTCCCTTCCAGAATCCCAACCCGGCCGCCGTCGCCGCGCGCAGCCCCCAACCCGAGCCCGCCGCCCCCGCCGCCGCCACCGGCTTGATTCAGGACTGGGAACAACGCATTGACACTCTTCTCACCACGCCCGGCGACGAAGCAGCCAAAGGCCGGGAAATCCTGGCCATGCTGCCCCGCATGCCCGAAGACGGCCAGGTCGAAGCGGCCCAGCACGTGTCGAATCTGCTTGCCGATGAGGATTTCAAGCTGCTGACCCCTTCCTTGACCAACGCCGCACTTCCGGAAGCCGTCCTCGACGTCTTCATCACCGACGTGCTCAACCGGCCCAACGAGCTCAAGCTGCCCGCCTTGCTCGACGTCGCCCGCGTTCCCAACCACCCCAAAGCCGAAGAAGCCCGCGACATTCTCGAGGTTTACGTCGACGAAAACTACGGCCAGGATTGGGCCGCGTGGGAAACCGCGGTCACCAAGTGGCTGAAGGAAAACCCCGACCAATAGCCAGCCTTCCCCGTTGCGTCGCACGGCAGGGCGCCGCGCGGTGTGGAATGTCGTGCAGACCGCCGGCGGGCGGGCTCGCGTGTCCAGATTTTTGATTTACGATTTTTGATTCACGATTGCGGATTGTCGGACTCGGAAATCTCGAATCAGCAATCACAAATCAACAATGCCGGCTCATGGCGCCAATACACGACAGGCCCGCTTTGGAGGCAGGGCGCCCTGTGCACCTCCCGGCAGATCGCCGGCGGGCGGCGGCTTCGGCCTGCTCGGTCGTTCTGGATTGATGGATTCCGCGCAAAATAGTCCATCAACCTTTTTGGCGAACCCACCGATAATTCGTGGGTCATGACCGAAGCCGCGCCAAACACCGGCCCGCTGGCAATCGAACAGATCGAAGTCCGCCTTCGATCCTGCCCGCGGCTGCCCTCCCTGGGCTCCATCAATAGTGCCCTCCGCGAACTGCTCAGCGCCGACCAGCGCTACACCTCCCAGGTCGCCGAGATCATCCGCCGCGACCCCAGCCTGACCGCGCGCCTCCTGCGCATGGTCAACTCCGTCTATTACGGCCTTTCCACCCCGGTCAACAGCATCGAGGAAGCTGTCTTCTATCTTGGCATCCGGCAGATTCGCCAGCTGGTCATGGTCACGCCCGTGATCGAGGATTTTCAAAAGCTGGCCGGAAAAACGCCTTTCCGCTGGCGCGAGTTCTGGCAGCACTGCATCGGCACGGCCATCCTCACCCGCGAGGTGCTCGGCGGCGTCTTCACGCCCGTCGACGAAGTCGATTACGTCGCCGGCCTCGTCCATGACGTCGGTAAAATCGTCATGGCGTCCGCCTTTCCGGATCATTTCCACACGATCCACCGCCTTCAGCTGGCCGGCTCGCGCGAAAGCCGCCAGGTGGAGCGGGATGTCCTAGGCATCGATCACACCGAACTTGGCGCCCTTTACCTGCGCAACCACAACCTGCCCGATGTGCTGATCGATACCGCCCGGCATCACCACGAACCCGAGCGCGCCGCCCACAACGCCCAGATCATCGCCGCCGTCCAGATCGCCAACCTCCTGGTCCGCCACGCCGGCATCGGCGTCAGCGGCGACAACGACACCATCTCCGAACAGCAGTGCCACGACGCCACCGGCTGGGGCATCCTCTTCCCCCACCAGGCCGAGTCCGAACGCGCCATCGCCCGCGCCAATCTCCAACGCAGCCTCGACCGCCTCCCCAGCATCCTCGAAGGCCTCGTCTGAGTTCCGCTCAATGACAAATGACAAATAACCAATGACCAATACCAACCGTTGATCATTGGTCATTGGTTATTGGTTATTGGCAATTTCTCATTGGTCATTTGGCCTTGGACGCCAGACGCGTCGCCAGTTGGATCGCTGCGATCATGCTCGAAGGATTTGCCTCGCCTCGCCCCGCCCGATCGTAGGCAGTGCCGTGATCGGGCGACGTGCGGATGAACGGCAGGCCTAACGTCCAGTTCACGCCTGTGTCGAAAGCGATCATCTTCAACGGCGCCAGCCCCTGATCGTGATACATGGCCACCACCGCGTCGAAATCACCGCGCAACGCCTGGTGAAACAACGTGTCCGCCGCCAACGGACCCACCACATCAAGGCCGCGCCGGCGCGCCGCCGCAATCGCCGGCCCGATGATGGTGCGCTCCTCCGTCCCCATCAATCCACCCTCGCCTGCATGCGGATTCAAGCCACAGACCGCCACGCGCCGGCGGCGCAAGCCCAGATCGACACAGGCCTGCGCGGACAGCTCCACCGCGAGTTGAACCCGCGCCCGGGTCACGGCGCGCGACACCTTCGCCAGCGGCACATGGATGGTCGCCAGTGCCACCCGCAGCCAGCGCCCGCGATCGTCGTGCCCGAGCAGCATCATCGCCGTCCGCCGCGCGCGCGCCATCGCTGACAAAAGCTCCGTCTGGCCCACGAAACGTTTTTCACCGGCGCGAATGATCGATTCCTTGTTGACCGGCGCGGTGATCAACGCGTCCGCGTCACCCCGCAGGCACAGCCGGGCGCCGGCCCGAAGCCAGTCCAACGCGGCCCGGGCGTGCTGCGGACAACCGGCCTTCAATCCCGTCGCCAACGGCGGCCCGCAGGCCAGCAGGCGAATCCGGTCGTTGCGCCCCGCCGTTTCAGACGACACGATCTTCAGGCGGAGGTTGGATGCCGCGCAGGCTTTCTCGACGACGCGCGGGTCGCCGATCAGAAGATAGCGCGCGCCCGGCGCAGGATCCGCGACGATGGCTTTGAGCGCGACCTCGGGGCCAATGCCGCCCGGGTCACCGAGGGCCACCGCCAGGGTCGGAGTGGAAAGCTTCAGTGAGCGCTTCATCCACGCACGCGGTTGAACATTTCCAGCAATTCGGATCCCCGGGGGGGATTCACCATCCGGACGCACGCGATCATGCCGCCCAGCCATCCCGGAAAATTGTCACGCCGCCCGCGGCTGGCGGCCGCGCACGGCTCCTCGAGAAAATGCCCGTCCTCCGCGGTGAAGCATTCCTCCACCAGCAGCATCGAACCGCGATCCTCTGCGCGATCAGGCATCAGCTCGGTAATGGGTCCATACCGACGCGCCCATCGTGCCGGTCGTCTCCCACAACGTCAACCTGGGGGATGGTGGGGATGGTGCGGAACCGAATCTGCACATCGCGATTCTCAAGGCGCGATGACGACGTCCGGCAACTCATCACTGGTCCCTCGTCCCTCGTGACTCATGACTCGTGACTCGTCACTGCGCTTACAACACAATGAACCGCAGGTTCTGCACTTCCCGTTTGAACAGCAACTGGATCGTGTTGCGCTCAAAGTGCACATCGAGAGGGAATCGCTTTTGGTAATGCTCCCAGCGCACCCGGCCGTTCCCGGCATCGAGGCGTCTCAGGCGAATGTGCGCCGGGATCTCAAAGCCGAGGCTCGTGCCGAGCATGGCGGCCTCCTCCTCGTCCGAACCTGTGTTGGACTCGACGGTGTAGATGAAGTCTTTCCAAAGATAGGTCACGTGCCCTTCGTCCTCCGCGGTCCATAGCGTGCGGCCGCTCGGCGCGTCGACCTTCAACACCCGGTTGTGCGTCTTGGCCGTGACATCGATCTGCTTCGAATACCGGATGCTGTCCGGATTCCCGGTTGTCGTGTTCACATACAACGCGCCCGCATCATCAAACCACAGCCCGGCAATGCCTACCGACGGCAACCGCCACCGAACGGTGCCGTCCGCCAACGCGAAGCACGTCAGCATGCCCTGATCGCAAACATAAAGGGTGCCCTCCCTTTCGACGACCGGCCCCGCCCCGGTGGACAACCGGCCGCTGCCGCTTCCATCGTGATCCGCCATCGGCTCCGCCGTCGCCGAACCGCTGCTGTCAGGCCCGCCCAGCCCGCCCGGGACAGGATAGCTGAGCTTGCCCGACCACAGCTTTTTGTTGACCCGGCTCAAGACGGTCAATTCCTTGCCCGCCGTGACGACATCCACGGACTTCAGCGGATGCAAGGCCGGCGGACCGACCACCTCGCCGCTCCACGATCCCGCCGGCTCGCCCGCCCCGCGCACCGTCACCTGATACCGGCTCTCGTCCTCTTCCACCGTCGAGCCCGCCCGATCCCGCTGCATCTCGTTCAAAAGCTCATTCGCGACATCCACCGTCGCCGCCGCATTGACGTTCCCGTCCAGCGCCGGTTTCTTCGGCCGCTCCTTCATCGCTTCGCGCTGGACAATCTTGCGCTCCAGCAAACGCACCGCGAACTCCGTGACGCCGTCGTCCCGCTTCACCCGGGTCACCGCCTCCAGCGCCGCCCGTGAGCCCGGCTTGGTGGGCGCCACCCGCGGGATGGCGGGCGCGTCCTCGTCGTCGTTCATGGCGGCCTGCAGCCGGCGCTGATTCTCCGCGGCGGCAATCGTGGCCGGCAGCGCGACCCGGTTGGGCATCGGCATGTTCTGCACCTGACGGGCCACTGCCGCGGGATTGATGGGCCGGCCACCCGGCTGGCCCGCGGCCGCCCGCCCGGTCCCCGCCAGCTTCATCGCCAAGTTGGTATTCCCGGGAGCCGCCGTTCCTCCGGATGCCGTCCGCCCACGACCTTTTGGCGCGGCCAGCGCCCGGCTGGCGGACGCCAGCCTTGCCGGCCCGGTGGTCTTGGCGTCGCCGGTGGCCAAATCCAATCGCAAGCTTCGCTCCGCTTCCGCCCCCGCGCCTGTGCCCGTGCCCGGATCGGGATGCAAACGCCACGAACTCGCCTCGCTGAAGACGAGTTCCTCGCCCACCCGTGCCGGCTCGCCCCAGCCCTCATCGAGGGCCAGCTCCTTGTCCACGCGCCCGTCGGACCATGCGTATCGCGTCGCCTTCTCCCCCGTCACCAGCCACACATTCTCCGCGCTGACGTGCAGGTTGAAGACCGCCGCCGCCGATCGCAGGTTGGACTCGATCAAGTCCTGCAACGGCGGCAATCGCCAGGCGTCGCGGTCCGCGCCCTCGCGAATCGCGTCCTCCCGCGCTTTCTTCATCTGCTCCAACTCGTCGGCTGAGTCTTTGGCGATCCGCTCCCGATCAATCAAGTCGACCGACCACACGATCGACTTCGCCTTCAAGTCATGACGCGACAGCGTTCCGCCGTGCAGCACCACCAGCTGATCGTTGGCCCGGAGGTCAAATCCGCCGGAATAGCCGGGCTGGGCGAAGCGATGGGCGTAAACGACCTTCGGCACGGAGCCAAACCACGCATACCAGAACCAAGAGCCGAAAACCGCCACCAAGACGGCCGCGATCGCACCCACCACCAAAGCGACTTTTCGCCAGCGCCGCCGGTTGACGACATCCCGCTGGAGCGCATAGTTCGGCACCACGATCCCTTTGGCCTCGGCCTTTGACCGGCAGAGCGGTGAGCACACGAGGCCGGTGAGGCGCATGCACTGCGGGCACATTGGCTTGTGACACACCACGCACTCGTGGCTGATCGATTCGCCGGGATGCCGGCTGCACCCCCGCGTCTCCGCCGCAGCGCCGGCCGGCGACGCGTGGCCCGACTCGGCCGACGCCGGCGACGCGGCGCTCACGCGCAACGCTCCCCCGGCGCCCGGCGGCCTGGGCGGCGACGGCGGCGGCGACGGCATCGAGGCGGCCGGCACGCCAGGCGCCGCCGAAACAACCGGTCGGGCCGGAGGAGCAGACGCCGGAGCCGGCAGATCCGCCGCCCCCAGCTCCTGCCGAACCAGCGCGTTCACGACCTCCGAGCTGTCGAGCCCACACTGCGGACACACAAACTGGATTGGGTTCGACGCCATCTCCGGCGTCACTTCAAACGAATATTTCTGACCGCAATTGCATTGGATCTTCATGAGGTCACCTCGGGCTCAGCGGAATCACATCCGAACTCCAGTCGATCGCAAACGGCGCCTTGGGCCCGCTCGACCGCACCTCGCCATCGACCAGGAGAAAGTTGCCACCATATTGATGATGATTGTTGCCCGGCGCAGCGCCGTTGGTGGAAAAGACGATGGCCCCCTTTGTTTTGGGCAGAAGATCCACCCAGCGATCGCTCATCAAGACGGCGCCCGTCTCGCCCTGGCGCCGGCCCATCAAATACAGGTAGCTGATCCGCTCCCGGGCCAGGGTCGCGGCGGATGGAACGGGGGAATCCTTGCTGCCGGGACAGACGAACTGATCGGTGGCCACCGTGTATTGCGGGACCAGCAACGCGAGCGCGTCCTCGCTGGTCCGGGCGTTGGTAACGGTCGGATACCGCCCGTCGTGATCGCGCGCGTAAAGATCCAGCGCCATGTAAAGGTGCAGAAGGTTTTTCTCGCAGGCCTTCAGCTGGCGCATCTGATTGCTGCGCGAACCGAACCCGTGCCACATCACCACCAGCAGAATGAGCAGCGCCAACGTCACGATCAGCTCGATCAAGGAAAACGCCGTCCGACGACTCCCTGTCCGGCTCCCGCCTGGCCCCAAGCCGCCCTGGCCCTGGCCACGCCGCCATTGTGGGCCATCCTTCCCCCGTGGAATTTTCACGCCCGAGTCTTAGCGAAAATCACCTGCGCTGGCAATCCGGACTTCCAGCCCGACCACTCTCCTCAAGGAGGTCGAATGGTCGGCTCAGGCTGGGGTCCAAGCCGCAACGGTTGAAGCCGACCATGCAGCTGGAAGGCTGCGATGCTGCCGGCCGATTCCAGCCGCTGCGGGCGGAAAGTCCGCGCTCCGAACTTCTCAACGCCCAACCCACAAAGAACAACCAACGACCCTTGCCGGTCCTCACTCCTCCCAACTCATAACTCATAACTCATAACTCATAACTCTCCGTAACGTTCTGCCGCCGTCGTTGCTTTCCTTGGGTGAACTGGTTTCCATGGGCGGGCGAACACCCGCGCACCGACGCGTATCAACCCGATGTCCACGACGCCACCCTGCGCCCGCTGCGGCTCCACTTCCGGCGGGGAGTGGTCTGGCGGCATGTGTCCTGCCTGCGTCTTGGAGTTCGGCCTCACGGGGTTTGACGAGTCCTTTGCCCGCAGTGAACCACCCACCGTGGCGCCACCGACCAGCGCCGGAGCCGCGACGGGGCGGCCTCATGGATTCGGCGATTACGATCTGCTCGAAGAACTGGCGGGTGGCGGCATGGGGGTCGTCTATCGCGC
The DNA here is from genome assembly GCA_044229355.1 of Limisphaerales bacterium. Classification (GTDB taxonomy): domain Bacteria; phylum Verrucomicrobiota; class Verrucomicrobiia; order Limisphaerales; family JADJPG01; genus JBGARF01. The sequence continues at coordinate 49,540 of JBGATF010000018.1, forward strand.
CCGCCAACGCAGCCTCGGTCGAATCGTCGCCGTAAAAATGATCCGCGCCGGCCACCTGGCGGCGGCCGACGACATCAGGCGGTTTCAAATGGAGGCAGCCGCCGCGGCGCAGCTCCAGCACCCGAACATCGTGACCATCCATGAGGTCGGGGCGTGCGACGGCCAGCACTATTTTTCGATGGAGTATGTCGAGGGTCGCAGCCTTGCGGAGCTGGTGCGCGAACATCCCCTGCCGCCGCTCGATGCCGCCCGCCACGTCCAGGCCGTGGCCGAAGCCATCGACTTCGCCCACGCCCGCGGCGTCCTCCATCGCGACCTCAAGCCGTCCAACATCATGGTCGGCCCCGACGGGCAGCCGCGCGTGACCGACTTCGGCCTGGCCAAGCTGCTCGTCGAGGACGCCACGCTGACCCAAACGGGCGCCGTTCTCGGCTCGCCCGGCTACATGCCGCCCGAGCAGGCGCTCGGCCGGGCCGCCGAAATCAGCGTGCGCAGCGATGTCTACGCCCTCGGCGGAATCCTCTACGAACTCATCACCGGCCGGCCACCCTTCCGCGCCGCCACCCCGCTCGAGACGCTCAAGCTGGCCACGGACCAGGAACCCGTGCCGCCCCGCCGCCTCAACCCGCGACTGCCCCGCGACCTCGAAACCATCTGCCTCAAGTGTCTCGAGAAAGATCCCGCCCGCCGCTACGCCACGGCCCGGGATCTGGCCGATGAGCTGGGGCGCTTCCGACGGGACGAAGCCATCCGCGCCCGGCCGATCAGCCCGATCGAAAAGCTCACGCGCTGGTGCCGGCGACAGCCGATCGTTGCCACCTCCCTGGCTGTTTCGCTTGTCCTGCTTCTCGCACTCACCGTCGTGTCCCTCACGACCGCCGCGCGCGTGCAACGCGAGGCCGACCGCACCACGGCCGCGCGCCACCAGGCCGAAGAAAAGCTTTACGCATCGTATCTCGCCCAGGCGCGCGCCGGACGCCTCAGCGGCCTTGCCGGACGACGCTCGCAAAGCCTCGCCGCAGTCACGGCCGCCGCCCGCATGCAACCCTCGCTCGACCTCCGCAATGAAGCCATCGCCTGTCTCGCCCTGAGCGACCTCGGCGATGTTCACCTCTGGCCAGGGTCAACCAACGAAAGCCGCGAATCATTTGTGGCCTGGGACCACGACATGAACCTCTGCGCGACGGAGCCGCGGGATGGCACGGTTGCCGTGCGCCAGGCCCAGAGCCAAACGACCGTGGCGGAAATCACCGTGTCCCGGGCTCGCATTCGTTTTGCCACCTTCAGCCCCAACGCCCGGCTACTTTCCGCCAATGCCGCGGACGGCCTCGCCGGTGTCTGGTCCGTCGCCACGCGGGCTCCCGCCAACGCCAGCCCGCTGCCCAGGGTTCTTAATCAGCCCGAGATCCTCGCGTTCCATCCCCATGGCCACTGGCTCGCCCTCGCCGGCCAAGACGCCCAAATCCACATCGTGCCGGTCGCCGATCCCGCGCCCGGATCCACCTCCCCCACGGCGGCGACGCCAGGCTCGACCCGCACCGTGCCCGTCCCCAACCCGCCCGCCGGCCTGGCCTTCGCGCCCGGCGGCAACATGCTGGCAGCCGTCGTCGGTCGCGAGATCCTGCGCTGGAGCTGGCCGGAGCTCGCGCCCCAAAAAAGCTTCCAGCATGGCACCGTCATCACGTGCCTGACGTGGCACCCGGACAGCCGGCGCCTCGTCGCCGGCGATGTCATGGGCGGCTTGATCGGCTGGGATACGGAACTTGACGCTTATCTGACGCTCCCGGCGCACGGCCAGACCGTCAGCCACGTGGCGTTCCATCCCCAAGGCGACGTGCTGGCCTCCCATGGTTGGGACGGGCTGTCGCGCTTCTGGGACACCGCCTCCGCCCGGCAGCTCTTTTCAACCGACACGGGTCTGGCCACGGCCTTCGATCGATCAGGAACCCGCCTGGCCTTCCACCGCGAGCCCGGAGGATTCGGGTGGTGGGACTATGTTCGCAGCGACGTCTTCCGCGTGCTCGCCACCCCGCTCGGCCCCACCGGCGCTGACATCAGCCCGAACGGACGCTGGCTGGTTCATGCCGACGCCTTCGGCTGGCACCTGCTCGACGCCGGCACCGCGCAGGAGTCAACCTTTGTCGCGCTCCCGGGCGCGCGCTCGCCAAATTTTCATCCCGACGGAAACAGCCTGGTCGTGCTCACCGCCGAGACTGTGCTCCGCTGGCCCCTGCGCCCCGACAACGACGGCCACCGTCTTATCATTGGCGCCGCCACGAGCCTGCTCACGGCTCCGGGCGCCGATTTCCAGCGCGGCCGGTTTTGCGCCGACGGCAGCCGTCTCGCCCTCGCCGGGCGCAACCGTAGCTTTGTCGTAAGGACGGACGGGAACACCAACGACGCCAAGCCTGTCGAGTTCGCCCGGGGCTATTCCCAGTCTCACGCCATGCTCAGCCCCGATTACCAATGGATCGTCGGCACCGCACACAACGGCATCGGCGCCAGCCTCTGGCAGGGCAACGGAAAGCTGCACCACATCCTCCTGACCAACGAAAACACCATCGCGGCGTTCAGCCCGGACGGCCGAACCCTCGTCACCACGTCATCCCGGGACTACCTCCTCTGGAACACTCAAACGTGGCAGGTTCGTCGCCGCGTGCCGCTCGATCTCGGCAGCGCCGTGGCCGGGCCCATCGCCTTTTCCCCGGACGGACGACTCCTGGCCGTCGCCGCCAACCGCCGCGACATCCGATTGTTGAATCCCGAGTCCGGGGACGAATTCAGCACACTGACAGCACCGGATCCGGTCAACCTCGCCCACCTCTCCTTCTCCGGAGACGGCTCCCGGCTCGTCGCCGCCGCCGTCGGGCGTTCGATCCAGCTGTGGGACCTCCGCACGCTCCGACGTGACCTGGCGCGCCTCGGTCTCGACTGGTAGCCCAGGAACATCACACCTTCTGCTTTGGAGGTTTCGGCTTTCCGTGAACCAAGAGGATTTTTGATTTACGATTTTCGATTTGCGATTGCGGATTGTCCGACTTGGAAATCGTCAATCGACAATCACCAATCAAAAATCACCAATGCTGTTCGTGGCCGCAATTTACATGCAAAATCCGGGTTGCTCCCCATGAACCGCAAGGTAGGGCCCGCTCTCCCGCCTTCGCGATGCTTCGGCGGGCACGGCCGCAGCGGGCCGCCAGTGCGGACCGCCGTGCGGACTCCGGCGGGCGGCGGAGCGCCCGCCCTGCTACCGTGCTCGGTTCATGGCCCGTGAGCCGGTCCGTCAGGAACAAGCAGCTCCCCATGAACTGAAAGGTAGGGCCCGCGCTCCGCAGTTCATGGAACCCACCTGCGTGCCCAGGTGCCTGGCAAATTTTCCAAATTCCCCGTAACGCCTGGCTGAATTCACTGCTGTAGGCGAGGTGGGCACGGCCCAGGTCGGCGGCTGACCAGGTTCCTGCTCCCGGAATAAATCCAAATCGCTCCGCTTATGAAGTCCCTGAGTTCCTGCGCCGCCAGCCGAATCCCCAGCCTGGCCCTCGTCCTGTTCCTGCTGGCCGCCCTGACCGTCGAATCGCTTCCCGCCCAGACGCTTTCCACCAATATTGTCCGTGGCACCATCGCCACGCCCGGCGCCCGCAACGTCTATACCTTCAACCTCACCCAGCCCACGCGCTTCGCATTCGACGCGCTCACCAATCTGTCGACGGTCTTCTGGTCCCTCGACGGACCACCCGGCCCGATCGTGGACAAACGCGCTTTCTCGGTTTCCGACGGTTCGTACTCGGACGTGCTCTCCCTTGACCCGGGATTTTATCGTCTCACCATCAGTGGTCTCAACGCCGAGACCAACGCTTACGTCTTCCGCCTCCAGGATTTGGCCACCGGCACCCCGATCGCACCCGGCACGCCGGTCGTCAATGTGCTGAACCCCGCCAACGAAACGCGGATTTACCAATGGACATCCGCCGCCGGCGACCGGCTGTTCTTCGATCGTCAATCCGCCACGCCCGGCCAAAGCATCTGGTGGCGCCTGATCGATCCCTACGACAACGTGGTTTTCGACACCGCCTTCAGTGATGTCACCGTGACCCAACGCGTGGCGGGCACCTACACGCTGCTGGTCGAAGGTTACCCGGCCAACGACAGCCCGGTGACGAATACGTTTGTCGTCCAATTTCAGGGCAACACGCCGCCCACACCGTTTGCCGGCGCCCCGCTCCCGCTTGGCGCCATCGCCGCCGGCACCCTGACGAACGCGTCGACGAATGCCTATGTGATCGCAATCGCCGCTCCCGTGCGGATCATGCTCGACTCCCTGACCAACAGCCCGGGTGTCACCTGGTCGCTGGAAGGGCCCCCTGGTCTGCTGGCCAACAACCGCGCGCTGAACGGCGCTGATTGGAACGCCGGCACCGGCGCCATCCTCAATCTCGTTCCCGGCGATTACCAACTGCGCGTCCGCCGCACGTCCGCCGGCATCTCACCCTATCGGTTGCGCCTTGTGGATGTCGCTGCCGCGACTCCGATCGCGTTGGGCGTGCCGGTCACCGGCGCGCTGCCGGACACCACGGCCCTGGCGCTATATCAATTTGACGTGGTGGCCGGAGCGCCTTGCTACATCGACTTCCAAACCACGAACGGACCCGGCAACGCGTTTTGGGAGCTGTTCACCCCGCTCGGCCAGGCGCTCGCCTCGGCCTATCTCACCACCGATCGCGGCCCGCTCACGCTGCCTCACACGGGACGTTACCTTCTCGCGATCGAGGGCTTTTACGGCGACGACCCGGGTGCCCGGGCGTATCGGTTCAACATGGCGCCCATCGCCAACACGATCGATGCGCTGCCCATCGGGCCCGTCGTTTCCGGCTCGATCGACACACCCGGCCAGAGTCGGCAATACCTCTTCTCGCTGGCCGCGTCCACTCCGCTCGCCTTCGACTCCCGTGCCGGCGGTTCGCTGCGCTGGTCGCTGGCCGGTCCGGAGGGCGGGATCGTCAGCCTCCGCCGGTTCAACACCGCGGATTCCACCCTTTCGCCACTGCTCCTTTCTGCTGGCGATTACAGCCTGACGGTGTCCGGCAATGGGGATGACCTGGGCGCATTTGCGTTTCGGCTCATCGATCTCACAGCCGCCCCTGCCCTGACCACGGGGCTGGCCGCGAACGGCTCCATCAATCCATCGGCGGAAACGGACGCATACCGCTTCACCGGGGTGGCCGGAGCGGAGGTTTATTTCGACGTGCTCAGCTCGAGCGGTCTGCCCAGCGCCTCCTGGCGCTGCTTCGATCCGTTCTGGAATGAGCTGTTCAACGGCGGGCTCGGCGATCGCGGCCCCACCACGCTGACCGTCGATGGCACCTACACCCTGCTGATCGAAGGCCACCCTTCGGATCCCGCCGGCGGCACTTACACCATCAACGTCTCGCCCGTGCACGACATCGAAACTCCGCTGACCCTTGGCGAGGCCATGGCGGGTGCCTTGGGCGAACCAGGTCAATCCTGGGTTTTCGCCTGGAGCCAGCCCGAAAGCACGCGCATCTGCTTCGATTCGCTGACCAACTCGCCGCTGCGCTGGTCGCTCGACCGACCAGCCGGCCGCCTGATCAACGCGCGCGCGTTCAGCGCGTCCGATGCCACCTTGCCCACGCTTCAGCTTGCCGCCGGCGACTATCGCCTGACCGTGACGGGCGCAGGCGACGCCACAGGCGGTTTCCGATTTCTGCTGCGCGAACTCACGGACGCCGCCCCGCTCAATCCCGGCACGCCTGTGTCAGGCACGCTGAACCCCCCGAACAAAACGGACCTCTACCGGTTCACCGCGACGCCCGGCACCCGGGTCTTTTTCGACCTGATCAACGGCACCGGACTCGCCAACGCGAGCTGGCGCTGCTTCGATCCTTTCGGAACGGAGATCGCCGGCAGCTTTCTCTCGGACCTCGGTCCCATCGAACTCTCCGCCGGCGGCCTCTACACTCTGGCCATCGTTGGCGGGCACGCGGACCCCAACCCGGGAGCGTACACCATCAACGTCGTGCCGGTCATCGATCCGGTCGCCCCGCTCACCGTCGGCGCGGTCACCAGCGGCGCCATCACGGTTCCGGCCCAAACCGTCCGCCACCCGTTCACGCTCGCGTCGCCGGCCTGGCTCTACCTGGATTCGCGTATCAGCACGCCGTTGCGCGCGACCTTGTCCGGGCCGCTCGGAACGGTCTTCGCCAATCGGCGCTTTGATTCCTCCGACACCAGTTTCGAACCCATCCGGCTCGTCCCGGGCCAATACGAGCTGGCGGTGTCCGGGGTCGGCGATGAAACCGGTTCGTATGAATTTCGCCTGTTTGATTTGGCCAGCGCCGCCGCGCTCACGCCCGGAACACCGATCGGGGGCACGTTGTCGCCCGCCAACGAAACCGACGCGTACCGATTCAGCGCCGCCGGCGGCGACCGCTTCTTCTTTGACTGGATCAGCCGGACCGGCACGCCCAACGCCCGCTGGCGCCTATTCGATCCGCTGGGCAACACCGTCTTCGCCACCAGTTTCAACGGCGATCTCGGAACAAACCGCCTGCTCCTCACCGGCACCTACACGTTGCTGATTGAAGGTTACATCGCCGACACCGGCAGCGGTGCCTATCAATTCAATGTTGTCCCTCTCGGCAACATACCGATCGCGCCTTTCGCCGGAACCCCGTTCGCACCCGGCGACGTCGTCAGCGGCACGCTGCCCACTGCCACCACGACCAATTCGCACCCGTTCACGCTCGCCGCCCCCGGGCGGCTCATCTTCGACAGTCTCGCCAACACCGAGGCCACCTGGACGCTGCTCAACGCGTCGGCCACGCTGGTCAACCTGCGCTCACTCGCCAGCTCCGACAGCGCCGACGCCAACCCCGTGCTCGACCTGTCCGCCGGTTCGTATCAGATCAACGTCCGCGGCGTGCCCGGCCCGTATTCGTTCCGTCTCATCCCGGCGACGAGCGCCGCCGCCTTCACCCCCGGCGAAATCGTCACCAACTCGCTCAGCCCCGCCCGCGGCACCGCGCTGTGGAAATTCTCCGCCCAGGCGGGTGACCGTTTCTACTTTGATGGCATGCCCCGCAGCGGTTTCTCCACCGAAGCCTACAGTCGCATCCTCCCGCCCGGTGGCCCTCCGCTCGGAACCGCCGTCGGCATCACCACCGACATTGAGCCCTTCGTCGCACCGGTGTCGGGGGACTACCTCTTGACCGTCGAAGGCCGCATCACCGATGCCGCGCCCACCGGCAATTATTCCTTCCTGCTCCAGCCGGTCCTGGACGAAACCAACACGCTGGCGCCCGGAGCGGTGGCGGTCGGCGCGATCGCTCACGCTGGCCAGCAGCAACACTTCACGTTCTCCCTTGGCGCACCGGCCCGCCTCTTCTTCGACGGCCTGGCCGAACCCGACGTCGCCGGCTCGTTGAACTGGTCGCTGCACGGACCAGGCGGCGTCCTGGTGAACGAACGCTCGTTTTGGACCTCAGACAGTCTTGACGGCTTTTCCCAGCTCAACCTCCCCGCCGGAGATTACCGACTCACCGTCAACGGCACCGGCAACATCGTGGCCGAATTCGCGTTTCGACTGATCGATTCCTCCGCCGCTCTCCCCCTCACCCCCGGAACCACGGTGGACAGCGCCTTGATCCCCGGGCAAAGCACCGTGCTCTATCGCTTCCGGGCCAACGCCGGCGATAAATTCTATTTCGACGGACGCCCGCGCCCCGGCACCGCGGCCTATCCGAGCACCCGGATTATCACACCCCTCGGGGCGGATCTCAGCGGAGGCTTTCGAGTGAACAACGACTACGGCCCGTTTATCACGCCGTTATCCGGCGATTACCTTCTGCCCGTCGAAGGCCGCTACACCGAATCCGCTCCGGGCGGTTACACGTTCGTCCTGCACCGCGTCCTCGACCAAACGAACACGCTGAGCCTTGGCGCCACCATCGCCGGAGCGCTCGAGATTCCAGGACAAACCCAGAGCTACCAGTTCGCCCTCGCGGAGCCGCACCAGATTTATTTCGACACGCTCAGCGACTCCTCCCTCCAATGCACCATCGCCGGCCCCGCCGGGATCGCCTTCGACCGGCCACTCTGGACCAGCGACAGCGTTGACGGAAATCCGGTCTTGGATCTGGTCGCGGGCAGCTACACGGTGATGGTCTCCGGCAACGGCGCGGCCACGGGCACGTATGCGTTTCGCTTGCTGGACGCCGCCACGGCCCTGCCGTTCACGCCTGGAACGCTCGTCACGAATTCCATCACGCCCGGCGCCGGCACTGCGCTCTGGAGCTTCGACGCGACCGCCGGCGATCGCTTCTATTTTGACGGACGTCCCCAGAACGGGTTCACCGCGACGCCGTTCGTCCGCATCATGTCCCCGGTCGGCACCCCGCTATTCACTCCCAGCCAGGTCACCGCCGACATCGAGCCCTTCACCATGCCGCGGACCGGCCGTTATCTGCTCTCGGTCGAAGGCCGCCCCAACGACTCAAGTCCCCGCGGCAATTATTCCTTCGCACTCGTGCCCAGCCTGTCCCGCCCGCCCACGCCACTGTTCGAAACCAACGTCGCGCCCGACCTCGTCGTCGCGTCGCTGGCCCTCACCCCGTCCAGCGGCCTGCAATCCGGCCAGCCCGTCTCCGTCGCCTGGACCACCCGCAATGACGGATCGACCGCAGCCACGGGCTCGTTCCAGGAACGAGTGCTCATCCGCCAATCCAGCTCCGGCCAGGTCCTCGCCACCCGCATCCTGACCTACGACGAAGCTGTCGCCGGCCCAATCCTCCCCGGCGCAGGCCGCAGCCGCCAGGCCACGCTCACACTCCCCGACGGACCCACCGGCGCCGGCGCGCTCGAGGTCACCGTGCTCACCGACGCCTCCAACCTGCTCTTCGAACAAAACCCGGCCGGCACCGCCGAAGCCAACAACAGCGCCACCCTGCCCGTCACCTCGACTCTCGCCCCGTATCCCGATCTCGAAATCGCCAGCCTCACGTTCACACCGCCCGCAGGCTGGCCAGCCGGGTCCAGCGTCACCGCCACCTGGGTCGTCACCAACTCCGGCAACCGCGCCACCGCCGGGCCCTGGACCGAATCCGTCGCCGTCCGCAACACCCGTACTGATCACATTGTCGCCAGCGAATCCATCGATGACGATCCGGCCGCGCCCGGCCCCGGTGGCAACCCGCTCGGAGCTCTCGCCCCCGGCGGCGTCCGCACCCGTTCGCTCACGTTCACCATGCCGGCCGAGCCCAACCCCGACGCCGTCGGCCTGTTCGAAGTCACCGTGACTGCTGATCGCGACAATCAAATTTTCGAACACAACACCGCAAACACCGGCGAGTTCAACAACACGCGCAGTGTGACCAGCCGCACGGCCCCCGATCTCGTGGTGCAGGGTCTCACCGCCACCGCCAGCCCCGCCGCGCGCGCCGGCGCGGATCTAGTCATCCGCTGGACTCTCCTCAACCAGGGCAATGCCCCCGTCAGCGCCGTCTTCTACGATCGCCTGGTCATCCGGAACACCAACACCTCGGAAACGTTGTTCAACTTCGCGCTGCCTTACAACCCCGCCGCGCCCGCCCTCGGCGCCATCCCCGCCGGCGGCACCCGCGCCCGCACCAACACCGTTCGCCTCCCCGATGGCCTCACCGCCGTCGGCTCGCTCGAGATCACCCTCACCACGGACGCCTTCGACCAACTGACCGAAGAGAATCCAGCCGGCACCGCGAAGACCAACAACCAGGCCCGTCTCCAACTCCAAATCTCACCTGCGCCCTACCCCGATTTGATCGTGACCAGCCTCAGCCTGCCCGCCACCGGTCGCCCGGGCGAAGGCGTTCCCTTGATCTGGACCGTGCGCAATGTCGGGTCCGTCCCCGCCACCGGCCCCTGGACCGATCAGCTTTTTCTCTCGAGCGACTCGCTCGCCGGCAACGATCAGTTCCTCGCCTCCGCCTTCTTCAGCGGATCGCTCGCGCCTGGCCAATCGCTCACGCGCACCCAGCAGGTCACCTTGCCCGCCTTCGGCACCGGCAACCGGTTCGCGGTGGCCGAAGCCGACGCCAGCGCCGTTCTGTTCGAGGAGAACGAAGCCAACAACACCGCGGTCGCGGCCGCGCCCATCGTCATCCCCGCCACCCTCACGCTCACGCTCACCCCCGCCTCCATCCCGGAAAACGCCGGCGCCCAGGCCGTCCTCGCCACCCTCACCCGCAACAGCGATGCCGCCAGCGTGCTCGTCGTCTCCCTGAATCACACCGCGGCGTCCCGCCTTCAGGCCCCTGCCAGCATCACCCTCCCCGCCGGAGCCAGCTCGGCCAGTTTCTTCATTGCCGCCCTTAACGACTCGATCGTGAACGGCTCCGCCACCAGCGTGTTCACCGCCACCGCGCCCGGCCACGCCCCGGCCACGAACACGCTCACCATCTCCGAAGATGACACTCCGGCGCTCACGCTGCGCCTCGCCGCCGCCAGCGCGGCGGAGAACGGCGCCCCCATCATCGCCACCATCACTCGCAACGCCGAAACCAACTCCACCCTTGCCCTCACGCTGTTCACCGACCGGCCCGACGCCCTCACCCTGCCCGCGATCATCGCCATCCCCGCCGGCCAAACCAATGTGACCTTCGCCCTCACGCCGGTGAACGACACGGTCGTCACCGGGCCGCGAACCATCACGATCCACGCCTCCGCCCAGGGTTACCCCGGAGCCTCCGCCCAACTCGATCTGATCGACGACGACACGGTCGCCTTGTCGCTCCAGCTCGCCGAGAACAGCGTGGCCGAAAACAAGCTGAACCCCGCCACCACCGCTGTGCTCAGCCGCTCCCCGGTTTCCGCCGCCCCGCAACGCGTCCGCCTCCGCTCCACCGCTGGCGCCCGCCTGCAAGTGCCCGATGAAATCATCATCCCCGCCGGCCAACCCGCCGTCTCGTTCGCGATCAACGTGGTCGACGATCGCCTCGCCGAAGGCTCACAATCGGTCGATCTCATCGCCGAAGGCTTGACCGAACGCGGCGCCGCCATCCCCGGCCCCGACGCCACCGCACGCGCTTCCCTCACCATCCTCGAAAACGACGGTCCCGCGCTGTTCCTGCAGACCGCCGCCGGCGTCATCTCCGAGGGCGCCAGCACCACGCTCAGCATCACACGCAATACGCCCGCCACCAACGTGCTCCTGATTACGCTGGCCGCCTCGCCTGCCTCCCAGGTCACACTCCCCGCCACCATCACCCTCGCCGCCGGCCAGACCTCAACCAACGTAATCGTCACCGGCGGGGCCGATGGCGTCACCGATGGCGTCCAGGAAATCACGCTCACCGCCACCACCCCCGGATACAGCGCTGGACGCGCCCTCCTGTCCGTCACCGACATCAACGTGCCCGATCTCGCCGTCCACGAAGTCAGCGCCCCAACCAACGTCCTGACCGATGCCAGCCTGACCGTCATCTGGACCGTGACGAACAGCGGTCTGGCCGCCGCCTCGGGAATTTGGATCGACGAGGTTTCCCTGGCGCGCGACGCGCAGGGCAACAGCGCCACTCTGCTCGCCTCCGTGACCAACGCGGGACCCATCCTCATCGGCGAAAGCTATTCCGTGGCGCGCACCTTCGCCGCGCCGGCCGAACCCGGCACCTACTGGCTCCTGGTCCGCACCGACGTCCGCCACGATCTGGCCGAAGGCTCCGAACGCAACAACGACCGCGTGTCCGCGCCGCTCATCGTCCAGCCTTCCTACCGCGCCGCAGTTGAGACCGAGATCGACGCCGCGGTTTCCGGCACGCCCATTCCGCTCTCGGGCCGCACCTACTTCACCGCCGACGGTTCCCCCGCCCCGTTCCGCACCGCCACCGTCCGCGTCAGCGTCAAGCAAACCCGCCGCACGTTCTCCGTCTTCTCCGATGCCAACGGCCGGTTTTCCGGCGTGTTTCGTCCCATTCCTGGCGAGGCCGGCCTCTACACGATCGGCGCAGATCACCCCCGGGTCGCCACCGATCTCGTCCAGGACCAATTCACGCTGCTCGGCCTGGCCGGCGTCCCGTGGGAACTCAACCTCCGGCTCGCACCCAATTCCCCGCTCGCCGGCCAGATCGAGGTCCGCAACCTCAGCCCGCTGCCATTGACTGGCCTCACCGTCGCGCCCGAAGGCCTGCCCTTGGATTTCAATCTGACCACGTCCTTCACCAACCAGCTCGCCGGCAACGCCACCAACATCCTGGCCTACGTCCTCTCCACCACCCTTTCCACTCCGGTCAGCGGACGGTTCACGCTCGCGATCACGTCGCTCGAAGGCGCCACCACCCGCATCCCCATCGACTTCACCGTGACGCCTCCCGGCGCCCGCCTCGTCGCCGCCCCCGGGACGCTTGCGGCCGGCATGCTGCGCGGCACGCAAACTCTTGTCCCGTTCGAGGTCAGCAACGAAGGCGGCGCGCCCTCCGGCGACCTCCAGGTCACGCTTCCGGTCATTCCGTGGCTCTCGCTTATCTCGGCGTCGCCCATTCCGTCCATCCCGCCCGGCGGACGCGCCTCCGTTCTCCTCGCGTTGAACGCCCCCGCCGATCTCCCGCTGGGTCGCTACGACGGCACGATGGTCGTCCAGGGCGGAACCGGCGCCAACCTGGGCCAGGGCGCCGCCAACGTGACCGTCCCGTTCCAGTTCCGCGCACTATCGGAAGCCCGCGGCGACGTCCGCCTCACGGTCACGGATGAGCATACTTACTACGCCGCCGGCGCCCCGCGCGTGACCAACGCGCTCGTCACCCTCCGCGATCCGTTCACCGGCGACATCGTGACCAACGCCACCAGCGACGCCCAGGGCGAGATCACGCTTCGCGACCTGCCCGAAGGCACGTATCAAATCGAAGCGAGCGCGCCCCGCCACAGCCCCGCCCGCGGCGGCGTGCGCGTCAACGCCGGCGTGATCGCCGAACAGGAAGTCTTTCTCCTGCGCCAGGAGGTCACCTACGAGTGGAGCGTGGTCCCCTCCGTCATCCCCGATCACTACCGCGTGGTGCTTGAGCCCCAGTTCGAAACTGAAGTGCCCCAGCCAAACCTCGTCGTCGAGAATCCCGAGATCGTCCCGCTGGTCTTCGCCGGCCAAACCAGCCAGTTCGCCATCCGCCTCCGCAACACCGGTCTCATCTCCCTCCTGCGCGTCCGCATCCCGGTGCCCAACAGCCCCAATTACATCATCACCCCGCTCGTCACCGAGATCGAAGAGCTACCCGCCCAAACCACCGTCTCCGTCCCGGTCACGATCCGCACTCGACCCTCCAGCCCAGCCGGTGGCGCCAGCGCCAGGGCGGCCAGCGAGGTCGGCTTCAGCCCCGCCGCCGCGCCGCCGTCCTGTCCTGGCGACGACTGCGTCATCGCCATCCCGATCGACACCCGGTTTCGTTGCGGCAGGAATTTCGTGACCAGAACCGCCCAGGTGACACTCCACGCCGTTTGCGTGCCCGACACGGGCTGCGATTTCAGCTCGTTCCTCGACACGTCCAGCCCGACGTTTTTCGATGACAGCCTGCTCAGCCACCGCGCGGAATGGGATTGTCTCATGGGCAGCATGGATGGGTGCAACAAGGCCCGCATCCGCGGGTACCTGCGCTCGGGCGATTTCGGCTCCGTGCATTTTCCTCCGGGCGCGTTGCCCGCGCCGCTCGACGGCACCAACTTCGGCCTCAGCGCCTACTGCGCCTGCGGACCCCAGTCGATGACGAACACGCTCTTCATGTTCGGAACCAATTATCTGAACTCGCTCGGCTTTCCCAACAGCGGCGGCTCCGGGTCGACATTTTCGTTCGTGGCCGCCACCGTGCCCGGCCCGTGCAACGCCCCGGCGCCGGGAGGCCTCGGCGGCGGTGGCGGCGGCGGAAGCGGAACTGCCGGCGGGCACCCCGGTGTCTGCGCCCGCGTCCGCCTGGAGTTGAGCCAGGACATCACCATGACCCGCGCCGCGTTTCGCGGCACCCTCCAGCTGGAAAACGGAGGCGCCACCGACCTGACCGGCATCCAACTCGCCATCGACTTCCGCGACGCCAACGGCCAGCCCGCCACCGACCGCTTCGCCGTGCGCGGCCCCACTCTCACCGGCATCACTTCGATCGACGGACAAGGGCGCCTGCCCGCCGGCCTCAACGGCGTGGCCGACTTCCTCTTCATTCCCACGCTCGACGCCGCCCCCTCCGCGCCCGCTGCCTATCAAATTGGGGGCACCCTCCGGTTCACCATGGACGGACAGGCATTGACCGTGCCCTTGCTCCCCGGCCAGATCACCGTCCTGCCCGACGCCCGCCTCGAGCTGGAGTACTTCCAGCAGCGCGATGTGTTCTCCGACGATCCGTTCACGCCCGTCCTCGAGCCTGCCGAACCCTTCGCCCTCGGCCTGCGGGTCTCCAACCGCGGCGCCGGCCCCGCCCGCAATTTTCAGATCGCCTCCGCCGCCCCGCGCATCACAGAAAACGAGAAAGGGCTGCTCGTCGACTTCCAGCTCCTCGGCGCCCACGTCGACGACCGCCCGTTCTCCCCCTCGTTCAACGTCAACGTCGGCGACATCAACCCCGCCCAGGCCCGGACCGTCATTTGGGATTTGACCTCATCCCTCCAGGGCAAGTTCATCGACTACCGCGCGTCGTTCACCCACGTCGATGCGTTCGGCGCCACCAACCTCTCCCTCATCGATCGCGTGTCCGTCCACGAGCTGATCCACGTCGTGCAAGACGATCGCCCCGGCGCCGACGCCATCCAGGATTTCCTCGTCAACGATCAACCCGATCCCGACAACTTCCCCGACACGCTTTATCTCAGCTCGGGTTCCAACGCTCCGGTCGCCCTGGGCACAAATCCCACCGTCACCGGCGTCGTCAGCGCATCCACCCCCGCCGTGGAGCTCATGGCCCAGATGCCGACCGGCTGGTCCTACCTGCGCCTGCCCGATCCCGGTCCCGGCCTCCGCCTCGTCAGCGCGCGCCGCTCCGACGGACGCCTGCTGCGCAGCCCCGCAAACGCCTGGACCACCGACCGCACATTCCCGTCGTCCATCCCCGGCGCCCGCCGCGAACACACGCTTCACCTGCTCGACTACGACAGCCCGGGCCGTTACACGCTGACCTACGCCACCAGCCCGCTCGACACCAACGCGCCCGCCAGCGTCGTCGTCGCCCTGCCGGCCGCCAGCCCCGCCCGGTTCGTGGTCGAGTGGAATGGCACCGACAACCCCGGCGGCAGCGGCCTTGCCCACTTCGACGTTTACGTGTCGATCAACGGCGGACCCTTCACCAATTGGCTCGCCCGTACCACCCAACACAGCGCGCTCTTCGACGGTGTCCTCGGCAACACGTATGCCTTCTACTCCCGTGCCACCGACGCCGCCGGCAACACCGAGATCATCCCCGCCACCGCCGACGCCCAAACCACCGCCTCCACCGTCAACACCGCCCCGTCCCTCCTGCCCATCGCGAACGTGACACTCGACGAAGGCGCGACGTTGAACCTGCAACCCGTCGCTCTCGACACCGACCTGCCCCGCCAGTCACTCAGCTATACCCTCGCCGTCGCCCCACCCGGAGCCACCTATGATTCCACCGCCAACTCGCTGCGGTGGACCACCACCGAGCTCGACGGCAACACCACCAACCGCTTCACGCTCATCGTCGCGGACAACGGCCAGCCCAGCCTTTCCGTGACCCAATCGTTCAACGTCATCGTGCGCGAGCTCAACGCCGCCCCGGTCTTCACCGATGCACCCACGGATCTCTTCGTCGATGAAGAGTCCCTTCTGTCCATGGTCGTCGCGGCCACCGATCCGGACCGCCCGGCCCAGACTCTAACCTGGCAGTTGGAGCCCGGCGCGCCCGTCGGCGTCAGCATCGCGCCCGCCACCGGCCAGCTCACCTGGCTGCCCGGCGAAGCCCGGGGGCCGGGCGAATACCTCGTCACCGTCACCGTGCGCGACAACGGCAGCCCCACGCGCAGCGCCAGCCGAACGCTCCGCCTCATCGTGCGCGAAGTGAACCGGCCGCCCGTGCTGGCGCCCATCGCCACCCAAACTGCCCTCGTCCAAACCACCCTCGTCGTCACGAACTCCGCCTCGGATCCCGACATCCCCACCCAACAGTTTTTCTACAGCCTCGCCCCCGGGGCGCCGCGCGGCGCCCGCATCGACCGCGCCAGCGGCTTGTTCACCTGGACCCCCATCGCTGAATATGCGCGCACGACCAACGCCATTACCGTTCAGGTCACCGACAACGGCGTCCCGTCCATGACCGGCACCCGCATGTTCACCGTGATCGTCGGCGACCTGCTCCAGGTGCAACTCGGCCGCGGAGCCGTCGCCTCCAGCCAAACCGGCAGCATCGCCATTGTCATCGAATCCACCGTGCCCGCCACCCGCGCGACGTTCATCTTCGAAGTGACCGACGCGCGCCTTGGCGCCTTCGCCCTCGAGCCCGCCCTGCCGCCGCTCGGCACCGCCACCCTCGACCCGCTCGGCAACAACCGCTACCGGGTCCGCCTCGACACGCTTCCCGGCCAGGTCGTGGCCGGCAGCCAGGCCGTGTCCCGGCTCCGTTTCACGGCCGCTCCCGGACAGCCCTCCGCCTTCGTCGCGCTGCCGATCTCCGACGTCACCGCCGTCCAAGCCAACGCTCAACCCGTGCCCCGCACTCTCGGACGACCCGGTCGCGTCGCCTACGTGGGCCCGCAGCCGCTGCTCGAACTCGATCCGCCCCGCTCCCCGACACCCGCGCCGCTCGATCTCCGCCTTTACGGGCGGCCCAACGTCCCCTATACGATCGAGACCACGCCGCGCCTGGTATCTCCCATCTCCTGGTCACCATTCTGGTCCGGCTCCGTCAGCAATCTGGTCCAAATCGTGCCCGTCGACGCCACGAACTCCGCCGCCTGGTTCAGGGCGAGGGGCCAGTGATGAGTGACGAGTGCGGAGTGGCGAGTGGCGAGTAACACGTCGGACTGTTTGCACTTCGACGTTTACACTTTGCACTTTGGCTCTCTCATCCCTCGTCCCTCATCACTGCATTCAACCGCTTGCGAAAACACTGCGAGGGGTTAGCCTCCCCTCGGATTGAACGCCGCGGAAAATTGCAGCACCCGTCGGAGGACAGACGAACGGTCCACCGGTTTGGCTTAAGCCCACTCTTCAGCCACCTGGCACTGCGCATGGTCTCATTCATCATCCCGGCCCACAACGAAGCGGCTTGGATTGGCCGGACGCTCGGGGCCATTTGCACGGCGGCGGAGTCGGTCGGAGAGCCCTTCGAGATGATTGTCGTGGACGACGCGTCGACCGATGAGACGGCCCGGCTGGCCAAAGACTCCAGGGCATCGGTGATCCCGGTCGCCCATCGGCAGATCGCCGCAACCCGAAATGCCGGGGCCAAGGTGGCCAAGGGTGACGTTTTCTTCTTCGTGGACGCCGATACCCTGGCGAACGCGGAAGCCGTTCGATCTGGTTTGGACGCCTTGCGGGGCGGCGCGGTCGGCGGCGGCTGTCTGGTACGCTTTGACGAACCGCTGCCTCTTTGGGCAAGGGCGGCGTATGCCGTGGCGGCGCGAGCGGCCCGGGCCTTCAAAGTGGCCGGCGGCTGTTTCCTATTTTGCACGCGAGGCGCCTTCGAAGCGACGGGCGGCTTTTGCGAACGGTATTTCGCAGCCGAGGAAGCGGTCTTCGTGCGTGCGCTGAAGCAGCACGGTCGCTTCATTGTGGTGAACCCGACCGTGGTGACCTCCGCCCGCAAACTCCACGCCTTTTCGACTTGGGAAATTCTGCGCGAGTCCTCCCGCTGGCTGTTGCGTGGCCCGGAAGCCTACCGAAAGCGCGACGGACTCGATTTTTGGTATGGACGACGCGACAACAGTTGAACCAGTCGCGGTCGAAACCTCGCCGATGCATTACCATGGACGAGGACGGAAAACTCGCCTTCCCTCGCCTCATCCGTGTTCATCCGGGATATCCGTGGTTCCTCTTTTGCAGTCACTAATCAAAAATCAACAATTACAAATTGCCAACGGGCCCCGCTGAGGTTCAAGGCGCCAATTCGTAGCCAACGGATTACCCATCGGGTCTTACAAACCCTCATTTTACGAAAGAAAAAGAAGGCCCGCCAACGATCGACTGGCGAGCCTTCTTGGGATCACAACCCGATCAGTTTCAGGGCATGCGTAAGAAAAGTTTCGATATGCCAAATCATGACAATTTCACCTCCTTCCCGTCAGACCCCGCTGGCCGGGCCACCATACGACGCTGTCGCCGTGCCGTGACTTTGACTATCACGCCGTCGGGCTGTCGTTCACTTGTTCGCATGGCAACTTAAATCCAGTTGCCTGTTCACACCTAAATACCGGCGCGGCGGAATAACCTTTCACGAATTCTTGAACCGTCACCAGTTGAAGGTAGATAAGGCTGCAGTTCCGGTCTCGCGGAGCAAGTCATTGGCAATCTGTGCATCGGATAGGCGGCGGCCGGCCAGACCCTGCGTCCAGCCAATGGGGTCTGTATCGTTGGCAATTCATCAGGTATCGAACGGCGAGGCGTGAGCCGGGGCGGGCTTGTTTGGAATAATTCATGAGCCAACCCCTTCACTCTGGTCCAATCGGGCGTGACTGAGATTCCTTCGGCCCGCCGGAACGAAGTGCCGCCATCCTTAACCGCGGCCGCCACCGTCCTTTGCTCGGCGCTCTGGTTGGTCGCCGCCTGCGCATACGGCGCGAGCAGCGGTATGGCGCGTGATTGGTCGGCCACACCCATGATTTGGGTTGTCGCGGTCGTCATTTGCCCCCCGCTGTGTTTCTCCGGCGGCTGCATCGTGCTCGACGCGATGGGGCGGAAACCCGCCGCACCCACCTTGCTGAATCGATGGGCGCTGCTTGCAGCAATCATGCCCGCGACGGCAGGCAGTCTGCTGGCCGTCTGGGTGGTGCGGGTCTTGTTGCTGATGTGCGGGCTTTGACTCGCCTGGAACCTGTCTTCTGTTCACCTGTGCCTTCACTCGAGGAGTCAACCCCTGGGGGGGGGAAGACGGGATCAGCTCTGCATAATCGACACATTGGAGAACGACGGCGTCGGCCTGCGTCGGCCGGGTCGTTGAATCCAGGTCGTCAGTTGACGACGCAAACTGCCCGTGGTTTAAGATCCAAACATCAACGAAGGACGAAACCATGATTACTCCACGACACCTGACTGGAGCAGCCCTGCTTATCGCGTGGGCATTGCTGCTGGGGGCGCGCTCCATCGCCGCCGCCATTTACGCAACTGCCCCGGCGGGGTCTTACGAGATGGGACTGTCGCACGTCGGATGGGTTATCCCTGTGAGCGCCTGGCTCTCAGTTGGCGCCGGACTTTATCTACTTCTCAGGAGATGAGCGGTGACCCACTTATCCAGAGCATTCGCCTGCCTCGGAAAAATTGACCGTGAAGACACGGCTCGATCGGTTTTTTGGCACGAAAAGGCACGCTGCGATGCGGGGTAGAGGACGTAACCTCGCGTCGTTGTTCAACCCGCCTGTCGTCAGCACTCCGTTGAGTGGCGCCCCATCCGACCGCTTTGCGATTGCGGAAGTGCGTCGCCAATTGAATCATCGCGGCCCATGCAACGAACCGGAATCTCGCTTCCACGGTTGGGTGTCGCCTGGCTGGGCCTGGCTGCGGCCAGCCTCAACGCCGTGTCGGGTGCGGAACCGGTGGTCGCAGCAGAAAAAACGTCCGACCCCGCGCATGTCGAGGCCAAGACCCCCAAGCCCGCGCTGTGGCCGAAGGGAATCATCCCCTATGACCTCACCCAGCTGAACGGCGAGCAGCGCGCGATGGCGCAAGAGGCCATGCACCTCTGGACGCGCACAGGGGCGAACATTCAGTTCATCCCGCGCACGTCGGAAACCGAGTATGTCTTCTTTACCGGCAAAACGGACGCGGGCAACAACACGACGTTCAACGGCTATCAAAAGGGCAAGCGGGTGGAGATCAACATCACGGCGTTCTGGTGGCGCCAGGGTCCCTGGATGCCCGCCCACGAACTCGGGCACGTTCTCGGGTTTCATCACGAACATCAGCGCTGGGATCGCGATCGATATGTGACGGTCCACTACGAACACATCAAGCCCGGGCGCGAATTTGATTACGACTGGGTGCCGAAGACAAATTGGATCGCCGCGACGGCGACCTACGACTACCGGTCGATCATGCATTATCGGACGTGCTGGGCCTCCCGGTGTGAACCCGAATGCAAGGATGGCGTGGGGACCAGCCCCTGTGCCGTGCTCGATCCGGTGGGGGACGATTTCGACGGGGTCATTGGCCAATGGACCGACAACAAGATCAGCGCAGGTGACGCGGAGAAGCTCCGGTTGGCTTACGGAGTGAAGAACGTGAGCCACTGAACGTGGATGGCCGCGGAGAACGGATAAAGTCGAAGCGCAGGCGGGCGACAAGTCGCCCGGAGAAAGCGGTAACAAGTCACCGCACTCCAGAGATGCTGCCCGAACTGCGCGGCGTCAGTGCGCGTTTTAGAACAACGCCGGTGGCGGGTTTGCGGACTAGTTTGACGAACGGTGATGCCAGGCATTTTTGACATTCTCCGCGGGCGAGTGAAGTGGGTACGTGGTGTGGGCTGGTGCGATCAGCCGTTTTTAAGTTTCGGCCTGCATCCTGTCCCACACCCAACGGAGCCGCAGATTCGTTTTGTAAAAAGCCTCAGCAGTCACGCCAGCCTGAATTTCCTGGAGATTCGGCGTTTGCTCCAGCAAGGCGACCAGATCGCGCTGGGTTTGCATTTGCCAGCCGAGGCCGAGCGACTTGGCGTGAAGCTTCGGGAAGTTGGGTTTTCCTATTCCATCAAAAACGAGCGCGTTTACCGCCGACGGTAACCAGCCGAATGGAAGACGTGCGCGCGCGGTTGCGGAACTCCGGATGCGGGCGGCGCGCAAACGCCGGGACGCCGCATCGGCAGGCTTCGCCGTGCTCCCGGATTCAACGACCACCCTCAGGCTCCGTGGATTCCACTGGGCGTCGCTTGCCCATTCCCGTCGCTCCCAAACGAGACGATGCTGGCGAGGTCAGATGGGGCGATCGGCGGCGGTTCACCGGCCGGCCGTCCTGCTGGGTCGGGCGGGCAGCATCTTATGAAATCCACCATTCGTTGTCCGGGCTTGGCGGCATCCCTCTGGAGAGTGCTGGCCGGGGCGGCCGTTTTCCTCTCAGCGGGCGGTGGGACGCCGGCGTGGGCGGCCAACAAATCTTGGACCGGCATTTCCGGCACATGGAACACGGCGGCCAACTGGAGCCCGGCGGGGGTCCCGGCCAACGGCGACGACCTGTATTTCCCGGCTCTGGCCGCGGGCCGTTTTCGCACCACCACCAACAACATCCCGCTCCCCGCCCGCCGCTTCGGCAGCATCAACTTCACGGACAGCGGCTATCTCGTCCGCGGCAATCCGGTGGTGGTCAGCAACGGGATCACATCATTGATCGGCACGGGCGTGAACACGTTCAACCTCGATGTCACGCTCGCCGCCAATCAGACCTTCGCCAATCTCACGCCCATCTTTTCCATGGGTGGATCGATCAATCTCGCGGGATTCAACCTCACGGCCGACGCGGGCGGAGCGGATGGCGTCCTGTTGCTGTCCGGCGCGCTGAGCGGATCCGGGGACGTTCGAAAGATCGGCTTGGGAATCCTGAACCTGGGCGGGAGCGTCGCGAACACTTACACCGGCCGGTGCCGAGTTTCGTCCGGTGAATTGCGCCTCTCGAAGACCCCAGGGTTGAACGCCGTGACCGGGCCTTTGAATGTCGATGCGAATGCGCTGGTGCGATGGTTCCTGGGCGATCAAATCGCCGATGCCGCCACCATCACCGCAGGGGCCGGCGCCATCCTCGCGTTGAACGGCCAAAATGAAACGGTCGGCCCGCTCGATTTGACCGCCGCCAGCGTGAGCACGGGATCCGGGCTCTTGACCTTGAACGGAAACGTGACCAATCGCGCCGGAAGCGCCTCGTCATTTATCCGCGGGCGCCTCGATCTGGGAAGCGCCACGCGAATCTTCGATGTTGCCGATGGCACGATCGAGGCCGATTTGGTGATCAGCGCGACCATCTCGGGTGGCTCCCGATCGACACCACCGTTGGGAGTGCTGATCTACGCAGGTCTTCAGAAGGAGGGCGCCGGCTGGCTGGTATTGCAGGGGACCAACACCTACGCCGGCGGATTTTCCGCCAACGCCGGCGGCGTCCGGATCGAGGCGGATGGAGCGTTCGGGGTCAACCCGCCAGCGGGTTTTGGCGGCAGCGTCGTCGTCAATCCAGGAGGCCATGTCCTCCTCGCGAACGCGGATGTTACGACCAAGACGCTCCTGATCAACGAGCCTGTGCCGACCGTCTCCCTTGCCGCCTCGGGCGATTGCAGTTGGAGCGGACCGGTCGTGCTCAATGCCATCGCGATCTTTACGGCAACAGGAGGAACCCTCGCGCTCAGCAATAGCCTCTCCGGCAGCGGCGGGCTGACCCTCAGTGGCGACGCCTTCCGCCTGGCCGGAAATCAATCCAACACCTTCGCCGGCGACCTCACCATCAAACGCGGTAACCTTGAACTTGCCAAGTTGGGCGCTCCCGCCATTCCGCAGGACATAAGTCTGATCGTTGGGGTCCCGCCCGGCGGCGTTCCCGGCAGCGCCGCCACCGTCCGCTACCTGAACCCGTCTCAGATCGACGGGAGCGTCACGGTGAACCCGGGCAGTGTGCTGAACTTGAATGGGTATTCCGATTCCATTGACGGATTGACCCTCGTCGGCGGAGGCGCCGTGCAAACCGGCAGCGGGGTTCTGATTCTGGATGGCGATGTGAATGTGGTCGCGGCCGTCGGGCTCGTCGGGACCCGGAGCGTGATCAGCGGGCGCCTGCAACTCGACGCGGCGACACGGACGTTTCATGTCGCGGAGACAGGAGGCGCGGATCCGGATGCCGCCGACCTCGAGATCAGCGCGGTCCTGAGCGGCAATCAATGGCTATTGAAGGGCGGCCCCGGCGATCTCCTTCTGTCGGCAAACAACAGTCCGTTCGATGGATCCATCATCTCGCGCGAAGGCGACTTGAATATCGGACATCCGAAGGCACTCGGTTCAACTCTTGGGTTTACGCGAGTGGACAATTCGGGCCGGCTCGGATTGTTGGGAGGCATCGCCGTGCTGGGCGAAGCGCTGACTTTGGATTCGTTGGGCGGCACGCCCGATGGCCAGCTCCGGAGCATCTCCGGTTCGAACACCTGGACCGGCGGCATCTTGCTCCAACGCCACGCCACCTTTCGCGCGGAAGACGGCGCCATCTTGAACCTGGAATCCACCATGGACGGAAGTTTCTGGGAGGTGACCAAGCTCGGACCGGGCGTGCTGGCCTACTCCGGATTCGGACCCGCGAATCATCGGGGAATCACCCGAATCAATGAGGGAACGCTTATCGCCCGGCGACAGCCGGCCGAAGACCTCGCGTTCGGTGGCGACGTCATCGTGGGCAACGATCTCGGCGCGCCAGGATCCGAACTTCTCGTCATCGAGCGACCGGCGCAAATCCGGGACGAGAGCCGAATCACCATCCAACGCTCCGGCCGGCTGCAGGTCCAGGCAACCGAAACCATCGGATCGCTCCTCGGCCACGGCGAGGTGGTTTTGGAAAATGCCGCCATCCTCGATGTCGGCGCAAATGACGAAGACTCCGTCTTTGACGGGCTGATGCGGGGCAACGGCACCCTTCGAAAAATCGGGGACGGCGTCCTGACGTTGAATGGAGACAACTCTTATACGGGCCCAACCCTGGCGACCCGCGGAACTCTGAAGGTCAACGGCGCCCAAGAGCCGAGCTCCGTCAACGTCTCGTCAGGTGCCACACTGACGGGCTCCGGTCGCGTGGGCAACCTGACCGTGCAAAACCTGGGCAACGTCGTGCCCAAAGTCGATCCTCGCCCCTTGAACGCGGGGACGACCACGCTGCAGCCCGGTTCGAACCTGCGCATCGCGCTGAACGGCCCGACGCAAATTCGCGAACGCGACCAGCTGGCCGTCCGTGGCCCCATTGATCTCAACGGGGCGCAACTCGTGTTGACTCGCAGTCCCGGCTACGCCCCGGCCGACGGCGACGAACTCGTCATTATTTCCAATCTCGGGAGCGGACCGATCGTCGGAACGTTTGCCGGACTCCCGGAAGGCTCCGTGCTGGTGCGGGACGGGTTGCGCTTCCATCTGACCTATGTGGGCGGCTCCGGCCACGACGTGAGCTTGGTCGTGACCAACGCGGGCCTTCGCTACGCCTCCACGCGTGTTGAAGCGGGCAACGGCAACGGTGTCATCGAGCCCAACGAATGCGATCATCTCTACATCGCCTTGGAGAACAGGACTGGTGCCGCAATCGGCCCGATCCAGGCC
The DNA here is from genome assembly GCA_044229355.1 of Limisphaerales bacterium. Classification (GTDB taxonomy): domain Bacteria; phylum Verrucomicrobiota; class Verrucomicrobiia; order Limisphaerales; family JADJPG01; genus JBGARF01. Next base: position 73,987 of record JBGATF010000018.1, read on the forward strand.
CGGCTGGATTCCGGCCTGCAGGAAATCGCCATCACCCAGGCGGAATCGAGCTATGCCAGCATTCCGCCGCTCGGCTTCGGCACCAACGCCACGCCGTTTCAGATTCGCGTGCCGGCCGACTTCGTCTGCGGGCGCACCATTCCGCTCAGCCTCGTCGTTTCCGCCCCGGGCCAGGGGACGTTCGCCATCCCCTTCCAGGTGCTGACCGGATCCGAGGGCCTTGAAGCGTCCTGCCAGGATGGCGGCGGCGAGTGCGAGAGCTGCATCGCCGTGGCGGGAACTCTCGATGCCTCCAGCCCGACGGTCGCCGAGCGGCCGGACCCGGTCGACCTGACTCCCAGCGGCTGCGGCAACATCCGCCCGTGCCCTGGCACCACGACGCTTCGCTCAATTCCTCCGTATCACTATCAGGTCCATGCGTTCACCAATACGGGCGCGGAAACCTGCGTCACGGCGGTGCTCGACGTTCCTTGCGTGGGGTTTGCGCACTCCCTGTTCGCCACCGCGTATCTCGACCACTTTAACCCCGCCGACCGTTGTTCAGGTTACCTCGGTGACAGCGGCAATCTGCTGATGGAAGGGCCCCGCGCCTTTTCGTTTCGGGTGCCCGCCGGCGCCGTGTTCGAAATCATGGTGCAGGAAATGAACCTGGATTTCGGCGCGGTCGGCTGCGACCGCTATCGCCTCCAAATATACGGACTGCGGTGCCCGCCTCCGACGCTGGCCATTGACCGGACGGATCGCTCTAATTACGTGCGACTCTCCTGGTCCACCGCCTACCCGGAATTCGCCGCGCGCGGGCGCGACGGCCTCGAGGGCATTCCTCCGTCGACCTTCAACGTGGGCAGCTACGCCCTGCCAGACCCGCTCCGCGTCGTGGACGGACGTTACGTGGTGACGAACAAGGCCTTGGCACCCCGACAACTCTACCAGTTGGTGAAGTGAGCGCCCGGGGCAGATTCCTGGGTTTAGCTCAGAGGCAGCGACGCCGATTCAAGCTCCCCATGAACCGGACGGTAGGGCGCGCTCTCCGCAGCGCGCCGCCGTGCGGACTGCCGGCGGGCGAGGGCTTCCGCCCGCCGTAGCTCTGAGCGAAGGCGGGAGCGCCAGCCCTACCCGGGCTGCGCCCGTCCTCGGGCGCAGAAAGGTGGATACCTCCAACGCTTGGGAAGTTTCCAGCCCGCCTGTCGTGCTTGCGTTTCTGCGGGCGAGGACGCCCGCACCCCGGGTTCATGGCCCCAACTCACGTCGACTGGGGAGGTCCGTCTTACCCACGATCCTTTCGAGTGCGCCGACTTGTCGGCGCTTTCCTTCGGGGGGACTTGTCCCCCGGCGTTGCCAGCGCTGGCGAATGTATGTCCCGCATCGCGAGCGGGCGACAAGTCGCCCGCAGAAAAGCGGTGACGAGTCACCGCACTCCAAAGCGGCCTACTTCGCCGGCTGCTCCGGCGCGTCTTTGGGCTTCTCCGCGGTCCCGGCTTCGGCGGCCTGGGTCAGCTTCTTCAGGATGTCCTTGGGAAACTTGTTCATCTTCGAGGCGACCTTGAGGATCTTCCCCACCGAGACCCGGCCCACGATGTTGGCGATGACCGCCTCGCCCCCGCCATCCTGAACCACCACCGCGAGGCCGCCAATGGCTTCCCCGGTGGAATCGCTGATCGCATAGATGCCGACCTTTTCCTTTTCCTCGGCCACCACGACGATTGGGTTCCATTTCGCTTCGAGCGTAGAGCGAAGTTTCGCCATGCCTGCGGCGATGGCGTCGCCATGACCCTTGCCTCCGTTCATGACGACGACGCGGATGAGTTTGATATCCTGGATCAGCTCGGAAATTTTCACACCCGTGCCTTCAAACGGATCGTTTTTGCCTCCGTCCAAATCCGCCAGGGCATCTTTCAGGAGGTATTTCGGCAGGTTGATATTCACCTCCGGCTTGAGCGTTTTGAAGTCGAAAGCCTTGTCGATCGGAAGGTACGCGGGATCACTCTCGAGCTGGTTCTGTGCGCGGGACGGGCTCAGGCCACACAGGATGAAGATGAAGGTCAGGGTGGAGGCTGCAGTTTTCAGGTTCATATGGGATCGGGGAGTTTGTTTTTGATGAGTTCGAAACTGTTTCGGATGGGCGCCACCGCGTCCTTGCTTAAGGCGGTCTCCGTCTGGGCGGCGGCCCGAATCAAGGCGAGGCCGATATAGCCAAAGGCGACCTGGGTTTCCTGCACCACGCGCTCGCGTCGGGATTTTTCCGCCAAGGCGAGACGTTGGGCTTCCTGGCGAACGTGCCAGGGCCAAAGGACGGCCGTCCCTACCAAAATCACAATGGCCAAAGTCCAGCCCACAAGAGCGGACGATGACCAAGCCGGGCGTTTTTCCTCCGCGATGCGCTGGTGGACCCGGGCGAGAACCGCCGGCGGACATTTCTCGTCGCGCAGGCGGTGAATCAAGTCTTGCAGTTCTTGGTCCATAATTCCTCTTTCTCCACCAGCTTGGCCAGGCGTTGGCGGGCTCGCAGCAGATTTACTTTCACCGTGTTGACCGGCATTCCGAGCGTGTTCGCGATTTCCCGATAGCGCAGACCGTTGGCCTCATAGAGCACGAAAACGCTCCGGAGTGTTTCGGGCAGCAACTGCAACGCGTGCCACGCATGTTCGAGCTGCAACTTTGCATCCGCCGCGAAGCTGGGATCCACGGCCAGGTCATCCGGCCGTTCCGCCAGCATCTCATCCCAGTCGGTCGCGGCGCCGTCGGGCCTGGGGGCATGCGAACGTCGGCGCAGTTGATCCAGGCAGTAATTCCGCGTGGTTTGAAAGATCCAGGCGCGCAGGTTGAATAGAACCAGCCGCGGCAGATGATTCCAGAGCCGGAGCAACACCTCCTGGGTGGCATCCTCGGCATCCGCCTCGTTGCCGAGCAACCCGAGCGCATAGCGATAGATCTCGTCGCAGTGACGCTGGCTGAGGACCTGAAATTCCAGTTCGCGGATCATCGTTTGCCACCCATACAACGAATGAGGCGGGGAAATTGTTTCATGAGATCTGAAATTGCCAAAAAGCCGCCCCTCCGAGCCTTGATCCACGGATAAGGAGATTAAAACCGCGGATGTCGCGGATGCGGATAGGGCGAGGGACCGCGAGGTGTTATCAGTGAAATCCTGCCCATCCGTGGTGAAAGCGTCCAGAAAATCGGAATCTGAAAGCGGTGCATGGGCCGTGCTCTTCGGAAAACGAGGAACCACGGATGTCGCGGATGAACACGGATGGGGCGAGAGACAGTAAGGGGTTATCCGTAATCCGCGTCATCCACGGTTCCTCAACAAGAACTTTCTGCTTACGCGTGGATCCGGGCCGGACCTCTACTCTTGTCGGCGGCGGAATTCTCCGAAATGCTGTGCGCACGGCCCGACCTCCCGTCTGCCGCCAACGACGGGGTGACCAAAGCCATGAGCCATCGACGAACATTCCGCCTGAGCAACGCCGCGCTTTTCTGTTTGGGTTTCGTCCAGGTTTTCCTGCTGCCGCCGGCCATGCGAGCGCAGACCTTCGCCGTGCCAGGACAGCAAACTGACGGTAAAACCATCGTCACCGTCAGTTCGAGCACCCGCGAATGGCCGCGAAAGAGCGAGGGCGACGTCATCGAACTCAGCGACGGACGGCTTTTACTGGTGTCGATGGAGTTTGGCGGCGACGGCAGCGATTACGCCAGCACTCGGCTGGTGGCGCATGAATCGTCCGACGGCGGGCGGACCTGGTCCAGACATCGGGTGGTCACCGAAACCGCACCGGGCGACATCAACGTCTATTCGCCGAACCTCATTCAGGCCAAAGACGGCGGGGTTCTGCTCCTGTTTCACCGCAATCATGCAGTCAAAGCCGGCCACGGCGAGTCGTTGACGCTCCATGCCTGGAAGTCCGCCGACGAGGGCCGCACCTTCAAGCCGTTGGCCGGGTTTTTAGCCCGGCGCGAATTTCAGCTCTGTAACGCCACGGTCAAGCGACTCAAATCCGGGCGCTTGCTGCTGCCGGTGAATGCGCTCGTGCCGGGAGAGCACGGTCCGACGGGGAAATATGCGGCATCGGTGGCCTTCAGCGACGACGATGGCCGCACCTGGTCCGAAGCCGAGAACCGGGTCACACTACCGAAGCGCGGGGCGATGGAGCCGCACGTGGAACAGGCGGGCGACGGCCGCATCCTCATGGCCCTGCGCAACCAGCTCGGCGCGATTCATGTCTCCGAGTCCACCAACGAAGGTGTCCGGTGGTCCGAGCCCATGAGCCTCGGCCTCCGCTCCCCGGAGTCCTGCCCGGAGCTGACCCGCATTCCGTCAACCGGCGATCTGCTGCTGATTTGGAACCCCACGTTCGACCCTCAATTCCGATCGCATTACGGCAAACGCAGCCCGCTCACCGCCGCGATCTCGCGGGACCAAGGCCGCACGTGGCAACACCTGCGCAACATCGAGGACGACCCGAAGCGCGCCTTTTCCAACCCGGGTTGTCGCTTCACCCGCGACGGCCGCGCCATCATCAATTACTGGACGTGCGAATACCTCCCCGACTGGCGCATGCAGGACCAGATTGATCTGCGGGTGGCCGTCATCGACTCCGGCTGGTTTTACGCGTCGTCGAACAAGGCGGAGCGGATCCCGGGCGGAGGTTCGGGAGGAACCGACAGGCCGGACCAGGCAAAGTGAGGCGTGAGTTTTCCTTCAACCCACCAAGCCCAGCGGCTCCGTTCAAAAACCTCTCGCTCCAGACTCGCTTTGGACCTATGAGACGGATTCAAGGCAATTAACACCTTTTATGTGGAGATGAATTTCAAGAATCGTGGTCGGAGTGGCCATCATGGTCCTGGGGCTGAAACTCGCGGACACATAAAAGCCAACCGCCACCCGCGGGCCGAAAGCGTCGCTCGCGTTTGACTGCGGCGAAGGGGAATGGTTGTCGTTGGATTAAGCTCCCGGTACAATGGCTGCATGGATACCGAAGACCTGGCGGCGATCCTGAACGCCGGCTACATCTGCCCGCCCGATGCCGGCCCAGCCTGGCGGCAGGCGGCGGCTGAGGGTGTCGACATGTCCCTCATCGAGAGAGCCCTCGCGAAAAGCCCGTGGGACCGCCTGAACGATCACGACCACGCGTTGAAGTTTGCGCAAATGCTTCGTGCGTCCAAGGCGCGTCTCGATGTCCCCACGACCGGGTGACTTTACTTCAGCTGAAAGCGATCCAGGAGCGTGGACGCTAAAAGAGTTGTGATCTGAACACGGGTTGGATTACCCGCCCACACCGATAGCTCACGCTCACCGGATCTGGTAAAGGATTCCATGGACGGTGACGACTCGTTCATTCCCCTGCCCTGATTCCACTGCCCTTAATCGGTCCTGAAAATTGAAAGGCGGGCAGCGGCGTTGCGCTGCCCGCCTGGATCGGAATCGCCGATTACTCGGCGCGCACGCGAAAGAACGACGACGCGGAGGCGGTGGTGGGCCGAGTGAAGATGAGCGGGCTGCCAGTGCCGTTGTTCGTCTGCACTGGGGTCCAGGCGGGATCGGACAGCGCGAACTTGCGCTCGACGATATAGCGGCGGCCGGTGGCCGTGGCGAATTGGAAGCCCACGTTGCCCGGCGGGGCTGGCACGGGCGCAAGCGACGGCGCGGTCACCGTGAGCGTGGCGGCAGCGCTGGTGACGGAGCCGAACGCATTGCTGACCACGACCGAATAAGCGGCCGCGTCCGCCGCGAGCACGCCGCTCAGCGTGAGAGTCGCGCTGGTTGCGCCGGCGACCCGTCCGCCATTCGCCAGGGTCGCGCCGTTCTTTTGCCAGCGGAAGGTCAACGGTCCGGGCCCGGTTGCCGCAACCGTGAAGGTGGCAGTCGTTCCGAGGCTGGCGACTGCGTTCGCCGGCTGGCCGGTGATGGCGGGCGGGGCGTTGGACGAAAAGAGCGGGGAGTAACGCGCTTCCGCGGTCGTCCCTCCGCCCAGTGTGAAGACGGCCACGTTGGCGCCAGCCGGGCGTTCGGCGTCATTGATGATCCAGCGGTCGAAGGCGCGTCCGCCGTAGGTGGCGGGAGCGGTCAGCGTGAGCGAGAGGCCGGCCGGGAAGGTGCGTCGGAAGTCGCCCTGGCCATCGCGGCGGCCGCTGACGTCGGTTTGATTCAGCGCGATGACCGGCTGGAGATCTTCGGTGACGGTGACGTCGAGCGTGCGCAAGCCGGTCGGTTGATTGGCGTATTCGTAGTCGACGGTGATGGTCACCTGATCCAGGGCGAGGTCGATGCCGTTGTCGGAAAGCACATCGCGGCGGATGAGCAGGTCGGCGTCGGCGGCCGGCCGGGACAGGAGCAGCATGTTGGCGTCGGTGGGCTGGTTGAGGAGGGCGCGCAGGAGCGACTGGGAAGAGCTGCTGAGCACGCTGCTGTTGGTGGTGTGATGCACGGGGTCAAAGTCGGTGCTCCAGGCGATGGGGCTGACGGTCGCCGACTGATAATGGCGGAAGCGGAAGTTCTGTCCGTTGCGGGCCAGACGCGATTCGCCGAGGTGATTGAAGTCGAGGAAGAGCACGGCGTCGGCGCCGAGCGGGCCGCCGACCGGATGGGCGCGGATGCCGGTGACGCGGAGGTCGACGACGCGGATGTCCTCGCGCGAGCTGGGGAAGAGGCGCGGGGTGCGTTGGTTGAGATTGATCACGAGCTGGTTGTCGGTGTTGAGCCGGCGCAACTCCTCGGCGTTGAGGTCGAAGGTGCGTGGCGTCTCGCGCAACGGCGCGTTCGCATTCAGAGAGGTGAGCACCGAATTGATCGTGTTGGCGAGGTCCGCTTGGAACAGGTGCTTGAGGTTCTCGAACTCCTGCTGGCTGAGGAGATGTCCGGACGGTCCGGCCACGAGATCCTGGAAGCGGTTGAAGAGCGTGTTCAACTGGAAGTTGCCGTTGAAGGGCTGAAGCATCCGGTATTGGAAGGCCTGGGCGGTGAAATACTGGAACTTGAGCAGGCGCTCCTTGGCCCGGCGCTCCATTTCCTTCACGTGCATGAGCGCGTTGTGATCGAGCAGGGCGAACTGGTTGGCCACGCGCACCTCCATCTCGTCGGTGGCGAGCTGGTTTTCCGTCATGTCGCTGGCCAGGGTGGCGATGGCCTGCAGCGCCGCGGCCAATTCCGCCGCGAACCGTTCCTTGTCCTTGTTCAGGGCGATCAAATCTTCGGTGAGACGTTGGAAGACCGGATCGGAGGCCTTGACCTTTTCGATCTCGGCCTGGAGCTCCTTGTTGTCGACCTGCACCTCTTTGAAGATGGAGGCCAGCTCGCTGAACTCGGACTTGAGGAATTTGCCGCAGTTGCTGAGCTGCTTGAGCTGTTCCTTGCGGCTGGCGCGCTGGACGGAGTTCGTGGCGGCGCCGGGCCGGTTGGTGCCGTTGGTGACGGAGCCGCTAAAGCAAATGCTCACGTCCTTGTTGGAGAGCGCGCCGAACACGTTCGTGATATGGAGGGCGCTTTGGACCGGGTGTTCCGGGTCGACCTGGGTGAGGAGTTTCAGGCCTTCGCCGATGCGCCCGATGGTGGGTTGGCCGACGGGGATTAGGTCGGCCGCGACCGCGAGCACGCCGATCGCCTTTTTCCAAAAGGGCACCTTGTGCCGTTCCTCAACGTTTTGTTGTGCCCGCGCGACGAGCTGCTGCTCCAGCGACGTGAGCTGGCCGTGGAGCTGATTGATGCGGAGCTGGATGTCGGAGGAGCGCGTGCGGAGGCCCGGCAGCGTGTTCTGGACTTCGTTGTAGGACTTGACCATCTCGGTGAATTCCTCACGCAAGCGACGAACGGTTTCCTCGGCGGCGACCGCGGAATTTTGCAGGTTCGTCGCGGAGTAGTTCAGCCAATACGCCAGGTAAAGGATGGGGATGGAGCGGTTAATCTCGTCCTGGAAGGCGGTGAGGTTCGCTTCGAAGGACAGCATGGGGACCCAGCCGGCAGGATTGCCAAAGAAGTCGAGATTCATGTCGATCCGATCCACGATGGAGCCCATCTCCTGCGTGAGCTGGTCGAGGCTGGTCGTCTCGGCAAACTCCGCCTCGCTCAAATTCGTCACGGATCCCACGACGGGCTGGAGCACCTGCAGCAGATCGCGATATTCGGCCATGAGCGCACGGGCCTCGGCGATGCGCCCGTTGAGATAGGCGTCCTTGGCGAAGCGCGTGACTGCGCGGAGGCCGAAGGAGTGCAGCCACGAGGAAGGGTCGGGAGCGAGCTCAAACGTGCCGGGCGCACCAGCCGAGCCGGTCGGCGCGATTCCGGCCGCCCCACGTTCGCGCGGAGCCTGATGAGGATCCGTCGTGACCGTGGTGTTGTTCTTGAGCGTGCGAATCATCGTGTAGGTGTGCAGGTATTGGAAGAAGAGGGTTCCGCCGACGTAATTCGTCGGGCTGGGCGGCCCGGGCGGCCCGCCGGCGAGCGAGGCGTAGGAACGTAAGTCGAGGGTGGAGCGCAGCACGCCGCCCCGACCGCCCGGGCCGGGAACGCCCGAGGGCACGGCCGGCTCGCCCCGCGCGACGGCGCCAGGAACGCCGCAGATGCCGTTGGTGGAAATGGGGCCGGTGCCGAACTGCGACATGTCCTCATGATAAAGAACCGCTCCATTGTTGTAGAAGCCGCAGTTGGTTTCGTTGCCCGCGCGGGCCATCAGCAGCAGCCAATTGGCACCGCCCAGGAAAACGGGCGAGTAGTTGGTCGTGGTGGCGTCGACGGAAATCGGCAAACCCACGCCCTCGTTGTAGCCATCGCGCCCTTCGCCCGGCTCGCCGCCCGCGCCGCCGTGCAGAATGAAGCGGGGGTTGGACGAGGGGTCCGCGTGAAAGCGCTCCACGAAGACATCGGCGTCGCCGCCATTGTGTCCAGTGTGTCCGGGCGTGGCGGTGAAGTTGTTGCTCGACCAGGCCAGCGGGGAGATTTGGTCGGGCTTCAGCCAGTTGGCGGAAGGCGTGGTGTTGATTGCGCCATCGCCTTCGAAGCGCAATTCCCGCGCGCGGATGGTCACATGCGTCTGCGGCAGCAGGAGCGGGCTGCGAATGATGACCTTGTCCGCATAGAGACGCAGCTCCTTGATGTTCTCGCGCCCGCTGTAAACGCGGTGCAGATGGGCCGGGTGCGCCGCCTCAAACACGAGCGTCTTGCCGGAGATGTCGACCGCGAACACCTGGTTGCTCGTGCTGTTGAACAACTCCGGGGCGGCGCTGGGGGTCTCGTTGATCGTGATGTAGTCCCGGCTTTCACCATCAGGCAGCGGGCGGTCGTATTGCAGGACGACGTCCTCGGGAGGCAACGATTGCAGCGGAGTGACGGTGCTGGCGGCGGCGAGAACTCCGTTGACCGTGAAGGAGAGTGTGAACGGAATGTGGTCCGTCGGCGCGGGCGTGTAGCGGACCCGGCCGGTGGCCGGATCGAACGTGAACGAACCGGCCGGGGGCGGCACCGCCCTAACTTGCAGCGAACCGCCAGGGGGGACGTCATTGACGAAAAACTCCAGCGTCTGGCCGGCACGCGCGTGCAGCTCCGGCACCGTGCCGAGAGCGAAGGTCGGGATGGGCGTGAACGCCACCGACACCACGGACGTTTTTCCGCCGACCACGGAGATCTCCACCGGCGCTGGCGCCATCCAGTTCGGCAAATTTCGCAACCGCACGGTGTGCCGGCCGGGCTCGACGCGGCCCAGCGTGAAGTCGGTAAACATCTCCGGGCCCTGGTCGATCGACCATCGTGCACCTTCGGCCACGGCCTCGGGCGGTTGGACGGCGACGCTAACGCCGCCGGGCAACACTTGCGCCGTGGGATCGACCGGCGTGGTGAACGTCTGGTTGGTTCCGGTGACGAAGTCCGCGCCAACGGCGAGGACGGCGCGATAATGAAACGCGCCGCCGGCAAAGAGATTCGGAATCGTCTCGGTCAAGGCCACTGCGGCACTGCCCGACAGCGCCCGGGGCGGCGTGGTGTTGCCGTAGTCGGTGGTGAGGCCCCACTCGAACCACGCCTGGGCATTGGCGCCGTTGGGGCTGGCCACGCCATTCATCGTCGCGCCCGTCTGGGTGACACCGCTGGGCGGGAGCGATTCCACCGCCGGGCCGAGAGTTTTGAACTGTTGGTCGAGACCGTAGGTGGCGCCGAGGCTGTTGGACGCCACGGCGCGGTAATGAAACGTCGTGCCGAAGGGCAGCCCGGTGAGGGAGCTGTTAAAATTCACCTCGGCCGTGCCGCTGCCGATCGCCTGCGGCAGGCTGGCGCCGTCATAGTTGGTGGTGGTTCCAAATTCGAACCAGGCATTGGCGCCGGTGCCGCGGGGATTGGCAGCGCCGTTCATCACGCCGGCATTTTGGGTGACGCCGGCCGCCGGCAACGTGGCCACCGTCGGGCCGAGCGCCCGAAAGCTTTGATCCGTGCCGAACTGGAGCCCGACGCTGTTCGACACGTAGGCACGGTAGTGATACTCCGAGCCGGGAGACAAACCGGTCAGCGTGCGGCTGAGGCTGAGGCCGCCGGCGAACCCGGCGCCGCCGGTGTTGCCCAGCGCGATGGTCGTGCCGTAGTTCGTCGTCGGTCCCCACTGAAAGCCCACGGCGACCGTGGCGCGATTCGGATTCACGATGCCGTTGAGCGTCGCGGTGGTGGCGCCGACGCCGCTGGCCGGGGAGGTTTGGATCGAAGGATAGACCCGCGAGAAGAGGGACAGGCCGATCCAGGTGCCTTGGTTGTTGCCGCCGAGCGGCGCGCTGTCTCCCACCGTCAGCGTGCCATCCGGCTCGTCGCAGCGATAATACGCCAGCCGGCTGCCTTCCAGTCCGGTGGCAAAATCGCTCCGGCTGTTGGCAATCTGGCCCGGGGACAACGCGACATTCCACACGCTGACGTCATCGAGAAAAATCGAGCCGATGAAGCCGAGATTCCCGCCCGGATAACTGCCGATACGCATCTCCTGGGTGGTGGTGGCGGCGCCAAACGCGCCGGTCCACAGGCGCGAGGCACGGTTGATGCCATCGACGTAAACGCTGGCGCCGGAGCTATCCACCACCAGGGCGATGTGATGCCAGTTGTTGTCGGCGATGAACCCGGCGTCCAAACCGTCGCCACCGCCGTAAACATTGCGGGTGCTGTTGACGAAGTACCAGGCGCGCAGCCGGCCGTTGAGAAGAAAGATGTTCCAACCATTGAACGAGTTGGCGACGTATTTGTTGACCAGTCCCTGTTGGCCGCTGGTCACGCCGGTCTTGACCCAGGCCATGACGGTGATGGGCATCGAGTTGAAGGCGGCCGCGTGGGGCACAGAGACGTAATTGATTGTGCCGGCCACGTAGAGCGAGTTGCCCGGGTCAGCCTGGCCCCGGGCCTCGCCGGCGAGGCTCAGCAACAACCAGGCGAACGCCAGGGCGCGCAGGGCACCGGCTCGAACGATGGAGAGGAATGGGTTTGTCATGACGATGATGGTGGCTCCGGCCCACGGCCGATTGCGGGGGACGCCGAACCCCGAGTCATCCGAGGCCGCGCGCCGTCCGTTCATCCTGCTTTCCGGATGTTGGCGGGGCGCCTTACACGGAAAATGAGATGCGCGCGCGTCGGCGAGCGCAACCGGGCGGGCCATCGCGTGGCGGGCACTCGCGGTTGCTTCCGAAACGCGCCACGCTCCGATGAGATTTCCGGACATTTCCAAAGTTTCCTCTCGCCGGGAACCGAGCGCGGATGATAAGGAAGTTGCTCGTCACCTGAAATGCCGCGTCGCATCCATGGGGAAAATGGGGAATCAGACAGGGCCACCACCGACCGTCAGTGGTTTACGACGACGCATTGGAGCGCGGTCTTGTCGGCCGGGCGGGCCAATTCCAGCCAGTCGTTCGAGGCGCTCGAGAAGGTCTGTCGCTCCTACTGGCGGCCGCTTTACGGCTACGTGCGCCGCCTGGGTTTCGGCCCGGAGGACGCGCAGGATTTGACGCAAGCGTTCTTCGCCAGGCTGCTCGAGAAAAATTTCTGGGCACGCGCCGATCCGCAGAAGGGACGATTCCGCTCGTTTTTGCTCACGGCCCTGACGCAGTTCGTGGCCGACCAGCGGGATCGGGCCAGGACAGCGAAGCGTGGGGGCGGGGCGTCATTTATTCCACTGGAGACGCCGGGCGGGGAGGATTACGTGTTGGCGGGTCTGGATCCGACACTGAGTGCCGAGCAGCAATTTGACCGGCAATGGGCCGTGACGGTGCTGGAGCAGGCGCAAGCGAAGCTGCGGGAAGAGTGCGCCGCGTCCGGGAAGCTGAGAATATTTGAACAGGTCAGCCTGGTTGACGACGGCCGGGAACGAGGTGCGATCCCGACTCCGTATGCGACGCTCGCCCCGGCGCTGGGGATGAAGGTTGGCGCCTTGAAGGCGGCGGTGTCCCGCCTGCGCGCGCGCTATGGCGAGCTGGTTCGCCAGGAGGTCGCCCAGACCGTGGTCGCGCCCGCGGAGGTGGAGGCGGAGATTCGTTATCTGCTTTCGATCATCGGAGTCTGATTCACAACCTCCGGCGCCGTTTCCCGGAGTATCTCGTTGGAATGTGGAAGGCCACCATGGATCTGCCAGTCGTGAAGACACGATTATGCGCGGTATGCGGCGCCGCACTCCCGGACGGAGTTGCCGAGGTGTTCTGTCCGGTGTGCGCGTTTCGCGGGGCGTTGGCGCGCGGCGGCCAACCCGGTGAGGGCACGTTGCTGCGCTGGTTTCGACAACTGACGAGGCGCAGCGGCGCGAAGAATGGGGAAAAGAGTCTTGATCCCGCGCGCGCGGACCGCCGATCGTCCGGTGCCATGGCCACCGCTCCAGAGCCGGGGGAGGTGATTGGCGACTACGAGCTCCTCGAGCAACTCGGGGGGAACATGGGCCTCGTGTTCAAGGCCCGCCATCGTCTGCTCGACAAGGTTTTGGCCCTCAAGCTTGTGCCCGCGGATTGGATGGCCGACCCGGTGCGCCGGGCGCGCTTCCAACGGGAAATGCGCGTGATGGGCCAGCTGGAACATCCCAACCTCGTCCCGGCCGCCGACGCCCGCAACGTCGGCCAGTGGCATCTGGTGACGATGGAGTTCATCGATGGCGTGGACCTGCAGCAATTGGCGCGGAATCGAAGCCCGCTTCCCATTCCCATGGCCTGCGAGGCGGCGCGTCAGGCCGCCACCGGCCTCCAGTATGCCCATGAACACGGGCTGATCCACCGGGACATCAAACCGTCCAATTTGATGCTCACGCGATCGGGAACCGTGAAGGTCATCGACATGGGGCTGGCGCTGGTCCGGGAGGACTCCTCGGCGCAGGTGACACAATCAGGGCTGGTGGTGGGCACGATGGGGTATTGCGCGCCGGAACAGTTTCGCAACGCGTCCAGCGTGGACATTCGCGCGGACATCTACAGCCTGGGTTGCACCCTGTATCACCTTCTGGCAGGCAAGGCGCCGTTCTCGAATCACAAGACGATGGCCGAAGTGGTGGAGGCCCACCTCCACGAAGCTTTCCCGCCCTTGTTGCAGGCTCGACCAGATGCGCCGCCTGAGTTGGAGGCCATCCTGGCGCGCATGACCGCCAAGGATCGGATGGATCGATTTTCGACTCCCAGCGAGGTCGTGGCGGCGCTGGAGCCCTTCGCCGGCGGAGCGGATCTGAAACCGCTCGTCCCGTCCCGTCCGGATCAAAATCCTCTCGCGCTGCCCGACGAAAACCGGCTTTCGCAGAAACCCAAAACTCAGGGTTTCCCCAACCCCCGCCTCTCAGCAGTTTTAATGGCACGCCGGCCGGAGCTGGCCGCCGCCGTCGTCATTCTCCTTCTTCTCGTCGTCACCGCCCTCTTCGTGGCCGCTGCGCTGCATAAGCGCACCGGGCAAAACCAGACTCTCAGCGCGCTGGTTTCCGAGCCGGCGGCCGGTTTGGCCGAGCGTGATCCGGTGGTGGTGCTGATGGATACCACGGCGCCAACCGGGGTCTACGACGCCGACAACCGGGCCACGGGCGGAAGCAATGCGAAGGAAGTCTCCAAAGCCTTGGTGGAAATGGGCATCTTACCGTCGTCCAGCCTGCACCCGGTTTCGATCTTCGCGGGCTGGGCCGGGGAATCCTTTGTGATTTCGTTGCGTCCACACCTGATCGTCGTTCACCGGTCGGCTTTTCACCACTCCTACAACGCGGTCTTGAACCTGGGATCGACCAACAACGGGTTCGCCCACCCCGCCGACGATCCGTCGTGGCGGTTCAGCTACAACGAAATTGGCGACGACAAGCTGATTTGTTTGTTGGGGTACATCAGCGCCAAGGTCCCGCAGTGCAAATTCCTGGTTTACTCCCGTGGAACCGACACCAACTGGCTGCGCACGGACTTCCAGAAAGAATGGATCAAGAAAGTCTCGGCCAGGTTCAAAGAGCTCGAAGGAAAAATTAGAACCATGGTCATCCCCAATGGATATAGCGGCTCCTTTCGGCAGACAACGACCCGCGAAATTCTGGCCAGCAATGTCGTATCCATCCTCAACCTCCCCCAGCGCCGCCGGGACTCTTCCCCCTCGAGTCCTTAGCAGCCGCCTGCCGTCCGGACGATTGCCCGGCCCGGAAACATATTCTGCAACCTCGCCGGCTGAACCGCGGAGTAACCTTCAAACGATTCATTCCCATATCCCATGACAACGCTCTCACGCGCCGCAGGCCGCCGGACCAATTTGTTGATCTCGCTGATGCTTGGCCTGGCGGCCAGCGCCCGAGGCGAGGTGATGATCTTTTCGGCCATGGGCTGCGGCCCCTACACTCCACCCGACAAACCGGCAGTCGCGCATTACGTGCAACAGGAAAACCAGGAGCGCGTGTCCGAGTTCCTGGTGCACCTGGGGGACGTCTTCAAGATGCCACTGGTGAAAAAGCCGGCCCCGGCCAGCCCCGCGGCGTCACCCAAGCCGAGCCAACCCGAGCCGCCGGGCCCGGACCAAATGCCCACCGAGGCCGAATATCGCTGGACGGCCGACTTGCTCTCAGCCAGCAATTCGATCCCGACCTGGATCGTGCCGGGCGACAACGAGTGGAACGACTTGGAGGACCCCGTGCAGGGTAACAAATGGTGGCAGCAATACTACGCCCGCTTTGAGAATCATTTTCAAACGGCC
Source organism: Limisphaerales bacterium (assembly GCA_044229355.1). Taxonomy (GTDB): domain Bacteria; phylum Verrucomicrobiota; class Verrucomicrobiia; order Limisphaerales; family JADJPG01; genus JBGARF01. The sequence continues at coordinate 89,120 of JBGATF010000018.1, forward strand.
TGGAAAACGGAGCGGCAGAAGGAACGCCCGGAAAATTTCGCCTTCGAACGCAAAGGCGTCGTCTTCATCGGCATCAACCTCGTCGGCGGGCGCATCCACGACCCCGCGGAATGGGCCACCCGGCTTCCCCAGGACGCGGCCTGGATTCGCGATGTGCTGACCCGTCCGTCGATGCGCGACAGCCGCGCAGCCGTGCTCCTTTGCCAGGCCAATCCCTTCGTCATCAAACCGGGAGAGCCGAAGGAAAAATTCCAGGCGTTCCTCGTCCCGTTTCGGCAGGCGGCGGCGGAGTGGCGAAAACCGCTGCTCTTCCTTCATTCCGACGGCCACGTCTGGATCGATGACCTGCCCTGGCCGGAAAAGAATGTCCGTCGCATTCAGGTCGACAAGTGGGATGTGAAATATCCGACCCTGCAGATCACGGTGGCCGAGGAGGGCGATGCCCGGACCATGTTCACGTTCAATCGCCGGCTGGCGGATCCGCGATGGAAGTACCAGCCGCCCGCGCCCACCGCGGGCGTCGCCCGCTGACGGCAATCCGGACACAGCCGAACCGGAGCGTTGCGTCCAACGACGTTACGCCGGCGTCTCGCCGGCAGGTGACGACGCATCCCTGCGTCGCCGGTCGCAACCAGGTAAAGCCAACACTTCGGCGGCTGGGCGGCGAGGACGCCGCCTAACCGGCACGCGAGGACGCGTGCGCTACAACGACGTAACGCCGGCGTCTCGCCGGCAGGTGACGACGCATCCCTGCGTCGCAGGTCGCAACCAGGTAAAGCGAACACGGCTGCGGCCGGGCGGCGAAGACGCCGCCTAACCGGCACGCGAGGACGCGTGCGCTACAACGACGTAGCGCCGGCGTCCCGCCGGCAGGTGACGACGCATCCCTGCGTCGCAGGTCGCAACCAGGTAAGGCGAACACGGCTGCGGCTGGGCGGCGAAGACGCCGCCTAACCGGCACGCGAGGACGCGTGCGCTACAACGACGTAGCGCCGGCGTCTCGCCGGCAGGTGACGACGCGGTTGAACCGCTCCCCTCCGCCCGGACTAACCGCCTCCGCCTCAAAAATTCTTCGCAACCCGTCGCTCGGTTTGCCGGAGTAACTGGTGAACCAATTATGAAATCAATTCCCTGCACCCACCTTGTTCCGGCCTGGCTTTGCCTAACCGTCAGCGTCACTTGCGCCGTGGTGGCTCCTCCGGCGGTTGCGGCATCGGCCGATCATGCGGAGCGATCGAGAACGCCACGGTCCGCCGCATCAGCGCCGGTCGCAACGAACGCCGACCCGCGGGCGTCGGTCGTCCCCAAGCTTCCTGCGCTGCCCGCCGGCGTCACCGAGCTCAAGTTCAGCGAGTTTTTCGTCCAGCCGGCGGGACCTCGCGGGCTGGAGCTGACCAAGCGAATGCGGGATCTCGATGGCCAGCGGGTCCGGATGCTTGGCTACATGGTGCAGCAGGAGGACGCGCCGCTGGGGCGCCTCTTGTTTTGCCCACTGCCCGGCCTGCAGGTGCACGAGCACGACAACGGGCTGGCCGACGATCTGCCGGCGAGCACGGTTTACGTCTCCGTGCCCACCGCGCGCACCGCCCGGGTGCCGTTCGTTCCGGGGCTGATGCTGCTGACCGGCACTTTGAATCTTGGCAACAAAGCCGAGCCCGACGGACGCGTTTCGGTCGTGCGACTGGCCCTCGATCCACCCGAGGCCGCCGGAAAATGATGGCCCGGCCGGAGGGGCCCCGGCAGCCCGCCGGCCGTCCAGCCTGCGTCCGAGCGACGCCCGTGCGCAGGCCTCGATTTACCAGGAGACAGTCAACCACAACCGCAGCAACAACAGAAAGGTCGGTAACCATGAAACGTATCGTTGGAAAAATCAGTGGCCGCACGCTTGGCGCCGTGTTTGCCGGAATGATCTTCGCGCCACCGTTGGCCGGGGCGGCTCCCAGCGTCTCGCGGCTGACCCCGCCAAGCGCCTTGTTCACCTTCGGGGATCCTGCGCCGCCGTACATCTCGCGCTTCCTGCCCGGGCAACGATTTGATCTCCAGGCCACGATCTCGCCCGACGCCGGCCAAACCATCACCGGCGTGCAATTCCGCGTCGATGGATCCGTCGTGCCTGGCGCAATCGCCGTCACGCCCGCCACCGTTTCCGGCAAACCGCCAGGCACGGTGGTCGCATCGCTCCGGGCCTACGCCAACAACCGCGCCGGGATTCATACCTTGACGGTCAGCGCTGTGCAGACCGACAGCCAGACAGTGACCACCAACGGCAACTTCGAAGTCCAGGCCATCCAACCCACAATTCTGGGTGCGAAGAATGTCATCATCCTGATCGGCGACGGCATGGGCATCGCGCATCGCACGGCGGCGCGCCTCATGTTGAACGGCGTCGGCCTCGGAAAAGCCAACGCCCCCCTCGCGATGGACAGCTTCCCGTTCCACGGCACCGTGCGCACGCACTCGCTCAATTCGATCGTGACGGATTCCTCACCCGGCGCGTCCTGCTACGCCACCGGCAACAAGGCCAACAACAATCAGCACGGCGTCTTCCCGGACGACACCACCGATAACGGCGACAATCCCCGGGTCGAGTCCATCGGCGAGTTCCTGCACCGGACGCAAGGCCGAGCTCTGGGCATCGTCACCACCACGGACCTGTTCGATTCCACGCCGGGAGCATTCGGATCGCACACCCAGGCCCGCGCGTCGGGCACCGGCATCATCGATCAATTCTACGACGAGCGAAACGCCACCGGGTTGAAGGTTCTCCTGGGCGGCGGGCGAAAATGGTTTCTGCCGAACACGGCGGTGGGGTCGGGACGCACCACGGCGACGGACTACACCGTGCCCGCGGACGTGGCGGCCGCCTGGGGCGTCCCCATGGGGGCGTTGGACCCCGGGCGCGACCTGCTGAGCGAGTTCATGGGCGATGGGTTCACGTATGCGCCTGATGCAACCGTGCTGAACGCGGTTCCCGCCACGGCGACGAAGCTGCTCGGCTTGTTCAACCTCTCGAACATGAATGTGGCCAAGGACAAGATCGACAAGCGACGGGCCCCCGGCACGCCCGGCGTGGTGGATGACTTCGGCTTCCCGGACCAGCCGATGCTCGATGAGATGACGGACAAGGCGTTGCAGGTGCTCAGCAAGGACCGCAACGGCTTCGTCCTCATGGTCGAAGGCGGCTCGATCGACAAGATGGCGCACCTGATGGATTCCGAACGCTGGATCATCGACACGATTGAATTCGACCGGGCCATCCAGCGCTGCAAGGACTTCGCCGCCTGCCATTCCGACACGTTGGTCATCGTCACCGCCGACCACGAATGCGCCGGAGCGAATATCATCGGCGCCTCCCGCGTGACCCATACTGAACTGACCAACCGCGTGGCCAACGCCGGCTTCGGCACCAACGGCGTCCGCAACGGCGTCGTCGGCACCCTCGATCAAGCGGGCTTCCCCGTCTATCCCATCGCCAATGACGGTTATCCTGCGACCACCGATATTGACCGGCGCATGCTGATCGGATACGCCTGCAACGCCGACCGCTACGAGGATTGGGTCACCAACCCACTGCCGATGCAGAACGCCTCTCACGGCATCGCGACCCCAACTCCGCTCCCGGGATATCCCCAAAACCCGCTCCAACGCGACACCACCGGGAACCTATTCATCACCGGCCAGATCGCCGACCCAATCGCCACTCACACCGCTTCGGACGTCGTGGTGTCGGCCTACGGCCGCAACGCCGCGTTGTTCAGCGGCGCGATGGATAACACCGATGTGTTCTTCCGCGTCATGCGCGTGGCCTTGGGCGATGTCACCATCACTCGTGACATCGTCAACAGCATGTTGCACTCGGTGCCGATCCCTTGACCAACCTTTGCTCGATCAACCACTGGAACGGAGCAGCCCGGCTGCTCCGTTTCCATTTGGAGTTCCCGCTCGCCCGGCGGCATAAGGTGGACCCGCCCGCCAACCGGATTGCTCCAGTGATCTCCCCAGGCCATTCCCTGACTACGCGCGGATGGTTGGCTTACGGCCGCTTCAGGCTTGGGCCGACCCACCAACCGATCGATTTTGTGAGCGGTTATTCAACCTCCTTCCTGGAGATTCCGGCCCGACGCCTGCACACGAGATTGGCCAGATCCGGCACGGCACGTTGCAGGTAAAACAAATGCCGGAGAGCCCATGGCCACAGAGCTAGGTAGGAAAGGTCATGCGCTTCGTGGAATCAAATTCCAGGCTCACCACCGGCGCCTTCACGGGTTCAGGAGAACTTTCCAGACGAAGCAGTGAACCGCCACGCCGACATCCACTCCGGGGCGTTTCAATCCCGGCGTTCGGCTGGTTCCTAATGGCAATTGGGATCCACTTCGGCGCCGAAGCGTCGACCGTGGTCACGTGGGGCAGCGGCGCCTGGTCAATTCCCGCAGGCCTGACCAACGTAGTTAAGGTGAGCGCGAGAGATGAGCATTTCCTCGCCCTCACCGCCGACGGACGGGTTCGCGCGTGGGGCAACGGCACCGACGAAATGAACTATGTTCCGTCCAGCGCGACGGGAGTCGTGGCCATTGCCACCGGGGGGCATCAGCATCTGGCGCTGCGTGGGAACGGAACCGTGGTGGCCTGGGGCAAATCCTTGAGCGGTCAGTCCGAAGTTCTGCGGTCGGTGACCAACGCCATGGCCGTCGCCGCCGGTGGATGGCACAGCGTGGTGCTTCGATCCGATGGCACCGTCGAGGCTTGGGGAGATAACATTGGGGGACAGACCAATGTCCCGCCCGGGCTCACGAACATCATCTCCATCGCAGCCGGCAGGAGCCATAGCCTGGCCTTGCGCCGCGACGGCGTCGTTGTTCGCTGGGGCTGCTGCGATTCGCCCTCCAGCCCACTGCCGTCCGACGCGACGAATCTGGTGGGCATCGCCGCGGGCGACGACGTCGACTTTGGGCTTCGGCAGGATGGAACCGTGTTCGCGTGGGGCCAGGGCTGGTCTGGAGAGACCAATATTCCATCGGATCTGGACGACGTGGTGGCGCTGGGCGGCGGGCAGCGAGCCACGGTGGCGCTGCGCGGCTCGGGCCAGGTGGTCTCGTGGGGCGCCGGTTGGAACGGAACGCTTCCGGCGGGCTTGAGGGATGTCGTGGCGGTTGCAGCCGGAACCTGGCAGGCCCTCGCCGTGATCGGCGATGGCGCGCCGAGTCTCAGCATCCAGCCGGCCGATCAAAGCGTCTACTCCGGTCACTCGGTGCGATTGGACGTCCGTGGCGCGGGCGCCGGCGTGCTTCGTTATCAGTGGCAACACGACGGAATCGACTTGCCCGATGCGACCAACACATTCCTGTTTTTACGCGCCACCACCGTGGCAGATGCAGGAAGCTACGTGGTGGTGGTGCGAAATTATCTTGGCTCCGCCCAGAGCCGAACGGCAGCCGTGCAGGTCCTCGATTCCGCGCCACTCTTTGTGCGCAGGCCGGCAAACCGCAACGGATATTTTGGAGCTCCGATCGCCTTCGATGCGGAAACGACCGGCTCGTTGCCGATGACCTATCAGTGGCGATTTGCAGGCCATGACATCTCGGGCGCGATCCAACCGACGCTGGTGTTGACCAATCCGGGCCCGGACCAAGCCGGGCCGTACGAGCTCGAAGTTTGGAATGCCGCAGGCCGGTCGAGTGTGACCGCGGAACTCGTCCTCGCCTCAGTCGCGAGCTGGGGAACGCCCTATCATTCGGACACGACGAACATTCCCGCTGGCCTTCGCGACATCACTGCGCTGGCGTTGGGGGAAACCCATGTTCTGGCCCTGCGGAGCGATGGTCATTTCACGGCTTGGGGAATGAACGAGCACGGCGAACTGGATTTTCCGGTCGACAGGTCCAACGCGGTGGCGGTCGCCGCCGGATATCATGTCAGCGAGGCGGTGTTCGCCGACGGCAGCATTTGGGCGGCAGGCGATGATTCGTGGGCCCAGCTTCGGGTGCCGGCCGGCTTCAGCAATGCGGTGGCCATTGCGGCCGGACCATTTCACACGGTGGCACTGGGCGATGACGCTCGCGTGCGGACGTGGGGCCAATCGATCAACCAGGCTAACTTTCTCGCCCGCTTGAGCAACGTGGTGGAAATCGTGGCCGGCGACGAGGTTTATCCCAACAGCCTGGCCATTCTGAGCGATGGAACCATCGCCCAGTGGAGTCGAGGGGAGGAAGACGCGTTGACCAACGAGACGGATGTGGCATCGGCCGCGCTTGGCTCCCGGGACGTCCTGATCCTGGGGCGGGATGGCCGAGTGCGAACCGCCCCGCCCACGCTGATTCCCGCCGGCGCGTCGAACATCGTCGCCGTGGCTGCGGGCGGCACCCGGCATCTGGCCTTGCGTGAGGATGGCGTCCTCTTCGCGTGGAACGATCAGACGAACGCAGCCATGGTGCCTCCGGGCCTGTCGCGGGTCATCACCATCGCCACGCGCTCAGACTACAGCGGCGTCACCATGGGCGAAGGTGAGCCGCACGTCACGCTTCCGCCACGCGGGCGCACCGTGCACGCGGGCAAATCCACCGTCTTCACGTCTTTCGCGGTGGGCGACCCGCCACTGCGCTATCAATGGCAGCGAGACGGGGTCGACCTACCCAGCGCCAACAGCACATCGCTGTCTTTGGCCAACGTGACCACGAACGATGCCGGCTTCTATGCCCTGCGGGTGAGCAACGAGCGTGGCGTCACCACGAGCCGTGCGGCCCGGCTCACGGTCCTCGAAGGCGCCCCGTTCATTCCGGAGGCGCCGGTGAGCCAGAGTCCAGTGGTTGGGCAACCGGCCGAGTTCTATTGTGGAGCGGATGGATCGCCTCCTTTGAGTTATCAATGGCAGCTCAACGGTGTTGACGTTCCCGGAGCAACCGGCCCGCGTCTGCAAATTCCGGTCTGCACATATCACACGGCGGGCTTCTACACCGTCCGCGTGAGCAACAGCTACGGCGCGCTCACGAGCGCACCCGTGGGCTTGTTCCTTTCGTTCGACTATGAGTTCTCCGCACCGGATGGACCCCGCCTTTGGAATCTCGAGCAGGACGACGCCGGAAAACTTCCCGACGGCTACGTGTCCGGCGACGGCCGAACCGTTCGGCGCTTTACCACCTCGGAATATTCGTTCTGGGAGTCCTCGACCTGGCCGATTGGCGGGATCGAGGTGGTGGGAAAGTGTCGTCAAGCCGTCGCGTTGGATCCGATACAGCGCCTCCTGATCGGAACCGAGCACTGCACCGAGACTCGAACAAAATGGGTGTTGTGGATGCACACGCGGCTGGGCAAATCCTCTCAGAGCACACCCGTGTCCGAACCGCTCCCTGATCACTCTGACGGCTTCTGGAAGTTGACCGCCCGATTCGCGCCCGGCGGAGGTTCCCTCACCGGCTCGGCTACGATCTATTTGTCAGGCGGACGCACCTACTCCCTTGCACTGCAAAGCACAACTGGGTCGGATTCGACTCAGTGGCGTCTGGCGGTTGACGGAACCAACACTGACCGCGGCGCACACCTTGCGCTGGCGACCTCGATCCCGGACATGACGTTGCTCTCGCTTTCGGGCCGGGCCGGCGGTCAGCAATTGGATTATATCGCGACGCACCCGATTTCGCTGTCGACCGTGGGGAACGGGACGATTGGGCCGTGGACCAATGGTCAGCGATTGCAGATGGGTAAGAGCTATGTCGTGCAGGCGAAGCCAAAGCCCGGAGCGCTCTTTAGCAACTGGGTGGGCAGCACCTCATCTGACCTACCCGTGCTTCAATTCACCATGCGATCGAACCTGGCGTTGGTGGCGAACTTCGTGCCAAACCCGTTTATACCTTCGCATGGCAGTTACTCTGGTTTGTTTTACGACCCCGTCGCGCCCGGGCACCTCCATGCCGGAGCCATTGATCTGGCGCTCTCCGAGCAAGGCACCTTCTCCGGAACTATCCGCCAAGGAAACGCCCGTCGACCATTCTCCGGAAAATTCCCGCTCAGCCTGGCAACGCCCGTGACAACTGCACTGCGAACGGACCAAGTGCCGTTGAACGGAGAGCTCGTGCTGGTGGCCGGCCAAAGCCAGATTATCGGCTCGATCAGCAACGGGGCGTGGATCGCTGAAGTGGCCGCGATTCGTGCCGCCGCCGTGAGCGCGAGTCTCGCAGGCAATTACACCCTGCTTCTGCCGATCGCCAGCCGCGCGGACGAACCGGCGCCGGCAATTTTCGGGTCGGGATTCGCCACCGTCAGCATCGCCCGCAGCGGAAAGATTTCCCTCATAGGAAAACTGGCCGACGGGTCGCCGCTCGCCACCAGCGCCGCGCTGGCCGAAAACGGCCAATGGCCATTCTACGGGAGTCTTTATGGAGGTCGCGGTTCGATCTTCGGCTGGCTCACTCTGCGAGCAGATGCACTCGCTGCGGAGCGGACGACAGATGTCTTAATCTGGACGAAGCCTCAAGGCGAACCAGGGACGTTCTCCCCATTGGGATTCACCAATGAGATCGTCGCCCTCTCATCGATCTATGTTCGCCCCAGCGAAATCGCGCCGCCGCCCTGGCTGACGGAGACGCCGCTGGTGCTATTGGGCGGCAACCTGCCGGTCCCGGTGACGAATGTTATCCGCCTGATTGCGGGCCGGACGTTCGCAGTCGCCGGTCCCAATCCACTCCAGCTAACGCTTGGGTTGGTGCCAGCCTCGGGAGTAATCAAAGGAACATTCGTTCATCCCCGAACGGGGCGCCTGTCCCTGCTGCAAGGCACGTTGCTGACGCAACGGCAGTCGGGCGGGGGCTTTTTTTACGGGACCAATACCACGGGGCTATTTCGCTTGGGCAATTGAACGGAAGCGAAATTCATGGCGTCCGTGCGCCAAGGTTCTGACCAAGGCTGTCCCCCCCTTGAACGGAGGTCTCAGTTTCGATCAACTCCAGGATGGACGGACCGCGCAAATGTCGTTCATCTATCCCGTCGTTTGCGGCGTGCTGGATTCAGCCACCCGACCGGATCGGGGGTTCGCTGCCGCAGGCGCAAGCGCGCACTGAATACCAGGTCAGGCCCATGGCCACCAAACATCGAATCTTCACCACGAGCTTTGCCAGCATCTATCCGCACTACGTCGCGAAGGCGGAGCGGAAGGGGCGGACTAAGTCCGAAGTGGACGCCGTGATTTGCTGGCTCACCGGCTATGACCAACGCGGGCTGCAGCGCCAACTGAAAGCAGAGAGCGACTTCGAAACGTTTCTCCAAGCGGCGCCGAAGATGCATCCATCCCGATCCATGATACGGGGCGTCGTCTGCGGAGTTCGAGTGGAAGATATCGCCGATCCGACCATGCGGGAGATTCGATATCTGGACAAGTTGATCGACGAACTCGCCAAGGGAAAACCGCTGGAGAAAATATTCCGGAGCTGACCATGAGTCCAGCCAATGACCTGACCTTTATCGCATGAAGATTCCCGCTCAATCCGCCAATCGGTTTGAACTTTGGGTTCAGATCATCAACCAGACATCGCCCAAGGTGGTCGCGGAGGTGGGGGTGTGGAAGGGCGACTTCGCGGCGGCGATCTTGAGCCAGTGCCCGAGCATCGAGACGTACGTGATGATCGACCCATGGGCGCAGCTGCCGGACTGGAACAAGCCCTTCAATGTCACGCCGAAGGAGTTTACCGAAGTTTATGCGGAGGCGATGAAGAAGACGGAATTCGCGGCGGCGAAACGTCGAGTCCTGCGGGGCCGAACGAAGGACGTCGTCGGGCAGATTGAGGACGGGAGCCTCGACTTTGTTTACGTGGATGGAGATCACACGCTGCGCGGGATCACGATCGATTTGATCCAAATCCTGCCCAAGGTGCGTCCGGGAGGCTGGATCGCGGGCGACGACTTTACGAATTCGCCGTGGCAACATTCCTCCAAATACGAGCCCACCCTGGTTTGCCCGTTTGCGGTGTACTTTGCCGAGGCGATGAACCTTCCCATCCGGGCCCTTCGCCACGAGCAGTTCCTGATTGAAAAATCGGCGGGTGGATTTCGTTTTGAAGACACCACGGGAACGTATGGCGACCTGGCGTTGAACAAGCGGCCCACCCGGACGAACAAGCTCGCGCGCTGGGTGCAGCGCAAGCTGAAGAGGCCCTGAGCGTCACCGGCGGATCGCCCGCCGGCTAAACGCCCAATCAAATTCTCTCCGAGCAGACGGCTCCCGGCGCAAGGGCGCGACCGTTCGCGCTGCAGGCGTCCCCCCGCAGAAGTGTTCGAACGACGAACGGCCAGGAGAAATTCACCGCATGGGAAGGACGCACCTCCCGAGTGGACGTGAAAGGGGCCGCGGGGCGCATTGCTGATTTTTGATTTCGGATTGCCGAGTCTGACAATCCGCAATCGTAAATCAAAAATCGTAAATCAAAAATGGGGCCATGGTCCGCGGGCTGCTCCTCCTCATCCGGCCCCGCAAGGCGGGGGCGAAGGTTTTTTGCGCTCGAATTTGCGGCCCGGCGGACGCCACAATTCCGGCCGTGAAGCCGCTCACGTCCTATACCTGCAAACTGACCGACGCTCAGGCCGCGGCCTTGCGCACGCATCTGGAGACGGGCGGCTTCAAACCGCGGGAGGTGCCCTACGCGCGATTTGCCGGCGAAAAGGACAAGTTAAACGTGGTGTTTTACGAGAGCGGCAAGCTGGTCGTGCAGGGCAAGGGCACGCAGGAATTTGTCGAGTTCGTGGTGGAACCAGAAATCCTCCAGCAGGCCAGGCTCGGCTACGAGGCCGTCCTGAATCCCGAGCTGCTCTTGCCGCGCTTCGGCGTGGACGAAAGCGGCAAAGGCGATTTTTTCGGGCCGTTGTGTATTGCCGGTGTTTACGTGAACGAGGGGGTGATCCACGCCTGGAAAGACGCCGGGGTGCGCGACTCCAAGAACATTTCGAGCGATCGCAAGATTGGGGAGCTGGCCAAGCTCATCCGCGAGACGCCGGGGTGCGTGACCACGGCGGTCCCCATCGGCAACGAAGCCTACAACCGGCTTTACGCGTCCATGGGCAGCGTCAACAAACTGCTGGCGTGGGGCCACGCGCGCGTGATCGAGAATCTGATGGGCCAGCGACATCGCATGAACCCGCTGCCGGTCCGGGCCATCAGCGATCAGTTTGCCTCGTCCAAGTCGACCGTGGCCAACGCCCTGATGAGCCTGGGCCGCGAGATCGAGCTGGTGCAACGGCACAAGGCTGAGGAAGATCTTGCGGTCGCGGCGGCCTCGATTCTCGCCCGGGATGAATTCGTCACGCGGCTGGCGCGGCTGGAACAGCAGTTTGGTGTGGTCCTGCCGAAAGGCGCCTCTGCGGCCGTCGACGCCGCCGCCAAGTCGTTCATCGAAAAGCACGGCGTCGCGCAGCTGCCCAAGGTGGCCAAGATGCACTTTCGGACGGCGCTGCGGGCGCAAGGGCTGCCCGAACCGCCCAAAACCGAGTGGCGGCGGCGGTAGGTTCAAACCGGCTGGCGGGCCCCCAACGGCTCGCATGAGCCATCCGCAAATTCTTCATGAACGGAGTGGACTGGCGCTTTTGGTGAGTTTACCGTGCTCGGACCATTTTCATCGTGACCATCGTGTCCCAACCTACTGTCGATTCCGGGCGGCCGCCCGCATGCGTGCAACGCGACGTCGTGAGTTCGGACCGCGAATTTTCAGCCCGCAGTGAATGATGCCTTTCCCTCTCCGTGAAGTGTGAACCCTGAATTGGAATATTGCACATGAACCCAAAACAAAGACTCGCCTATTTGATCGCCATCACTGGCGTTGCAGCCGGCCTGGGCTCCCGCGCCCAAGCGCAGGTGCAAACCGCCGGAGAATTGTTCGTCGACATCGACGCGACAACCCTTCCGACAGGTCCCTTGAATACGATCGTCAATCGCGGAACACTCGGCGGCTCGTTCGACGCCCGCGGCGGCGGCCTGATGGTGCCGGTCATCGCCTTCGAGGGCGGGACCAAGGGGATCGAGTTCGACGGCAACGATTTCATGCAGCTCGCCGCGGACGGCACCCTCATCCCGCCCCCGGCGGGTCTGGTGGGCGCGGATCCCACGCGCACGATCGAAGTGTGGGCTTATAACGACAACGCGCTCGGTGAAGAGACGATGGTGTCGTGGGGCAAACGCGGTGGCGGCGACGGCTCGAACATCTCGTTCAACTACGGCACGCACGGCACGTGGGGCGCCCTTGGCCAATGGGGCGCGCCGGACATCGGCTGGATCGACGCCGGCGGCGCGCCGGCCCTCGCGAAGTGGCATCACCTGGTCTACACCTACGACGGCACCACCACCCGGATTTACTCGGACGGCGTGCTGATGAACTCGGAGGTCCTCGGCGCCGGCCGGATCAACACTCACCCCAACACCTCGATCCAGCTTGCCGCGCAATTGGAAGCCGACGGGGTAACGGTGACGGGAGGAATTCGCGGATCGCTCAGCCTGGCGCGCGTGCGCATCCATGACGGGGTGCTGAGCGACAGCCAGATTCTCGCCAACTACAACACCGAGAAGGCGGACTTCATCGATCCGGTGCCGACACCGCAGTCGCTGAGCGCGCTGCCGGCCCATCGTTATTCTTTCAACGAGGAGAGCAGCCCCAACGTGGCGGCCGGGACCGTCTTTCATGACTCCATCGGCACCGCGAATGGAACGATTGAAAACACCGGCGCCCAACTGACCGGGTCCCGTCTCGTGCTGCCCGGCGGCGATCAGGCCACGGCAGCCTACGGCGACCTGCCGAACAACCTGGTGTCGGCCCAAAGCGCCAACAACGGAGGCAGCGGCGAGGTTTCCATTGAAGGCTGGGTGCGCGTCACCGGCAGCCGCAGCTGGTCGCGCATTTTCGACTTCGGCTCCCGCGCGCCGGGAGGCGCGGCCGGCGAGGTCCGGCCGGGCGACGGCAACCCTGGCGGCAATGGCATGGATTACCTGTTCCTCACCGCCCAGGTCGGCGGCGACACGGGATTGCGCCGCGTCGAATTGCTGAATGAAGATCCGGCCGGCGGCGGTGTTGTCACCGGCGAGGCCGCCATCCCCAATGCCGTGGGCGTGGACACGCACTTCGTCGTCACCTGGAAGGAAACCACCGGCGAAATTCGCTACTATCATAACGGCCGCCAGGTCGCGATGCAGCGGACCGACGACGCGATGAGCGACCTCAACGACGTGAATGTCTGGCTCGGCCGGTCCGCTTATTCCGCGGATCAAGCCATGCAAGGCGAGTTCGATGAATTCCGCATCTACAACTACGTCCTTTCCGCGAATCAGGTTTACGGCAATTTCCAGGCGGGCCCAAACGTAGTTAACACCGGCGGCACCCCCGTGGCGATTGACGTGGCGCCGGCGGACTTGACCGTGGACGACTCGTACAACGCACGCTTCACCGTGCAGGCCTCCGGTTCGCCGCCCATCGCTTACCAGTGGCTCAGCAACGGCGTCGCCCTCGCCGGCGCGAACGCCAGCACCTTGACGATTCCTCACGTGACGCTGGCGGACAGCGGCGCGCATTATTCGGTCATTGTGTCGAACTTCGCCGCCGGAACCCCGCACGTGGTGACGAGTTCCGAGGTGACGCTGACCGTGGTGAAACCCACCGTCACTCTCAAGCACCGCTACACGTTCAACCAGGCGTCCGGCACCGTTGCCCTCGACGTCATTAGCGACAAGAACGGCAAGCTCATGGGCGGCGCGGCCTTCAGCGACGGCAAGCTGGTTCTGAACGGATCGGATGCCTACGTCGACCTGCCGAACGATCTGATCCTGAATTTCCACAGCATCACGCTGGAGACCTGGGTGCGGGATGATGGCAGCGGCGGCTGGGCGCGGATCTTTGACTTCGGCAACAGTGATGCGGGCGAGGATTTCCCGATCGGGTCGGCCGCGGGCGGCGGCACGAAGTATCTGTTCCTGTCGCTCCCGAGCGGCTTCGGCAACCTGCGCGGAGCCTACACAGTGACGGGTGGCGGCGGCGGTGAGCAGCTGATCGAATGGGGCGGCAACCGGCCTGCCGCCGGCGAGTTTCACCACATCGTGATGACTTCCAGCGACAGCGGAGACACTGGCCGGCTCTACGTCGACGGCGTCAAGGTGGGCGAGAACGAGAACGTGACGCTGACTCCGGCGGCATTGGGCTCGACCTTGAACAACTGGCTGGGCCGTTCGCAATTCAACGACCCGCTGTTCCTGGGCCAGATGGATGAGTTCTCCATCTACGACGGCGCCATGCCGGCGGATCAAGTGGCCGCGCGCACCACCGCTGGACCGGATCTCACCCCGGCCGGTCCTCGCATGACCATCACGCGCGGGACGGACGGCTCCGTGGTGATCTCGTTCCCGGCCTTCGCGTTCGACTACTTCCTGGAGTCGACGGCGGAATTGCGAGGTCCGGTGGACACCCTTTGGGAAGGCGTGGGCGAAACGCCGGTGGAAGACGGCGACATGCTGAAGGTCACGATCCCGGCCAGCGGCGCCGCCAGGTTTTACCGCCTGAGCCAGTAACGCCGCCCCTTCAAGAAACAACTCATTCGAGCATCGAGCCGGGGCCTTGCGCCCCGGCTCTTTTTTTAGCTAGACTCTCCTTTGACCATGAACCCCTCGCGTATCCTTACCCGGGCGCTAACGGCCGGCGCTCTCGCTGCCGCCAGCTTCGCTGCTTCCACCCACGCCCAAATCCAGACCGCGGGCACCCTGTTCGTCGATGTCGACGCCACCAGCGCGCCCTACGGCGCGATCGCGTCCATCCCCAACCAGGGAACGTTGGGTGGCGTGTTTCAGGGATTCAGCGGTCCCGCCATCGCGGACTCCCCCGGCGGCGCGACGCGCGGCATCGAATTCAACGGAACGTCCTACATGATCCTGGTCAACGCCGTGGGCGGATCCCGCATCGCGCCCCCGGCCGGCCTGGTTGGGCTGAACCCAACCCGATCGATCGAGGTCTGGGCCTACAACCCGGCGATCGCCGATGAGGAAACATTGATCTCGTGGGCCCACCGCGGCGGGCCGGCCGGATCGAATCTGTCGTTCAACTACGGCGCCAATGCAGCCTTCGGCGCCATCGGCCACTGGGACACCCCGGACATCGGCTGGAACACCCTGCCCGCCGCCGGCCAGTGGCATCACCTCGTTTACACCTATGACGGCAGCACCACGCGCGTCTACGCCGACGGCGTTCTCAACAACAGCGAGTTCCTCGGCGCCGGAGTCATCAACACCTACGCCAATACGTCCATTCAACTGGCCGCCCAGCTCGAAGCGGATGGCGTCACCGTGACTCCCACGCTCCGCGGCAGCCTGCTTCTTGCCAAGGTGCGCATTCACGACGGGTTCCTGAGCCCGTCCCAGGTGCTCAACAATTACAACGTCGAGCTGCCCCAGTTCACCGGCCCCGTCCGGCTCACGCTGGCCCCGGTGAGCCAGACGGTCGTCGAGGGCGGCTCGGTCACATTCACGGCCCAGACCGCCGGTGACCCGCCGATCACGCTGCAATGGTTGCGCGGCGGAAGTCCGATCCCCGGCGCCACGACCGCCACCTACACCCTGGATGAAGTCAGCCTGGCGGACTCCGGCGCGTCGTTCGCCATTCGCGCCACCAATTCAATCAATGGCAGCAGCGTGCAAAGCACCAACGCCATCCTGACCGTCTCGCCCGACACCACCCCCCCGACGCTGGTCGGCGCCGCGGCCGCGTCCCGTTTCGCCCTGACTGTGCTTGACGGCGTCGCCGTGGCATTCAGCGAGAAGGTTTCAACCGCTTCGGCCAATGCGGCTGGGAACTACACTCTGACCGGTCCGCAAGGCGCGGTGCCGATCGTAACCGCCGCCGTCGACACCGGCGGCCGATCCGTTCTGCTGTCTACTCCAGCGCTCGTCCCCGGCGCCACGTACACGCTGACGGTTTCCGGAATTCGAGATCGCGCGGTGGCAGCCAATCTTATCACTCCCGGCAGCCAGGCGAGCTTTGTGGTATCACAGTTCGCGCTCACCAATGTCGGGTCAGCCAGCGGCGGCGGCAGCGTCACGGCGGTGGCAGGCGGTTACGACCTCACGGCGGCGGGCCAGGACATTGGCGGCACGGCCGACATTTTTGGATTTCACGCCCGGGTTTACATCGGAGATTTCGATGTGAAGACCCGGTTGGACGCGCTGGACATTTCCGATGGCTACAGCGAAGCCGGCCTGATGGCCCGGGCGGATCGCTCGGCCAGCGCGATGTTTGCCGCCGTGCTGGCGTCACCGTCGCTGGGCGGAATCAAATTCCAGACCCGCGCGACGGCCGGCGCCGCTGCGGACAACACCGGGTCGATGCCGGTGAACTATCCATACACCTGGCTGCGCCTGCAACGCGCCGGCAAGATCTTCACCGGACTCGGCAGCCTCGATGGACAGACCTGGCAGCGTCTGGGCAGCGCGACGCTCGACCTGCCGGCGACCGTATTTGTCGGCTTCGCCGTGAACAGTCATCAGAGCGCCGTGCCGGCCGCGGCGCGTTTTCGTGAACCGCAGGTGGCGACGGGCGGAACGATCGTGAACAGCCTCGCCCTGCCCTTCGAGCCGCTGGGCCCATCGTCGCGCCGCACCGGCCTGGTCATTTCCGAAATCATGTATCACCCGCCCGAGGTCCCCGGCCGCAGCCTCGAGTATGTGGAGATCTTCAACGGCCAGGATTACTTCGAAGACCTGACCGGCTTCCGCCTGGACGGCGATGTGCATTTTGATTTTCCGGCCGGAACCAGGCTGGCGCCCGGGCAGTTCCTGGTCGTGGCCCGGGATCCGGCTTCGATTCAATCGTATTATGGCCTCACCGAAGTTCTCGGCCCGTGGCGATTGCAGACCAATATCGTGGGCAGCGTGACGAATATCAGCGCGGAAAATCTGCCGAATTCCCGCGGCACGGTGCGGCTCGAGAACGAGCTCGGCGCTCACCTGCTGGAGGTCAATTACGACAGTCGCAATGAATGGCCGGCCGCGGCCGACGGCGCGGGGCATTCGCTCGTCCTCGCCCGCCCGAGTTACGGCGAAGACCGGCCCGAAGCCTGGGCGGCCAGCGAGTTTATCGGCGGCTCTCCCGGACGTCGCGAAAGCTACCTGCCTGAGCCCCAGCGCGCCGTGGTCATCAATGAATTCCTCGCCAACTCCGACCTGCCGCAGCTCGATTTCGTCGAGCTCTTCAATCCGAGCGCGCAGGCCGTCGACCTCGGCGGCTGCTGGCTGAGCGACGACTTCGGCACGAACAAATTCCGCATTCCGGACGGCACCTTCCTGCCGGCGCGTGGCACCGTGGCGTGGACTGAAGCCCAGCTAGGCTTCAGCCTCAGTTCGGACGGCGAAGAGATTCTTCTGGTGAACTCCAACCGCACGCGCGTGCTCAACGCCGTGCGCTTCGGCGGCCAGGCCGCCGGGGTTTCGCGCGGGCGCTCGCCCGACGGCGCGCCGGGATTTGTCGAGCTCACGACTCCGACGCCGGGAGCGTCCAACGCCGCCCCCCTGCGACGCGACATCGTGATCAACGAGATCATGTACAACCCGATATCCGGCGATGACCGGGACGAGTATCTCGAGCTCTACAACCGCGGCGCCGCTCCCGTCGACGTCGGCCGCTGGCGGTTCACGGACGGCATCGACTTCACCATTCCCGCCGGCACGGTCTTGTCCGCGGGCGGTTACCTCGTCGTGGCCAAGGACCGGACCAACCTGCTCGCGCGCCATCCCGGCCTGTCGGCTGCGGCGGTGGTGGGTGACTACGGCGGGCAACTGGCCAACGGCGGCGAGCATCTGGCGCTGGCCATGCCTCAATTCGATCTCCGGACCAACGGCGCCGTGGTTTCCACCAACGTGTTTTACATCACGGTCAACGAGCTGACCTATCGGGATGGCGGTCGGTGGGGGCAATGGAGCGACGGCGGAGGCAGCTCGCTCGAGTTGATCGATCCGCAGGCGGACAACCGCCTGGCCGCCAACTGGGCGGACAGCGACGAGACGCAGAAGGCGGCCTGGACACTGATCGAGCGCACCGGCCTGGTTGACCTGGGCATGGGCACGACCGGCAATGGCGCGCCCAATCGCCTGGAGCTCTTCATTGAAGGCCCAGGCGAGTGCCTGCTCGACGACCTCGAAGTGCGCGGCAACGGCGGCACGAATCGGGTGTTGAATGGCGGATTCGAATCGAACGACGACGGCTGGGCCTTCCAGGGCACGCATCGTCGCTCGACCGTCGAGTCCGGGCCGGCCCATTCGGGCACGGCCCGCCTGCATCTGCGCGCGACCGAGCGCGGCGACGCCGGCGCGAACCGCATTCGCACGGCGATCGAGCAGCTCGCGACGGGCACGACCAACCAGGCCACCATTCGCGCGTGGGCGCGCTGGCTCCGTGGCGATCCCAACCTGCTGCTCCGCATTCGCGGCCAGTGGCTCGAATGTCCCGGCCGGCTGTCTGTTCCCGGCAACCTCGGCACGCCCGGAGCCCGTAACTCCCAGGCAACCGCCAATGCCGGCCCGGCCATCCATGACGTCGCTCACGCCCCGCTCCTGCCCGCGGACGGCGAGCCGGTCGTTGTCACCGCTCGTGTCTCGGATCCTCAAGGCGTGTCCAGCGTCCTCCTCCGGTATCGCCTCGATCCAGCCACCGCCTTTGCCGAGGTTGCCTTGCGTGACAACGGCACCGGCGGCGATGCGATCGCGGGCGACGGCATCTGGTCCGCGACCATTCCCGGCCAACCGGCCGGGACGCTGGTTGCATTTCATCTGCGCGCCGCCGATGGCCAGGCGCCAGCCGGAGTTACGCTCTTCCCCAATGACGCGCCCTATCGCGAGTGTCTGGTCCGGTTTGGCGAGACCCTGCGGTCCGGCACGATCGCGACGTATCGCATGTGGCTGACGTCATCGAACCTGTCCTTCTGGGCGCAGCGCGAGCGCAACGCCAATGACGGCATGGATTGCACGTTCGTCTACAACAACAGCCGGGTCATTTACGACGCCAAGACGCTGTACAGCGGCAGCCCATGGCACACGCAGAATCAGCCCTACAACGGCCCCTTGGGCGCAAACACCTGCGATTATGAAGTCGAGTTCCCGACGGACGATCTGCTGCTTGGACAGCAGGATTTCGTGCTCAACGCCCAGGCGCCAGTCACCACCTTTTTCGACAACGACACGACGGCCCAGGCGGAGACGACCGCCTACTGGCTCGGCCGCAAGATCGGGCTCGGCATCAACCACAAGCGGCATGTGTTCGTCGTGATGAACGGCCAGCCGCGCGCGATGATCTACTTCGATCACCAGCAGCCCAACCAGGACATCGTCGACGAATACTTCCCGAACGACGCCAGCGGGCGGCTGCATAAGATCGAGGATTGGTTTGAGTTCGATGACGCCGGCGCCGGCTTCAGCATCATCACGTGCACGCTGCAGAACTTTGTCGTCGGCGGCCAGAAGCGGGCCGAGCGGTATCGGTGGACGTGGCGGCCGCGCGCGCGGACCAACCCGAATGACTTCGCCGACCTGTTCACCCTCGTCGACGCGGCCAACGCCGCCAGCCCGGAGCCGTTGTCGACCGTGACCGAGGGCATCGTCGACACCGCCCAGTGGATGCGGCATTTCGCCCTGCAACATGCCATTGGCAATTGGGACACATACGGCTACGAGCGCGGCAAGAACTGTTTTGCCTACAAACCCACGCGCGGGCCGTGGCGCCTGGTGCTGTGGGATCTGGATCTGGTGCTGGGCCAGCAAAGCCGTGGCACCACCGACCCGTTGTTCAACACGGCCGGGTCCGAGCCGGTCATCGGCATCTGGTACAACAACCCGGCGTTCGTCCGCGAGTTCTGGGGCGCCATGCGCGACCTGGTCGACGGCCCGATGCTCGCCGCGAATTACAACCCGCTGATCGACGCCCGCTACGCCGCCTTCCTCGCCAACGACGTCCCGGTGGCCAACCCGTCCACGATTAAGACCTGGATCGACGGCCGACGCGCCTACATCCTCAGCCAGATCCCCAGCACGACGTTCAATGTCACCACCGCTCCTCTCATCACGGTCTCCAGCAACTCTGCCACGCTCAGCGGCACGGCGCCGGTGACCGCCGGCCAAATTCTTGTCAATGGCCGCGCCTACGACGTCACCTGGAACACCGCCACGGCCTGGACCCTGCGGGTCCCGCTCGCCGACGCCACCAACAACTTGGTCGTGAGCGCCGTCGATCGGTCCGGGCGCGTGCTCGGCAGCCGGACCAACGTCGTCGTTTATCCGGGCGAGACGCCTCTCCCGGAAGGTTCGGTCGTGATCAATGAGATCATGTTCAACCCGCCGGCCGACCAGGCGTCGTTCGTCGAGATCTACAACAGCCACCCGACCTATGCGTTTGATCTTTCCGGCTGGCGGGTGAATGGCCTCGATTACACGTTCCCGGCCGGCGCCACCCTCCCGCCCCGCTCGTTCAAGGTGCTGGGCAACGATCGCTCCGGGTTCGCCAAACTTTTCGGCAGCCTCGTCCCCTACGCCGACACCTTCGGCGGCGCGCTGCAGAACAACGGCGAAACTCTCACGCTCCTGCGCCCGGGCGCGAACGCCGGCGAGGAGATCATCGTCGACCGCGTCCGCTACGAGGGACGCGACCCCTGGCCGGCCAACACGCGGGGCGGCGGCTCGTCTCTCCAGTTGATCGACGCGGCCCAGGACAACGCCCGGGTCAGCAACTGGACCGACGGCACCGGCTGGCGCTTTTATTCCTACACGGGAACGCTCGGCGGCACCCGCCTGCTGTTCTACGTCGACTCCCCGGGCCAGGTTTACATCGACGACATGCAGCTCGTCGCCGGAAACGTCGCCGGCGTCGGGCCCAATCTGCTGGTCAACGGCGATTTCGAATCGCCGCTCGCCCCGGTTTGGAAACTGTTAGGCACCAATGGCACCAATATCGCCGTCAGCACGGCCGAGAAATACTCGGGCAACTCCAGCCTTTCGCTCCGCTTCACTCCGCTCGGCGGCACCTCCCAATACCTGTACCAGGACCTCAGCAACGTCACGTCGACCGCCACCCACACGTTCAGCTTCCGCTACCTGCCGTCCACCACCGTCACCGGCCTGTTCCAGTTTCGCGTCAGCGCCGGGTTCCGCTCGTCCGTCGACGTCCGCGCCCCGGCTGGAGCCACCCCCATCTACGCCACTCCGGGCGCCGCCAACGCCAACACCTCGCCCGTCACCCCCTACCCGCTCGTCTGGTTGAACGAGGTCATGACGGTCAACACCACGGGCCTTACGGATGGCGCCGGGGAACATGAGCCGTGGATCGAGCTCCATAACTCCGGCGCCACGCCGGTTTCTCTCGAAGGCTTCTCCCTGACCGACGACTACGCCAGCCTGGCCAAATGGTCGTTCCCCGCCGGGGCCACTCTCCAACCGGGTCAGTTCAAAGTAATCTTCGCCGACGGCGAGCCGGGCGAGTCCACGGCCACCGAGTGGCACACCAGCTTCCGCCTGCCCCCAGGCGCATCCTCCGTCGCCCTGAGCCAGGCCGATGGCGGACGGCCGCGCATCGTCGATTATCTGAACCTCGATCCGCTTCCGGCCAACCGCAGCTATGGCTCCTGTCCAGATGGACAGCTCTTCGACCGCCAGGAGCTTTTCTACGCCACGCCCGGCGCCGCGAACAATTGCGCTTCCGCGCCGCTCCAGGTTTACGTGAACGAGTGGATGGCCGCCAACGCCGGCTTCATCCGCGATCCTGCCGATGACGCCGCCGACGACTGGTTTGAGATCTACAACCCGAACAACTTCACGGTCGATCTGGGCGGTGTTTATCTCACCGATAACCTGGGCAACCCATATCAATATCAGGTTCCCGCCA
This sequence comes from Limisphaerales bacterium, assembly GCA_044229355.1. Taxonomy (GTDB): domain Bacteria; phylum Verrucomicrobiota; class Verrucomicrobiia; order Limisphaerales; family JADJPG01; genus JBGARF01. The sequence continues at coordinate 110,986 of JBGATF010000018.1, forward strand.
ACGGGCATTACACGATCGCCCCGAAGGGATTCCTCCTGGTTTGGGCCGATGGCCAGCCCGGCCAAAATTCGACCAACCGCACCGGTCTGCACGCCAGCTTCAGCCTGCGTCAAGCCGGCGAAGCCATCGGGATTTTCGCCGCCGACGGACGCCGGATCGACGCCGTCAACTTCGGTCCCCAAACAAACAACATCAGCGAGGGCCACTTCCCCGACGGCACCGGGCCGATCATCTCCCAGCCGACGCCCACCCCGGGTGCCACCAACGCAATTCCCACCCAACCCCTGCCGCCGGCGATCACCGATCTTTCCCTTGCCGATGGCGAGGTGTCCTTCCAATTCGCAATCGCCGAAGGCCAAAGCTATCGGGTCGACTACAAGAATGACTTGAACGATCCGGACTGGACACCGCTCGGCCCGGCCACGTCCGCCACTGGCACCAGCGTCGTCATCCGGGACAATATCGGGACCCGGCCGCAGCGATTCTATCGGGTCGTCCTGCCCTGACAGGCTCCGTCGGCGTCGCCAAATCCAATCCGCTTCCCTCATCCGCTCACCGGGCGGCAGGGTCGCCGCCGTAGCGCACGCGTCCCCGCGTGCAAGTCACGACGCCTCCTGGCGTCGCCGAATCCGATCCGCTTCCCTCATCCGCGTACCGGGCGTCGAGGACGCCGCTGTAGCGCACGCGTCCTCGCGTGCAAGTCACGACGCCTCCCGGCGTCGCCGAATCCAGTCCGCTTCCCTCATCCGCGCACCGGGCGGCGCGGACGCCGCTGTAGCGCACGCGTCCCCGCGTGCAGGTCACGACGCCTCCCGGCGTCGCCGAATCCAATCCGCTTCCCTCATCCGCGCACCGGGCGGCGAGGACGCCGCCTCACTCGCCCGCCTCCCACACGATTCGGGGGAGCTCCAACTCCCGGCGATTGACCTTCACTCCGATAGTTCTTGCGTCGAGATTAGTGTCGGCGCACCGTCCGGCGTCCTTGAAAGGAGGAAGTGATCTGTGTCGAACACAACAAATGATTCCATCCAAAGCGCATTGCGTGCCGGGCTTCATGCGCGCGGTTACCTGCCACATCTGAAGCGGGAGAACGGCACCTATTTTGTAACATTTCGACTATACGGCACACTGCCCCGAGAGCTCCTCCGTACCCTGAAGCAGGAGCGTGAAAATATTCTCCGATTCGCGATGACGACGAAGCGGCCAATGACCTACCCCGAAGAGCTCGAACTTTTCGAATGGTACGCCAACCGCGTCGACACGATTTTGGACGATGCAAGGCATGGTGATGCCTGGCTGAAAGAACCGGCCATCGCAGATTTGGTTGCCAGCGCATTGCGCCACTTCCGCGGTCAGCGCTATGAACTGCACGCCTTCGTGATTATGCCCAACCACGTTCACGTCGTCGTTCGCCCGAGCGGCCCGCACACGCTGAGCACGATTCTTCACAGCTGGAAAAGTTTCACTGCACACGAGGCGAATCGCATCCTCAACCGTCAGGGTAAAAGATTCTGGCAAAAAGAGTCGTTTGATCATCTCTGCCGCGACGACGACGACACGCGTCGGTGCACCCGCTACACCCTGAACAACCCTGTGAAAGCGCGGCTTTGCGCAATCCGAGAAAACTGGCCATGGAGCAGCGCATTTGGCGCTCTGCCGTAGAGGCGAAGTCGCCGGACCGAGTTCGCTTCCCTCGTCCGCGTACCGGGCGGCGAGACGCCGCTACGTCGCGCACGCGTCCTCGCGTGCAAGTCACGACGCCTCCCGGCGTCGCCGAATCCGATCCGCTTCCCTCGTCCGCGTACCGGGCGGCGAGGACGCCGCCTCACTTGCACGCCAGAGGCGTGCGCTACGTAGCGCACGCGTCCTCGCGTGCAGGTCACGATGCCTCCCGGCGTCGCCGAATCCAATCCGCTTCCCTCGTCCGCGTACCGGGCGGCGCGGACGCCGCCTCACTGGCACGCCGGAGGCGTGCGCTACGTCGCGCACGCGTCCTCGCGTGCAGGTCGCGACGCCTCCCGGCGTCGCCGAATCCAGTCCGCTTCCCTCATCCGCTTACCGGGCGGCGCGGACGCCGCTACGTCGCGCCAGCAGCAGAGTTCCGCTTGCGGACGGATGCGGGCTCTGGCCATGCTGCGCCGAAGCCATGATCGCAAGACTTCTGGCCATCGTCGTCGCCGTTGGCGGCGCCAGCTCAGGTCGGCTCCAGTCGCGGGCCGCTGAGGCGCGACCCAACTTTCTTTTCATCCTGGTCGACGATCAATCGCCGTTCGATTTCCAGTTCTACAACTCCAACTCGCCGCTGCACACGCCAAACATCGATGGTCTGGCCGCCCGGGGCATGATCCTGGATCGCGCGTATCACATGGGGTCCTTCGTGGGTGCGGTGTGCACGCCATCGCGTCACATGATCATGACCGGACGCACGCTTTGGCATCTGCCCATCAGCCCAGCCGGCCCGGGCATCGCCCGACGCTGTCCCACGGACATCGAGACCAACACCATCGGCGCAGTCTTCCGGCGGGCCGGTTATGCCACCATGCGGACCTGCAAGACGGGCAATTCCTATCCGGCAGCCAACCGGCAGTTTGAGATATTGCGCGAGGCGGAAAAGCGGGGTGACACCGACGATACCGGCAGCGCGTGGCACGCGCAGCAAGTGCTGGAATACCTTGGGGAGCGCGCGCGCCGGAGTGACCGGCGGCCGTTCCTGATCGAGTTTGGCTTCTCCCACCCGCACGATCCCCGGAACGCCCCCGCGGATCTGCTGGTCCACTATGGCGCGAGCAACCACACCAATCGATCCGCGCCGCCGCCCGCCAATTTGCGACAGCCCGGGCTGCCCCCAAATTACCTGCCGGCCCACCCGTTTCCGGACGGCCATCCTGCCTTGCGCGATGAAGTCGCAGTGTCGGGCGTTTGGAATCGCCGCGATGAAACGACCATCCGCAATGAGATCGGACGCGAGTTCGCGTGTGTCGAGAACATTGACCGGCAAATCGGCAAGGTTCTCGAGCACCTGCGCGCCACCGGCGAGCTCGATCGCACGTATGTCATCTACACATCCGACCACGGCATCGCCATCGGGCGGCACGGCTTGCAGGGCAAACAAAACCTCTACGAACACACCTGGCGCGTGCCATTCGTCGTGCAGGGCCCGGGCATTCGTGCCGGATCCCGGGCCGACGGCAACATCTACCTGCTCGACATCTTGGCCACGCTTTGCGATCTCGCCGGCATCCCAGCCCCGGAGTCCAACGAAGGCCGCAGCTTCCGCCCGGTCCTGGAAGGCAAACAGTCCGCCGTCCGGGACGTGCTCTACGGCGCCTACAGCGGTGGCACGACCCCCGGCATCCGCTCCGTCCGGCGGGGCGAATGGAAGTTGATCGCCTACGACGCGCTTAATGGCGCCGTCCGGGAGGAGCAGCTCTTCAACCTCGCCGAGAATCCCCACGAGTTTCTGCTCAATCACCACGTCGAGTCCGTGATCGCGGCCACCGGCGTGACGCCGAAGCGCCACCAGGTCAATCTCGCCGCCGATCCGCGCTACGCCGCTCAACGGCGGGAACTGGAGGCGCTCCTTTTGTCCGAGATGCGCCGCCTGCACGATCCCTATCGCTTGTGGAACCAACCGGGCGACGGGCTCACCGCGACCCACAGCGCCGCTCCCCGCCTTAAGTCCAGTCGAACACCGTCGCAGAAGGCACGGCTCAGAGAACAAATCCCAGCAGATAGGTAGGGCGGTCGCTCCCGCCTTCGTTCACAACTGCGGCGGGCCGAAGCCGCCGCCCGCCGGGAGGTGGGGCTGGAGCTCCGTCGCCAGGCGGTTGTCCGCACGGCTGTCCGCACGGCGGCCCGCTGCGGAGAGCGGGCCCTACCGTAGGGCCACGGACCCCATTTGTGATTTTTCATTGGTGATTGTCGATTGACGATTTCCAAGTCGGACAATCTGCAATCGTAAATCGTAAATCAAAAATCAAAAATACCCATGGTTCATGGGACGGGTGAAGCGATATTCCGAACACAGGTTGAATTGGCGGGTGGTCCATGTAGACTTCCGCGCAACCCATGCAAAACGCAAACCTGTGTTCCCGGTTTTCAGTGGCATTTTCCCTTCTCACACTTTGCCTGGCCTTCGGCCAGGCGCAGGCGCAGTTGGCCCCCGTCGAGGTGGGCACCACCGTCAACGGCTTCCAGGATGACTTCGACGGCAGTTCATTGAACCTGCCGTGGGCCGTGCGGGGCGCCAGCGTCTACTCGGTGAGCGGAGGTCAGCTGCATGTGACCTCCACAGGCGGGGACCCGAATCATTTGCTTTGCGAACTCCCCGGCTACAACAGCTCCGTGCAGGAAGTACTCGCGCGCATCCGGGTGAACAACTTTGGGAGCGGCGATCCGCCGCGGGCCGGCCTCTGCACCGCAACCGACGCCGCGACCAGCCGCGGGATTAACCTGATGTTCCGCGACGAACCAGCCCCGGGCCAGCGGCACATTGAATTTCTCGACGACACCCGCGCCTGGGGCACCGAGCTCAGCGTTGCCTGGCAAAATAACACCTGGTACTGGCTGCGCCTGCGGCATGAGCCCAACTCCGCCGCGCTCGGTGGGGTCAACGATGTGTTCGGAAAGATCTGGAAGGCGGACGGCACCGAGCCGGAGCCGGCCGCCTGGCAGATAACCTACGACTACACACCGTCCCGCTCGGCACTGACGGGTTTTGCGGGGATCGCGGCCACGAGCAGCGGGGGAACCGCGGAGTTCGACGTCGACTATGTGCTGATCAAGGCAGCCGGGCTGCCGGCCATCCTCGTTTCACCCAGCGCATTCGTGCAAACGCCGGTCGCCATCGTCGGCCAGCCTCAGAGCGTCCATGCATTGCAGTGCGGCGTGGCGACATTCCAAATCGAGACCACGGGAACACCCGCGCCAACGTATCAGTGGTATCGGGAGGGCGTCGCGCTTGCGAACGCCACGAACGCGAGTTACACCCTGACTTCCGTCCGTCCCGCAGATGCCGGTGGCTACCGGGTAGTGGCGCAAAATGTCGTCAGCAATGTCACTCAGAGCGTGACCAGCGCCGTCGCCACGCTGACCGTATCCACCGATCTCTCTCCGCCGACAATGGCGGGCGCGCTGGCGCTCGGCCTCGCCCAGGTTGTTGTTCAGTTCCGTGAACGGGTCAGCCGCAGCACCGCCACCAACAAGGCCAACTACAGCGTGACCAATCTGGCCGGGACGCTGACCCTCACGGACGCGCAGCTGGACGGCACAGAAACCGTTGTCATTCTCACCGTTTCCCCAATGACGGACGGCGCGACATATACCGTCGTCGTCAACGGAGTGACGGATGGCTGCACCGGCCAGAACAGGATTGCCGCGAACACGACCGCGGTCTTCGCCGCCACGGCCTACACCCCAGTGGCGATCGGGAACCCGCTGCCGGCGGGCGCCGTGCAGGCCGTGGCAGGCGGGCTGAACGTCACTGCTGGGGGCAGCGATCTAGGCGGCACCAACGATCAGTTCCAATTCAATTACCAAGCTCGCACGGGAGATTTCGACGTAAAGGTCCGGGTTGAGTCGCTGACTCTGGCCGATGCGTGGTCGGAGGCGGGGTTGGTCGCGCGCGAGGATCTGACCGCGGGCAGCCGCTTTGCCAGCGTGATGGCCACGCCGAGCGTCAGCGGCTCATATTTCCAATATCGGAGTGTCCCAAACGGCGCGACAACGCTGGCCGGCTCATTTCCCGTGGCCTACCCGAACACGTGGCTGCGCCTGAGGAGAGCGGGCAACCAATTCACGGCGTTTGCCGGATTCGACGGCCAGAACTGGACGCAGCTGGGCGGCACGTCCCTGACCATGGCGGCCAGCATCTCACTCGGCTTCGCCGTCTCCAGCCACAATACCAACCAGACTACGGCGGCCGCCTTTCGCGACTTCGCCAACGTCACCGCGCCGGGGCTCAACACAGGGCCGTTGCCCGTGGAACCGTTGGGCCAGTCGAGCCGGCGCACCAGCCTGGTCATTTCCGAGATCCTGTTCAATCCGCTCGACCGGGCGGACGGCCGGAATTTGGAGTTCGTGGAGTTGTTCAACGCGCTGGGCGAACCGCAGGACATCAGCGGCTGGCGCTTGGACGGCGCGGCCGACTATACGTTTCCACCAAACACGATATTGCCGGCGGGAGGTTTTCTCGTGGTGGCGCAATCGCCGGCCGATGTGCAATCGGTTTACGGCCTGACCGGCGTGCTTGGGCCGTTCGCCAACACGAACAGCCTGCCGAACGACCGCGGAACCATCCAGCTTCGCCAGCGCACGGGAGCCGTGTTTCTGGAAGCCAACTACGACACGCAGCCTCCGTGGCCCATCGCCGCAGATGGGGCCGGCCATTCGCTGGTGCTGGCCCGTCCCTCCTACGGCGAAGGCAACGTCGAGGCGTGGGCCGCGAGCGATGCCGTCGGCGGATCCCCCGGCCGCCTGGATCCGGTGACCATCGACCCCCTCCGCCAGGTGGTGATCAATGAATTTCTTGCCAACTCCGAGCCGCCGGACCTGGATTTCGTCGAGCTCTACAATCACGGCAACCAATCCGTGGACCTTTCTGGCTGCTTCCTCAGCGATGCGCGCAACACAAACAAGTTCACCGTCCCGCCCGGAACAATCCTGCCCGCCCGCGGCTTCATCGCTTTCAACGAATCCCAGCTCGGCTTCTCGCTCAGCTCGGCCGGCGAACGCATCTACTTCCGCAACGCCAGTGGCACGCGTGTCCTCGACGCCGTGCGCTTCGAGGCCCAGGCCAGCGGCGTCTCGTCCGGCCGATCCCCGGATGGCGCGCCGACGTTCAGCAAACTGGCCGCGCCCACGCCCGGGTCGCGCAATCGCGGGCCATGGCTGCGCGACGTGGTCATCAACGAGATCCTCTACAACCCGATCTCCGGCAACAGCGACGATGAATTCATCGAGCTTTACAACCGCGGTGCCAGCGCGGTTGACCTCAGCGGTTGGCGCCTGCAGGACGGGGTGACCTTTACGCTGCCGGCTCAGACGTCCGTGCCGCCGAGTGGCTATCTTGTCATCGCCCATAACGCTGCGCGTTTGCTCGCGCGTCACCCCAACCTCAGCGCCAACAACACCGTGGGTGACTACAACGGCACGCTCGCCAACGGCGGTGAACGCATCGCCCTCGCCCGGCCCGATCTATCGTATGTCACCAACAACAACGTGATCACGACCAACGTGAGCTACGTGGTCATGGACGAGGTCACGTATCGCGACGGCGGGCGGTGGGGCCGCTGGTCCGATGGCGGCGGGAGCAGCCTGGAATTAATCGACCCCCGAAGCGACAACCGCCTGGCTGCGAACTGGGCGGACAGCGACGAGACCTCCAAGGGCCGCTGGTCCACCGTCGAGGCGCGCGGGGTTTTGGATAACGGCACCTCCGCGGCCGATCAACTGCAGGTCCTGCTGCAGGGGCCTGGCGAGTGTCTAATCGACGATGTCGAAGTCCGGACGGCGGCCGGCGTCAATCTCGTCGCCAACTCAAGCTTCGAGAGCGGGTCCGTCGGCTGGACGGCAGAGGGCACGCTGGAGGCGTCGGGATTGGAGGCGGGCGAAGGCTTTGCCAGCTCGCGTTCGTATCGCGTGCGCGCGGCTGACCGCGGCGATAACCAGGTAAACCGGATTCGCACGTCGCTCACCGCGGCCCCGGCGGCGGGATCCACCAACATCATCCGCGCGCGGGTGCGCTGGCTGCGGGGCCATCCGGAGGTCCTCTTCCGCCTGCGTGGCAACTGGCTTGAAGCGGCCGCGACGATGGATCTCCCGATGAACCTCGGCACACCCGGCGCCCGCAACAGCCGCGCGGTCGACAATGCCCCGCCCGCCATCTTCGCCGTCACCCACAATCCTCCGGTGCCGGCCGCGAACGAACCCGTGGTCGTCACGGCGCGGGTGAACGATCCGGACGGCGTTGCTGCCGTCCAGTTGCTTTACCGGCTTGATCCCGCGACCGCGCTCTCCGCCGTGGCCATGGTCGACGACGGAAGCGGCGGCGACGCCGTGGCGGGCGACGGCCTCTACAGCGCGCAGCTGCCCGGACAGCCGGCGGGAACACTGGTGGCGTTCCGGGTCCAGGCGACCGACGGGTTCAGCCCGGGCGCGAGCGCGACCTTTCCCGACAACGCCCCCACCCGGGAATGCCTGGTCCGCTTCGGCGAGACCGTGCCGGCCGGCAATTTTCCGTCGTATCGTCTCTGGATGACCCAGGCCACCTTCAACACCTGGGATGCGCGCAACAATCTGAACAACACGCTTAACGACGTGACTTTCGTGTTGGGCAACCATCGGGTGATCTACAACGCGGGTGCGTCCTTCGCCGGCAGCCCCTACATCGCGCCGGGTTTCTCGACCCCGATCGCCGGGCGCTGTGGCTATGCGATCGAGTTCCCGCCTGACGAGTCGTTCCTCGGCGACACCGGGCTGAATCTCGACTGGCCCGGGGGCCACGGCAACGAGAACACGGCCATCCAGGAGCAGATGGCGTATTGGATCGCCGAGCGGATGAACGTGCCCTTCAGCCATCGTTATTTCATTCGTCTCACGGTCAACGGGGTCACCGACCTGCAGCGCGGGGGCGTTTTCGAAGCCGCCTTGCAACCGGGCAGCGATTTCCTCAAGCAATGGTCGCCGGGCGACGACGCAGGCGACTTCTTCCGCATCGATCGCGCCTTCGAGTTCAATGATACCGGCAGCCTGATTGCGGATCCGGAGCCGCAGCTTCTGCTTTACACCACGCCCGACCTGGTCAACGGCGGCCGGAAAAAGAAGACCGAGAAATACCGCTGGTATTGGCTCAAGCGATCGTTCGCGAGCGCCAACGATTACACCAGCGTGTTCGCCATGGCGGATGCGCTGAACGCCCCCGGACCCGAGCCCTACACGGCGCACACCGAAGCCCTGGCCGACGTCGAGGAATGGATGGGCATCTTCGCCGCCGAACACATCATCAACAACTTCGACAGCTGGGGGCACGACATCGGCAAGAACATGTACATGTATTTCCCAAAGAACGGACGGGCCCAGCTTTACATGTTCGATCTGGATTGGTTGATGTTGGTGGCCGCGGGGAGTTATCCGCCCAATCCGGGCGCGAGCAGCGGGCAGCTGTTTGTCTGCGACGACCCGGCGATCACGCGGCTGTACGCGCAGCCGCCGTTCCGTCGCGCCTATTTCCGCGCGGTGGAGAAAGCGGTGAACAACGCGTTCATACCCGCCAGATATGAAGCAGCCATGGACGCCAAGTATGCCTCGCTTCTGGCCAACGGCATCACGCAGTGCGACGGCCAGGCCCTGGTCGCGCCGACCGCCGTGAAAACGTGGTTCAATCAACGACGCACGTATCTGGCGGGCCAGCTGGCCACGCTCGGCGCGCCGTTCGCGATCACGAACAACGGCGGCAACGATTTCACCGTGGCGACGAATTTTCTAACCCTGGCCGGCACCGCCCCGATCGGCGTCAAGGGCATCCGGGTCAACGGATCCGACTACGCCGTCACCTGGACCACCGTCTCCAACTGGACCATGCGCCTGCTCCTGGATCCGGGAGCAACCTCTCTGCAGCTCGACGCCTACGATAACGCGGGCGTCGCGCTCCCCGGTCTCACCCGCCAACTCACCATCACGTCGACCGCGCCCGGCGACACGCCCGAGGGTCACCTGGTCATCAACGAGATCCTTTACCATCCGCTGGAACCGGACGCGGAATTTGTGGAGATCCTGAACACCTCGACGACAACGGCGTTTGATCTGTCCGGCTGGCGGCTGAACGGCGTCGGCTTCACGTTCCCCGCCGGCACGCTCATCGCCAGTGGTGGCTACCTCGTGGTTTGCCGGGACCGCACGGCCTTCGGCAACGCGTATGGCTGGGCCATTCCCGTCGCCGGCGAATATGACGGGCAACTTGACGACGACGGCGAAACGCTGTCGCTGATCAAGCCCGGCGTGACGCCGGAGCAGGATCAGATCATCGACACGGTCCGCTATGACGCCGACCTGCCATGGCCGCGGGGCACGAACAATATCGCCACAGCGTCATCGATTCAGCTGATCGACGCTGCGCAGGACAACCGCCGGTCCTTAAACTGGTCGACGTTCTACCGGCCACCGGAATATGGTCTGCCCATCGATTTCCCCGGCGCGACCAACGCCGGCTGGCGGCGGGTCATCTTCACCAGCGTGCTCTCGACCAACGCGCCCCTCAACTTCTGGTTCTACCTCGGCGCCGCGGGAGACGTTTACATCGACGACGTGACGCTCGTCGCCGGCACGGTTCCGGGCGTCGGCGAAAACCTCCTGCAGAATGGGGATTTCGAGAGCCCGCTCGGGCCGGCGTGGGCCGCGCTCGGCAATTACAGTAACACAGTCGTCAGCACGGAGCTCAGCCACTCCGGGCAGGCCAGCCTGCATGTGATCGCCTCCGGCAATTTCGGCCAGACGTCGCTCGTTCGTCAGACCATCCCCAGCCCGTCGACCACGAACACGCCCTACACCCTGAGCTACTGGTTCTACTCGACGGCCAACGCCCAGACGCTCAACGCGCGCACGTTTCCGGGCACGGCGTTCCAGTCCTCCACCAACACGCAGGTGCAGATCCTCCCGCCGTTCTCGCTGCCGGCTCCGCTGCTGGCGCCCGCCGTATTGAATCCCACGCCGGGCTCCAACAACGTCGACACCGCGGCCCTGCCCGCAATCCCGACCGTCTGGATCAATGAGCTGCTCCCCAACAATCTCACCGGCCTGACGGACAACGCCGGCGATCGCGATCCGTGGGTGGAAATCTATAACGCCGGCTCCAACACCGTCAGCCTGGTCGGCTGGTCTCTCACGGACAACTACACCAACCTGACGCGTTGGGCGTTCCCGGCCGGCGCCAGCCTCGAGCCAGGTCAGTTCCGCCTCATCTGGCTCGACGGCGAGCCCGGCGAGACCAGCGGCAACGCCTGGCACGCCAGTTTCCGGGCGTCCCCCACCAACGGCTCGCTCGCGCTCGTGCTCCCCTTCCGCGGCGCCCCGACCGTGCTCGATTACGTCAACTACCGCCTCGCCTCCCCGGACCGCTCCATCGGCTTCTATCCCGACGGCGAACCCGGCCCGCGCGCAACGTTCATCCAGCCCACTCCCGGCGCCGGGAACAACCCCGCCGCGCCGCCCGTCAACGTGGTCATCAACGAATGGATGGCCGCCAACGCCAGCTTCGTGCTGGACCCGACCGACGGCGTCTTTGACGACTGGATCGAGCTCTACAACGCCGGCTCTGCGCCCGCGGATCTCTCCGGCTACTCGCTCTCGGATCGCCTGACCGGCCCGGGCGGACGTTGGAACCTGCCCGCCGGGACGGTCATCCCCGCCCGGAGCTTTCTCTTCATCTGGGCGGATGAAGACACGGCCCGCAATGGCACCGATCCCAATGCGTTGCACGCCGGCTTCAAGCTCAGCCAGGGCGGCGAGGCCATCGGGCTTTTCGCCCCGGACGGCACCGTGGTCGACGCCGTGACGTTCGGCCCGCAAACGAACAACGTGAGCCAGGGCCGCTGGCCCGACGGCAGCGCCAGCATCTTCTCCATGACCACCCCGACGCCGCGAGCCGCGAACGTCCTCGCGACCCAGCCGCCGGCGGAGATTCGAATCGTGACGGCCGGGCTCGCGCCGAATGGGGATCTGATCCTTTCGTGGACTGCGGAAATCGGGAAGACGTATCGCCTCGAGTTCAAGGACGATCTGGGCACCGCGGGCTGGACGGCCCTGACCGAGCTGACGGCCACCGGACCGACGGTGTCGCTCTCGATCCCGCGCGGGTCGGCGCCGCGGCGATTTTTCCGAATCCAGGGCCTGGCGCCCTGACCTTGTTCCGGGTACGGCCGGGGCTTCGGGCTCAGCCCGAAAAGTTCATGGCCAGGCGAGACCTCCCAAATGGACGTGAGTTGGGGCCATGAATCGGAGCACGTCAGGTGGGGCTGGCGCTCCGCGCCGGCCGGCAGTCCGCATTGAAGTCCGCCCCGGACGGCCCGCTGCGGAGAGCGGGCCCTACCTTTCGGACCTGCTCACCGGGCATGAACGGACGCAGGTAGGGCGGGCGCTCCGCCGCCCGCCGGGAGTCCGCACGGCGGTCCGCAGTGACGGCGTCCCGCGATGCGGGGCTACCGGCCATGTTCTCTTTCTGCTTTAGCGGCGTGGGGCCAGCGCGGCCACGGCCTGCTCGATCGCAGCCAGCCGTTTTTGCAGCGCCTCGTTGTCGCGGCGCAGGCTGGCGATGGCCGCGTCCCGCTCCTTCATCAGGTCAAGCAAACCCTGGATGGCGGCGAGCGCGACTCCATCGGCGTCGACCATCGAGATGCGCTCATCGTCGACGCCGAGGCCGAAGGCGGCGTAAAAGTCCTGCGCCATAGGCCCGATGTGGTCCACGCCGGCGTCGTCCTTGTAGTTCCACTTTTGGATCGGGAGGGCCGCGAGGCGGTCCAGCACGTCGTGCGCCTTGACGGTGCGGAAGTTCTCCTTGCGGTGGCGATCGCTGGAGCTGAAGAACGTGCCGTTGACCGTGAGGCCGCTGCCGTCGAGGCGCATCATCGTCGTGCCTCCGCCGGAGTCGTAGGTGTTCTCGGCGTGGGCGCCGCCGCGGTACCAGGCGAAGTTGTTGTCTGTCCGGAGATAGAGGGTGTTGGGCTGCACCCCGATGCCGTAGGAGGAATTCCAGAGGTTCAGCATCTGGCGCGTGGTGGATCCGAAATTGAGCGCGCCCCCGGAGCTCACACTGACGTTGCCAGCGCCGTCGTCGAGCAGGTTGCGGAACGACGGCGAGAAATAGTTGTTCACCATCGAGCCCACCTTGCCCGTGCTGTCGTATCCGAAAAGCGTCCGCTTGGCACCGGCCGCGATCGAATTGACGGCCGCGGCGGAGGGGTTGTAGAGCCCGAGCTGGACGCTGCCGTAGGTGTTGCCGATGAACCCGCCGATGGAGTCGTTCTGGTTCCGGAGGCGCAGGGTTGCATCGGGCCCGTAAACCTCGAGCCGCTCGCCGGGAGCGACGGTGCCGATGCCGACGTTGCCGGTGTCCCGAAACGTGACCTTGGTTCCGCCGGCCCCGCCGGCAAAAAACAGCAGCTGGCCGGCGGTCTCGCCGTTGGCCGGCCCGGTCGAAATCAGGCTCCAGCGGCGGCCGCCAGCGGTGTTATCGAGGCTCAGCCACGTGCCGCCGGCATTCGAGCCCTCGAACAGCGCCACGGTCTGCGCGCTGTCCGTGAGGTGCAGCCGGACGGCGGGCGTGAGCCCGAGGCCGACGTAGCCGGCCGCCGTCCACTGCAACGCCGCGCGCGCGCCGCCCGACGTTGTGCCGAGGGCGCCGCCCGACCAGCCGTAGACCACCGGGCCATCGACGCTCAAGCCGGCAAACGGCTTGGCGCTGCCATACCAGCCAATCCCGTGATTGCGATCGGTGCCACCCCGCAGAAAGACGTCGTAGTCGTTCAAGCGCACGTCGCCGTGGACGTCGAGCATCGCGTCGACCGGCGCCGCGCCAAGGCCGACACCTCCGCTGGCACGAATGAGGAATTGGTTGTCGCCGGTGGTGGCCATGGCGCCGAACGAAGACGAGTCCGACCACACGAAGCTGCCGCTGTGGAGAGCGAGGGCCGAATAACCGCCCGCCCAGCTGTAGGAGCCGCCCGCCACATTGCCAAAGCCGCCAGCCACCGCCGCGTAGTCGTTTGAGGCGACATTCGAGAAGCCGCCCGCCACCGTCGCAGCCGCGCCCGAGGCGACATTGAGGCGTCCACCCGCCACGGCCGCAAAGGCGCCCGCCGCGCTGTTGTTCGCGCCACCCGCGACCGTGGATCGAAAGCCGGACGCGACGTTCTGCGAGCCCCCGCCGACGGCCCCGCCCGCGCCCGAGGCCAGATTGGTCGCACCTCCGAGCACCGCGGCGAACTGGGCGTTGGCCTGGTTGTTCCAGCCGCCGCTCACGACGCCCTGCGCGCCCGCGACGGCGTTGCTGTCGCCGCCGCCGACGGCGCCGTAGATGGCGCCTGCGAGCACGCGATTGGCGCGCCCGCCGGCGATGGTCCCGTGCGCCGCGGCCACCAGGTTGCTGGCGCTGGCCGCGCCGCCCCCGCCGATGACAGCTCCGGCGACTCCCGGAGTGGCGACGTTCGCCGGGTGGCCGGCGATGATGTTCGGGCTGGTGGCATTGGGCTCGAGCCGGAGGGCCGAAGAGTTGTTCACGCGCAACACGAGCGGCTGGCTGTCGAGCGTGCCGAGAAAGTTTCCCGGAACCGTCCCGAGATTGCCGCCGATGTTCCAGAACGCGCCGGCGCTGAAGCCATCGAGCAGGTCGGAGTTGAGCCCGGTGACCCGGTTCGTGGTGGCGACGGCGAACGGCGGGCCGCTGGCCGGGTTGAAACTCACCGGGCCGGTGAAGGCTTGCGCCGCGTTCAGCCGGGCGATGTTGGCCGAGAGCTGGCTGTCGGCGACATTGCCGGCAAAGCTGCCCGCCGAGCCCGCCAGCGCGGCATAGGGCACGGACAACAACGCGGCCCGCGGCGCGAGGACGGTGTAGGCCTGGAGGCTGCCATTGGTGCGCACCCCGATTTCCAGCCAGCGGGCGGAGCCGTTAAAGGCGCCGGCCCCGAAGTCGAGCGAGACCGAGAACAGCCCGTTGGTCACGCCGATCAGGCCGATGGGTGTGGGCGTGCCCGGAACCGCGTTGCCGCCCGTCGCAGCATCCCGCAGCACGAAGCGCATGTCGTAAATCCCGGTGGCCGGCGCGCCGTGTTCGCTGAGCTGCCCCTGGTAGGTGAACGCCGTTGGCTGGGCGCCGACCCGGGCCAACCCGAACAACGAGAGCGCTCCGACAAGACCCGCGGGGCGCCACCAGGGCATGCGCCGCCCGCGGCGGGGCGGATCCTGCGGACAACGTTGGGATGACTTCATAGACAACCTCCGATCGACATCAGGCTGAAAACGGGTGGGGCTCATGTTCAAGGTGGACACCCGCCCGCGCTGGGGGGGTTCGACCAGAAGTTAAACTCGACGCACGCACCGAAAAAGGTGCCCAAGCCGAAATTGACGCGAGCCTTGCCGTCGCTGGATATCCCGCCGGACAGGTCGATGTCCGTCTCGCTGGGGAACGTGTCCGCGCGTCCGCGGCCGGAAAGCGCCGCGCTGAAGCCACCGTTGCTGTTCTTGGCGTCGATCGCCACCTTCCACTCCCCGTTGACGCGGACGCAGCCCAAGCAGCTCGAAGGCAGCCAGCCGGTGGAGCCGGACTTGCTGCCGGAAAACGTGATGCCAGAGGGCGTGCATCCGCTGATGTTGATGGGGACGTCCACTCCGCCGTAGCGCAAGGTGTCATTCCCGGTGATGCCGGCGGCCGACAGCGCCAGCGTCGCGCCGGACACGGCGTTGCCCAGCGAGCTGAACAGGTTGTTGCCCGAGTCGGTCCCGATGAAGTTCGCCAAATTCCAACTGCCATCCACCAGCAGGTTGTAGGCGCCGGCGAAGTTGACGCTCCCCCGGAACGGCACGCTGCCCAGGTTGCGCCCGGCGACCACCACGTCGAAGCTGCCGCCCGCCGTCAGGCCGGTGCCGCGCAGGTGCAGGTAGCCGTTGCCCGCGTTGAAGTGGCCCAGCGTCAGCGAGCCGCTCCAGTCCAGCTCGACTCCGCCCCCGGTGGTGAAGCGTCCGCTCAGATGCTGGTTGAACCCGGGCACGCTCAGATCCGCGGCCGCGGCGAGGGTGGCCGAGCTGAAGCCGGCGGCATTCGACAGCAGCAGGGACAGGTTGCGCACGCCGTAGCTTGCCAGGGTCCAATTCAACGCCCCGGCGTGGAGCACGGCCGCCCCGCTCGTGCTGAGCGACCCGTCGAACGTCAGCGAGGCAATCTCTCCAAAGTTCACGGAAAACCGCGTGGCGATTGTGGCGGACCCGCCCGGCACCGCCGCGAACGTATGGACCACGTTCTGCGCCGGGAACCCGTAAAAACCCTGGCTCGCCAGGCTTTGCGAAAGCGAGAACGCCCCGCTGGGCTGGATCTCGCCGTCGAACGTCAGCGTGCCAAGGCCCGACACGCCGAGCGTGCCGTGCGCCGCCAACCCGCCGGCGTTCATGACCAGAGTCCCGCCGCCCAGGTTGAACCCGCCCAGAGCGAGCGTTCCGCCCCAGTTCAAGTTCGGCGTGCCCGAGGCGTTGATCGTCCCGGACAGGCGTTGGTTGATCGGCCCGCCAAACCCGGGAAGGTTCAGCGTGCCCGCCGCGTTCAACACTGCCGCCGCCGCGCCGGGCTTGCCCAGCGTTAGATCGACATCCGTCATCCCGTAGCCGCCCACCGCCAAAACCTGATCCAGCGCCTGCAGCGAAAACGTCCCGCCGGCCCCCAGCGCGCCCGCGAAGCGCGCCGTCGTCAGGTTCGGCAGGTTCAGCTGCAACCCAACCGCGAGGCTGCCGATGGTGGTTGGACTGCCGGACAACACGTAATTGGCGTTCAACGCGGGGAAGCCATAGAAGTCCTGCGCCGCCAGGGTCTGCGACAAGCTGAACCCACCATCGTTGAAGATGCTCCCATCGACGGTCAGCGCGCCGAGCCCGGCCACCGACACGGTGCCGCGCGCGAGCAACCCGGTGTTGCGCAAGTGCAGCTCGCCGTTCGCCAGCGACCAGCCTCCGGACAACCCGAGCGCGCCCGTGTAATCGAGCGTCACCTGGCCCGCGCTGTCGATCGATCCGCCCAGCGTCTGCGCGAAGCCCGACACGCTCAAGGTGGCCGCAAACGGGCCGAACGAGGTCACGCCGCCCTGGCGCTTCAGCGTGAACGTCCCCACCCGGACCGAGAAGCCCGCAAGGGTGCGGGCGCTGTCCGCGGCGATCGGCGTGGTGGTGATCGAGAACGAGCCGTCGGCCGCCATCGGAAACGCCGGCAGCGACAGCGGCGCCGACAAGGCCGACGCCACCCGCACCTGGATGTTCGAAAGCGTGATCGCCGTGTTGGCCAGGTGCAGCGCGATATCCCCGCCGCCGGGCGCCTCAACCGAGATCGCGCCCGCCGCCAGCGGCGCGGCCGTCAGGACGCCGGACAACGTGATCGCCGACGGCGTGATGGCCAGCCGGACCGACGCGCTGCTGAGCCCGGTGAACTGCGTCAACGTCCCGCCGCTCACGCGGCCGGTCACGGTCAGGCCGGTGTCGGCCAGCGTGACACTGGCATTGGCCGCCAGCGTCGCGACGGGCAGCCCGGCCAGGGCGGTGGCCGTTGAAAGCGATCCGGTGAGCGAGTAGGTCCCGTTGGCGTTGAGCGCGCCGCTAACGCGGGCCGCCCGGTTCAGGCGCGGAATGGACAGGGTGCCGGCAAAGCTCGGGACGGCCATCACGCCCGCGGTGCGCTGGAGGGTGAAGACCACGTTGTTCAGCGAGAACTGGCCGAGGCCGACGCTGATCGGCACCGGCGAGCCCACGGTGACCGTGAAATTTCCGTTGTTCTGCACCGTGATCTCGGGCAGCACCGCAAAGGCGGCGCCGCGGTAAGTCAGGCGGGCGCCGGACAACACCAGCCCGCTGCCGTCGATCCGTGCCGAGATCGGCGTCCCCCCGCCGGTCAACGACTCCACCGTGAACTGGCCGGCGGCAAATGGATTGACGGTCACCACGCCGTTCAACGCCACGCTGCCGTCACGGCCAAAGACAATCGAGCCGCTCGCCTGGTTGCCCGGGACGCCGGTCAGCGCGCCTCCGGTGAACTGTCCGGCCGTTGCGGTTAACGTGAGCCCGTCCTGAGTCAGGCGCAGCGCGGCGCCGGCGCTCACGCCGGTGATCGGCAGGCCCGAGAGCGCAAGGCTGCCGCCGAGCGTGCCCAGGAGCTCGAAGGTTCCGTCCCGGCTGATGCGCAGCAGCCCCCCGGCGGGCGAGAGCGTCACCGTTCGCTCGAAGGCCTGGCCCGGAAAGAGCACGACGTTGAGGTTCGGCCGCAGCGCCAGCTCCATCGAGGCGTCCGTCAGCCCGTTCGTCCCGTAAAGTCGCGCGCTCGCAAAATTCGCGTTGGAGAAGCGCACCACGTCGATGCCGCCCGCGCCCAGCTTCAGTTGGTTGGAGACGGTCAGCTTTGCCTGCCACGGGCCGGCGGTCGAAAAAGTGAACGGATCGCCGGGATTCTCCCCCTCGACCACGATCGTGTCCGTCCCGGCGATGAGCGACGGCAGCGTCAACTGGGCCGGGCCGAGCGCGGCAGCGACGCTGACCACGCCCTGGGCGCTGCGCGCGACATCGAGGCGGCCGTTGAAGAGCGAGCCGGCGCCGGGCGCGATCTGGAAGGTGCCGATGGCCAGCGGATCCACCCGGCCGGCCAGCGTGAGGTGCAACGACGGCTCGTTGGCAAAATCGATGAGGACATCGCGGAACGTCAGGACGTCGAACGGCACGACCGGCGCGTTCAAGCGCGCGGCGAGCGCGGGCAGGCCAGTGTCGCGCGGCACGGCGGACATCTCGGCGTTGGCAATGTCGACAAGCGTGACCCCACCCGCCTTGACGCGAAGATTGCCTTGAAACGCCAGGCCGCCCTCCCGCCGGACCTGGGCCAGCGGGCCGGTGTCCGCGGGGTTGTAATTCGGCTCATAGCGAGGCGAGAACCCATGCAGCCGCGCGGTGCCGTTGAACGCGAGCAGATCCGACACCGGCGCGGGCATCTGCAGGCCCGCCTGCAAGTCCGCCGTCAAACGCATCCTCGGCAGGTCGCCCGTCAGCGCCGCCAGCGCGCGATCGGCCAGCGCGCGCATCGCGGCGGCGGAGGCATTGGTGTCCCGGGCCGCGATCAGTTCCGCCAGCAGGGCGCGGAAGCGCTGCTCGAGCGGGGCCGGGGGCACTCCGCGCGCGTCGAAGATGAGCGACGCCTGCGGGATGAACTGCTTCAGCCAGGAGCCGTCGGGGATGCTCGAGGTGATCGACAGAAAGGCCTCGCTGCGTCCCGCGTCGGCCGGCAGGCCCACGGCGTCCGCCCGGAGGATCGGCACGCCCAGCAGCTGGCCGTCGAGATAACCGCGAAGGAACGACTGCTCCATGGGGTAGAGCCGGCCGAGTTGGAGGTTGGCCACGTTGAACGATTTGATTGACGCGAGGATGTCCTGGGGTTTGCTCGCGCTGGCGATGGCCTGGAGCTGGGCCTGGCCGGCGAGCTGCCCGCTGGCGTCGTAGAAGGCGGGCGGGTTCGGCGCCGGCAGATAAAACCCGAGCGCGCCATTCGTGTTGAAGCGGAGCACGTAGTTCTGGATGAGATCGATGGCGGTCGTCACGCGATCGATCGGCACAGCCTGCGCGTTGAGCACCGTGTTGAACTTGTCCAGCGGCGGGCGCTCCGTGAGCACCGCGGGCAGCGTGACCCGCGCGGCCCCGAGTACGCCGCCGTGCGGGAAGTAATCCTTCGACAGGCTCATCCCCGCCAGCGCCGCGCGCTCGGGCGAGCCGGTGGGATAGATCGTCGACAGGTCATTGGTCGTACCCCGCCAGTTCACCGCGTCGCCCAGCTTGTTCGACGCGAGGGCGGCGAGCAGGAGGTCGTGGCGCGACGGGAGGTTGGCCACGCCGCGATCCTCCGGGCGAACCCAGTTCCGCCACGGCAGCACCGGATGGGTGGTCAGGTCCGGCAGGATCACGCGCCCGGCCGCCGACGCCATCGACAGGCCGAGCGGATGAATCTCATACGACACCGCAAACGCCGAGTTCTGCAGCATGGAGTCGATGGCCGACTGGGTGAAGGCCGCGATCCGATCCGGCGCAAAGTTGCCCCCGAGCCCCCCAAACAAAAACGCCAGCGGATCCGGCGTCTGGTAGGAGAAGGACAACGATGCCGTGTCGCTGCCCGGCAGGATCGGCAGGATCCCCGAGAACAAATACGACGGCGAAAAGCCAAACGAACCGGCGACCTCGGTCTTTGTCGCAAACATCCGGGCCTCGACCAGCGACGATCCCAGGGGGAACCCGAAGATCTTTGGCGTGACGTCGCCGCAGGCAACGAACTGGGGCTGGACAGAGCCCCAGACATCGTTGATGCCCTGGAAGAAGATCTGCGGGAGGTTGGCGGGCAGCTGGCTGATGGGCGTGTTGGCGAGCTCGGCAAAGATGCCGAGCTGCTGCGTGGGGGGCAGCGCGAGCAGCGCGCTGATCAGCTGGGCCCGCGGCAGCGCGGGCAGCGCGGCGTTCGTTTGCACCCGGCTGGCGAGGCGTTGCAGCAACGGGTCGGACAGCGCGCCCAACATCTCCGGGATGCCCCCGAGCACGCCCGTCACACACCCCGGGCACGCGTAGGAAACCTTGACTGTGCCGAGCTCGACCGGCCCGAAGCCCACCAGCGCCTCGCCGCAGATCGACGGATTCGGATCCCCCTTGTCGTCCGTGGCCGCGATGAACACCCGGGCCTGGCCGAGCGGCACGCCCATCACGTAGACCGTGCCGATGACCCCGCCGGCGCCGGCGGTGCTGAGCACACCCTTGCCGGAGATGTAGGCCAACGACGAGATGCCCGCGTAGCTGACGTTGCCGGCGACGGTCATCGTCACGTCGGCGCAGGGCAACCCCTCGTAGGCGAGCCGGCGGACGACGTCATACGTGGACTCCCCGAACTGCGGCGAGCCGAGCGACTGGCGGCAGACATTGGAGAAGGTCAGCTCGAGCGTGTTCAGGGCGGATGCGATGACATTGCCGAGCGCGGCGGCGGTCTCGGGCCCGAGCAGGGCCGGATCGGGCGGCGGGGTGAGCTGCTGGACCTTCGTCCGCACCGCGTGCGCGGCCTGGCCGGCGATGGCCGAGACATTGGCGCCGAGGGCCCCGATGTTGTCGCGGGTGATCCCGATCTGATTGAGCGTCGCCTCGTCGATGGAGCTGAACTTCGCGATGATCTTTCCGGGATACTGCGCCTGATCAGGGTGGGGCTGGCAGAAGATGTTCACCGTCGCCGGCGGGCAGCCGCCCGGGCACGGCAGGCCGGCGGTGGAGCCCTGATCGGCGGGCGCGAACGCCGGATCCGAATTTCCCGGGGCCCCGCCGGTCCCGCCGGCCGCACCCGCCCCGGGCGCGGCGGCAGAGGCGAGGCCGAGGCCATCGCCGACTTGATCGGCAAACACCTGGGCTTGCGCCTCGATCCGCTGGACCACGTCCCGGAACGCCTCCCAGGTCATGCCGAGCCCGGGCGGCGCCGGCGACGAGGGGCCGACGAGGTTGCCGTTCGCATCGCGGGTGAAGTAGGTCGTGAACTCGCAAGGATCGCCATTGCTGTTGATGAACGACTCGCCGCCGGACGCGCCGGTGATGAGGATGCCCGTCGGGCCGACGGGAATGCCGGCCGCGCCCGCGTTGACGTCGAGGCAATAGCCGATCGGCCCGGAGAGATTGGCGGCGAACTGGCCGATGACGGTGTAGCCCTGGTAGCTGCCGCCGACGCGGCCGACCAGGTAGACCCGGCCGGGGTCGCCGGCGCTGAGCCCGCCGATGCGAATGCGGCCGCCGAGCTCGCGGATGGGCGGCAGCTTCATCGCGGCGAGGCCCAGCTCGAAGCCGTCGAGGTTCTTCACGTGGGGAATGCCATCCGGTGCAAACTCAACCTCGAGCCGATCCACCGCACCGGCCAGCATCGGCGTGCCGGTGGCCGGAAACTTGATCTCGGCGCTGAGCAGGACCGTGACGTTCGTGGGCGCGAGCAGCCCGGGCACCTCGGATCCCGGCGACTTGAAATGCAGCTCGGCCCGCGTCACCCGCGCCGGCAGATAATTCATGAGCGTGAAGTCCTGGTTGTTCACGCCCAGACCGGCGACGGTGAACTTCGGCAGGCGATTGGGATCGAAGAAGCTGAATTGCGCGTCCTGCAGCATGAACTCGGGTCCGCTGGGAATCTTCAGGCTGCCGGCCAGGCGCGCGACGAAGCGGTGAGTGTCATCGATCCGATACAGGTTCTGGAGTCCTTCCAGCGAGAGGAGCGCATTGCGAACGATGGGGCCGCCCGGGCCGAGGTGGAACGTGCCGCCGAACTGCACGGTCTCGAAGTCGAGCGCCGGCGGCTGGTTGGGCACCACCATGAGGCTGCCGCAGGCCATCCCGAAGACCTCGTCCCCGTTCTCCCCGGTCAGCATGGAGAGCGGCGCGACCACGCGCAGGCCGCCGTCGAGCTGAAAGGCCGGGGGCTGGTCGAAGCCGCTCGACGGATAGACGGTCAGGCCGCTGCCGTCCGGGCATTCGGGGTGGCCCTGGCCGAGCAGAACGATCTTGAACCCGTCGATGTCGATCACGGTGAGATCCTTGCGCAGCTCGAGGCGGCCGCTGGGATAGCCGGTGAGAGAGATCACACCGTCCACCAGATCGACGTAGTTCGTCGCCTTGGGGATTGGGATCTGGAGCGAGCCGGTCACGTTGGTGAGATAGGGCAGCTCGTGATTGCTGAACTTGAGCGTGGCGTGACACAGCGCCGCCGCCATCCCGGGCAGGCCGGGCGCCTCGAAGCCGAACTGCCGGAAGTCCAGTTCGCCAGAGAAGCCGACGGACGGAGGCGACCCGTCGATGAACGTGGCCCGGACCGGGTTGGCCGGATTCAAGGCGAGGGCCGGGCCGGTGGCGGGACCGGCGCCGACGCAGATCGCCGCCATGTTCGAGGGATAAAAAAACGTCGGCAAGTGCAGCGTGCCGTTGCTGAAGGTGAGATCGACGCGCCCCGGCTGGTAGGCGAGGGCCGCGCGCACGTTCTCCGCGAACAGATGGAAATTGGTGCGCGTGACGGGACGCCCGTCGGGCAGCGCGCTGCGAGCAAAAAAGCCGGCCGAACCGTTCGCGCGCAGCTCGCCCGACTGCGCCGCCGCGCTCACGGTGAAGCCAAATCCGGCGTCGAAGAGCACCAGGTTGTCCGTGAACCGGAGGGACTGCAGGTTTCCCGCCTGGGTGTTGAAGGCGAGCGTGCGTTCATCGCCGTTCCAGCTGACCTGCGCGTTGAACACCGGGCCGTTGGTGATCGTGACCGTGCCGGTGCCGGTGAAGTTCAACGGCAGCCCGCGCCCGCCGCTGGCGTTGATCGCGGCCGCCAGCGTCACCCCCGGGAGCGGCAGCGGGCCGGCTGTCGCCGCCTGGATGGAGAATTGCAGATCGCTGTTGAGCGTCGCCTGCGTGATCTCGAAATAAGCGTTGTGCAGGTCCGGAAACTCCACCCGCCCTCCGAAGCGGCCCGAGAGCTGCCCGGTGTCGCGACGATACTGCACCTCGCCGAAGATCCGGTTGATGTAGACCGCGCCCGGCAGCGGCAGATCCAGCGGGCGCTGCCCCGGCAGCAAAGTCTGCAGCGAGCTGAGCAGGCTCGCCGCGGTGCGCAGGGCGTTGTTCGCCTCCGCCACCACCATCGCCTGCGCCGCGGTCGCTCCGTTCAGCAGCGCCGAGTCGGCCGCCTCCAGGAGGATGTCCGTGTACTCATGCAGGTACCACCACGCGCGCCGCGCCTGGGCGGCCGCGGTGAACTCAATCGTCAGGCGGCCCATGGCCGCCTTGATTTTCGGCAGCGCCGGAAGTTGCTTTTTCTCGGCCCAGCCCGCCAGCCAGATGAGCTCCTTCAACAGCTTGATCCCGCCCTGCAGATCGCCCGCCGTGCCCGTCTGCAACAGGCGCGTCTCCGCCGAAGTCAGCTGCGTGTCCATGAACTCGTCGTCCGCCAGCTGGATGATGTCGCGCTCCGCCTGGTTCGCCCCGGAATAATCCACGCCACACTGCTCGTAATCCTCCATCGAGGGCCGGCGAATCAGGTCGAGCGCCGGAAAGTAGGTCTTGAGCACCTGCACATCGGCCCGCGGCAGCTCCTCGGGATAGACATCCTCCAGCAGCCGCCGGTTCAGGGCCCGGACCTTGTCCGGCGGCGTGTCCACCAACAGCAGCTGCGTCTCGGGAGACAGCTTGATGCCCGCGAAGAGGTCAGGCTGGTAAAGCGAATTCCGTTGCATCAGCTCGTAGAAAACGTTGGCGATCGAGACCTTGAGGGCCTCGCCCATGGATCCAGGGGGATCGACGGTGGGCGCGACCTGGGACGGGAACGCGTCCTCGAGCAGCCAGCGGTTGAGCTTGATGAGGTCCGCGCCGGTCGGGTTGCGATCGCGCAGCGAGAGCGTGCGCGACGTCAGGTTGATCCCCTGAAACCGCGCGGCGTCATAGATGGACGGGCCCTTGAGCACCGCGTTGAGCTCCTCGCGCAAGGTCGTGCGAAGGACATACTCGCCCACGCCCGCGCGGGTCAGCGTTTGCTGCGCCGCGCCGCTCAGCCGGTTCCACAAATAGAGCGTCAGCCGATCCGTGCCCGGGTTGCCTGGCCGGGACAGCACATTGGCGAACGACGCGGGGTCCATCAGATCGCACAACGTGAGGAGATACGAGCCCGCGCGATAATTCTGGAGATCCTGCTGCACCGAGGGAGGGAGCGTGGCCAGGACATAGGCTGAGAACGGCTCGCGCGGCTCGATCAGGCGGCAGACAAGGCTGTCGATGTTGCGAATATGTTCCGGGCGCACATCGGGTGCCGGCTGGGATTCGGTCGTGAATTTGTCGACGTGGCCGGGCGACATCCGCTCCGTCTCGACGACATATCGCTCCGCCTGGAACCAGCGGAGGAACGTGTTCCGAATCTCCTGCTCGTAGCTGAATGAGGCGTCGGGCCCTTCGAGCTGCGGGATGGGACCGGACGGATAGTCGAACCCGCCGTCCTGGCCGGCGCAAAAGACGAAGGCGAGATCGCGGAATACATAGCCCATGTGGGCGTAGTTGGTCTGGAACTCCGGCTGGAAGCTGCGCGCGTCCGCCAGCGCCAGATTGCGCCAGCGCATGGCAAGGGTCTGGCCCACCTGCCGGATCCAGCTGTCCGACGGCTGCGACAGGGACAGCGATTGGTACTGGGCCCGCATCTGCATCTGGCGCCGGAAAATGGGGCGGTAGTCGGCGAAGTCTTTCGCCTTCGGCAGCTTGGTTTCATCGACCACGAGGCCGGTGGTGGTGCTGATGCCGTGGGCCTGGGCAAAGGCGGTCCAAAGCGAGGATTGGAAGGATTCCAACGCCGACACGATGCGCAGGCGCGCGCTCTCGTCGAAGCAGGGGCCCACCCGGGAATACCGATCCACCAGCTGCAGGGTCGCGTCCTGATCGGCTTCGTCCCGCGACGCAGCCCGCGGCAACAGGGCGAGGAGGGCCTCCTCGGTCTCGTGCCGAAACTCGACAAACTCGGGGGCGCCCTCGATCGCGTCAGCCTCTGCATTCTGGCCGTTGGCACGCCGCACGGCGTTGGCGCTGCAGATTTTTCCAAGCACGCGCAGTCGTTGGTCGAGCTCCTCGGGCGTGATCTCGTCGCGCCGTTCGCGCAAGCCGGCCGCGAGGGTTTTCAAATTCTCCTTCACGGAGGCCAGCGTGGCCGCGTAGTCGCGGGTCAGGTTGAGATGCGCGTCCGCCAGGCGGCTGTTGGCCCACGCCTCCACCGCGTCGGTGTCGATGACCGCCGTGGGCACGTTGAATTCAGGCGGCTGTCCCGGCTCCCGCAACGTCCCGGCGATCCCGGCCACCCCGGCGCCGGCGCCGTCCAAGGTCGCGCTCAGGCTGCGAAAGTAGTCGTTTAGATCGCGCGCAGCCGCGACGGTGAAGGCCTGTCCGTCCGGGAGCGTGGGTACCATGACCCTCAGGCGATCGCCGACGTCAAATCGGATGCCCTGGGCGGAGAGCCCGAAGCGGTAGAGCGGATCCTCAATTTGCAGGAAGGCCTCGAACGCCATGCCGTTCGCCAGCTCGAGCCGCGCCGTGCCGGACGCGGTCAGCTGGCCGGACACCGTCGACGCGAGGTGCACGGGCCGGCCGGCGGGAATGGTGAGAGTGCCTTTCGAGCTGCCCGGCGGGAGCGAGGTCTGCCCATGGACGCTGAGATCAAACACCCCGCCGGACGCGATGGACGCGTTGTCGATCGACAGCCGCAGGCCGAACCCGGGCAACTCGAGCTCACCGCTGAACGCGGCGCTGAAGACGCGGCTGTCGCGATTATACCGCGCCGCGCCCGCGACCCGGTGCACCCGCAGCTCGGCGGGGAGCGTCAGGTCCGACGGGGCCACCGGCGGGGCGCCCGCGCCGTTGCCTCCACCCTGGCCCGCGCCGCCTCCGGCGCCCTGGGTCACGGCCGTGCGCTGTCCGTATTCGGCGAAGAGCCCTTCGCTCGCCGTGCGCACCGCGTCGAGCAACGTGCGCGCCGCCTGCAGGTAATGCCGCCGGGCCGCCGCCCACTGGGGGAATTCGTTCAGGCGATCGGCTTCATCCAGCAACGCCTGAATGGCGGGCTCGGACCCCGAGCTGTCCTGGTCCTGCGAGACCCGCGTGGCCGCCGCCTGCGCAAACCGCAACAGGTTGGCCTGCGCCTCGTCCCCATCCCACCAGCGAGTGTCGACGTCGCTCTGGATGCGCCGGAGGTGGGCACTCGTGGTGCCGAGGCGAAGCGCCAGGAGCAGGTCGGACCCCGACTGCCCGGCCAGATGAGTCGCGATGTGGGCGAGGAGATTCTCGGCCCGATCGGCGGGCAGGCGCAACGCCGGGACGTTCGCCAGAGAAACGCCGGACTGGCCGAAGAAATCGAGGCTGCCCGCGTGAATCTCGAGCACGCGCAGAAGCCTCTGCAAATCGTCAGCCGGGGCGAGCCCGGCCTCAGCCTCGATCCAGGGCTGGAAGGCCGTGACCCGCGCATGGACTCCCGGATATTCCGGGCGCGCACAGCCGCGGGAGAAGCTGACAACGCCGACCTGTCGCCCGTCGACGACCAGCGCCCCACCGCTGTCGCCCTGGCAGGTTCCTCCGGGCACAGGCTCGGTGGCCCCAGCCAGGATCATGCGGCTGTTGATCTCATCCGGGCTCCACAGGCCGAGGCCGGTGATCGGGAGGTTGAGATACCGCAGCTCGGCGCTAAGCGGCCCGCCCTCGTTGATATCGCCCCAGCCCGAAACGAAGGCGCGCGCCCCGACGGCTGGCTGGCCCAGCGCACCGGCCGCCGCGCCCAACAGCGGGATCGGCTGCGCCCGGATCGTGCCGACATTCAACGCGGCAAACGGGATGGGTGCAGCCAGGTGCAACAGCGCGACGTCGTAGTCCTGGGCGCCCGGCGCGACCTGGTGAAACGGGTGCATCACGATGCGATCGACGGCGAGGTAGTTGATCGCCGCCACCATGTTGAGGTTGGTCACGCCGACCAGCACGCCGAGCTTCGATGGTGCCGCGAGCGAATCCACACAGTGCGCCGCCGTGAGCACCCAGTCGGCGCTCAGGATGGATCCCCCGCAGCCGAAGTCGGCGAACATGCCCGCCGGCTTGAAGCCATCGCGGACCAGCGCGACTTGATGGGGCACGTGCTGGCCGGCGATGGTGCCGCCGACAATGGCCGGCGCGAAGACGGGCGCTGCCGCCGGAATCTGCCGGGCCAGGGCCGCCTGGAAAACCGACAGCCAGCGATGAAAGAACGTCTCGACCGCCGTGCCGTCCGGCAACCCCGCGAGGTCGGGGTGGCTGGGCACGATGCCGCTGCTCTTCAGCCGGACCAGCTGCAACGCATCGGCCAGGGCATCGGCAAAGGCGTCCGCATCCGCGTCGCCTTCCGCCGCCGTCAGATCGACGCTGACCAGCTCCCACAGGCGGCTGGCGAGCTGGCCGGCCGTCTCGTCCGCGGGCACCTGGCCGTCCTCCGCCAGCCCGAGCTGCTGGCGCAGGCGCATGAGCTCGGCGAAATCCGCCAGGTTTTGCCGAACCTCGCCCCGGTCCAGGCCGGCAATGCGCGCGCCGGGAAGCGGCGTGTAGCGCCCGGGCGTCACGCCCAGCTGCGCGGCGAAGGCCGCGGCGAAGCGGTCGACCAGCGAGCCGATGGCGTTCTGCACTTCAAGCGAACGATCGGCAGGCGTGGCGCCGGCATCCGCCGGCACGAACCCCGTCTGCTGACGCAGCTTTTCCAGCTCGAGCAAGGCCCGCAGGCTCTTGAGCATGTTGTCCATCGAGGAAACGGCGTCGGGCGTTTTGGAACGGGCGAGAATGGCCGCGCCGACCTCGTCGATGGCCGCCCGCAGCTCCGCCTGCGCCTCGGCGTCCAGCTGAAGCCCGGCCCGCGTGGCGGCAGCGTCAATTCGCTGCAAGCTGGCCCAGTATTCAAGAATGGTCCGGATGTCGCGCGCCGAGCTCGCGGCATGGCCTGCGTTGGTGAGGCTCGACTTCAGCCCGGCGCCCGCGACGTCCCCGCCCGACAACGCCAGATGCCCCCACGCGTCGAGCACGGCCGAGGGCGCCGGCGTGGCGGTGACGGGTTGCGGATTGGCGGTGGTGTCGTCGGCCGGAGTATCGGCGCGCAGCGCGGCATTCAGGCCGGCCACGCCCGCCTGGAATTGGCGCAGGCGCACGGCCGCGGAATCCAGCGCGGCGGCGTCGGTCGAGTCCGGCACGGCGGGCGTTCCAGGCAACTGGCCGGCCAGGGCGGAAAGCAGCGGCAGGCGCAGGCCTTTGGCCGTGATGGCGAGCTCGTAATTGGGGTCGTTGAAAAGCAGGTCGACCGAGAATCTCGGGCCGGGCGTGAAGTCGAGCTCGGCTCGTCCGCCGAGTGCGATCTCCCCGTTGGCTTTCAGCTCCAGCCAGAGCGGACGCGCGGGCGGCACGGTCAGCCGTGCGCCACGCCCGGTGGTGTCATTCAGGCCAAACGAGCCCGCGAAGGGCAGCCGCAGGCCGCCACCCGGCTCCAGCTCGAGGACAAACCCGGAATAGGAGTTCGCGCCCTGGGGCAACGGCAGGCCGGTGGTGATCAGCTCCGCCCGCGTTCCGCGCAAGCCGGCGGGAGTGAAATTGCCGCCCAGCAAACGCAGCGAAAATTTGCCGAACAACACCACCTCCAGACCCGCCTCCGGAGCCCGGCCAAACGCCGTCAACAACCCGTTCAGGTCGAGATCGTCGACGGGCAGGAGGCGCGCCGCCGCCGCGTGGACCTCCATCGAGTCACGCAGCTGGAACGGCGCCTTCGGGCCAAACCGAGCCACCGCTTCCGTGAACGACACCCACCGGCGCCCCTCGATGGTCAACAGCCGCGCGCCCGCCGGAAACAGGATCGAAAGACCCTGGCCGAGGCCGAGCGTGCTCCGGCCACCCGGGCGATAAACGAACGGCCCGAGCGCTCCAGACTCCCCCAGGGCCAAAATCCCGCCCTCGATCGGCGCGCCCCCGCCAGCGATCGGCACGAAGTAATCCGGGCTCGCGCTCAACGCCTGCGCCGCGGTCGCGTCCAGGCGCTTCACCCGATAATAGCGCCGCGGCGCGTCGGAAAAATCGTCGTGAGACGTGGCGGCCCCGGCCGCCGTGACGGTGGCCACATCGACCCAGGAAACGCCCTTCAGCTCGTCATTCGCCGCGCGCTGCAGCTGGTAAGTCTGGCCGGCAACGCTGGACCAGGTGACCCGCCAGGCGCCGCCGGGCTGACGGGCCGGAGGGGACAATATTTGAAAGGCACCCGCCGCAGCGAGCCCGGGTTCACCCGCCGGCGGGCTGTCCGAGATGCCGGAGGCGACGAGGAGAAGGAGGATGCCCAGGCAGCAGACCAGCTTCAGGCGGCTGCGCCAGAAAGAGTTTCGCCAACAATGGACAATCCAACGACTCATGGGCCGTGCACGGATCGAGGCAGTCATCGAAGTCGATCCAATTGCTATTCGGCGAGCATCGCTCGGATCCAAAGCTCAAACAATGGGCGATCCGCGCACAGTGGTGAGGCAACATCCGGTTAGCAGCCCATTTAAAGACTATGAATATCGCCGCTGAGATGGATTTGAGCTTGGGCCGAGGCGTGACGACGGAGGATATCCGCCAGCGATCTGTGACGGAGAAACAACGAAGGTTGCAGCTCCCCATGAACCGGACGGTAGGGCGCGCTCTCCGCAGCGCGCCGCCGTGCGGACCTCCGGCGGGCGGCGGAGCGCCCGCCCTGCTACCGTCCGCGGTTCATGGCCCGTGAGCAGGTCCGAAAGGAACAAGGGCCATCCATGAACCATTCGGGCCAAGCTTAATCCAGCGTCTGGCGGTAGCGCTTGATTCCGATGGCCATGACGGTGACGAGGAAGAGCGACATGGGCCACAGGTGCGGGAGAGTTTCGGCCAGGCCGTTGCCCTTCAGCAAAATTCCGCGGACCAGGCGGAGGAAGTGGGTCAGGGGCAGAATCGAGCCGATGTGCTGCGCCCACACGGGCATGCCGCGGAAGGGGAACATGAAACCCGACAGCAAAATGGAGGGGAGGAAGAAGAAGAACGACATTTGCATCGCCTGCAGCTGGTTGCGGGCGATGGTGGAAAAAGTGATGCCGACCGCGAGGTTGGCCGCGATGAAAATCAGCATAATTCCGAGCAGCAACAGAAGGCTGCCGATCATGGGCACACGGAAGAGCAGCCGGGCAGCAAGCAGAATCAGCCCGGTTTGGATGTAGCCCACGACGATGTACGGGATGATCTTGCCGATCATGACTTCGGTGGGCCGGGCCGGGGTCGCCAGCAGGTTTTCCATCGTCCCGCGCTCTCGCTCCCGCGTGATGGCCAGCGCCGTGATCACCACCATGGTCATGGTCAGCACCACCCCCATCAGGCCGGGCACGATGTTGTACTGGGTGATGCCCTCCTCGTTGTAACGGCGCTGGACGATGACCTCCACCGGGCCGGGCCGGGCCTGCAAGCGCGCCAGCGGGCCGGCCAAATCCCGCTGCAGCGCCTGATCCGTGAGCAACCCCAGAGCGGTCAGTGCCGGGCCGGTCGCGGCGGGATCGGTGGCGTCCGCCTGCACCAGCAACGTGGGGCGTTCACCCCGCAACAGGCGGCGCGAAAAATCCTCCGGAACGTGCACGACGAATTGCACCTCCCCTTCATCCAGCATGCGCGAGACTTCCGTCTCAGACGCGGCCTCGCCGACAATGTCGAAGTAGGTGCTGACGCGCAGCGCGCTGATCAACGCGCGGGAGAAGACGCCGTGGTCCGCGCTCACAATGACCGTCGGCAGATGACGGGGATCGGAATTGATGGCGAACCCGAACAGGGTCAGTTGAATCAGCGGAATGCCGACCATCATGCCGAACGTCATCCGATCGCGTCGCATCTGGATGAATTCCTTGGCCACCACCGCCCAGAACCGCCGAAGCGAGAAGCGCGACGGGTTCATCGGAAGTTGTCCTCGGATCGGGTCATCAGGCTGATGAAGGCGTCTTCGAGCCCGGATTCGATCGGCTGGAACTGGTAGCGGCCGGCCGGCAGCTGGTGGAGCGCGGCGCGCAGCTGGTCGGCGTGCCGGCTGGAGACATGGAGCGTGTTGCCGAAGGGCACGACCTGCTCCACGCCGGACAGGTTGCGCAAGAGGCCGGCCACCTCATGCAGGTGCGGGCCGGTGACCTCCCACGTGCTCAAGGCCACCCCGCGAATGACGTCATCCACCGTGCCGCCCGCCAGCAGGTGGCCATACGCGATGTACGCCAGACGGTGACATCGCTC
The DNA here is from genome assembly GCA_044229355.1 of Limisphaerales bacterium. GTDB lineage: Bacteria > Verrucomicrobiota > Verrucomicrobiia > Limisphaerales > JADJPG01 > JBGARF01. The sequence goes on from JBGATF010000018.1 coordinate 142,531, forward strand.
GGCCTCATCCATGTAATGGGTTGTGATCAACACGGTGAGGCCCTCGGCCGCCAGCCGGTGAATCTCCTCCCAAAAATCGCGCCGCGCCTTCGGATCCACGCCGGCCGTCGGCTCGTCGAGCAGCAGGAGCTTCGGCGAGTGAATGAGGGATGCCGCCAGCGCGAGGCGCTGCTTCCACCCACCGGAAAGCTGCCCGGCCAACTGCTGGCGACGGCCATAGAGCCCGAGCTTCTCGAGGCTTTGGCGGACGACGACCTTGCGGTTGGGCACGCCGTAAATCCGCGCGACAAAATCGAGATTCTCCTCGAGATTCAGGTCTTCGTAATAGCTGAACCGCTGCGTCATGTAGCCCACCTCGCGCTTGATCGCAGCGGACTCCGCGCGGATGTCATAACCGAGACATCGGCCAGACCCAGCATCCGGTCGCAACAAACCACACAATATCCGGAGGAAGGTGGTCTTGCCGCTGCCGTTCGGGCCGAGGAAGCCGTAAATCTCGCCCCGGCGGACCTGCATGCCGATGGCATTGACCACCGTGTGCGCGCCAAAGCGCTTGGTGATCCCCTCGACATCGATGGCGAGCTCGCCTTCGGGCATGGCAGGATGGGCAGTGGTCACGGGTTGAAGGTCACCTCGATGGGCTGGCCCGGGTGCAACGTCGCGGCGGCATTGGTGGGGACGCGCGCCTCCACCAGGTAAACCAGCTTGCTGCGCGTCTGCTGGCTGTAGATGACGGGCGGGGTGAACTCCGGCCGCGTGGACACGTAACTGATCGTCGCCGTCAACGGGGCCGGGGCTTGGTCGTAACGGATCTGGACGGACTTCCCCACCTGGGCGCGCGAGTACTCCGCCTCTGGAACAAAAAAGCGCGCCTTCACATTTTCGGGCGGAAGAACCACGACGACGGGGCTGCCGGGCGCGACCCACTCGCCGATTCGATAGAGGGTGTCGTGCACGACCCCGCGCACGGCGCTGGCCTGGCTCTTTTGGGAGACGGTCCAACGCGCGCGGCCCGCGGTGGCTTGAGCGGCTTCGACGGCGGCTTCGGCGGCGCGCACCTGGTCTTCGCGCGCCCCCAATCGTGCCGTCTCCAGTTCGGCCGTGAGTCGCGCCACCTGCGCCTGCAACGACGCGGCCTGGGAGCGGCTCTGATCCAATTCTTCCACCGCAATCACCCGATTGTCACCGCTCGCGAGGTTCTCGCGACGCTGGCGAAGCTTTTCCGCCAGCTCGAGATCCACCCGGGTGCTCCGGAGCTGCGCTTCGAGCGCGGCGATCTCAGTCGGCCGCTGGCCTTTCTTTGCATCCGCCAGCTGCGCCTGCGCCCTCTTCAGCTCGTCCGTCGCCTGCTCCAAGGCCTGGGCCTCCGGCTCGGGATCCAGCGAGAACAAAGGATTCCCGGGCTGCACAGGATCCCCGCGACTCACCGCCAGCTTTTCCAACGCACCGCCGAACGGCGACGCCACGTAGACATATTCCCCCTCCATGTAGCCCTGGTAGCCAGCGATTCCAGCCTCGCGGCGGCACCCGGTTTCCAGCGCAACCAGCGCCGCCGCCAAGACGGCCACGACCGCGGGCGCCAATGTCGGGCAGTGCGAGCGCGGATGCCCCGAAAGCCGCCCACCGCATGTGCGTTGATGAACCATGCGGAGAAGCAAAGACGGAGATGGCCCTTTCGCTCAATACTGAAAATAGTCGCCCGGCGGAGCCGGTGCGTCCGCAGGTTGTCGGTGACACTTCGTCCCATGTCCGGAGCGCGGCATTCTGCCCCCAGCGGCTGGAATCGGCGGCCGCTTAGGAAACAGTTCGAGCGGCGTGGCCGCTTTCGGCCGCGGCGGATCCCACGCTGGCGGGAACCGCGCCCCGGGCCGACAACTTCGGGATGCACCAGTCGGAGCGCCCGCCTCCTCGCGTGCAGGTCAGGCAGCGTCCACGCCGCCTGGTCCGCTCACCCACGACAACCGAACACGTCCCCACGACGCAGGGATGCGTCGTCACCGGCCGGCGAAGACGCCGGCGCTACAGCTGGGGCCGCCGCGCTGAATTCTACGCTTGCCATCCGTGCGGAATTTGAGACCTTACCCGCCCGTCGGTAAAGCGCGGTTAGCTCAGTGGTAGAGCACTTCCTTGACACGGAAGGGGTCAGAGGTTCGAACCCTCTATCGCGCACCATTCGCTGGATGATGAGTCTGGTCGGTGCAATCGTTCGATCCTAGAAATACCGAGGATTTGCGAGAACTAGCAGGAACTACAACGGGTTACGAAGGAAACGAAGGAACGCGCCGAAAAACACAATCGTTCGGACTGGGAGACAATCGTTCGATCTGGATGTCCAACGATAAGCTGCTGTGAATTGAAGCCTTACAGCGCAAACCTGCAAAACCTGGCTCTGGCCCTAATCGTTCGAACTGAAGGCGTGGTTTTTGACCAAAATGGCGGATCGGCAGAAGTTGCCTAGTGGATTTTGAGGGCGGATCGCTTGGCGCAAAGGGCGTGCAAAGGCGTTGCAACGGCCGTGCGAATAGAGACAAAAAGGCGCGTGAAGGAACGATACATGAACATCGCAAGCTCGGCCAAAGTCGCTTAAAACTACGGCGTATCAAGCTTTCGAAGCGCGCGGTGAGAAGACTTGAGCTTCTTGTGGACGGCTTTGATGTCTTCAGCTGGCGGTAGGTCCTCGGGCCTACGGCCGCTAATCTCGATCATAGTCCGTCGCACCCGTCGTCCGACATCTTCTGCGGCCGCTTCGAGTGATTGTTGCCCTCGGATTCCAGCTGCGCGGATTTTCTCCTCAGTTTGTGTCACGCGAAAGAGATTCGCGGCGAGTTCGGTCTTCCCCATGAAATCCAGGGGGCTCCGCTTATCGGGCACTCCTTTGGCGCGGCGCACTTTCCAGAGGTCCATATTGTAGAGCCCTCGATAGCCAGCATTTTGAAAGAGGGCATATTCCGTGACGCCAGCCTGTTTTGCAGTGCCGCTGAGTGTCCGCTCATGGTCCGTGATTTCGGCGCGGATCGCAACTCGCTCAACCGACTCAGCTTCTTCAAGGCAGACGCGGCACGCCTCCGCCCAAGCAACGAAATAGGCCTGCGCCTGGGCGACTTGGGGCTTCTTTGGGTCGCCGTTCATCGCCGCTAAGTAGCAGGCAAATCTCGACAACTTGTAGTCGGTGACTGTCTTCCCATCCTGTAAACGCTGTTCCTGGACAATGTTCTCGAACACGGGAACATTGAGACTCGTCAAGGCCATCATCGCCCGCTCGACGGCCTTTCGAAATGAGGACATACCCTCGTATCCGAGTAACGCCGCCAACTCTGACGCCCACCAAAATCGGAACCCGTTTTGCTTGGCCAAAAGTTCAAACCCGGATTGGTCTGGTTCAATGTTGAACGGGCTGTCTGAAGACGGTTGATCGCTCATGAATTCACCGTAACAAGCATGCCGGTCGTCGCAACTCAAATTTCGCTGCTTCTTGGGGAACAGCGCTAATCAGACGGGTTCAATGGGATATGATCCATGAGAACCAAATTGAGCTTCCCAAAAAAGTGAGGTAGCCGGCCGCTGCACAGATTTTCGCCATCCGATTCCAGAAATCTCCGGACTTCAGAAAACCAGATTCCCCGGTCGGAGACGACTCGTAGTTGCGATGATAGTTCCACTGCGCGAGATAGACAAAACCGAAGGCTAACGCCCCCGCCAGAACACCCAACGCGAACACTGCGATTGGCCCGGCGAATTCTTGAGGCGCAAGTGCATTTTTGGGGTTTTGAGCAACATTGGCGGTGAATGCCATCAGTGCTATTGCCGCACTGCCATTGATCAACACGACCGCTTTCATCGACTCTCGTCCCGCATCGGTCGTCGCCTTAAAAAGTGCCTCTTTAAAAAGTGCCTTTTCTTTCATGGACCGAGAACAGCAGAACAAATTCCAAGAGTCAACGGAGTGCTATTTAATCAATCATGCCGGGTTCCAGGTCGCGGCGCCAGGTGTCGCCGTTCCAGGTAACGACGACGGAGGATTGTTTAAGGCCGGCGCTGGCCAGGAGCCGATCGGCCAGGGCGCGGATGTCGTAATGGGTTTTCGGATGCGCGGCCGTCAACGCGTTCAGGGTTTGCAGTGTGCCCGGGTGGGGACCCGTCCATCGGTCGCCGTCGAAGACGTAATCCGCGCCATCAAGGCGGGCGACAAGGTGGCCTGTGTGCGGAACACTCACGTCACGTTCAACGGGTCCGCCTCCGGTTCTCCCAGCGCTCGCTTTCGCGTAGAAATCGGAGCGCCATTGCGCCCACTTGGACGGCTTCCAATCGGGCGTGTGAGAGATCATCGGCCTTGATGGCGTCCCAGAGTTCGTCCACTTCCTCACAGAGCACGCCGTAGGCGTGGTGGGCGTCAGCCCAGCCGCCATGCAAACGCTCGGCGCGGTTGGCCTCGGCGACGAGCTGGGCCGCGTAGTCCTTGGAACGTTTCAAGGCCGCCTCGCTTTCTCTTGGGCACGATTCCGCGCCCGTGTTGCGGCCGCCTTCAATCCGGCCGCCCGCCGTTTTCGACGGTGGGCAAGCGTCCGGCGCCTTCTACTGGCAGCGGCCTTTGCGCCTGCGTCCTTCATTCGCTTGGCCCACTTCACCGTTTTCGGGCGATCTCGCATCGTCCGGATGGTCTCGCTCGAAATGAGATCGAGGTCGTGCATTTTGTGGCACGTCGGGCAGAGCACCACGAGGTTATCCAGGGCGTTGTTCGCGCGCTGATTGTCGATATGGCAAACCTCCAACACTTCGGCGATGCCAAACCCACAGTGCGCGCAGACCGCAGGATAGTGCGACAATGCGAGCTTTCGATAGTTCACTCGCAAGACTGATGCACTCATGCTGCCACTCCTTGGCCCGCCGGGCGTTGCTCACTTGGGCGACGCGCTGTCGCGACCGCTGAAGCCATTCCCAGGATATCGGGAGCACCGGAAGCGCGATCAGATTCAATTACGTCCACGGTTGCGCAATTGAGCGAGATCGCTTTGGCCAGAGCGTCGGAGTAGATCGCGGCGGCCCGCCGTTGGATGCTCGACATGTTTACGGGCGGGCATTCAGCGACTGCGGGATGCTTGATTCGACGCAGGATTACTTCAGCCAGGGCCACGGCATTCGCCACCAGGAGCCGCTCGCACATGTGTTTGAGGGATTGCAGGGACCGAAAGAGCGCGTCCGCGTGCCGATACAGCAGCCAGGAGAATTTTAGAAGCTGTTCCTCACCGCTTACGGTGATGTATCCCGCAACGCCGGGCAGGTCAAAGCGATACTTCGGCCATCTCGGCTGGCGGTCACGGTCAAAATGGTCGTGAATCTGACGGGACATCAAGGCCGCCTCCAGGAACTCGACGCGTTCCCATGGCCCCATGCAATCCGCGATAGCGGCCGCGTGCTCGCCCAACGCGTAGATCGACATCGTCAGCAGGTCGAACGCTTCGGCGGCCGTGATAGTTCCGCTCCGGGCCACGCCGGGCATTGGCGCGGGGAAGGGTTCCATGCCTATAATTGGCGGATGGCCAAGAATGCCCTCGAGGTAGGCGCGATCCGAACTCTCGCCCGACGCGGGGCTATGAGGTTGATTTCTTTGGCTGTTTCGGCGAGCGTGTTGCCCGCCCCGATTTTGGGACTTCATTCGATTGGATTCCTTTCGGGGTCTTACGCTCTGGCGGTGTGTCAGCACTGCCAGGGCGTCTTTTTTTGGCTTCCTCCGTTGCGACCCAAGCTAGGAGGCGGATTGTTAGGTCTGCGTTTGGCATGGAGATGCCGCGAACCCACTCGGAGACAGCTTGCGGGGTGACATTGAACACACGAGCCAAAGCTGCCCTTTCGCCGCGTTTACTCGTGAGCGCAATGACGCGACTTCTCAGTGTGGACCATGAATCAATCACGGCGGGAAGGTTAGAAACACAAGTTTCACTTGTCAAGCTATTCATTCTAATAGGATCGCCTGGCATTCTGCCCGGGAGCAATGGCTGGGCTCCGATGATTGCGTTAGCATTTGAACTCAGGAAATCAGCGAGGGAGTTTGCAACCCACCTGAAGGCGTCGTTTAGCATTGCCGACGGGAGAATTGCCAAAAGCTGATCGATCATCTGAATTAGCGATTGGCGAATGGTCGCGGGTGTTCCAAACGATTCGAGAATCGATGGATCCTCGGGTGGTCTGCTGGACCGGAGGTTTTCGATGACTTTATGGATTCCAAGGTTGATGAAGCCGGAGACGTATTCGTCCAGGAAGCTGGAGTAGACTTCCTGGAATGGTGAGTCATCAAAATGCTGAAGAGCGCACCATAAGTCCCTTGGCAGTGCAACGAACGGGCGTTCTGGGGCTTTGCCGGTGGCCAGCCACCGCTGGTTGCTGCCATAGATAAAGCAGAACTTGTGACCGACGATGAATGGCAGGGGGGTTCGTCCTGATTCGAAATTGGCCACTTGATCCCGTGAGAGCTTGAGAAATAGGCCGAACTGTTCTTGCGAGATTCCGGCTGCCTCACGAATCGCCTTTAAGCGGGCTCCAACTTCCTGGCTCGATTGAGGTGGCATTCGGGAATTCAGACAAAGATGTGGCGGAGGCGCAATTTCCTCTTGCTGAATACACGAAACAGCGTATACAAATGCGCACATGAGCCGACTCAAGGGTCAGAAATCAGGATGCGGCCCGAACGCCGCCGTGCTGAAACGGGTCCGTAAGATCATGAAGGCGAAGGGAGTGTCATACCAGGACATCGCGAACAGCACTGGCCTCCGTCAGGCCTACATCGCGAACCTTACTTCAGGCAAAGACAAAAGCCCTCAAGCGCGCGCCCTGATTGAACAATTCCTCGGCGAGCCAATCTGGACCGAGAAGAAGCCACAAACGCAGACCAAACCACTGTCATGCAAATAATGAAACCTGTCGCCCTATCCGTGTCACCTGACGCGGAAAAACTGGTCGGTGAGCTTCGGTCAGTGAAGACCGAATTCGACGAGGTATTTAAGGCCTACCAACAAGCCGATCAGTCATCGGACAAATTGGCAAAGCCCATTGAGGCCTTGCTCCGCAAGGTCTCCATTCGCGTGCGGCGGAGTGAGGGGTTCCTCAACAACCTCCGGATGACCGACCGATTGAATGCGGCAACCCAAGCCGCGCGCGATGAGTCCCCGGGGTTGCTTCCTGAGTTGGCCGCCGCGAGCAAGCTGTGGGCTGAAGAAATGGAGCGGTTTATCCCAGTCGCCCAGCGTTTTGAGCAGCTTTCCGAGAGAGCCTGCAAACTCGCGCCCAAGGTGGCCCGGGCGCTTATTCCGTGCTTTGAAGCCCTCAAGGAGGCCCTCACGGCGGAAGCCGTGGAAGCGGTTTCCGCCTTGGGGTTGGAGCGTGACAAGGCAGCCCGTCTTTTGGGGGCTGCCCCCCGGGTGAGGGCGGTCGACGACCGGATCGGGCGGTTGCGGCGGTGCTCCATGGCCGTCACCCGGACGGGCGAAGCCTGGATCCCACTTGAGGCCATCGAGTCAAAGTTTTGATTCACCGACACCAAAACCCCACGCACTATGATTAATCGTTCCTCAGCCACATCCGAAGTCCAAGCCATCGGCCGCTCGGCGGGCACGCCGGCCGAATATCTGGCCGGGCCGGCGCTGTTTCCTTTCACTGAGATGCCGATCGCTAGCGGCCACTACCACGCCGAGACCGACGCGTCGGTCTTGAGCATCCCTGAGCTAGTTGCGGTCGCGCCTGGCGGGTCCGTGCCGCGCATCGCGGCCAAAATCGCCGGGCTGCAATTCGACTGCCACGCTTACCGGTTGTCCGAAGCGGTGCCCAAGGAACAACTCGCGCGGTATGGTGACGGGGCCAAGCGGAGCGCGGCCAGACGCACCAATTTCGGTTTGTCCTGGCACCACGATCTTCGGTGCTCTGCCCTGGCCATCGGTCCGTCCGTTCCGTCGGCATCGCCCTCCACCAAGTGGGACCAGGCGAACTCGGATCCGGTCGGCGATGTCGGCGCGGCGCGGCAAGCAATCTACCTCGCCACGGGGCTGATTCCCAAGACGTTGATCTTGCCGTTCTATGTCTATGAGGTGCTGAAGCTGAACGCTTCAATTGTCGGGCTTGGCAAGCCCGGGAACGTCGGATGGCGGGCCTTTCTCGCCGCCGTGTTTGACGTAGATAATTTAGTCGTCGCGGGCGGCGCCATCAACAGCGCGGGCAACGGGACGGTCAGTCTCGTGCCGATTTGGGGCGACTCGGTCATCTTGGCCTACGTGGACGCGACAGGCGACATCGAGGCTCCCTCGTTTGGGCGAACATTCTTCACGTCGGTCGCGGCCCCCAGCACAGCAAAGGCCGGTAAAGGCTCCGATCTGGCCGGATCGACGTCGGTCACGATCGATTCGTTCGAGGAGCCGGACAACAATGAGACGGTCATCCGAGCGTCGCAACTGGTTGGCGAAGTGCTGACGGGAGCCAGCCTGGGCTATCACCTCTCGAACACTCTCGCTGCTGTATGAAAACATCTACTGAATCGGTTCTGCAACTCGTCTTCGACGTGCTCCGCAAGGGGCGGGCCAAGGGTTTCATCGCGGCCTACCAACTCGTTGCCCGCGAGAATCCCGATCTCGTCGCCGCTTCCGAGAAGGAGCAAGAGTCGGCGGCTGCTGAAGGGATGTGGGGAACGTCGAAAGTTGTCGGCAAAGATGGTTTCTCGCTCGCCGCCGAAACCATCGCTGCGCGTGACCAGATTTCGTTTAGTGAAGCCGCGAGCCAACTTGCCGCCCAGCGGCCGGATCTCTACGAAGCATATCGCCGTAATTTCTCGTGACGGTTGAACCATCAACGCAGCGCCTCGGGATTCAAATGTCCCGGGCCGCTGTGCCTTCCTTTGCGCAGCATGTTGCGCCCGTTGGCTTGTCGGGCAGTCATGGTTCGTTGCGCAGCCCGTCGCCGGAAACGTTGACCCGGCGACGGGCGTATTCTTTGCAAGGCGAACGTGCAGCGCTGTTGCAGCGCTTGTGCACCTGGCTCAAAGGACAGCGCGAGTCTGGTCGAAGCCTCCGCGCGGCGAGCCGCGCCGCCGCGAAGCGTTGGCGCGGCAAGCGGCCGTTCAAATCTGACCCAGCGTCTGTGTGGACGATGTCCGCCAAAAGTCTGGCCCGGAATTTTTGTCGCTGGGAACGGGCGGGCCAGATCGCGGATTGTTTCTTGAGAAAGCCGACGATTATTCGCCAGGTGCGCCGGGAGCAAGCGCTGGCCTTTGTCCGTGCGCTCGCGCGGCCGGAGTGCGAGTCGGCTCTGGGGGCGTATCGCGTGGTCGCCGCGCGGGCCGCGCTGAGGGGAAAGACGATCCCGAGCTATTCGGCCTTTGCGAGATTGTTGCCATCGGCTCGCGGTCTCCGGCGATTGAATCTGGCCATCAAGGTCGCGACCAGGCGGCGGGCGCAATTGTTCCTCGGCTTGGAAGTCGAGGTCTCGGCGAAGTTTGCAAAGGGTGGCAAGCCTCTGAATTTCGACATCTAAACGCGTTCAACAAAGGCGCTATGTGGTGGAAATGCCGATCCGTAAGATAATGCTCCGATTACCTACAGTGTGCGCGATCATCGGATCCAACGAGGACCAAGTCCTCCATTTGATTGAAGATGGCCAGATTAGATATGCGTTCGACCTCGGCACGGGTCGGCGGCGGCGGTGCCTGCGGGTGCCAACCGGGTGTGTCGCTGATCTGCTGAAGCAGTCCGATTCGTTCGCTGGGATTGAATCGCTTGTCCCGCCGCGCCCGTGGATCCGCGTGTCCACGATTGCCTCGTGGTGGGACCTGAGTTCGACCCAGACCCACACTCTTTCCAAGCACTGGAATTTAAGGCCGGGGCACCACCGAACCGACAGCCCGATGGCTGAGCGGTCGTCGGTGGTCAAATTTCTGGCGGGAAGGAGGGCAGCTTGAGCCCTTGCCGATGCCCTCTAAAATCCTCCAGGACGATCCGCCCGCTGTCTTCACCCTCCCCTGGGTGCCAAAATGCCGGAAAACCCGGTTTCCGAGGCATGCACAAAGTGTGCAAAAGGGGGGTCAGACCCCGTTTTGACCCCTCCGGGCGGATTTTGGGAGGGGACAGGCTGTAAATGGCTTTTGTCGCGCCCATTCTTTACGCGGCCGCCCTGAGGTTTTTGGCGGGGCGAACCGGCATTGCTTCCGCGATGCTGTCCGCCGAGTGGGCTGACGTTCCGGTGGCGCTGCGGCTGCGAGCGTTTTTTTCCGCCACGGTCGAGAGCGTTCGGTTTTTGCAGCGGGCACAGTTGGCCCTGGCTGATTTCCTCGGCGGCGCTCGCGAAACACTCCCGAACGGACAAACCGCGCTGAAGACAGCGAGTCGCGCGGACTTCGTTCAGCAGATGCAGGACTTTCTCGCCGCCGAGGGAATCGAGCGCGGCAAGGGCGGACTCAAGGACATCACCAGCGAGCGCCGGCTCGGCCTCATCTTCGACGTCCATGCTCGCCAGGCGCATGACTTCGGCTACTGGCGCGACGGGATGGACCCGGCAATCCTCAATGAGTTTCCGGCGCAACGCTTCATCCGCGAACATGCGGTGAAAGAGCCACGAACCGATCACGCCAAGCATGAAGGCGAGGTGCGCCTCAAGAGTGATCTGCCGTTTTGGATCGGGCTCAACAAAGACTTTGGCGTTCCGTGGGGTCCGTGGGGATGGGGGTGTGGGCATGGCGTGGAGGATGTTGATCGCGACGAAGCTGAGCGGCTCGGGCTGATTCGCCCTGGCGAGCAGGTGCGGCCGGTTGAGCAGGATTTCAACGCGCATCTTGAAGCCAGCACGACCGGGCTCAATCCGGATCTCCTCGCCAAACTCAAGACCGACTTGGGCGACCAGGTCGAAGTCACGGGGGACACGATCCGCTGGAAGGGGGAAGCGAAAACGCAACGCGGGCACGCGCAAGCCCGGCTTGAGAATTCAACCGCATCATCGGCCGGCCTTCGGCCGGCTCGGCTTAACCGCCCAACTCAATTATGGCCGAAGTAAAAGTCAAGGTCACCAGTGAGGCTGATCTTAAAGGCCTCCAGGAAACCAACCGCGAGTTGGACCGCATGGCGGCGAAGGCCAAGATCAGCGGCATGGGCTTGGGGGACGTCGCCAACGACATTGCCAAGCTGAGGGAACGTGCGGAGCAACTTGGGAAAACGCAGGCGGCCTCGCTGGACGAAGAGGATCGCAGCGCGAAACGGTTGGCGGGCACAATCACGGTCGTGACGTTCGCGCTCAGGGCGATGAATTTCGTCATCGGCGCCATGCGCCCCTTGTTCGCTGGGGTTTCTTCCGAGCTGGATCGGCTTCAACGAAATCTTGGCGACATCGCCGCTCAGTCAAAGGCGGGCCAGTTCATCTTCAAGCCTTGGCAGACCATCCTTGAAACGATCAACCTCACCTTGGAAACTCGCACGCTGCCCAATCTCGCCGCGATGGCGGACAAGGTGCGCCCGGGTGTTGAGGCGCTGTCCGAGGCAAAGAAAATCATCGACCGGCTCAAAGCCGACGAGAACCGACTCTCGAATGCAGTCAAGTCGGGCGCCGGAGTCTACAGCGACAAGGACAAGGCGATTCAAGGCCAGGTCGCCAACCAGGTCGCTGTGCTTGAGGAGCAACGGAAGCTGGAACTGGCGAAGGCCGACCGGGAGCAGGATAAGGTCAAGCGCGAGCGCCTCAAGGCTGGAATTGAGATCGCGTTCGACAGCCGGATTCAGACAGTCGAACGCGCCGGCCGCTCTGCGCAGCTCAAAGCCATCGACCAGGAGATCGGGCTCCAGAATCAGACTCTCGCGGCCGCGAAGGCGGCCGTGCCCGACCGGGAGGAATTAAGGGGCCGCCTGAATGTTGCCCGTGACGCCAGCGCGCGGCGCCAGGAGGCGCAGCGGAGGAATCGAAGGGCATTTGCGGACGTTGAGCGCCTCCGGATGGCTGAGTCGGGTCTCGCTGACTTGAGTGCGGATGACATCGGGATCTTAGATCAGGCCGGCATTTTTATAAACAACCGGGATGGGCAACCCGTCGTCATTCAGACCCGAATCGATGAGTTGAAAAAGTCGGCGACCGCGGTCCTCAAATTGTCGAAGTCGAGGCTCGCGGATGCGGAGAAAGCGGAACGGGCGGCATTTGGTGCCCTCCCGGCCGGCGTCGGCAGCGAGGCCGACATCGACAACTTGATTCAAGGAAAGCTGGCCACAGTCGGGACGGTGCGAACGCAGGTCGAGCACCGGAAGTGGGAACTCGCCCAACAGCAAGACCAGATCTTCAAGGGAGACGTCCAAGCGCGGACCATCGGCACGCTGCGTCAGCAAACCGGGGCGGTTTCGTCCCAAAACGACATCGCTACCGCTCAAAAGGAGGTCGATAGGGCAAACGCTAAAGCGACTCACATCGCCTCCGGCTTCAATCACATCGCGCAGAGTTTGGGTGCGCATATGAACGCGACGTTGTCGTTTCAAGACTTGATGAACCGGGAATTGGACAAGGCCAACGCACGAATCAAGCAATTGGAATCGCGCGCCAAACGAGATCCGCAATGACACCGACCCTCAGCAAAGATCGTTCTGTGTGCGCGGGCGGCGGCTCGGGTTGGCGGGTCGCCGCGCGTGTGCAGCTCTATTACGCCGCTGATCCCATCGTTGGAACTTTGTGCCCGGGAATCGCATTGATGCTGATGCGAATCGTCAACCTGGAATGTCAGGTCGCGGGCGTGAAGGTTGACTTCGTGATCGATGGACTGATCGCCGACGGGGTGCTGTCCGCTGATGTCGAACAGCATTCAGCCTACCGCACGGCTGAGATTTTAAAAGGGGCGCTGACAAGGGAGGGGATGTTGGAGGCCAGTGAAATCGCGGTTTTCGACCCGCGCGAGTGGGTGTGGCGCCACACCTGGCCGGCGTCGCATCAGGCCCCGTTTGAGCGGCATTGGGCCGACGAGGCTTACCGCGCCAGGCGTGCTTTGTGGGACGCCTCTATGGCGCGACTGGAGAAGGCGACGGCGGAATTGAAGGCACAACGGGACAAGGCATGACGGACACAGCGAAACTTCAACGCGTGTTGGCTCCGGTGCTCGAACGCTGGAATCATCCCGGCATTAGTCGGGGTGAGCTTGAGGCGATCGCGGCGCGCGGATACGAGCGCGAGTTTGGCGCGGGTGTGTCGATTCGCCATATCCGCCGGCTGATCAAGCGGGCCATCGAGCGTGACGCGGCCGCGGGACAGTGGGACCGGCCGGAGTTATACGCTCCTGTGAAACCGCCAATGCCCGCACAGCGTAGAGCGGAACTGTCGGCCACCGACCAGGACTTCGCGGAGTTACTCGACGTGAGTCGGGCGTTTGCCGAGCCGAACTCACCGACCCCAGAGGAATGCGCGGAGTTTTGGAAGGCAGCCTGGCGCGTGCATTCCGGCCTCGTGTGTGACGGGCTGAAGCCGAAGCGGGCGAAGGAAGAATTGTTGCGGTTCATCGCCCGAAATGTGCCGTGGCTTTCAGAAGGGGCGACGAAAGACAGCTTGCGAATGCTGGTTCAACGCAAGTTCAAGAAGCTCACGCACGTTCCGAACACTACGGCCGCGATCGCTGCGGCCGCGATGGACGGGCGTTACCTGCAACGCGGTGAGGCGCGCGCTGAGCCGATCCCGCAATCTGATGTCGATAAGATTGCCAGTTTCGCACTGTTCTCGTGTGGCGGCCGCGTCGCTCAGGCCAAACGCGAACTGGTCGCGATGGGGCCGCGCTCCGGAATTTCGCCAGCGACACTCGATTTGATGGACGCTGGTTCAAGCAAGTCCTACGTCAATCGACGGCTGGCAAAGCAGGTCCACAAAGACGTCCAAGATGCCGCGCCGTTTATCCTTGGAAAGCGAGCCATTGATGACGCCACGCCGTGCTTGGAGAGAGACTACTCGCAATTGAAATCGATGAAGGTTGTGACCGCAGATGATTTTACTCTGCCGGTCTACTTCTCTATGCCAAATCGGGATGGCTGGTTTGAGCTGACTCGCGGCCAATGCTTACTGTTCATTGACGTTCGATCGCTACGCATCATCGCTCACGTGCTGATCCCGGCGAAGAATTACTCAGCGCTTCATGTGCGCTCCGGAATGAACACGGTGTGTTTTAGCCACGGCCTCCCTGGTGTTTGGTATTTCGAGCGCGGATTGTGGCATCGATCACACTTTGTCAAAGGCACAGCGCCCAAAGAATGGTCAGTTGCGCACTCGTCGGGCGTAGGTGGGAGCCAAGGCTGGGAAAGGCTTGGGGTGAGGTTCATCCATGCCACTCGGGCCCGTTCAAAGATCGCTGAGCTGGTCGGGGGATTGGTCCAAAACCGGATGGAAGGAGTTCTGGGGTATTGCGGCCGCAATGAGCGAGTGGACTGCCCAGAATCGGTGAGCAAAGCGAAACTGGCGGTAGCGGCAAAGCGAGAACATCCGGGACGTCACTTCCACACTTTTGAGGGATGGCACGCGGAGTTGGAGCGCCTCATCAAGGGTTACAACGCTGAGCGGCAGGACGGGAGGATTCTCGGCGGCCGCAGTCCTGATGAAGCCTTCGAAGAGTTCTGGCCACACGACGATCCGCCGATGAAGCCGGATGCATCCACTTGGCATCTGTGCGCCCACTATGTGAGGGAGGCTACCGTTCGCCGGGATGGAATCGTATTCGCGTGTGGCGGTAACTCGTATCGATACAACAGCGGTGAGCTTCAGCAGATGGGGCCTCGGGTGATGGTTTGGTTCGACCCTGAGCATCCGGAGTTCATCAGCGTCACGGACCAACAACACCGGAACCCAATATTACTCGAACGTGACATGCCACAAGATTTCCTCGCGAGCCTGGAAGACGAAACGCGGCCGGGCTTTGCGGCCGCTGTTGCGAAGCAAGCGCGGATAGTCGCCCACCCGAAGGCCAGGTATCGGGCGTTGAAGGCTGAATTCCAGCAGACCTTTCGGGGCAATATTGTCGATCGTCAGAGCGCCGCCCTCGGAGGCGCGATGCTTGAGCAGCGCAAGGAGGCCCTGGCTGTATCGCGGGCGGTCGAAACCCGCAGTGACAGGATCATTCGTTACGCAGGCCAACTTGGAGTGCCGGTGGGAACATTGAGGGATTTCTCTGAAGAAACCGAGAATGCCCTTCGACGCCGACTGGATAAACGGAAGGAGCGTGAAGCGCGATGAGAACGCGACGGGCCACAAAGAGTGAGGAGTTGAATCAGGAGCGCTACATGTCGTCACCTGCCTTCACGGACAATCGAGGCCTCCTCGGAAGCGCGGTGGCCGCGAAAGCTGCGATTTTAGAGGACGAGCGAGAGCGCGCCTTGCTCTTCCAGCTTCAAGCTCTTTCGATGCGTCGTGGAGGGATCCGTCGAGTTGCGTCAGAGATCATCGAGGAGTCGCCAAATCATATTGGAACGAAAACCATGCATGAAATCGGGCTGGCACCAAACAAGCCGTGCCATCCCCGCCAGGTTGAAGTGATTCGTGCGGAACTGGGGTGCTGTGATTTTGACGGGAACAGTGATGAGTTTCCGCTCAGGTCGGACCGTTCCGTCAACGGCAGGCACGCACAGATAATCGCAAAGGCCCCGGATACCTATCAGATGGGGGACTTTGTTGACACCTGTCGGGCCAAGGCGATCGACGAGCTGGAGGAATACTTGATTGACCTGGCGATCAATCCAGAGGGGACCAGGAGCCCGCAATTCTTAAAGGCTCCTGAGGTTGCCATTGAAAGTTACCTAGCTCAGAGCCAACAAAGGCTGCGCGATGGTTTTGTCCCCACCGCTACCAGCAAGGAAGTGTTTCGCACCTTGGATCGCGGCTTGCGTTCGCGGGGAATTGTTGTTGTTCAGGGAGTGGAGGGCGTTGGGAAGAGTTTCAGCGCTGAGGCTTGGTGTGACCAGCATATGGGCGAGGCCCGATTTGTTCGCCTCGAAGGCATCGTGAATCGCACGACGTTCTTCCAGGCCATCTCGAAGTCGTTGGGCCTGGCGGCGGGTGTTGCTCAAAAGTCTCACGAGATGCAGATCCGGATACGGCAACACCTGGAGCGGAGTGGCATCATGCTGGTGATCGATGAGGCGCACCGGTTGTTTCCGCAGGTGCAACGGATCTACTGTCACCCCGAGTTGTTGAACTGGATCTATACGCTCTGGGATTTTCGGGTCCCGGTGGCGTTGATTGTGACACCTCAGTTTGTGACTCGGATGGACGCCGTTGAGAAGCAGACTGATTGGCGCTCGGGCCAGTTCAAACGGCGTGTTGTGGCATGGAAGGAACTCCCGGAGAAACATTCGGAGTCGGACCTTCGGGTTGTTACCCGCAAGATTGCGCCTGCGGCTTTTTCTGATGGAATGGTTGACGACGTGGTGGACTTCGCCATTGCCACCAAGCGACAAATCGATGCAGCGCGCCGCGCGATCGAGGCCGCTACTTTCATCGCGGAGGAGCGTGGACGTAGAAGTGTGACGCAGTCCGATGTTGAAGCCGGAATCCAGGAGGCGCTGCTTACGGAAGGCGCGTTGACGACCAGCATCGACAAGAGGCGGCTCCTTGGCACCCGCACGAAGGTTGTCCCGGGCGCCACCGAGGCTTGTGCAACTCGATTGCACGGGCCTTGCACAGCCAAAGATTTTCCATCTCGCGCCAGCAAGCCGGGCTCTGAGCCCGCCGTGCTGACCGAGACGGATTGACACATATAGCGGTCGATTTTGCGTGACCCTTGCAAAAGGGCGCGCTATTTCCACGTACGCGATCGTTGGACAAGTTGGACAAGTTGGACATCCAGATCGAACGATTGCACCGTCTTTTTACAATGAAATTGAGGAGGGAACCTCCACGTGAAACGCAACCTATAACGCATATGCAACGAGGTGAACTATCTCCCAAGGCCAGTCGCCGAAACCACATTCTTGGCCGGGTGCTGGCGGCGGTTCTGTGGCTGCCCCTGGGAAGCGCGGCCATCGAAATCCCCATCACTAATTACAGCTTCGAAGAACAGGTCGTGGACGAAGGGGGCTATATAAACGCCTCGGTTCCCGGCTGGACCGGGAGCGGACCGGTCTGGGGCGTGGCCAATCCGAACGACAGTCACTTCTCGGGCACGTCGACCGGCTCGAGCCGACCGAATCCGATCAACGGTAAGAATGCCGCCTCGATCAACTCCGGATCGAAAATGGTCTACGACTTCTCCGGCGTGGTCCTCGCGCAGAGCGCGATCTATGAGTTGACCTTCCTGGCCGGACATCGTGCCGGATCCCCCTTTGAATCGAGCTCGGTCAGTTTGTGGGCGGGGACCACGATGCTCGGAGAACTTTTCCCGACTCCCCCGGAAGATCGATTTGTCCCGATGACGCTGACCTACACGTCACCTCCAGCCGGGCCGATGATCGGTCAACCGCTGCGGATCGAACTCAAGGCGGAGGGAGCGAATGTCCAGGCCTGGTTCGACGATCTGCACCTTTCCACGCAAAATTTTTCCGACGTCTGCACCCCGCATCGCGCCAAAGCCACCGCGACCCTGGTCAACGGGGTATTTGTCGGGGCAACGCTGACCGATGACGGCTGCGGATATACCAATGCACCCTCGGTCGAAATCCAGGGCGGCGGTGGCACTGGAGCCTCGGCCCGGGCGATCATGGTCGGAGGCCGCGTCACTGAAATCCGGGTCACGAATGGAGGCTGTTGTTACACCAACCCTCCCGCCATCGTGATCAGTTCGCCGCCGATGGCTCCGAAGCTCGCCATCAATGTAAGCCGGGTCAAAGTCACACAATTTCTAGTCCAAGGCTGGAAGTACGTTCTCGAGACCTCGACCAACAACGCCTATTGGACGCCCGCCGCGCCGCCATTCGTGGCGGACGCAGAGGTGGTCAACACCGAATTCGACACGGGAACGGTCGGGCGCTATTTCCGGTTGCGGGTGGTCGAGTGACAAGGGATTCAAGTCCGGGATGAGAATTCCATGCATGACTGCCCGCCGGAAGGACGCCGCGCCGCGGATTTTTCGTCACGCCTGGGGACTCATCCCTTTGCTGTTTGGTATCCCCGCGAGCCATTCCGCGGTCTCAGCGGGAGGCCTGTGTGGACCTGGGAGACTCGTTCCCGCCGAATCCCCAACCGTGCTCGCCATTGATGGCGACGGGTTTTTTCTCGTGCGACGCGAGGCGGATCACGCGTATTTCCTCACCCGGGTGGGGAACTTCCACCCGGACGAGAACGGATATTTGGTCACGTCGGATCGGCGCCTGCAGGGTGTGTTGGACGAGGCGGGAACCGAGCGTGGCGACATTCGAATCGACAACGCCCGCCCGCCCGCCGGGGCAGATCCGGCGGCGACCATCGCGTCATTTGAAATTGCGGCCGATGGGACAATTTGGATCCGGCTGACTGACGGCACCCGCTATCCCCGGGCCCAGGTGCAACTTTATCCGGGCTTCGACTGCCAGGGGCTGTTACGCGAGGACCAGGGAGTTTTTCTGCTCGCCCCGCCGGAGGCGCCCACGCAAATGGGTGCACCAGGCACCACCGGTCGCGGGGTGATCCGTACGTCCACCCGCGAGGTCCTGGCAATCCCCCCTGCGTTCCTTTCCGAGGTGGGGATTTTCCAGTGGTATTGGCAGGGCCCCTTGCATCGCACCACCAACGCCGGCGATGTGGCCATCGCCGGCCCGGGTTTTTTCCAGGTGCGCGACCCCGCCACCGGCGCGTTTTTTCTGACGCGCACCGGCAGCTTTCGACGGGACCCGAATGGCTGGCTGGTCGATGACGGCGGATTTCGCCTGCAAGGATGGTCCAACGCCACGATCACGGCGCAGGGTGACCTGCGAATTGACGGAGAGGATCGCCCGGCCACGAGTGATCCCGCCGCCGCGCTGACCGGCTGGGCCTGGGGCGACGACGGCACCGTGCGGGTGCGCTTGGGGGATGGCACGGAGTATGTCCGCGGGCAGGTCGCGCTGGCTGAAGTCGGGCGCCCGGGGTGGCTCGAATGGAGCGGCGGTTATCGTTTTTCCACTACGAAAGCCGCGCAGGTCAATCCCGCGCTCCGACCGCCCGGAGAGTCCGGCGTCGGCCGACTCACCAGTCCCGCCCTGGAGTCGCTGCGCCGCCCCGGCGATGAATCGGTCCTGCTGTTTTTTGTCGGCCAACCCGGGGCGCAGTTTGTCGTTGAAGCGAGCGATGACCTGCATTCGTGGACCGAACTGGCGCGGGTCGTCGGCAGCAATGAATACCGCGGACAGTTTGAAGATCCCATCGGCGCCCGCCGGCAAAGATTCTATCGCCTGCGACCCGCGGACTAAGCCAAGAAAACCCTGCTGGCCAACCGAATCGTTCCGTATAGGCGGATCGATTTGCGACAAGAGTGAAGCCACGCAGCGTCCACCGGGGGCAGGCGCGCCATGGTCCCCGGCCGTTGGCTCGTCTTGCCCGAGGCCCGGCATTCGATCCATGCTGGATTGTCGTGATGCACGAGACGCAAGCCAATGAGATCAGCACGAGCGTGCTGGTGACGCGCGCGAAGGGGGGGGACCTGGCGGCGTTCGAGGAGCTGGTCACCCGCCACGAGCGGGCGATCTACGCGGTGGCCTACCGCATCGTCCAAAACCCTCAGGACGCCGAGGACGTCACCCAGCAGGCATTTCTCAGCGCGATCGAAAACCTCGCGGGATTCCGGGAAGAGGCCAGCTTCGCAACCTGGCTGCATCGCATCGCCGCCTTCGCGGCGCTCAAGGTCATTCGCAAGCGCAAAGGACTGAACACGGTGTCCTTGGATGAGGCGACGAGCCCTCAGGCCAATGACGAATCGATCCCCCACCCCGAGTACATCGCGGATTGGAAGGAGTCACCCGAGCAACTCGTGACGCGACACGAGACCCGGCGCCTGCTGGACGAGGCCCTGGCCCGTCTGGACGAGAAACATCGGCTCGTCTTCATCCTGCGGGATGTCGAAGGGCTGTCGGTGGCCGAAACGGCGGCGGCGTTGGAGCTGACCGAATCCAACGTAAAAATGCGCCTCCTGCGGGCCCGACTGCAGCTCCGCGAAGATCTGACCCGGCAGTTTGGAGATCCGGCCCGGCGCCTGCCTCACCAACACCCGCCGCACGGCGGCCATGGGCCCGCCAGGCGAACGGACAACCCGCCGCCGGGGAGTGGATTTTAGTTTGTAACTTTAACGCCCGCGCGGGCTCCAATCATAAGACGACCATGAAGTGCGAAGAGCTGCTGAAGCTGCTGAACGAATACGTGGACGGGACGGTGGACCCGGCCGTTTGCGATGAATTCGAGGCGCACATGGCAGGCTGCAACCCGTGCCAGGTGGTCGTGGACAACATTCGCAAGACCATCACCCTCTATAAAAACGGGGCGGTCCACGGAATGCCGGTGGAATTTCGCACCCGCCTGCGCGCGGCCGTGCGCGAACGCTGGGCGGAACACCACCGCGGCTGACGCCGGAATGCAGGCAATGCAACTCAGCTCTTCCAGGATGGTGGCGCGCCGGCCCTCCGCAGGCGCGTGCGCCGTACCCCACTCTGTGACCTGATTATGGAATGGATCGTCGTTGTCGCCGTTGTCGGTGGAGTCGCCCTCCTGCTCGGCCAGCGGCGGGCCTTCGTTTCCGAGCACGACGCCCGGCGCCATCTCGCCCAGGGAGCGCTCATCATCGACGTGCGTTCCCGGGAAGAGTTCAGCCGCGGCGCGGTCCGGAATGCGATCAACATTCCACTCGGAGAACTTCGCGAAACGATCGCCAGCCGGGTCAAAGACAAAAGCCAAGTGCTGTTGCTCCACTGTCTCAGCGGTGGGCGCAGCGCCATCGCCCGGCACCAACTCCGGCGTCTTGGCTACATGAACACGTTTAACCTCGGCTCGATGAGCCGAGCGGAACACATCGCCGCCAGCCAGGCGGCCTGACGCCCAACGCATCCGCCGCTGAGCTCAACCTTGAACGGGAGTCCGCGCCGCAGCCGCACCGGCCGTGGACGGGTTTGCGTCCGGTCTAGTGTTTCTGGTGTTTATTGAACCGGTCGCCAACGAAATCCCAGTTGATGACGTTGAAGAACGCGGCCACGTAGTCGGCGCGTTTGTTCTGGTATTTCAGGTAATAGGCGTGTTCCCAGACATCGAGTCCGAGCAATGGCACGTTGCCGTGCATGAGCGGGGTATCCTGGTTCGGCGTGGAGACAATCTTGAGCTCGCCGTTATCGAGGGCGAGCCACGCCCAGCCGCTGCCGAAAACCTTCATCGCGGCATCGGACAAGCCCTCCTTGAACTTGTCGTAGGAGCCGAACTTTCGATCGATGGCCTTGCCGAGGGCGCCGTTGGGCTGGCCGCCGCCGTCCTTCTTCATCGTCTGCCAGAAGAGCGAGTGATTGGCGTGACCACCGCCGTTATTGCGCACAGCCGTGCGGATGTTCTCCGGCACCTCTTCGAGCTCGCGGATGATTTGTTCAACCGTTTTGCCCGCGAGCCGGCCATGGCCGGCCACGGCCTTGTTCAGGTTGGCGACGTAGGCCGCGTGATGCCGGTCATGGTGGATCTGCATGGTTTGCGCGTCGATGTGCGGCTCAAGCGCGTCGAAGGCATACGGCAGGGCCGGCAGGGTAAACGCGGCGGGCGCGTCGGCGGCGATGGCGCGTGGCCATGACGCGAGACCCATGGTCGACGCGGCAGCGCCGAAGAGAGTGACATTCCGGAGGGCTTGGCGACGGGATAAGTTCATGAGGGTTCCAGGGTTGATTTGTCTCGCGGCCAATGTGGTCAGCCATCGGGGGAAGCGCAAGCGTGGAAAAAGTCGCCGTCCGCCCTGGTTGCTTCCGCCCTCGCCGGCAGAGCATTCTTGCGTCGGCCTGCCTGCTTCAGCCAGTGTGGCCGCCTTGTCATCACGCTATGAGCCTGTCCCGAGCCCTGACGACGCCTGAGCCGTCCGGTTTATATGAGGTTCGCACCAAAGCGCGCGGACCGGTGGGTCGTCTGCCCCTGACGGACGATCTGCTGCGCAACGCACCCAGCGGCGATTTGTTCGGCCTGACGCAAAACGCCGGGATGGGCTGGAACCCGGCGGAGGTGGGACGCACGCCATTTTTGATCTTAAGCACGCAAGGCGGATGGCGCGGGCCGGCGGGCGAACCGATCGCGCTCGGCTATCACACCGGCCATTGGGAGATCAGCCTTCTGGTCCAGGCGGCCGCGATCGAACTGAAGCGGCTCGGCGTGGTGCCGTTCGCGGGGTACTGCTCGGATCCCTGCGACGGTCGGACGCAAGGCACGCCCGGGATGTTTGACAGCCTGCCTTATCGGAACGACGCCGCCATCCTGTTCCGGCGACTCGCGCGCTCGTTGCCGACCTGCGCCGGCATTCTGGGAGTGGCGACGTGCGACAAGGGGCTGCCCGCGATGATGATGGCCCTGGCCGGTCTTGGGCATCTCCCGGCCGTGCTGGTGCCGGGTGGAGTCACCCTGCCGCCTGAAGCTGGCGAGGACGCCGGCAAAATCCAAACGATCGGCGCCCGCTACGCGCACGGGGCGATCACGCTGGAGGAAGCGGCCGAATTGGGCTGCCGCGCCTGCGCGTCGCCGGGCGGCGGATGCCAGTTCCTCGGCACCGCGGCCACCTCCCAAGTCGTGGGCGAGGCCCTGGGCCTCTCGCTCCCGCACTCAGCGCTGGCCCCGTCGGGGCAAACCGTCTGGACGGATCTTGCCACCCGCTCCGCCCACGCCGTCGTGGAACTCCAGCAACGCGGAGCCCGCACCCGCGACATCCTGACTCCGGCCGCCATCGGCAACGCCATGGCGGTTCACGCCGCCGTCGGCGGATCGACAAACCTCCTGCTGCACATTCCAGCGATCGCTCACGCCGCCGGCCTGCCACGGCCAACCGTGCAGGACTGGATCGCGATCAACCGACGCGTGCCACGGCTGGTTGACGTTTTACCCAACGGCCCGACCCATCACCCGACCGTCCGCGTCTTCCTCGCCGGCGGCGTACCGGAGGTCATGCTCCACCTCCGGCGCCTGGGTGTGATTGACCCGACGGTCCGCACGGTGGGCGGAGATAGCTGGAACGAAATTCTCGATTGGTGGGAACGCTGCGAACGCCGGAAACGGTTTCGGGAGGCGCTCCACAACCTGGATGGGGTGGACCCCGACGACGTCATTCTTTCGCCCGATCGAGCCCGGGCGCGCGGCTTGACCAGCACTATCACCTTTCCCACCGGAAATCTGGCGCCGGAGGGGTCTGTCATCAAAAGCACCGCCATCGATCCGTCCGTCGTCGGCGCAGACGGCGTGTATCGGCACGAAGGTCCAGCCCGGGTCTTTGTCCGGGAACGCGACGCGATCTCCGCGATCAAACAAGGCCGCATTTACGCCGGCGACGTACTGGTGCTGGCCGGCTGCGGCCCGATGGGCACCGGCATGGAGGAGACCTATCAACTGACCAGCGCGTTGAAGCATCTGCCCTTCGGCAAGCACGTCGCGCTCGTGACCGACGCGCGCTTCTCCGGAGTTTCCACCGGCGCGTGCCTGGGCCACGTCGGGCCCGAGGCGCTGGCCGGCGGGCCGCTCGGGCGCCTGCAGGACGGCGACCTCATCCGCATCGTCGTCGACCGAAACCGGCTGGAGGGCACGGTGGATTTTGTGGGCACGACCGGCGACCGGCTGGAACCGGCAGCCGGGGCGAAGCGGCTGGCCATGCGAACGACTCGCGCAGATCTTGCGCCGGCTCCAGGACTGCCGGAGGACACACGCCTCTGGGCGGCGCTGCAGCGCTGCGGCGGCGGAACCTGGGGCGGATGTGTCTACGATGTCGACGCCATCGTTGCCGCGCTGAACCGGGTCAGCAATCTCGACCACCCCGCAAACTCCTGCCAGCAAACGCTTTGAGGTGCCGGAAATTTTCCTTCTGAAAGCCGCGGTTTCGGCGCAGACTGTCGGCGTTCAACGAAGTGCGGTCCAACGCATGAGTTCAACCTTCAATCCGATCGCCAGAATTCTAGACCGACTCAGCCGACGTCGGGACGATGTGGACGCTCCGCATCCAAGCCCGGAAGCCGCAGCGCCCGATGCAACTGCTGCGGACGACGCCGGGGCGGCGGTCGAAAATCCTTCCGGCGAATCCGGCTCGGCGGCAGGTCACCAACTGCTGCGAAAGATTGGGACGGGCGCGTATGGCGAGGTGTGGCTTGGGCAGGATGAACTCGGAAATTATCACGCGGTGAAACTCGTGCGCCGGGATCGCTTTGCCGACAAGGCCCCATTTGAACGCGAGTATCGCGGCCTGCTGCAATACACGCCGATTTCCCGCACGCACCACGGGCTGGTTCACATCCTGAATGTCGGGCGGGAGAACGCGGCCGGTCTTTTTTTCTACGTCATGGAACTGGCGGATTGCGTGAACTGCGGCCGGGAATTTCAGCCGGAGCATTATGTGCCGCACACGCTGGAACAGGCCTTGGCCGCGCACGGACGCCTTTCCTTGGACGCCACAATTCGTCTTGGGCTCGAGCTGTGTGAAGCGCTCGACTACTTGCATTCAAAGCAGCTCATTCACCGCGATATCAAGCCGCCCAACATCGTTTTCGTCAACGGCATGGCGAAACTGGCCGATGTCGGGCTGATTACCCACATCGCCGAGGCTCGCCGCGACCCCAAACACCTCGGCACCGAGGGATTCATCCCGCCCGAAGGCCCCGGTACGCCGCTGGCCGATGTTTACAGCCTCGGCAAGGTCATGACGGAAGCCGCCTTTGGGACAACCTCGCTGCCCGCGCCGGAGGCGTGCGCCGATCCAGCTCTGGCGCGCTTTGCCCAGATCATGGCCCACGCATGCCATGCCTCGGCCGAAAACCGCAGCCAATCCCCCTCGGCGCTGCAGGCGGAGCTGATGGAACTCAGCGAAGGAATCCAGAACAACGAACTCTCCCAGCCCCACTGACCCGGATCGTCCGGCGCTCCCATGAACCCAGGGCGTGATTTGCGATTTACGATTTACGATTGGGTAGGGCGCGCGCTCCGCAGCACGCCGCCGATGCGAACCGCCGTGCTGCCCACCGGGTGGCGGTGGCTTCTCTCTGCCGCAGCGCTGCGCGAAGGCCGTAGCGCCAGCAATCTGCCCCACGTTCGTGGCCCCTACTCACCTCCATCGCTGTCGTCTCGCCTCCCTATGAATCGCCACCGCTCGCACCGCCGCTTTCTGACCCTCTCGCTGATGGCCCTTTGGACCAGCCACATTACCAGCCTCCCAGCCGGGGAACCGCCAGCCAAGGCACCCTCCCCGCCAGCATCCGCCGCGGCCAAACCCAAGCCAACCCAAAGCGAACTCGAGGCGACATTCCAGCAGACGCTCTCCAACGCGACGCTCGCCGGCCGCTGGTGCGCCATTCAGGACGGCAAGCTGTCTCCCGAAAAAGAGGACAAATATACAATCGTCAACGTCGCCAAACTCGGCGGCGACGCGTGGATCGTCAACGCCCGCGTGCAATATGGGAACAAGGACTTCGTGGCCCCCATCCCCGTCCAGGTTAAGTGGGCCGGCGACACTCCGGTCATCACCCTGGACGACGTCGGCGTGCCGGGTGGCCACAGCTATTCCGCCCGCGTTCTCATCCATGGCCAGACCTACGCTGGAACCTGGTCGGGCGGAGACCACGCAGGGCTGATGAGCGGCGTGATCTCACGAAACAAGTGATCCCGGCGCAGGAAGGCCGCCCAGCCGATCAGGGTTGACCCAGCCAGGGTTGAATTGCCGGGCCGATTCCCATCCGCGCGGACCCGCCCAAGGTTTTCGGCGCTCAGGGCTCCGCCAGCCGGTAAAACCGAAACGGCTCGTCCGAAAAATCCAACAGCTCAACCCGTTCATCGGACGGCACGAACCACTGAACGTCGTCCCATCTCTCAAAATCGACGGTTCCCTGGAGACGGGACAAATGTCCTGGCGTCGCTTCGATCCGCAGGCATGACGTTCCATCCGGGAAATGAGTGAACTCCACCACCCGCGATGGACGGGATTGCATCCCCGCCGTCGAAGCGCCCGCAATGACGCGGTAGGTCGGTCGACCCATTTCCTGGTGATCCGCAATCAACAGAGAAAAGCGCTCGTCGCCGATCAATCCGGCACCCACAAATCCCCAGTCCACGCCATTGGTGGACCGTTCGATGGAATAACGGGTGCCTGCGCGACCGGCAATTTCCAGCAGCGCTTCCCCAGTCGGCAGTTCCATCACAGAAATCAGGCGAACCGTGGCGTCGCCAGTCTGCCATTCCCGGATCAACGGGCCGTCCGGTTGCGAATTGTCCGGCACGAATCCTCCACCCGCCAGCAGCCCCGGATCGGAACTCGTCACCAGCTCGATCGACCATCCGCCCGCCACAGCGCCGTCATTCCCCGGCGTATCGTCGACGACATACAAGCTCCACGTCCCGTTCGGCTCGGCGCCAAGCAATGACTCGAGATTGAAACGGACAGGCCCCGCCGGCGCCGGCTCTGGAAACTCGTCGACGTCGCCGTAATTTACCGGCCGGAAAATCCCGCGTCGCAATCCATCAGGCACCATCCACCGGGCCGATCCCTGGCAGACCCCACGGGCTGACTGCAGGCCCGGATAGGGGCCGGTCCCGTCGGCCGGTGACACCAGCCCATCCGCGCTGAAGGTCAGGTCGACGCCGGCCGCAGGGGTTCCACCCCCGGCATCGGACAAGAGCATCACCTTGCGTCCATCCGGCGCCACCAGCAGGAAGTTGAGGTCATCGGGCCATGAATGCTGCACGCCGCGAAGCGTCACCCGCGCCTGCACCACACGACCCGCGACGCCGGAAACTTCAATGGGTGACGGGTAGAGCTCCGCCTTCCCCCACGCCGGAATCTGGATCGCAGCCTCGTTCGTATAGGAGCCCATCATCCGATCCGCAGAAACCGTCACATCAAATTCCACCTGAGCCTGCGCTCCCAAATCGTCCAGCACGGAGACCGTCGCGCGCACAGGCCCGCTGGGAAACCGCTCCGGCCGGAGATGGAGCACTGGCCCCCCCCGCGAATCACGAGTGAACCAGAAGGCCTGTCCGGCCTGCAGCCCTGGACGATCAAACGCCGCCTGGACCCGCAATCGAAACAGCGGAGTTTCGTCGTCGCTCACATCAAGAAAAACGGGGTAACCCGCGGCACCCGCCGGCATGGTCACGTTCGCGATGGAGGCAACGGACGGCGGAGTGTTGGTGTCGGTGTCAACCACCAGAATCCATCCCCCCGGCAGGCCGGCACTGGCCGGCGCCACGCCACGAAGCGTCCACGTCCCATTGGCCGACGGCCCGCGCGCCGTCAACATCGTATCCCCGGTGACCGCATCTGCGTCGGGGCGATAGACCCCGGGCGCTGGCGCCGTGTACCGATCCAGCCGCTCCCCGGCATCTTCCCGCAGCGCGAGCGAAACAGGGGGAGTTCGCACGTCCCAGCGGTGCATCGGACCTCCCGACAGCCGATCGATTTTCAGCAGGGCGCTCGAGGTGGATACAGATCCAGAATCGTGTTCCAAGCGGGCCGCAAGCGATCCGGTTATATCCAAAAGCACCACCGACACCTGGCGAATCACACCGGTGGCACCGGTAATCTCCGTGGCCGATTGGTAACTCGCGAGACACGCGCATGAACCCAGCTGAGAACCCGTCGGAGTGACGCCAACGGTCTTTACCACGAGCCGGCCCGGCACGGGTTGCACCGCGATGGCCACGGACGTCGTCTGCCCTTGATAGTCCGCCCGAATTTCCCCAGCCCCCGCCGTCAACCCGACCACGAAGCCGGACGGGCGAGCGTCGAGCACGGCCGGATCGGACGCCTGCCAGTTGGCAGCTCGGGTCAGGTCAAGGGAATCTCCGAGGGAATTGGTTCCGCTCAACCTCAGAACAACCACCTCGCCCGCGTTCAACGCGGCCGGAGCCGCCTCCATGACCAGACCCGTCACATCGTTGGTCACCTGATGCAACGTTCCCGGAAGGCACGTGACCGCGTAGTTTCGCCACGTTGCAGGGGCGGCGCAGGCGATGGGATAGTCCGCGACCGGGCTGCAATTCGTCGCCGTCGTGGACAATGCCATGGGCAGCGCAAGCGACGCCGGAGTGTCGGTGCCGACCAGGCCTGTGTAACTCACCCGAAACGGCGGCAATGGAGCGCAAAGGACATTCGTTTCATCCAGGACCTGGACGGTCAGTGACGCCGGCAGCACCACTAATTGAACCGACCCGTTGGTGGCGGCCAGGGAGTGGTCCGCCGGAGTGAAGGAAACATAGAGGGTGTGCGTCCCTGCGGGCAGAATCGTGCCGGCTCCCGGCGAATAGACAAACGCCCCGGGCACGCGCGCCGTCGCATTCAATTGTGAGCCCGACAGCGCAGCGCCGTACGAAATCGCCGACAGGGCCGCCCAGGACAGGCCCACCGGGTCGACACTCTCGATCGTCACCGTTGCCGTTTCGCTGTTGGTCGACCCCGCCGCGTTGGCGATGGCCACCCAGTACGACGTCGTGGCCGTCAACACCGGCGTCGTCAACGTGGCGTTGGTCGCCTCCGCGATCGGACCAGTCCGATCTCCGGACAACCCGACATACCATTGAAACGTCATGGGCGAAGACCCGAGAACCTCGACCGCGAGCGTCGCATCCGTGCCGGGCGCGTTCGTCTGGCTGCGGGGCTGCTGCACGATGACCGGAGGATCGAGGGGGATGGTCACGGTCACGGCGGCCACCCGACTGGTCACACTGCCCGAGGCGTTGGTCGTGACCACGACGTATTCGCCCGCGTCGGCAGGCCGCGCGCTGACCAGGGCGTAGGTCGGAGTGTTTGCCCGCAGCAGCAACTGCCCGTTTCTGAACCATTGGTGAGCCATCGGCGCGGTGCCGGACACGGCCACAGCCAGCGAGAACGACGCCCCGAGTGGCACGGTTTGATCGCCGGGCTGGGTCTCGATCGTGGGCGGCATCTGCACGGTGAGGCGGGCTCCGTCGCTCGTGACGAAACCAGCGGCGTTGCTGATGGCGACTCGGTAGACACCGGCGTCGGCCAATTGCGCGCTGCTCAGCGAGAGCAATTCATTCGTTGCGCCGGCGACAGCGTCGCCGTCCTTGAACCATTGATACTGAACTGGAGAGAGGCCCGCGACCTCCACGGAGAAGGTGACCGACGCGTTTGAGACAACGATTTGGCTGGGAGTTTGACGGAGAATCAGCGGCGCTCCGCGTCCGACCAGGGCGACGGATCGACCCGGGCCCGCCGCGATGGCGACAACATTGGACAGGTTGGGTGGAACATTGGTGGCGCCCTGAAACGGGCTGCCCCAGGCGACCACGGAGCCATCCCGGCGCAGCGCGAGGTTGTGACGCCCACCGGCCGCCACTTGCACCACATCACCCACGCCGGCGGGAACATTCGTTATTCCGTCCGGACCGCCGCCCCACGCGAACAACGATCCGTCCGCGCGCAACGCCAGGCTCTGGCTGTCGCCCGCGGCCAGGCCGACCACTCCGGTCAGTCCCGACGGCACTCCGCTGCGTTCGCTGTCAGCCAATCCCCACTCGGCGACGCTGCCGTCAGCGCGGATTGCCAGCGTGTGATTTTCTCCGGCTGCAATCGCCAACGCCGGCCCGAGGCCGCTCGGGACGTTGGTTTGTCCCAGCGCACCCGAACCCCACACCACCACCGCACCGTCCCGGCGCAAGGCCACACTGTGGTCGGTGCCACCGGAAACGCTCACGGCATCATTCAAGCCGGAGGGCACATTCGTCTTGCCACCCGTGCTGCCCCACGCCGTGACCATCCCGTCCTGCCGAAGGGCCAGGTTGTGATACGTGCCGGCGCTGATCGCGGTCACGTCACTCAGCCCGGCAGGCACCGGCTGTTGCTGGACAAAGCCGTACCCAAAGGACAGCACCGTGGCGTCCCGGCGCAGGACCAGAACATCCTCGTTGCCGACGTCAACGGCGACGATGTTCTCGAGTTCCGAGGGTGCCGTTGCCTCGCCCGTTCGGTTGATCCCGCCCCAGGCGACCACAGTCCCATCCCCTCGCAAGGCGAGGCTGTGGTAGCTGCCTGCCGCGACTGCCACCACGTTCGACAAGCCTTCCGGCACCGTGCTTTGACGGTAGGTGTTGTCGCCCCAGGCGACGACGGTTCCGTCCGATTTGAGCGCCAAAACGTGGTAGGTCCCGGAGGCGATCTGGCTGACGTTGGCCAGGCCGGCCGGAGGATTGGTTTGCCCAAACGTGCCCTGCCCCCACACCGTCACCGTGCCATTGCTCGACAGAGCGGCACTAAAGCTCTCCCCAGCCGCAATTGCCGCAATCCCAGCCAGACCGGACGGCACGCTGGTCTGACCGGAGCCATTTCCACCCCAGGCGAAAACCGTCCCGTCACGACTCAGGGCCACGCTGTGCTCGCGTCCCGCGGCCACGGCAACCAGGTTGGACACACCGGATGGAACCGAGGCTTGTCCGGAAAAATTGTTGCCCCAGGCCAGGATTGTTCCGTCGGCGCGCAGCGCCAACGCGTGATACCAGCCCGCGGCAATCGCGACTGTATCGCTGAGACCCGACGGCAGGTTCAACTCGCCAAAGGTGCTGCGGCCCCAGGCGACGACCCGGCCGGCACCGTCCAGCGCGAGGCTGAATTGCTGCCCCCCAACCGCCGCCACCACGTTGCTCAACGTCAACGGAACCGCGCATTGCCCATCGATGTCGTTTCCCCAGGCGATCAGGCGCCCATCCGTGCGCACGGCCAGACTATGGGAGCCGCCGCCGGAGATTTTCGAAACCGGGCCCCCAAAGCCGCAGGGCATGACAAACGCCCGGTAACCCCAGCCCAGCAGCGTCTGCCCCCCCGCCTCCGTCCGCCGCTGCACACGCACTAACGCCACCGAACTCGTCACCGCGCCGTGAGAGTTCGCCACCACGACGGACCATTCGCCCGCGTGAAACGGTTGCACCATCGGGATGACATAATCGTTCGACGTGCCGTCCGGCAGCGCCACACCGCCTTTGGACCATTGATAGGTGAGCGGCGGAGTTCCGATCGCATTCACAGAAAGTTTCGCCGACGTCCATTCGGTGAAAGTCTGGTTCGCCGGCGGCACGACGATCGTCGGCGGCAGGAGGACGCTCAAAACGGCGTCCGCGCTGGTCACCGATCCACCCTCGTTGGTCACCACCACGGAGTAAGCGCCCGCATCGGTGGCCAGGACTTGCGACAAGGTCAGTTCCGTCCCAACCGCGTCCGCAATGGCGACGCCGTCTTTGCGCCACTGAAAGCTCAGGGGACCGGCGCCGGCGGCTTGCACCTGGAAAACGACGCCCTCACCGAGCACCACCGATTGGTTCGTGGGCCCCGCCTCAATCCGGGGCGCTTCCTGGGCACCAAGCGACGACACAAGGCCGAAAAAAACGGCCGCCAAAACCAGCCACCCAGCAAAAACCGACGCCCGTCCCATGAACCGGAAGGCAAGGCCCGCTCTCCGCAACGCGCCGCCAGTGCTTGGTGGGCTCTCCGTGAACCTTTGGCGTGCGCCGACTTGCCGGCGCAGGCCATCGGGGGCCTTGTCCCCCGCGCTGCCAGCGATGGCGAAAATGTCCAGGCTCCAAACGGGCGACGAGTCGCCCGCAGGAAAGCGGTGACAAGTCACCGCACTCCAGAGACCGCGCGCTTTGCGGCGCGGACGCCCGCTCCCCGGGTTCATCGCCCCGACTCGTGTCCCGCATCGCGGGACGCCGTCGGTGCGGACCACCGGCCGGCGCTCCTTGGCGTCCCCGCTGGCTCCCGCTTCATCCGCTTCGTTAATAAAGCGCCCAATGCTGTTCATAGCCTTTAACTCCTTTGGTTCAGAAGGCGGATCAAAAAACGGACCCCATCGTTCCGGCACACGGATTAGATTTCGGAGAACGACCTCCCTGAACAAAATGCCTTTGAGTACTCGCACGACGTATCGAATGGCTTGTCCGGAAGTTAGGCGGTTAACGACCGGGAGAAAAGCGAAAAGTCCCCGAATTCGCACGAAATCGGTACCGGTACGAGGCTGGTCCGGTTGGAAAATCCGGGATGAACCGCGCCCGGGACCCGGCATCGCAGTGCGATCAGGCGCCGTATTTACGGAGGTACTTTAATGCCACCGCCAGATCCTTCGGCACCGGAGCAGTGATGGTGACCGCGTCGCCATGAACCGGGTGAGGCAGGGAGAGCTGTTCGGCGTGCAAGGCCGTCCGGGTAACCAGGGGCCGCTCCACGGCACCCGGCTTCAACCGATAGCCCGGCTTGAGTTGGGAAAGCAGCAATCGCGGACCGCCATAGACCTTGTCGCCCACGATGGGGTGTCGCGCGTGACGCAAGTGCACCCGAATCTGGTGCGTGCGACCGGTGATGGGTCGGCAGGCCAGAAGCGAGAACTGGCGGAATGACTCGCGCACGACAAACCGCGTGGTCGCTCTCTTCCCGTCGCCGCCTCTCGGTGACACGCGCATCTCGCCGAGACGCGACGGGTGCGGGCCGATCGGCGCGTCGACTTCGAATTCCGACTGGACCGGGACGCCGCGGGCGATGGCCAGATACGTTTTGGTTGGCTTGTCCGTTCCGAACAGATTGGCCAGCGAGACGAGGACGGGCTTCGACTTGGCAAGAAGCATCACACCGCTGGTCTCAAAATCCAGGCGATGGGCATTCATCAGGTAATCCAGCTTGCGCTCCGCGGCCCAGGGTTTGCCATCGCGGATGGCGTGATGCAACAGTCGCATCAAATTCGGCCGGTCCGGGTCGTAGCGATCGGGCGAGGACAGCAGCCCGGCCGGTTTGTCGAGAGCCAGCAGGTGGTCGTCCTCGAAAACGACCGGCACCTCCCAGAACTCGCCGGTTGACGGGGAAGAAAGTTTGATCGCGCTGCTCACAGGCCTGGTGTCGGAGCCGGATTCAAGCACAGACCTGGTCCCACCGCGGAATGACTAACCCGGCCGGGCTGTTCCCCGCCGTCGGCCGGTAGCCCAAGCAACGGCGGTCCAATTTGCGGCAATCTAATTTGCAGCACTGACCGAGGTGTCGTGCTGCGGGATGACCAGCCGGTCTTTTTCCGCTTCGCGCCGGAACCAATTGTTGAAGGCGTCGCCCTGGCGGATCTGGCGCAGCGTGCCGATAAATTGGGGCAGGTCTTCCGCGAGCTTCTTTTCGTCGGGCACCGGTCGGCTGACGACGTAGACGATAATTCCGTGGCTGGCCTGCGGGATGAAGGCGCTGGCGTGGCCGACCTCGAGATTCGCCACGAGGTTTTCCACGAGGCGCAGGTTGACGCGAGGATCGAGGTCAGGGAGCGTGGTGCTGGACGAGGAAAACGGCGGAAGGTTGATGACCTCGACCTTGTCGGCTGCCGCCAGTTCATCGAAGGACTTCTTCATCTGCAGCCCGTTGGTCAAATTGGTCTGGAACGCATAACCGGCGCGACGGGCCAGATCCTGGGCCATGAAGTTCTTGTAATCATCCGGCAGCTTGGCTTTGACCTGATCGAACGTCTGGAGCTCGCTCGGAATCTTGGCCTTGCGGGCGATCAAGTAGACGGAGTCGTAGCCCGGGATGGCGTTAAAGAGGACCGGCTTGTCATCGGTGAGGGCCAGCGCCTTTTCCCGCAGGGTTTTGCTGAACGTGGTGGAATCGTCCTCCTCCCCGCGATTCATGGGCAGACGCTCATGCGCGAACTCTTCCAGGCCGGACATCCGATCAAACGGCTTGGTCACCCGGACGGGCAGCTTGTGGGAGGCCGCCATAGACTCGAACGTCGACAGCTTGTTGGGCTCCGCGGCGCTGATCAGCGTGTTGCCAAAATCCGCCGCGGCGCGACGGGCCGCCAGGCGTCCGAAATCGAGCCGGATCTCCTCGCGGATCTTCGCCTTCGCGTCCGCCTCCGCCAAGGGCACCCCATTCGTGTCCTTCCACACGTTCGTGCCGCCGCGGAAATAATATTCGTTGACCATGTCGTTGATGTTCGTGCGCTGGCTCATCAACTGGTCGGCCTCCGCCAGATAGTTGGAAGGTGAGAACGCGATGTATTCAATGACGGTTCGTTCGGGCAGACGATAGAGGGACTGGCGGTTTGTGTAGAACTGCTCGAGCGCGCCATTGGTGACGACCACCTTGCTGAGGTAATTGGAGACGGAGAAGATGGCGACTTTGGCGACGACCTCCTGATGCTCCTTCTTCCAGAGCGTGGCCGCATCTTGCGGGTTGATGAGCCGGGAGCTGACCGCGGCGCCGGCCACCAGTTGGCGGATGGCGGCCTCGTTCCGCACAAACCGCTCGTAGTCCGCGATGGTCAGATTGTTCGGGCGAAGAAACTCGCGATCGAAATTGGCGTATTCGTAGTCCCGCAGCTGTTCCTGCACGATCATCCCGACAGCCTTTTCGCTCGGCTCGATGTTCATCTCGCGCATCTTGTGCAGGAGATACACCCGGTTGATCGACTGGCGCTCAAGCATGCGCGACGTGGACTCGTCGCCCCCCGGCCACTTGCCGTTGCGCAGGAACTCACCCAACCGGTTCTCCTTGTAGGCGTCGTAGAATTCGGCCTGGGTGATCGGACGGCCGTTGATCGACCCGTAGACCGCCCCGGCATTGGCCGCCCGCCCGGAGCCCGTCAGCGACACGTCCGAGGAAAAGAAAACCACCATGGTGAAGCTGATCACCACGATGATCAGCACCCAAAGCCAGTTTTGATGTTTGCGAATAGTCCCGAACATAGATCTCTGTCTGTTTTAAGAGCGCGCACCCTACCCACCTTTGCAAATGCGGGTCAAACGCAAAAAGGCACGCCGACGGCACCGCGCTCGATTCCCGCCCACCAACCGGCCGGACCGACTCTCCAGCCCACAGCGCCCACGGCGGCACCGCCTTACCCATCGGCCAACCCCGCCAATCCATTACCCAATTCCACGAAGGCCCCAGCCGTCCCATGAACCGCAAGGCTGAGCCCCTCCCTCCCCCCGGGCGCCGCCGGAGCGGACCGCACCTTCAGCCCAGTGTGGCCGCCGTGTCCGGCTCATGGCCTATCAGCAGGTTCGCAACGACCACAAAGCGATCGCGCCGTGCGTCCAAAATATTCCCGCCGGCTCGGCTCTTGGCCCGGATCCCGCTCACGGGGGCCATGCCGGAAGTCCGTAGCGCGCGCGGCCAACACGGCTGCAGCCGGGTGAACACATGAACGTTCTCAAACCATACCTAGCCCTCCTTGCCGGGCTCACCCTCCTGGCCGCTTCGCTCAGCCACGCCGCCGAGATGGACTCCCGGCAACCTTTGCCGGACCCGGCAAAACCATCCCCCTTTGGCCACCGCTTCCTCTTCATCGTGGAAACCTCTTCCGACAACCGGAAGTTCGAGGAATCCAACCGCCAGGCGCTCTTCGATCTCGTCGTGCGCGGCGTCAGCGGCCAAATGCTAGCCGGCGATACCTTCGGCATCTGGACGTTCAGCGATGACGTCCGGCTCGGCGAATTCCCGATGACCGTGTACGACCCCGATCGGGCCCTCCAGATCGCCGGCCGCGCCGCCGCCTTCCTGCAATCCGCCAAATACGCCAAAAAACCGGACTCCAAACCGGTCGTCCGCCAGTTGCGCGTCCTCTCCGAAAAGGTGCCCGATTTTAACGTGTTTCTCCTGACCTCCGGCCGCCATCCGATCGAAGGCACGCCCTTCGACTATAAAATCAACGGCGCCTACGACGCCCTGGCCCCTCGTCCCGGCAAGCTCGCCCTCAAGCCCCTCGTCACCACCTTCGTCGTCCGGCAAGGTCGCCCGCTCCACGCCAACGTGATCATCGCCGGGGATCGCATCGCCCTGCCGGAACGGACGCCACCCCCGGCCCTCAGCCCTTCCCCTGCCCTCCCCGGCACCAACCACGCAGACGTCGCCGCGTTGACGCCAACCCCGTCAGCAATCCCGGCGACAACCAGCCCTGACGAAACAGCCAGCCTCGCGACCGGCACCTCACCCGCCCCCCGGACGCGCGTGATGCAAATCATCACACATTCAAATCAGACCGCGTCCTCCGCGGTTCCCAACCCACCCATCCCCGGCACCAACTCCGCGCCCGGCGCCCTCCTCAGCCCGGCCGGCGAGACCAATCTCTTTCTGCAACCGGAGGCCGACCAGGCCTCGACAGCCACGTCACCCCACCCGCTCAGTGCAAGCGCCTCCGCGAGCTCCAGCACCAAAGGTCCGAGTTCACAAAACGAAGGCGCCCAAGCCACAACAGACCCGACCTTCTCCATCACGCCAATCGCCCGAATCCTCGCGGCAGCCGCGGCCAACGTCGGCCCGGACCCGGTTCCCGTGGCCGCCCGCGAGGCATCATCGAGTACAACGGCAAACTCCCATTCGGAACCCGCTCCCGTGCCGCCCCAATCCAGCTCGTCCGCCAGCCCGCCCGTGATGGCCACCGGCGCGCCCGTGCCTCCGAACGTTTCCAGCCCCGGCCCGAGCCCCAGCCTAAGCCCAGCCGTTCTCCTCTCCATCGGTGGCGGCCTCCTCGCGGGAATCTGCCTGATCGTCTTCCTGGTGCTGCGTCGAATGCCTCCACCAACGCGGGGCAGCTTGATCAGCCAATCCATGCGTCGCGAATAACGCGCTCTGCCGGCCAACGCCGGCGTGAATTTTCGGCCTTCCGCCCGGGTCCATTCAACACGAACGCCCTCGCCGGCCGCATTCACTGCGTGCGAACTCGCGCCGACCGGACGACCGCATTCCGCTGCGCCATGCCATGAACTGCCAATCGCATTTTTATTTCGGCCAGGATCCCCAGCGCGTCACCCGGCGGTGGTTTTTCGAACAATGCGGCGTCGGCCTCGGCTCTCTCGCCCTCGCAACGCTGCTCGGCCCAGGCGCCGCCTCCGCCTCCGCCGCAGCCCGCGCGATTCAGGGCAACAACCCCCTCGCCGCCCGCCGCCCGCCGCTCGCCCCCAAGGCCAAGCGCGTCATCTACCTGTTTCAAGCCGGCGGCCCCAGCCACCTCGAGATGTTCGATCACAAGCCGGAGCTCGCGAAGTGGGACGGCAAGCTCCCTCCGCCAGAGTTGATCAAAGGCTATCGTTCCGCCTTCATCACCCCGAACTCCACCCTGCTTGGCCCTAAGTTCAAATTCTCCCGCCACGGCCAGTCCGGCGCCGAACTCTCCGAGATCGTCCCGCACCTGGCCAAGGTCGCCGACGACATCGCCATCGTGAAGTCGCTGCACACGGACGCATTTAATCACGCGCCCGCGCAGATCTTCATGAACACCGGCTCCCAGATGTTCGGACGGCCGAGCTTCGGATCCTGGGTCACCTACGGCCTCGGCAGCGAAACGCAGGACCTTCCGGCGTTTGTCGTGTTCAGCACGGGCGGCAAAGGCACGAGCGGCGGCGCGTCCAATTGGGGCAGCGGCTTCCTGCCGTCGGTCTACAACGGCACCCTCTTCCGCAGCACCGGCGACCCCGTGCTCTACCTCTCCAATCCCAAAGGGGTCGACAACGAGTTGCAGCGCAGCTCGCTCGACACCATCCAGGCGCTCAACCGACGGCACCTCGACACGATGGGCGACCCCGAGATCGCCACGCGGATCAATTCGTTCGAGATGGCCTATCGGATGCAATCCAGCGCGCCGGATCTCATGGATCTGTCGCAAGAGCCCAAGCACATCCTCGACCTCTACGGCGTCGAGCCGGGCAAGGCCAACTACGCCAGCGCCTGTCTCCTCGCCCGCCGTCTCATCGAGCGCGGCGTGCGCTTTGTCCAAATCTTTCACGAATCCTGGGACCAGCACGGAGCGCTCGTTTCCGACCTGAAGAAAAATTGCAAAAACACCGACCAGGCCAGCGCCGCGCTCGTCCAGGATCTCAAGCAACGCGGCCTGCTCCAGGATACGCTCGTCCTTTGGGGCGGCGAGTTCGGTCGCACCCCAATGGTGCAAGGCGGTAACGACGGCCGGGATCACCACCCCAACTGCTTCACCATGTGGATGGCCGGCGGCGGCCTCAAGCCGGGCCTGACCCTCGGCGAATCCGACGAGTTCGGCTTCAACGCCACCAGGGACAAGGTCCACGTCCACGACCTCCACGCCACGCTCCTGCAGTTGCTGGGCTTTGACCACACCAAGCTGACCTACCGCTTCCAGGGCCGCGACTTCCGGCTGACCGACGTCCACGGCGAGGTGGTGGAGAAGCTGTTCACGTAGTCAGGCGGGATTCAGACTCGACTTAACCGGGTCAGATGGGAGCTGACTCTCCGTCAGCCGCCTTCCGCCGCCCCCCGCACGGAATCCAACGACCAAGGGCAGCGTACGAAGCGCACCATGCACTATCGAACCGAAATATGCCGAAGAGCTGGAACCTTGCCGGCGACCATCCGTTAAATCCAGGTCGCCCACGATCGAACCCAATCGCAGTCTTAACCACGGATGTCACGGCTAACACGGATGCCGGTGCTTCTTCCCTGAAGTGGTGCGCGGGGCAGGCCAAACGTTCGAGCCCACACCAGTGCGGAGACCGGCGATGCCAGCCGTAGCACTTCGGGTGCAGCGAAGGGTTAGCCGGTGCTTCGGTAATAGCACAAACGATTTTATAAACTGCCTGTGCCACAACCCCGGCTGAAGCCCCGGAAGAGTCCAAAAGGCTCCAAGTCTTGTTGGGTGCGAACGCAGGACAATCAACTAATGGACACAGATCACCCGCATATCCACCCGACCGTCCAACGGGAACGACAACAGAGTCTCGATCTAAAGCAACGCGTCCCTCGTGGACTGTTCCCAGACTGCCTTCGATTGCTAAGTATAGGGGCGACAGCCGCGCGAGAATCTCCCGGCGCTCACTCATATCGGAGCCGGCGAAATGCGTCACACCATAATCGCAGCATTCACCTCCACGCGGTTGAATGTGAAATCAGCGCGGCATCCCGGCGCAGCCTGACGCGACGGGCTGGTCCAGGCCCGGCCTGCGACATCACGACTCGACGATGACTCCCAGCCTTCACCGGGTGCCAGCGAATCTCTGGATGACGACCGCATGACGTAAATCATGAACTTCCAACCGGACGCCCCAGTCCTGACCGAAGTCTCTCGAACTGCAAACAAACAAATCACCCAGAACTCACGCGACTCCGAGTTTGGACGCTCCGGGCCATCGACGGGGCGACCAGTATAGCAGAATCAAACCTCGGCGTCGTCGCCGGGTCCCCTGCATCCACGTGTAAGCTCATTCCTCGATCCCCAGTCTGTGGAGGATGACTTTGTGTTCTGCGCAATTCCCTTCTGCCCTGTAAAACCTGAGATGCGCCGCGTGCTCCAGCCGGCTTGAATCAAAGCTTGCGTTATCGCTCTATTTCGTGACAGCTTCGACGTTAACGTGCCCATAAGCTTATGAAGTATCTAGCGGTTGGCGCCGCCTTGCTCGCGTGCCTCGAATTCTCCGTCTTCAGCGCCACTTACATGGTGGTCAACACCAACGCCAGCGGCCCCGGTTCATTGCGGCAAGCGATTCTCGATGCCAACGCCAGTGCGGGTTCCGATCTGATCCACTTTAACATCGCTTCGGGCGGATTGACCATCGCGCCGACGAACGCATTGCCGGCGATCACCGAACCCGTAACGATTGACGGCCGCACGCAACCGGGTTTCGTCAGCGCTCCCATCATCGAACTGATCGGCGCGAGCGCTGGCGCGGCGGCGGATGGTTTGAAGATCAACGCCAGCAACAGCATCATCCGCTCACTGGTCATCAATCGCTTTCTTGGCGACGGCATTGAGATCGCGAACGGCGCGAACAATACGGTGGAAGGTTGCTACATTGGTTTGAGTCGTACCGGCGTGAGCGATCAGGGAAACTCGCTCAATGGCATCCTGCTCACCAACGCGGCCAACAACACTATCGGCGGCGAGGCAGCAACCAGCCGGAATTATATTGCCGGCAACAATCAGAGCGGCGTGCATCTCGGAGGCGCGGCGGCTACCAACAATCTGCTTCTCGGCAATTTCATCGGTCTTGGCACCAACAGCGCCGACGTGGGCAATGGTCAGGATGGCGTGCGGGTCAACGCTCCGCTCAATCGCATCGGCGGCAGCGCCGCCGGGGCGCGCAATGTGATCTCTGGAAATGCCAGCGATGGGATCGAAATCACCACCGCGGGGAGCGGCACGTTTGTGCTCGGGAATTACCTCGGCGTGGATGTGACCGGTCTGCTGGATCGGGGCAATTCCGCGAACGGCGTGTTGGTCGGTGCCGGCGGTGCGATCATCGGCGGCACCAATCCAGGGGAAGGGAACTTGATTTCGGGCAACAGCCTCGCCGGTGTCTCGTTGACGGGCATTTCTGCCTCCAACAACGTGGTCCGCGGCAATATCATCGGAGCGAATGTGACGGGAACCGCCGGTTTGCCCAACGGCAATGGCGTCGCGATCACCACGAGTTCCAGCCGCAATCTCATCGGCGGCGTGCTGGCCGGAGAAGCCAACATCATCGCCTTCAACGCGGCCGATGGCATCAACGTGGCCGACGCCGCCGCGAACACCAACAACACATTCCGCGGTAACTCGATCTTCAGCAACGTCGGGAGTGGCATTGATCTGGGCTCAGGGGGGATCACGCCCAATGACATTGGTGACGCCGACACCGGGGCGAATCAGTTGCAGAACTTCCCGACGCTGACCGGCGCGACCAATTCTCCGGCCGGCACGACCGTGGCCGGAACTTTGAACAGCCGCCCCAATACCACTTATCTCGTCGATTTCTATGTCAGCATCCTTCCCGATGCGCTGGGCAACGGCGAAGGCCAAACGTATCTGGGCACGACGAATCTCATCACCGACGGCACGGGCAACGCCGGTTTCCTCGCGCGCTTCCCGACGATTGCCCTCCCCGGGCGGCATATCTCGGCCACGGCCACCGACCCCGCTGGCAACACCTCAGAATTTGCCACCAATGTCATCGCGGTTATTCAGCAAGCCGGCCAGACCTTCACCGTGTTGAACACCAACGACAGCGGGCCGGGCTCGCTGCGCCAGGCCATCATTAACGTGAACACCGTCGCCACGGAGGGCGACCGCATCGAGTTCGCCATCACCAACGTTGGCAAGACCATCTTTCCCGCCTCACCGCTCCCGACGCTGTCTGAACCCGTGACCATTGATGGCTACACGCAGCCGGGCGCGGCGGTGAATACCTCTACGACCGGATTCGCCGGCAACCTGCCCGTGCGGCTTTCCGGAGCCAGAGCCGGCGCCGGCGCAAACGGACTGTTGGTCGCCGGTGGAAACTCCGTCATTCGCGGCTTGATGATCACCGAGTTCAGTGGGGACGGCGTGGAGATTTCCGGCTCGAGTGGAAGTGTGATTGAGGGTTGCGTCATCGGACTGGACGCGGCTGGCGTTGACCACGGCAACGGCGACAACGGCGTCTATGTCACCGATAGTTCGAACAATCTCATCGGTGGCACCAACACTGCCGCGCGCAATGTAATATCCGGCAACAACGGTGGCGGCATTGAACTGGACGGAGACGGCGCCCGGAACAACCGAGTTCTGAATAATCTGATTGGCTCGGACCAAACCGGCGCGCTGGCACGGGGCAACACGAGTGATGGTGTCTTGGTCCAGAACGGTTCCCGAGGCAATCGCGTGGGTGGAGTCTTCGCAAATGAAGCGAATCTCATCGCAAACAATAGCGGGAGCGGAGTCAGAGTCGCCGTCGGTGTCGCAACCACGAACAACCCGATTCGAGGCAACGCCATCTTCGCCAACGGCGGCTTGGGCATCGATCTCGAAACGCTAGGTGCCACGTTGAATGACCTCAACGACTCGGACAACGGCCCGAACGCGTTGCAAAACTTCCCCACGCTCTCAACGGCAATTTCGAACTCGCCCACTGACATCAATCTGTCCGGCACTCTCGCCAGCGCGGCCAACGTCACTTACAACTTGGATTTTTACGCAAACGCCACCTTGGATCTGAGCGGCCACGGCGAAGGCCAGTTCTATCTAGGCAGCACGATCGTGGCGACCGACGGCAGTGGCCAGGCGCCGTTCTCGATCCACTTTACGGCACCGTTGCCAGGGCGCTACCTGTCCGCCACCGCCACTGATCCTTTCGGCGACACCAGTGAATTCTCCCGCTGGGTGGTGGTGACCACTCTGCAGCAGACCAACCTGAGCGGCGGCGCAGACTTTGTGTTCATCATTGATGGCAGCAGCTCGATGGCGGGTGAAATTGCCGCGGTGAAGAACGGGTTGGGCAGTTTTGTGGCGAGCCTGGACGTGGCCGAAGTCGATGCGCGTTTTGCCATCGTGCTGTTCGGCGGGGCGCCCGAAATCATTTTGGACTTCACCACGGACCAGGCCATCACCGAGGCGGCATTTGATCTCGTCAGCGTTAGTGGCGCGGTTCCCGGCGTGCAAGACGATCATAACGCCAATCCCGAGGCCGGCCTCGAAGCCATCCGCATGGTGTTGAACAGCGCGGGCACCAATTACCTCTTCCGCAACAATGTTGGCGGCTCCGGCCCCCTGGCCTTCCGCCCCGATGCGAGGAAGAACTTAATCCTCGTCACCGACGAAAATTCCGACCGGCCGTATTACGCTGCGAACCGGATGGCGGACCAGACCAGCGCCGAACCACCCAACCCGTTGACTCCTCCTTGGCAGGCGGAGGTGGATGCCACCGCTCAGGCAGTCATTGCCAATGGTGCCTTCGTCAATCTTCTCATTGGCCCCGGCGCAACTCCCAGCCGCAACCAGTACGGAGATCCAGCGTCATCGGTGTCCTCCGCCAATTTCTTGAACTTTAATCCATCCGCGACGTTGTCCAACCTCGTCAGTGCCGGATACGGCGGCAGCCTTGAGGCACAGGTGCTGGCGGCGGGATTGGTGGGCCGCTCCTTCAACATCACCGCGGTGGACACGACGAACTTCATCGCCAATTTCTTCGCCGCAAAGGTCGAAGAAATCGTCGTCAATCCCATCCCCCGCCCTCGATTGAACATCGTGTCCGTTTTACCCAACGCCGTCCGGTTGACGTGGAGCACCAATTCGTTCGGCTATCAACTGGAGACCAATCGATCGCTGAGCCTCCCGAACGGTTGGGGTGTGCTGACCACCAACTACAGCGTCATCGGCACCAACTACGCCGTTACCAATGCCGCCAGTGACACGACCCGCTTCTACCGCCTGCGGAGGTAACATTCTTTCGAGTTTGATCAGGGTTACATTCGGAATCTGCGCGAGCGCACGCGTAGGGCTCACCGCCTGTTTCGGGGTCAACCATTAGCGTGAGCGGATCTTACCATTCAGTGATGGGCAGCTCAATCAGCTTGCGATCAGTTTTGGCCCGATGGACAACCATGGTCATCTGTTGATGCCTTTCGGGAGCGCCCTTGGGCCCGGGGCCGGGACCTGATGCTGTATCTGGGCCGCGGGCGTGCAGTTTGAAGCTGGGAGAACTGGCGGCTGCGGTCGCGCTCCGGAACCACGCCGTGGTCGCCACCAACGCGAACCGGCATCTGCAATTGCTCACGGAAGAATGCCGCGAGCAGGCAACGTTGCGCCAGGTGGTTGAATTGTTTAATTGTAAGATCTGCCCCCAATCAAAATGGTTCGTTTCTAAAACGCGCCCTTCCGATCTGTCTACGGCGTCAGGGGACAGGTAGCAGCCGATAGAATCGCGTCGGAGCAGTTACCGGATCAGGATCGGACCATTCAACCGGGTTGCCTAAAATTAAACCTCTGCCCGCCTCGACCCAGTCGAGGAGATTGGAGCTGGTTTGCAGGACGTATCCGCCGCCGGGATCGCCCTGAAACGTGAGTCCG
The DNA here is from genome assembly GCA_044229355.1 of Limisphaerales bacterium. Classification (GTDB taxonomy): domain Bacteria; phylum Verrucomicrobiota; class Verrucomicrobiia; order Limisphaerales; family JADJPG01; genus JBGARF01. The sequence continues at coordinate 186,384 of JBGATF010000018.1, forward strand.
AAGGTCGCATGAGCCGCCAGGCCGTAGTTCCGAATGCGCAAGGGTTGGCGCGCCGCCAGTGAATCCAATGGCGCCGCGCGGTAGAAGCGATGGGGATGGTTCCCCGCCCCTCCGTCGATAAATTGCACCGGAGATCCCTGGGCCGTTTCCACGGTGAGAGTCTCCCAGTTCACAAGATCGCTGGACGCCTGAAGGACGAAGGCTTGTCCGGTCTGACCGAGGATCGTCAGTCGGAAGGAACCGTCCGGTTCGCGACGCGAATCGACCACATCCACCGCAGCGGCGGCGTTCGGCCCGGCCAAGGACAACGAAAACTCTCCCATGTATTCGCTGCCGCGACGCTCTCCGAACGGCACCGGAGTGCCGACGACAGCAATTTGGTAGGTCGATCCAGCCACCGCGTAGAATGCCACTTCACCTGAGCTGCTTGTTCTTGTTACGGGAATCAACGACCGCAAGTCATTTCCCAGGTAAGCCCGGACCGGCAGGTCGGCCTCATAGATGGAGTAGTAAGAACCATTCCAGTACCCGATGGGGGCTGACGCACGAAGACGGGTGGTCCCGCTGGCGGGTGCGGTCCAGGTCCACCACACGGACCTGAATTGACCGGTGTCGAAGCCATGTGCAGGTTCGCCCGGTTCGCGGGTGGCGGCCGAGTTGTCGCCCTGTACAGTAATCAAACTGCCATCCCCAACCAATCGCCGTCGCGAAATGAAGTCGTCATTCGCCGGCCGTCGCGTCAGGGTGAGGTGCATCGGGAATACCCCCGTGGCCTCACCGGCACCGCTCACCGCGATGGCATACGTGCAGCCCGTCACCGTTTCAAACTCCACCTCTTCACCGCTGGCCACGGCATTCAGATTCGAGAGCGTATTGCCTGTATAGACCGCGAAGATGGGCACGAAGGAATTTGCGGGAGGCGCCTCCGACAGGATGGTGCAAGGTGGTTGAGGCTGATCGGGTTGGATGATGATGACGCCGTTGGCCGAGGTATTCAGTTCGGCTGCGGTCAATCTTGCCGACGTTATTGGCGCATTCGTTCCGATCCGCGCGCGGCCGGAAGCGGGCGCTGTCCAGCGATACCAGACCGACCGCGCCCGGGCGTTGGTATGGTGCTCGGGCTCGCCTGCTTCCCACGTGGCACCGAAGGTATAATTCGTCAGCGCCACTTCGAAGCCGTTCAGCGGAATCCGTTGCGCGAAATCATCATTGGATGTGAGCTGAAATTCCAAGGCGACGGAGAAATCGCCGGCCGCGTCATGGGACGTGCCGTTACACTCGTTGTGGCGGTAGCCATCCAGCGCGATGAAGTAGGTCGTGTCGCGAGTCACGCCGAACACCAGCTGCGGCCGCTGCCGACCGCGGCATATTTGGCGGGGAAAATATGAACCTGTCGCCGCACACTCTTCGTAGCTGTTATCCGCCACGAGGGAAAGGTTGGTCCAAGCCAACCCCGAGAAAACTCCCAGCGCCGGAGTGAAGCCGTCCCGGGGCAGCGCCGCTAGTGTGACAATCCCGTTGCTCGGAGCGGTCCATTGCCACCAAAGGGTCCGACCCAGCGCGGACCCTGACAACGCCGGCTCGCCTCGTTCCCGAGTCGCGCCAAGATTATTGCCGTCAAGCCTCGCATTCGTGCTGTTCAGAATGACGCGTGACGCAAAGGCGTCATTGGTCGAGATGCCCACCGCGAGCAACCGCGACAAGCTTTCGGAGACTCGACCTCCTTCCTGAGTCGCCACGGCCCGCACGAGATATTGACCGGGCGGCACGTTCGTCCACACAAAGCTGTAGGCAGGGGCGATGCCGCTTCCGATGAAATTGGTGCCCGCGTAGAAGTCGATGCGTGGCACCGGGCCATCGATGGTTTGATTAAGCGCCGCAGCCAACTGCACAGCGGCGGGAGCGAGATAGGTGGCGTCGGTCACGGGCGAAACCAAACTGAGACTGGAAAAATTCAGGCGAATCGCAAACCCACCGCCGTCGGTGGCGGTGTCCACCGCGAGGAGATACTTCGTGCCGCGAGTCACTTCGACTTTCAAATTAGCTTCCCGATCTGGCTCGGGGAATGTGGCCGCATCCAGTGAAGAAAGGGAGTCCGACGAGGCCACAAAAACGAGGCTCGAAAGCGCGTCACCCGTGTAGACCGCCACGATCGGTGGGAAATCGGTGAGCTCGTTGCTGCTCGCGGCGAGGCGCAGGACGCCATCGTCCGGCGCAGTCCATTCCCACCAAAGCGATTTGCCACCCCCAAGTCCATCGAGGCCAACTTCGTCTGGTTCTCGTGTGGCAAGGAAGTTATCGCCGGACAGGATGAGGGATGTTCCGAACGCAGAGCGGCGCTCGATGAATTGATCGTTGTCCGCCCAAGGGGCGAATGAGAAATGGAATGATTGTTGCCAGAGAGTCGAACTCCCACGGTCGATCGCGATGAAGTAGGTGCGGCCGGCAACTGTGTCAAAAGCTGGCTGGGTAAGGTTTGAGCCGGAGGTGTCGGGCCCGGCGGTTTGGTGGAGTTGCACGGGGACGAGGTTTTGCAGGGTGTTCCCCGTGTAAACGCTCATGCCGGTCCCAGGTGGCAGCATCGAATACTTCGCGGCAGCTCAAGGAAAGGCGAGGCCGTCCGCCGGTGCGATCCACTTCCACCAAGCTGAATGCTGGCCGTTGGTCAATCCGCCGTGCGTCGGCTCGCCCGGTTCGCGCGTGGCGGCGACACTGGCATAGGTCACCTCATACGGGGTGGACGCAATCAAGCTTGCGTTGGCGAAGTCATCGGCCGGCGGCAAGGGCGCGAAGTTCAAACAAAGTCTAGCTGGGCCGAAGCCATTCGGGCCGTGCATGGCGAAGTAATTGGTGCTGCCGCCGGCCACTGGAAAGGGAGGTTGCCGCAAAAGAGCCTGGCCCACTCGGCCGACGCGCGTCAGGTGAGCCACGTCCAAGCCTTGATAGACCTCCGCGGAGGTGTCGTAAGACACCGTGTCGAAAAAGGCTTCCACAATGCCATCAGTCGGCGCGATCCACCGCCACCAAATCGATTGAGGAGCCGCTGAGGAAGACAACTCCGGCTCTCCCTGCTCAACGGTGGCTCCGCTCGTTGACCCGCTGAAGCAGAGGGTGACGCCTTCCAAAGAAATCGCGTTGGCAAAATCGTCATTGGTCGGCGTCAGGTAAATCCGTGCAGGAGGTGTGGCCAACACCAAGTCATTCGATCGAAATGCTTTCGCGGTCAATTCGTAACTCCCGAGGAATAGAGCGTCCGTCCAGGCGACCTCATACGGCGGGTGAGTGGCCGTTCCGACGAATGTGGTCGATTGATACAAAAGGCTCTTGGCAAGGAATTCCACGCGATCGAAGGGCGCTCTGATGCCCTCAGTATCGGCTGCGACGACGACCTTGGCTGGGTTGCTGATCCGAACGCCGTCCAATGGTCGGGTAATGCGAAAGTTGGCCAGATCGAGGGTGAACCCCAATTCCCCTTGTTGCCCGCCTTCACCGTCAAGCGCGATCTGATAGGTCGTATCCTGACGGGCGATAAAGGTCAGAACCGAGAGAAGGGACGGGGACGCAAAATTGCTCGCCACCAGGCTCAAATGAGCAACCGCATCTCCGGTGTATACAGCCATCTCCGGCACTGTCCGATCCCCCACGGCGTAGCCTTGCATCGTCACCACGCCGTCCCTCGGCGCGGTCCAACTCCACCAAACCGACCGAGCCGCGCCTGCCGGTCCTCGGGCCGGTTCGTCCGGCTCCCCTGTCGCAAAGTGATTCGAACCGCGCACGTTCAACAGTTCGCCTGAAAGGGGAAAACGATCGGCGAAGTGGTCGTTGGGCGCACGCGGCGTGAATTGAAAATTCAAGGTGTAGTCCGCCGGCCTGCCATCGGAACTATCCACCGCGATGTAGTAGTCGGTGCCCGGGACTGTCTCGAGGTCCGTGACGCGAGTCAGGCTGTCCACGGAGCTGCCCTCATACATGGACACGACGGCATAGGACGGATTGCCTCCCCAAGGGTAGGCGTAGCCGGCATCGGCGCTCACCTTTCCAGCGGCAGGCGCCCTCCATTTCCACCACACGGAACCCGCCGGCTGCCACTCGGTGTCGTTCGGAAAGAGACTCTGGTTGTGCCCGGGTTCGCCCGGCTCCGTGGTGGCGCCAAAATTGGAAGCCGGCAACACGGCTGAATTGCCGTCAATCCGGATCGCATCGGCGAAAGCGTCGTTGCCCGGCCGCGCCAGCAATTCGAATGACAGCGTAAAGGGCCCGCCGGAACCGTCGGCCGCAAGATGATAGGTGCCACCCGCGGCCGCTTGGAACACCACATACTCGGAAGGGCCACCCGACACGTTGGTTAGGTCCCAAAGGGTGTCTCCCAGATAGACGACCACGCCCTGGAAATCAAAGGTGTCGTCCGTCGTCGTCGTCACTCGGACCTGTCCGTTCGTAGGCGCAGTCCATCTCCACCAGGTGGAATGACCGCCGCTCTGGTCAAAGCCGTGGTCGGGTTCGCCGGGTTCCAAGGATGCCGCACGTGCATCGGCGTCAACGGTCAGGCGCGACCCCACGATCGGTGTCGCCTGGAGAAAATCGTCGTTCGCTGGCTTCGGACTGATTACCAGTTCCAACTGGAAGGGCCCGCCTTGGGCGGGAACGCCGAAATAGGAAATGCCGTCAGTGACGAGCTGGAGCGTTTGTCCGGGTTGGACCGGCAGCCGGATTTTATTCTCGGCGCCCGCCAATAGCTGAAGGGTGGTCAAATCCGTTCCGTCATACGCAGCGAGCAGCATCTCTTCAGCCCGCTCAGTCAAGCTGGCCGAAACCACTCCTTCCGCCGGCGCCGTCCAGGTCCACCAAAGGGTCTTGCGCGCCGGCGGGTACGACGTAAGCGAATCGAGGTCGGGGTCTCCTGCCTCAGCGAGCGCCAAACGGTTGTCCGCGTCCACAATCACGTTCGTCCCGACCAGCGCGGCACGACGGGCAAAATCATCGTTGACCGGCAGAATGACCGCGTCCACAGGCTCGCTCACGGAGACCGCGCCTTGGTCGTCAACGGCCATGGCCGTGAACCGGTGCACACCCGGAATACGATTCGTCCACACGAATGCGAACGGCGGCGACAGTACTTCGCCGAGAAGACGGCTGTCGGCGAAAAATTTAACCCGGGCCACGAGACCGTCCGCGTCGGACACGCTGGCCGCCATCTCCACAGCGCTGGAAGGGGCGATGACGGCGTTCGACGCTGGTAACGTCAAGGTCACGCGCGGCGGCGCAGTCCGGGGAGCAGGCCCTCGAAACGCAGCCACCAATGGCGTCGTCCGACGGAGAACAAGCGCGTTGTTCGCCGCGTCGGGCAGACCGACCGGCACGCCCGCAGATGTTCCGTCCACCACCATGTCTGGATTGGAGAAGAACGGCAGGCGCTGCCCGCTGAACGCTTCCACCGTACTGTAGGCGTTGCCGTTGGTGCCCCGGAACGAGTAACCATAGGCATAGGGATACGCTGCCTCGCTATCCGCGTAGGACCGCTCCAACTGACAGCCGAAATTGAAACTCAACACCACAGGCAAGTCGTTACGCCCGCTCAGAAACGGACGTCGGAGCACGCTGAAGGCGTTGGCCGCGGAAGGGCCTTGCAGGCCGTAGAATTCCCAATCGGAGCCGGTCTCGGTGACCAGGCACACAAGGTCGGCCCGGTATAGGTCGCGTAGCGTATGCGCCTCGTCCAGGAATCCGTCCACCGGCGCGCGCAGCCGGGCGAGATCATTGGAGACCGTGCCCGACTCGGTGTAGGTCACTTCCGCTAGGTGGGCAACACGGAGTCGGGTGTCAACGCGGCTGTTCTGAAACACGGTGTTGGCTTCCACGAACGCTTGTTCGATTTGCGACCGCATCGCCGCCGTGCCCCCAGCGCCGTCACGAGCCTGGGACGTATATAGAATCATTACGTCGACAAGGGTTACCGCCCCCGACGACTCCACCTCCGCGGCCCAAGTCAGTCCCAGACCCATCCAGAGCCAAGCCCCGACGACCAGGCCGATGAGACTCCGCTGGGCCACCGTCAATCGTATCGGAAAGCGCCGCAAAACCTCCGGATTGAAAAGGTTTAGCATGCTCGGAGGCTAAACGGGACTGGGCTCTACATCAATCCTGGAGTGACAGGAGTGGGCGCGTGGCAGCGGTTCGGGTGGAACTAAACAGGCTTAGAACGGCGTCAGATCTGACCCTCAATCAATTTCTAAAGATCGCGAAATCAAACTTCGGCGCCATCCGCAGTTTGGCAAATTTGTCACTTCAGTCGAGACGCCGCTCCGGGTAGATACCGATGATGCACGACCGTAGGTAAGAGCCAATGGAGTCGGCCTTCATCATCGCTTTATATGCAGCGGGTGGAACACCCTCGTAGCGAAAAACTCCGGTCCGCTTGAATGCGACCTCAAGTACCTGGGTTATGGGATCGTAATCAACCGCCCACACCATCGAGGATTCAACCTTTTTTACGGCCATAAGCACCCCGGCCCGACTACCGTGCGCTTTCCCACTTCGTGCGATTCACCTTCAGCTTCGGGTGCGAAACAAACAGGTGCCACACAATGCCCTGAAATGCTTCGGAGTGCGGCGTGACATGCTCCGGATTGACCGTCGGGACGATGACGCACGCAGTCGCCTCCCGCCCGGTGTAGCCGCCATCGCGACCGACGATCCCAACAACGGAAGCACCGACGGACTTGGCCAGCTGAATGGCGCTGACGAGGTTCGGGCTGACATTTTTCTCGAGGTTGCCGCCGCCCACGGAAAACACGAGCAAGCCGTCCTTGGCCCCGAGCCGGCTGCCCTTCAGCCACTCGCTAAAGACGGTCGCCCAGCCCTCGTCATTGGTTCGCGCGGTCAGCTCGGACACGTTGTCCGTTGGGGCATACGCCTCGAAGCCGCAGATCTTTCGAAAATCGTTGACCGCGTGCGATGCGTTGGCCGCGCTGCCGCCCACACCCAGAATGAACAGCCTTCCGCCCCGTTCACGCACCCGCGCCAGCTCGTCCACGGCTTTTTCAATCGCCTCGGCATCGAGTCCGGTGACCACCCGCTGGGTTTCCTCCAGATACTGACGTGTGAATGACATAAGATAAAATCTGCCGCCGACACTGCCGGACCGGACCGCCGCCTGTCAATCGCCACAGGCTGCCGCTTGCGTTGGGGTCGTACTCCGTGACGATCTGGAGTGCGCCGACTTGTCGGCGCTTTCCCCCGGGGGACTTGTCCCCCGACCTGGACATGTTCGCGTTAAGCGTGTGACGGCGGCAATGTCTCGGGACCCGGCGGGCGACAAGTCGCCCGGAGAAAAAGCGGGGACAAGTCCCCGCACTCCAAAGGAAGTGCGAGCGCGCCGCCTTACGGCCGAACAGCGCGGTAGTACTGAGCGGCGTTTGTCAGGTTCAGGCCGGGGATTAAGCCAGTCGTGCTGTTCAGGGTCAGGTTCGTCAGCGGCGCCCAGGTGCTGCCGGGCTGCAGGCTGTTTCGCCGCTCGATTAGATACTGCACCCCCGGCTGGCCGGACAGCACGAGCGTGCCCGAGTGGTTCGGCTCCACCCGCAAGACAAGGAACGGCACGGAAGGATCGTCGCAGAGGATGGCGCGATAAAAGATCATCGGGCCGGCCGCCGCCCCCAGGGGAACGGACAGAGACGATCCGGTGAGGGTGTAGACCCCGACGTCGGTCCAGGTGGGATTGACGAGGGTCGGGGCGGACTGCAAGCGCACGCAAAGGTTGGGCCGGCCGTAGACGGTGACAGTTCGTTCCGGCGTGGACAGGGCGACGAGGACGGGCTGATCGCCAATCAGCACGACGCGGCCGGCACGGCCGGCCGTGTTTGGAACGGAGACGGCATCCGAGCGGATGGCCACCACATTGGTGGCGCGGACGTTGGCAGAGCCGGAGGCGTTGCTGTTGTCCGCGACAAAGCCGACGCGCAACAGGGTTTGATTCGTGGCCGCGCCGGAGTCCGGCCGGAGCACAAGCGTGGCCCGGTAGCGATTCGAGCCCAGCGGCTGCCAGGTCGAGCCGAGCACATCGATCGACGGCGATTGCAGCACGAAGTTCGTAAGGCGGCTGGGCGGACCGGCGATCTCAAAACTGAGGTTGGTCACGGCCACGCCAGAGTCATACCTCACCGGCACGGAACTGGTCTGGCCGCGGAGGACGGAGCCGTCGCCGACAGTGACCACGACGTCGGGCAACGTGTCGCGGACGTTGATGACGAAGCTGCGGCTGGCGCCGAGATTCGGGAAGCCGCTATCGCGCACAGAAATGGTCACCGGATAATCGGCGGGGCCCTGGATGGAGCTTGGGCGCCAGGTGAACACACCGGTGGCCGGGTCGATGGACGAGCCCGAGGGCGCGCCGGCGCCCAGGATGTAAGTGAGAGTCTGGGCCGGGCTGTCCGGGTCGGTCGCCTCCGCCTGGAGGCGCAGGAGCGCGCCTTCCGGCACGCTCCGATTTGTGATGACCGTGAGCACGGGCGGCCGGTTGGGCGCGGAGGTGAGCACGGTCCAGGATTCAGAGAGCACGCCGCTCCCCCGATTGCCGGCCAGATCCTCGATGGAAGCCAGGTTCAATGTCAGCGCGTAGTCGCCCGGGATGAGATTGAGCGTGGTGAGGTTTTCGAGGCGGTATCGGGCCGGATTGATGGCGGTGATCGTGGCGGTGGGTGTGATCAGATTCGGCCCGCCATCCCGGCTGAGGCCGAAAGCTGCCCGCGTCACAGTGGATGGATTGACGGGTTCGGAGAACGAGAACTCGATGGCTGGAACGGGGTTTGTGCGCGGGCTGGGGGTGACGGCCGCCAGTTCGCCGCCGGGCGCCGTCTGATCGATAAAGACCTGGAACGTGACGTTGCTGGAAACATTTTGGGCGGAGTCCACGCTGTAGATGCGAAGCGAATGGCCTCCCGCGGCGCCGAATGTAATGGGCTTGGTGAAGGAAGTTCCAGCGACGAGCGCGGTCCCCAGATCGGAGCCCACCGTGTCGTCGTAGACCCGCACGGTCAGCCCGGTCTCCGCGAGCACCCCGGCGAGAACAACCTGATTGCTGGCGGTGATGGCGTCACTGGCGGAGGACCCGGTATCCGGCGAGATGGCGAGCTGGCGCGGCTCGATCGGCTTGGTCAAATCGAGCGTCCAGGCCTGGGTTCGGGTGCCAAATCCGGAATTGCCGGCGGGATCCTGGATGCCGGTCGTGGAGACGACGAGGGCGTAATTTCCGGCGGTCCCCTGGACCCAGCTGAAATTGCTGATGCGATACGTGGTGTCGGTGACGGGATCGACCTTCACATCGCTGGTGATCAAGTTCACCCCGCCATTACGACTCAAGGTGATGTCGTGCCAGTCGAACGAGGCGGGATTGATCGCACGGGCAAAGGTCACATTGAGCGCCTGGACCACGATGTTGCGCAGGCTGGGCACGACCTCCTCGAGCGCAGCGATGGTCGGGCCGGCGGTCAACATGGACCACGTCTGGGTCAACGCGCCGAGGCCGGGTGTGCCGTTCGACGTCGTCACGCCCGATCCGGTGGCGGTGAGCGCGTAGACTCCGTCCGCCAATGTCATGGTCTGCAGGTTGTCGAGCCGGAAGGTGGTGGCGTTGATCGCCGTGAGCGTGGCCGTGGAGTCGAGCAGATTGGGCCCGCCGTCGCGCGTCAGCGTCAGGTCCGCAAGGGTGAATGACCCCGCCTCGATCGGCTGCGTGAACGTGATGTCGAGATTGGTCACCGACAGATTGCGCGGGTTCGGGACCGGCGAAGTGATGGAGGCGACGACCGGTGCATCCACGCCCTTGGCCCACGCGAACGTGCCGTTGCCGACGAGAGAGTTGCCGCCCGCATCGATGACGTCGGTGCCCAGAATGGTGAACAGATAATTGCCGTCGGCGGTCGTCAGTGGGCCGAGGCCAAGCACGCGATAAACATTGGTCCCGATGTTGGTGACCGTGACCCCGCCATTGATCAGGTTCGCGCCGCCGTTGCGGGTCAGCACGAGGTCCGCGGCGGTGAAGCTGGCGAGCTCGAGCCGCTCCGAAGTGACGATGTCGAGCTGGGCCAGCGGGCCCGTCTGGACGGTGGGGACTCCGGCACCCACGCTGACGATGGTGGGGGCGACGCCATCGAGGATGCGGTAATACAGCGTGTAGGAACCGGTGCTGTTGAAATCGATCAGGTGAAAAAGATTCTCCCGGATGGCGCCGGCCAGCGTGGAGGGAAACGAACGGTCGGTCGTCCACGCGTTGGTCCCCACGGCGATCTCCCTGCCATCCGACCGGGCGACGCGATAGAGGCGGAAGCGCGGGCCGGGGTCCGGCAGTTGGAGATACGTCCAGCCGGCGGGCATGGTGGCGTTGACCTGGACGGCGAGGCGATCGGCGGTGACGGGCGCGCTGGCGGCCGCGGCCGTGGCCAGGCTGACGGGGGCCTGCGAACCGTTGCTGAACCAAAGCGTGTCCGGGAGATTGCCGACGTCTGGAACATCGTTGACCAGGAAGTCATTCAGGGCATCGTCCCCGGCGCGGTCTGCCCGGACGACGTGAGTCAGCTCGTGCAGGGTGACGCTGTCGAGCAGCGACGTCCGTTCGTCGCCCAGCACGTCGACATGCTGGAAGGAGGCGCTGTACTCGATGAACTTGCCTTGGAGGGTCGAAGTCATGAAGAAGGTCGCGATCTGCGACTTGCCGGCGTCGATGTCGCCGAGACCGACGGTCAGCGACGGTGTGACGGCCTTATTGCCGACCTGGGATCCGATCAGCTTGAAGTCGATCAGCAGGCCCTTCTCGTTCTCGATGATGGTGGGCTGGGATGAGGTGATGCGCAGGTTGCGGGCCGGTCCCTTGCCCAGGTTGCGAACCAGCAATCCGAGCGCGAACGGCTCCGAGGGCTCGACCTCGTCCGTGAACGGATCGTCGGAATAAACGTCGCGCTGGAGGAAATAATCGAAGTTGAGCGACGGGTCGGGGAAGACCGTGATCGGCTCGGGGGCGAGCGGGACTTCGACGCGCGTGCCGGCGTTGTAGTAGACCAGCGTGCCGCCGAAGCGATAGAGCTGGGGCGCATCCGGCGCGGCCTCGCGAGTGGGGACAAAGGTGTAGCGCGCCGAGCCCTGGGCCTTCGCGGCAATGACTCCGGTGCCATCCACGGCGGAGAGTCCGTTCAAGTCCGGTCCAAGCACTGCGAAACGGCTATTGGCGCTTTGACCCGCGGCGTCGCGGATGTCCAGCGAGACCTGGATGCCGGTGAGCGCGCTGTCCGGGTTGCCGTTGTCCACCTCGAGCGCGCCGAGGAAGGCCTGGCGCGTGAGAGCTGCCTCCTGCTCGAGGCGGATGCGCACGCGGGCGCAGACGCCACCGGGCTGCGTCCCTGCCGGCTTGAGGTCGCTGCCATTTCCAGAGGCGACCGAAACAGGATGCAATCCCGGCTCGCAATCGGGACCGTCGTAATCCCAGTAGATGGGCTGTTCCGCCGGCCGGCCGAGGCTGGCCGGGCTGCCGTAAGTGGTGCCGCCGCCCCCGGGGATGTCGCCGCCGGGTTGGGGGGTGTAGGAAGGCAACGACCAATTCGGGCAGATGCAATTCGCGCCGGCCGCCGCCGCCCCGCTCGCCGCCGTCCCGATGTCCTCGGTGGCCACCCCGCAGGCGGTTTTCAAGAGAGCGAGGGCGCACGGATCGGTGATACCCATGCAGATGGCAGCCGCGTTGATCAGGTCGCAGGCGCAGTCGGTGGGCAATCCCTTGATGTCGATGCCCTCGCCTTTGATGAACTTCTTGGCATTGTCCTTGAGCTTGTCCTCCAGCAGATCCTTGAGGTTGTCCCAGCAATCCGGCTTGGCGCAGCTCATCTCGAGATCCGCCTGGAGGCCGTGCCACCGCCGATCCGCGCCACAGATCCACGACCACTTCACGCTGATCTGCGGCAGGGCGTCGCAGCCCGTGAATGTCTTGCCGCAGGACGGGAGGTCGGCCGGCGCGAAGATGCCACGGCCGGACGGGCCGGAGACGGCGGCAAACGAAAAGCCCGGCTTGGAGCGGACCTTGACCGGAATGGAAATGCTCGACTGAGCCGGGAGCGAGTCCACCACGTCGACCAAGGGCGTGAACTCAAAGGCGTCATCGACCGGCACGGTCACGGTGACGCGCTCGGCGGCAATCAGCCCGTGGTTGCTGAGTTTGAGCTCGAACTGGCTCTCGCCGCCCGCGCGCACGAGCAGGCCGATCTGCGGGTTGTCGAGCGTCACCACCGGGATCGGCACCTCGGTCTCGAAGACCGGCTCGAGCACGATTTTATAGCGATCTTCGATCGTGGTCGGGGTCACCGTCCACCGGTAGGAAACCGTCTGGCGATCGATGAATACCACCCGCGAGCCCTCCACTCCGGCGACAATTTCGACCGGCCCGGCGAAGTTCGCGTGGCGATCCGCGGTCACCCGCATTTGGTAAAATCCTTCCGGCAACCCGACAAACGAGACCGACCCGGAGGGGAACGTGATATCCTCCGCCACGGTGGCGCCCGTGTACGGATCGGTCAGGCGAACCAGCGCGTTGGTCACGCGGGGCGCGCCGTCGACGTAATACGTGTAGTCGTCCTGGACCTCGACCCGCAGATCGCCCGTCGCGAGCGAAAGAATGCGCAGGCGCATGGGGACTTCCAGGCGGGCATTGGCGCCGAGGACGTAAAGCGACGCATTGTAGAGGGTCAAGGAGGCGGTGGACGGTGGCGTGAGCAGAACCGTGAGGTGTGTGCTTTCGCCCGGGCCGAGCGACGGCAGGTTGGTGGGCGTGCTGAGGGTGATCCACGGCAGGTCGGGCGCGACCACGCTGAGGTCGCCAGAGGCGATGCCGCCGACGTTGGCCACTTCGAGTGACACGATCTTCTGCGTGCCGCGAGCCACCCCGGCGTCGATGAGGCCCGGCGTGGAAACCAGGGTCGTGGTCAGCGGCTGGAGCGAGATGCGCACCGAGGCGTAAGCGGTGGCGCCCTGGGCGGTCGTGATCCGCAGGCGGGTGACGATGGTGGCGCTGACGACGTTGGTGGCTGTCAATTGATAGGTCAGCAGCACGCGTCCCGAGGCCGGCAGGGCCGTCGGCACTTCGATCGCGGGGATCACGAAATCAGGGAGGTTCTCGAACGACGCGCTCAGGCCGGAGAGCGGGAGGTCGCCCAGGTTGACGACCTCGACGGTGCCCGTGTGCGTGATGTGAGGGAAAATGCGCGGCGTGATTTCATAGTCGGCAAAGCGGAGGCCGAAGATGCTCACGGTATCCTGCGTGGTGTCAGCCGCCACACCCGGATGGTCGGCGCCCAGCAGGACCAGCCCGGCCTCACTCGGAAGCGGCCGGAACACGGTGGTGATATTGCCACTCGGGTCGGCAAAGGCATCGAACTCACGCCGCACGCCCTTGACATAGGTCCGCACGGTGACCCGCACATTTGGCACCGGCGAATTGTCCGAGGGGCGGAATGCGCGCCCGGTCAACGGAATGGGGGTGCCCGCCACCGTCGAGTCCAAAGCCGCGGAGATGGTCGCGCGGTAGGCCGGGCTCACCGTAATGGTGCCCGCCGCGACAAACCGGTTGTTCGCCCGATTGCCATCGTTCAACGCCTGGTTCTCGTCCACGCCAACCAGCACATAATAGGTGCCCGTCTGGCTTGGCGTCTGCATGGCCACGGTGGACTCGTAGGAAGCGCCCACCGGCACATCGTTGAAGTGCGACGCCTGGCCCACCAATCGCAGCCCGTCGCCGGCCGGCGACGTGGCCAGGTAAACCCGGTCCAGCCACAATCCTTCCGCGAGAGCCAGACCGCTGTTCGTGACCGTAAATCGCAACGGCACCAGCGTGTCCGTCAACGCCGAGTTCGTCACCGTCACCGCCACCGGACGCAAGTCGGGCAGATCCACATCCGAGACGTTGACCGTCGCCACGCCCGGGCTGAACCCGCCCGACGCCGCAGTGATCACCACACTCTTGGTCCCGTCCGGCAGGCCATCGGCCACGCCGTCGATGCGGAACGTGGCGAAGTTCTGCCCGCTGCTGATGGTGACTGCGGCCGGCACCGTGGCCTCGCCCGTGCGGCTGCTGGACAGCTGCACCACGAGGTTCGAGGAGGTGCTGGTGTTGCGGGTCACCCGCCCGGAGGTGAAGCCAGACTCGGCGATGACACCGCTGTCAATGGACACGGCCAGGGCCGGGCCCTCGTCGTCGGCCACCATCAGGCTGGTTGAAACCGCGGCTTCAAACAAGGGCGCGGCCGTCATATCGTCGGTCGGAATCACGCGAATCTCCACCGGCCTCGGGCCATCCACAATCGAGTTGTTGATCACCGTCAACGGCACCACCACGGACGTCTCATTCGATAGAATGATCGCGGTGGACGGCACCGAGAGCGCGCTGGCATTGGTGCTGACCAAAACGAACCGCGCCCGCCCGGCCGGAGCGGAACGGGTGATGGTCAAGGTCGCGGCCGGGTTGAGGGAATTCTCCGGGACAACCGTTTGGCTGAGCGCGAGCGTCAGCGCCGGCAGATCATTGTCGAGCAGGTTGAAGGTCGCCGGCTTGATCTGGAAGCCCTCCAGCGAGGCGGAGACGGTGGCCACCGTCGGCAGGTTGATGACGGCATTCTCCCCGATGCCGATCGTAAAAAACGTGGAGCGCGAGCCGGCGGGAATCGTGACCTGAGCGGGAAGTTGCACGCGGGCATCCCCGGTCAGCAACGGAATCAAAAGCGCGGAGTTGGTGGAGGTGTTGCGGGAGATGAAGCCGACCGCCGCCCCGGGCCCGGTGCCTTCCGTCAGCGTTCCCACGGCGACCTGGATGGTCAGCGTCGGGATATCCTCGTCGATCACGGTCACCGTATCGGTGGCGGGAGCGAAGCCGGCCGCGGAGGCTTGAACGGTCACGACGGCGTTGCCTTCGACCAGCGAGTTATCCGGAGCCGCGGCCTGGAAACCGACGGCGGACTGGCCGGCTCCGATGGTGACAGAAGCGGGAACGGTCAGCCGGCCGGGATCGCTGGAGGAAAGGTCAAAAGTGGCGGCTGCAGCCGTGCTGCCGTTCCGGGTCAGGGTGGCGTTGATGGCTTTGCCTTCGCCCACGGTGCTGGCGGCGAACGTCAGCGTGGTGCCGACGGGCACAGTGGTCGGCGACGAGCCGATGGCGAGGTTGTTCGACTCGTTGCCCTCGAAGATCCGATCGGCGGAGTCGAGGCGGAGGACGAACCAGCGCGGGCCGGAGATGAGGCCGGGCAGCAGGACGCTTTGCGTGCGGGCCATGAAGCCGCCCGCAGGGATCGAGTTGGTGTAAACGAACGTCGCCAGCAACGAATCGCCGCCAATCGCAGAGTCGTCGGACCAGTACACTTGTTCCGACCAGGAGCCGGCGACCGGCCCCACACCGACATTGGTCACGGCCCAGCGCAACTGCACGGTCGAGCCCGGCAGGGCGGTCGGCGGGTTGGTGATTGCCCCGGCCACCAAGTCGGGATAGGCCGCCAGCGTGGACGTGAAAAGATTGGTCCGGGAGTTGTTCAACTCGGCATTGCCGGCACCGTTGATCTCCAGGACCTGACCCTGGCCGTCGGTCACGATCTCGATCTGGAACGCGCCCACGCCGTTCGTGCCATCCGGCAATGAGACCGTCGCCTGGCGGTCACGGGTCTCGCCCGCTCCGATGGCTCCGTTGGCAATCGAATCATACAGGACGTTGATCGCACTCACCTGCGCGCCAGCGGACCGACGCAGGACCACTCGATCCGAGAAGGATCCCGCCACCGCGGCATTGCCGGCGTTGGTCAAACGCCAGTTGACGGTCAGCGCGTCCCCGGAAAGCGGGGACGGCGGCGTGACCGTGGCGCTGGCCACGCGCAAATCCGGATAATTGGCGAGGCCGACCCCAACCAGAGCCGACGCGGAATTGTTGGTCTCGGCGTTGCGCCCGGCGGCGTACTCGAAGATCGAGTCATAAGTGTCGGCCGTAACCGTCACGCGCAACTGGCCGGCGGCATTCGTGGAATCCGGCAGCGTGAAGCTCAAACTGCGCGGGGCGGCCGCTCCCGGGGCAATGGGACCCAAATCGGCGGAGTTGAATGGCACGGTTCCGTTGAACAGGGTCAGATTGAGCGAGGTGTTGACGATCAGCACACGGTCCCACCACAGGCCCGTCGCGGCGCCATTGCCGGTGTTGGTCGTCTGCCACAAGACATTGAGAGCGGCGCCGGAGAGGAGGTTGTTCGTGGGCTCCAGGCGCATGCCGGCCACCTGCAGATCCGCATACGGCGGCAGGATGCTGTTGATCGTGATCTGGGTCGTGTTGTTGTTCTCGCCGGTGGCGCCGTTGCTCCATTCGGTCAGCGTGTCCGTGTAATCCGTTGTCACGCTGATCGCGATGGAGCCGGCGCCGGCCGGCCCGTCGGGCAGGCGGAACTTGGACTCGACGAGCCGCGTGCCGCCTGACGGGATGGGCGAATTCCCGACGGCCACCGGGTCGTAGAGCAACGTGATGTCGCGCAGATTCGCGCTCGTGGTGTTGTTCCGCACCAACAGACGGTCGTAGAACCGATCGGTCACGGCGGCGGAGCCGGCGTTGGTCAGGACCCACCGAATGGTGAGCTCGACTCCGGCTTGAATAGTCGCCGGAAGCGGCACGGAGACGGACGCCACGATCAAGTCGGGTGCCGGGCGCGTGGTGAAAGTGGCGTCAGGCGACACCGACTCATTGCCGACGGCGTCGGAGGATCGCACGCGATAGTGATATAGGGTAGCCGGGATCAGTGAGGCAAGGGTGATGCCGTGCTGCGTGCTGAGGGCGCCATTGAAGCGATTGGTCTGCCCGTAAGCGGCGGTCTCGCCATACTCCACCGCCCCGCTCGCCGGCTCGTCGGTCAACCACGAGACCACCGCCTGGCGGATGCCGGGGACATTCGTGAGCTGGCTGATGATCGGCGGCACGGCATCGACCGTCAGCGTCGCCGCAAGGCTGTTGGTCGATCCGGCCGGGTTGCTGACCGTGACCGAATACGGGCCGGCGTCGCCCAGCGTCACGCCGGCGATGGTCAACGTGGGGGTCAGAACACCCGAAAATCGTCCGCCGTCGGCCAGGGGCGAGCCATTGAAGCGCCATTGATACGACAGCGGGAACGAGCCGGAGGCGTTCACGGTGAAGGCGGCAGTGCTGCCGGGAGCGTTGGTGCGGGCCACGGGCTGGCTCACGATCACCGGCGGCTGCGACGGGCGGCAAAGGCCGAGGGGCCCGGCCCCGTAAATGGCAGCCATCTCGGAGCCGGCGAGGGCGCGATTGACGAGGATGATTTCGTCGAGCAGGCCGTCGACAAAGCCCGCGCCCTCGGCGCTGCCGAGCGTGACCGGGGCCGCGATCTCCGGAATGGCCGTGGCGTCGGCCTGCGACGCGGCCTGCACGCCATTGGTGAAGACGCGATAGACGCCATTGCTGCGGCTGAAGCCAAGGTGGTACCACGTGTTGTTGACGGGGGCGAAGGCGCCCTGCGCGAGAAAGCGCGGGCCGATGCCGGGTCCGTTGAGGTGGAAATTCAGAAAGCCGCCCCCGAGCGAGAAGAACCACTTGGCCACGTTGCTGACCCCTTCATCGTGACCGATGAAGATCGCCGCAGGATTGGCCAGCGTCGACGCGCGCACGCTGCGGAAATTAACCCAGAGCCCGCCACTGAAATTGTTCGTGCCGAAATCCCACCCGCTGGAGTCAGCCGCTTCGATATAGTCGTTGACTCCATCGAGATTGAACGCCTGTCCGACCCGGCCGGTGGCGAAGGCCGCGCCATTGCGCAGGGTGCCGTCGTGATCGCCCAGCGCATCATCGGCGGTTCCTTCGGCCGACCACCAGGCCAGCAAATCCTGCGGCGCCGGCGTGCAGGCGCCCAGCACAAGCAGGCTCACATTGGCGGCGGCGTAATCCGTCTGCCAGACAATGCCACTCGGATAATCCTGGCCCACGAACGCGCCGGTGACGGACGGGAAGGTGACGAGAGTGAAACGGTTGCCCACCACGGGCTGGTAGCCACCGGTCAGGTAGGCCCCAAGCGTTCCACCGAGCACGACGGGATTGGCGAAAGCGAACTTCCCGTAATCGTTCAGCGCCCGCAGGCCCGCCCGCATGGTGCCGTTCGACACGGAGGTCGCACCAAAAAACCCGAGGGTGCCCGTCGCTGCCTCGATTACGCCAACGCTTTCGAAAGCGATCGGGTACGAGCTGTAGACGCCGATCCGCGCCTGGCCGCCACCGGCCGACTTGCGCACCGCGCCGGAATTCTGGAACGGCGGGTTGCCGTTGATCCCAAAGACGTCGGAGTCACCTTGAAAATCCCACGTGCCGGAATTCAAAACGCGGCCGCCGTTGTTGCCATAGACGTAAAGCGTCTGCCCGCCGGCAAACGCAATCGTGCCCTGGTTGGTCAGCGGACCGTTGAGGGTTTTGGTCGGTCCCCCGGCCAGAGTGAGAGCAGCGCCATTGGCCACGAAGACCGGGCCGGCGAACGCGCCGTCGTTCCAGACCACACTCGACCCGCTGAGCACCGTCAGCGGCCCGGCGACCGACTGGCAGGTCAGAGCGCCCCGGACGGTGTTGGATCCGGCCAGGGTGGCGCCTTGGAGGAGCAGATTGGTGATGACGCCACCGTCCTGGAATGTGGGCAGGGGCAGCACGGATCCGCCGACGTAATCGAAACCGGGAATAGGGGAAACCAGTTGCAGCGTTCCGCCCGTGAGACGAACCAGCCCGGGGCCGGAGACGACCGGATCGTCCACGCTGGCCTGGGTCCAGGTGCCGCCGACGAATTCCACCCGGGCACCGGCAATCGACGCGCTGATCTCGCCTTGCAGGAGACCGTTGCCGAAAAATTGCAGCGCACCGGAGGCGGATTCCAGTCCGCCGAGATTTTGCAGGGCGATGGGATACGAGCTGTAAACGCCCAGCCGCGCATTGCCGGTGCCCGCGGACTTGCGGATTAATCCGAGATTGTGCAGGACGGGATTGCCGCTGATTCCGAAAATATCCCGATCGCCGGCGATTTCGAAGAGTCCTTCGTTTTCGAGCCGCGCGCCATTATTGCCGTAGAGGTAAAGGTCACCCGAGCTCGCCGCAACCTGCACGGTGCCCCGATTGGTCACGACGGCGTTCCACGTCTTGGTCGCTCCGCCCTCGATGATCATCGAGCCGCCGCTCTCGATGGTTATCGCGCCGTTGAGGACACCATCCCGCCACCGGAACGTGCCCGTGACGCGGTTGGTGCCGGACATCCCGATGCCGTCGATGGCCAGGTTGGTGATCGCGCCGCCGTCCTGGAATTCGGGCAGCAGGACCAGCGAACCGCCGACGAGCTGAAGATTGGGCACGTCGTTGAGCAGGCGCAGGATGCCAGCGGTGAAGCGCACGACGCCGGGGCCGGAGACCACCGGTCCGTCAGGCGAAACCTGGGTCCACGTCCCCCCAAGCAAATCGAGACGGGTCCCCGCCGCGGTCGCCGCCAGCTGCCCGGCCAGCGTGGCGTTGCCGAAAACTTGAAAGGCCCCGGCCTGACATTCGATCCGGCCGAGATTCTCCAACGTGACGGGATAAGAGCTGTAGACGCCGAACCGAGCCGTGCCGGTCCCGACCGTTTTTCGGATCACGCCGGTGTTGCGCACCGTGGGCAGCCCATTGATGCCGTAGAGGTCGCGGTCTCCGGCGAATTCCAGCACGGCCTCATTCTCGAGGCGGGCGCCGTTGTTGCCGTAGAGATAGATGTCGCCGGTATTGGCTGCGAGTTGGATCGTGCCGCGGTTCGTCACGGACGCATTCCACGTCTTGGTCGCGCCGCCTTCGATGATAATCGATCCGGTGGCTTCCACCGTGAGCACGCCGTTGATCGAGCCGTCCCGCCAGCGCAACAAGCCCGTGACGACATTCGTGCCGGAAAGCGCCGCGCCTTCCAGGACCAGATTGGTGATGGCTCCGCCCTGGAACCCCGGGAGGAGGACAGTTGTGCCGCCGGTGAGCTGCAGATTGTCAATGGCGCCGAGCAAACGCAGGATGCCGCTCGTAAAACGGACGCTGCCGGCACCGCTGACCACCGGCTGATCGGCCGCCAGCTGGGTCCACGTTCCGCCCAACAGCTCGAGCCGCGATCCGGCCGCGGTGGCCGCGAGCTGGCCAGCCAACGTGGCGTTGCCGTAGACTTGGAAAACTCCGGACTGACATTCGATGAGTCCAAGATTCTCGAGCGTGATGGGGTAGGAGCTGTTGATGCCCAGCCGGGCCGTGCCGCCGCCGGAGGACTTGCGGATCGTTCCCGTGTTTCGAACCGTGGGCAAACCGTTCAAGCCATAGAGGTCGCGATCCCCGGAGAACAACAGCAGGCCGGCGTTTTCCAGGCGCCCCCCGCTATTGCCCTGCAGGTAGACATCTCCGGTGTCGGCCGCGAGCTGGATCGAACCACGATTGGTGACCGATGCATTCCAGTTCTTGGTGGCGCCGCCTTCAAAGATGAGCTGCCCCAGGTTTTCCACGGTTAGAACTCCGCTGATCGTTCCGCTTCGCAAGCGCAACGTCCCGGTCACCACGTTGGTTCCGGAGAGAGTCGCTCCGTCGATGACCAGATCGGTGATGGCGCCGCCGTTCTGAAAACCCGGTTGCAGGACCACAGTTCCCCCGGCCAGCTGCAGATTCGGAATGGCGTCCAACAGTCGAATCGTGCCGCCCGAAAAACGGGCATTGCCGGGGCCGGCCACCGTCGGAGCGCCGGCTGCCGTCTGGGTCCATGTGCCGCCGACGAACTCCACCCGCGCGCTGCTGACAGTGGTGGAGATCTGGCCGGCCAGAGAAGCATTGGCGAAGATCTGAAGGACTCCCGTTTGGGATTCAATCAAGCCGAGGTTTTCCAAGGTGATCGGATACGAGCTGTTGACCCCCAACCGGGCCGTGCCCGTGCCCACGGTTTTGCGGATCGTGCCCGTGTTCCGAACCACCGGCAGGCCGTTCAGTCCGTAGATGTCGCGATCGCCCGCGAATTCCAGGACTCCGATATTCTCCAGGCGCGCCCCGTTGTTGCCCTGCAAATAGACGTCACCGGCATTGTTCGCCAGGACGATGGTGCCTCTATTGGTCACGGAAGCGTTCAAGTTACGGGTGGACGTGCCCTCCACGACGACCGTGCCACCACTCCGAACCGTTAACACCCCATTGAGCGCCCCGGCCCGCCAGCGGAGCGTCCCGGCCACCTCATTGGTGCCAACCAACGTGGCCCCGTCCATCGCGAGGTTGGTGATTGCGCCCGCCGCCTGAAAATCGGGGAACAAGGCCACCGAGCCACCCGCCAGCACCAGTCCACCGATGCTGTCGTGAAGCAGGAGCGAACCGCCGGTGAATTGCACGCTGCCCGGGCCGGACACTACGGGCACACCCGCGGTCGGCTGGGTCCACGTGCCGCCCAGGAGATCCACTCGCGCCGTATTGGTCCCGGTCGAAATCTGCCCGCCCAAGGTCGCATTGGCGTAGATCTGCAGAACGCCGGTGAGCGATTCGATGAGGCCGGCGTTGTCGAGAGTGATCGGATAGGAGCTGTTGATCCCCAGCCGGGCCGTGCCCGTGCCCGCCGACTTCCGAATCGTGCCCGTGTTGTGCACGACGGGCAGCCCATTCAGGCCATAGATGTCCCGATCGCCGGCGAATTCGAGCAGCCCCACGTTTTCCAGGCGCGCTCCACTATTGCCTTGGAGGTAAAGGTCTCCGGACGTCGGCGACACCTGAAACGTTCCGCGGTTCGTCACTGCAGCGTTGAGCGTCTTCGTCGAACTTCCGCTGACGAGCAACGCGGAGCTCGCCTCAATCGTCACATTGCCGTTGATGGTTCCTGCTATCCAGGTCAAAGCTCCGCCCGCCAACATCCGCGTTGAGCCATTGAGCGTCAGGGTCCCTCCCGTCTGCTGGACCGACTGTGCGCCTGGCGAACCGCCGACCACCAACCCGCCCGCGCTGGCGTTGGCCGGGATGGTCACCACGTACGTGCCCGCGTTGGTCACGACCAGCGAATCCGCCGCCGCCGGGGATTGGTTGGGGCTCCAATTCACCGCGTCGGCCCAATTTCCTCCGGCCGCATTGGTCCAGATGAGAGTTGCTCCGTTCGACCGAAGAGTTGCCGCCAACAACCCGGACAAGACCAACAGCATGCGCAAGTTCATACAACAAAGAGGAATACAACCAGCCAACACTATCTCCAGGTTCGAAAAACGCCGGCGATGGTAAATGGTCTGACCTGACAAAGCCGAATCATATACCGGATCATCGGCTGGTGGGCAAGCGATGGAAAGGGCGACGTGTGCTCGATGGGAGGCGCAGGCCGGCGCGCCAGCGCCAGCCGGAAGTTCCCACGGCGGTCCACCCAAGCGGCGTCCCGCAGTGCGGGCCGCCCTTTCGGATCATGGAGAGCTTCTTGTTCCTTTCGGACCTTCCCACAGGCCATGAACGCGACCATGCAGGTAGCGCTGGCGCTCCCTCCTTCGCTCTGAGCTACGGCGGGCCGAAGCCGCCGCCAGCCGGAGGTCCGCACGGCGGCGTCCCGCAATGCGGGGCGCCCTACCTTCCCGGTTCATGGAGAGCTACTTGTTCCTTACGGACCTGCTCACGGGCCATGAACGCGGGGTGCGGGCGTCCTCGCCCGCAGAAGCTCTCGGACTACCAACGGGCTGGAACAATCCCAACCCTTGAAAACTTCCCGGCTTTCTGCGCCCGAGGACGGGCGCACCCCGGGGGGAGGTTCATGGGAAGCGCCCCGTCGCTTCCGGCCAAGGCCGGGCCGGGACCAACCCCTCAGCGGCTCCAGCGCAACGGCACCCCGGTTCGGCAAACACCGGCCTGCTTGATTTGTCGTTCGCCGCGGTCTTCTCGAATGTCGCGGGATTGGGAAAAATTCGCATCGAGCTTGCGCAGCCGGTGGGCTTTCTCGTTGCGATTTGGGCCCGGCTTCCTGGTCACCGCGCGAAGTTTTGTCTTGGCTGATTTCACAGGACCTTTCTGTGGCCCGCCCTTCGGCGTGTAAAAAACCCGGGGCACGAAAGGCGACGCCGCTGAGGCAATCTGGTGCGGCAGCGGAAACTTGCCGGCCGGCGTTTGGCTTTGTGTGCTTTGAAATTGCCCCGCGCCCGCCCGCCCCCAGGATGTTTCGCCGATCCGTTTCTCCGCCCGTCAAGCCCCTGGGGCCGAGCCGAGGCAATACAGAGCGCGATTTGACCGAAGCAACAATCGGCGGCCGGCAAACGCGGGCGTCGCATTAAATACACCCCGATTGGATTCCAGAGTGTTCACGGCCAGCACCTCAAACTTGGGACGAGCCGCCACCACCACCATTCGCCCTCCACGGCCGGTATAGTAAATCCCGCCTCCCGCCAGCACCGGCGATGCGTAAATCTGGCCCGGCGAAGGATCGAGTCGCTCCTCATACACCAGGCGGCCGCTCGTTGCATCCACGCAATACACGACGCCAAGGTTCTCATGAGCGAAGTAAAGATGGCCGTCGTGCAGAATGGGGCTGGGCACGTTTGAACCACGATTGATCTTCCAACGGACGTGCGACGCCGTGACGTCCCCGCGGCCGCCAGCGCGGACGGCCAGTCCCCCGTTGGGGTTGCGCCCTCCGATGGAGTAAACGACACCCGCCTCGGTCACCGGCGTGGGGCACATATACCAATTGATGCCGGTGTCGACCTGCCAGAGAAGCGCGCCGGTATCGCTGGCGAAGCCGGCCAGTTTCCTCAGCATGGCAACGACGATCTCCGTTTGCCCATCGGGGGCGACGACCAGCGCGGGCGCATGCCAGGACTCCTTGATGCCGCCCGCCCGCCACCGTTCCTTCCCGGTCTTGCGATCGAGAGCGATCAGCGACTGGCTTTCGACGCTTGCATTGACCAGCAGGAGATCGCCATGAAGCACCGGCGAAGTCGCCGAACCCCAACCGTTCAATTGGTCGCCCACCTTGCTTCGCCACAACACTTCGCCCTCGTGGGAGTAAGCCAGAACGCCTGACCGACCGTAAAAAACATAGATCCGCTCTTCGTCCATCGCGGGAGTGCTTGAGGCGTAGCCGTGATCTTCGCGAATCTTCGCCTGCTCCGGCTGCTCAGCCGCGACGGCCCGATCCCAGCGAATCGTTCCGTCCGTCAGATTCACGCAAACCAGATGGCGTTGGAGCGCCGATATCTCGCCCGGCTCCCGGGAGGACGTTGCATACCCGGTGTAGTAAGTCAGGAAACCGCGGCCGCCGTGCACCACGGGGCTGGACGCGCCCGGACCCGGCAACGGCCGCTGCCAAACCACGTTCGTGGAATCGCCCCAGGTCAGGACGACCGGCAGGTCCGGGCCTTGCCCCCGAGCCCCTGGACCTCGAAACTGAAGCCAATCCGTTTCGGCTGCGCCCTCCGATCGAAAGCCCACCAGAACCAAGACGGCCGCGACAAAAACCAATCGCTCCATTTCTCGAAGTGATTTCATCGGCACAGGCTAATCGGAAGTGTTGAGTTGGCCAGCCGCATTTCGGGAACAAGGCGGCGTGGCCGGACCGCCTGCCCCTGCCGTCCGTGGGTTCGCGGGCTGCGATCTTGCCATTGAGCGGCGCACCGGCTTGACTGTCTTTCAGATTACCGAACGAACGGAAACAACAAGCATTATGGCAGGGCATAGCAAGTGGGCGAAGGTGAAGCACTTCAAGGGTGCGATCGATGCCAAGCGGGGCAAGATCTTCGCCAAGCTCAGCAAGGAAATCACCATCGCGGCCAAGATCGGCGGCGGCGACCCCAACATGAACCCACGGTTGCGCATGGCTCTGCTCAAGAGCCGCGGAGCCAACATGCCGAATGACAACATCGACCGCGCCATCAAACGCGGCACCGGCCAGGGCGAGCCGATCAATTATGAGGATCTCACCTACGAAATCTACGGGCCCCACGGCGTGGCCATCCTGGTCGAGTTGAGCACCGACAATCGCAACCGCACCGCCGCCGAGATCCGCAGCATCCTGACCAAAAACAACGGCTCCATGGCCACCAGCGGCGCCGTCACGCGGCTCTTCCAGCGCAAGGGACAAATCATCGTCTCCCGCGAAAACTCCAACGAGGATGTCCTGATGGAAGCGGCCTTGGAGGCCGGGGCCGAGGATTTCAAGAGCGAGCCGGAAGGTTTTGAAGTGTTGACCGACCCCGCCCAATTCGAGGCCGTCCACAAAGCCGTCGAGGCCAAGGGCGTCAAGTGCGAGTCCGCCACGGTGACCTATCTGCCCACCCTGACCGTTCCGGTGGAGGGCGCCCCGGCGCATTCGGTCAACCAGCTCATCGAGTTGCTGGAGGATCACGACGACGTGAAGGACCTCTACACCAACGCGGAATTTCCGACGGGTTGAAACCGGACTCGCCATCACCCAGCCGGCGGGACGCACCTGCGGAATCGTTCGCCCAACGATTTCTTCAGTGGCTGGCCCAGGCGATCTGCGACCATCGTGCCTGGTTCGGCTGGCCTCATTTGGTGCTGAGCATTGTTTGCATCTGGTACACGGTCACGCATCTCGAATTTCACACCAGCCGCAACGACCTCGTCGGCGGCGACAAGGAATACCACCGCGTCTTTCTCCAGTTCCGCGACGAATTTCCCGTCGAAGACGACATTGTCGTCGTGGCCGAAAGCGAGCAGCCGGAGAAGAACCGACAGTTCGTCGAGCGTCTCGGGGCCCGTCTGGAGCGGGAGACAAACGTGTTTCAGCACGTCTTCTACAAGGGCGACCTGCGCATGATGGGACGGAAAGCCCTGATGTTCGTGCCGGAGCCGGACCTGAAGTCGATGGAGTCCACCCTCCAGAATTTCCGGCCTTTCGTCACCCAGTTCACCCGCGCCACCAACCTGGTGTCGCTCTTCGATCTGGTGAACACCCAGATCCGCACCGCGCGCGAGGAGGACAACGCCAGCAACCAATCGCTGGTGGAGGCGCTGCCCGCGCTCGGACGAATCATCAACCAGGCGACCGACGGCCTCCAACGCTCCGGTGTGCCGCCCTCCCCCGGCCTGACCGCCCTCTTTGACGGGGGAGAAAAAGCGGAGAACGAGCTCTACATCACGGCGGGCGAGGGGCGGATCTACCTGGCCACGGTGCAGGCCCGCTCATCCGAGGTGCGGGACGAAGCCGTGCAACGCCTGCGCGCGCTGGTCGCCGAAACCGAGCTCGAAGTCCCGGGGATGAACATCGGGATCACCGGCGAGCCGGTCCTCGAAATCGACGAAATGCTCCAGTCGCAAGCCGACACCGCAAAGGCGACAGTCGTCTCGCTCATCCTCGTCGCCTTGATCTTTATCTACGGTTATCACGAGACCGGCCGTCCGCTCAAAGCGACCATCTGCCTCCTCGTCGGCATCGCCTACACCATGGGCTTCACCACGCTCACCGTGGGACACCTCAACATTCTGACCATCACGTTCGTGCCGATCCTCATCGGCCTGGCCATCGACTTCGGCGTCCACCTCATCACCCGTTACGAGGAGGAGCTCCGGCACGGGCGCAGCCAGCGCCAGGCCCTGGAGAAAGCCGTGGTCTTCACCGGGGCCGGCATCTTCACCGGCGCGTTCACCACCGCCGGCGCCTTCTTCGCCATGGCCCTGACCGATTTCAAAGGCATTCAGGAAATGGGCATCATTTGCGGCGGCGGCCTGCTCGTATCGTTGGTTCCCATGATGACGTTGCTGCCGGTGCTGCTGCTGCGCGGCCGCCAAAACGCGCTCGATCATGAACTCGGGCCCCAGTTGGAAATGCAGGCCGCCGAGGAAATTGACCGGCGGGCCCGCATCGAAAACGTCTGGCTGCGACGCCCCGCCATCGTCATCGCCCTCGTCGGCGTCCTGACGGCCGGGGCGGCGTGGTCCACCCGGCCGGTCCGGTTTGACTACAACCTCCTGCATATGCAAAGCCGCGGGCTGCCTGCCGTTTTGTTCGAGGAGAAGCTCATTCATTCCTCGTCCCGATCCGTGCTGTTCGGGGCCATCGTGGCCACCAACGTCGCTCACGCCACCAATCTGATCGCCACGCTGACCAACCTCCCGACGGTCTCCATGATCGACTCGATGGCCACGTATCTGGCCGAGGACGTCTCGGGCAAACTGCCCCTCTTGCGGGAAATCAAAAACATCGCGGGCGAAATTCAATTTCGTCCGGCCGACCGGGGTCCCGTCGATGTGGCCGAACTCAACCAGGCGCTCTTCTCGCTCTACGGCTACCTGCAGCTGATCCTCAAGAAGGTGGAGGGAACGGAACCCAAGCTCCACGCACAGGTACTATCCCTGGCCCGGGCTGTTTCCGGTCTCCGCCAACACCTCGAGCAGGATGACAAGGCGGTCACCAGCGCCAAGCTGGCCCAATATCAACAAGCCCTCTTCGACGACGTGCGCAGCACGTTTGAAAACCTTCAACAGCAGGACACGGCCGGAAAACTGACCGTGGCGGATCTGCCCGAAGTGCTGCGCAACCGCTTCATCGGCGTGACGGGCAAACTGCTCCTCCAGGCCTACCCGAAGCGTGATGTCGACATCTGGGAACGCGGCCCGCAGGAGGCGTTCGTCAAGGACCTGCGCAAGGTTGACCCCCACGCGACCGGCACGCCCGTGCAGTTGCTCGAATACACCGGACTGCTCAAGGAAAGCTTCCAGACGGCTGCCTACTACTCGCTGGGCGCCATCGCGCTTCTGGTCTTCTTCCACTTCCGCCAACTCAGCTGCGTCATCCTCTCGCTCATCCCCGTCGGAGTCGGCTTCCTCTGGATGGTGGGCATCATGGGCCTGAGCGGGCTCGCCTTCAACCCGGCCAACATCATGACCCTGCCCCTCGTGGTCGGCATTGGCGTGACCAACGGGATCCACATTCTGAACCGGTTTGCCGAGGAACAGCACCCCAGCATCCTCGCAAAAAGCACCGGCAAAGCCGTGCTCATCTCCGGCCTCACCACCATCGCCGGCTTCGGCAGCCTCATCGTCGCCAAGCATCGCGGCATCGAAAGCCTTGGCATCATCATGTCCGTGGGAACGGCCACCTGCATGGTCGTGGGGCTGACCTTCCTTCCCGCCCTGCTCAACGTGTTGAACAAGGCCGGCTGGACCATAAGAAAGACCCAGCGCGACAATGCACAATCGACGCTGGGTCGGGAGGAACCGAGGCGCTCCTGATGGAGGCACCTCAAGTCTCCGCGAATCTAGGGAACCGTGGATGTTTGTCAAACTTAATCTCGAAAGAAGCCATGCTTAAGTGCTCCACCTCGCTTTGGTCCGCCGACCTGACCAATCTCGGCGCGGAAATGAGACGCGTCGAACCGTTCACCGAACGCTGGCACCTCGACGTCGCCGACGGCCATTACGTGAAGAACCTCCTGTTCTTTCCCGACCAAATTGCCCAATTACGACGACATTCGTCCCTACCGTTCGAGGTCCACCTGATGGTCACGGACCCTCTCGGCTGGATCGACCCATTCGTCGACGCCGGAGCGGACATCCTCATCTTCTGCTTCGACGCCGTGCCCAACCCCGGCGACGTGCTCCGGACCATCCGCGCCCGTGGCCGAAAAGCCGGCGTGTCACTGCTCATCACCGAGCCACTCGACGTGCTGGCCCCCTACTGGAACGATCTCGACGTGCTCTGCATCGTGGGCACGGCCATGGGGATCAAGGGCGCCAGCATGGACGCCGGCGTTCCCGCCAAAATCCGCCAGGCGCGCGACCTCATCCGCCAACGACAGCTGTCGATCGACATCGAAGCGGACGGCGGCATCCGGCGCGAGACCGTCCCGCTGCTCAAAGCCGCCGGCGCCGATTACATCGTGCCCGGCTCGCTCATGTTCAAGGAAGACCCGCCGGCCATGCGGCAGTGGCTGGCTGGGCTCTAGACAGCGGCTTCAGGGTGGAGCGTGAAAAAGCTCATCGACGTTCTCGGCCTGGGTTGCACGGCGGTGGACGACATCCTCTACGTGCCCGCATACCCGCGACCGGACGGGAAGGTGCAGGTGCGTTTACGCGAACGCCATTGCGGAGGACTTTGTGCGACCGCGCTGGTTGCCGCCGCCCGCCTGGGCGCGCGCTGCGCCTATGCAGGCGTCCTCGGCCAGGATGAAGGCTCGCGATTTGTCCGCGAAACGCTGGCGCGCGAGCAGATCGACCTGCGTGGTGCCATCCAGGACCCCAAGGCCAGCCCCATTCGCTCAACCATCGTTGTGGATGAAACCCGACGGACCCGGAATATTTTCTTCGACATCGCCGGCGGCTGGGGCGCCCACCCGACCCGCCCGGGCCGGAACCTGATTCGACTGGCCCGCGTTCTTCTCGTGGATCGCTATGGGCTGCCCGGCATGATTCGCGCCGCCACCATCGCCCGGGACGAAGGCGTGGAGGTCGTCGGCGACTTCGAGACCCAGGGTCCGCCGCCGTTCGACCAGCTGCTGAACCTCGTCGATCACCTGATCGTTTCAGCAACCTTCGCGTGTCGTCAGACCAGCGCGCGCTCGGCCGCCAAAGCCGCCGAACGTCTGTGGCGCCCCGACCGGCAAGTGGTCGTGGTCACGGAAGGCGCCAAGGGCTGTTGGTATCTCGACGCCAGCCACAGGCGCGCCCGCCATTTTCCGGCGTTTGCGGTGGAAGCCCTCGATACCACCGGCTGCGGCGATGTGTTTCACGGGGCTTATGCCTGGGCCCTTGCCCAAGGCTGGCCGATGGAGCGCCGCCTCGAGGCCGCTTCGGGCGCAGCGGCCATCAAAGCCACCCGCCACGGCGGCCAGGCCGGCATTCCTAACCAGCGGGAGCTGGAATCATTTCTACATGGCCGCCTTCGGTAACAGGTGACCTTTCAAAGGACTGGGAGCCACCGTTCGCCATCCGCTTCCACGATTGACGGACTGACCGCCACTTCTAGAATGCGCGGCAGATTTCGCATCCACTATGGCAACGCCGAAAAAGTCCACGCCGTCCGCGGCCAAACCCGCCAACATCACGTCCATCCTTCATGAGGAGCGGGTCTTCCACCCCGCCAGGGATTTCTCAAAGAAATCGCGCATCAGCGCGATGGCCGATTACCGCAAGCGCTACAATAAATCGATCAAGAACCCGGAAAAGTTCTGGGCGCGCGAAGCGAAGAATGAGCTGCTGTGGTCGCGCCCGTGGAAGACGGTCCTGCAGTGGAAGGCTCCCTATGCGAAGTGGTTTCTGGGCGGACAGCTGAACGTCAGCGCCAACTGCCTGGATCGCTGGCTCGACACCCCGACGGCGAACAAGGCCGCCCTCATCTGGGAAGGCGAGCCCGCCGGCGATGGCAAGCCGGGCGAAGAACGCGTCCTCACCTACCGCCAGCTCCACCGCGAGGTTTGCCGCTTCGCCAACGTTCTCAAGCGAAACGGCCTGAAAAAGGGCGAGCGCGTCATCATCTATCTGCCGATGGTGGCGGAGGCCGCCATCGCGATGCTCGCCTGCACCCGCATCGGCGCCGTGCACTCCGTCGTATTCGGCGGGTTCAGCGCGCAGTCGGTGGCGGACCGCATCCAGGATTGCCAGGCCCGCATGGTCATCACCGCCGACGGCGGCTATCGCCGCGGATCCGTCGTTCAGCTCAAGAAGAACGTCGATGACGCCCTCCGCCTGAAGGGCGCCGACGGCAAACTGCTGGCGAAGACCGTCGAGCGCGTCATCGTCTCGCCGCACCGGCCAGGAGGTGGAGATCGAGGAAGGGCGCGACGTCTGGTGGCACCGCGAACTGCATCACGTCGACGCCCATTGCCCGGCCGAGAAGATGGACAGCGAAGCCCCGCTTTTCATCCTCTACACCAGCGGGTCCACCGGCAAACCGAAGGGCATTCTCCACACCACCGCGGGCTATTTGCTCGGGGCGAAGATGACGACCAAATACGTGTTCGATCTTCAGGACACGGACGTGTACTGGTGCACCGCCGACGTCGGCTGGGTCACCGGCCACAGCTATGTCGTCTATGGCCCGCTGGCCAATGGTGCCACGAGCCTGATGTATGAAGGCGCGCCGAACTGGCCCGAGCCGGATCGGTTCTGGCGAATCATCGACAAATACAACGTCTCCATTCTCTACACCGCGCCCACCGCCATCCGCGCCTTCATGAAGTGGGGCGTCGAATGGCCGAAGAAGCACGACCTGACCTCGCTCCGCCTCCTCGGCACCGTGGGCGAACCCATCAATCCCGAGGCCTGGATCTGGTATCACGAAGTCATCGGCGGGTCCAAGTGCCCCATCGTCGACACATGGTGGCAGACGGAGACCGGCGGCATCATGATCACACCGCTGCCCGGGGCCACGCCCACCAAGCCGGGCACGGCCACGCTGCCCTTTTTCGGCGTCGCGCCGGAAGTCGTCGACGACTCGGGCCAGCCGGTGCCGCGCAACACCGGCGGCAAGCTCGTGATCCGCAAGCCGTGGCCCAGCATGCTGCGCGGCATTTGGGGCGATCCGGACCGCTTCAAGCAAACCTACTGGAGCGACATCCCCGGCAGCTATTTCACCGGCGACGGGTGTCGCCAGGACAAGGACGGCTATTTCTGGATCGTGGGCCGCATCGACGACGTGCTCAACGTCGCGGGCCATCGCATCGGCACGGCCGAAGTCGAGAGCGCCCTCGTCAGCAACCACAGCGTGGCCGAGGCCGCCGTGGTGGGCCGCCCGGACGAGCTCAAGGGCCAGGCGCTCGTTGCCTTCGTCACGCTCAAGACCGGAATCCAGGCCAGCCCGGAGCTGCGCGAGCTCCTGCGGTTGCACGTGGGCAAGGAAATTGGCCCGGTGGCCAAGCCGGATGACATCCGGTTCGCCGAAGCGCTGCCCAAAACGCGCTCCGGCAAAATCATGCGTCGCCTGCTCAAGCAGGTGGCGGCCGGCGTCGAGATCAAGGGCGACACTACGACCCTGGAGGATTTCAGCGTGCTCGCGCGCCTCGGCCAGAGCGAGGAGTGAGCCAGCCGACGGCGCAGATGGTAGGGCGGGCGCTCCGCCGCCCGCCGTCGTGGACGGGTTGCACAATCGTCCCGCACCCATGTGCGGCCAAGGGTGACGGTGTCCTCACAGCCGGTGCGCTGCGGAGAGCGCGCCCTTCCTTCCCCAGTTCACGAGCTGCAAGGCCGCACGTGAGTTGCGATCGTTGATTTTTGATTTCGGATTGCCGGGTCCGACAATCCGCAATCGTAAATCGCAATTCGTAAATCAAAAATCCGCGCCTACTGGCCCACGCCCGGCGCGACCACGCGATAGAACCGGCCGGCGGTCCACGCGGGGTCGGTAATCGTCTCCACGCGATCGCCAGCGCGGGCGACGATATCGGCGAGCTTCGACCATTGGCCCGAGGCCAGGTCGTCGGTGTACTGCACCGAGTAGCTGTGGTTGGATACCGCCGCGACGGACACCACGGCAGTGCCCGGCACGGTGGACTGGTCAATCCGGAGATAGCTCGCGCTGTTTTTCGGGTCGGTTCCCGCAATGACCTCGGCCCGGTTGCTCATCCCGTCGCCGTCCAAATCCCCGAGGCCATCCGCCCCGTTGCTCGGATCCAGGCCCAGCGCCAATTCCACAGTGTCCGCAATCCCGTCCCCGTCCGTGTCCGCCACCGTCACGATGGCGGCCTGGCTCGAGGCCGCACCGGGCTGCGAGTTGGCGATGTTTTTGACCACAACGCGATACGACGTCGTCGTGGCCGTCGCCACGGCCTGGACCGCGAACACATCGTTGGTGTCCCAGGTGACGGTCGTGCCGATCGGCACCGAGCCGCGGCGCCATTCGTTGGTGAATGGCGGCGGGAAGCCAGAATAAGTGGCGCTCAGGCCAAAGAGCGAACCGACGGCCACCGTCTGTCCCACCGGCGGCACAACCACCGTCGGTCGGATCATCGGATACAACGTGCCCGGCGCAGTAAACACCGTGTCGATGTCATCCGTGACCGCGCAGACATATTGCCCGTAGTCGGTCGTCTTCACGTCGACCACGGTGTAGGCGGTGGCGGTGGCGCCCGGGATGGGGTTGCCGTTGAAGTACCATTGGTAGCGCAGGGGAGTCGTGCTGGCTGCGCCAACCGTAAACGTCGCGTTGGTCGTCGGCGCGGCGAGGCTGTCCGGCTTGATAAAGAGCTTCACGTCAGCCGGACCCGCCGTGATGGTCGGAGGATAGACGACCGTGAGCTGCACGGACGAACTTTCGGTGCTCCCCGCGGAGTTGAAAATGACGCACGAGTAAGCGCCGCCGTCCTGCGGGGTCACCGGCTGAAAGGTGAAGATGGAGCTGTTCGCGCCATAGATATTCTGCCCGTTGAACCGCCATTGGTAGAAGAACGGCGCCGAGCCAGAGACCGTCACGCTGAATGTCGCAGACTTGCCGGCCACCGCGGTCAGGCTCGCCGGCTGATGGGTGACCGTGGGCGGCGTGCCGCCGGCGACGTAAGCTGAGCCCGCGGTCGGGCCAACGCCGGTCCAATTCGTCGAATCATTGCCAAACGCAGACGACACGATGCGCTGCAGGGTGGGCCCGACGCCATCCGGGGCACTGGGCCACGGCGTGCGGCTGCCGTACTCGACCTCATCCACCAGCACATAGGGAACGTCGCCCGCTTCCGGCAGCTCCGGTTTCTGCAGACGGATGGTTTCCCCGCTGTTGTCCAGCTGCCCGCCGTAGGGACCGAAAAGCGGCACATTCGCGGGTACGTTGAACCGCGCGCGGAAGGCGCCGGCCATGGCGGCGTCGGTTGGGCTGAAATTCACCAGCAAGGCAAATCCGTTGGCCGCGATGGTGACGTTGGTGGGGAACTCGAAGTCGATGCCGCCGCGCACGCGCCACGTGTTCGTCGGGTTGGCCGGATCGAAAAGGCGGACCGCCGCGGCCGAGACGTTCTCCAGCTCGACAAACTCGTCGACGTTGTTGTCCACGCCGCCCGGGAGGTCCACCGGACGATAGTTAATCTCGCTGATGACGAGCGGACCGATCTTGAGGCCGCTATTGGGCGCGCCCAGCGTCGGAGTCTGCAACGCCACAAAGAACACGTTGCTCTGGCTGTTCACGTAACGACCGAAGGTGACGCCATTGGCGGCCGCGCCGTAGCTATAGCCCTGGTAATAGCCGGTCAGATTGCTGCCATCGCCGGAGAAGAGATAGACCTCGTCGCCCTTCGAGCTGAGCGAAAACGCGGTGGGCGATCCCGGCTGATTGAAATCCGCTTCGCTGAACACAAGGTAGCTGCCCGGGTTGATGACCGTTCCCGGGGGGATGAGAAACTTCTTCGGGGTGAAGAAATCGTCGCTTAACCACCAGCCGGCGAGGCTGACCGCGCCGGCCGTCGGGTTGTATAATTCGATCTGGTCGACCGACGGAAGATCGGTGTGGGTCAAGGCCTCGGTGATTTCGATGGGGGCGATGGCGGCGGGCTCCGGATCGGATCCGCCGGGGGCGCCATTGACCGAGCCGCTCGGGCGCCACTGGCTGCGGTGGCCCCAGCTGTCCGGGTCTGCCGTTTCGCTGGTGATGACGAGGGAGAAGCCGAGGCCGTCCGTGGTGGGGTACCAGGAGTTGTTGTAGCTGAAGTCGAGCACCTCCTCGTTGGCGGCGTCGAGCAGTTGGAGGCGCTCGCCGGCATTGTCGAGGTTGCCGGTGAACTGGCCTGCGACCGGGAGGCCGGCCCCATAGCGCGCGGCGAACGCAGTGGCGTTGCGCACCACCAGCACGCGCGCGCCGGGCGCCAGGCTGGTGACGCTGCTGCCGGTGAAGTTGAACTCGACGCCATTGATGAAGTGCACTCCCGCCAGGCTCAGGGTGACGGAGTCCGAAATGTTGCGCAGCTCGATATATTCGAATTCCTGGCTGTCGGCGTTGGCTGGATGGGCCGACGGGTTATACATGACCTCCGTGATGCGCAGGAACTGCTGAACGGCGCTCGGCGTGCCGGGGTAGCTGTAGGAATTGTTCGTCTGGCCGAGGTCGTTGAGCAATGTCAGCCGTTCGCCCCGGGCCGAGAGCTGCCCTTGATATGGACCGACCACAAACAGGCCCTGACCGCCGCGCGGGCCGGTGGTCCGCTTGCGGAACTCGGCAAGACGCGGCGACACGTAGATGACACCGTTGGACGGGACAATGGTTCCCTGTTTGAACGTGAACTCGATGCCACCGGTGAGTTTCCAGCCGGAGATGTCGATGGCCAGCGGGGTGGGATTGGTCAGGCAGACGTATTCCTGCAGCTGATTGCCGGAGGACGGATTGTATTCCACGGCCGTGATGGGCAGGACCAGGCCGGGAGGCTGGGAGACGGGGATGCCGGCGTTGCTCGTGGGCGTGATGCCAATGGGCTTGGCGGTGTTGGTGATGGAATGGACCACGCCCCAATGATGTCGGCGCGGGTTGATGAACTGGTTGAAGAGCTCGTCCACCGCGTTGGTCAGCGGCTTGTTCGACGCGGTCCACGTGGAGTAGCCCCACTTGGCCCGATCCAGAAACGCTTCGTCCCAGATGAGGTTGGTCATGTAGCGAACGTGGGTTTCGAGCAGGCGCGACTCCGGCGCCACCCCGGGTTCGTCGACCCAGCGGTCGAGGACCGTCCGCATGCGACGCAGGAGCATCTGGCGCGTTTCCGGCACCGCGATGACCACATCGTAGATGCGGTTGTAACTCCCGCCATCGCACGCGATGACCGTGGATCCGCCGTAGAGGGGATGGCTCTTGCACGTGTCATTCGTGGCGTCGAGCGGGGTGATGCCGCCGTAGCGCTGGCCCCAGGATGCGTTCATGTCGAACGGAATGTTGCGCCACATGCCGTCGCCCACGCCATTGGTCACGTCCCGGTAGATGGACATGTTGGCCCACACGTCGTCGTTCTCCGCACACCACCGAGCGCCGGCCAAATAGTTGATGACCTCGGGAATATCCAGCATGTCGAATGCGGCGGCGCGACGTTGCGATACATTCGTGGGTTGACCGGCCGGGTAATTCGTTTCGTTGATCGCCCGTGCGAGGACCTGATAATCGCTGTGGTCGTTGATCGGGTCGGACTTTTTCTGGAACACGCCCGTGCTCGACTCACTCGGCAGGACATTGCCGGCCGCCTTGTAGAGCGCCCCAGCCGGATCGTAGCCCATCCGAGCCACCTGCTCTTCGTCGATGACGTCATTGTGATACTGGAGCGCATAAAACGCCCCGTTCATCTGCGCCCGCACCGGGTAGAAAAACGGTGAAGGCACGCCCATTTTGTCGAGCAGCCAGAAGCTCAGGTGCTGGCGCAGATAGGCCGGATCGAGAAATTCCGCCATCAACGAGGTCTTGCGTATGCGCGGATAACCGGGCAGGTGCCGGAACAAATGTTCGCGGTTGAACTCGAAACGATGGGATTTTTTGCTTTGGCTGGCCGACGTGTTGCCGCGCAGCTCCATCGTGACGTTGTCGTAAAGCTCGCCGTCGTAAAACAGGGCCACCTTGCCGGCCGCCTCGGTGTCGATCGCGGCGAGTTGGCCCTGCGCCACGAACAGATGGAAGATCGGCAGCTTGCTGGTCACGTAAGTGGGGTTGACCACCGTTCCGAGATATTCCGCCGTGCCGGTGTTGGTCGTGAAAAGCGGCCAGCGCGAGGCATTGGCCAGGACGTCGGTCGCCGCGATCAAATAACGAATCATCTGGCCGTTCGTGGACAGGTTGGCCGGAATGGTGGCGCCGTAAACTCCATCCCCGCTGGCGCCGTCTCCGTGCTGGCCGTCGTCGAACATCGCAGTGGTCACCTCATTACTGAACATGACCCGATAGCGCATCGTGACCGTGGCCACGGGATTGAAGGACGGGCGGACCCGCGCGGTCACGATCAGGTCGTCGTTTTCGTTCGGGACCTGGGGGGTGTGCGTGATTTCGTCAATGACCGGGCCCGGCGTCGTGGCGCCACCCACGTTGGCCGCGCCGGGGGTGGGGCGGGTGAAATAAACTCCATTGGTGCCGGCGTTATAAAGGCTGCCGGTGCCGGCCGGAAACTGGGCGTAGCCATACGACACGTCGGGAACCTGGGCCGGAAACACTGGGCGAAAGGCGCTCGCGATTGAGCCGTCGGGCCGGGTCAACGCCAGGTATTCACCGGACGACGACAGGACGAAGCTCGTGTGAAGGCGCGCCCCCGGCACCCGGCGGTTGTTGCCCGAGGCGAAAACCACCATGAAACTGCCTCCTGCGAGATTGGTCGCCGGAAACATCCATTTGTTCGGATTCCCCGGCGCATCCGTCAGGGCCCAGCCCTCCAGATTCACTGCCACGGTGCTCGGATTGTAAATCTCGATCCAGTCGTTATAAGCCCCGGTTTCATCCGCCAACGATCGGGTGTTGGACGCCATGAACTCGCTGATGTAGGGCGTGGCGTCGGCCGCATTGGGATCATAGACATACGTCCAACTGCCGCCGCCGAACGCGTTTGCCGGCGTCGCCAAATCCGTGATCCCGTGCGACGACGCCCACGCCACCTGCACCTGCCCCGTCGCGGGTGGCGTGAAATTGAACAGGTATTCGTTCGGGGCCACCACCACCAAACCCGAGGCCGGACTTCCGTTGATCAACAAATCCCCGGCCTCCACTCCCACCACCGGCTCCGAAAACTGGACAATGATCGAAGGCAAGACCTTCACGGATGTCCCGGCCGCCGGCGTCAGCAGCGCCACTCCGGGCGGGGTTCGATCTTCCAGCGTGTAACTCCAGGTCGCGCCCGCGCCGTTTGCATTGAACGGATTTGGCGGCAGCGCCACGTCGGTGATGCCCGCGCCCGGACTCCATGTGATGGCCACCGCTCCATACGCCGGCCGCACAAACCCAAAACGATAGGCGGTCGGGCTCAGCGGAGTCACTGAAGTGGCCGCAATCCCATTCAAAAGCAGGTCGGTGCTGTCCACTCCCGTGACTTCTTCGCTGAAGGTCACGGTCAGCTCGCTCAGGTTGGTCAAGGTCGATCCCGGCGCCGGGCTGACCCCGGCCACCGTCGGCGGCACCGTCTCCGTGAGGATCGACTCCAGGGACGCGTCAAAGCCGAGATCGCTGCTGGCCATGTCACTCTGGAACACCTGCACCGCGAGGACGTTGGTCCCTTCCACGAGATACGCTCCGGGGTTGGCCAGCGTGTAGCTGGCAAACGGCACCGGTTCCGTGGCGTTGATCGCCAGGGTGGTGATCGAAACCGCCGTGCCCGCCGCGCCCGACATGTTCACGCGCTGGACTTCCACCCCGTTGATCCACGCCACGAAACCGTCGTCGACCAGCGCGCCCAACCGCAGGCCGCCCACTTCCGTCACGTTGCCAATCACAAACGTCTTGCGGAGAAAGATGCAACGGTAGTTGTTTTGCATGCCGGCGATCTGCGTGCCGCCCGGCAGCACGTCGCCATACCAAAATGGAGCGGGCGCCGGCGTGAACCCGGA
Source organism: Limisphaerales bacterium (assembly GCA_044229355.1). GTDB lineage: Bacteria > Verrucomicrobiota > Verrucomicrobiia > Limisphaerales > JADJPG01 > JBGARF01. The sequence continues at coordinate 224,842 of JBGATF010000018.1, forward strand.
CGCGTCAAAGCCGAGCGCACGCCAGGCCTCCACCGGCGTCGACGCCTCCGTAACGCCGGTGCGCCAACGCCAATCGGCGGCGCTTCGTTCAATCAGCGTCGCAGCCGAGACCGATGTCACCGTGAAAACCTGGGCCGCCGCCCCCACCGCCACCAAGAGTGCTTGAATACGCATAATCGCAATTGCTTGACACGTTTGCGCGGACTCGCCGCTTCCCGCATTTTGCCCGGCCGACGACAATACGACACCTGCGCCGTATACATGCCTGCGGACGGAGGATTGTCGGAAAATATCAGCCACCGCTTGAAAAGGGAATTCATTTCTCGGCCGGGGAGGCCCCGGTGCATCTCGAAGTTGGGGGTGAAGGTTCACGGCACGCCCGGACCGGGGGGCTTTTAGCCCGCAGCGGCCTGGGTCGGCGACGAAGCTCGAGGTTCAGACGCGAGTGATCTGGTCCAGTTGCCGGGGATCTCGATGGCGGAATCCGCGCTCCAATCCAACAACTTCGAGATGCACCAAGGCCCCCTCGGGGCAGGACCGCTCTCTCCCCATGACCTTGAGACTGGAGGCCATCCCATTGCCGCCAGATCTTGGAGATGCGGTAGTCCTCCACCGCTTTCGGTGGGGGGGGCGAGCTGGAGGGCGAAGATTCGCACGTGGTCGATCTTGCGGGCGAGGTCAAAGCGCCAGGGGACTCTCCTCTTTACCCACAAAAGTTTCTGCTAGACAAGCTGGTGGCGTGAGTGGAAAGTGGTGTGCGTGTTGGACGCGGTGCGCATTGCGGGTCGATGGGTAAGCCAGATCGTTTTAGATCGGCTGACGGCGTTGTCGACGAAGGAGGATGCGCCGTGTCGGAGCAAGGTGGTGGAGATGTTTTGCCGGCAGACTGGATGGGTAGATCGGCGAGGAAAACCTTGCCGGAGTTCTGCCAACGTGGCCCTGAAACGGTTGGAAGCGCAAGGGCGGGTGCGATTGCCGGCCGCTCAAGGCCGAGGGGCGCCAGGGCACATTCGACAATTGGTCGACGATGGACAGGGGCTGCCGACGTTACCGGTGTTGCCCCCATCGGTGCAGCAGATCCAGAAGCTTGAGTTTCAACTGCTGGCTGATGCCAAGGATCCGGATCATGGGCTGTGGAACCGACTCATCATTCGCGAGCACCCGCTCAAGGCGGCCCCACTGGTCGGAGCTCAACTGCGCTATCTCATCCGCTGTGAACGGGGGATCATTGGAGCCATGGGGTTGGGCCCGGCGGCCTTTCATCTGGAGTGCCGTGACGGTTGGATCGGGTGGGATCGGCAGGCCCAGGAGGAGAACCGCTCAGCGGTCATTGGCTTGTCCCGATTCTTGATCCGGCCGGGCCTGCGCTGCGCCAACCTAGCGTCGTGCTGCTATGGAATGGTGTTGCGGCGAGTGGCGCAGGATTGGCACGACCGCTATGGGATCAAGCCGGTGTTGGTGGAGACTTATGTCGATCGCAGCACGCAAACGGGAGTGTCGCTCTCGGCCGCCAACTGGCGCCGGCTCGGCAGCAGTCAAGGCCGGGGGCGCAGCAGCCCTTCGGTGAAGATTCGGCCCAAGACGCTCAAAGATGTCTGGGTCTTTGAACTGTGCCCGAAGGCTCGGGCGCATTTGCAGCAACATCGGAAGGCGCTGCCCATCGTGCCCCGTTCCATCTTCCAGGGTCCTGGCGTGTCGGATTGGGTGGCCACGGAGTTGGATGGGCTCAAACTGGGCCATGTGAATCTAGAGCGTCGCTTGGCGCGGATGTTGGCTGCGCGCTGGGCCCATCCGCAACGCAGCTTTGCCGCCAGCTTCCCGACGCCGGCCGAAGGTAAAGGCGCCTTCCGGCTGATCGAAAACGGCCGGTCTGATTTGTCGTTCGAGGCGTTACTGGCGCCTCATCACCAACAAACGGCTCGGCGTATGGCGGCCGAATCGGTCGTGGTCCTGGCCCAGGACACCACGGCCCTGAGTTACAACACCCTGTGCCAGACCCAAGGGTTGGGCAGCCTCGGACATCTGGAGCACAGCGGGCTGGGGCTCTGGTTGCACTCTCTGCAGGCCTATCGGACCGACCGCATTCCCTTGGGCTGCGCGTGGGCCAAGGTGTGGGCGCGCGGTCCGCACTCCGACACGGCCCAACGCAACGAGCAATCGACGTCCGACAAGGAAAGCGGTCGATGGTTGGAAGGCTATCAAGTCGCTCTGGCCTTGGCGCGAAGCATGCCGCAAACCCACTTGGTCGTCTGCGGCGATCGGGAATCGGACATTTTCGAGCTCTATGACCAGGCGCAAGTCGCGCCCAGGAATCTGCACCTGCTGGTGCGAGCCCAACATGATCGGCGGCTGGAGTCGGGGGGCAAACTCTGGGCCGAACTTTCTCGGGCGCCGGCCGGGGGCACGATGCCAGTCCGGATGCCTCGCCACAAAACTCATCCGGCACGCACGGCCACCTTGGAGCTCAGATGGATGGCCTTGACCGCGACACCGCCCCGGGTGGCGCTCAAGAAGAGTTGGCAACCCCTCAGCCTTTATGCCGTGTTCGCCCGGGAGCTTGATCCCCCAGCCGGGATGGAACCGATCGAGTGGATGCTGATCACGGACTGGAAAGTTCCCTCACTCAGAATGGCGCGCCGGCTGGTGTGTTGGTATGGCTTGCGTTGGGGCATTGAATGCTGGCATCAAGTGCTCAAAGACGTCTGCGGAGTTGAAACTCGGCAGATGAAAACGGCGGAGGCCCTCAAACGGGCTTTGGCGCTGGACATGATCGTGGCTTGGCGCGCGCAAACACTCTGTCGGTTGGGAAGGCAAAGCCCAAACTTGCCGGCCGAACTTTATTACTCCCAAGCAGAGTTGGCGGTGTTGGAAGTTTATAAAAAAAAACGCCCGTAACGGCTCCGGAACAGAACCAGCCGTCGACTTCCCCAGAACCCGCCCGAGTTGCGTCAGATGGGCCAGTGAGCCCCTCGATCATGAGTCTGGCTCAAGCCAATCTGCTCGTCGCGATGCTCGGGGGCTTTTGGGGACGCAAAGGCGATGGCCATCCGGGCGCCCAATCCCTCGGACGCGGCTTGGAACTTCTCGCGGCCCTGGTTCATCACTGCGACATCATCGGACTTACTCCCAAGCGGCTCCGCCATCCACCAAAGCGCCCACGCAAACCTGGCTGACTCTTCCCGCGCCATTTGCGGGACACCCCTTCTTGTGGGTAAGGAGGAGAGGGGACTGACGCACTCCAAGATGCTGGCGCGCTGTTTTTATGGCCGAACTCACGTCCATTTTGGAGGTCTAGCCCTCTCCGGACCCCTTTTGGAATCGGAGTTGTCACCTCGCCTCGGCCCTTCTACCCTGCGGCCCATGGCATTCAGCACATTGGGGCTGTCGAAAGGGATTCTGGAAGGAGTCAAGGCGATGGGTTACGTCGAGCCGACTCCCATCCAGCTCCGGGCGATCCCTCTCATTCTGGCCGGGCGCGACGTGATTGGCAGCGCCCAAACCGGCACCGGCAAGACGGCCGCGTTCGCGCTGCCCATTCTGAACCAATTGGGGGAATCCACCGGCCAGACGCGGGCCTTGATTCTCGAGCCGACGCGGGAGCTGGCGGCCCAGGTCGAAACCGCTTTCCGCGATTTCTGCCGGTTCACCAATGTTAAGATCGCTCTGCTCTACGGCGGCGTCGGCTACGGCCGTCAGACGGACCAGCTCAAAGCCGGGGCGGACATCATCATCGCGACGCCCGGTCGGCTTGAAGATCATATCGGACGCGGCCACTGCACCCTTCAGCACGTTCGCCACCTCGTCCTCGACGAGGCCGACCGCATGCTCGACATGGGGTTCCTGCCCTCTGTCCGAAAAATCATCGAGCGCTGTCCGCGCCAGCGCCAGACGGCGCTGTTCTCCGCCACCGTCCCGCCGCAGATCGAAACGCTCATCCAATGGGCGTTGAAAAACCCGGAGACGGTTGAGATCGGCGCGCGGCGCTCGCCAGCCGAGACGGTCAAGCATGTCGTCTATCCCGTGGCTCTGTCGCAGAAAACCGATTTGCTTCTCACGCTGCTGGACCGGGTCAGCTACGACTCGGTCATCATCTTCTGCCGGACCAAGCACGGGGCGGATCACGTGGCGCATCTTTTGAAGCGCAACAACCATGCAGTGGCAGTCCTTCACTCCAACCGCACCCAAAGCGAACGCGAGCAGGCGCTCAAAGGGTTCCGCGACGGACGCTACGAGGTGCTCGTCGCCACCGACATCGCGTCGCGCGGCCTCGACATCACCGACGTCAGCCACGTCATCAATTTCGACGTCCCGCAGCATCCGGAGGACTATGTCCATCGCATCGGCCGCACCGGGCGCGCCCAGGCCACCGGCGATGCCTTCACCATCATGGTCGCCGAGGACATCCGGCACATGGCTGCGGTCGAGCATTTCATTGGACAGTCGATCGAGCGGGTGAAACTCGAGAACTTCAACTACACCTACACTGCGCTCTTCGATCAGCAAAAGCAGAAGCCCGGCTCGATTCCCGGCAAGGTCCAGGCCGTCCGCATCCGCGGCGGATATTTCTTCGGGCCGGCCAAACGTCGCCGCCGATAGCCTGCCGCCCGCGCCCGCGTCCCGGCGCTCATCTGGTCCCATGGCCAAAGTCGTCCTGACGTGGCTGTGGGCCTTTACGACCGCAGTCGCGTCCGCCGCCCTCCCACCCGCCACAGCCCAAGCGGTCCGCACCAATCTCACCGTGGTGACGTTCGCCTGCATCGGCGATTTCGGATCGGATCACGCCGGCACCCGCCAGGTCGCCAGCCTCGTCAAATCCTGGTCTCCCCAATTCATCATCACGGTTGGCGACAACAATTACCCCGCCGGCAGCGCCGCCACCATTGATCGGCACATCGGCCAGTTCTACCACGACTACATCCACCCCTACACCGGCCGCTACCCGCCCGGCGCGCGCGTGAACCGCTTCTTTCCCAGCCTCGGCAACCACGACTGGCTGACCAGCAACGCCGCGCCCTACCTCGCCTACTTTGATCTCCCCGGCAACGAACGCTACTACTCGTTCGTCCGCGGCCCCGTCCATCTCTTCTGCGTGGACAGCGACACCCGCGAGCCGGATGGCGTCACGCCCGGATCCTTCCAGGGCCAATGGCTGCGGGAGGAAATGGCTGCGTCAACCTCGGCGTGGAAGATTGTCTACTTCCATCACGCCCCATACTCGTCAGGCTTTTTACACGGCAGTTTCACCAACGAATCCACCTACATGCGGTGGCCGTTCAAGGAATGGGGCGCCCACCTGGTGCTGACCGGCCATGACCATCTCTACGAACGAATCGAAATCGACGGCCTCACCTACCTCGTCAATGGTCTCGGCGGCGACAGCCGCGACAATTTCCACTTCCCGCTCGTCGCCGGGAGCTTGAAACAGTTCAACCGCGACGTCGGAGCCCTGCGCCTCGACGCCTCCCCACTGGCGCTGACCTGCCGCTTCTTCACCTGGCGTGGAGAGCTGATCGACACCTACATCCAACGGAAAATTCCGCCGCCCAGCCGGGCGCCCACACCCTCGTCATCCTCTTCGCCTGCCCCGCCCGCCGGACGGACGGTCCCTCCGTAACTAAAAGCCCGGGTCCCCGACGACGAAACGATTGCCACTGCGGCCATCGTCGCCGCAAAATCGCGCGTGCTGTCAGTCCGACCTCCGCCACCTGGGACCGCTCAAGCCGCACTCGAAACCGTGCGGCGACACCTGCGGGCCCGGCAAAGTCCAGGCGGGCAGTGGTTGGGAGAGCTTTCAAGCAGCGCGTTGTCCACGGCCACCGCCGTGACGGCGCTGTCTCTCATGCAGCGATCCGCGAATCTCTCCGCGGCCGGAGCCATCGCGGCCGGCCTGACCTGGCTGGCCCGCCATCAAAACGCGGACGGCGGCTGGGGCGACACACTGCAAAGCCTTTCCAACCTGAGCACGACCACGCTCTGCTGGGCGGCCTTCGGGGCGGCGCCCGGCGGCGACACCCATCACCCGGAGGCCGTGGCGCAAGCCGTGGGCTGGCTGACAAAAACCGTCGGAGGAACCGACGCGGGCACGCTGGCGCCGGCCATCATCGCGCGCTATGGACGCGACCGGACGTTTTCGGTCCCGATTCTCACCCATTGTGCGCTGGCCGGGCGCCTCGGGGCCGGGGCCGACGCCTGGCGGCATGTCATTCCGCTGCCGTTCGAACTGGCGGCGCTGCCGCACCAACTCTTCGCCGCCGCCCGTCTCCCGGTGGTTTCCTACGCGCTGCCGGCGCTTATCGCCATCGGGCAGGTTCGGTTCCATTGTGCGCCGCCTCGCGATCCGTTCCGCCGCGCGCTTCGGCGGTGGAGCCGCCGCCGCACGCTGCGCGTGCTGACCGGGCTGCAACCGCGGAACGGCGGGTTCCTCGAAGCCACGCCCCTGACCAGCTTTGTCACGATGAGCCTCGCCGGGGCCGGACACGCCGGACACGCGGTGGCCCGCCTCGGGGCCGAATTCTTGCGGCAATCGCAACGCCCGGACGGGAGCTGGCCCATCGACACAAACCTGTCGACGTGGGTGTCCACTCTGGCCGTCAATGCCCTCGGCCCGGACGCGAATCAAGATTTGGATCCGGGTCAGGCGAAGTCCGCAGCCGACCTCCGTCGGTGGCTTCTCGGCCAACAATACACGGTGGAGCATCCCTACACCCATGCCGCTCCGGGGGGGTGGGCCTGGACCGACCTGCCGGGTGGCGTGCCGGACGCCGATGACACCGCGGGTGCGCTGTTGGCGCTGCGTGAACTCGGGCCGCTCGATGCCGCCACCCGCGCGGCCGGCCAGCTCGGCCTGGGCTGGCTGCTCGATCTGCAAAATCGCGACGGCGGCATTCCCACGTTTTGCCGCGGCTGGGGCGCGCTGCCATTTGATCGCAGCAGCGCGGACATCACTGCGCACGCGATCCGCGCCTTCCTGGCCTGGCGGGCCGACGTGGAACCCGCAATTCAGGCGCGAGGAGACCGAGCGATCGAACGCGCGACCCGATTTTTGGTGAAAACCCAGCGGGCCGATGGCTCCTGGTTGCCGCTCTGGTTCGGCAATCAGCACGCACCCGATGACATCAACCCGCTCTACGGCACAAGCCGGGTGGTGTGCGCCCTGTCCGCCCTGCCGACGGGCCGCAACCCGGACAGCGGCGACGCCGCTGACGCGTGCGCGGCCGCGACCCGATGGATCGTCGACGCGCAAAACGAGGACGGTGGCTGGGGCGGCGCTCCAGGAGTGCCCTCGTCGGTTGAGGAAACCGCTCTGGCGGTCGAGGCGCTCGCCAGGATGCTGCTCCGCCGCACACCGGACGCGCACAGCCCGGCGGCGATCGGCTGGAAGCGGGGTGTCGAATGGCTGGTCCACCGGGTGAACGACGGCTCATGGACGTTGCCGTCGCCCATCGGCTTTTACTTCGCGAAACTTTGGTATTTTGAACAGCTCTACCCGGTGATCTTCACCGCGGCCGCCCTGCGGAAAAGCGCGGAGGTGGAGCGGACCGGCGGATGATTTTAAGCGGTCGCTCCGGAGCGTCCACGCCGTCGCTGCGGCGGGCTTAATCTGCGCGCTTCGAACGGGCATCGGGATGTTCGGTGCCACCGTCCGGAACAACTTCCCCGTTGCGGGCGGGGACGGGCGCGTTACACTCCGGCGCATGTTCGCCAAGGTGAGTGCAGCCGCAGTCAACGGCATTGAAGCGTACCCCGTCGAAGTCGAAGTCAATGACGCGTACGGAGACACGGCGGTGGTCATCGTGGGGCTGCCGGACGCCGCGGTTCGGGAATCGCGCGACCGTGTCTCGACCGCGCTGAACAACTCCGCCTACAAATTCCCGATGGGCCGCCTGACCATCAACCTCGCTCCGGCGGACGTGAAAAAAGAGGGGCCCAGTTTTGATCTTCCCATCGCCATCGGCATCCTGGCGGCCAGCGAACAGATCGAGACCAATCGTCTGGCCAACTATGCGCTGGTGGGCGAACTGGCGCTGACCGGCGCTGTAGCGCCTGTTGGGATTTTGTCATCTCTTCAGAAGTAGGTAGGTGTGAGAACGTTATCTCGATTTCGTCACCCGGCCCGACTACAATCCTTTCGACAATCGTTTCGACGATCTTCCGCTTGTCTTCGGTAGGAATGCTGGGCCACCGGGAGTAAAGATTGTTTGCTTCGGCGAGCACCTCATCGGCCGACAGGTCGTTCACTTTGAGGTAGTCGACTTCGGCTTGAAGCTTTGGCAATTCGGTCTGGAGCTGTTTCAGCCGTTCTTCCATTGGCCCGTAGAGCTCGCCAAAGCCTTCGACGGAAATCTTCCCGGCGATATAGATTTGGTGAGTCCGACTCATTTCATCGCGGAGTTTGGCAATCTGGACCTCGTGATTGGCAAGAAGCCGTTCTTTGTCGGCCAAGCCGTCCTTGGCAGCGGCGAGACGCTTGGCGATGGCCTCGCCATTCGTAAAGTAGGCCTTCAGCTCTTCGTATAGAATCCCTTCCAGGTCCACAATTGGTATCTTGTTGTGGCACTTGGGTTTAATGCAGACATATTTCGGAGAATTGGAGCGGACATACATTTTCTGACCACAGCCGCAATATGCGATTCCGGCGAAAAGCTGAACGGGCTTTTTGCCGGGCCGCTTTCCCTTCTTGTGGTGCTCCTCCAGCAACTGATTGCACTGAGCCCAAAGGCTTTCCGAGACAATCGCTTCGATTTGCAGAGTTCCCCACTCGCTCTCGGGCTTTTCCTCCCATTGCCAACTGCCCGTTTGCCGTATCTTGTTCAGGTGATATACGCCTTTGGCGCTGGGGCACTTGATGACCCTATCGATAGCGATATCGCTCCACTTTGCCCCGACGCGTGTGCGGTGACCGGCTTCATTAAGGAGACGCGCAACAACCCCTTTGCGTCGATGCTCCAAGAAGAGCTGGTAGGCCAGCTTTCGCACGGGCGCCTCCCCCGTGTTTATGACCAGCTTTTTGTCCTCCCACTTGTAACCGTAGGGCGAGACTCCGCTTAACGGTTTACCGAGTTTTGCCCGGACGGCAACCGAGGCTTTTACGCGGTCAGCAATCTCCTCGCGTTCCCATTGGGCCATCGCGGCAATCATGGTGTAGAAAAGCCGACCAGCGGGAGAGCTCGTGTCAATTTTCTCCTGCAATGAAACCATGTCAGCGTTGTGCGTTCTGAAGATGTCCGAGAAATCCAAGAGCTCCTTGGTATTGCGGGCAAGGCGGGCAAGCTTGCTGAAAATCAAGGCCGCGATATGCCCACGTTTCACGTCCGCGAGCATCCGTTTGGCTTCTGGATGCTCCATCACTGATTTACCCGAAACCCCGGCCAGATCGTAGACCTCAATGACATTCCAGCCATTGAATTTTGCATATTCACGGGCGCGCTGTTCGTGATGCTGAGGACTGTCTCCTTGAGCTTGATCTTCAGTGGAGACGCGAATCCAGATGCCAACCCGCCTTTCGCCTGCAGAGGGAGGAGCTTTACCTTTCATGGGCAAATGTTAATCATATTGATTAACGCGAGCAAATAAAAAGTGACGCTGCGAACACGAAACTTTTAGACTCGCGGTCATGCGGCACGAGAAGTTTTTGGAAGAATCCGAACTGGCAGCACTGGCACGCGACTACAGAATCGCTTCAGGAAAGAATCGAGCGCAAGTTGCGCGAGAACTCAAAGTGGGACGTCAGGCCGTGAAATATGCAGAAGATTGTCCGGAGAAGTCGTTCACCAAACTGCGTTGCAAAATAATTGAGGCATATTCGCCCTTCAAGGTCACTGGACCGGTGTTCTTGCTGAACAAAAAGTAGGTGACCGACCGTGGTCGACTCGCCGTTCCCCGGGGCCCACCAACTCTTGCAAGTTGCAAGGTCTCCTGCACTCCCTCCAGCAGCGCCGCACATCAGCCAAGGCTCGCCGGAATCCTTTGGCCATAGTCAAAAGCGCTGTGCCCGCACGCGACCCCCCTGTTCTCCAACGAGCATTTCGCCCCACAAGCGTACCGTGAGTCGGCACGAGGGGGGCCGCCGCCGCGCCGCCCAGGACTCAAGCATCTCCCTGTTCCTCGCAGTGCATCCGCAGGTTGGCGGTAATTTCGCTGGACTACCAACCCGAGTTCTGGCAAAACGGGGGCAATGGAATCAGAAGTAGTGGTTCAAGGGCGCCGACTTGGGCGCGAAGATTTCAGTGGGTTGGCCGGGTGGATAG
>JBGATF010000048.1:0-50403 GCA_044229355.1 Limisphaerales bacterium
AGGGCGGGACGTTCGACGTCCACCGTGTTTTCGGAGTGGTGGAGGGCGATGGTCTGGACGAGGAAGTTTGGCAGGCCCCACATGCCCAGCAGGTAGGCGCCGACCTCGGCGTGGGAGGCGCCGAAGCGCGCGCGTTCGAGCGCGGGCAGGCCTCCCGCCTGGCGGATTTCCTCGGGGGTGATGGCGGCATAATCCCGGCCCAGCTGGGTGGCGAGAATGAGCCGGCCGAGATCGAGCAGCAGGCCGACGATGTAGGCTTCCGCCGGCGTGGTGCCGTCGGCAGGCGATTGGGTGACCTGATGGCTGAGGGCGGCCGCCTGGTCGAGGCTCTGGGCCCAAAACTGGCGCGGATCGAAAGCTGGGGACGGCGCGGTCGTGGCGGGCACGAGCAGGCCGAGCGTCACGGCCAGCCCGCGAAGGATGTCGACGCCGAACCCGGTCACGGCATGGGTCACGTCGAGCCCGGTTTTGCACGTGCCGAAGAACTCGGAATTGGCGATTTTCAGGACGAGGGCGGTGGCGGCGGGGTCCTGGGCCACGAGGGCGGCCACGTGCTCGATCGGTGGCTGGGGCGAATTCAGCAGGCTCGTCAGGGCCTCGCACCGGGCCGGGGCGCAGGGGATGCGGTCCACGTGCGCCAACCGTTGGCGCAGTTCCGCCGAGGGCACAAGGCTCTCCAGTTCGCTCACCCGCTGCAGCGACTGCGTCAGCTTCTGCGTGGCGCACGGCTTGGCCAGGAACTGGTGGGTGGCGCCGACACATTGAATGACCTGGGCTTGCTCGGCGTGGCCGGAGAGAATGAAGCGCAGCGTGGCGGGATGTCGCGTCCGGACCTGTTCCAGCACGTCGCAACCGCTCAAGCCTGGCATCTTCATGTCCGAGACGATCAGGTCGAACCTGACCTCTTCCATGCGGGCCAGCGCGCTCGCCCCGCTGTCGACGAACTCCATGTCCCAGATGGAACGCAAGGATCGCAGGCTGCGCTGCAGGGCCTGCAGCAGGTGCGGCTCGTCGTCGACAAACAGGATCCTAGGCTTGCGGTTCATGAAGATGCCCTTCCGGGGTTGCGCGGGAACTGGAGCGATGTTTGGGCAGGTGGACCTGCACGCTCGTGCCCTTGCCGACGGCCGAGCGCACGAGGGTCCAGCCGTGGTGCGTCCGGATGACACGGCCGACCTCGTCCAGGACTTCGGCGCCGGCTCCGGCGTTCGTGACGGGCTTTTGCAGAGGTCGGAACAGGGTGTCGGCCGTCTCGCGCGTGGTGCCTCCCGCCGCGTTGGCCACTTCAATCAACAGGTGGAGGCCCGGCTCGGCGCCGGGGTGAGCCCGGGCCTGCCGGGGAGAGATTTCGACCGTGGAAAAGCCGACGCGAAAGCGGCCTCGCCCCGGGGTCAGCGTGTGGCCGTGCTGGATGAGACCGGCGGTGATTTGTCCGAGAACCGGCAGCGAAATGTCGCCGCAGTCGAAGCCGTCCTCGCAGCGAATTTCCAACGGAGCGGTGTTGCCGGCCAGGCGGGTCAGCATGGGTGCGAGCTGGTCGACGAGCCCGGGCGGGGGGGCGGGCGCGGCGGGCGCTGCGCAGGCTCGGGTCAGTTGCCGGGTGAGATCGTGCCCGTGGGCCAGGATTCTTTCGATCGTGCGGAGCGCGTCTGCGACATTGGGGTCCGCCGAGTAGAGGTTGGCGATGAGTGTGTTGCTCTGCACGAGCCGGATGACCTGATCGAGCTGCCCGGCCAATGCGCCCGCGAGCTGGCCGGCGTGGGCCAGGCGGGTGGCGTCCGCGAGTTTTTGTTCCTCGAGGCGGCGCTGGTTTCTCCGAAGTTCATGGATCGCCATGGCGTCGGCCACGGCGAGCTGCACGGCCTCGGGTGGACAGGGCTTGTTGAGGAACCGAAAGATGTGACCCTGGTTGACTGCGCGGATGACGGCAGTGCGATCGACATCGCCGGTCAACATGATGCGAATCGTGTCCGGCTGCGACTCGTGAAGGGCGGTGAAAAACTCGATGCCGTCCATCTCGGGCATGTGGAGGTCGCTGACGACGACGGCGCACGGGGTGCGCTCGAGGATGGCCAGGCCCTCGGCGCCGCCGGTGGCGGCGTGAATCGTCCAGGGTCCGCGCAGTTGGCGACGAAGGGCGGCGACGACATTGGGCTCGTCATCAACCAGGAGCAGCGTGTTCGCCGGTGGCTCGGCTTGGGTCGAACGCGGGGCGGGGGGGAGTTTCATGGCTGGGGTGGCTGGCTTGGCAGGGGGGGCGCTTCGATCGGGAGGCGCACGATGAAGACCGTGCCCACGCCGACCGTGCTCTCGAAATCGATGGTGCCGGCGTGCTTGTCCACGATCACGGAGTGAACAATGGCGAGGCCCTGGCCGGTTCCCTTCCCAACGCCCTTGGTGGTGAAGAAGGGATCGAAAACCTTGTTCTGGATGTTTTTGGGAATGCCCGCGCCCGTGTCGGCCACGCGCACCTCAACGAAATCGCCGTCGCGGCGGGTGGACACCCGGATTGTGCCTTTCGCACCCGGGCAGATCTTTACGACCTCGCCGATGGCATGGGCGGCGTTGACGACGAGGTTGAGGATGACCTGGTTGAACTCGCCCGGGAGGCAGGCCACGGTCGGCAGGGTTTCGTCGAAGTCCGTCTTCACCTCGGCCACATATTTCCACTCGTTGCGGCAAACGGTCAGGGTGCAATCGATGGCCTTGTTCAAGTCGACGCGCGACTTCTCGGCCGTCCCGGGGTGTGAGAAGTTTTTCATTGCGCCGACAATGGCGGCGACGCGGGACACGCCTTCGAGGGATTGCCGGATCGCGCTGGGGATTTCCTCGGAAAGATAGCCGGCGTCGGCGGCGGAGGCTGCCTCCCGCAGGCGCTGGAGAAGGCCGGCCAATTCGGTTTCGTTGGAATTGGCGCTGAGGGCATGCAGGTCTTGCAGGATCGGGCGCAGGTCCTGAAACGCGTCCTGCAGGAAGCGCAGGTTGTCAGAGATAAACTGGGTGGGCGTGTTGATCTCATGGGCGATGCCCGCGGCGAGCTGGCCGATCGATTCCATCTTTTGCGCGTGGCGCAGTTGCACCTCCATCGACGACCGCTCCGCATTGGCGCGAGACCGCTCGAACACGCGGCCCAGCTCGGTCCCGATCGAGCCCATGATGCCGAGGAGCGCGTCATTCGGCTCGGTCGGCTTGGTCAGGAAGAACTCCATCACCGCGGTGACCGCCGAGCCGGCGAGCACGGGGAAGGCGAAGGACGAGTGCAGGCCGACGCTGAGGGCAAATTGCGTGCGCGGACAACGACCGTCCCGCGCCACGGAGGAGATCCACTCGGGCTTGCCGCTGGCCAGCACGCGGCCGGGCAGGCTGACGCCTGGGCCGAAGCGGGCGCTTTGGATGGCGCGGCGGAACAGCTCATACTTGGGTCCGACCGAGATGTGCCAAATCCCTGGTGAGGCCAGCTCCGGTTTCCTGCCTTCGCTCAGGACATACGCCACGCCCACGGGACACCCGGCGTAGAGCGCGACTTTGTCGACTACGGCCTGGAGGGCCACCTCCACGCTGGAGGCTTCGTTGGCCGCAGCGGTGATCAACTGGAGCAGTTCCAGCGCGTCCTGGCGTTCCGAGAGGGAACGAATTCCCTCTTCGGCCATGGCTTCGGCCTCCAACCGGGCGGCGCGTTCTTCGGCCAGCTTTCGCCGCAGGGATTCGATCTCGTCCACCCCGCCGGGTGTGGCCACCACCAGCGAGTCCGGGCCGGCGGCGGAGAGTGGATTCAGGCGGGTCGATTCCCGGACCGGTGCGGAAGTGAAGTCGAGGGCTTTCATCGTCCTGGGGCGGCTGGCGTCCTCCTCCAGCGGTCAGTGCTCAATAAGCATACAGGGTGCCCCGAGTTCGGGCACCGGCGACTGCGGCCGGCCGCTCTTCCGACAAGCGGCTTTCCGGAAATGAGTTGAATGGTCCCGGCTTCGGTTTGGCTGCAGGGGTTCGCGCCCGCCGATCCCGCGCGAGTTTCCAGGATTGTCCGGCGACGGGACAATGCGTGTCTGAAACCGGGACGCTCGCGACCCGGGCGAAGGCGTTTGGGACGGGCGACCCGGCTCGTGCGGCGCAAAGCGGCCGGGCCGCTGGCTCCCGGGGGACGCGACGAAGTGGCGACGTATTGAAACTACGGTTGGATCAACGCATCGAACGGCGGCTGTGGGTGGGCATCCAGCTCAGCGTCGCGATTGAGCTTCCGGGCTTCGGTGGCGACGGATTTGGCGCGCAAACGCCGGCGCAAATCTGCAGCGATCGTCTTGTCCGTCGCGGCCGGCTCGGTCCCGGACCGAAGGATGGCGGCGTCATCCGGCGTGAAAATGCGGGCGTAGACATTGAGGGCATCTTCCAGCCGGGCGCGGGCGCGGGCTTTGACGGTGGTCTGTTTCGCCGCCGCCAATCCGATCCAGGCTCGCATCTCGGCCAGGTAATCGCGGATCTCGGGGCTCGGGGCGAGGCGCGACTGTTCTTCCAGCAGTTGGTTGAGCGCGGTGTTGGCCTGGGCCTGATCGGCCTCGGACCAGGTGGCGTTGGTGCTGGCAGCGAACCACCACAGCAACGTGCGTTCGCTCCGCTTGAGCGCGAGGTCCCGATCCGTGTGCAGATCTCCGGCGGACACGAGGTTGAACGCCGCCTGGGCCAGATGGAACTGGCCCGCGCCGAGCAGGAGCATGGCCTGGCGGAGGCGCAGCGGGCTGGTGGCGGCGGGTTGATCCGGGTGGGCCGCGATGAACGTGTCGATGCGCTCGGAGGCGTCCCTCCAGGCCGGTTGGCCCGAGGCGGACTCCGGGTTCGGCAGCCCGAACTGACCGCCGAGCAGCGCGGCGTTCGAGCGGGCGACGATGTCGGCAACCTGCCGGCGGGTGGCGCAGCCCGGAAGGGCACAGCAGAGCGCGAACGTCAGCAGGAGCGAGGCGAGGGAAAAGCGATGGAAACGTTTCACGGGTCAGGCAATTTGACGGTTGACGGCGGCCACGAGAAGGCGGGTGAGCAGGTCGCGGAAGGCGGGTGAATCCGGATCGATTTGGGCGAAATCGCCGCGGGCCCAGGCGGCCACCAATCCGCCGATGACGGATGGGATGCCGGGCAGGTCGACCCGGCGGCCGACCTCGGCGGAGACCTGGGTGAGGGCGTCGTCGATGACGCGCGTGAGCTGGGCCACGGCCTGATCGAGGGCGGCGTTTTGCAGCCTGGCCTGGCCGAAGCGGGCGAGGGCGGCGAGGACCTCGCGGACGGTTTCGACGAGAATCTGGCCGACCAGCAATTTGGCCGGGTTTTTGCCGGCCACCGTGGTGACGGCGGTGAGCGTGGCCGCGGCGAGGTTGCTGCGGGCCTGATCGAAGAGGGCGGGGTTGTTGAGCAGCGTTGCGACGGCAGCGGTCGCGATGGCGGAGGCGTCAAGGCCCGTGATCGAGCGGGCGGCGACCAATTCCGCGAGGCGGCTGCAGAAGTCGGCGACGAGCTTCGCGTAGCGGGTGTCGACGAGGCCCGGGTTCGCCGCGATGGCGCGGAGCGTGCCGCTGGCCGCAGCCGTGGCGATGCCGCGGGCGTCGAGGCTCGGCAATTCGCTGACCGCGCGCAGAATGCCGCCGACGACATCCCGCACGAGGCTGGCGTTGGTGGGATCAAAGAGAAGCTCGGGATGATCCGCGAGGACGCCAGCGGCGTCGGTGACGATGTCTTCGAGCCCTTCGCGGCTGAAGGCCAGGCGCAATCCGTCACGCGCCATCGTGTTGACGAACGATTTGAGGAGCGCCCGGAGCCAGGGATCGCCACCGATTTGCGCTTCGAGAAGATCGGGGTGCGCGGCGACTGCGGCGATGGCGGCGTCGCCCAGGCGGAACAAGGTTTCCGACGAGAGCAGGTCGGCCTGCGGGATCGCCTTCAGCTCGGTCACAAGGCCGGCGAGGACATTTTGGAGCAGCTCGGGCTGATCGGCGAGGAGAGCCGGCCCGTGGCGTTCGAGACCTTCCAGGCCGGCCCGGAGCAGGTCGCCCCAGTGGTCCGCGAAGAAGTCCTGGAAGCCGGGGCTTTGCGCGACCAGCGGAGCGGCGGTCTCGAGCACGTGGGCGGTGATCTGCTTGAAGATGTCGGCCTGATCCTCGGCCAGCGTCTGCGCGGCGCGGGCCAATCCTTTGCTCAGCAGGAGCGGGTAGCCGCGGCCCTGGAACAGGCCGATGAGAAAATTGTCGCCGCCCTTGGGATCGTTGCGCGCCTCGACCAGGACATCGAGCAGCGCGGTCAGCCATTGGGAATCGGCCACCAGCGCGTCGCGGGCGTCCAGCAGCCCGTTGAGCGTGGCGCCGAGGGCGTGGCGCAGGAGCGGGCTCCATTCGGAGAACTGCTCCAAATCGGGCCGGGCGAATCGTTCGAGAACCGACTGCACGACGGTGCGGACGCGGGCGTCGCGCACGAACAGGGAGGTGTTTTCGGCGCCGAACTCGGCCAGGACATCCACGACGAGCAGGCCCACGCGGGCCCCGTAGCCGAGCGTGCGGTCATCCTTGCCGGCGGGGATGTGGAAGGCGGCGGCGACGCAATCGGCATCGCTGAGATCGAAGGCGGGAAACTGCCGGCGGAGCTCTTGCACGTAGTCGGCGTCGGGGTCGATGGGCGCGACCGTGAGGCGGTCGGGAAAGAGGCGCGCGTAGAATTCGCCGATGACGGCGTTGGCCGGCTCGGCTTTGTTCAGCTCGCGGGCGAGGTCGGCGCGTTCCGGTCCGAGCGGGTCGGGCTGGGCGCCGGCCGGGGTGTCGGCGAGATACCGTTTGAGCTGCTGAACTTTTTGCAGCGCGCTGGGGCCGGCGTAAACCTTGGGCATGAGCGCGGCCAGGCCGCCTTCGACGGCGGCCTTTTCCGCGAGCAACGAGTCGAGGCGCTGGCCGAACTTAATCAGGCCCCGGGCGACGGAGAGGGCGAGCGCGGCGGTGGATGGCGAGATCATGGAAGGCAGGGACGAGGCGTGGAGTCGCGCGGGCCCGTCCCGCGGGACGCGGCGGCGGAACGCAGGCGGTGCGACAGGAGAGCGGCGTTCATACGACCTGGAATAGAGTTAGCGGGACCGGCGTGCCGGCTCCAGAATTTTTGTTTTCTTTTTGATCCTCGCTTCTACTATCCGGGCATGCCTGTCTTTTCATCGGGACGGCAGTTTGATTCCGAATTGACTCACTGAACTATGCCACTGACTCATACGAGAGAGCTTTTCGCCAAGGCGCTGAAAGGCAAATACGCGCTGGGCGCGTTCAATGTAAACAACATGGAGCTGTTGCAGGCGATCATCGAGGCGTGTGAAGAGGAAAAGGCGCCCGTGATGCTGCAGATCTCCAAGGGCGCGCGCCAGTACGCCAACCCGGTTTACCTCAAAAAGCTCATCGAAGCCGCCGTCAGCCTCTCCAACATCCCCATCGCCGTCCACCTCGATCACGGCGACACCTTCGAGCTGTGCAAGGAGTGCATCGACGAAGGGTTCACGTCCGTGATGATCGACGCGTCGCACGAGCCGTTTGAGAAGAACGTCGAGATCACGCGCAAGGTCGTGGAGTACGCCCATAAGCACAATTGCGTGGTCGAGTCGGAGCTGGGCCACCTGGTCGGGGCGCAGTTCGACGACGGCGAGGAAGGCGGCAATTACTCGACTGGCGGGCACTACACCCACCCGGACGAGGCGGTCAAATTCGTGCGCGAATCCGGGTGCGACTCGCTCGCCGTGGCCATCGGCAACAGCCATGGCGCCTACAAGTTCAAAGGCGAGCAGCACCTCGATCTGGAGCGGCTCAAGGCGATCAAGAAGGCGCTGAGCGACGCGGGCCTGGGCGATTACCCGCTCGTCCTGCACGGGGCCTCCAGCGTTCCGAAGGAGCTGGCCGAGGAGATTAACAAGTACGGCGGCAAGCTCGGCACCGACACCGCCGGCGTGCCCGAGGCCGACATCGAGATCGCCCGCCGCACCGGCTGCACCAAGGTCAACATCGACACCGATCTGCGTCTCGCCATGACCGCAGCCATCCGCAAGGCGCTCTGGGAAAATCCCAAGGAATTCGATCCGCGCAAATACCTCGGGCCCGCGCGCAAGGCGGTCAAGGATTTGGTCCGGCACAAGATTCGTGACGTGCTGTGCTGCGCGGGGCACGCCTTCGACTGAGGGTGCGCCATCTTCGCCGCCCTCCGCAGCCCCCCCGACGCGACGTCGGCGCGGCTGCGTCGGCCCACCCTGCGCGCCGGGTTCCATCTGGCGATGAGCGCGGGATGCGATACGGTGAGACGTGTGGTCTGATGTGAACTGGCAGGAACTCGCCGCCCTCGGCATCGTGGCGATGACGATCGGGCTGTTTATCCGCGCGCGGCTGCGGCGGTCGCGCCGCGGTGGCGCGACGGGCTGCGGCGCGGGTTGCGGCTGTGGAACGACAGCGCGGCGGGACTCGTCCGCGGATCCCGGCCCGGCGCCGGTGCGATTTTCCCAAAGAAAGCCCGGCCCGCCAGTGGCGTCAGGCGATTCGTCCGGCCGCCCGGGCCCGGGTTGACCACCTCCGTCCCCCGGCCACGTTTCCCCAATCTCGATGAGCGAAGCGGCTTATCTCAAGTGTCCTTGCCGACATTGCGGCAACGGCATTGAATTCCCCGCCGACGGGGTGGGCCTGCAAATCGATTGTCCGCACTGCGGCCGGCCAACCTCGTTGACCCGGATACCGGTCGTGCCGCCGCCGGCTCTGCCCGGAGCCGCGGGAACGGCATCGCAAGGAAGTGCGCCGGCGGGCGTCGTCCAGTCCCGCCCGCGGTCACGAGGGGCCGCCGGCGCGGTTGCGGTCGCGGCAATCGTGGTGCTGTTGATTGCGGGTGGCGTTTTGGCGGTGATGTTTCGGCGCAGTGCCCGGCCCCGCCGGTGGCGGGCCCGGCCACGGCGCCGGCGGCGGGCGGAGAAACCAGCGGAGCTCCGGCGCCCAAGGTCAGGAAGCGCGCCAAACGGCCGGCCACTGATGGCCAGCCCCAGGAGAAAGCCGCGGGGCCGGCGTCAGCGGCACGCGCGGCGGAGTTGCCTCCCAAGGTGCTGACGGATTTGATGACTGGCGCGGTGGTGCTCGAGCGGACGCCGGGCAGCAGCCTGGTCTACGCCGTGGGCTCGTTGACCAATCGCTCCGGTCATCGGCGGTTTGATGTGAACGTGCACGTGGCCCTGGCCGATGCCGCGGGCCGGCCGGCCGGCCTGGCTCGGGATCACCGCTCGAGCCTGGAGCCGGGCGAGGTCTGGTCGTATCGCGCGCTTGTGCTCGACTCCCGGGCGCGCTCCGCCACGGTGGAGAAAGTGGAGGAAGAACCGTGACGCCCACGGGCGGAGCGGGGAAACAGCAGAGTGGAAAAGAACGTGGAGTCGTGAACGGTGGTTAACGATTGCTCATGAAAGTCGAACTTGCCTATGGCCAGGGGCGCCTGCCCGTGGAGATGCCCGATGGTCGCACGACCGTCATCGTGCCCGCGCACAAGCCCGGCTTGCCGGACGAGCGCGCTGCCCTGCTCGAAGCGCTGGCGCGCCCCATCGGCAGCCCGGCGTTGCGCGAGCGAATCCGGCCCGACGACAAGGTCTGCATCTCGTTCACCGACTTGACGCGCGCCACGCCCAACCACCGCCTGATCCCCTGGCTCCTGCAATACCTGTCCCATGTGCCGCGCGCAAACATCACGCTGTTGAACCAGCTGGGGACGCACCGGCCGAACACCCGGGCGGAGCTCGAGCGCATGCTCACGCCGGAGGTGGTGCGCGACTACCGCGTCGTCAATCACGAGCCCGAGAACCGCTCGGCCCACGTGCCGTTCGGCACCATGCGCGACGGCGTGACGCCTGCCCTGATCAACCGGCACGTCGCGGAGGCCGATGTCCGCATCGTCACCGGTTTCATCGAGCCCCACTTCTTCGCCGGCTTCAGCGGCGGCATCAAGGGCATCATCCCCGGAACGGCCGCGCTCGAAAGCGTGATGGCCAACCACGGCTTCAAAAACATCGGCGATCCGAACGCCACGTTCGGCATCACCGTCGGCAATCCGCTGTGGGAGGAGCTGCGCGACGTGGCCCTGCGGGTTGGCCCCAGCTTCGTCGTGAACGTCACGCTCAACGAGCAGCGGCAGATCACCGGCGTGTTCGCCGGCGATCTCATCGAGGCCCACCGCGCAGGGTGCGAAGCCGTCCGCCAGTCGGCCATGCAAAAGGTCGACGCCCCGTTCGACGTGGTGGTCACGACCAACAGCGGGTATCCCCTCGACCTGAATCTTTATCAGGGGGTGAAAGGAATGAGCGCCGGCGCCCGCATCATCAAACCGGGCGGCACCTTGATTCTCGCGTGCGAATGCCGCGAAGGCGTGCCCGCCGGGAGCCCGCTGGATCAGCTCATCCTCAGCGCGGGCAGCTCGGAGGAAATTCTCGGCCTGCTCGCGACGCCGGGCTTCGTGCGGCCCGAGCAGTGGCAGGCGCAAATCCAGGCCCTTGTCCAGCGCAAGGCCCGGGTGCTGCTCCACAGCTCCCTGCCAGATGACGTTGTGCGCCGCTGTTTCCTGACGCCTTGCCCCGACATCACGGCGGCGGTCCGCGAACAGCTCGCGGCCCTCGGGCCGACCGCCCGCGTGGCGGTCCTGCCGCAGGGCCCGCTGACCATTCCCTACCTGGGTTGAACCCCCGATCGTCCCCGAAATCCCCATGTCCAACGCCCTCTCTCCGGAACTCCTGTCCGCGGCCGATCTGGCCCGCTATATCGATCACACGCTGCTCAAGGCGGAGGCGTCAGCGGCCGACGTGGAGCGCCTGTGCGCCGAGGCGCGCACGCACGGTTTCTACGCGGTCTGTGTCAACCCGGTCCGCGTCGAACAGTGCCGCCATTGGCTCGAAGGCACCGACGTCCAGGTGGCCACGGTGGTGGGATTTCCCCTCGGTGCGGCCGAGGCGGATGTGAAACGATACGAGACCGAAGCCGCCATCGACGCCGGCGCGCACGAGATCGATGTCGTGTTGAACGTCGGGCGGGTCAAGGATGGCGACTGGAAGTTTGTCCTCCGCGAGTTGCGGGACGTGGTCGAGGCGGCGGACGAACGGCCGGTGAAGGTGATCCTCGAGACGTGCCTGCTCACGGCGGACGAAAAGGCCGAGGCGTGCCGCGTGGCCGTCGAGGCCGGCGCCCGGTCCGTGAAGACGTCGACGGGGTTCTCCCGCGCCGGCGCGACGATCGAGGACGTCCGCTTGATGCGGGAAATTGTCGGGCCGAAGTTCGGAGTCAAGGCCAGCGGCGGCATTCGGGACGCCGCCACCGCGCGCGCCATGATCGCCGCGGGCGCCACCCGGCTGGGCACTTCCAGCGGCGTCGGGATTCTGGCCGAGCTCCCGAAGGGCCCGGGTCGGACTTAACTTTCGACCGGGCAGTCCGATGTCCCAAGGGTGGGCTCTCCGAAGCCCGCCTTTATGACAAAGACGGCATCTATCTGGCAACGGTACGTCGTGATGACGATTGGTTTCGTCCTGGGCCTGACGCAGTCGGGCCTGCGGGCGGACGAACATCTGGACACGTTTCGGGTGGGCGGGACGGTTTACTCCAACGTGACCGTCATGACGAAGACCCAGAACGATATTTTCTTCAAGCATTCCTACGGCTTCGGGAACGCCAAGGTGCGCGACGTGGACCGGGCGGTCCTGGTGAAACTCGGATACCAGCTGGCGGACGGCGGCGGGGACGACGGTAAATCGGTCCTGGATCAATCGGCGGAGACGGTGATGGAGTCGGCGGTGATGACCAATCTCGTGGCCGACCCCCGGGTGCAACAGGCGCAGATGCTCCTGAACGCGCAATTGGGCGAGCTGCTCGACAAAGTCACGCCCCAGGTCATCTATGGGTTGGCGGCCGCGCTCATCGGCCTGTTTCTCTTCTACTGTTTTTGCGGCCGCCAGATTTGCGTGAAGGTGAGCCAGGCGTCCGGCCAGCCCCAGAACAAGCTGTTGCCCCTGATCTGGGTTCCGCTCCTGCAGCAGCTGCCGTTGCTGCGGGCGGCCGGCCTTCCGTTGTGGACGATTCTGCCCGCCCTCGTGCTGCCTCCATTCTGGGTCGGCCTGCAAATCTGGTGGGCGTTCAAGATCGTGGAAGCCCGCGGCAAATCCAAAATCGTCGCGGTCCTGCTCATCCTGCCGGTGACGAATGTGCTCGCCTACCTCTACCTGGCGTTCTCCGGCGCCGATGCTCCTGAAGCGCCTGCGGGCAAGGTGATCTCGCTGGCGCCACCGCCGCGCCGCGCGGCGGCCTGACTCGACGCAATATTTCCGCGCTCGCTCGCATGGCGCGAATTCCTGCGGGTCCGAGGACAATTCCCCCGAACGACAAGCGCGGCCAGGTCGGCGCCCGCCCGCATATTTGATTTGGAATTTGGAATTTGGAATTTGGAATTTCCGAGTCCGACCATCCACGTTCGTAGATCAAAAATCGAGCCGGACCAGCCACCACAGCCACCCCGCAAACCCGGCGCCGAGGATCACGGGAATCAGATCCCATTTCCAGCGCCAGAGTCCGAGCAGCGCCCCGGCCCCGAGGATCAGGCCGAAGATGTTGGCCGGCTGCCCGGCGGGAAACAACACCTGCACGCCGAACCACAAGGCCAGGTTTAGGACGACCCCGACCACGGCTGCCGTGACGGCGGACAGCGCCGCGCCGAGCCGTTGATGATGGCGCAGCCACTCGATGTAGGGCGCCCCCAGGAAAATCCACAGGAAACAGGGCAGGAATGTGGTCCAGGTCGTCATCGCGGCGCTGATCGTGGCCGCGACGGCGGGCGAAAATGGCGCGGGAAATTTCCAGCCGCCGAGGAAGCCGACGAACTGCAGCACCATGATGAGCGGCCCGGGCGTGGTCTCCGCCAGCCCGAGACCATCAAGCATCGCCGACGCGCTGAGCCATCCGTAGTTCTCCACCGCCTGCTGGGAGACGTAGGGCAGCACCGCGTAGGCTCCGCCGAACGTGACCATGGCGGCTTTGCTGAAGAAGATTCCCTGTTGAAACAGCGGGTGATCGCGCCCGAGCAGCGCGCCCGCCAGGATGACCGGCAGCCACCAGAGCGTGGCGCAGACGAGGATGACTCGCGCGGCGCGCGCCAGCGTGGGACGCACGGTCGCGGCGGGCTGGCTGTCGTCGATCAGCGATGCGCTGTCGCTTGCCGGCGTGGGCTTGGCGGCGTCGGATTTCCGGGCCGGCGCGTGGGTCGCCGGACTCGCAAACCAGTCAGGTCGCAATCGTCCGCCGGTCCAGCCGACGATGGCCGCGGTGAGAATGATGAAAGGGAAGGGGACGTGGAAAATGTAAATGGCCGCAAAGGCCAGGGCGGCCAGGCCCCACATGACGGAGTTGCGCAACGCCCGGGTGCCGAGCCGCCGGACAGCCATGATCACCACGGCGAGCACCGCGGGCTTGAGCCCGCTGAATACGGCCGCGATCCACGGCAGGCTGCCATGTGCGGCATAGATCCACGACAAGGCCCAGAGCATGACGGCCGCCGGCAGGACGAAGAGCGCTCCGGCCACAATGCCGCCCCGGGTTCCGTGCAAGAGCCAACCCACGTAGGTGGCGAGCTGCTGCGCCTCCGGCCCGGGCAACAGCATGCAGTAATTCAGCGCATGGAGAAATCGACCTTCGGAAATCCACCGGCGCTTCTCCACCAGCTCGCTGTGCATGATGGCAATCTGCCCGGTCGGGCCCCCGAAGCTGATGAACCCGAGCTTCAGCCAGAACCGGACGGCTTCCGCGAAACCGGGATGGGCCGGGCGGGCGGCGACGTTCGCGCCCTGCGCGGGCGGTGCAGGCGCGGTGGTCGACGTTGGCGGGTTCGGCACGGGCGGTTTCTAGCACTCGGCCTTTCGGTGTCGACTCCGAAATGAACCTGCTGGCCGTGCCGCCGTGCCGCCGTGCCGCCATGGCGGTTTGACATTGGTTCTGCGCTCAGGCGATCGTGCGGCCATGCGCGTTGTATTTCGGACGGCGTTGGCGATCGTGAGTCTCGCAGTAACCTTGCCCGTGGGGGCCGCTCCGGCTGCGCCGTCGGCAGCGGAGCACGGCCGCGAGCTGGCGGAGTCAGCCAGCGTGGCGCTCGAGCGCGGCCTGATCACGAATGCCATTGATCTGGCGACACAATCCCTCGGAGTCGGCGGCACGAACTTCCTCGCGTTTGCCGTGCGCGGCCGGGCGTATTCGCTGTCGAAACAGCCGGAGCCGGCCATCCGGGACTTCACCATGGCCCTGCAGATCAATCCGCGATCGTCGTCCCTTTATCAGGCGCGCGGCGAGGACCACTTCCGCCTCGGCCAGTTCAAGGAGTCAGTGGCTGATTTCGATCGGTGCCTGGCGATTGTCCCGGCGCAGAAGCCGTATCATTGGCAGCGCGGCATCTCCTGCTATTACGCGGGCCAGTTTGATGAGGGCCGCAAACAGTTCGAGCTGCACCAGACCGTCAACGCGCAGGACGTCGAGAACGCGGTCTGGCACTTTCTTTGCCTGGCGCGCCAGGCGGGGCCGGCCACGGCTCGCGAGAAATTAATCCGGATCCAAGGGGACTCCCGCGTGCCCATGACGCAGGTCCACGCTTTGTTTGCCGGCCGAGGCACGGCGGCGGATGTCCTGGCCGCGGCGGAGGCGGCGGGGCGGGATCGGCCGAGCGCCCTTTTTTACGCCCATCTGTATCTCGGACTGTACTGCGAGGCGACGGGTGACGACGCCGGCGCGCGGGATCATATCTTCAAGGCGGCGGCGCTGCCCGGGAACAATCACTACATGGGCGACGTAGCCCGGGTGCACGCCCGGCTCCTGCGCTCGCGCGACCGCCGTTGAGGGCGACATTCTCCGCTTCACTCCGCCCGGTGGATTGCGTAGCGTCCGGCGACGTGAACACGACACCGCCGACCGATCCGAAAAGCGCCGGCCCCGCTGACGGGGCTTCGCCCACGCCGTCTGATTTCATCCGCGACATCGTCAGCCAGCATGCGGCGGAGGGCAAATATCCGCGCATTCACACGCGGTTTCCGCCCGAGCCCAACGGCTACCTGCACATCGGCCACGCCAAGAGCATCTGCCTGAACTTCGGCATCGCCCGCGAGTTCGGCGGCGTCTGCAACCTGCGCATGGACGACACCAACCCGACCAAGGAGGACATCGAGTACGTGGAGTCGATTACGACCGACGTGCGGTGGCTGATTGAGGGCTGGGCGGACGATCGGCTGGGCATGAAGGCGACGGACGCGAGCCTCAACCGGACGGAAGCCGGCGGCCGGCCTGATTTTTACGCGCCGCCGGTGGTGGGCGCGACCGGGGCGGGCGCCGCCGGCCTCCAGCCCTTTTACGCGTCGGATTATTTTCAGCCGATCTATGAGTATGCGGTTGCGTTGATCCGCAAAGGCCTCGCCTACGTGTGCGATCTCTCGCCCGAGGACACCGAACGGTTGCGCGGCGCTCCGGATCGGCCCGGGCAGGATTCGCCCTTCCGGAACCGTACGGTGGACGAAAACCTCGATCTGTTCGCGCGGATGAAAAACGGGGAGTTCCCCGATGGGGCCCGCACCTTGCGCGCCAGAATCAACATGGCGTCGCCCAACATCTGGCTGCGCGATCCCGTGCTCTATCGGATCCGGCACGCCACCCACCATCACACCGGCGACCAGTGGTGCATCTATCCGATGTACGACTTTGCCCATTGCCTCAGCGACTATATCGAGGGGATCACCCACAGCATCTGCACGCTGGAGTTCGAAGTGCACCGGCCGCTGTACGACTGGATCCTGGAGAACCTCGGCCTGCCGCGGCCGCTCCCGCACCAGTACGAGTTCGCCAAGCTCATCC
Organism: Limisphaerales bacterium; assembly: GCA_044229355.1. Taxonomy (GTDB): domain Bacteria; phylum Verrucomicrobiota; class Verrucomicrobiia; order Limisphaerales; family JADJPG01; genus JBGARF01. The sequence goes on from JBGATF010000048.1 coordinate 15,879, forward strand.
CGAGCTACATGATCGTGTCCAAGCGCAAGCTGATCCAGCTGGTCAATGACGGCGTCGTCTCCGGCTGGGACGATCCCCGCCTTCCCACGATCAGCGGCCTGCGCCGGCGCGGCATCACGGCGGCAGCGCTCCGCTCGTTCGCCTACCACATCGGGGTTACCAAATACGTCAGCGTGACCGACATCGCCGTGCTCGAGCACGCCGTGCGCGAGGATCTCAATCGCCACGCCCTCCGCCGTCTGGCCGTGCTCCGGCCGCTCAAGGTGGTCATCACCAACTACGCGGCGGACCGCGTCGAGCAGCTCGAGGCCATCAACAACCCGGAGGACGAGGCGGCCGGACGCCGCCCCGTGCCATTCAGCCGCGAGCTCTATATCGAGCACGATGACTTCATGGAAACGCCGCCGCCGAAATATTTCCGGCTGAAGCCGGGCGGCGAGGTGCGGTTGAAGTACGCCTACATCATTCGGTGCGATGAGGTGATCAAGGATGCCACCGGCCGGGTCACTGAGCTGCGCTGCACGGCGGACCTGGAAAGCAAAACCGGCGGGGCCACCGCCGGGCGCAAGGTCAAGGGCACGATTCATTGGGTCAGCGCCCCGCATTCCATCGAGGCCGAATGCCGTCTGTACGATCGCCTGTTCACCGAGGCCGAGCCGGAGAAGGACGGGCGCGACTTTCGCTCCAGCCTGAATCCGCACAGTCTCGAACGGGTGACCGCCCGCTGCGAACCTTCGCTGGCCGCTGCCGAGCCCGGCCGGCGTTATCAGTTCGAGCGCCTCGCGTACTTCGCGCTCGATCGCGAATCGGCGCCCGGCCGGCTGGTTTTCAATCGCACCATCACCCTCAAGGACACATGGGCGAAAGAGGCGAAAAAGGGGTGACTCACCCCGAAGCCGGGTTGCTGAACCGTTCCGCGTTCATGAGCTGGGAACGGTGAAGGGAACTGCCATTTGGAACGGTGCGGCGGGTAGGGCGGGCGCTCCGCCGCCCGCCGTCGAACAGATCTTGCTGAACAATTCCGCCTGCATACGCCGCGGATTGGAATGGCGTCAGCCTTTGCCGGCGCGCTGCGGAGAGCGCGCCCTACCGTTGCAACGGTGCGGCCGCGCTCCGCCGCCCGCCGCCGAAGCTGGGTTGCTGCGGACAGGCCGCCCGCCCGTTCGGGCGAACTATTTGCTTTGCAAATCACGGCTGCGCCTCCCAGTCTGACCGGGCAGAGCGAGCCTGACATCCGTCCAATCCAGCGTGAAACCGTTTCTGCGAACTGTTTTGATCTCGCTCACCTTGGGAGGGTGGGCCCTTCTTCCCACAGCCGACTCCGCTGACGGCTCCGCCTCGCGGCGTCCCAAGGCCGGACCCGACACACCCTCCAAGACCGAGCCGGCTCCCATCTTTGCGCCGGAAGGCCGCATTTCGGCTGCGCCCATGTCCGTCCTGATCCAGTCCCCGCTGGCGGACGCCGAGGTGCGCTACACATTGAACGGACAGGAGCCGGGCGCAAAGTCGGCGCGGTTGACGGAGCCGCTGCGGGTCAATCGGACGACGCAGGTGCGGGCCCGCCTGTTTCGCCAGGGCTGGGCGGTCGGGCCGGTGGTGTCCCAATGCTACACGGTGCTCGGGTCGGACGCCGCCCGCTTTGCCGGCAACCTGCCGCTCGTCGTGGTCAACGTTCACGGGCGGCAGATTCAACATGACCTGAAGAACCTCGCCTCCGTGTCGTTCATCGACGTGACGAACGGCCAGGCCACGCTGGAGTCCGCCGCCGTGCCGGTGCGCGGCGAGGTTTGGTGGCGCGGCAAATCGTCGCTGCGTTATCTCAAACGTTCCCTGGGATTAAAGACCCGGGATGAACGCGGAGGCGCCCGTTCCGTGTCGCCGCTGGGCTTTCCGGCCGATTCCGATTGGGTGCTGTATGCGCCGTATCCGGACAAATCCTTGATTCGCGACGTCCTGGCCTATGACCTGAGCCGTCAATTGGGCCATTACGCGAGCCGCACGCGGTTCGTCGAGGTGTTCGTCAACGAGGGGACCGGCGTGCTGACAATGGAACACTACATGGGTGTGTACGTGTTGGAGGAAAAGATCAAGCGGTCCGCCGCGCGGGTGAAGCTGCAGAAGCTGGGCACGAACGACAACACGGCGCCCGCCATCACCGGCGGCTATATCTTCAAGAAAGATCACAACGACACGCGGGGCGACGTTGAGCCCACGGTCGACGGACGGCCTTGGGGCGGCGGCGGAGGGGGTGGCGGCGGGATGATGTCCGGATCGCGCTATGGGTATCCGACCGGCCCCGGCGGCTTTCCGGCGGACCCGCGCGGGTTTTTGCCGACGTTGGGCGGCGACCGTGCGGCGAGCGCCATGCGGGGCGGCCGCGGGCGCGGCGGGATCGAGTTCAACGACGGGCGTGGCTTCAGCCGGACCCAACGGGAGGTCGTGATGCAGGATGGCCGGCCGGTGATCGTGGAGCGCCCGCTCGAACGGGAGGTGCGCGGCGGCGATTTCCGGCGCGGGTTCTTTCCGGGGCTCGGTTTTAATGCCGGCGGTACGGCGGTGGTTCCGGATTCATTCGTCACCTCGCAAGGCACGGAGTTTTATTATGTCGAGCCGAAGGAGGACGAAATCACGGCCGTGCAGCGGGACTGGCTGCGCCGGCATTTGGACGAGTTTGAGCGCGCGCTCTATGGGCCGGACTTCACTGACCCGCTGCGCGGCTATGCCGCCTACATCGATGTCGATTCGTTCATCGATTATCACCTGATGGTCGAGGTGACGAAGAACATCGACGGGTTTCGCTTCAGCACCTACTTCCAGAAGGATCGGGGCGGCCGGATTCGGGCCCAGCCGATCTGGGATTGGAACCTGAGCTTCGGCAACGCCAACGGGAAGCAGGGCTGGATGCCGGAGCATTGGTACTGGCCCCAGTTGGATGACGAGCAGTATTCGTATTACCGACGGCTTTTCGAGGATCCGGAATTCGCCCAGCGGTACGTCGATCGATGGGGCGAGCTGCGCACCACCGTGTTCAGCCAGTCCAACCTGCTGGCCCGCATCGACGCCCACGTGGCCAGCCTCGGCCAGGCGCGCATCCGGAACTTCGCCAAGTGGCCGATCCTCGGGATGCGCATCTGGCCCAATTATTACGTCGGCGCCACCTACGAGGATGAGATTCGCTATTTGAAGGATTGGACCCGCCAGCGGTTGAACTGGGTGGATGCTCAGTTCACCCCGGCGCCCCGGCTGAGCGCAGCCGGAGGCCGGGGCGGACCGTTAGCGCTCACTGCGCCAAGGGGCGAAATCTACCTGACGACCGACGGCACGGATCCCCGGGCGCTGGGCGGAAAACCGTCGGGCAAGGCGGTTCGCTACGCCGGCGGATCGCTGGCGACGGCCTCGGCGCAAACGCTGACGGCACGGGTGGTCTTCGAGGGGCGCTGGAGCCCGCCGCTGCGGGTGAGACTTTGAAAAATCGGATCGCGGCGTTCGGCATTGCGAGACGCACTCGAAGGCTGCGCCGTCTCTGGAGTGCGGCGACTTGTCGCCGCTTTTGCTCCGGGCGACTCGTCGCCCGCCTGTGACCAGGACACTTTCGCCCTCACCTGCGCAGCGCGAACGCCCGCGCGTCGGGGGACGAGAGCCCCGATGGAGAGCGCCGACAAGTCGGCGCACTGCGGGAAGCATTGTTGATTTTTGATTGCCGGTTTTTGATTTGGGAATTCTGCGTCGGATAATCCGCAATCGTTAATCGAAAATCGTAGATCAAAGATCCTCTTGTCCATGGAAGCGATTTCGGATCCACACAGTTTCGGAGGAAGCCGCGCCGGAAGGCGTTGCGCCGCCCACATGGCCGTCGCCGCGCTCGTCGGGCTGGCCGCGGCAGGGTGGGGGTGCCTGCTCTCGGCCTCGGCGCAAGCGGCGCCGGAGGCGGACGTTGCTTCGCTGCCGGAAGGCGTGCGCGCCGTCTGGGATCCGGCGCGCGCCCAGCGCGACATGACGCCGACCCGGGAGCGGATTTGTTTGAATGGCCTCTGGCAGTGGCAGCCGGCGGAGTCGAATGCCGGGACCGTGCCGGGCGCAGGCTGGGGGTGGTTCAAGGTGCCGGGGAGCTGGCCGGGCACTACGGATTATCTGCAGAAAGATTCCCAGCGGCTCATCGCCCACCCGCAGTGGCGCGATCGAAAACTGGGGGCGGTTTCGAGTGCGTGGCATCGGCGGGAGATCGTGGTGCCGGCGGAGTGGGCCGGGCGCCGGATCGCCCTGCAGGCGGATTACGTCAACTCGCTCGGCCTGGTGTTTGTGGATGGAAAAGCCGCGGGCGAGATTCGCTTTCCCGGCGGTGACCTTGACCTAAGTGGTGCGTGTCGGCCCGGCACGACGCAGCAGCTGGCGTTGCTGGTGGTGGCGCTCCCGCTGCAAGGCGTGCTGCTCTCCTACACCGACAGCGCGTCTGCCCGCGAGATCAAGGGGTCCGTCGCACGCCGCGGCCTGTGCGGCGACGTTTATCTCGTGAGCACGCCCCGGGGCGCGCGGCTGGGTGACGTCAGGACCTCGACCTCAGTTCGGCGGGAGGAGGTGACATTTGCCGTGTCCGTGACGAACTTGGACACCAGCGGCGGCCCGTGCCAATTGCGCGCGCGGCTCGCGCAGTCCGGCCGGGTCGTGCAGGAAATCGTCAGCCCGGCGTTTGGCGCGGCGGAATTAACCGACGGGCGGATGACGTTCGGCGGCCATTGGCGGCCGGCGCAGCTTTGGGATACGCACACCCCGACCAACCAGTTCGATCTCCAGTTGGCACTGCTGGACCGCGCGGGCCGGGTGCTGGATGAAACCTGGACCCACCGGGTTGGGTTTCGTGAGTTTTGGATCGACGGGCGGGATTTCTACCTGAATGGAACACGGCTGCATCTCTCCGCGTTGCCGCTCGACAACGCGCAGGTCAGCGCCGAACTGGCCACGTATGAGGCTGCGCGCGAAAGCCTGCTTCGGCTGCAGTCGTTCGGGATTAATTTTGTCTACACCCACAACTACGACTGTCTGCCAGGTTCCCATCTCAGCTTCGACGGGATCCTGCGGGCGGCTGATGACGTGGGGATGCTGGTGTCGTTTTCGCAGCCGCATTTCAGTCATTACAACTGGATCGGCGCGGAGGCGGAGGCGACGAACGGCTATCGGCTGCACGCGGCCTTTTACACCCGGGTCGCGGGCGATCACCCGTCCGTGGTCTGCTACTCGATGAGCCACAATGCGACCGGCTACAACGAGGACATGAACCCGGACTTGATGGATGGCGTGCACGACGCGCGGGACGACTGGGCGCGTCGCAAGGTGGCGCGGGCGCTCAGGGCCGAGGCCATCGTCCACCGCCTGGACCCGGAACGGATGATTTATCACCACGCGTCGGGCAACCTCGGCCCGATGCACGTGGTGAATTTCTACGCCAACTTTGCGCCCGCGCAGGAGCTCTCCGACTGGTTTGAGCATTGGGCCAGCAACGGGGTCAAGCCGTTGTTCACCTGCGAATATGGCGCGCCGTTCACCTGGGACTGGACGCTGTATCGAGGGTGGCATGACGGGAAGCGGGAGTTCGGCAGCGCGTCCGTGCCGTGGGATTTCTGCGTGGCCGAGTGGAACGCGCAGTTTGTGGGGGATCGGGCCTACGAGATCAGCGAGTCCGAACGCGCCAACCTGCGCTGGGAGGCCGCTCAAACGCGGGCCGGCCGGCGCTGGCATCGCTGGGATTATCCGGCCGACGTCAGCTCCAGCCGTTTCAGCGAGCGTTATCCCATTCTGGCCGCCTACCTGACGGACAACTGGCGGGCGTTTCGGACCTGGGGCCTCTCGGCGAACTCCCCTTGGGAACACGAGCACTTCTGGACATTGCGGCCAGGAGTGGATCGGGGCCGGCGCGACCTGCCCGTCGATTGGGAACAACTCCAACGCCCGGGGTTCAGCCCGGATTTCGTCGACCATCGTTACGAGCGGATGGATCTGGCCTATGAACGATCGGATTGGATTCCGACCCCGGCCGCCGAGGCGTTGCTGCGCAATAACCGGCCGTGGCTGGCCTACCTGGCCGGTCCGGCCTCCGGCGTCACGAGCAAGGACCACATCTTTCGGCCGGGAGAACGGGTGCAGAAGCAGGTCGTGCTGATCAACGACGCGCGCGAGCCGACGGAGGCCGAGGTGCACTGGGCTTTTCGCGGGCCGGGACCGCCGACGTCAGCGGGGCAGGGGCGCCTGCGGCTGGAGCCGGGCGGCCAGGCCCGGCTGCCGATCGAGGTGGCGCTCAACGCCGACACCACCCCGGGAACGTACGAGCTGAGCTTGAATGTGACCTTCGGCTCCGGCGAGGCGCAACAGGATGCGTTGGCGGTGCACGTCGTGCCGGCGACGGACGAGCCGCTGCCGGTGAATCCTGCCGCCGGCAGCCGCGTGGCGCTTTACGATCCCCGCGGCGAAACCCAGGCGCTGCTGACGGAACTGGGAGTGGGCTTCAAACCAATTGACGCCAGCACGGACCTCGCAGGATACGATGTGCTGATCTTGGGCAAGGAGGCGTTGACCTTGGACGGACCCTGCCCGGACGTCGCGTTGGTGCGCACGGGCCTGAAGCTGGTGGTTTTCGAGCAGTCGTCCGCCGTGCTCGAGCAGCGGCTGGGCTTTCGCGTGGCGGACTACGGATTGCGCAACGTGGTGGCGCGCGTGTCGGATCACCCCGTCCTGGCCGGTGTGACGGGCGACCTGCTGCGGGATTGGCGCGGAGAGGCGACGCTCCTTCCAGCGCGGGCGACGTTGGAGGCCGGGCGCGCGTTCAACGGAGCGCCAACCTCCATGTGGTGCGGGATGATGGTGCCGCGGCTCTGGCGATGCGGCAACCGGGGCAACGTCGCGTCAGTGTTGATCGAGAAGCCGGCCCGCGGCGATTTCCGGCCAATCCTCGACGGCGGCTTCAGCCTCCAGTACTCGCCGTTGCTGGAAGCCCGGGAAGGCCGGGGCTTGATGGTGTTTTGCCAGGCCGACGTGACGGGCCGCACGGCGCGGGAGCCTGCCGCCGAGATGTTGGTCCGGAATCTTCTGGCCTACGTGGCAACTTGGAAACCGTCGAATCCGCGGACGGCGGTTTACGCCGGGGGAGACGCCGGGCGGCGCGGCCTGGAGCAGTTGGGCGTGACCGCCAGCATCTTCGAGCCAGGCGCGTTGAAGGCGGGCACGGTGTTGATTCTGAGCCGGGGCGCGAAGGCGGCGGTGGGCGAAGCCGTGGAGGAAATCGCGGCCTGGGTTCGGCGGGGCGGCCCGGTGTTCGCCATCGGGCTCGACCAGGATGAAGCCCGGGCCGTCTTGCCCGGCGACATAAAAATGAAACGGGCCGAACACATCGCCACCTATTTCGAGGCGCCACCGCTCGGATCCGTCTGGGCGGGAGTTGGACCGGCTGATGTCCACAACCGGGATCCGCGCGAGCTCCCGCTCATCACCTCCGGAGCGACCGTCCTCGGCAACGGAATTCTGGCCCAGGCCGGCACGGTGGCCTACTGCCAGCTGGCGCCTTGGGATTTCGACGTGGGCTCGACCAACACGCCGATGCCAATCAAGCGCACCCATCGCCGCGTTTCGTATCTTCTGGCCCGGGGGTTGGCGAATCTGGGCGTGGCCGGCCCGACGCCGATGTTGACGCACCTGCAGACGCCGGTGGCTCCGGGCCAGCCCGAACGACGCTGGCGGGCCGGGTTGTACGTCGACGAACCCGTGGCATGGGATTTCCCGTACCGGTTTTTTCGCTGGTAAGACTGCCGAGCACCGACGTGTCCCGTAGCGCACGCCTCCGGCGTGCAAGTTCGGCGGCGCCCCGCCGCCCCGGTCCGCCGACCCGGTCCCGTGGACCGCACCTGACGGCACAAGGATGCGTCGTGACCTGCCGGCGCAGACGCCGGCGCTACGTAGCGCACGCCTCCGGCGTGCAAGTTCGGCGGCGTCCCCGCCGCCCCGGTCCGCGGACCCGGTCCGGTGAACCGCACCTGACGACGCAAAGATGCGTCGTGACCTGCCGGCGCAGACGCCGGCGCTACGTAGCGCACGCCTCCGGCGTGCAAGTTCGGCGGCGTCCCGCCGCCTCGGTCCGCTGACGCGGTCCCGCGAACCGCACCTGACGACGCAAAGATGCGTCGTGACCTGCCGGCGCAGACGCCGGCGCTACGTAGCGCACGCCTCCGGCGTGCAAGTTCGGCGGCGTTCCGCCGCCCCGGTCCGCTGACCGGGTCCCGCGCACCGCACCTGACGACGCAAAGATGCGCCGTGACCTGCCGGCGATGCCGCGCGCGGCAAAGTTCTTGAATTCTTCCCGGAGTCCGTGCGTCATCCGAACACATCTATGTCTAGCAATCCGAATTCAGCTCAAGTCTCCACTCGTCGGGATTTTCTAAAAACCTCGGGCACATTTGCGGCGGCGTCCGCGCTGGCTGGCGTGGCCATTCCGCACGTGCATGCGGCCGAGAACAACACGCTGCAAATTGCGCTGGTGGGCTGCGGCGGTCGCGGCACCGGCGCGGCCGGCAACGCGCTGTCGACCCACAAGGGCCCGGTCACGCTGAGCGCGATGGTCGACGTGTTCGAGGATCGGTTGGAGAACAGCTACCAGACGCTCAAGAACAAGTTCACCGACCTGGTGGACGTGCCCAAGGATCGGCGTTTCATCGGCTTTGATGGCTACAAGCAGGCGATGGACACGCTGAAGCCCGGGGATGTGGCGATCTTCACGACGCCGCTGGCCTTCCGCTGGGTGCACTTCAAGTATGCCATCGAGAAGGGCCTGAACGTTTTCATGGAAAAGCCGGTCACCGCGGACGGACCGACCAGCCGGCGGATGCTGGAGCTGGCGGACCAGGCCAAGGCGAAGAACCTGAAGGTGGGCGTCGGCTTGATGTCCCGCCACGCGCGGCACCTCCAGGAGCTGCACAAGCGGGTGCAGGACGGCGAGATTGGCGACGTGTTGCTCATGCGCGGCTATCGGATGCACGGACCGGTGGCCTCCGCGTTCTCCAAGCGGTGGCCCGGCAAGCCCAGCGAACTGCTCTGGCAGATCTCCCGTTTCCACAGCTTCATCTGGGCCAGCGGCGGCTGCTACAGCGACTTCTACATCCATCACATCGATCATCTCTGCTGGATGAAGAACGCCTGGCCGATCAAGGCGCAGGCGCTCGGCGGGCGCCACTACCGCAACTCCCCCGACGGCGAGCCGTGGGTCGACCAGAACTTCGACTCCTATGCCGTCGAGTACACCTTCGCCGACGGCAGCAAGTTCTACATGGATGGACGCTGCAATGCCGGCGCGGCGCCGTTCTACTTCAGCAATGTTCACGGGACGAAGGGCATGGCCATCGCCGCCAAGAACGGCGATTACAACGGACCCTCGAGCATCCACTCCGGACAAACGGCGAGCCGGTCCAACATGACCTGGCAGTCGAAGGATTACGGAGCGGAAAATGACCCGTATCTGAACGAGTGGAACGATCTGATGGACGCCATTCGCAATGACAAGCCGCACAACGAGGTTCCTTTCGGCGTGCAGGCCAGCGTGGTCACGTCCATGGGCCGCTTCGCGGCGCACACCGGCCAGGAGATGACCTACGACGAGATGCTGAACCATCCGCACGAGTACGCCCCGGGCATCGACAAGTGGACCAACGACTCACCGCCGCCGGTCACCTCCGATGCCAACGGCCTTTACCCCGTGCCCATGCCCGGGATCAAAAAGGATCGCGAGTTTTAGTTTCGCCCGGTGGTTGTCTGTGGTTGAAGTCCCGGCCGCGAGTGCGGCCGGGACTTTTTTTCAAACTTTTTCAAACCCGCGCCGGGCTTACGGCGCACCCGGAGTCGCCACGCGATAGAATCGGCTGGCGCTGGCTCCGGCGTCCGTGACCGAGAAGATGTAGTCCGTGGTCCGCGCCGGAACACCCACCAGCGGGCTCCAAACGCCGGACTCGAAATCGTCGGTGTACTGGATGACGTAAACCTTGTTCGCCTTGGCGGCGAAGGTGAGCGCCTTGCCGCCGCTCCCGGCTGCTTGATCGAGTCGCAGATAACTGGCCGGATCGTTGGGGTTCGTGCCCGCAATCAGCTCGGCTCGGTTGCTCATCCCGTCTCCGTCGAAGTCGCCCGCAGCGTCGCTGGGATCGTTCTTGTTCATGCCCGGCGTGGCGTCTTCCAGGCTGTCGTAGATGCCATCGCCGTCGGTGTCGGGCGCCACGGCGATGGACACCGTGCTGCTGGCGACGCCGGGGCTCATGTTCGCCCGGTTGCGGATGACCACCCGGTAGCTCTGGGTCACAACCGTGAGCGGCGCCGTGAAGGCGAAGGTGCCAACGGTGCCGAAGACCGTGTTGCTGGCGAGCGGGGTCGAGCCGCGGCGCCATTCGAAACCAAAAGGCGGAGGATAGCCGGTCACCACGCAGCTGAGGCCAACAAGCCCGCCCGGGGCGACCACTTGCGGAACCGGGCCCAGCCCGGCCACGATGCCCGGGACAACCCACGGATAGAGCGTGGCCGATCCGCTGGTGACGGGTCCCGCCTGATCGGTGATCACGCAGTCGTAAGCGCCGTAGTCGTTGGTCGTGACATTGCTGATGGTGAGGACCGCGGCTGTGGCGCCGGCGATGTTCGTTCCGTTCTTTCGCCACTGGAATGTCATCGGCGGGTTGAGCGTCCCGGCGTTGACCGAGAACGTGGCGTTCGTGGATGGAGCCGCGCTCGGATCGGGCCGCACCCGCACGTCGACGTCGACCGGGTTTTGGCTGATGAAGGCCGCAAACAGGACGGTCAGCCGGGCGATGCTGCTGGTGGCAACTCCGGCGTCGTTGAAGACCACTGCGTGGTAATCGCCGCTGTCGTCGTTGCCGAGGTTGCTGATCGAGAAGATGGAGGCGGTCGCCCCGGGGATCGCCAGGCCATTCTTGAACCACTGGTAGCGCAAGTTGGAACCGCTGGCCGTCACGCTGAGCGCGGCCGTTTGCGAGGCGATCCCGGTGGTGTTGGCCGGATTTTGGACGATAGCCGGCGAGGCACCCGACGAGGGCAGCGCGCCGGGAGTCGGTGCGCCAGCCCGCCAGTTAACGGGATCGTTGCCGTACGCGTTCACATTGATCCGCTGCAGGCTCGCGCCGGTGCCGTCCGCCAGGGCGGTCCAAGGCGCGATGTCCATGTAGTCAACCCGGTCCACGAGGATGAACGGGACGGTGCCGGTTTTGGGATCGCCCGGATCACCGACGATGGGAGCGCCCGGCCGATAGAGGCGCACTGAGCCCTGGTCGTTGGCGAGCTTGCCCTGATACGGGCCATAGACCGCGACCTGATCCGAAATTCCCAGGCGGGCGCGGAAGGCGGCGAGCGCCGTGGCATCCGCCGAATCGACGTTGGCCAGGAGGAGGGACGCGCCGGCAGCCAGGCTGATGCTGGCCGGCAGGTCGAGATCGACTTCGCCCCGCAGGCGCCAGTGGTTGGTTGGAAACGCGGGATCAAAGAGATCGACGGCAGCGCCGGTGACGTTGCGCAGCTCGATGAATTCGTCCTCGGAGTTGTCGACTCCGTCAGCCGCGTCGGCCGGGTGGTAATGAATTTCCGAGATGACGACCGGGCCCACGCGCGGGCCGGAATTCGCCGCGCCAGGCGTCAGGCTGCCTTGGGCGACGAAATGAACATCGCCGACGCTGTTGGTGTATCGACCGAACGAGACATCGGCGCTTGCCGCCTCAATCCCAAAGCCAAACATGTAGCCGGTCAGCTCGCCCGCGGCGGTTCCGGAGAAGAGATAGGCTTCGTCGCCGCTGGAGCTGAAGGCGAAGCTCGGCGGGTTGCCCGGGTTCGGATTGAAGGCGGACTCGGTGAAGGTGACATAGCCGCCCGGGGCGATCACGGTCCCGACCGGGATATGGAACTTGTAGGCGTTGGTGACGTCGTCGGAGATGAACCACCCGCCGATGTCAGCCGGAGCGGTTCCCTCGTTGTGCAGCTCGATGTAATCCTGTTGGGGCGGGACGGAGGCGGTGAGAAGTTCGGAGATGACGACATTCGGGAACGAACCGGCGGCGGGGTCGGCCGCGCCGGGCGAGCCGGTTGCGGTGCCGCTGGGACGCCATTGCGCCTTCGTGCCCCACGCTTCCGGCTGCGCGTTTTCGTCGTTCACCACGAGCGAAAACCCGAGGCCATCGGTGATCGGGTACCAGGCGTTGTTGTAGGTGAAGTCCAGAATCTCCTCGTTGGCGGAGTCGAGCAGGCGAATGCGTTCGCCGTTGCTGTCGAGGCTGCCGGTGAACTGGCCGGCGATGGTGGCCGCCCCAGCCCCATATTTGGCGACAAAGGCCGCCTGGCCGCGCACGATCACGACCCGGGCGCCGGGGGGCAGGCTGGTCACGGCGCTGCCGGCAAATGCGAAGCTGATGCCATCGACAAAGCGGACGCCGGTCAGGTCGATCGGGTCGGTGGCGGAGATGTTCTTCAGTTCAATGTATTCGAATTGCTGGGCATCCGTGGCGTTGCCGGCGAGCGGCGCCGGGTTGTACATGATTTCGGTCACGCGCAGATACCGCTGCGCCAGGCCGGGGCTGCCCGTGTAAAAATTGGTGTGAACCAGACGCCCGGTGGTGTCGTGAATGGCGAGCCCTTCGCCGCGGGCGGACAGTTGGCCGCTGTACGGTCCAAGGACAAAAAGGCCCTGGCCGCCGCGCGGCCCGGACGTCCGGGCGCGAAACGCACGGAGGTCGGGACTGAGATACGCCACGCGATTGGCGGGGATGACGGTGCCCTGGTGGAATTTGAAATCCACTCCGCCGCTGAGCTTCCAGTCGGAGATGTCCACCGCGTAGGGCTGGGGGTTGGTCAGGGCGATGTATTCCTGCGCCTGAATCCCGGAGGCCGGGTTGTACTCCACCGCAAAAATCCCAATCGTGGCGTCGGCGGGCTGGGGCAGGGGGATGCCGGCGTTGTTGGTTTTCGTGATGCCGATCGGGAAGCTGACGGGGTTGGCGTTGGTCACGGAATGCTTCACGTAGAAGTGAATGCGGCGTTTGACCACGAACTCGTTGATCATCGCCTCGATGCCGGCCAGCGGCTGAATGCCCGGATCGAAATTGCACTGGCCGCCTTTCGCGGGCCAGCCCCACTTCGCCCGGTCGCGATTGGCATCATCAAGGATCAGGTCCCGCCAATCGCGGATTTTGTTTTCCATCGTACGAGCCAGCGGGTGCGACTCGGGCGGCTGCACCCAGGTATCCATCAAGGTGCGCAAGCGGCGCAGGAACATCTCCCGCAGGACCGGCACCTGGAAGACGGTGTCATAAACCCGATTGTAATTTCCGGAATTCAGCGCCGGCGCCACGGCGGAGCCGTAAAGCGGGTGCGCCTTGTGGATGTCGTTCGTGGCCTGTACGCCCTCGATGACCGACGGCACGCCGCCTTCGTAGTAGATGGCGCCCCAGGAAAGATTGAGGTCAAACGCCACGATGCGCCAAAGGTTGTCGCCGTCATTGTCGTGATAAAGGCTCATGTTGGCCCAGACGTCGTCATTCTCATGCACCCAGCGCGCGGACGTGAGGTAGTTCAGCGCATTGGGGATGTCGAAGAGCTCAAAGAAATTCGTGCCGCGCAGGCCCAGGGAGTTGGCCGAGCCGATGGCCGTCGCCATCGCGACGTAGTCCGCGTCGCTCTCCCAGCGCCGGGTCTTTTTCTCGAAGCCGCCGGTGCTGTCTTTCGTGGGCGTCACCTGGCCGGCCGCATTGTAGAGCGCTCCGTTCGGATCATAGCCCAGGCGGGAGAGCAATTCCTCGCCGTGCACGTCGTTGTGGTTGGCCAATTGATAGAACGCGCCGTTCAGCTGCAGCCGATGCGGGATGTAAAATGGTGCGGGCGAGCCCATCAAATCGCAGAGCCAGAAGGACAGACCCTGCCGCATGTAGGTGGGATCTGGAAAGTCGGCGACGAACGATGTCTTACGCAGCCGCGGGCCGGGACCGTTGTGGCGAAACTGGTGATCGGCGTTGAACTCCAGCCGGTGTGATTTCTTGTTGTAGCCGGCCGTCGTGTTGCCCCGGAGCGACATGTAGACGTTGTCGTAATATTCGCCGTCGTAGAAAACGGACACCCCGCGCGCGCCGGCCTGGGAGTCGGCGCCTGCTTGCGGCGTCGTGGGGCCAGGGTTCAGCACCGTCGTCGGCGCGAACAGGTGCACCACCGGCAGCTTCGTGTCGATCCCCAGCGGCTCGACAATTGTGCCGAGATACTCGGTCGAGGCCGGGCTGGCAAACGTCGGCCACCGGGAACTTTGCCCCGCCACATCGGTCGCGCGGACGTAATAGCGAATCATCTGCCCGTTTGTGGTGCCCGCCGCCGCCGGCAACGTGGCGCCAAAGATGCCGTCGCCCGCCAACCCGTCACCGTGCGCTCCGTCGTCAAACATCGCGGCGTTGGTCTCCGTGCCGAACATGAAACGATAGTAAAGCGTGACGTTGGCCACGGCGTTGAAGGTCCGCGTGACCTGGGCCGTGACCTGGAGGTCCTGATCTTCCGTCGGCACGTTGGGGCTGTGGCCGACGCCGCGGATGAGCGGGCCCCGGGTGGACGGCGAGCTGTTCGCCGATCCGGGCGTGGCGACCGCGAGGAAATTGGGGTTGGGATCTTCGCCCTCGACATAGGTGGCAGTCAGTTCCGGCTGGACGAGGAAATCGATGTCGCCCGCGGAAGAGTTGAGGCCCTGGACAGCGAGGACGTTGGCCCCAGCCTGGAGCATGGTGGCGCCGAGGCGGATTTCCTCGACGACCGTCGGCGCATGCGCCGCCGTGGCGGTCGAGTTCCAGTCGACAGAGGCCGGCGCGTTGGCGCGAAACACCTCGACGCCATTGATCCACGCCACCACGCCGTCGTCATACCGCATGCGCAGCACGAGCAGGCTGATGTTCGTGGGGTTGTCGATCGTGAACGGGAGCCGGACGTAGGCGGACGCGTTCACATTGGACATCACGCGGACGTCGGTTTTGAACAGGCTGGTGATGGAGCCCACGCCGTAGCCGACGCCATTGGTGCCGGCCGTCCAGGCGGCGTCGTTGTAGCCGACGTAGGTCCAGTTTGTCCCATCGGCGTTGCCCGTGGGAACCTGCACCCGCAGTGGCGCCGTGTTGGACGTGACGAGCGGCAGGTTGGTCGAGAGCACCCCAAAGCCGTAGGCGACGTCCGGGGCCTGCGGCGGATACACCGGCGCAAACTGGGTGGCGATTTGGCCGTCCGGCTGGACCAGAGCGAGAAACTCGCCGCCGGCGTCCAGGCTGAAGTTGGCGTGCAAGGGCGCCCCCGGCACCCGGCGGTCAAAACCCGAGGCGGCAATCACCAGGTAAGCGCCGGCATTGAGATTCGTTTCCGGAAATCGCCACTTGGCCAGGTTGCCGGCGTTGTCCGTCAAAGACCAGTTGAGCAGGTTGACGGGCGCGGCGCTGACATTGTGGACCTCAATCCAATCCGGGGCATCGGGAAACACCGAGTTGCCAAAGACCTGGTTCAGAGTGTTCGTGGTCCGGTTGCTGGCCATGAACTCGGAGATGACCACGGGACTGGCCGCGAACAGCCCCAGCGTCGGCAGGAGGCTGGCCAGACCAATGAGAGGAAGTTTGTGGAAGTACGTCTTCATGCGAAATGGGTCGTCGGTGAACTGTAGAGACATGTAACAGACAGGTTACGGAATGAAAACTGATTTTCCGGGGCGCGCAGGCTCGCCGGGGCAGCCCCTGGTTGGTGGTCAACAGGATCCGGTGTGTTCCGAGCCCGAATCCTGTAGCGACGGGCCCGCCGGCGCCTAATTGGGCGCCAGCCGCGGGACCCGTCGAGCCGCGCGCGGTGCTTCCGTCACCAAGCGGCCAAACCTCCCGACCCGATCCACGGTTCACGGCTGGCTTATTCACAGTTATTCACCGCAATTCACAATCGCACTACGGGCAGGCTTGGAGATTGCCGAGCGCTGGAGCTTCTGCCAATTCTATCGCACTCAATGGTCCGTTTTTGATCCGGTCCCCGCCGCCGATGGCCGGGAAGCATTGACCAGCTGCGCGGTTGTCAGAAAACGTCGCGACCGCGTCCCCGCGGGCCAGTGACGCGGCGTCCACGCCGCGCGGGTTGCGGACAGAATACGCGGACGCGCAGCGGCCCGAAGGCCGCCGGACTTGCATGCGAGGACGCGTGCGCGACGACGGCGAAGTAGCGCCCGCGTCCCCGCGGGCCAGTGACGCGGCGTCCACGCCGCGCCGGTTGCGGACAGAATACGCGGACGCGGAGCGGCCCGAAGGCCGCTGGACTTGCACGCGAGGACGTGCGCGACGACGGCGAAGTAGCGCCCGCGTCCCCGCGGGCCAGTGACGCGGCGTCCACGCCGCACCGGTTGCGGACAGAATACGCGGACGCGCAGCGGCGAGGCCGCTGGACTTGCACGCGAGGACGGCGAAGTAGCGCCCGCGTCCCCGCGGGCCAGTGACGCGGCGTCCGCGCCGCGCCGGTTGCGGACAGAATACGCGGACGCGCAGCGGCCCGAAGGCCGCTGGACTTGCACGCGAGGACGCGTGCGCGACAACGGCCTCGTCCGATCAGAGACAGTTCAGTAGTTCATGCAATTGACCAGACACACGGAAGAGAACCTGCGCTGTTGGGCCGCCATTGCTGTCGTTTTGGCGGGTTCATTTGCGGCCTACGCGTGGTTGGGGGCCGCGCATCCGACCGCGCCGCCGTGGATCTCCATCGGGGTGTTCGCCGTCCTGCTCACGGTCGCAACCTACATCTTCAGCTCACGCCGGGCCCTCAAGCCGGAGCGGGTCTGGTTCGACGCCGTCCGCATCGTGCGGACGCTGCCCGATGGCAGAACGGACTCGATTCGCTGGGAGGAGCTGCGCGAAGTCGTGCTCGTGACCACGGACGCGGTCCCCAACGCCGAGGGCGTGTATTGGATGCTCGTCGGCCGTCGGGGCGGGTGCGGCGTGGGCGCCGGCGCCGTTGGCATGCGCCAGCTGCAGCGTCGGCTCGAACAAATGCCGCGCTTCAACCACTCCACCGTCGTGCGCGCCCTGGCTTCAAACCAGAACGGCAGCCATGTTTGCTGGCGCCGGAATGTCGCGCCGCCCGTTTCACCAGTGGTGCGGGCGCGCCAGCGGCGTGCGGTGCCGACGCGCCGCGCGCGCGCCGCCACGATGTCGGCGTAGGCGATTCTTGCGGACTTCGAATCGCGGAACACCTTGGCCGGAGCGCTAAGGATGGGGCGGGCGCTCCGCCGCCCGCCGCGGGACCGGTTCGCATCAAGAGATCTCGCCACGCACCGGATGTGGCCCCTTCCTTCAGATTAAAGCTCCCGCTCGGGGCAAGGCGCCCGGGCGCCGGGCTTGCGGCGGACCTGTCTTTCAGAGGAATCTTGGCTCCATGAATCCATTCCGCCCTCGAAGGCTCTTTGGCCGCATGCTTCTCCAATCGATCTGGCTCGCGGCTGTGGGGTCGGCGGCGGGGGCGGCAGACCCACCCTTCGAAGGGCCGAACCATTGGCCGCAATTTCGCGGGCCGGGCGCGCTGGGGGTGGCCGATGGCTCAAGGTTTCCAGAGCGTTGGGGCACCAATGAAAACGTCGCGTGGCGGATCGAAACTCCCGGCCGCGGTTGGTCCTCTCCGATCGTCTGGGGCGACCGGGTTTTTCTCACGTCGGTCATCAGCGGTGGCACCGTCGAGCCTCCCAGGAAAGGACTCTATTTCGGCGGCGAACAAAAGGACGCGCCGACGGCGATGCATCAGTGGGTGGTGATTTGCCATGATCTCAAGGATGGCCGGGAGAAGTGGCGCCGGGTCGTTCGACAGGCTGTTCCCACGACCCCGTTGCACATTAAGAACACCTACGCGTCCGAGACCCCCGTGACGGACGGCGAACGCGTCTACGCTTACTTCGGCAACGCCGGCCTGTATTGTCTCGACCTCGAGGGACAATTGTTGTGGTCGACCAACTGGCCACCGGTCAAGACGCGCTACGGTTGGGGTTCGGCGGCGTCGCCGGTCCTGCACGACGGCCGGCTCTTTGTGGTGAACGACAACGAGGACAAATCCTATCTGCTGGCCTTGGACGCGCGGACGGGCCGTCAGCTCTGGCGCGTCGAGCGCGAGGAGGGGAGCAATTGGGCGACGCCCGCCGTGTGGGTCCACGATCAAGGCGCGGAACTGGTCACGCCCGGCCGCAACAAGGTCCGGGCCTACGATCTCGACGGCCGGCCGCTTTGGTCGCTCGGGGGAATGTCGACCATTGTCATCCCCACGCCCTTCTCGAAGTTCGGCTTGCTCTACGTCTGCTCGGGGTATGTCGGCGACAAAACCCGGCCGGTGTTCGCTGTTCGGCCCGGCGCGCGCGGCGACATCTCGCTTGCCGGCGGGCAGACGACGAATGAGTTCGTGGCGTGGTCCCAGCCCGCCGCCGCGCCTTACAACCCGTCGCCTCTGGTCTACGGCGATTTGTTCTATGTTCTGTTCGACTTCGGCTTTCTCAGCTGCCACGACGCACGGACCGGCGTCCCGGTCTACGACAAGCAACGCATTCGCAAGGACACCACATCCTTCACCGCATCGCCGTGGGCGGCCAACGGCCGCATCTATGCCTTGAGCGAGGATGGCGACACCTTCGTTTTTCAGGCCGGGCGCGACTATCGTCTGCTGCACACGAATTCGCTCGGGGAGATGTGCATGGCTACTCCCGCCATCGCCGGCAACCGGCTTTTGATCCGGACCCTGTCGAAGCTGTATTGCGTGGCGGAGGCCTCTGGACGATGAGCGCGGGCACCAGGTCGAAAAAGCGCGGTACCACGCTTCGGGTCTGGCCGCGGGTGCCTCTGCTCATGGTGGGAATTCTCACCTTGTTCGCGGCCATCTGGGGCGGGGTGACCCGACTGCCCGTGAGCCTTCCGTTGCCAGCAGACAATGCGAACTGGCTGAGCTTTCACGGACCGCTGATGGTCTGCGGATTTCTCGGCACCGTCATTGCCCTCGAAAGGGCGGTGGGCTTGCCTGGACGCTGGCCGTATCTGGCGCCGGTGCTGACTGGAGCCGGCGCGTTGGCTTTATTGGCCGGCGCGGCCGGACGCACCGGCGCGTGCTGGCTTACCACCGGCAGCGCGTTCTTCCTGGTCGTCACTTGGCGGGTCGTGCAGTTGCGGCGCGAACTCTTCACGGCGACGATGAGCCTGGGCGCGGTGTCCTGGTTGATAGGCAATGCGCTCTGGCTGGCGGACTGGCCAATCGAACGAGTCGTTCCCTGGTGGATCGTATTTCTCGCGCTGACCATCGCCGGCGAGCGACTGGATTTAAGCCGGTTTCAAAAAGTCGTTCCGGCGGCGCAGCCTTTGTTTCTGACCGTTCTGGTCGGATTGTTTTCCGCGCTCCTCGTGGGATTGATCTCTCCTGACTGGGGCGGTCGGCTGCTGGGCGTGATGCTGATCGCGCTGGCCGGGTGGCACGCCCGGTTCGACTTCGCCCGGCGGACATTCCGCCAGCCCGGTTTGCCCGGCTTCATGTCGGCCTGTTTATTGTCCGGCTTCGCGTGGATGGCAGTCTCCGGCGTGGTGCTGGCCGGGTGGACGCCGCTTCGTCCGGGCACCACTTACGACGCGGCTCTGCATGCGTTCTTTCTCGGCTTCGTCTTCTCCATGATCTTCGCGCACGCGCCCGTGATCTTTCCCTCTATCCTCGGCCGTCCCGTGGCATTCCATCGCCGCTTCTACGTGCACGTGGCGCTTTTGCACCTCTCGCTGATCGGGCGAGTGTCGGCGGCCGTCATCGGTTCGCCCGAGCTGCGCCAATGGTCCGCGGTCGCCAACGGATTAGCGCTTGTCCTGTTTCTCGCGAGCACCGTGACGGCAATGGCGTTTGGAAAAAGGGGCGAGTGATGAGTGGCGAGTGATGAGTGAGGAGCGTCCAATGCCAAATTCCAAATTCCAAATGACCAATGACCAATGACCCTACCGCTTTCCTTCCTTGTCGCCCGCAAACCGCCCCGCCCATTTCTCCGGCGTTAGTCCGCCCTCGTTGAGCAGCGTGACTTTGGTCCAGGGCTTGCCGGGCACGCCTTGCGCGACCGCCAGCCACTCTTCAATCACGCGCGCGCGCTCGGCCGGCAGCGGCCAGGTGGCGCCCGCGTCCGTGCATTCCTTGCGCAGCTTGTCCCAGCGCGTGATCCACGCGTAGCGAACCGGCAGGTGAGCAATCCGCACACGCGTGCGCAGCTCGTCGTCGCTCTGGACCGCCTGTTCGGCTTCGGTCCAAATCTTCTCCGCATCCGTCAGGGGCTGAAACCGCAGGAATGACGTCTCCGTGTTCGCGAAGCACGACAGCACCTGGCCTTTGGATGCTTCGAACATTTGCTGAAGGTACCGTCCGATGGCCGGCGCCGCGGCGCCATAGTAGCCTTCGAGGAACTCACGGATGAGCGCCCGATCGTCCTGCTGCGGGTTCCAGAGCAACTGGCCCAGCAGCCAGGCCCGCAGTTCGGCCATCTCCGAGCCGTGCGATTGATAGGCGCCCTGTTCAAACACGCCGCGCACGCCGTGCGCCTGGAAAAAGCGCAGGTTGTCCCCGAGGACGAACCAGTTCGGGTGCGGCTGCACGTAATGACCGAAGTCCGTGGTGTAATCCCAGATGTACAGGCGCTGGCAGCTCTTCGACCAGCCGCGGATGTCATCGGCAAACTTGGCGTTGGACGGGTGCTCGAGCGACTCGCGGAAATTGCACTCAATGCTGCAGAGGCGGATGATCACATTCGGGCGCGGCTGGAGCGTCTTCGGCGGCTGGCGCGTGTACTGGTAGGCCAGCGTGTCGATGGCGACCTGCGGAAACTCGGGCTCGATCTTTTCCGCCACGTAATTGACGAGCGCCAGCATGGTGCCGGCGTGGGTGCCTTCGGCGTCGTCCAACGCCTGGCAGTCCGCACATTGACACGCGCCGTGCCAGTCATTCTGGGAAACGCTGATGATGCCGGCCTCGGGCGATTCCCGCAGCCAGGCCTTGACCCGTTCGACGATGAAGTCCCGCAGCTTGGGATTGGTGAGGCAAAGCTGGGCGCGGTCGGTGCTGCGCTTGCCTTTGATCAGGCTGTACCACTCCGGGTGTTCCGCGAAATATTTCTCCGGCGGCACCAGCGGGTAAAACGTATGCACGAAGCCTTTGTACTCAACCCGGCCGCCCAGCTCCGGGGTCAGGCGCGACGAGTTTCCATTGAGACCGTTGCGCCACGACCACTCGGGATCAAAGGCGGGATACCAGAACGACTCGCGGTATTCGAAGGCCGGCTTCTGCCGCACGTCGATCGAATCCACCTGGAGCGTTGGCTGTGCCGGCACCCGGCTGGCCCACGGCGTCCACCAGCGCACGCCGCACGATTGCTGCAGAAACCGGCTGACGGCGTAGAGCGTGCCGCGCGGACGCCCGCCCGCCAGCAACAGGCGATCACCGCCCGTTCGCATGACGAGTTCCTCATTCCCAAGTGAATCAAAGTGCACTTCCGCGAACGCCTTCCGCGCCGCCGTCCCGGCGCCAACGAGAATCGACTGGGCCGGCGCTTCGGTGTTGGTCCGCACCGCGAACCCGGCTCCCGTTATCTGTCGGAGCGTCGACGCGAGCTCCTGGGCCGCCGCCAGCTCCGGCTTGCTGGCCATCGGATCCACGATGATGACGTGGTCCGTGCGGCCGTGGTCGGCCAGCGTGAGCGCCGCCACGTTGAGGCAGGTGAGAAGAGGCCAAAGGTAACAGAACAGGGTTTTCACAGGAGGAGAGACGTTGAATGGACTCGGAGAATTCTCTGGAGCAGGGGTGGGAAGCCCCTTGTTCCATTCGGACCCGCTGACGGGCCATGAACCGAGCGCGGTAGGTAGGGCGGGCGCTGCCGCCTTCGCTCAGAGCTACGGCAGGCCGAAGCCGCCGCCCGCCGCGGAGATCGTGAGGCGAATTGGTTCCGCGTTCGGGCACAGCAACCGTGCCGATTTCCGGACGGCGGCGCGCTGCGGCCGTGCCCGCCGAAGCATCGCGAAGGCGGGAGAGCGGGCCCTACCTTGCGGTTCATGGGGAGTAACCCGGATTGTTGCATGTAAATTGCGGCCACGAACACCATTGGTGATTTTTGATTGGTGATTGTCGATTGACGATTTCCAAGTCGGACAATCCGCAATCGTAAATCAAAAATCGTAAATCAAAAATCCCCTTGGTTCATGGGGAGGATGCCGCGGTGGTGAACCTCGAAGCCGTTGCATCGAAGTGCGGATCCCGCCATCGCGGGATCGCAGCGGGTGGACTCGACCACGCGCGTGCGAACCTTCGAGCGTCGGCGCCGGCCCCGGCCGCTGCGGGCTGCAAGCCCGCGCCCCGGCCGTGACGTGAACCCTTGCCAACATCTTCGAGATGCACGGGAGCTCCGCCGCAGGTGGGGTTGGCGGCCCTGACCGGCTGACGACTCAGGCAAAATCATCACGGAGCGCTCCTCGTCAGGCGCACGCCGCCCACGGCCACGTCCGGAGCCTCCACGGCGATGCGCAGATCGGCCCCGCGGTTCTGGCCGTTGTTGAACCGCGCCCCGGTCAGCGTAAACGTCAGGGTTTGCCAGGCGCGGCTTCCCGACAATTTCGCCGCGGGTGTGGCCCGACTGTAGGCGCCGTTGAACGGGGCCGCCGCATCGCTGCCGTCGAATTCGATCGCCAGCGGGCCGGCCGCCAGGTCAAACACGTCCACCGCCAGGGTGAAGTTCGCGGCCTCAGCGGATTTGAACGAGTCGTCGACCGCGAAGTAGACATAACGCCCGTGGGGCGGCCTGGACTCCGTCACCCGAGCCGTGCGCCCGGCGTAAATGCCCGGCCGGGTGCGCCCATCTTCCGCATCGATCCAACGCAATCCCGCCTCGTGGTTCGTCGCCCCGAGCGTGATCGCCACCGACGAGGCCGCGCGATACCGACCCTCCGGCCATGGCGGACGCCAGCCTTCTCGGAAACGATCCGCATACTTCCGGGTCAGGTCGATGAACTGCCTCCCGTATTCCTTCGACTCGGCAATGTCCGTGCCCTCGTGCCATTCGTTCCACGTCTCCACCATGACGAAGCGCGTCGGCCGCCGGAGAAATTTGCGCCATTGCTCCTCGTAAAATTCACCGCCCCGCCGATCCACGATCAACGGCGTGCGCCCGGGCACCGCGGAGTGATCATAGCCCGGGCCGAGGGACGCGACGCCGCCGGGATTCTTCAGCCCCAAGGCCCCGCCCCAGGCGACGACGCTGTCGGCGCTCAGCCGCCAGGAAACTTCCCGGGCCACCCAGGGAACCCGCCCGCCAAACTGCTTCGGAAATTCCGTCTGCAGGTGGGCGACCACCCCTTGATCGTGCGCTCTCGCAAAGGCGGCCGCGTACAGCAACACCACCGGCTTTTCGTCGATCATCGCCCAATGACGCGGCGGCACCAGCGAGAAAAAATCGCGCACCGTGGCGTAAAACCACGCCCGCCCGCGCGCCGTCGTGAGATCCTGACGCTCACCCCAGCTGTTGTACTGAAGCGTGCTCGTGTCGTAGAACATTCCGATGCGCGGCGGCCGCCGACCCGCCTTCAGCAACTCGTCGCGGGCTTGCACCAATGGAGGCAACCCTTCGTAGCTCCAATGCAGGTTCGCTGTCGCCGCCTGCTCGGATGGCGCGCCCCAAAAGACCGGCAGGACCAGATCGATGCCCGCCGCCATCATGTCCTCCAGCTGTCGCCGGTGCCACGCGACCGATTTCCAGCTCAGCCCCTCCAATGTCGCCGGATGCGTCGTCATCGCGTCCGTCCCATCCCCATCCACGATGTGCGCCCGGCTCGGCAGGTCATACCAGTAAAAATAGTAGGTGCCCACAAGATGGTCCGCGGCCCGGAATGACGCGGCTTCGGCAAAGTCAGCGGGCCGAAGGTTCACATGCGGCCCAAAGGCAGGAGGGATCGGCCGGGGTTCCCCGGCAACGCACGCCAGCCCGAATCCCAACGCGAGTCCGATCCCAAGGCCAAGCCCTGGTCCAACTGCAACGGCAAATCTCCCTGGTCTGAGGAACCGGCCTAGCCCAGGCCGCGGGAGATTCCCGGCCCGGGTGTGACCTTGGATCCGCGTCCGGGAACCCGGCGCGGAGGCAGACCCGTCGGAGAGCGGCGGTCGTAATTGCATGGGTCTCCGACGTGCGGAGAAGCCGGACCGATGGGATGAGTCGAGTGCGAAGTTGACCTGGGTCAATGGTCTGAGGCCCGTTCGCGCAGTCGAATCGGCCGACACCATGAAACGCGTGGTCTTCCTGCACCGGTTCGTTTTCTTCCTTGGCGCGCTCGGTTGGCTTTCACTGGCGTTTGGGATCAAGGCTGCCCCGGCCGGGGACGTCACCCAACCCTTCGACAACGGACCGCTTTCGCCGGGCGCGATCGTGGCGTCGCCGGATGGACAGTTGCTCTACGTCGCGTGCGCCACGGCCGGGCGCGTCGCGGTCCTCGACGCCGCCCGGCCCGCCGTGCTCCGCTCAATCGCGGTTCCTCAGGCGCCGCTCGGGCTGGCGATCTCCGCGGACGGTACCCGTCTCTATGTGACCTGCGCGGCAGCCGAGAGCGTCATCGCAGTGGTGGATCCCGTGCGCGGCGCGTTGACCAATGTGTTGTCGGCCGGACACACCGCAATGGCGCCGGTGTTGAGTTCAGACGGCCGGACACTCTATGTCGCCGACCGTTTCGACAACCAGGTGGAGTTTGTGGATCTGGCGTCCGGACGGACCGTCCGGCGCGTGCGGGTTTCGCGCGAGCCGGTGGCGATGGACCTCACGCCGGACGGGCGGCGTCTGTTCGTGGCCAATCACCTGCCGGCCGGGCGCGCGGACGTCGACGTGGTGGCGGCGTTGGTCAGCGTGATCGATGCGACGAGCGGCGAGGTCTGCCGGGAGATCAAGCTGCCCAATGGCTCGACCCTGGTGCGGGGCGTGCGCGTGTCGCCGGATGGCCGCCACGCCGTCGTCGTGCATCAGCTTTCCCGATTTCACCTGCCCACAACGCAGGTGGATCGGGGGTGGATCAACACGAGCGCGCTGAGCGTGATCGACGTCGCGGGACTGCGGCGCATCAACTCTGTGCTGCTGGACGACATCGATGCCGGGGCCGCCAACCCGTGGGGCGTGGCGTGGAGTCCCGATGGCCGGTCCGTGCTGGTCAGCCACGCGGGCACGCATGAGCTGAGCGTGATCGATTTCCCCGCGCTCCTCGCCAAGCTCGAGCGGCTCGCCGCCGGCCAGGCCGCACCCAAGGACGACCTTTCCGTCGCGTCCCGCGTCGCCGCCGACGTGCCCAACGACCTTTCGTTCCTCGTGGGGCTGCGCCGGCGCCTTCGCCTCAGTCCCGAAGATCGCAGCCCGCGCGCCCTCGCCCTGGTTGGCTCGCGGGCGTTTCTGGCCAACTATTTTTCCGACAGCATCTCCATCGTTGACCTTGCCGCCCCGCGCCCGCGGATCGAGACGTTTCCGCTCGATTCTCACAGGGAGGTGAGCCGCGTGCGTCGGGGCGAGCTCCTGTTCAACGACGCGACCATGTGCTTCCAGGGATGGCAAAGCTGCGCCAGTTGCCATTCCGCCGACGCCCGCGTCGACGGGTTGAACTGGGACAACCTCAATGACGGCATCGGCAATCCGAAGAGCAGCAAGAGCCTGCTGCTGGCCATGGAGACCGCGCCCTCGATGTGGCTCGGCGTGCGGGCCGACGCCCACGTGGCCGTGCGGGCGGGCATTCGCAACAGCCTCTTTACGGTTCAGCCACCCGAGGTGGCCGAGTGCATGGACGACTATCTGGCTTCGCTGCGGCCGATGCCAAGCCCGCGCCTGCAGCGCGGACAGCTCAGCCCCGCGGCGGAACGGGGCCGACGGATCTTTTTCCGCGAGTCCGTCGGCTGCGCCGAGTGTCACTCCGGGAGCCTCTACACCGACCGCAAGTTCCACGAGGTGGGAACCGTGGGCCGCTTTGACCAGTCCACCAACCGATTCGACACGCCAACGCTGATGGAGGTGTGGCGCTCCGCGCCTTATCTCCATGACGGTCGGGCGACCACGATCCGCGAAGTGCTGACCACCGCCAACCCCGCCGATCGCCACGGCGTCACGTCGCCCCTGCAGCCCGCTGAGATCGACGACCTCGCGGAGTTCATCCTGTCCCTGTAATTGTTCCTCTGTATGGCCCGCGACATCTTTTTCTGCCAGATTCGGAAGGTTTCAGCGCTTCAGCGATGCGGACGCTGACTTTTTCGATCTTTTTGACGCTTTCGGGATCTTTTTTGACACTATTCCGATCTTTTCAGAGCTGTTGTTAACTTTTCCGAAGCTTTTCAGATCTTTTCGACGCCAATCAGATCTTTTTCGGCGCTTTTGTGATCTTTTTGGCGCTTTTGAGATGTTTTTCCGCCCGATCGAACAAAATCCGGTCCATTAACGACTCAAAAGCTCCCGATCGGAAGATTTTCATGACGATGCGGAAGTTTTTGATGCCAATCGAGATTATTTCCATGCCGATCACGAGAAATGGGGAGGGATTAAGGAACAGTCCCAGGTCAAAGTTGGAAGCCAGAAGCCAGAAGTCAGAAGTCTCCCTCATCACTCTCGCATCCGTAGATCAACGAAGCCCATTTCGTCGCTCTCCAGCATTTTTTCGCGCTCGAACCTCCCCTCAGCACCCTCTCGAGGGCGACAAACTCGAGCATCGAGATGCCGCCGCCCGCCGGCCTGTTACTAGGACAAGAAAGATTCTTGCCAACCGTCACGATCGCCTTATTTTACGGGCACCAAATGCTATGAGGCCAACCAATAAATCGTTTGCTAGGACAACCAAGGCCACCGGTTGCTTGTCTCAATAATACTGTTGGCCGCAGACACGATTCATCTCGGCGAGGTCGCTATGAAGTTGTTCAAGTTGCATTGGTCAGTATTTGGCCGTGATGAGGTATCTGAGCTGCGCGCGGCATCGGCAACGGACGCAACGCGAGCTTTCCTGGCGCATCGACTTCCCGGCGTCGTTTTGCATAGCGTTAAACCTGTGGGAATTGACCCGGAGGCCGAGGCGCCGCTCACGCCGGCCAGTCCGCCCGATTCTCCGTTTCACCCACTCGATGGACACCGAAGACTCGATGCTGAAGATGACGCCCGCTAAAATGCCTCTCGTCGTTTCGACCGAAGCGGCCAACCAGGCGCGGCACGCGAACCCGGCCCCGCGCTTCCGTTCCATGCGCTTTGACACTTTCCGAGTTGCTCTTGCGCACGGCCCGCGTCGTCGGACCGGGTCGGTGCGCTTTGAGCGTTCGGCCGATTAAGACTCGCTCACGTGTATGCATCACAAGCGCCCATCAAAGGTCTTGACGTGGACCCTTCCGATACTTGCATTGCTTGGCGTCTACGTCGGGGCTTACGCCCTATCTACCGAGGTTTTCCGCGGACGTCTCGGCGAAACGCGCTATCGGATTCGTTTGTTTCGCTCGACGTGGCATCAACGCGTTTTCACTCCATTGCTGATGACCGAGCAGGCGCTTCGTCCAAGCTCGCCGGAGTTTTCCGGTCAGGTTTACAGCGGGGCCTCACTACCTCCGGCCGAGGGAGATGCGAGATGAGAGGGACGGCCGAACCAGGCAGCGTCAGGCAACAGCGCGGGTGCGCCTCGGTTTCATTCCGCAGCCCACAGGCGCGCTGTGCCTGCGCTGCGACGTTGGTCCAAATCCGGAGTCGCGTGAGTTGGGACGATTTGGTCGTTTGCAGTTGGGCAGATTTCGGGCAGGGTTGAGGCGTTCGGTCGGCGGTTCACCATTTACGACATGAGGACGTCATCCAGAGATTCGCACGCACCCGGTGAGGGCCGGGGGTCTTCGTCGAGTCGTGGCGTCGCGGGCCGGGCCTGGACCAACCAGTCGCGCCAGGCAACGCCGGGATGCCGCCCTGGTTTCATGCTCACGCGATCGGCCCGGCGTGCCTGCGCGTGTCGTTCGGCGGAATGAAACGCATCGTCCCAGTCCTAGCAGGGATCGCCCTCGCAAGCATAGTGTCTGGCTGTGCGATTGTGTGTGGTGGCAGCCTATATCCGTCGCCACAGAAATTACGCATCGCGACAGATTCTCCGACCAGCTACACGATTCGCGTCATGGCACACAAGCCGATTGATACGCCTGTTTCGACGGATGGACGAGTTGTGGTTGATGTTCCGATTTCGTCTCGTCAGTGCCGTCAGTTTCTTTTCGGCGTCGTCCCGCTGACACCGGCGCGGCACATCGAGCGCAACCGGGTTATCTATGTTCTCCGAGGCGACACGGTAGTTCAGAGGCTTTCTGCCCGCGACATTGCCGAGTTACCTGCGGATGGAGACGGCTATCACACTGTGAGGATTTTACCGTGAGGCAAATGCCGAACCAGGCGGCTTCACACGAATCCCGCCCTGCGGGCGGGATCGGTGAGCCGCGTCGTTCGCCATGAGGCAATCCGTCATCGCGGTTCTCGTGTTCAGCGCCTTCGCGAGCAGTTGCGCGACCGGCCCAAAACACATCTCCGCGAGCCGTATGGTGCGGGGCTACGAGCTCAGCAAGGCGCAAACACTCGAGCTATACGAGTATTGTGGCGAGACCAATGGAGCCATTTTCGTGCGGTACACTCGGACCGCATTAAGCAGCGGTGGATCCAAGTCACGCATGCTCTACACCGAGACAAACGGCCTTGCCCGTTGCTTCTTGGATCGCATGCGGAGCGAGGCAATTGGCGAACCAGGCGCGGCACCGAACCCGGCACCGCGCTCTCCGTTCAATGAGTATTGAGAATTCGATCGTCGATTTTGCGCACGGCCCGCGTTGTCGGGCCGGGTCGGTGCGCTTAATTCGTTAGGTCGTTGATGAACATTCGCAGTTCATTTATTCGTCGCTGGATGCTCTACGGAGTGGTTGCTTCGCTGGCGCACTTCTACGTCGTTTGGTCCTTTGGCATCATTGTCGACGAAGGCGTCGTCACCGACCGACTCACCTCGCTTGGTTCATGGCTCACCTTACCCGGCGCTTGGTTGTCGCTTACGTTCCTTAGAAATGGCTGGCTTTACTTGGTCGCACTCTTCGGGAACAGCGTACTGTGGGGTTTCGCCATTTCAGCGGTAGTGACCTATGGTGCTCGGAGATTCGTATCGTTACCCTCACGCCATGAAACCGCGACCTAACCAGCCGCCTCCACCGAACCCGGCGACAGCGCCTCAGTTTCATTTCGCGCACCAGAGGCGCCGGGTCGGTGAGGCGGGTCGTTGGGGACATGCACGGGCTATGCGTTCCGTGGGCGTTCTGGCGTTGGCGCTTGTGGGCTGCGCCGAGCGGTCGACTCAAATCACGCGTGAGCCGACGTATGCTGCATGTGGCGGGAGCATTTCTAAGGAAGAGGCCGCACGACGGACGTTGGCGGCGACGACCACGGAGTATTCTTGGTCTCGGGTTTGGGTGGAGCAGCATTGCTTGACCAGCACAGTACCGGATTCGCTGCGGGTTTTCGTTCTCCAAGAGTCTCGCCCGCGGACTGCATCGATTCTGGAGCATCGCAAGGGGTTTACGTTGGCAGATGTCCTTGGCCAGGCCGGAGT
Organism: Limisphaerales bacterium; assembly: GCA_044229355.1. Classification (GTDB taxonomy): domain Bacteria; phylum Verrucomicrobiota; class Verrucomicrobiia; order Limisphaerales; family JADJPG01; genus JBGARF01. The sequence continues at coordinate 45,527 of JBGATF010000048.1, forward strand.
CGCTACTGCGAGTGCGCGTGTGCTTCGAGAAGGTGCCCCGGGTAAGGATATGGGATGGGAGTCTCTTGACTGGAAATACGAGATCCATCCGCTGGATGTAGTCTCCATCAAGGGCTCACGATGAGGCCGAGCCCCAACCAGACGCTGGAGACGAATGCCGACTTCGCTCCGCTTCGTCGGCATCGCTCAGCTTTGCGTTCGGCATGACAGTCACATGCACACAGTGTCAAGCAACCACCGGCTTCAAAAAGCTTCGTCAGCCGCTTCGATTTTCATTCGGTTTCGTACTCTTCGGGATTCTGGGCGGCGCTATTGGCGGCCTGCTGTGGATGCTGGGTCAGGACGGAAAGTTCGAGTGCTCCCAGTGCAATCACATCTTCTACTCGGCAACCAACGTAACCCGGGTATTTTTCTTCCTATGTCTGTTGGTGTATTCGCTCGTTGCAGTGGCGATCTGCTACGGGCTGTGGACCACATTTATCTCCGCACCATGAACGCCCCAAACACGCCAATGCCGAACCAGCGCGCTGCAGGGCAACGCCGGATGAGCCTCTCTTTTGGATTCGGGCACCATCGGCCCGGCGTGCCTGAGCGCGATCGTTCGGCATGAGCACTCGCCTGAAAACCCTGGCATTTGCAACAGCCGCGACAATCGCGCTAGTCATGATACCCTCCTTGCGTAACCAAATCGGTCGGGCTCAGGTTAGGGCGGATGCTTCTGCGCAAGATGCGCTGGCGGACCAGGTTTTTCACGGGTTGGCCAATTGGAAGGGCTCCTACCCTGATTCGCTAACCAAATTGATTCGAACGAATCACGACAGTTTTACGATGGGGTTGCTGCAGCGTTTCACATATCAACGAACCAGCACTGGCTGCACTGTGCGAACCGGCTGGACACCTTGGGCGCCGAGTCGGTGAGTCGGAGCGTTGGGCCGGCTAATGATATGCCGCTACTCGCCGAGAGCATTGATGGTGCGTTGACGCTGATCTTCGGCGTGCCGATCGTCGTTATTGGACTTACCGTCGTGAGTTACTGGCCGTCAGCTCGGGGCCATTGGTCGGGCCCGGTGCTGGCGTGTCCGGCGATTCTCGTTGGCGTCTTTTCGGTGCATTCACTACTCACCGCTCAGCGTAAAGATCAGTTGATGCCCGGACTATGGCCGTGGGCTCTCGCCCCACTTTTGATCGGTGCCTCTTCGGTGTGCGTGTGGCTTTGGTGTCGGCGTTCTCGAGGAGGATCGGCATGAGGATTCTCGCTCCACGAGGATGGCCCAACAAGCAGACTGCACCGAACTCGGCGACAGCGCCTCGGTTGCATGCTGAACACGCTGGGCGCCGAGTCGGTGAGTCTGAGCGTTGGGCGGAAGTAGGCGATCGATGAAACGAGATCGTTTAAGCTCCACGCGGGAGCCTCGAGCCAGTCAGCCACCGCCACGTCCTCCACGTGGACCGGGGTCGATCCCAGCTTGTGGAGGCGGAGACGATGGCGGGCGTGAGGTTGTTCGGATTTCGTTGCCGCCGAAGCCGAGTGCTTCGACGGTCGTCGTCACTCGACTCAAGAAACAATGACCCATTGCAGACCAGTGCCCAACCAGACGCTCGACACGAATGCCGACTCCGCTTCGCTGTGTCGGCATCGGTCAGCTTTCCGTTGGTCCAAACCCGGAGTCGCGTAAGTTCCGGGCTATCTGGTCGCTTGCAGTTGAGGAGATTTCGGGCAGGGTTGGGGCATTCGGTCGACAGTTCACGATTTACGACATGAGGACGTCATCCAAAGATTCGCAGGCACCCCGTGAGGGCCGGGAGATCTCGTCGAGTCGTGGCGTCGCGGGCCGGGCCTGGACCAACCAGTCGCGCCAGCCAACGCCGGGATGTCGCCCTGATTTCATGCTCCAGCGCTCGGCCCGGCGTGCCTGCGCGTGGCGTTGGTCCAAACCCGGAGTCGCGTGAGTGCCGGGCGATCTGGTCGCTTGCAGTTGGGGCGAATTCAGGCAGGGTTGGGGCGTTCGGTCGGCAGTTCACGATTTACGCCATGAGGACGTCATCCAGAGATTCGCAGGCACCCGGTGAGAGCCGGGAGATCTCGTCGAGTCGTGACGTCGCGGGCCGGGCCTGGACCAACCAGTCGCGCCAGGCAACGCCGGGATGCCGCCCTGGTTTCATGCTCACCCGCTCAGCCCGGCGTGCCTGCGCGTGGCGTTAGCCGTCGCGACCGTCCGTGAACACCAAGACGTTCATCTCGCTTATTTCGCTGGTGATGACTGTCGGTTGTGCAACGAAGTCCCCGCGTCTTGTTGTCGCGCATGGGCAATGGATGGGCCAGCATGACGACATTGAGTTGCGAGTAGCGCGCTATAAGATTTCCGTGATTCAGCGCGGACGGTTGGATACGAGTGTCGTGGAGGTTGTGTTCTGGCGGAAGACTCAGACCAGTGAGCTTCCTCGCGATGCGCTTCTTTTGCTTTCCCGTCCTCTTGCGCCTGCGATTTGGCATGCGGTTGGCGAAGATGCCACACACGGCATTCTCTCGGACACGCCCGAATCTCGGGCACGGGTAGCGTCGCTGAGCGACGACCGCGTATTGGATGCCCCGAAGGCGGAGTGGTTACCCCGACCAAAGGCAGAACGGATTATTGCAGACTATTTGCGCGCACAGGGTGTTGATATTGCTCGGATGAGATTGCGTTTACGACGAAGCGAGTTTGGGTGGAGGGCCTCAGTGGATTTTCCAGATGAGCAGGGCCAGGTCGCAGTTGGCGGTGAGAGTTATCTTGGCGTACGCGACAGCGGGGATATTCTTTTTTGGTCGAAGGGATTATGACGACGGCTAACCTGCCAGCTGCACCGAACCCCGCGATCGCGTCTCTGTTTTTATTTGTCGCTCACCGGCGCGGGGTCGGTGAGCTGGATCGTTCGGCCAGTGCGGCCAGTGCGGTGCCCTCATGAAATTGAGCTCTCAGATTGTGCAGGGCGGCGGATGGGTCAAGTGCCGTGTAGTCGGCAGACCCAAAGCGCAGTGGTGTGGCCTTGTGTCCCTCCTGTGCGTGGGAGTCGCCCTTCTTGGACTGTCTCGGTTTTCGGCGGGATGGCCATATGAGTTTGGACTTGTAGATTGCCTCTGCCTTGCGCTTCTCGTTCCTTTACCCGTGTCCGTCGTTTTAACCCTGTTTTACCTTCGCACCGAAAAACCACGCATGGCCATTCGCAGTCAGCGAGACCCTGACTTCGATCTACGAAAGCTGTACTGAGTATGCTCACCTTGCCGAACCAGCCCGCTGCAGGGCAACGCCGGTTGAGCTCTTGGCTTGAATTCGCGCGCCATAGCCCGGCGTGCCTGAGCGGGGAGCGTTAGTCCGGAACACAGTCCACGCTATGAAAATGTTCGCTACCCTTGCGGTAAGCTGCTGGGTTGGACTTCCCGTGCACGCTCAATTGGAGACAAACTTGGTGCGACAGGTGAACGCATGGCGCAAAGGTGATGCGCCGCCCGCGCGTCTGCTTAAATTTCCGGACGGCAAGATTGATACGATGCCGGAGTGCGGTTTGCGGGTGTTCGGATCGGAGGTCGGCGATTATATCCGAGACATTCAGAACCCGGATCTCCTCGCGGCGTTGATGTTTGACTACCGCGCCCAGGCCGACACGTTTCACGCCGCAACGTCGCGGCTGATTACTCTCAAAGGCGTTGGTTACGTTTCACGACTTCTTGCGGAGCGTCGAAAGGCGGAGCCGGGCGCGCTCAACCGTTCGGAGCTTGCCGTCCTTTCCCAGCTTTTGCGCACTCCTTACGTTACGATTCAAGTAGCCCGCATCGCGAGAGAGGATCTGCCGGCGGACCAGGCAGAGAGCGCACTGCAAAAGATGAGGACAGACCTTGAGGCTGGCAAGTTGTGGGCCGATGCCTATCGCAAGCACTCCGATTTGCATCCTGATTTGCGCCCGAAATCCTCAGGTAGTCGTACACTCGTTTGTTACCTGTATGACAGTACCGTTTCAGAAAGCGGTTTCGACATTCTGACTTACTCCACCACGGAAAATCTGCCTCGCGAGCACCTACGAGATCTGTTTCGTCTTAAGCGAGGCACATCGATTCTCCGCACAGACGCCGGCGTTTTTCTTTACCATATCCGGGATTACCACAATGGCGGGGACTAACCATTCGCTTCACACGAACCGCCGCCCGCGTCTCGGTTTCGACCGGTGCGGGGATTTCATCCATCTCAGGAGCAGCCGACCGGCGTGGTCGGCGGCGGTCGGTGAGCGCGGACGTTGGTCCAAACCCGGAGTCGCGTGAGTTCCGGGCGGTTTGGTCGCTTGCAGTTGGGGAGATTTCGGGCAGGGTTGGGGCATTCGGTCGACAGTTCACGATTTACGACATGAGGACGTCATCCAGAGATTCGCAGGCACCCGGTGAAGGCTGGGGGTCTTCGTCGAGTCGTGACGTCGCGGGCCGGGCCTGGACCAACCAGTCGCGCCAGGCAACGCCGGGATGCCGCTCTGGTTTCATGCTCACCCGCTCGGCCCGGCGTGCCTGCGCGTGGCGTTGAGCCGCTAATGCGTGCGCCTGCTCACATCATCGTCGCAGTCGCATTTGGTCTTACTGGGTGCGGGCGGCCGAAGTTTCTCGCACCGAGTAGTAGCTCGGTTGAACTAGCGTCTCACAACGGGTTCCTGTGGACGATTCCAGGTAGCCCGCTACTTGATGACGGCACGAGCGGCGCACAGCAGAATCTTTTGTAGCTTCTTCTCCAAAACATGTGGGTGATTTTGAGGGGTTTTTCACTGGAGAGTGAGGGATGACCAGTTCGCATCAGCGCTAGTTGAGGCAAACAGCCGCGAATGTCGAGCGGCTCGAAGGCTGCCAGCTTGAGGTGCGG
>JBGATF010000049.1:0-50147 GCA_044229355.1 Limisphaerales bacterium
ATAACGTTTGGGTTGACCGGCGGTGGATTGCGTGGATTTCTTTAGGTTGTAGTTCATACGGCTGGCAGCGTGTTCCTCGAGTGAGGGCGCCTGCCAGCTTCTTCATGTCATCTACCTGCGTGGGCGCGTTCATGGCCCGTAAGCAGGTCCGTAAGGAACAAGCAGCTCCCCATGAACCGACCGTCCGCAAGGGTAAGGTGGAGCTGTCCGCGGACCATGGCCGATGGGCAGACCCGCAGGGAAAAAGCCGAAGCCAAAAAACGATTCCGCCCGCGCCGGACCAATCCAGCGCGGGCGGAGATGAGAGGACGTCCAAAGGGGGGCCAAATCAGGCCCCGTGGTAGCCCTCTTCGCCGTGTTCGGCGAGATCCAGACCGACCGTCTCGACTTCTTCGCTTGGGCGCAGGCCGACGACTGCCTTGACGATGAAGGCGATGATTGCGGTGGCGACCACCGAGAGGATGACGGTGACGACGGCGGCCTTGATTTGGGAGACGAAGAGGCCCGCCTTGACGCCGGCGACCACGCCGTTGGCTTTTTCGTCGGCAAGCAGGCCCGTCAGGAGGGCGCCGAGGGTTCCGCCCACGCCGTGCACTCCGAACGTATCCAGCGCGTCATCATAGCCGAGGAGTTTTTTCAGGTAGGAGACGGCCAGGTAGGGGATTATTCCGGCGGCGAAGCCGATGATGACGGCACCGGTGGTGTTGATGAACCCGCAGGCGGGCGTCACCACGACCAGGCCGGCGACGATGCCGGAGCAGAATCCGAGGACGCTGGGTTTGCCCCGGGTAATCCACTCGCACAGGGGCCAGACGAAGCCGGCGATGGCGGCGGCCAGCGTTGTGGTGGTGAACGCATTGGACGCGATCGCGTCGGCGGCGAGGGCGGAGCCGGCGTTGAATCCGTACCAGCCCACCCAGAGCATGCCGGTGCCGACCATGCAGAGGACCATAGAGTGGGGCGGCATGGGCTCCCGGCCGAAGCCGAGGCGCTTGCCGAGGATGAGGCAAAGGACCAAGGCGCTCCAGCCCGAGCTCATGTGCACCACGGTGCCGCCGGCGAAGTCGAGGGCTTTGATGCCGGCATTGGCGTTGAGCGCGCCGGACATGAATCCGCTGGCGCCCCAGACCATGTGCGCGAGCGGGAAGTAGACGGCAAACATCCAGAGGGCGACAAAGAGAAGTACGGCGGAGAATTTCATCCGCTCGGCAATGGCGCCGAGGATGAGGGCCGGCGTGATGATGGCAAAGGTCAGCTGGAACATGGCCCAGATGCTGTCGCTGATCCAATTTGAGCCCGCTCCGACCTTGCCCGGTTCGATGCCTTTGAACATGGCGTTGGACAAATCGCCAATGAACGCGCCGCTGCCGGCGAAGGACAGGCTGTAGCCGCAGAGCCACCAGAGGAACGTGACCATGCCGGCGATGCCCATGCACTGGGCCAGGACCGACAATACATTTTTTCTTCGGACCAGCCCGCCGTAGAACAGCGCCAAGCCGGGCAGGGTCATAAACAAGACCAGCGCGGTTGACGTCATTTGCCAGGCGTTATGGCCGGGGCCTGGGCCGGTGATGTTGGAAGCAGCATTGGTCTGGCGGGCCACGTTGTTCATGTAGGCTTCGAGGTCGGCCAGGCGATCTTCAACCGAGGCCTTGGGCGCATCCGCTGCGAAGGCGGAGGTGGCACCGACCAGAATCAACGCGAGAAGACAGAGGGAGGTGAGGAGTTTTTTCATTTTCATGGACGAGTGTCGATGGGTCGTGGGTGGTGGAGTGGATTCAGACCGCCGCGTCTCCTTTCTCCTCCGTGCGAATTCTGACGGCCTGTTCCACGTTCGAGACGAATATTTTGCCGTCGCCAATCTTGCCGGTCTTGGCGGCCTTGATGATGGCGGCGAGCGCGACGTCGACACTCGAGTCCGGCAGGACGAGTTCAATCTTGATCTTGGGCAGGAAATCCACGGTGTACTCGCTGCCGCGATAAATTTCCGTGTGGCCTTTCTGACGGCCGAATCCTTTCACTTCGCTGACGGTCATTCCTTCGATGCCCACGTCGCCGAGGGCGTCCTTCACTTCTTCGAGCTTGAAGGGCTTGATGATGGCTTCGACTTTTTTCATAGGTGAGAGGCGGGAACTGAATGGCTGGTTGGCTTGTGTGCTGTGTCGCGGATCAAATCGTTATTGGCTTGATTCGTTGAAAGTTCATTCGGGATTTAGCAATGCAGATGCCATGTCGTTCCGCCGGGGGTCCCGGTGGTGTAATCCGCTGAAAATGAGCCGCCTCGGATGACCATGAAGCGAATCGAGGTTTAGGTTCGGGCTGTTGAGGATTGCTCAGCGTGAATTCGGATCGCCACCCGCGTCTGCCAAGAACGCACAGCCTGCCTCCGGTCGCCGGCTCCGCCCCGATCGGGTTTGCGGGCTCCCTGATGATGCCGGCCGCGCCGAGGAAGGCCGGGAAACGCGGGCTGGCCTCCAGCCATCCGCCAGCTAAGCTCGCGCCCATGAAAGTTCGCAAACTGCTGCACACCCGCTACCGCCTCAACGACCTCGAACGCTCCGTGCGTTTCTACAAGGAGATCCTCGGGCTGGAGGAGATTCGGCGGCACAAATCGCCACGCGGCTCCGAGCTCGTGTTCCTGCAAACGCCGGGCAGCGAGGAATTAATTGAGCTGTGCTCCTTCCCGGCCGGCGGCCCCGTCCAGGTCCAGCCCGACCTCACTCACCTCGCGTTCGAGGTCGAAAGCCTCGAGGCCTTCGGCCGCCATCTGGCCGGCCACGGCCTTCAATATTCCGACGGGCCGCATCTGAAGGAAAATGGCGGCGGCATCGCCTTCATCGACGCCCCCGAAGGCTACGAGATCGAGCTCATCCAGCCGGCCCGGACCGCCCCGGCAGGCGGCTCCGGTGCCTAACAGCCCTTTAAAAATCACGATGCGCCGTTGCCAGCCGCCATTGCAGCGCGGGCAAGTCCCCACCGTTCGTTGCAGCGGGATGGAGAATTGGTTTTTGTCCGCATTTCTGATGGCCGGGCTCTTCAGCACGACCAATGCGTTGGGCTGAACCGTTCGCGCGCTCACTCCATCTGTCGGAGGCGGAAGAACCTTGGCTCGCCGATCGCGGATCGAAGATATGGGCTGCTGACCGGCGCGGGCACCACGTCGCGCCATGGACCGAGCGGGCTGTGGGATTCTTCCAACCTGCCGTCGCTGGTCCATGAGATCTCGGCGTTGCCGTTGACCATCCGGATGCTCATCGTGGAAAGCAGGGCAAACCGTTCGATGGTGAACTCCGGCAGATTTGATCCAAGCATGACCAGGCTCGAAAGAAATTCCGGCGCATACGAGGCATCTTCGGCCAAGAACACCAGCGTGTCGGCCTGCACAACCAACCCGGGATTGACTGTCGTTGCCAGTGGGCTGGCGAATCCAAGGGAACGTCCGATCGGATCGAGGAAACACGTGGATCGGACGACCCCGATCGGTCCGCGAACAGTTGCACCGATCCCGGATGGCCTCGTGTCGTCATGCACAAGCACCCCGTCCCGAAAGAACTTTCTTCGATAGCGTGTGGCCCCGGCTGGCGACGGATCGAACCCGATCTGTAAATCCGCTCCGGAATACTCCAGGACTGTGCGATGAATCAGCCGGGCCGCGCCCGTCGGCGGACGGCTCGCCTGGACCGACGGCGACGGGGTGGCACGATCACCGCGTCCGTAGGCTTCGACGACGAGTTGGGCTCCGGTGGGCAACGTGGCGGGAACGCGCATGTCCCAAACTGCGCCCGGACTTTGACCGAGATGCCAGCGGGCTCCGTCCAGGCCGCTGGCGCCGAGGTTGGCGATGCGGAGCGAGCCGGCGACGGCAGGTCCGATCTGCGCGCGCAATCCGGCCGCCTGAACGGTAACACCCGGGAAGCCGAGCGGCTTGTTGTAGCAAATGTTGAAAAGGCCATAGATCGGGACATCGGCCGAGAAGGTCAGTTTGGATCGGTTCGGTCCGGTTTGCGTGGCGACGCAGTGCAACGTGCCGATGGAAAACGATTCGCCGCCCTCGAACGCGGCGCAGATGGCCTGTGCGCAGCCTTGGGCTGAGCCTCCCGGCAAGTCGATCCAACCGACCACCGCAATGGAATAGATCGAAGGTGGCGCGAGCGGATCCGGTGGCGTTTCAGAAAACTGGTATTCCACAATGACTCGCACGTTCTGCGGCCAGTCTCCTTCCACCTCTACGCAAACCGTGCCGTTCGTCTCGACACTATGGTAGCAGACGGTTTCGGTGGCTGGCGACGGCTGGATTGGATCGAAGGGCTCCCCGCTCTTCACAAACACCTCGCCGCGTGGAACCCACTGTTGTAGGCCAGTGTCGTCGATCCCAGGAATGGCACCGGGCAGCTCACCGCCTTGTCCGCGCACCACGACGATCCGTCCAGCCTGGGCGTCCGGTCGAACGATGCCCACGGTGGCCACAATTTGCGTTTCGGTCGCGGACACAACCGGCAGCAATGTCCGCACACCGTTCCCGCCTTCGACATAAACGAGAATATCGTCCGGGTCATTTCCAAAGCCCTGTCCGGTGACGACGACCATGTCGCCGGGCCCGCCGCGCGCGCTCTGCACGGTCGCGATCCGTGGCGGTTCGATGAGCTCGACGGTGATGAAACCGCGAAGGATCCCGCCATCAGCCAACCTCAACGATAATCGTGCGCCCCCTCCCGGCTGTCCCGTGACCGTCGCGTCGACGACCAAGCCCGCATGCTGCCAGAAGTCTGAACGAATGACATCGGCGACGCGCTCAGCGCCGTCCACCAGGTTGCCGACTTGCCAGAATCGTGCGGTGGGCGTGTTCAACTCGTAGGCGGCACCGTTGGCATCATGGAGAGCGACGGCGATGCTGACGAGCGCTTCGCTTGGCCAATGCCCGTCGAGGACGACGCAGAGTTCTCCGTTCGTCGGCGCAGAGCTAAAATACGATTGCCGGCCGGGCTCCGGTTGAACGGTTGGCAACGCCATGACCATGGCCGAGAGCGGTGCGCCCGTCCCAGGCGGCTGGGTCCACGTGAACACGGATGGACCCACGTCGATGGCGTCGAAGAATGGCTCCGGCGGGTTGAAGCCGCCACGGCCGCGCCTAATCATGAGCGGCCCGGGACGGGCATCGGGCGGGAGCGCCCCCCATCGGGCGGTGATTTCCGAATCCGCAACTGAGCTCACCACAAGCGGAATCAATCGGGAGCCGCCACCGTCGAGCATTGCGACACTGATGTCCTCGGCCTGCGTTCCGAAACCGCGGCCACGGATCCTAATCATTTGGAGGTCGCCGCTGACCGCCTGCACTTCGGGTTCTCGTGGCAGTGATCGGATACAGACGGCGAACGAAATCGTGGCCGACGGCTCGTCCGCGGTGGCATACAGCAAGTACATTTTGTGCTCATTGGTCCCCACCAATGGCGTTAGCTGCACACTCAAATTGATGCCCGCTTCGGCCACCGCTGCCTCGAGTGCGTCGACAATTTGCGCGACCTGTTGAGAAGTCGATGCGGCTGTTCCCAGATAGAACGTCCGATTCGCCGCGACGACGATTTCGTTGGTTCCAGGAAACCACGAGCGCACCTCGGCGCTGAGGGTCACTTCGGCCGGCAAGTCCCAATTGGGAGTCAGCACGAGAAACGAATTTCCAAGGTCGTCGAGCGCGCTGTAGGCGCAGTCGTGGAACGCGGCGGAGCCAGTTGTGACATTCGCTGCGGCCACGCCAGTGCCGTCGCGCCAGATCTCCTGAAAGCCTGGATAGGATGACTCTGCGGGAACCAACCGATACCCGGTTCCGCGGAGAACCTGCAATTGGCCGGGGGTAAAATCCGGGGCGGTTGGCCCCAGGCGTGCGAGGATTTGGGTTTCGTTCGCGTGCAAAACGTCCAGCGGAAGAAACCGGGTGTCCCTTGGGTCCCGTGTGTCCTGCAGGCCTACGCGCAGATCACGAGCATCCTCACCAAATCCCCGGCCCGTGATGCTGACTAAGTTGCCTTCCCTGATTATCCGCGGGCTCACGTCGGTCACCGCCAGATCGAGTTGCGAGGACCGAACGCAGGCGTTTAGAAATCCGCCCGTGATCTGGCCGTTGGGCAGGCTGAGCGTGAGTTTAACGGCGCCGGGCTGCGGGCGTGTGGTCTCAACGTTCACGGTCAACCCGACCAGCTGGAGAAACGCCGCCTCGATCACGCTCGCCAGTTTCTTCGCCCCCTCAAAAACGTCCGCTCCACCGACGAAGCGCACCGCTGCCCCATCGACGCTCAAACCGCCCTCAAGAAATGACGCCGTCAGGTGCGACGAAAAACTGACCACGGCGTTGGGAAACCAATTGTGGATGTCAAGGGTCAGGACCCCATCGTGGACCGGCTCGCTGTAGAACCAGCTCTCCGTCACCTTCAGTTTGCCAGGTGTATAGACCTGGACCGCCTCGACGGGTGGAACCACCGAGGTGTTTCGCCACGCGCCGGCCGGAGTGGCACCGGTCCAGCCGCGAATCGGCTGCAGCAGTTCGCTGTCGGTGGAGAGGCCCCTTAAATTTCCTTCATGGCCCACCCCGCGGAAGACGCGAATAGGCCCGCTCGGCGTGCCGGGCGGCAGGTTTCCGACCCGGGCCAGAAGACGCGTGTCACTCGCGCTCAGCACCTGGAAGGGCACGGTGAGTTGTTCGAGCCCGCCCACGCGCGCGCTGCCCACGAGGCCGAGATCCTCGATCTTCTCGCCAAATCCACGCCCGCGAATTTCCACGATTTCGCCCGCCCGGGTCTGCTGCGGAAAAATACGAGTTACTTCGGGGGTGGGCAGGCGCAGCTTTGCACCCACCAACGCGAAACTAGCATTCGGCGAGCCGAGCGTTGCGCGAATATCCAGGCGCGAAAGCGACTGCGCTCTGGGTTGGGCGTTGGCTTGGAGCAGGCGCAGGCCATTCCCAACCAGCGCCATGGTTCCCGGCAGGGTGAAGACCAGCCCCTTGTTGAAATGAAAGAAATAGCAGGACAACGGCTCGAAGTCGCTCTGGCTGATTCCAACGAACGACGGGAAATAACACGGGGGAATCCACCCCACCGCATCCAGTCCTGACAAGTCGGCGCCGGCGCCCGCGGTCGCCACCACCCCCGGCCGAACCAACGCGCTGCCCACGAAACTGCTGTCGTTATACACTTCGACCCGGACCATGTCCGAACCGACTGTCGTGAAGTCGGCCACGGCCTGCAGGACCGCGCCCACCCGACGCAAGGCGGCTGTCCCCATCGAACGATTCGGCCGATGGTCGAATGTTCCCACGGCATTCAACGCCACGACGGTTCCCGTCGACAGGAGGCTCAGCGGCGTGGTGAGAACGCCGAGGCCGCTGCCGCGGTCGCCAACGTCAATGCTGACGCCGTCCTGTCCGCTGGAGCCGATGTTCGCGATGACGACCTGCCGTCCTTGCACCGACAGCCGCGCCTGGCCGAGGGCGCGCTGGGCCAGTCCTTCGTCGACCGGATCGGGCGGAGCGAGCAGCGCTTCGTCCGCCATGCGGATTTCCGAAATGTTCCCTCCAGTCACTTGCAACGCCGACGGCGCACCGACGACGGGCGACGTCTCATCGGGCGGCCACTGCGGGCTGACTCGCACGCGGGTGATTTCGTCGATCGGTGGGCTGTTTGTTCCGGGGAGGAGCAATCGATGCGGTTCCGACCACGCGAGGTCGAAACTCCAGGACGACTTTCCGGCGAAGGGCGCTTCGCAGCGCAGTAATGTTGCCGGCGGATTGGTGAACGGCGGAAGCAATCGAAACAGCGGCGCGTTCGAGAAAACCAGCGCGCTCCGCACGAATCTGTTGCCGGCGAAAACCTCCACCCGATGCCCAGTCGCGCCGATCGGACTCGCATCGGCAAAGCCGTGAATTTCATCCCCCATCACTTCCATGGCGCCGCGAACGAGTGGTTGCAATGGCCGGTTGTCCAGTTGGCCTTGAATCTCCCAACCGAGTCGACCTCGCCCCGTTCTCGGATCGAGCGCCGTGATCCGGCCCTGCCAGCCTTGGGCGTCATTCATTGGGACAAAGACGCCGTCCTTTCCTGACGGAGCCAGGTTGCCGATGACCAACTCGCCCAACGGCCCGGGAGTCAGCGTGGCCTGGTCGAGCGCGATGTGGGGCAGACCGGAGGAAACGAGGGATGCGCCGCCGCGAGTCAGCACCACGTCATTGCCGCTTCCACCCTGATAGGTGATGCTGAACATCTGCCCCCCCGCAGTGAACGTCGCCCCTTCCAGCAGCCCTTCAAACGAGGATGCAATGGGCGAACCGCTCAGCTTTTCAAGGATCGTGAAGTGCGAGTTGAGCGGAAACGACAAGCCTGGCCGCACTTCGAGCGAGATGCCCGACAGATTCACGTTCTGGCCAACGACAAGACGGTCGTATTGCGAGCTGGCTGCGCCGTTCAATTCGAATCGAAAGAGTGATGGTGCGCTGGCGAGTTGGACATCGCCGTTTACGGTCAATGGCCCCGGAGCGGCGCCGGGCTCCATCGTGCCGCCTCGCATCAACAGGTGCGTGCCAACGACGCCATGGCCCTCCAGGCGGCCGCCCGGTCCCACGTCAACCTCTTCCGCCAAGCTGCCATTGAGAACGATTGTGCCCGCCTGCACCCGGGTGAGAGCACCGGAACTCGTCCCGGACAGCGTCCATGTGCCTGTGCCGATCTTGGACAGCTCACCTCCCACGCCCATAACGTCGCCGCTGAATTCGGTCGAAGTGTGGTTGAAGCCAACTTCCAATTTGTGTCCCAGCTCGAGAACGCCCGCACCCGCCAGAGACCCAATGCGCTCATCGTGTTCGAGAATTAGCTTTCCGGTCACGCGCACCTCGACGGCCGCTCCATCGGCGATTTGGTCCAGACTCATTCCGCCCCCTCCCGCATCCACGGCTCGCACGATCGCCGATTCCCCAGCGCCTTCGCCGACTGACAGTGCACCAGGAACAGCCACAGCGCTGGATTTGAGCAGCGTCAATTCACCCGCCGATGCGCGGGTGAATCCCGCATAGGTGTTGGGCACTGCACCCGCCAGCCGAAGCGTGCCCGAGCCCTTTTTGAAGATGCCGCCTGGGCCCGAGATGGCGCCGTTGTGATGCAGCAGAGAGCCGCCGCGCGTTTCCAGCGTGACAAACTCCTCCAGGACGATGTCGCCGAGCCAGGAACTGGTCATTCCTTCTGTCGAGATGGCCAGGCCTTGCTTCCGGATCGTGAGCGGCTCGTTGGCCATCGTTGAATTCACCAGGATCAGCTCAGTGTCCTGGTCGACGACCGGAGTTCCGCTTTCAATCGTCACGCCATTGGTGCCGATCCCCAGTCCGTGATCGGCCGAGACTCGCAACTTGCCTTGGCGGAGAACGGTCGCGCCGGCATACGTGTTGGCGCTGGCGAAGTGAAGTTCCCCCTCGCCGGTCTTGATGATCGTCGCAGTGGGAGCGCCGGTGATAACGGCGGAAACGGTGAGCAGCGCACTCGCCGGTCGAACGTCGATGAATTTCGGCCCGGCGCCGACCAGGTTGAGGCGGCCGGAAACAAACGAACCGTCCGGGTCGCTGGCCCCACTGCCGTAACGTTCGCAGAACAGGTTGCTCTCGGTGAGCGACAACGTGCCGGTGCCCGTCAACACATTGCCGCCCCGGAGGCTGAGCGAACGAACGGTATGGTTGTAGCCGTTGAGGCTCAGTTCACCCGTCTGATTCACCGTCACCACCGCACCCGTGGAGAGTTGGCTGGGCGCCTGACACCTCACCGCGTCGCCGATCACCGGACCGAGGCCCGCGCCAATCGTCAAATTCCCGGGCACCGCGATGCGCCCGACCCGGATCGCCCCGGGATTGATGACCAGGTACCGGCTCAATTCCAGGAGGCCGCCTTCGACCGTCGTCTCGCCGGTGTAGGTGTTGGCTCCAATGCCATCAAAAATCGTGCGCCCCGTCCCTTCCTTGATCACTCCCGCGGAGCCGCTGATGGTGCCGCTGCAGTGCAATTCGCCGGCGCTGTTCAGCCGGAGATTGTAGCCGTTCAGCTCGACGTCGCCGGCCATGGTCAGTTGCGCGCTGGCCGCGTTGACGCTGATTCCCGCGGTGGTTGCACCGAGCCGGACGGTGGGACGAAACACATTCCCGACCGCGCCCGCACGGGCAGAAATGCTCGAAAGAAGGGTGACGGCGTTGCCGGAGATGCTGTAGTTCCCGCCCTCAAAAATAATGCTCGCGAAGGTCGTGTAGGCCGGAAAATTGTTGGAGTTGGCCAGGCGCGCCGCACCCGCCGGAAACACCAGCGTGTCTCCGGCCACGGGCGCGCTGTTGCCATCCCAATTGGCAGCGTACGCCCAGCCGCTTCGCGTGGCGTCTCCACCATCCCAAATGCGCGTTGCCCCGAGGGCAGCGGGAAGTTGTAGGTTGAGGGTCGAGAGAAGAACGACCCAACGGCAGAAGCGTTTCAATTTCATGATGGTCGCGGATTGATTCCTTTGGCTCTGCGCCTACTCGCTCACCGCCCGGTAAAACCGCTGACGGTAAATGGGGGGATCGTCCGCCAGAAAATCGACCAGCCCGGAGGCGTCGGCGACGTTGGTATGGACCGTTGACCACGTCCGAAAATCCTGGGTCGCCTCAATGCGGAAACGTTGCCCCGGCGCAGTCGTGAGGAGCCGGGCCTCAAGCACTCCCTCGTGAATGGATACCCTGGATCGCGTCATTGGATTGACCTGAGGCGTCGGCCAAAGTGTCACCTCCGCCTCGTCTGCAGAACTCGAACCCCACCCGTCGCTGACGACGAGGCGGAACCTCAGCGTCACCGGGTTGGTGACAGCTGGCGTGACCAAGCGAGTGGCCGCTTGGGTGGCGTCGCTCAAGACCACGCTTGGCCCGAAGACCTGGATCCACTGGAAGGTTAGACCGTCGTTGTCCGGATCGAGGCTGGCGCTTCCGTCGAGGACGACAGACCGCGGGCCGGCCACGTCGACAATTTGGTCTGCGCCAGCATGCGCGATCGGCGGACGGTTCGTGGGTGGGGGCGGTGCCACGCCGAACCAGACGGGCGCCCAGGTCGCAGGTTGATGGTCGGTTGCCAGCGCCGGCCAATTCAGCGCGTCATGATCGAGCATGATGCGCGCGGCGTGGTTCCAGCCTCCGAGCAAATGGTCGGCGATGCGCAGCTCTGCGCTCCAGGTGTTGCTTCCGACACCCACGACCGCGGTGAACCCCGGCAATGGCGTCAGGGTCGCCGTCATGCTTGTGCCATTGCCCACTTCTTGCGCCGGGATGCCTGTCGCATCGACGAAGAAACCACGGTCACTGAGTTGGGCGCCGGCCTCGCCGCTGGCGTCAGCGTCCACGCGGAGCCCCACCCGCCGAGCCGTGCCGAAGCCGACGCTCTGCAAATCGGTAAAAGAGAGATAGAGATTGCTGTCCGCATGAACCAAGCGGGCCGTGGCGAACTGACCGTTGCCGAGAGGCATCTGGACAAAAGCCGCGTTCGTGTACGCGCGGTCGCGACAGTAGCCGTCGAGGTTCGGCGTGGCGCCGTCGGGAACCGACAGCGGCAATACCTCGAAGTGGCGGGTGGTTTGCCCAGTGAGTCCATCGGCATCCGTGGCGAGGAGCGTGGCGAGGTAAGGCCCTGGCGAAAGACCGGCCAGCGCGAGGGTCGCATTTGTTCCCGTCCGTTCCGTGGGGCCAGTGAGCGTCCACTTCAACCGGACGCTGGCGCTGTCTTGTTCCGGATCGATTGCCGCGCCGAAGAGTTCCGCCAGCCATCCAAAGCTCAAACGTTGTCCTTCGAGAATACCGGAGACGAAAGGCTGCGGTGGATTTCTTGGCAGGACGAATGGGCTCGTGATAACGGCAGTTGAATTCACGCCGTCGCTGGCGGTGACACGCAAGCGGGCCCGCGCGCTCCCGGGCAGCGTGCGGGGATCCAGTGTCAGTCCGAGTCCTGTGGCATCGTTCGCCACCAGATTCCAGGTCGCTCCATTGTCGGCGCTGTAGTGGACATTGAAGCGGAGCGCGTCGCCGTCCGGGTCGAAAGCGGTCCACGCCAGCCGGACCGTGTGGCGAACGAGATCGATGATGGGCGACTGCACCTGCAGCAGCGGCCGGTGCCCGGAAACGATGCGTTCGGCTAAAACAGTGGCGCCTTGGATCAGTTGGACGCGCCGCGTGGCGGGCTGATAAGGAATCCAGTGCGCAAACGACAGCCGTCGTCCCCGCCCGTCGCTCACAGAGTCGCAAGGCAATGCCGTGCGGGCCAGTTCGGCTCCGGCCGCACTCACCTGGCGAATAACGTACGGATCGGGCCGGTCGCCGGCTTGAATGGATTCAGCGAAGTTCCGGGCCAGATTCCCTGCATCCACTGCGGCCCCCGGGAGTTGATAGAACGTTCGGAAGACCGCCGTCATGTTCCTTGGCAGGATGTAGCCGTTGATAAACAGCACCTGCGGGCTAGAAGCGGCAGGAGCGAACCATGGTGTGTCCGTTGGATTAAGATTCCCTCCTCCGCTTCCGAAAGCCGACAAGGCAGCATAGGTGTTCACGATGGCTTGCCAGGTCCAGCTCGAAGGCCATCGATTTCCGGCGTACGACATCAAGTCGCCTGTGTTCGTCGGGTTGATAACGCGGCGCGATAACAAGTCCAGACCCCAAAATGCCGTTGGGTCGCTCGAGCCGAGGGTGCATGGATCGAAGGGATAGGATGGATCGGGGTCTTCAGGTCCCCCGCAGTCCACGTGTTCCCGTCCGTAGTTGTGACACATCTCATGCGCCAGGATCCGGCCGCCCACGGGTTGATTCGGATTCGGGAACCCTCCGCCGACGCCTTGCATCGACGCAATGAGGCACTGGCCGCTGACATTGCCGAGACCTCCGAAATTGGTAATGCCCGGGTGAATCATACCCACCCAATGACGGAACCTGCAAAATTCTGAACCGCCCTCGGAACTGCTTTGTTCGCGAATGCACTCAATCTTGTCGAGCGCTTCAGCGTCCTGAGTTTCATCCTCGTCGCCGAAATCAAAAGGCTCGGTGAAAAACATTCCACCCAGGGGAGGTTGCAGTTCCGTGGTCAAGAAGCTCGCGGGTAATAACGATTTGGCGCGGGTAATCAGATCCCAAAATCCGGGCGTGTTCGGATTGAACGTCCCCGCCCCGGTCGGCATGGGATACATGCGAAGGCACACGCTGATGGTGTCCCGCAGTTGGATGGGTTGAGCGAGATCGACCGAGTTGTTCCCGTAGTCCGCCTCCGGCAGCGTGCCGTTTTGGTTCAGCGTCATCGTCATCGTCAAGGAACCCGCCGGCAACGCGGGTAGAACGAAGAGAAAGCTGCGGTCCAAGGCGCGCCGCAGCACAGCGAGATCGTCTGTCGCATCGATGGACGTGTTGTTCACCGGGCTGAAGGGTGAGCCGGCCACTTCTTCACCGTTCACCCGCACCCGCAGCCGCGCGCTCGGGAAGAAGGGAGAGTGGCCAGAAGTGTTCGTCCGCGCGAACGCGTATCCGCGCACGTAGAGGTTCTCCTTGCCGGCAGGAAGATTCACCGACGCGTTCAAATCCTGGATCGTATGCCCTGCCTCAAGGCCGATGCCCTGGAGATCAAACTGGATGGGAGGCGTGTCGAGCGAGATGCGTTCGATGGTATTCGGCGTCAGATAATAGAGGTAATCGCGATCGTTTCGAAGATTTCCACCCGCACCGGAGAAGACAATCGGTCCCCACGATCCGCCAAGACCAAGTGGGCTGGCGGTGATGACAATTGAACTGAAGTTGCACTCCTGGGCGCTGCAGGCAACCACCCCTTCCGTCAGGAAAATCCGCGTGGGGCCGCCCCCAGCACCGCTGCTGCCAGAGGTCAGCACGGAAAGAATCTGGTTGTGATTACTCGCGGTGTAGATCGCGGCGACCTGTCCGTTGTCGGCATTGATCTGATAGAGATGCCCCGCGCTCGTGCCGGCTTGGAGAGTGCCAATTCCAGGGACGACGCCTTCCGTGGCGTAAATGAAAGTGGACGGGCTGGATACCACCGCGCGCCGGTGAATGGAAAAGTCCGTCGTCCGCACCCAGAGCAATTCAATGCCGCCCGGCATGCGGTGGCGATAGAGCTTGCCGTTGGCGAGCAGAACAGCGAGGGCATCCACGGTCCCGCTGGGCCCGCTTTGCACGAACCATTTCAATTTCCGGATCGGCGCACCCGCGCTCGGAATGCTGACCACGGACTGAAGCCCCTCGCTGCCGTCTGTCTTGATGCTGAAAATGTCGATCCGGTCGATGTCCGCCCGATAGCGCCCGAACCACAGACGGCCATCGGCCATCTCGAGGTAGCCGCCGTCCTGTCCCGTTGGCAGAGTGGGACTGTGGGGTGGCGTGCCGAAAACAATGCCGGGGTCGGCTTCCGCGGCGGATAAGGCCTTCCGGTAAAGTTGGCGATTCCGGAAGTAGTAAACATACGCGTCATCCCGCACGGCATTGTCGTATTCCGTCGGTAGAATTGTGCAATCGCGGGCCAGGCTTTTTGTTCCCGACATCACATTGGCGGCGCGAATGCGAATCGTGCTGTCATGCACGAATTCGCCCGTGCATTGCCCATCGTCGCGCCACCACAAGAGGCCGTTGCCATAAAGGTCGAAGCCGGCCACGCCGTTGGGATCGGTCAGCACATTGGCCGCGTCGAGGAAAGGGCCCGCGACAAAACCGGCGATGGCCAGGACGGCCAGCGACAACCAGCGTGCGGAATAAAACGAGGTTCTCATAGACAGCGAAGCCGCGAGGCGTTCTCCCCATAGAGATAAAGTGGCGGTCTCAAATTACAGGATCGGTCAGACTTTTCCGTTCGGTTGCCCAGTCGGCTTCCTGGGCAAACAATCGTTAGGGTGAAGGTGACGGACCCGTCGAGCGCCTCACGGCGCGCCGATGACGGATTTTCCTGCGCGAGTGGCGCGCAGCGTACAAGGCTTGCTGACAGTGATTCGCTCGTTGTAGGTGCCGGGGCCGAGCAGGACGATATCGGACCCGGCCGGACTCGCGATGCTGATGCCTTCAATTACGGTCGGAAACGCCAACAAGCCCCAGCGGACTGGAACGGTTCGACCCGACGTCACTTTTGCACAGGCGGAGTTGCCGCACCGGGTCCAGACGTCCAGTTGCGATTCGGTGAACAAAAAGCGGCGCGGACCGAATCGTTCCGCTTCGGTCAGTTGTTTATTCTGCGGTGGATCGTCGTAAAAGAGCTGGTAGTACGACATGGCGTTGTTCGCGGTGTTGTCCACGCGCACTTTCTCGCCCGGATTGAGCGAGGCGTAAGCGCTCCCGTAGGCGTAACGGGCGACCGCGTCCCGCACGATGGATTCGTTGCGGGGATCCGACGCTCGCTTCGTCAGGTCTGGATCGTCGCGGGGATCTGGCGCGGTGTCCAAAATCCCATCATCGGGGAACGTGTGCGGCAAATTCATGTAGTGCCCAATCTCGTGCAGCAAATTGCCCGCGACCTTGTACGATGACGTGGACACCTCCCCCGGTGACAGATCGGTCGCCAGGAGCCGGTAGGCGGATTGCACCAATTCCCGGCCGTTGGCAGGTGAATGCGCGGACGAAAAGTCTCCGTCATTGAAGTAAATGTTAACGGCGGTGTCGCTCCAGGCGTAGAGCGCCGGATTTGCCTTGGCTTCTGCTTCGAAGCCCCAGTTGGCATTTGAATCTCCCTTAAGGTCGATCGAATACCATTTGCCCGGACCGAAGGTGTCATGGAGAGATCCAATCCGTTTGAAGTTCTGCGCCGAGTCGAGGTCGACGGCGCGGACGCGAAAGCCACGCCACGTGTTCTCCAACCACCGGTTCATGTCGACGAAGCTGGCGCGCAGCAGGGGGTCGTTCATCTTCGCGGGCACATCTCCGGTCGCGGGATTGCGAATGACCTTGATCGAAACGTTGATCCAGATAAAGCCGTCGGCTGGCGCCAAGGCCGCGTGAACAACCAATGCCGAAGTGAGGACAAGAACCCTCCAATCAGTCTTCATAGGATGGCGCGGTGGCGGGTTATTGCAGTGAGACCAGCACCAGCACAAGGCCGGTTCCGCGTGCCAACGGCGTCATCGCCTTGCCGAACGTGGCCCCGTGAGCCCGCGCCGGGTCGCCAGCCTTCATGCCGTGCCCTGGGCGGGAAGAAGTCGTCAGCAAATCGCCCGGCTCGATGGAGCCACCCGCGTCCGCATCCATCCGGCAGTAGACACGCCCGGTGAGAGCCACTGGATGCCGGCCGTGCGCCAGCGAGCCACGCTGTCCCATCACCATGCCGGGATTGACGCCGGCTGCGCCGCTGATGATTCCGGCGACGCGACGGTCGTAGGCGCTGGAACTCAGCACCAGTTCGCCCGGATGGGCCGGATCAATGCTGACAATCATGCCAGGCTCAGGCTCGGGTGAGTTGATCTCGAACTGTTCGGACAGGTCAGCTCCTCCCGTGATTTCGAGGACCGGGGTGGTCGTTCGGCCGGTGTCGGCATTGAGGACAATGCCAAGCGAGCCGTCGGCCTTGCGCAAATCGAGGTAGCCTCCTCCGCTCGAACCCACTTCAGCATCGAGTTGAATGGAAACCGTTCCGTTGGCTTTGCGCATAATCAATTGGGAGCCGGCGGTGCCCTCGGAAGCTTGCAGAGTGACCGTCTCGGTCCCGTCGCTTTGCTTCAAACCAAGCTGGCCACCTGCGCTGCTGGAACTGTCGCGCCCCCACAGATACCCCGTTTCCTGACCCAGAGTATTCAATACGCGAACGACTCCGTCCTCGCCATCCACGGCGCGGGCCTCGACCACTTTGGCATTCGCCGCGTTGTAGATCTCGATGACACCCGACACCGTGCCACCATACGCGCGGACGCCATGGCTGCCGTCGGAGTTGCGCAGGCTTAAGCTTCCACCCGGGACGTCGGGGTCTTTGCCGGAAGTCAGCACGCCGATGAAACCATTGTTTTGCATCAGGGTAAGACTGCCGGCGGCCGGGCCACCGGTCAGAATGGCGCGCGAGTTTGCATTGGTATTGCGCAAGTCGAGGCGTCCGAAGCCCAGATGATCGCCGTCCAGGATGGCGCCGACACCCGATCCGTCGGCCTGGTAAAGTGAAAGCAGTCCGCCGTTGTTACCGCCGTTCAGTTCGGCCCGAGAAACTCCGTTGGAGTTCGAGAGTCGCAGCAGGCCGCCCGCATTGAAATTGGCGTCCAGGAGCGCGGCGATGTGCTGACCAACGCTGTCCCGGAGCACGAGCTGACCGTGGGTGGGACCTGAAAGCCGGGCCACTTCCGCGCCACCATCACCGAGAATCTGCAACAGGTTGCTGCTCCCATCGAGGGCCAATGCGGGCGTCGACGCCAGCGTCCGGAAGATGTCCAGTCGCCCACTCACCAATGAGTCGCCCAAGGCGATGTTGTTCGCCAACTCGCGCGAATTCACACTGTTCTCCGGGAAATGGGCGGGACTGAGGACCCCGGTGGCCAGTTTCCCGACAGTGATGGCGCCGTCCTGGACGGTGGCAGCTCCACCCGCGTAGCCGACGGACGTCAGGCGCTGGTCTGGACGAAGTTGGGCAAAGCCATCGGTGCCATTGTTGAACCAGATGCGGAGGCGGACGTCGCCATCGGCGAAGATTCCCATCGGAATGGTCGTCATGTTGGGCACCGCCGAATCGCCCAGGCTGACCTTGAACAATCCGTTGGTCGCAGCTACCGCGACCGCGGCCGCTGGCGGGTCGGCGCCATCGTTGCTCCACAACGTGGTGCTCGTGGAGCCGTTGATCAGGGCGAAACGGAACTGGCCGGCCCCGGTAAAATTCGTGCCGTGTGAGGTCACCAGTCCCTGATAAGTCATAATTCCGGGGATGGGATCCGTGAAAGCTCTCAAGAGCGAGCAGCTGAAGACCAGAACGGTGAGAATCGATTTCATCGTGTTTCTTGTTGTTTCCTCCCGGGCCGGACCGGAAGAGGCCTTGTTTGGCCGCGTGACCGGTGGCCGCGGACGAGACCAGCCGAGGTGTTCATTAACGTCGAAGCGCGAAGCTTCCTCCCATACAGATAAAACGGCCTCCTCGAATTACACGAAATCTGCGTCTCCCCACGTTCGGCATGCAGCCGGCGCCCCGTCACGGCGGGTCGAAGGTGCTGGATCCTCCCAATTGCCAAGACAAGAGGAAGCATCCAGAGGCGGAAGTCCGCTCCCGCCTTGTCGCCTTGGCCCATGCCAAAATCTCTCGCCGCAGGGTCTTGCTCACCACTCAGACCGTCTCCAATCGTTCCGCTAAGGCTTTCGTGCCCGGTCGACTTCAGCCCTGACTTCACGGTGGATTTGGAGGACGTCTGAATCGTTGGGCGCCAGCTCGAGCGCTCTGCGGCTCAACCAATCGGCCAACGCCAACTCCCGTTCACCCGGCTTGAGCCGGGACGCAAGAATCCGTCGGGCTAAACGGGCGGAAATGCCGGCGTTGTTGGGCATCAGCGTCAGCGCCTCGGCCAGTGTGGCCCGTCCGTCCAAGGCAACCAATTCCGCCACGCAACCGAGTCCCGTGACCGCCGATCCCGGAAACAGTGGCCTCGCGGTGCCATCGGCCAGGAACCAATGCGCCCACAATGCGAGAGGGTTGTTGGTCGACAGCGTTGCGAGTTGATCCTGCGCAGCGAAGAGCGCGGCAACCGGCACGGGTTCGGAACCGCCCGCGGCATTCTGTTTTTGACCAGCCAACGCTTCTGCCAGGCGCGGCAACCAGCCGGGTGCGGGGGTCAATTGGCCCAGTTGCGGCGTGGGCCAAAGCCGGGCGGTGGAGTCGAGAGATACCGTGACTACGTATCGGCCGTTCGGAGCGAACTCGGCATACCTCACTTCGCCGCCGTGGTGCAGCGGTTCGCTCAACGGCAGACCGGTCGCTGTATCCCAAAGGCGGGCGGTGTCATCGGCCGAGGCCGTCACGAGCATGGCGCCGTCCGGACTGAATCGCACGCTGCGGACCAACGCCTCGTGCCGCAACGCCTCGTGAACCGGTTGTCCGTTCTGTGCATCCCAAAGCTGCGCGGTGTGGTCGGCCGAGGCCGTGGCCAGTTGCCGGCCGTCCGGGCTGAATTGAACGTCGTAGACTCCAGCGTCGTGTTTCAACGGGGGCAGAATCGGCCGCGCATCGGCCAGGGACCAGATCCTGGCTGTGCTGTCATCCGACGCGGAAGCAACCCGGCGAACGTCTGGGCTGAACGCCACCCGTCGGACAAAACCCTGGTGGTGAAGCGTGTGGAGTAAACGGTGCGAACCGGCATCCCAAATCTTGACGACCTTGTAGGGGTCAGCCGTGAGGATGCAACGGCCATCGGGACTGAACTCCGCCCAGCGAATTCCGTCGCTTCCATGACTCATCGGCAGGCCAATCACCTGCGGTGCGCCGATATCCCAAAGTTGAGCCTGGCCATCGTCCGTGCTGGTCACGATTTTGTCCCCGTCCGGATGGAAGCTGATGGAGTGGACGGGCGTTTGGTGGCGCAGGACGGTGGTCTTTTGCGTGTTGATGTCCCACACGCGAACGGACCGGCTGTTTGCACGTAGCGCCAGGCGCTGTCCGTCCCCGCTGAATTGGACTCGCGTTCCACCAGCCACCCGAATCGGCTCACTCAAGCGGCGACCAGTGTTCACGTCCCACCAGACCACGCCTTCCTCGCTGGCGGTGGCCAGACGCTGGCCGTCCGGACTGAACATCGCATGTTGCACCGGAGACCCATGGCGCAAAATCAACCCCGGCTTCGGAACGGCCTGAATGTTCCAAATCCGCGCCGTGTGATCGGCCGACGCGGTCACGACGCGCTCGCCGTCGGGACTGAAGCTCGCCCATTCCACGATCCCTTGGTGCCGCATCGGTTCGAGGAGGAGCCGGGCATCGTGGGCCGCGCCTGCTGGGGCAGGCGCCAACTGCGGCCCGGGACCTTCCCGCAAATCAGCGCCAAGCACGCCGGCCAGGCTCCAGACGCACGCGGTCTTGTCGTCGGAGGTGGTTAGGACCCGGCCCCCATCGGGGCTGAACTCCGCGAACATCAGGTTGGCTCGATGGGCAAACGGCGCACCGACGAACTCGCCCGTCGTTGCGTCGATCAGTCGTGCGGTATTGTCCCACAGCGCCAATATCCCCAGTTGCCCGTCGGGACTGAACCGAGCGGTCTGCACGGCATCGCCTGACTTTGTCGCCGCCAGACCAGCGCCGCTCGGGAGGCTCCAGAGGCGCGCGGTTTTGTCGTGGGCCGCGGTCAACAATCTGTCTCCCTGCGCATTAAAGACGGCGTCGTAGATATGGAATTCGTGATACAAAGGCTTCGTTACGGGCCGGCCGGTGGCCACATCCCAAACCCGCGCGGTGTAATCATCCGAGGCCGTGACGAACCAGCGCCCGTCCGGACTGAACTGGATCACGCCCACGTAGTCGCTGTGTCTCACTTCCACCCGCAATGCGCCGGTCTGGGCGTCCCAGATGCGACCGGACCGATCCTTCGACGCAGTGCCAATCAGCCGTCCATTGGGACTGAAACACGCCCGCCGCACCCAATCGCCGTGCGGCAACGGGGGGATGAGAAGCTGTCCCGTGGTGCTGTCCCAAAGCCGGACCGTTGCATCGTGTGAAGCAGTCAGAACCGATCGACCGTCGGGGCTGAATTCCGCACAGCGCACGACATCATCGTGGCGCAGGGGCGGCGTGACCGGCCGGCCGGAACTCGCTTCCCAGACGCGCGCCGTTCCATCATCGGAAGCCGTAACGATCCTTTTTCCATCCGGGCTGAATCGGGCCATGCGAACCGAGCCAGCGTGTGACAGCGGCCAGCCGATCGGCCGGGGAAAATTGCGGAACGTCAGCGCGGAAAGCAGGCGCGCGGTGGCGACGCGTTGGGTTGGATTGTGCTCGACGATCCCCGCGAGGAACGCAAGTCCACGAGGGGTGTCCCCCGCTTTGAACAACTCCTCCGCCCTTTGAAACTGCATTCGTTCCAGGGCGTTCTCCGCCCGCAGACGCTGTTGCAATTCGCTGGCGGCATGTCGCTGCGCCCGACGCCACTGTCCGGTAACGCCGGCCAAGCCCACCGCCACCACCACAATCAGGCTTGCCGCCAGCAGCGCCACTTTGGGATTTCGTCGCGCCCAACGCCAAAGTTTTTCCGCTGCACCGACGGGCCGCGCCGTGATCGGCTGGTCATCCAGAAACCGGCCGAGTTCATCGGCCAGCGCTGCGGCGGTCTGATAGCGACGAGCAGGTTCTTTTTCCAGGCACTTCAGACAAATGGTTTCCAAGTCCCGCGCCACCCCCGGATTCAAAATGCGCGGTGAGACCGGCTCCTCCCGCAGCAACTGGCTGAGCGTCGCTTCGATCGTCTCTGCCGCGAAGGGCGCGCGTCCTGTCAGCAAATGGTAGAGCAACGCTCCGAGCCCGTAGACGTCGCTGTGAGGTCCGATTTCACTCCGACGGCCCTGGGCTTGTTCCGGCGGCATGAAGCTCGGCGAACCGATGGGTTGACCGATAACGGTCAGTTCGGAGGGGGCCGCAACGCGCTTGGCCAAGCCGAAATCCGTCACGCGCGGCTGATCGTTGGTGTCGACCAGCACATTTGAGGGCTTGAGATCGCGATGAAGTATACCCCGGCGATGGGCTTCCTCGACGGCGTCCGCGATGGTGCGCACGTAGCGGGCGGCCCGAGGCGCAGGCAAGGGATGTTCGCGCACCCGTTCAGCCAGGCTCCCGCCCTCGATGTATTCCATCGTGAAAAAATGCTGGCCGCCGACTTCGCCGATTTCGTGGATGGCCACGATGTTGGGATGTTGCAACGCCGCGGCAGCTGTCGCTTCAGCCCGCAGCCGCTCGATCTCAGTCGGCCCCGCCAGCCGCCCGGTGGCAATCATCTTGAGCGCCACGATCCGCCCGAGGCTGCGCTGACGCGCCCGATACACGACACCCATCCCGCCGCGGCCAATTTCTCCCAGCAATTCAAAATCCCCAAAGACGAGCCCGCCGCCGGGCGGGGACGCCGCCCTGGCGGCTGCGGAAATGGGCGTCAACGGTTCGGAGGGTAGACCGAATGTCAGTCGGGCGACGCAGGCCGGGCAGAGGCCACCCAGCGTCTGCGATGAAAGGCAGGCACCGCACTGGCGGCACGCGCCGTGGTCAGAAGGGGACACCATGGTTCATCGATTAAAGAACAATTGGCGGGCCGAGATTACACGAATGCGATGGTCGATGAAATCGCCGAGGCCCGTGCCACCTCACGAAGGCGGTGCCGTGAGGGTGGCGAACAGATAGCGGAGCTCGTCCTCCACGTCGGCCGGCTGGGCCACCGTGTTGGCGACTTCCGCCCGCACCAGCTGACCGTAACGCTGGCGTAGGCGATGCACGGCCACCCCGATGGCGCCTGTCGTGGTTTGGGCCGCGGCCGCCAGTGCGGCGTATTCGCCATCGACAGGTTCCCGCGAGAGAAAGGGGTGCAGACGGTCGAACTGTTCGCGTTTGCCCTCGCGTTCGAACTCCGTGCGCACACCTGCCAGCGCTTGTTCCATCAATGTCGTGGCCCAGCCACAGTCGAAAATAACCTCGACTGGACGCTCGGACGGCGGCTCCGCCAGATAACGCCCTTCAACCCCGGGATCATCCAGCGGGACAAAGGTCTGGCGCCCTCCACGTTTCATGGCTCCCTCGCGCGTGCGGGCCACACTGAGAAAATGCTTGAGACACGCCAGTAGAAACGAGCGAAAACGGCCCTTCTGTGGATTCACGCTGGCCAGATAATCCCGAGCCACAAACCGGCTGAAGAATTCTTGCGTGAGATCTTCAGCGTCGGCGGGTTGATGGCCGTGGCGTCGGACAAATGCGTAGAGGGGATAGTAGTAGGTCCGGCAAAGCGTCTCGAGCGCCGCGGCGGCGGCGGCGCCATCGTATCGCTGGGCATCGAGCACCGCGCTCCAGTGCGTCGTGGCAAAGCATGACCCGGCTCCGTCGCGTCCAGCAGGTGAGAAAGGTTCTGGAACTGGCTCGGCCATGGCGGTTCGTATCGCAGTCTGCCCGAATGCATTTTGCTGTCAACGCGCAAGCCGGCGGCCCGCTGCTTGCCTGAGCAGGGCTGGGCCAAGCTCAGAAAAACAGCGGTGCCCTGGCGCGAGCGGCCGATCCTTGCGGTGCGCAACCGCGGACGGCGCTGCGGGGTTCCGGGTGAAAGCTCAATCCGGGATCGCCCCAAGACCCGCCTCACCGTCCCGGCGCCTGCGGCGTTCGAAATGAAACAAGAGCGCGGTCGCCGGGTTCGGTGAAGACGGCTTTTTGGCCGGAACCATCATCATCACTCGGTGAATCCTCTCCATCCGTGAAACACAGCCACGACTCGACGCTCTTCCTCGGCGGTGAACTGCCGGGATGACCGCTGCACGAATACGCGAGGCGCGCCAGTGACGCGACGGCGCACCGAAAGCTGCCAATTGGTGCCATCAGGGTCATTCTTCATGCGCGTGCGATGTCGACAGGATCAAAACGGAAACACTTCTGCCCGGCCATCATAAAAATGGGTCAAGCTCTCATCCAGGCACTCCCATGAAACGCGGCCCGGAACGCAGGCCCGCCCATCCACCATTTGATAGGGCATTCCGATCTGAGTGAAGTAATCCTCCAACTGGTCCTGCTCCACTCCATCCAACTCGCCATCGTCTCCGCGGATTCGCCATAATCCGTCCTCGAGGCGCACAATCCGGCTGGGCAACGTCCGCTTCATTCCGCATTGGCCTTACCCGAACGATGGAACTGAGCTGCCGCCGCCGACGGCGCGCTCGCGTCTGCAACGGCAGCGCGGCCACTGTCGAGCAAAGTCGGATCCGAACGCCGGCGGCTGTTGGCTCCAGTTATTGTGTTAGGCGGCGTCTGCATCGGGAATTTCTGAAGTCCCTCACTCCGTACGAATCCGATAAAACCGCTGAGGGTGGCGGTTGGTTTCGTAGAATAAGAAGCTTCCGTTCATCGAAGGGCCGAGGCCTAACGTCGTCCAGTCAACAAGGTTGGTGGACGCTTCCAGCAGATTGGTCTGCCCCGCAAAAACGGTGACACTCAGTTCGGTCGCATTGTTCGCCAGCAATCGGATGCCGTCGAAATGAGGTTGCCAAACCACTTGCCCATCCGCTTGCGCGTAAAAACCGTGAACTTTGCACCGGCAAAAGGGCGCAGACGGATCTTCATCGGCCGGAAGTTTGACCGGAAGTACCTCGTAGCTCGTGTTTGCAAAGTCCACGCCGGTCCAATCCGCCGGAGCGGTCCTGGCGCTATCGAATCGACAGTAGAGAACGATGGGCCACCCGAAGACCGGCAGACCGTAGGAGTTGGTCATGGCGGAAAGGCTCTGCGGCAGATGCTGCCCATCGTCGTCTGAGGCCGCCATCCGCCCGAAGAGCGCAATCTGTTTCAAATTGTTGACGCAATTCGCAGCCTGCCAGTAGCCGCTGATTGCTTCCGAACTCACGGAGGGATCGACCACGAGACGGGCGTCATGTGATGCCGCGGCGCCCAGGCTGTTACTGACCACCACGCTGTAGTAATCGGAATGGTTGGTCTGGGCGTCAGCCATCACATAGCTGGCATTGGTCTGTCCGCCGAGGATTGTGACCGCGAAGTTGGCTCGCCGGTTCGTTGTCCAATAATCGCCCTCCGGATCATCCGGGTCGGCAACAAAGGTCACATTCGTCACGTAATATAGATGTTCTCTCCGCCACTGATAGCTGACCGGCAGCAGGGAATCGGGAGCAATTCGGGCCTCGAATCGAACCTCCGAGCCGGGAGTCACGTGCTGATCCAGTGGGCCGGCGATAACCGCGGGCCATCCGCTGCGATACCCGAACGGTAACCAGTCCACCGCTCCGCTCACCCGAACGACGTTGTTGTGGAGGCGACACTTGCAGGCTATGTCGTCCGGATTGCTCCAGTTGGCTTCGGAGATCCATTCATAGTCGATCACCCCCCAATCCGAAGCATCCCAATTGGTCGAGGCTTGATGGCCGACATTGGCGGGACAAACGAGGACTGCAGGTGAGTTCAGGTATTTGGTGAAGACCTGAATTTGCTGGGGACAGCGGCCGCCGTTTTCGGATGACCAAACGCTTCCAGCTAACCGGAGTTGCTGGAGATTGCGAAGGCAGTTTATGCCGGTTCCTCGCTGCTTCGCCAAATCCAGTGCTGGTAGCGGCCAACAGATAATCTCAGCGCGCAGCGACAAAGCCGCGACTGCCATGAGCAGGGTCAGCAAATCGAGAGATTTCAAGGCGCGCTTCATCACGGTTTTAGTTCACCGCCAGCGGCGATTGCTGGTTTGCACACGGCGAGTGGCGTTGGCGCCGAACGCCACGTGCAGGCACGCCGGGCCGCGGGCGTGAACCGCGAAGCGGAACCGAGACGCCCCGGCTTCGCCCCAATCGTCTGGTCCGCCGATCGAATCATTTCATAGGCAGACTCTGCAACGAATCCTGATGTAAGTCGAGCGCGCCGCCGAGGACCAACGATCCGGCCCACCGACCCTCGCACCGGTGGGGTCGAGCACGGAACAGAGACGCAATCGCGGGGTTTGGTGCGGCCGGCTGGTTGGGCCATCCATCGAGGATGGAGAATCCTCACGCGGAACCTCCTCGCGAACGCCGACGCCAAAGCCACACGCCCACCGAAGAGGCACCGATCAAAAGTGGCGCAAGGGCCCACGGCGACAGTCCGGGCATCAGCTGATCTTTTCGGCTGAGCGCTGAGGAGTGAATAGACGGCAAAGACGCCAACGGTCCGTGGTTCGAAGAATATCGTATCGGGTGTTTCGCAACGCCTATTCCAGTGCTCAGGACAGAACGATCGACCGAGACCTGAGGGATATCGCAGGGGGGGTGAGATACCTGCGAGCCCATCCTCGCAGATAGCTCGACTTTTAGGAATGGACGCTCATTCTTGGAAAACGACTCATGGGAGAGAATCAGGGCAATGCGGCTTTCACGACGACACACTGGAGCGCGGTGCTCCACGCGCGGGATGCGCATTCGCCGGCGGCCACTGCCGCTTTGGGACAGCTCTGCGCGACGTATTGGTATCCGCTCTACGCCCATGTTCGTCGCCGCGGCCACTCGCTCGATGACGCAGCAGATCTCACGCAGGAGTTTTTCGCCATGCTCTTGCGCAGGCAATCGATTGCCAGCGCGGGACCGGAAAAGGGACGGTTCCGGACTTTTCTACTGACCTCACTGGATTATTTTCTCAACGACCAACTAGCCCGCAATCGCGCGGTCAAACGCGGGAATGGCGTCCCGCTGGTCCAACTCGACGCGCAGGAGGCTGAGCAACGGCTGGCCATAGAGCCGACGACCGATGAAACTCCGGACAAGGCATTCGACCGGCGTTGGGCAGCGGCGCTCTTTGAACAAGTGATGCAACGACTAGAAAATGAGCAGGTCCAGTCGGGAAAAGGTGAGTTCTTCACGCGGATAAAATCGTTTCTCGCTAGGGAGGTTGAGCCGGGGGAATACGACCACGTCGCCGCAGAGTTAGGAGTAAAGTCGAACGTCATCGCACAAAGTGTGCGGCGTCTGCGACTGCGATCCCGCGAGCTGTTGGTGGAAGAAGCCGCGCACACGGTGGCCGCGGCCCGTGATGCAGAAATGGAATTGCGCGAGCTGTTTAACTGAGATTTCGTGTCATCCGGCGTCGCTTTTGCCGATGAACGACCAGGCCAGCATGAATCCGATCTGTTCCCGCTGTAACAGTCCGTTGGCTCGTTCGGTTTTGGGCGAGCATTGCCCGCGCTGCGCGGGGCGGTTGCTGTTGGACACGCGAGAAGAGATGGAGAGTGACACGATTAACTCCAACCCCAGCACGGCCCCCAACCTGGGTGAATACGAACTGGGCGCGGAACTTGGGCGCGGCGCGATGGGTGTGGTTTATCGTGCCCGCCATCAGCGGTTGAATCGCGACGTGGCGGTCAAGTTGATCCTCGCCAGCCGCTTCGTTGGTGAGGCGGCGCGCAGACGTTTCTTCGCCGAAGCCGCGCTTGCCGCGCAACTCGATCATCCGCATATCGTTCCCATTTACGAAGTTGGCGAAACGGCGGACGGGCCGTTCTATGCGATGAAGCTGGTCGAAGGCGGGACGCTGGCGGATCGAATGCGGAAGGGCGGCGAATCGCTTCCGACTCCTGAATTCTTCCTTCGGCCTTTCATCAAAATCGCCCGCGCCGTTCACCACGCGCATCAACGTGGCGTCCTGCATCGCGACTTGAAGCCCGGCAACATTCTGCTCGACGCGCAGGGCGAGCCGCACATCACCGACTTCGGCCTGGCGCGGCAACTCGGCGTGGAGAGTTCGTTGACTCACAGCGGTTCATCCATCGGCACGCCCGCCTACATGTCTCCGGAGCAGGTTCGGGGTGATAAGGGCATCTCTACCGCATCGGACGTGTGGAGCCTTGGAGCGATTCTCTACCACTTGCTCACCGGTCGTCCTCCGTTCGAGGGCGAGAGCGCGATGGAAGTGATGCGGAAAGTGATGGAATCCGATCCCGGAAGATTGACGAATGACGATCCGCGGTTGGCGCACGCCAGTGAGGAGCGGCGCGTCAATCGTCAATCGAAAATCGCAAATCAGGACTTGGAGACCATCTGCCTCAAGTGCCTCGAAAAGGATCCGGCCCGGCGTTACGCCTCTGCGCTGGCGCTGGCGGAGGATTTGGATCGCTGGCTCAACCACGAGCCGATTTTTGCGCGACCCAGCACACCTGTTGAGCGGCTTGCCAAGTGGGTCCGGCGCCGTCCTGCGGTTGCCGCGCTCGCGGGGGTCGCCGCGTTGCTGTTCGTTGTCGGCACCGCCGGGATTTTTTCGCAATGGCGGCGGGCCAACCGCCACGCGGCCGATGCCGTGGCCGCGCTCGGCCAGACGCGCGACGCGCTTTGGCAGGCGAATTACGATCGTGCCCACGCTTTGCGCGTCAGCCATCGCCCCGGCCAGCGGGTCGAGGCGCTCAAGGCCCTCAGAACGGCAGCGGAGATTCGCCCGACCCCGGAACTGCGCGAGGAAGCCGTCGCAGCGATGGCTCTGACGGACTTGGAGGATGTTGGATCCTGGATGACCATTCCAACAAACGCGGTGGAAACCGCGCTCGACGCAGACCTCGAACGCATCGCGCTGCGGCAACCCGATGGGAGAATTGAAATCCGGCGCTTCCCCGGTGGAGAGTTGCTGATCACGCTCACGAATGAATTGCCGCTGCTTCGCATGAGCTTCGCTGACGGGGGCGACCATCTGCTCACGCGTGACCTTCGTCGCTATCACGTCTGGAATGCGCGCACCGGCGCGCTTCTCTTCGACACGCTCATCCGTCACGAGACTTCGAGCTCCCAACTTCGGGCCAATCTCAGCCCGGACGGGCACTGGCTTGCTCACGCAGTTTCGGAGTCCGAGATCGCGTGGCGCAAACTGGAAGGCACCGGCGAGGCGGGCCGCGTCGGCGAGTTATCTCGCGGAGCCGAAATGAAATTCTCCGCCAGAGCTGAGATGCTTGCGACGACCTCAGGTAATCAAGTTTTGGTATGGCGTCTGTCGGATCAGAGGCGCGTTGGCACGCTGACCCTGCCCAAATCCAGCTCCGGCTTCGAATGGCACCGGACTGAACCGCTCCTCGCCATCGGTTGTGAAGACAAGACCGCATACCTCTGGGATGTGCTCTCCGATAAGGTTGAGACGCTCACCGGGCACCGCCGCGAAGGCGTGCAAGTATATCTCCATCCGAACGAGTGCCTTCTGGCCACCAAGTCATTCGACCAAGTCCTGCGTCTGTGGGATCCACTGGCCCGCGTGGCCCTTCTGGAAACCGCCCGTGCGGAGCCGAGGGGTTTCAGCGCCGACGGCCGATGGTTGGCTGCTTGGAATCCGCGAAGCCTCGGCCGGCTTCGCGTGCATCAGCCGGAGGAAGTGCGCCTGTTTCATCCACGCATGGGCATGAAGGTCAGATACCCGCGACTCAGCCCCAACGGCGAATTTCTCGCGAGCCACAACGGTTCGTCCAGCCTCGTTCTTTGGGAAGTCGCATCGGGCCGGCGACTAGCTGAGATGAACTTGAGCGGCCTCAAGGCCGTCCAGTTCCTGGGCGGACGGCACCTGGTCACCGCCAGCCGAGAAGGCATCGCGCTCTGGACGAACGCTCTGCCAGGCGAGGGCTGGCAGCCGGCCAAAGAGCGCGTCATATCTGTGGGTGGTGTGGAAGGCTTCGCCCTCAGCGCCGATGCACGGCGCGTCCTGGTGAACCAGTCTGGCGGCGGCGATGCTCATGACCTTTACTCGGGCCGGCTCGACCTCCACCTCAGGGGCCAAAACTTGTTTGCCAACGCGGCTTTCAGCGTGGACGGCCAGTGGGTTGCCTCCGGCTATTGGGACAACTCTGGGCAGAACCGGTCGTCGTTCTGGATTTGGTCCGCGACCAACGGCCAGCCTGTGCGCAAAATTCCAATGGGCAACTGCGCCGCGTATTTCAGTGGTGACGGGAGGTGGATGTTGGTCGCGGGGGCCAGAGAATACCGGCAATATGCCGTCCAAGGCCACCCGACCAACTGGCCGCTCGTCCGCAGGTTCGAGTGTGAATCCACCGGCATCCCCGACAGCCCGGCCGCTTTCTCCGGCGATGGCACGCTGCTCGCGGTACTCACAAACAGCACCGTGGTTCGTCTGCTGGAAGCGGCCACAGGGCGTGAACTCGCCCGGCTCACGCCCCTGCCCGAGGTGACCGGGATCGTTTCCCTGCACTTCGACCACGCCGGGCGCTGGCTCTTGGCAGACACGGATCTCGGTCCGTTCGTGTGGAACTTGCCCTTGCTCCGTGCGCGCCTGCGCGAGATGAAGTTGGACTGGGAAGGTCCGCCAAACCTGGCCTTGTCCGCGGCGCGCACAGCGACCCCGGCACGGAGGGCGTTCCGCCTCGCTGAGCAAACTTCCAGCCCCATGCCCCGCCCTTACCCGCCACGTTCCCCGGAAGCCACCGCCGCCCAAATCGATCTAGAACCGTACTTCAACGCCATGCTGACCGAGAACTGGTTAGATACTTTGGCGAGAGACAACAGCTTGTCTTCCCTGCCGTCCGGCCTCCAAACGCTCGACGGCGTGACGTGGGACATCCGGGCCTTGATCCAGCTCTCTGGCGCTCAACTGCGCAAAACCCACCCGAAATACCCCGCCGCCGTGCTCGAGATCAAAGTAGGCGTGGCCTGCCGGCGGCTGCATTTCCTCACAGCGTACGGCGGGGATGAAAGGCGGCACGGTGTGGAGGCTGGACGCTACGAATTCCTCTACGCGGACGGCGGACGCGAGACGGCCCGCCTCCGTGTCGGCGAAGAGTTGGGCGACTTTTGGCAGAATGCGAAGAATCCCGTCACGCTTCGCCAAGCCCGCGCGGCCTGGACGGGGCAGAATGATCACGCCCGCAGTTTTGGCTGCACCCTGCAACTCTTCCACTGGACCTGGGAAAACCCGCGCCCGGACACGGTGGTGACGAGCCTCGATTTCATCAGCGCCATGAACACCCCCGCCCCATTCCTCCTCGCCATCACGGTCGAGGAGTGAATCGGCGCTTCGTCCGCCAAAGTTTCTCCATTTTCTTGGTCATTGCGGCGCGCCGTTCCCGTTGAACAACCGAGAGCCGCACCTGCCCACACGACAGGGGCGACTTGCCGGACATAGCAAATCCTTGCAGCGCCATGAAAAATGCCCCTTTCGCAGGTTTAGCACTCCTCCTAGTCATGGTTGGAGCCCGGCCGTCACCCGCCGCCACCGCGGTGATCGTCAACAACACATTTGTGGGACCCGCCGACACGAGTCTGGAATACCAGGATGTGATCGTGAACAGCGGCGTTGCACTCACTGTCGCCGGTCATCACCATCTGGCGTCGCTGACGGTTCACGGGTTAGTGACCCACAGCCAAGGCGACACAAACGGTGTGAACCTGACCGTGGATGGCGCGGTTACGATTACCGTCGGCGGACGAATCGATGTGACGGCGCAGGGGTATCTGGGCGGGAATCAGGGGGCTTTTGTTGGGCTCAACGGGAAGACGCGCGGTCCCGTTGGAGAGCCCGCACAAGGTTCTGCCCCTCAGAGCGGCGGCAGCTACGGCAGTTTGGGCGCCGGGCCGGGCCCGAATCCGATCTACGGATCTGCCACGGCGCCGGTGGACTTGGGCAGCGGCGGGGCCGGATCCGGTTGCACGGATAACTGCGGGGACGCCATTCGTGGCGGCAATGGCGGCGGGCGGATTCATCTCCGGGCGCAGAGCCTGGTGGTGGATGGGGCGCTGCGGGCCAATGGTGGTTACACTTGGAATTTCTTCTACGGCGGGCCTCAAAACGCCGGTGGCGGTGGGAGCGGTGGGAGCATTTTTGTGGAGTTGAGCGGAGGCACGTTCTCCGGCAGCGGAGTCATTGAGGCGCGGGGTGGCACGAATGCTTCGGCCACCGTCCCGGGCGGCGGTGGCCGCATTGCGATCACGGGGTTTGGCAGCAGCGCCTTTGGCGGCATGCTTGGGCGGGCCGGAACGATCTTCACGCAGGCGACGGGTGCGGGCGGGCATCTGCGTTTGGACGGGTCGAGCCTGACGATTGCGGCGAACGCGACCAACGTGTTCAGTTCCTTCAGCGCGACCACCAACGGCGGGACGATTTACAACTACGGGACGTTGGCAATGGCGGAGGATGCTTTGGTGGTCGGACCGGGCATGAGCCTGATGCAAAACGGGGTGGTCAAGGGGGCCAGCCGGCCCGACGACTGGATTGAGTCTGTGACGGTGCAAACCAACGGGGCGATTTGGCACTCGCAAGGGTTACTTCGGGGGATGCAGATAAACGTCGTGGGCACGCTGGAGGTTCAAGCCGGCGGACGAATCGATGTGACGGCGCAAGGTTATCTGGGCGGGAATCAGGGGGCCTTTGTTGGGCTCAACGGGAAGACGCGCGGTCCCGTAGGAGAGCCCGCGCAAGGTTCGGCCCCTCAGAGCGGCGGCAGCTACGGCAGTTTGGGCGCCGGGCCGGGCCCGAATCCGATCTACGGATCGGCCACGGCACCGGTGGACTTGGGCAGCGGCGGGGCCGGATCCGGTTGCACAGATAACTGCGGGGACGCCATTCGTGGCGGCAATGGCGGCGGGCGGATTCATCTCCGGGCGCAGAGCCTGGTGGTGGATGGGGCGCTGCGGGCCAATGGTGGTTACACTTGGAATTTCTTCTACGGCGGGCCTCAAAACGCCGGTGGCGGTGGGAGCGGTGGGAGCATTTTTGTGGAGTTGAGCGGAGGCACGTTCTCCGGCAGCGGAGTCATTGAGGCGCGGGGGGGGACCAATAATTATGCGACCGCCACCGGCGGTTGCGGCCGCATCGCCATGGTGGGTTACGGCACCAACAGTTTTGCCGGCACGCTGGATGGGTGCGGTTCGCTCTATCGCAACGCGCGACCGGTGTTGCTCTCGCCGCCGAGCCTCGCGGCGTGCGAATCGGTTTCACTCACCATCACCAACGCGGCGACGGACGCGGATCTCACGAACTCGTTGACCTACACGCTGCTCGCGCCGCCTCCGGGAGCCAGCATCAGCGCGCAAGGCGTCATCACCTGGACTTCGCCGGTCGTGACAGGACCGACCACCAACGTCTTCACGACCGTGGTGTCGGACAACGGCACGAGCGTGATGAGCAGCACGAACACGTTCATGGTGGTGGTGAGCAAGGTAACGGCGTTGCCGGGTTTCACCTTGCAGCCCGGGCTGGAGGGCGCGCCATACAGCGCCAGCGTGGCGGGCGGATTCTGCGGGACACCGGCCAGCTACGTCGTCGCCGGGGGCGCGTTGCCACAAGGCCTGACGTTGACCACGGGCGGAGTGCTGCAAGGGACGCCCGAGGTGTCCGGAAATTTTGTGTTTTCGATCAACGCCTTCGATGCGGGGAATCATCCCGCCACGCTGAGCTGCACTCTGCACGTCACAGCAGTCCCGCCCGAGTTCGCCCAGGTGCCGACGGGCCTCTCGGTGCCGCTGGGCGGCACGATCTGGTTGCAGGCGGAGACGCGTCGCGCGGCCACGTTTCTCTGGTCGTTGAACGGCGTGGAACTTCCGAACGAGACGAACAGTTATCTCATGCGGATAAACGCATCCGCAACGCAGGCGGGCGTCTACCGCGTGAAGGCCACCAGCGCCGGCGGCAGTATCACCAGCCCCGAGGCGCTGGTGCAGGTGCGGGACGGCGTCGCACCGCCCGGCGGCTTGCGCATCAACGAAGGCGACATCGTGTCCCGGACTTCCGGTGCGATGGAACTGCGCGTGCCGACCCTGACCGGACGACTATATCGAGTGGAACGAGCGGTGGATCTGGCCGCCGCGCTGGATCGGCGCTGGCGTGTGGTGGCGGAGTTCCTCGGCGACGGCCAACCGCATTCCTATGTCGACCTCGACTCGCAGCAACATCCCAGCGCGTTCTACCGCATCGTCGAGATCGCCGCGAACCCGTC
The DNA here is from genome assembly GCA_044229355.1 of Limisphaerales bacterium. GTDB lineage: Bacteria > Verrucomicrobiota > Verrucomicrobiia > Limisphaerales > JADJPG01 > JBGARF01. Next base: position 33,565 of record JBGATF010000049.1, read on the forward strand.
CGCCGCGTGGTCGCTCACGGACAGCACACGCTTTGTCGGTCTCGCGCAGAATGGCGAGCCGCAAACCGGCCTGCTGCCGTCTCTCGACACGAACTCGGGTGCTTTCGGCGCGTTTGATCTGCGCGTCGCCGGGAATGAGCTGGCGGAGGGCAACGGCTTGATCATCCGTTTCCCGAACGGCGCACAGGCGGTCGAGTTCACCAACCGAACGTTTTTACGCGCCCGAGACATCGATATCTTCTTTGGCCCTGATTCGTTCCTGCAATTTGCCGGGGGCGACAACGGCGTGCATCACATTCACTCGCCCACGGACCTCGACGTGCCGGTCGGTCCAGCGGACGTGCGCCTGCTCGAAACCCTGCTCGGACGCCCGGCCAACTCGGGTGTCGAAATCGTTTGCTTCCGCGCGTTCCGCCTCCAGTTGCTGGAAGGCACGTTTGACAGCGACCGCATTCGCAACGCGCAGTTGAGCTGGCTCGGACGCAACGGAACGCCGCTGCCGCTGGCCCTGCCAGGGCGTTCGGGCGACTTCGCGAATTTCCATCTCGACCTGAACGGCCGCCGACTGCGCATTCCCTTCCACGGCGATTTCCCGCTGCCAGACGGAACGAGCACGCCGCCGATGCTGCGCATTCCGGCGCAGCGCCCGCTCTGGCTCGAACTACGCAGCGATAACACGGTGGCGATCGGCGGCAGCGGGACGCTTGAATTCCCCAACGGCCCGCGCTTCGCCACGGAGTTCAGCTTCGACGATCCGGATTATGCGCTGCGTTTCTCGGCCAGCCGGGTGGAAGTGCCGCCCTTGCTGGGCGCCGTCGACCTGCTGCCGCGCCCGCCCGCTGTCCCGCCGGGCGCGACCGAAGAAGCTCTCAATCTATTGACGGAAGAACTCCACTGCCTCGCACGCGCGACCAGAAACTTTGCCGCGCTCACGGTCGGCGACGCGACGGGCCCGGACGCCCCGACGCCAGCCACGCCCGCCTTCGAAGTCGGGCCGGCAGCCTTGCTGGAATTCTGGACCTGCGTGGCCGAGCACGGCTTGGGACCGGAGGCTACCGCCGCCGCGCGGGCCGCTGCCAAGGAACACGCGCAAGCCGCTGAAAGTTCCGAGGACCTTTTGCAAATCAGCGTGACACTGGAGAACGCGGTGCGCTTGCGCTTCCGCGACAGGACCCAGCCGGAATATCAATTCGCAGTGGACCGGGCGATGGCCGCCGCCAAACGTGTTTGGCGCAAGGCGAATTGCGCCACGTTGGCTCCAACCAAGCTGATGGCGGCGGCGACGAACGTGTTGCGCACCTACACGGTGTTGCAACAGGCCAACCCGGGAACCGACACCGAGCTTTTGAATCTCACCATCGCGCTGGTGCGCTGCTCGGCCTCGGCCTACTGCGCGCGGCTCGGCGTGACGCCGGGACAGTTCACCGCCACGCCACAGTCGGCGGTTGCCCGAATGCCGCGCGCCGAGGCGCTCGACCACCTCCGGCAACTGCTCATCTACCACGCCACCGCGCAGCAACTGGGCGACGCGTCGGATCATCTGGGCGCACCCATGCGCGAGGCGCTCAGCCAACTGGACCGGCAGGTCTGGGCGGACATCGAAGGGAAGCTCACCCGCGCCATCGCGGCGAACGACCGGCGCACGTTCCTGCTCCTGGCCGAACAAACGCTCGATCTCATGGCGCTCGTCCAGTCCGGCATTCTGGATGACGTTTCCGGCCTGCCGACGCTCGCCATCCTGGAGGAGAAATTCAACCTGGCTTTCCGAATCGATGACGAAGCCGAGTTGTCGCACGAAATCACCAGCCGCCGCGTGGATCAACTGCGCGACGATTTTCTACGGGTGCAACGGATGCTCGACAGCCTGCCGTCGTGGATACAGTCGCCGCCGCCCGGACTCGTCGTCCGTCACTCCAAGCTCGGAGACCGGCTGGTCCAGTCCATGTCGCGACTGGAAGTGGAATCTGCTTTCACGCTGCCGGACCTGCTGGCGTTCGTGCAAAGCGGGCTGGCCCACGAGGAACTGCGCCTGCGTCTGAACCAGGCCGGTCTGGGCCTCTGGCGGCTGGAGAACCGCTTCACTCTCGGGGTCACGCGCCTGCGCAACCGGGCAGTGGCCGCGAGCGACTGGTCGGTGCTGCATGTCGCCGCGGAAGCGCTCTTGTGGCAGGCCGAGCGGGCTCGGCTTTTGGGCGCAAGTGCGGTCTTCACGCAACAGGAGCAGTGGCGAGGTTTCCGGCGTGATTGTCTGGTGGAAGCGGCGCGCCTGCTCGAGTCTGCCCACACTGTCGGCGCGGGGCTTTGGCTCGCCGCCGAGGCGCGTCGCTCCAGTAATCCGGCCCTCGCCCTCGCGGGCATAGCGTTGCCGCAGGGATTTCGCATCGACAATGCGACCGGCGAACTGCGTTACAACACCGCCACGAAGCGCCTGCGCGGCGCTTTCACCGGCAAACTGGTCCTGCCGAAAGTTCACGGGACGTTGGAAGTGCTCAACGGCACGTTCGACACTGGCGGGGCTTTTGATGTGAGCGCGTGGGGCACGGTGTCCATTCCGGGCGAAGGCGGGTTGATCAACCTCACCGTGCCCAGGCGCCGCCCGCTGCACTTCGCGCGGAAGCTGGACGGGCACGTCACGCTGGAAGGATTTGCCTCCGCGCGCCTGAAGAATGGAATCTGGCTGGATGCCTGGGCATCGCTCGACGATCCCACGTATCGCTTCGGCGCGGCCATGGGTGGGGTGCGGTTCAATCTGGCGTCGAACCTGACTTTGACGATGAATGTCCCGGACGTCGCCGCGCTGGCGAGCCTTCCCCAGGACACCCAACAACTGGCCTTGGAATATCTGCGCGCCTTGGGCAGCACGCTGGAACCGTTGGCCGATCCCGATTTTGTGGCCCCGGCGCAAATTGGAACGCCGCCCCAGTTCAGCGATCCCCGGGTGTCGGTCGATCTCGATCCGCTGATCGCCGGCGGCAAGGCTCTGGAATTGTTGTCCATCAACAGCTCGTTGCTCGGGTTTCAAACCCTGGACCAAGCCACGGATGCCGTCATCGACCTGGGCCAAAACCTCGCGCGCGAACTGGCCCGCGCTGCCGCCAACACGCGTCAGGTTGCCGCTCGACTCGAGCAGCAACTGGCGCCGCCGGACCCGCCGAACCCGCCAACCCCGGAGGAGATTGAAGAGAAGCGCGTAGCCCGCCGGGCTTCGGTGCGCCAAGCCCTGGCAAGTTTGCAGCCGCTTCGGAACTCGTTCATCGCGAAGTATCGGAATCTCGTCAGCGAGCAGACTGAAGCGGTGAAGAACGTCCTGGTTAAGCCGCAGATTCAAGAAATCGCATGTCCCATTTCGGATGTATTGTTCCACTCCATCGAAATGCCGGAGATTCTCGAAGATCCCGGGTCGGCCTCGCTGGTCGCGCAAACAGTTGTGGAACTGATCCGCGTGCAGACTGTCAACGAAGTCGAGTGTCTCCCGGATCGCCGCCCGGCTTTCACGCAGTTCATCCTGCTAAGCCGCGGCCGCACGCTGGCCGGAGCGGGTTTGGATCCAAACACCGGCCTGGTGGTGGATGCGACTCGGTTTGCCGAGGTGCGGTATCAGGATGCGATCAACCTGGCGGCGGAACTCCGCATCCAGAAAGAAGCGCTGGATCTGCTCCAGCCCGGGGTGGATGAATCGTTGCGCTTCAACAACGCCATTGCGCATTGCTTTGCCGCGATGCGCAATGATCTCGTCCGGCAAATCCGGGAGCGGGAAGCCGCGGCGCCAGCATCGCCAGCTACGCTTCCGATGGCGACGGAGTGGGAAATCTTCGAGGCGACCTTCGCGCCGGGAATGAAGGCGCTCGCCTTCGCCAAGGAAGCCAACCTCACCCAGGAGATTCAGGTGCTGGATTTCGATGGCACGGTCAAGACGATGACTAGCCAGGCCGCGGCCGACCAGCTGGTCGGTCGTTTGCGCGACAACGCTCACACCGTCGGCGACTTCTCCGACCGTGGCGAGCGGCGCCAATTGACCGGCGCGGAGAAACGGCTCTACAACGAGTTCATTCGTCCCCGCGGCGATCAGTGGGTCAAGGACCACAAGACCGGACTGAACACCGTGACGCAGCCCATTCGGTTGTTCTACGCGCCAACCGTTCCGCTTACTACGTTTCAGGAGCAGGCGTTCGCCCAGATTAAACCATTGCTCCAGGTGCAGGCGAAGAGCCGCATTGAGCAGCTCGCCGATGAGGCCCAGCGCGAAATCCTCCTCACCGTCGGCGACGCGCTGGAACGTCTCCAGGAGTTTGTGTCACTGGCTGAACTGGTGGACCTGACGTTCAGCGCGGAGGAAAAGGCCGAATGGCTGGGCAAACTCCAGTCTTCGCAGACCCCGGCCTTCACCACCTTCACGGTGGCACTGAAGGGCGTGGCGGAATCCCGCCGGGCGTGGTGGCTGGTCCAGCGCGCCAGCCAGGTGCTCGCGGAAGCCGTGAGCAGCCAGGCCCACCAGAGCAGCGCGCAATTTCAAGAGATTCTCACCGCCCAGTACGTCCTGACCCGCGACGCCACCGCCACCTTGATCGGAGTACTGCGCGACGATGTGCGGACACAAACCCGCACCTTCAACCTGCAACTCCCGGGTGATCTGCAGGTGGAGGACGTTCACGGCGAATTCACCTTCAACCGCCGCACTTCCGTGATTGGCGGATGTGTGGGAGGGCGGCTGGTATTCCCCGAACTGGGCACGGGAAGTTGGTTCGATCTCCAACAGTTTTGCCTTTCCACCGACGGCTCATTTTCGATCGCGGCGGGCGGGCGCGTGCCTGTGCCGGGCGTGGACGACACGATGTTCGAGGGCACGCTGACGGCCAACGGGCACCTCGACCCCGCGCACCCGGAGGCCGGGACGCTCACGTTGAGTGGCAGCGGGTCGGCGATCAAGGGCGTGCCGCCCAACACCCAGACCGCCCGGGCGTCGCTGACCTATGCACTGCGGCCCAATGCGAATCCGAACCTGCCGCCGGTCTGGCGCCTGCGGTTTGATTTCTATGGCGACGTCAACGAACCGTTTTGCGACGACTTCGTGCTGTTCGCGGCCGGGGCGGGGTTCGCGGCCGGGAACGAGGGTGGCGTCGAAGTTCACGCTCGTGCCAAGGCAGGCCTCTGGCGCAGGGACCGCAACACGCCGTTGCCAACGGATCGCAGCCTCATTCGCCCGGAGATGTTTCAAGTGATCGTGGACGACGTGCTGGTCTCGACCATGGTGAGTGGAATGCCTCCGAACATTTTGACGACCGTCTCCATTAAGAGCGGCGTGGTGCGGTTGCCGCAGGACGCATTCTTCGCCGCCACGCCGCAGAATTGTCCGCCCGGCACGCCGGTCAGCACCGGGCCGCAAGTCAGCATTCCGGCGGGCGCACCGATCACGGTCAGCTACGACGCCGGCACGAAGGTGTTCAGCGTGAGCGGCGGAATTGCGTTCGCCGGTTTTGGGGCCAAGTTTCCCGGCTTGCAGCAGATCGAAGCGGACTTGTGCTCGGCCACGCTGGTGTTTCCCGGCACGGAGCCGCCCAGGTTGGAGAACGTCAATGCCACGTTGCGCGTGCCGCGCCCGGGAGGCGGACGGCCCATCTTCATCGACTTGCTCAACGGCCGGTTTGACCTGAAGGGACTGCCCACCGGCACGATGTCATTGCGCCACGATGTCACCGTTCTGGACCTGGCTGGCTTCAAATGGGAACTCCTCGGATCGGGCTTTGACCCGGTCGGAAGTTTCTGCCCAGCCGGCACGGGGCTGACGGTCACGCGGGACACGGATAGTTTTCCCATCTTCAATCTCCACGGTGGCATGAGGGTGTCGATCCCGCGTGAGATCATGGGCACAACCGGAGCGGGCGGCGGGGCCGTCTCCTCGACCATTCCAGGTTGCGTGGAAGTCAGGCCCAAGCCGAACTCGATTCAAATCACGCCGCACCTGGAGAGCTTCTGCATCGGGCCAATCAGCGAAGTCCAGTTGGGCACCAGCGGACCGAGCCTCAAGGACGTGGGCCTCTGCCTGAACAACCTGGACGCGCTGTTTCAGCCGGGCGCGGGACAACCGTTCAACATCGCCGTGTCAGGCAAGCTGGACTTGCCCAACGGCCCGGCGTTTGGTCTCCAGAACGCGAAGCTCACCTTCACGGATCCGGCGCGGCTCCCCAGGTTCTCGGTCGAGTCGATGAGCTATGCCCAGGACGATTGGGCGCTGCCCAACTCACTGCCCATGCAGATCTCCAATCTCCGCTTCGGCTTCCATAATCCAGACGCACCTTTTCCTGACCTGTTCCAACCGTCGAATTTGAAAGTTCGTTTCTCGGCCGGGATCAGCCTGCCGTCCGAGGATCCGATCCTCTCCGGCCAAGTGAATGACGTGAGGATTGTCTTCGATCCCAACGGTGTGCCCTCCGTGGATCTGGACGGGTTTGATCTCTCCGTGGTCACGGATGAGCTGCCCATCGCGATGTTGACCGACGTGACGGGGCAGTTGCGGATCGGTGGACTGAGCTCCGGCCCCATCTGGATGGCCGGCAAAATCGGCGGCCGATACCAGGGCTACAAACTGGTCTATAACGCGGCCTTCACCCTGGATGGCCCGATTGGGTTGTGCCTTGATGTGAACCTGGGCGACATCGGCATTCCGCTTGATGGATACTCCATCGGCGGTGTCTTGGTCACCGGCGCGGCGGGCGGCGTCGCATTCCTCAACACCTCCGATCCCTGCGACTTCAAGACCTACTTCGATATTGACCCGACGACAGGCGCTGACACCCTCAAGAGCGGGGCGATTCTGCCGCAAGCACCATTGTGGGAAAGTGTGCGTGCCCTGCTGAATCAGGCCAAGGCGCGGACCGCGGCTTTCGCCAGTCAATTTCCACCGCCAACGCCGCCGATTGATTTCCCCGTGCCGGCATCGCCCGTCGCACCGCTTGCGGCCAAAGCGGCTCCGGCTGCGGCGCTGGGCGCGGCCCAGGCTGGTCCCTCGGGTACTGTGCTCGAAGGCATTCCGTGTCCCGGTGATTGCCCGCCGGCCACCGTCAACATCCTCTGCCAGCCGCATCCGGATCGGGCGAATTTTCCCAACCGCGTCATCTTCAAGTTCACGTCCATTCCCGAGGCGACGCTCAACGCGGACTTGCCGCTCGGCCTCGGCTTCACGCGGCAGCGAGTGAATCAGATTTGGAATCAGGCAGGGCAGAACGTGGAGCGATTCTGCGGACAAATGGCGGGAAGGGTCGCACAGGTTCTCGGGCAGCTCCTGCCCAGCGCGGCGGCGAGCGGACCGCTCACGCCGGACCAAGTCGCATTGGTCAATGCCCAGCGCGAGGTCGTGCTCGTCGCCTCTTCTCAAGCCGCCTCGAATGCCTTGCATCAGGCGCTCGCGTCCGTGAGCCCGGATCAGTTCTACGGCCTGGTGCGGGACACGCTCTACCAGGGCCTGCCCTGCGCCGACATCTCGATCGCCCTGGCCGGGCGGATGACTTATCAGCCGATTTCCTATCTCGGTTTCCTCGAAGGCCGCGTGGTCGGCAGCACCGCCGGGACGGTCGGTGCCATCGGCACGCTCTATGTCCTCGGCATTCCGCTTGGTGAGGCGGAACTCTTCCTCGCCTTCACCGACGCGAATGGCGCTCCGAATCCTTCCGCCTGCGGCACCCTCGTGGCCGCGCTCGGCCCGCTGGAATTCGGCGACCTGCGTTTGCAAATGGATTGCCCAGGATGCGTGACCGGCTTCATCGAGTTGTTCCCGAAACTCGCCCGGATCATCGGCGAACCGATGTTGCGCGACGTGCTGACGCGCGCCGTGCCGGAGGAGAACTTCGCCGGCCTCAATACCGAGGGGATGATCGCCAAGGTGATCTCGCTCCAGCCGCGGCAAAGAAGTTTCGCTGCGATGGGCGCGTTCTTTGCCACGCTGCCCACGGCGGATCCGCGCACGATTCCCGGCAACCTCGGTGAACTGCTGCGCGGGGCCGTCCAGGAAACCTGGAACGGAATGCAGCCCAAGATCGTTTTGTGCGGCGGAAGCAATCCCAAGCTCTTCGGTTTCCCTGTGCCGATTTACGGCGGCGAGATGCGCGTCACCGGGATGCTGACGAAGACGAACATCGCATACGGATTCGCCTGCTCGCCGTCCGGCATTATCTCCTACCTGTTCTCTGTGACGCCGCCGCTGGGTGATCGCGCGACGTGGGCGGTCAACCGGCCCATCCCTGATCCGATCGGCATCTTCCTCACCTCACTCGACGGCACGCTCGAATCACCGGAGCGGCTGGCGGGGTTCCTTCGCCAGCAGGCCGACGCCGCGCTGGATCAGATGGTCAACAGCATCAATTACGAATTCCACCCCTTCGGTCTGCCGGTCGCGGACGCGGCGGCGCGGATGATCCTCCCGGACGTGCTGAATCATCCTTCGTTGCGGACCACGCCTTGGGTTGCGCCGGAAAACCGCGGGCAGAACCTGCCCTCGCGCGTGGACGTGCTGGTGGCGGGCGCGACCAGCGGGCGCTTGGGCAACGCGGCCGCGTGGTTCGGGAACGCCGGTGATTTCGCCCGCATCTTCTCGCCCAGTGATCCGCGCAGCAACATCGTGCAAGGCGCGCGCGTAGACTTGCGCAGCGACTATTTTCCGCACGGCGGCCTGGTCGGCGGCGGGCAACTCGCCCTGCCCAAAATCTTGCAAGAGTCGCCGGCCAACTGGCTGCCAACCTACGAAACGTTGATCAATGACGGCGATCTCGTGGTGAAGTTCAACGCCGCGATGCAGTTGATCAACGACCACATTCTCCGGCTGGAAACCAACGGCTACATGGCCTTTTACGTTCCCGCGCCCAACCCGCCGGTGCTGACCGAGGCGGCGCGCACCCAGGGCCCCGCCGCCGCGCGGAATCTGATGCGGTCATTGAGCGCGGCGCAACTGATGGATGACCTGCGCCGCTTCGATCCCACCAACGTGATCAGCGCCGATCTTTATCCAGCCGAGGTCGCCTTCTTCCAAGGCAACCTGGGCGGAAGCTTTCTCGGGATACCCATCGCCAACGGATCCATCAACGCGCGGCGGCGTCCTGCCGCCACCACTAACGCACCGCCGGGCGGCACGACCGTCGCGGACCTGACCTTCAGCGTGCCGAGTGATTCCTGGCTCGCGGGACTGGTCGGTCAGTCTCTGCAATTGAACTGGCAGATCAAGGACGTGCCTCCCCAGGACATCATCAGTTACTTCAGCAGTCTGGCCGCCGAACTTGAAGCGACCAAGAGGCAGATCATTACAAATCTCAGTTTCGCACCCGCCAGCCTGCGCGCACCGGTCGGCCAGACACCCGCGCCGGAGGCGCTGCTCGCCAAGGTCCGCGACTCGCTGGGCACTCAGTTGCCAAAGTTTGCGTTCACCAATGAACTGCCACCGATTGATGTCTATACGCCGACTCTTACAGCCATGCCGAGTGCTGCAGGTCCCGTCCCAATTCCTCTCATCGTCCCCGGATTTCCGGTCGCCTTGCCTGGAGTGCCGGTCTACTCGGCAGTCTTGAGTCTCTGTGGCTTCTCGCCGGCCTACGCGCCGGATACGCCGGGTGATGGTCCGATCGAGCAGGTGAAACGGCAGGGCGGCGTCGCGGCGAAAGGCGCGCTTACCTTTTTCCCAAGATCAGTATTGGAGTTCGGGGTCCCGGACGCGGAATTGTCCATCAGCCCAGACAGCTTCAACGGCCAGCCCGTCCCGCGCATCGTCGGACGGCTGAGGAATGTCACCTTCCCCACCGGGCCGCTGACGGGCGGACGGCCGCTCTTCCCCGGCTTCTCGTTCGGCAACCTCGACGCGGATTTCGACAACCTTGCGTCCAAGTTCTTCCGGATGCACACAGAGTTTGCGAACGTCGCCGTCGGTCCCGTGACGGCCACCTCGCTCTCGGGAAACTCCATCCGAGTTGACTTGGAGTTTCAGGAGCTTCCCCAACCGCAAGGACGTCCCTCGATCGGGATCGGCCTGAAGGCGGATCCGCTGCGGCTGGCGTTGCCATTCATCGAGCCCAGTCTCGCCCTGCACGGCACGGGCGGATTGAATGAGCGGCTGGAGCTGACACCGGAGCAGTTGAGCGCCGCCGGTGAACTGCGCGAGGCCAACGGGAACCCATCGGACCATCTCGAACTCAAGACTGGGAACGTGACGTGGGCCCAGGTTTCAGACCTGCCCGCCGCCAGCTTCACCGTCGCGGGGCGGAACCTTGGCGATTTCACGGCCACGGTGAACGTGGACTTGAACAGCGCTGTTCACATCACCCTGCTGCCCGGACAGACGATCGGCGGGCTGGCCGCGCCGAATTTCGCACTCCCGTTCACCGCGGGCGGCGATCTGATGATCAGCCTCGAAGCCGACGGCGACTTCAACATCCACGGACACCTCGCGAACGGTCTGGCTTTTCCACCGCTCGGAATCTTGGACGCGGGCGCCACGGTCACGATCAATCGCGGCGGCGCCACCATCACCGGCGAGTCAGGCGGCGCTTCCGCCACATTGACGGTGGACTTCACCACCGGCCAGGCGCAGTTCAGCGGGATGCTCCGCTTCGCGCCGTTCTGTGTTTTCGACAACCGCGTCTGCCTGAGCGGGCCGGGTGGCGGGGACATCACCTTCCAAGCCACAGCCAATGGCCCCACCGCCAGCGGCGTCGAGCTCAGGCTGGTCGGATTCCATCCGAACGGCGGCAACCTCACGGTGGCGTTGCCGGAAATCTCGCTCGGGCAGGGCGACGTGTTCTCTGTGTTCGCGACTGACGGACGGCCCGCCGGTCTCGCGCTGGGTGGCTTCGAGTTGGGCGGGCTCGACCAGTTTGACTTCAACGTGGCCGGTGATTTCCGGCAGCACACGCTGACGGTGCAAATGAAAGGCAGACTCGCGCTGCCCGGCATTGTGAGCGCCGAGTTCGACGCATCGCTGGATGAGAATGGGTTCTCTCTCGCCAGCCGCGGCGACTCGCTGCGGGTGCTCGATTTTGATTTTGGCGGGCCGGGAAATCCCGCCTCCCTCATCGCGTCCGGCGGCTTCTGGGACCTCAGTTCGTTCCGGTTGCATTTCTCGGGCGGACTCACGCTGCCGTTCGCGAACTTCCAGATGGAGGGCGACATTCCGGCCGACGGCCCCTTCACGCTCCAGCCCAGCGTGACGCTGGCCAGCCTGAACGTCGCGCCGAACTTCCCGCTGAAGGATGTGCTGCCGCAGTTGAAGTACGAACCGGGAAATTATGGCGTCGCCATCGCGGGCAACGCAGTGAGTCGCCCGCCAACAGTCGGGAGCAATCCGGCTGGTTACTGGCGACTGGCGGACAGCGCCGGAAGCTCCTCGGCCCTGGATGGAAGGAACACGCAGAACAAACGGAATGGCACGTATCAGGGCGGCGCAACGCGCGAGCTGGAAGGTGCCTTCGGTCCAAGCGGGAACGCCGCCGCTGGATTCGACGGCACCAGCGGGCATGTGAGGATTCCGCCCAGCGGACTTTCGCCATCGAACGATGGCTTCACGGTCGAACTATGGTTCCGACGGACCAGCGCCGGAGACATTTGCCCCCTCTCAGCTTGCGACGAGACGCTAGCCGGGCAGGCTGGCGCGTGGTCCCTAGCGCTGCATGGCGGATTGGCCTCTCAAGGTTTCGCGCCTCCGGTGAATCTCGGCTGGACCCTCAGCGGTCTCACGCGCCCGGATGGATCGCCCGCTCCGATCCTGAAGTCAGGCCGTTCGTTCCGCGACACCGACTGGCACCACGTTATCGCCACCTGGGATGGCCTGATGCAAGCGCTCTACGTCGATGGCCAGCTTGAGGCCTGGCAGAGCGTCCGTGGCACTAACGCCGCTTCCGCGAACAACATTGGCCTGGGAGCGAGGATCAATGCATCTGTGGCGGAAAGATTCTTCGAAGGCCAATTGGACGAAGTCGCCATCTACTCGCGCGCACTGTCTCCCGTTGACGTGGCCAATCACTGGGCCGTCGCCGGGCGCGGCTCGTTGCGGCTGCAGGGCCAGTTTGATTTCCCCGCCATTATTGGGCTGTCGGGCGGGCCGCAAATCGCGGGCGTCCTCAATCGCGACGGCGGCTGGGCTTTGGAACTCTCAGCCAGCGCGCCCGTCAGTTTCGTCGATCTGAACAACACCTACGGGCTGGTCATGGCCAACGGCACCGTGTCGCTCCTGCACCGGCCGGGCCCCGGCGGCGACATTGTCAGCATCGGCGGCGTGGCCCTACTGCCGCCAATGTTGGGTGGCGGACTCGGTCAACGCCTGCGCGCCGTGGCCACCGCGCCCGATGATTTTCTCGTCCAGGTCGAGCACAACGCCAACCTCGACAATGTTCCCCTCCCGCTTTACCTGACGCGCCTCCGCGTCGAGCGACATGGCGGCACGCCCACGGCGGAATTGTCCGGGCGGATCTCGTTGCCGTTCGGGCCAGAGGTGTCGGTCGCCGGAGGTTTCAGCGGCACGTCATTCGATCTCTACAATCCCAGCGGGTTTGATGTTGAGGTCGGGGGGCCGAAGTTCCGGTTTGCTGCGAATGGTTTGCACTTCAGCCCTCAATTGGTGCAGGCCTCGGGCTCGTTTACCGTAGGCGCCAAGATGTTCTCGACCGGTAGCCTCCGATGGCAGGCAGGTGGCTCCTTGCAGTTGAGTGTCAGCAGTGACACGGAATGGGAGGAAGTGAAAGACCCCTTCGGAAACGTCATCGCCTACCAGAGACTTGCGTGGAACGTAAACGTGGGCCGTGAAGGGCTCGGATGGAATTTCGGCCTTGGAGGCACGTTTGCCGCCACGCTCAAGACCGACTGCCCTCGTCCGCAGGACCTCGCCGCATTCCCCGGACCTTGCAACCTTAATCTTACATGGCTGAAGTCTGAAGTGCCTTCCAATCTCAGCGTGGACACGCACGGCGGCGTAACCGTGTCCGGCACCCTGGGCAGCATCACCGGTTTCCCCTTCGACCTTTGGTAGGACTTGACCGCAGTATCGGCCGTGATGGGCGACATCCACTTTATTGAAATCTATTCGCAGGAACGCTCGGTCACACTGATGGGCATCACTCGGTTTGGTAGATGTTCGCTGCAAAGCGCGGCAAGGGGCTCAATATCCTCCCCTGTGCCTTGGGGCCGAGGGCATTGAGCAATCTGGTGGAGACCAAATGCAGCATGGTCGTGCGTTGATGGAGTCGCGCCTGTTCCCCACGCGCATACCCGACGACAAAAGCATCCGAAGTAATTCCGTGGCAATTTTGATTCCCAACGCCGGCCGTTATTACTTCGTGGCTACAAGGGACGAGGCGGCAGCTATGCGATGGTACATGCGCCAGTGGGTCGGAGGTTCTCCTTGAAAAGGGACGAAATCAGCGGCGCGAAATACGCGACCGTAGCCTCCTGATGGAGAATGTGAACTTGCTGCAGCTGTTCTGAAACATCGTAAAAGATTCGATACGGCCGAAAAACAATCTCGCGCAACGGTCCAGTTGAGCCTCTCGGATAGGGTGGCCCGATAAAAGGAAACGTCGCCAGTATCCGCACGTGGTCCAGGATGCCGCTACCAACCGCTTCCGCTGCCCGCGGATTATCCCGCCCGATGTACGAGCAAAGACCATGGAGATCCGAACGCTGCACTCAGGCACAGCGCGTCTGAGGGCAGCAGTATAAAACCACGACGCGACCGCGCTGTTGCCTGCAGATGCCTTGTTCGGCGAGTAAATTGCCATACGTTCAAAGTTCCTGTCGGCCACGCCGAGCGAGCCCGAAAGCGGCGGATACAAGGCAAACGACCCCAGAAAAGGCAGCAAGCATCATGCACCAACCGGTCACGACGGCGAACCAGCCCGGCACTTCGCCGCCTGAGCCGCGAAACACCGTGACCGTGACGAAGAATGCAATGGCGAAGAACGACGCGAAGTATCCTGCCCACTGCGATGTTTTGGTCATACTGCCAATTTAGCCGAACGATCAAAGCGCACCGACCCGGTCCGAAGACGCGGGTGGAGCGCGAAATTGACACTCGAATGTCTAAAACTCATCGCTCGGAGACCGATGGGCCGGGTTCGGTGGCGCGCCTTCATGGCAATGGCAAAGTGTGCTCTTCTCCGCCTTTTGTGCATCGCGGCAATTCCCCAGCTCGTCCCACAACATAGGTTCCACCTTCAGGACAATTCGGCACGCCATTCGTTACGCCAAATTGCGCAAGTCCAGCTTTTAGGTCCGTCCATTTGGGCTGGTCGTCGGTTCCCTTGTGCTTTTCATCAGCCCATATCAATTTCGCTGCACCGATAGCAAATAGGTTCTCCACACATCGAGTCATCTTCGGGCCCGGTTTGATGGCAACCCTCACCAATTCCAGATCCCCATCCTCAACAATCATGCTGGAGCCTTGTTCATGAACAGTGAGAGTCCGCGTTTTCGGGTGAAGCGCATAGTAAAGCATTTGGACACGCCATTGACGCGGGCCATGATGAACGAAGCAATACAGGTCTATTGTATCCAGACCTGAGTAAGGATACGCCGCCACCCAGAAGTATCGATCGACTTGCTTGGGCAATTGGTAAACCTTTACCGGAATATTTTTCTCTGCAAAAACGCCGGCGATTTCGTTCGTAGACGACAGAGAGTTCAAGCGGTGGATCGAAAACTCCCCCTGAGCGACGAGCATGGCTGGGCACAGAAGCTGAGCCAGCGCCAAGAGCAACGACGCTACCGTGGAGAACGTCCCTGCAACTGGCGAACGCCTGCGGCTCACCGACGCCGCGCCCACGACTCCCGCTTGGTACGAGACGCAATCGCGGCGTTCGCGTGCAGCCGGGTTAGCCGTGTCGCTCATCTGGAACTCTGTGGCCATGTCTTCTGGAGGCAATCGTCAGACTGCCCGTCAAATGTCTGCAAAAAGTAAGTCTTGGCGAACGCGGCCAAATCCTCTGGCTGCTCTTCCATCCGCAAGACAACCATGCCAACGCAGAAATGATACGTGGAATAATACCAGCGTCCATCTGATCCTCGCGCTAGAAAAATGTCTGCAATGCGCCCGTCCTGCTTCTGGCAACTGTTGGCAAAGGCCAGCCACTCACCCTTTCGAGTCAGAATGATATGGTCCGAAAGCCAACTGGCATCATCACTCGGCTCATTCGTGCTCTGGGGTTTGAGGCGTGCGGACTCGTTGGTCGGCCACGATGGGTCGGCAACACGCCCAGCTATGTCTGCAACGCTCTTCTCCTTCCAAGCACGGCGAGCACTCGACCGAAGCGATGGAGGCCGAAGAAACACGACCGCACTGATGGCTGTCAAAAGCAGGATAGAAGCGATGACGATGACGAGCGGCTTCTTCACGGCTAACGCCTGCGGCTCACCGACGCCGCGCCCACGACTCCCGCTTGGTACGAGACGCAATCGCGGCGTTCGCGTGCAGCCGGCTTAGATGGCTCATTCATGATGGTCTGTGAAATTCGTGATGAACTGCTCCCAAGCTGGCATCTCACTTGGTGTAGCATAGACAATCAATCCCAAAACACGACTCGGTGCTGCTGGCTGGTCGTAATCTAACTGCGCCGTGGGTGTCTGACCTGTTTGAGCCGCAACTCTGTCGCACAACTTCTGATAATCTGGTGTGCCAACGGTCACGGTCGGTAAAGTGAATCTACGCTGAGTAAAGTAGCCGAGACTCAGCAATGCCTCGCGGTGTGATAAAGCGCGGACCGCTGCTTGAGGGTCGCACTTGCTGGCCACGGGCAGACCGAGAAACTGCCGCACAAACACGACTAGTCCCGTCGGTTGCGAAATACCTAACTCGGTCTGCCAAATGCTGACCATTGCGCTACGGTGATACCCAATCAACAGCGGTTTGCGAACTGAGATACCAAGAACCACCACTAAAAGAACGAAACCGAAAGCAAACCAAGCCCAACCGAATCGTTTGAAAGCGTTTTTCATTGGAGTCGGCTATGCAATCTAACGACCGAACTGAGCGACAGCCGCCGTCGGCGTTGATGGAGCGCACGAGGCGCGTCCGAATTGCCGCCCAGCGTCGAGCGGAGAATCGGGGCGGCTGTTCGCTCCAGTGATTTTGTTCGGGCATCTCATCGTCTGGCTCTCCGAAGAAGCGCGAATGTCCGTTCCGCGAGGACGTGCGCGTCATGGTAGACTCCGCGCGTCAGGGCATACGTGAGCAATGCAGCAACGCAACCCGAGAAGACCAAACTGCCGACAGTCAGCCCATCTGCGCCAGCCGGACCGACCACGCAGGCTACGTAGCCCTGGAGAACGCACAGGCGCGCCAAGACTTTGCTTTCTCGACTGAACCCAGTTTCAGACATGGCCATACCACGATTTGCCCGAACGCACACGGCTCACCGACGCCGCGCCTATGGTGTTTACTCGGCTCGCGGCGAAATCGCGGCGTTCGCGTGGAGCCGTTTTGTTGAACAAAGCCGCTGCGCGGCGAAGAGGAAGTGGGGCGGAGGGCTTCGAATGGCCGGGCAGCGGCATGGGAGGAAGGTATAGACTGGGCGGTGCATGAAAAGCACCAATCCATACTCCCTACATCCCAAACACCTCAA
>JBGATF010000050.1:0-51079 GCA_044229355.1 Limisphaerales bacterium
ACGCCCTGCATGGCGCGACGCAGGGAGTAAATCTTCACGAGCTCGTCGGGGTGATAGATGAGCTCTTCCTTGCGGGTGCCGCTCTTGTCGATGTTCAGCGCCGGGAAGATGCGCTTGTTCACGAGGTCGCGGTCGAGGTGGAGCTCCATGTTGCCGGTGCCCTTGAACTCCTCGAAGATGATTTCATCCATGCGGCTGCCCGTGTCGACGAGCGCCGTGCCGATGATCGTGAGGCTGCCGCCGCCCTCGATGTTGCGGGCGGAACCGAAGAAACGCTTCGGCTTCTGCAGCGCGTTGGCCTCGAGGCCGCCGGACATGATCTTGCCGCTGTTCGAAGCCAGGGCGTTGTAGGCGCGCGCGAGTCGGGTGATCGAGTCGAGCAGGATCACGACGTGCTCACCCTGTTCGACGAGACGACGCGCCTTCTCGATGACCATCTCCGCACAATGCACGTGGCTCTCGGGCGCCTCGTCGAAGGTCGAGCTGACGACCTCGCCTTTGCAGTGGCGCTTGAAGTCGGTCACTTCCTCGGGACGTTCGTCGACGAGGAGAATGATCAGCTTCGCATCGGGCGAGTTCTCCGCGATGGAGTTCGCCATGTTCTGCATGAGGATGGTCTTGCCGGTGCGCGGCGGCGCGACAATCAAGCCGCGCTGGCCGAAACCGATCGGGGTGATGATGTCCACCATGCGCATCGAGACGTCCTTCTTCTCGGGCATCTCGAGCAGGATGCGCTTAAGCGGGTAGTACGGCACCAGTTCCTCGAAGGGCGGCACCTTGGAAATCTCGGACGGTTTGCCGCCCATGACCTTCTTGATCGCCACCACGGCCGGGCAACGGTCGTTGCCCTGTGGGGCCTGCAACTGGACCTCGACGGCATGGCCGCGCTTAAGGCCGAAGTGCTTCACGAAGATTTCCGGCAGGAACGCGTCCTCCGGGTAGAGCCGGTAGTTGACATCGTCATGGACGACGAACCACAAACCGCGGTCGGTCTGGTCGAGGTAGCCGCGATCGTAGAGCGGGATCTTCTGTTCGTTGATCGTCGCAAACACCTGCGTGATCAGCTGGCGACGGTTCGGCGCTCCCTCGAACTTCACTTCCATCTTCTTCGCGAGCGCGGTGAGCTCGGCGAGGTTGAGCGCGTAGAGTTCGTTCAGCCAAACCGGATCGGCGCGACCCTTGGAAATTTCGTCAGCCAAAGTCTCCAGCGCCTCGAGGCTCTGGAAACGCGCGGGGTCCGGCAAATCGCCGGTGGGCACGACCTCCTTCGGCGGGGCCGGTTGCGGCGGGTGCTTCGGGCCGCCGCCGCCTTGGAAATTCGGATTGCCGCCCCCACCCCACTTGCCACCGCGGAACTTGCCGCGCTGCCGGCGGCCCCATTTGCCGCCGCCGTGTTGCTGGAAGTGGCCGCCATTGCCGCCACCGCCGTTGTTGCCGCCCTGGCCACCGTCGCCTTGGCCGCCATCACCCTCTTGGGCGCCACCGCCCTGTCCTTGGTCATAATCCTGGCCCGGGCTCGGCGCGGCTTCCGCCTGGGGAGGCGGAGGCGGCGGCGGGGGCTCGGCGCGGGGCGGCTCGGGCGCCGGCGGAGGAGGCGGCGGGGGTGCCGCCGCGGGTTCAGGGGAAAAATCGATTTCCTTCGTGGCCGCGGCCTTCGTCTTCTTCGACCCGCGGACCAGGCGGGAACGCGCGGGGCGTTTGGTTTCGGCCGAATCTTTGCTCGGGGCGCTGCTCTCTTCGTCGGATTTAGGAGGGACTGACATGAATGCGGCCTGCGGGCCGGTCGGATTGGGATTTCAGGAGGCGGGCAGCCAGCGCATCAACCTGTTCACGCAGAAATTCGGGCGAGCCGTCATTCAGGAGAACGTAATCTGCCAACTCGCACTTGCGGGCTAATGGCAGTTGCTGAGCGATGCGCTGTCGGGCTTGGTCACGGGGAATGCCGCGCTGTTCCAGCCGCCTCAGTTGCGATTCGGAGTCTGTGGTGACGCAGACCGTGAAATCAAACCAATTTTCCAAACCCTTCTCAAACAACAGCGGAACCTCCACGATGAAGGCCGTGCCGCTCGTTCCGGCCAGCACCTCCCGCCAGCGGGTCAACAGCCGGGGATGCAGGAGATCCTCCAGCCATGCCAGCGACGCCGGGTCCTTGAATACCTTCTCGGCCACCTTATCGCGACGGACACTGCCGTCGGCCGCCAGCATGGCGTCGCCGAGCTTCGCCCGGATGGCTTCCGCCACCTCGCGGGACGGCAAGAGTTCGTTCCGGACGACCTGATCGGCATCCAAACGCCGAAAGCCCAGCTCCGCGAATCGCGCCGCGGCCGTCGATTTGCCACACCCCATCCCCCCGGTCAGTCCGACCATTAAATTGGGCTTGTTTACCATTTCGGGCCAAATCGAGGTATGGGCTTGCTGCACATGGGGGGCAACCCCTATCTGTCTAGGTACCGCATGGTTCCGCCCCACGCAGTTGACACCAAGCAACCCGCCGTAGTGGCCAAGGCTGTGAAAGACGCCTTTGCCAAGATTGGAGCGCAGGCGAGCTTCCCGCTGATTGATCGGCTGTTTGAGGACGTGACGGGCATGTTCGAGGGTCGTTATCCGGGGTACCGGGGCATCGACATGAAGTACCACGACTACGAGCACACGATGCAGGCCACGGTTTGCCTCATCCACCTGCTCGAGGGCCGCAGCCGCACCTTTGACCGTCCGGTGCTGCTCGCGCGGGATTGGGAACTCTCGGTCATGGCGGTCCTCCTGCATGACAGCGGTTATCTGAAAAAGACCGACGATTTGGAGGGGACCGGCGCGAAATACACCTTTGTCCACGAACGCCGCAGCTGCGACTTCGCCCGCGAATACCTGCCCCGGATGGGCGTCACCGCGTCGGAAATCGAGGACATCTGCGCGGCAATCATCTGCACCGGTCCGCGGAGCAAGATCAGCCAGATCACCTTCCACCGCGATGAGGCGCGGCAAATGGCGTTCATCCTCGTGACCGCCGACTACCTCGCGCAAATGAGCGCCGTCGACTACCTCGACAAGCTGCCGGCCCTATTCAAGGAGTTCCAGGAGGCGTTCGACTTCGAGCAGATCCCCCTCGAAAAACGTCCCTACCATACCCTCCAGCAGCTGCTCGAGAAGAGCACTGGCTTCTGGACAAATTATGTACGCCCTATGCTCGACTTCGAGGCCGGCGGCGTGCATCGCTATTTGACGACAGCGGGCCAACCCAATCCTTACCTGCAAGCCGTTGAGGCCAACTTGGCGGAGTTAAACCGGCGCCTGCAGGCAGGAACGGGTTAAACCCAACCTTCGCTCACCGCCCCCTGTCGTAATGTTAGCTACCATCGGCTCAGCCGCGTTGCTGGGCATTGATGCCGTTCCCGTTTCCATCGAGGTCAACACGGGCGAACACGGCATTCCTGAACTCATCCTCGTCGGCTTGCCTGATTCCGCCGTGAAGGAATCGGAGGACCGCGTGTACTCGGCGTTGAGCAATTCCGCGCTGCGCATGCCGCGCACCCGAACCACCATCAACCTTGCACCTGGCGATCTCCGCAAGGAAGGCGCGATCTACGATCTGCCCATCGCCATCGGCATCCTCGTCGCGACTGCGCAGTTGGCGTGCGAGGATCTCGGCGATTACCTGATCGCGGGCGAACTGAGTTTGTCCGGCGCGACCCGACCGATCAAAGGCGGCCTTGCCATCGCCGTACTCGCGCGCGAATCGGGGCGTAAGGCCCTCCTGCTGCCTCCGGTCGCGGCACGCGAGGCCGCGCTCGTGGAAGGCGTCGACGTCTACGAGATCAACTCCCTCGATCAAGCAAACCGATTCCTCGCCGGTTTGCTCAAACTGAAACCGCTAAAGCCACCCAGCGCGCCGGCAAGACGCCCGAGCGAGCACGAACCGGACTTCGCGGACATCAAGGGTCAGCTGGCCGTGCGCCGCGCCGTGGAGGTCGCCGTCGCGGGCGGCCACAATCTGATCATGATCGGACCTCCCGGTTCGGGAAAATCGATGATCGCGAAACGAGTGCCGGGCATCATGCCGCAGCCAACGCTCGACGAGTACCTCGATATCCTGCGGATCCACTCCGCTGCCGGCCAAACGCTGGGCGAAGGCATCAGCTTCCTGCAGCGGCCGGCGCGCGCCCCGCATCACACCATCTCGGACGTGGGCCTGCTCGGCGGCGGCACGATTCCGGGGCCCGGAGAAATTTCCCTCGCGCACCACGGCGTGCTGTTCCTCGACGAGTTGCCCGAATTCAAGCGCTCCGCACTCGAAGTCTTGCGTCAACCGTTGGAAGACGGGCACGTGACGATTTCCCGCAGCGCCGGCAAGATTACCCTGCCCTGCCACTTCATGTTGGTCGCCGCGATGAACCCGTGCCCGTGCGGCTACCTCGGTGACGCCAAGCACGAATGCCGCTGTTCGCCCGCCCAAGTGCAGCGCTACCGCGCGCGCATCAGCGGGCCCCTGCTTGACCGCATCGATCTGCACATCGAGGCGCCCGCGCTGACGATCACGGAACTTCGTAGCGACCGCGCGGGTGAGTCCTCACACACCATGCGCGAGCGCGTCGAGGAGGCGCGGCAAATCCAGCTCGCGCGCTTCCGCGGCACCAAGTTGACCGCCAATGCGCGAATGCCGGCGTCGCAACTCAAGAAATACTGCGCGCTCGACTCCACGCTCGGCGACCTGCTCCAGCAAGCCATGGAGCAGCTGTCCCTCTCCGCCCGTGCCTACGACCGCATCCTCAAGGTAGCGCGCACCATTGCCGACCTCGCCGGCGCAGAGCGCATCGGGCAACCGCATTTGTTGGAGGCGATCCAGTACCGAAGTCTCGATCGAAACGTGTTCTACTAAGCCCGATCAATGCACGAAAGGCCTCAATCAAAATGTGGCTCAGCCCACTGCAGGTGGAACCCGCGCTCCGCGCGGGTTTTCGGCACGAGCGAATTTGGCATGATCGTTACCCCTACTCACATCCGGTACGCGGAACAACTTCAGCACTACTTCCGCGCCATCCAACCCGCGCGGAGCGCGGGTTCCACCTCAATTTCACTTCAGGGCTCCGGATTAACACTGTCCCGATAACGCCGCTCAGTAACTCCATCCCATGCGCGCGGTCAGCAACCGCGGGCCTCCCGTTTCGAGCAATGCCCCCGTCGCGCCGCCCACGAAGTAGAGTTCGTTCGTAAGATTCTCAACGTTGAGCGAGAGATTCCAGTTTCGATTGAAGCGGTAAGCCACCAACGCGTCGACGCGACTGTAGGCGGGCAAAACCAAAGGATCCGGCGCCGCGGTGGTGCGGGCCGCCGACCAGCGCACGTCCTGCCAAATAAGTCCCACACCAGCAGACCATTTTCTTTCCGCACCAAAATCTCGGCGCGCCCAAAGGCTTGCAGAGTAGCGCGGGGTCTTCTCCATTCTCGCACCCGGAATGCGACCCTCGCCGAAATAACGGGCATCCAAGTAAGCGAAGGTGCCGGTCAGGTGCGTTCCTTGGAACACATACTCGCCTGAAAGCTCGACGCCGCGCGCGCGACGTCCGCCGCCGGTTTGGACGAAATAGCGGTTCCCGCGCGGGTTCAACTCGGCCACACCGGACTGCACGAGCACCCGGTCCAGTTTTGTGTCGAAGAGGCTCACGCTCACCGAGAGATCGCGCTCGATCCGATCGTATTTCAACCCGACCTCGTAGTTCTTTCCGACGGTCGGCTCGAACGTCCCAATTTCTCCGGCCATGTTCTCGAGCGATCGGTCCGCCGGCTGATAACTGCTCGAGAAACTGGCGTAGAGCGCGAGCGCCGCCGTCCAGTGGTAGACGACTCCCGCGTTCGGCACGACGCGGCCTTTGCGGGTCGAGAGCAGCGCGGCAAGATTCGCCGGTGGCGTGAGCGTCGCAGGATACGTGCGATCGAAACTTTGCTGGCCATAGCCCAAGCCCAGGGTGACAACCCATTTCTCGTGAAGCGACGTCTGGTTCTGGACGTAGGCATTCCACTGGAAGTTGTCCTCAAGAAACGAATCGATGAGCACCGGGTGATTGTCGACGAGCGGGGTGACGGGAATTCCCGTGTAGATGTTGATGGGCGATTGATTCGGCTGAGTGGCGGCTGCACGGGAGGCCACGGTGCGAAACCACCGCGCATTGAGCCCCAGCTGCGTGAGGTTTTTCACTCCGCCCGCCGGCTCACATTCAAACGTGGTCTGTACGTCGAGGTTCTGGTTGCGACCATCGATCTGACTCACGAGCTGACGACGTGCGATGACCCAACTCAGGGGATCGGCGGGATTGGTACGCGTGAGCGTGGCCGCTTGGGGTACAAACTCGTCGTTATCCCGATCGGTGGCAAAATACCGGTAGCTAACCGTCGCCTGCCAGCTCGGCGTGAAGGCGGCTTTCCAATCCGCACCCGCCATGCGCTGAAGCATCGGTCGGCCGCCGCCACCGAGATTGACGTGCAGGGGCGATAAATCCCCCGTGTGCACCGGCCCCGTGGCTCCGTCGTTCGTGGCGAGCGAAGTCGACGGCGATATCGCCAATGTCCGGCCCCACGCGAAATATAGATCTTGGTAACGATACAGCGGGGTGAACGTGAAGCGGCCCTCTGGATCCATTTTCCACGTCACGCTGATCTGGCCGGCCCGGTTGTGGTCGTCGATGCCGTCGTTGTAGAACCCCGCGTTTTCCACATCGAGCAGCAGACGGTAAAGCACGCGGCCGTCTGTTGTCAGTGGCCCGGTGGAATCCAATTCCGCCTCGAGGCTCCGATGCGTGCCAAACGTCAATCCCGGGGCCACGTAACTCGCGTAGCGAAGATCCAGCTTGGTGGCGGCACGTTCGAGCGGCCGTTTCGTGATGAGGTTGATCACCCCACCCGGCGCTGCGGCCGCGCCATACTGCAGGCCGGCCGGACCGCGGAGGTACACGATCCGTTCAATACCAAACAAGCTACCGCTGAAAGTCTTGTCGACGATACCGCCCGGAAATCCATCCACCTTGGTCTCGTCGGGCCCCATGTTGAATCCGCGGGCATAGAATCGATAGCTGTCTTCATTTGCGCCGTAAGAGAAAATTCCCGGCACATAGCGAAACGTGTTTTCCAGGGTTTGAAAGTTTTGCTCTCTGATGCGGTCCGCCTCAATCACCGTCACGCTGCGGGGCGTCTCATGCAGCGACATCGGCAGCTTGAACACGGTCCGGTCGGTCTTCACGGGCAACTGCGCGTCCCGCACCTCGAGCGGATCGAGCACCAACGGCTTTTCGTCGCCGGCCCGATCATCCGCCCGCGCAGACCAAGGCAGGGCTGCGACCGCGACGCTGAATAAAATCGACAGGTATTTCATGGAGCAAAATTTCCGGCCGCGGGCCGCCCATTTATTTGCCATAGATCTCCACCTTCAGATCGACCAATCCGAGGCGAGCCCGATCCTTCTCGATAAACGGCTTCAGATTCGTCAGTCGGAACTGCACGAGTCGCGGCGCGGTCGCCGCGTTGGGCTCGAGGGTTTTCTCCGCGAAATACCATTCGGCGCCATTTCCCGTCTGCGCATTGTCGGCTTTCACGATTTCGATTTCAGCAAGGGCTGAGCCGAGACTTTTGACCTTTACGCGAAACGGCCCGCTCAACGGGCGGTTGGTGGCATTGGTGATTTGCAGGCGGGCCGTGATCAATCCGGTGACTTGGTCATGACGCGGGCTGATCAGTTCGACCGCGGCATCCGTCCCCAACTCCTTGGTCGCTTCGGACGCGACCGTCGCCGCTTTCACCTCCTCGCGATTGACGACCACGGAGGCCGTCCAGACCTGCGGAACGCCAGTGTGATTGTCGACCCACACCGGATGGAACACACCGTCGGCCGTCGCCGCCAAGCCCGAGGTATCGCCGCCCATGAACATGAAGTTGCTCAGCGAGACTTGGACCGACTGGCCTTCGCCGGCCTTGGTCTTGGCCGCGCTGCTTTTCTGCTTCGCAGGCCGCAATGCCGTCCAGCGGGCGCGATCAAAGCTCGCGCCACTTTCGGACACTTGGACGCTCGGTAGGAACGTTACCCCGCCATCCAGCGATGCGGTGAACCGCGCGGTCCAGCCGAGGTTGTCCGGATGGTCGCGCCGGTCGTACCACATCACACCAACCACGCCGTCTGCATTGACCGCGACGGTCGGCATCAGTTGATCGGTGACATCCGACGCCGGATTATCGCTGACGGCTTTGGTCGGTGCCCACGTCGCACCTTTGTCGGCCGAATAGGAAAACATAATCTGACTACGTCCCGCGCGTCGATCAGGCCAGACGGCATAGAGACGATCACGGTAAGTCCCGTTGGTCGCATCAATGGCGAGAATGGGCTGGCCATTGACATTGTTGTGCGCGCCCTTCCGATTGCCGCCGACTTTGAATTCGTCGATCTCCACCGCGGGCGTGAAAGTCGCCCCGCCATCGGTCGAGGTCAGGGCATTGAGAGTGTTACGCCTTTCGCCACTACGTGAGCTACCGACGATGGCAATCACGGTGCCATCGGACGCCACCACTGCATTTCCCATCTGGCCTGCGTCATGCTTGCCCCATTCCGCTCGCTTGGTCGGTCCGACAAACGTGCGTCCCTGGTCTTCCGAATAATACAGCACAAGGTCGGACACCCCCGGAGGAATGCGATTGTTGCCGTTGACGTAAATTCGTCCGCGCCAGCTGCCGTGGGTGTTGTCCACCGTGATGTATTCCCGGTCAGAATACGTGAAGACGGACGGCTTGGGGTCCCAGGTTGCGCCGAAGTCCGGCGAACGAAACAGCAGCATCGTGCGCGTGCCGGTGTCCGGCAACATCGCGGCGACATAGTACGCCGCCCCGTCCGGCCCGTAGGCCACCGCCGGATCGCTGGTCTTCAACAGCGCATCGCCCGCCAACGTCGGTCGCCAGGTAATCCCGCCGTCACCGCTATGGTATACGACCGTGCTGCCTTCGGAGTTGTCGTCGGGAAAGAGAAACGACCCGACGATGAGCTGTTTTGGATTCACCGGGTCCGCCGCGACCAGGACCTCATAGTGCGTGTCGCCCGAAAACTTCGCGCTGACCTGGACGTTCGGGCCGACGGAGACGGAGGCGGCGTGCAGCGCCGCGCCGGTGAAGCAAGCCATCAAGAGAGTGCGCATGATAAGGGATGCAATCGTTCCATGATCGAATGTGGTCGCCGCCGTCGCAAATTTGCTTGGCAGGTACGAATAGAAGGATTGTATACGATTCAGAAGGCAAGCCCCTTCATGGGGGCCTCTACAAATTACCGTACTTCGCGCCGCTTACTCTCCGTCCACCCTCCCCGCCATGATCACTGTCCGAACAATTGCTGCCACCCTCCTCCTCAGCCTGCCCGCGATTGCGGCATCTGCCGCGGTTCCCACCATCAGTGTTGGAAAGAACGTGCAGGTTAGCACGAGCCATCCGAACGAAGCGCATTACGAGACCCACGCCGCCGCTCATCCCACCGACCCTTCAAAGCTGCTGGCGACTGCCATCATCTACGCCAAGGATACGCGCCGCGCCACGGTGGTCTACGCTTCGACGGATGGCGGGAAAACGTGGAGCGAAAGTTTCGGTCCGAAGGGTCTGGTCGACACCGGCGATCCCGCGGTGGCTTACGGACCGGACGGCACCGGCTATTTCGCGACGCTCACTGGCAACGGACATCCGCTGCAGATCAAGCCCGAGAAGCCCGCCCATGCCTGGGATGGTCGAAAGACCCTGCTCTATCGCTTGAATGCCGGCGCAACCAAATGGGAAGGTCCCGTGACGATGCGCTTCGCCGACCGGCAATATCTCGCGTTCGATAACACAAAGGGAAAATTCGACGGGCACATCTACATGACGGGTGACCCGCGTCCCCTGAGCGGCTTTGCGGTCTTCACTTCAAAAGATGGCGGCAAATCTTTTTCCGACCCGGGAGCTGAAAGCGATCATCGCGGAATTTCGGTGGGCAATGCGGTGGTGACCTCCAACGGGATTCTGGTCGGAGTGTACGCTGACTCGGAGAATGTGCGGGTGGCGCGTTCGACCAACGGCGGCGACTCCTTCGAGCCGTCGATCGTCGTCGAGAAATTCGTACGCGCCGGCAGCCGCAAGGATCGTGCCCATAATAATGTGAATCACTTCCTGCACATGGCGATTGACGCGAGCAAGGGACCCCACCGTGACACCCTATACATCGTATGGCCCGACCGGCGGAGCGGCCAGGGAGAGATCCTGTTCTCGTCGTCCACGGACAAGGGGCTCACCTGGTCCCCTGCGCGCACCGTGACCGATAATCCCCCGACCGATCAGAATGACCGGTTCATGCCGACCGTGGCGGTGAATCGATACGGCGTGCTGGGAATCCTGTGGTACGACCGCCGCGATAATCCCGACAACCGCGGTTACTACGCGCGCTTTGCCGCATCCGTCGACGGTGGTAAGACCTGGGCGCCGAGCGTCCGCCTGTCCGAAGCGCCCTTCACCGCCGGCGAAGTGGCGAAGAAAAGCGCCTTCGCCGGCAACGGCGGCGACACCGCCGGGCTCGCCGTTTCGGCCGATGGTCATTTTCACCCGGTTTGGGTGCATGACGTTGACGGCATGCCGCAAGTCTTCACGGCGGACGTCGCGGTCACTGTCGGTAAATAGACGACTCTGCCGACGGGATGCAGTTCGTATACAATCTCCGTCGGCTCAGCTCCATCAGTAAGCGCCCCGTCATCGTAATGTTCCCGTTCGCATCGGGCTCACGCGAACTCATTCCGGTAAATACTAAAACATGCGGCCTGACCTGTGCTGGCCTGTCGGGAGCGCGGCGCCATAACGTGCCGGACGCCGCAAAGGTCGAAGAGAGCGCGCGTAGGATCAGCCGGTCGGCGGAAGCTTTCCCTTGCCATCATCGGCCGTGGCAACCGATGGCGCGCGTGTCGGGACCGAATTCCCATCTGTAACCGTGCCTTTCCGCCACTTTCCAGCCACGGCGTCCACGCGGCCCGCAACGCGGGCACGAGCATCGGCCCGTTCCAGGCCCTGGCCGAGCAACCGCTCGTAGTCAGTCAATGCGTGACGAATGTGAGCGCATACCGCAAGGTCCACAGCCGCGGCATCAAACTCCTTTGCGGCCGCCGAACGACCGACCCGACCGCTGTACTTTTCGCAGGCATGGCGAGTGATCAACAGCGCTGTCTCGTGAGGACACCCGGGGTACTGCGCGGCGATTTTGGCAGCGAATTTCTCCTGAAACGCCCGGTCTGCCATTGACCGAGCGACTGCCGCCCGCCGCCGGGCTTGTTCCCTGACTGGTCCGTCCGCGTGGCATTCGATTTCTGCGCGCTCGAGCGCGGCGGCCTCCACCAGCACTCCTTGCCGTTCGTAACGTCCGCGAGCACGACTGAACCGGACCACCACCGCCGATTGCAAGGAATACTTCCGGCTGCGCCGGGTCAGCGCCGTGTCGCCACGTGGTAGATACACCAAGATGGTCGAGTTCGGCGCAGGCCAAACAATGCCGTCGCTCGTTTTCCAATATCAACCAGCTTCCAGCCACCAACGCTGCGCCGCATTCCGCGCAAGCGGCGTCCCGTATTGTGGAGAATACGACTTTCTCCCTTTCGGAAGCATCAGGCTCACCCGCCCCGGAATCCCTCGGCGTCATGTCCTCCAAATCAACCGCCCGCCCGAAAATGTACAGCCGGCAATGAACGCTCCTCGGCTAGGACGACATGTGGGCCGACAGGAGGAGCATGATGCCCCAACCTGTCGGCCCACATGTCATCTTAGGATTGGTCCAGAGGCATCCGCTGACATGTCCGTTGTCGTCTGGATCCTTCGTGCGGCTCAGGCTGACGCGTTTAAGTATTCGGCGTCCTTCGGTTGTCTTTGTAGGAGCCTGCTTGCAGGCGATTCAGCGTACGCCAACTCACTCCGTTCAATCACCTGCAAGCAGGCTCCTACACTCGGAAACAAAAAGGCCGGCAATTAAGCCGGCCTCGCTTTTGTGATCTCGAAACGGATTACTTCAGCTGCGTCGGATAGGTCTTCTTCAACCAGGACTCCGGCACCGGCACGACGGCGATATTGAGCGCGCGGTTATCCTCGGCGATCATGGCGGTTTGCACCTGGATGCGGGTGCTGTCGGCACTGAAGGTCGGGTGGATGTGATCGCGCGCGGTCGTCTTGCTACCCAGGTCGGCGAGGAGGACGCGTTGGCCGTCCTTCAGGTCGTATAGCCAGAGACGATACTTGAAGTCGTCGGCCACGGCCCAGCGACCGTCTGGGGAGCCACCCACGTGCCACACCGAGCGGCCTGGGTCACCGACCGGATTCTGACCGGCGATGCGCAAATCACGGGTGCGGAGATTGACCATCGCGAGGCCCGTCGGGTGATCACCCGTGCCAGAGGGACCCCACGCGTCCTCCTGACCGGGACCTTCAGGGGCCTTTGCGCCGGGCAGCTTGATGGCGCGATGTGCGAGGATCGCGACGGCGACGTAGTCCTTGCTCACGACTGCCTCATGCGTGACCCAGTCGAAGCTCGACTCGGGGAACAGCGGACGGAGGCCCGTGCCGTCACCCATGACCGTCCAGGTGCGCTGCGGCGCCTTGCCGCCCGTTTCCCAGCAGAACACGATCTCGCCCGGGACCCAGGGATTCGTCTGCACGTGGCCAATCTGGAATGGCACGGCGACGACAAAGTTCACTTCACCCGTCTCAAGGTTCATGCGCCCAAGGCCCGTCGGACCGGCGCCCATGTTGCGCGGGCCAAAATTTTCGGCCGGCTTCTGGTCGGAAGGCAGGTGCTTGGCCGACTCCTCCTTGCCGACGCGGAAGTACGCATACTTCTCGGTGCAATCGAGCGCCATGTCGCCACCGGCACCCCACTCCATCGGGATCGAGCCGCACACCTTCTGGTAAACATCCGGCGACTGCATCTTGCCGGCCGCGCTGTCGGCGAAAACCTTGGCGAGGTCCACGCGGATGATCTGCGCAGGCCCGGTCTGGCGTCCGCGCCAGCCGAAACCGCCGCCCGGACGCGGTGGCGCACCGGGGGCTTCCTTCACCGCGTCGGCCGGGCGCGGCGGCGGTGGCACGGACGGCTCGCCACCCTGCATCGTCGGGGCCGGACGCTCGTAGGGAATGCGCAGGAAATACAAGTTCATCGAGTTGTCGGCCAGGCACAGCATGCCCGAATAACCGCCCTCGGTGACCTGAACCATTTCGCCAGTCACCTCGTTCACCGCCATGGCCTCGTTCATGGCCCGACCTGAACGGAAGATCAGCCACTTGCCATCCGCGGTCCACTGGTGGTGAGTTTGATAAATCTTCGAGTCACCCTTGTTGGCGGACGTCAGGAACGTGATTGGCACCCCCGTCACCGGATCCGGGATGACTTTCTTCTCGGAGGGAAAGCGTTTGCCGATTTGGGCGAACGCGGCGGACGTTACCAACAGGAACGAAGCCGTCAGGACAGCGAGCCTGCGGCCGGAGGTGGGGTTCATCATGAGGTGATCCAGTCTTGGGGGTTGGCGTGGAATCCTTCCGGAGGAAGATGAACGGCGAGACGTGCAGGTCAAAATCCGGTTTCAGCGCGGCCGGAATTTGAATTCTGACAGTATGATTTCGGCGCGCGCGCCCGGCCAAGCGGAAAAATCCCTTGGCCTTCGCCGCGACCCCGCGATGAATGGACCTGCCCATGGGTGCCATCGTCAATATTTCCGCCTACAAGTTCACGCCGCTCGATGAATTGCCGGCGTTGAAGACGCGCCTGCTCGAGTTGGCGACGTCCGCAGGATTGCGCGGCACGATCCTGCTCAGCCCGGAAGGCATCAATCTATTTATCGCCGGCGATCGCGAGTCGGTCGCGACCCTCGTCGCATTCATTCGCACGCTGCCCGGCCTGGCGGATCTGCAGCCCAAGGAGAGTTTAAGTGCGGCGCCGCCGTTCGGCCGGATGCGCGTCAAGATCAAGCGCGAGATCATCGCCTTTGGCGTGCCCGGCATCGATCCGGCCCGAAAGCCCTCGCGCAAGATCGCGCCGGCGGAGTTGCGCCAGTGGCTCGATGAAGGACGTCCGGTGACGCTCCTCGACACTCGCAATGAGTACGAGATCGACCGCGGCACGTTCCGCGGCGCCGTGCGCGCGGGCATCGCGCACTTCCGGGATTTTCCAAAAGCGGTCGCAAAGCTCCCGCCGGAGCTCAAGGCCCAGCCCATCGTCATGTTCTGCACCGGCGGCATCCGCTGCGAGAAGGCCGGTCCCTTCATGGAGCAGTCCGGTTTTCAAAACGTGTTCCAACTCGACGGCGGCATCCTCAAGTACTTCGAGGACTGCGGCAGCGCCCACTACGACGGCGAATGCTTCGTCTTCGACGAACGCGCAGGCGTGGACGCCGCGCTCCGGCCGACCGTTCGGCGATAGCACGCCGAAAGTTAACGGCGTTAAAAAGCCGGGGATTGCTGCGCGCCGGTCCCCTCCTATTTTCACCGGACCCATGAAACCCCTCCGACTCATGCCCCGCTCCCTCTTGGTTTTCGCCACGCTGTTCGCCGTCGCCGTCTCGCGGGCGGCCTCCGTCCCGACAGCTTCCGTCGAGCTTTTCAACGGCAAGGATCTTTCCAATTGGACACCCGTCGTGAAAGACGGCGAGAAGGCCGACCCGGGCACGTGGACCGTGGCCGATGGGGTCATCAAGTGCACCGGGACGCCCGCCGGTTACATTCGGACCACCGGCGTCTATAAGAACTTCACGCTGACGCTTGAATGGCGTTGGACCGGCCCGGAATTGCCGCCGGACAGCCAGGGACGTCCCCGCAACCGCAACAGCGGCGTGCTGGTGTACGTCAACGGTCCCGACACGGTCTGGCCGCGAAGCATCGAGGCGCAGCTGATGCAGACGAACGCCGGTGATCTCTATGACATCGGCAACGTGGGCTTCGCCGAGCTGGCCGCCGAGCGCGCCAAGGCGGTGGCCGGCGCCGGCGCGGACGCCGAGGCCGTGAAGCGCGCCCAAAACGGCCGCAAAGTCGCGCGCAAGGAGGCCACCTCCGAGAAACCCGTCGGCGAGTGGAACACCTACGAGATCATCTGTTCCGGTGACACCATCACCCTCCGTGTGAACGGCGTCCTCCAAAACCGCGCCACCCAGGTCGGCGCCACCGAAGGCGCCATCGCCCTCCAATCCGAAGGCGCCCCCATCGAATTCCGAAACGTGAAACTGACGCCGCTCAAGTAGGCGCATGGTTTTCGCCGACAGCAACCGGCATGGCGGCGACCGGACGCGCAACCACCCGACCAAACAAAAACGCGCACCTTGCGGTGCGCGTTCGAAACTGGCCTGCCAAACGTAGCCTTGGCAAAGTTTGGTGCCCCCAGACGGAGTCATTCTCGAAAAGAAGTGTCGGTAATACGTTTCTGAAACACCGCCCCAGAGAGGGAAACAGGCTCAAATCGCAAGCATAAGCCTTCTCGGCTCGTCGGCAATCGCAGATCCCTCGGCTCGATTTCCCGTTGTCGATTACCGACATTACCGACAAAATTGCTGATTTTCAGGAGCATTAGTTCCGAGGGTTCGCGTCTGAGAGACTGTAATACGCATTCCGCGTCTTTCCATAGACGATCACCAACCCAACAGACCGAAGCCTGGCCAGACGCCGTTCCAGGCACTTGCTGTGAAGATTTAGAGCCTTTCCAATCGCGACGGGCGGAGCTGCGACTTGCTGTGCCAGATACCGAAGTATCTGTCGCTCGAGTTCATCCTCAACTAAATCCCAGACCGGGACGGGCACAGGATCAGGCGGTTCATTCCGTGGACTCTGGGCCGGTTGCGACCTCAGATATCGAAGCGCCGCCGTCGCCAGCAGCTCGCCAATCTTGCGGATTCGCTCGTCCTCGGAAAGGTGGCGGTATGGATTGAGGCCATGCGCAGCCGATTTTTCGCTGACCTGACTCATGAGGGTTCGATCGAGATTCGTTGGACGCGCGGACCGGGCCGACCCTCAACCAAGCGCCGGTAGTTGGGTCGCACTTCCGCGAGGCGCATCAAGTCAAGGGCGACACGAATCGCCAAAAGCTCCCGGCCTTCGATGACCACGAGTTCGCGGCTCGTCATCAGTGCGATTGTTTCAGTCTCGCTCCGCACGTGTTCCCAGCGCTTAAACTCCCCGAATGGGATTGTGACGGTCTTTTCCTCCATACAAAAGCGCACCACGAGAGCTGATTGTCCTTCTGGTGTAATCTCGCCCCAAGTCGGGGCCGGAGCCGCACTCGGAGGTGCCTTTCCAAGGTGATGGTCGATACTCATGCTGCAACCTGCTTGAACAAGGGCGCGAGCCGCTCCGCCCATTGTGCGCGCCAGCTACGGCGTGGAGAATAATCCGGTCCGACGAGTTCCGAAGCGAGTTTGCGATCAGAGGGCCGCATCATCGCCTCGCGTGCGGCGCGCCGGTCTGTGGTGTATATCGCCTGGCTCTCCCGGAACCGGCTGTTGCTCACGTAGGCCTGTTTGAGATTGCCTCCGGCGATGCCCGCCCCGGCCATGAACAGGATGCCGCGGTCAACGGTCTTCCCTTGCGCTGCATGCGAAGTAGTGGCGTAGCCATGACTAAACTCGCCGAACCAAGCCGGAATGACCCTTCCGTCAGCCAGCTCGATCGACTCGTCGTTGCCGAATCCCCGGACCTCAACCAAGTCCCCGTTCCGTAGCCCGGAGGGCTTCAAGTTCGCCCGCACCAATAGCCGGTCGCCGACCGCCACGTCAGCAGTCTGGGAAAGGGCGACCCCAAAGCCCGACGCGCGTCTCGGGTCGAGCCTGCGTTCGGTTCCATCCGGCGACTCTACGACGAGCAATGGCCCCTCGATGCGCCGCACCTCGGCAGTGTCGTGGCTATTATAGGGCCCATAACGCTGGTGAAAGACAAGCAGGTCGCCCGGCCGGTAGTTCCCAATTCGGTGGCACTCTTCCCGGGTCCACTTGAGCGGCTCGAGGGTTCGGACTTTCAATTCACGGTTGGCAAGGAGGCCGGCGGCGCGAAGCTGGCGACGCACTTCAACCGTAAAGGCATGGATCTCCGTCCACACCGGCGAAATCGCGAGGCAGGACTTCCCGGCCCGAATGGTGCGGACGTAGTCGTCCGCTGCCGCCGCAAACAGAGCGGGCTCGGCGGGGATTTCGTGAACGGCACCCAATGCGCGAAACCGATTGAAGGCCCCGAATGCGTCACCCCTCGCCAGTTGGGCGACCGCCCGGCGGTAAGCCGGGTCCTTCTGTCGGTGGATCTTCTCTAGGCGGAATTTTGGGACACCGGCATATTCTTGGAGTGCGCGGAGCGCGTCCCCCGCCTCTACCCCATGGTGCTGCTTGGTATCCCCCACAAGCAGCAGCCGGTTGCCATTGTGCGCGGCGAGACGGCAGAGGTCGCGCATCTCCCTAACCGACACCAAGCCCGCTTCGTCCACGAGCAGCACCCTTCCCTTGGTTCGTTCCTGCAGCGAAACGTCGACCAACAGGCGTTGCAAAGTTTCGGCCTCGATCCCCAGGTCCTGACGAAGAATCTCCGCGGCCCCGGCGGAAGGTGCACAGCCGAAGACCTGCCCGCGACCCTCCCCGCCCCCCGAAGCGATTGCCTGCAGGCAGGTCGTTTTTCCCGTGCCTGCATCGCCTTGGAGGATGAGCACGCCGGCC
The DNA here is from genome assembly GCA_044229355.1 of Limisphaerales bacterium. Taxonomy (GTDB): domain Bacteria; phylum Verrucomicrobiota; class Verrucomicrobiia; order Limisphaerales; family JADJPG01; genus JBGARF01. The sequence continues at coordinate 17,694 of JBGATF010000050.1, forward strand.
CGTGAAGTCAGCATGCCCCGCACGGTGTCCCGCTGATCACCATCGAGGGAGTCATTTTCCGAATGTCTCCCCAAGGGGGCCGCCTCCCGTTTCCGCCCCCGTGCCCACCCGCAGAATTCCTGTTCTGCCGCCAGCGCCTCGTGCGAGGCCACTTCGTCGTCGACCCGCAGAAGGTCGCCGGATTTTTCCCGGGCGGCAAGCGCCCGCTTGAGTCCGTCCAGTTCGACCTGCCCGCGACCAGCGACCAACGCCTCCCGCAACAAGACCTTGTCGTCGACGACCGAGCGGCGTTCGAACACGTGGGCCTCGGCGGAGCGCATCGCTTCGCCGGGCGTGCAGCCGGAAGCCGTCGCTGTCGTATGCGCGGCGTTCGCAACAACCGCTTTAAGGGATGGAAGTTCGACTCCGGCCTCCCTCTCCCAGCGTGCCCTTAGTTCGCTTCTTCTCACCTTCACCTTCGCATTCCGGCTCTCACCCGCAATCGCTTGTAGTGCATCCTGTGTCGTGGCCCCGATTTCCGCAGCCTGTGCCATGATGGTCCCGCGCCTTTTACTGAACCGGTCGCGCAAAGCGTCGGGCACGCCGGTGATCCGGAAACCGAGTGTCCGTCCGGATTCGAGGCGATAGCCGGCACGAATCAGCCTCCGGGCGAGCGCATTGTAGCAGACTTCCCGGAAATAGGCCTGATGCCGGTAAAACGCGGAAGGCTGGACGCTCTTCCATCGGCCTTCGGCCTCGTCGAAGGTCAGATTCAGGAGGCAGAGATGGGTGTGCATCTGGGGGTCAAGCGCGCGGCTGGCGTCGTGGGTGACGATTGCGGCGACCATGTTGCCTGTCACCCGATCATAATTTGCTCCGCCGCGACGGACCCGGGTTGCCGTGGTCGACTCGATCTCGCGCAGGGTTTCCCGCACAGACTCTTCCCACCATGCCGCAATCCGCTGGTCACCGCCGACCAGATGGAGGAGCGAAACGTCCTTCGGCGGGGACACCTGCCCGAAATACCCCACTCTCCGACCTTCGCCCTTATCGCGCACGAGCAGCTTCTCGCCGGTCGCCGGGTGCAACCCTTGGCTCAGGCGCTCGAACTCCTCCAACCGGCAGGTGCCGAGCAGGCCGAGACGTTCTGCGCCCCGTCCCGCCCAGGTCATTTCCGCCGCGCCGGACTCGGTCAGGTAATCGCCCACGACCATATGCTCGCGGAAGTATTCCACGGCGCCGGCGACCAAGACACAGGGTTTGTCGAACCTGACCATGACCTCACCCTGTTTAAAAGACCCATCATTGCCACTTCAGGCTTATGGACGGCACCGCCCAACTTACCGTCCAAGCAACAATGCAACCCGATCTATGGTAACCCGCGAATCCGTTATGAATCGTTCACAGCAAGTTCTTATGCCCAATCCTGGGCAATTTCTACCTATACAAGCAGGAACACGCCACCCCTAACGTCCGTTAGGAAAATGCCGCTTCACCACCACTCCATCACTACCCCACCACCACTTCGCCGCTACTCATCCGCGCAGCGCCATCCATTAAATTCCGGTTTACTAAAACCCTTACCAGGCTACCCGTGCCATTCATGCCCGAAACGACCGAACTACATGCCCGCCTGCTGGCCGACGCCCGCAGCTACGACCCCGCGGCTCACCACCGGGGCCTGCTGGCCCCCTATCGCGATGTGCTGCTGTTGTGGCGGGCGAAGTTCATGAGCTACGAACAGATTGCGGCAACGCTAACGAAACATGGGATCAGGGTCTCGCCCGCCGGCGTGGGCGTGTTCTGCCGGCGAGCCTTCAGCAAGGCCGAGATCGACCGCGCGCGTCGTGAGGGGCCCGCACAACCGGATACGCTGAGAAAGCCGGTGCCAGCTTCGCTCCCGCCGGGCGGCCGCAAGGGTCCAAAAGTCGCCCGGGACGACTACTGAGCATGCCTGCAAAACGCCTCATACTCTTTCCCCAGGACAAGGGGGGTATCGGCAAGAGCTTCCTAGCGACGCTGCTGCACGACTACTGCTCGGAAGCCGGACGGAAGGTCCGGGCCTATGACCTGGACCACGCGAATTCGACGTTCTATCGGTTGGTGCCGGGTGCCGAGTTCATCAACACCGACGTGGACGCCGACAAGCTCGGTGCGCTCGACGCGATCGTGCATGCACTGCCCGATTCCGACGTCGTGCTGGTCGACAACCGGGCGTCGGGCGGGAGTAAAGTCCTCGCCTACCTCGACGAGACTCGCCTGCCAGAGCTGCAGGCAGAATTCGACTGCATGATCGTCTTCGTCCTGCTCGCGACGGACGACAAGGACGCGAATTCCCAGATCGCCGACCTCCTCGATTCTCACGGCGAACGGGTGCAGTGGCTTGTCGCTCGCAACCTCCGCGACGGCGACGCCCTCGACCTATATGGTCACAGTCGGGCGCGCCGGCGGCTGCAGGAGCTGCACGCCACTGAGATCGACCTGCCCTGCCTAGCCGAGGTCACCCGCAACCGGCTTCAGACCGCCAACCTCACCGTGGGGCGCGGACGCACCGCAGAGGCACTTCATCTCCTCGACCGCTCGCGTTGCATCCGTTTCCACGAGCGCATGGCCGAGGAATTCAAAAAGACGGGGAAGATGCTGCTCCCGTGAAACCGCCACCGAAGCCCGAGGACCTCCTCGATCCCGCGGAATTCCCGGACGATCTCAAGTGGGTCGCCGCGCACCACCGGCTTCACCCGACCGACCCGGTTTACCTGCTCGTCGCATGGCACTGGCGCCGGGTGAAACAATCGGAGGACACTCTCAAGGCTGCCACTCTAGAACTGAAAGCTGCGCTCGATACCCGCATTGCATCGCTCACCGGTGCCGCCGACACGCTGGCCGGTGTGAACGACGCGCTGGCCGGCGTGCAGGCCGCCCTCGAGGAGCGGCCGGGCGAAATCTCCGCCCAGTTGGAGGCGATGCTCGCGCAGCCGCTGGAGAGCGCTCTCGGCCGGATCCAAGCGCTCGAGCAATCCCTCCTGCCGCTCGCCGGCCGTTTCGCCGCTGCCCAGCGCCGCCAGTTGCTCGCCACCTTCCTTGTCGGCGTCGCCCTCGGTTTGCTCGCCGCAGCAATCGGTTTGCTCGCATGAGGCTGCCGCCCTTCGTCGCCGCGACGGCGTGCTTCGGGGGTGCGCTCGCCGTGCGCCTCTTCCTGTCTCCGCCGTGGCACCACTGGGGAACCGTCGCCCTGCTCGCCGGCGGCATGGCAGCGGCTTTCCGCGCCTTGGCCGACCCACTGGCGCGAAGCGACGGCATAGTCCTCCAGCTCTGGGGGCTCGCGTGGACCCGCGACCAGGCCTGCTGCCATTTCTTCATCACGGGGGCGACTGGCACCGGCAAAACCGCCCGCGCCGTCGTGCCGATCGTGCACGGGCTTCGCTCCACCCTTCCTGACACCGGCATTCTCGCCGTCGATTCCAAGGGAGCCTTGTGGCAGCCGCTCTCCGCGATGGCCCGGGCCCTCGGCCAGGAATCCACGCTGCGGTTGGTCCGCGTGAGGCCGACGCACATTCCGCCCGAACGCTGGACGCCGCCGCTGCGGCTGAATCTCCTGGGCGATTTGGCGGTGCCCTGGAGCACCTACGCGAAGATCGTGGTCGATACCGCCACCGCCGCGGGCCAGAAGGGCGGCCAGTCTTTTTTCAAGGAAACGGCGCGCGATGTGATCACCCACGCGATGCAGGCGCTCGAACTGGCTGGGCTGCCGGTGACGCTGGCGAACGTCCACGACGCGATCTGCATTTCAACTGAAACGGCACTCCTCCTGGCCCGGCTGGGCGAAAGTCAGCACCCAGCCGCCGCGGTGGAGCGGCAGTATTTCAAGGATTTCGCAGACCAGCCACCGGAGCAAAAAAGCGGCACCGTTTACACCGTCGCCAATTTCTTGCGCCCCTACACACCGCCGGACATCCGCGAGGTCGTCTGCTCCGTCGACCCGAATTTCACCCTCGCCGAAGTCGACGCGGGCCGGCTCATCTGCCTTTCGGTGCCACAGACCTATCAGGTGGAACGGCGCTACCTCAACCTGCTCTGCAAGCAGCTCTTCTTCCTGCATGCGTTCCGCCGCTTCGACCTCGAACCCACCGAAATGCGGCGGCGCAACATGATCGTCCTCGTGCTCGACGAGGGCCAGAAGACCACGCTCGTCTCCGAGGACGGCTTCTCGGACCATCTTACTGTCGACGAACTCCGCGAGGCGGGGGTCTGTCTGATCTCGGCGACCCAGACCCCGCTGTCGCTCTACGCGGCGTTCGAAACCCCTACCAAGGCCGACGTCTTCATGGCAAACCTGCGGACGCAGGTGCATTTCCGGACGGCGGACGAAAAGGGCGCGAAGATCCTTTCGGAAAAGATGGGCGGGCGGGAGGTCCGGAAATACAGCGGAGGAGTCAGCGGGGGGCGGACCTCGCGGAACTGGCAGCCCGCCGACGAACCCTGGCACAAGCCGGTGGACTTCCTCGCGCTCCGCGATGGCGAAGCCGTGGTGCGGCACCCGGGCCGGATCGGCCGGCCGCTCCTCCGGAAACTACCTTTTACTTCGTTCACCCTCGCGAATGCCACCCCGCCTGGCGGCGGGAAATAGAAACCCGGGCCGGGGATGTGCGCCGGCATTCCGGCGCCCCCGGCCCGGCGCGGGCTTCTTTCGGAGCCGCGTGGCCCGGTTCCCGCGGTGCACCCACAACACACACCTGCAGATGCGCCGCGAAATTGCCTGTCAGTTGCGGCTCAAATCGGCCGGCGGCTTCGGCCCGCCGCCGACAAGGAGCGGTCTCGACGCTCGCCGGGTCGTCCGCGCGACAAGGCGAACGCGACGCAGCGTTACCGCCCGCCCGAACCCCGGCGGATGCCCGATGCGGTCGAGGTAAAAGTCGGTGATGCCCCGTGCATCTTGTCCCTGCAAGTTGAAGCTCACTAAGTCCGGGACGCCGGGAGCCTTCTTACCCAGCAGGCGGCGGAGGCTGCGGGCGGCGTTTCGAAAGGCGCGGTAGTCGGCCGCGGGGAGCGGAACAGTCAGGATGACGGGGGCGGAGCGGGAGTGCATGGGACATGGTCGTTGCAGGCGTGCTCCGCCCGAGGGCGGAGGGGTTTGTAGTAAGAGCGCACCATGCGGACATGGCATGCTGAGTGAAGCCCCAGCCTAGCAAAGAACACGCGCGCTGGATTGTGCGGCACGATCCGAATTTATGGACCGCGCGACGAGGCGGCCGCTTGCCAAGCTTCAACGACCAGGCCCACAAGGACGGCGGCGGCAGCGTGGGTCGAGGGTAGCTTCGGTGCAGCGCGGCGCAACAGCCGGACGAGTTCGAGTCCGGCCGGCTCATGGGCGAGTAGCCAACCGAAAGGACGCGAAAAATGCAACGATCCCACAAGTCCTGTTCCGGCCACCATGTCCAGAGGGAAGCGGATTTGTAGTTGGCTAGGCCGTGTCGAGGCCGGGCGCCGGCGAAAGATCGTGATTTTTGCAGCGGCGCACGCTGACGGGCCATCCACCACGAGCCAACGGACCTGCCGGCGGCCAGGATTCGGGAGAATGACCCGGCGCGGAGCCGGGCTACAGACGGAACGGTGGTGGGTCACGGCGGTGGATGTTCCCTAACTATCGTGAGATGTGCTGTCAAAGGCGAAGTCCCCTTAAGCTAGAAATGTGGTTAAAATAGAACAGCACCGGGCCGTTGCCGCAGAAGTAGCAGCATTGCTACGGCAGGAGCGTGAACGCCAGGGATTGTCGATGACCCAAGTGGCCGAGAGGGCTGGCATCTCCCAACAGATGGTGAGCTATGTGGAGCGCGAGCTTCGCAATCCCACCCTCGACACCCTTCTGCGGTTGGCGGCTGCGCTGAAGGTTAGCCTCTCCGAGGTGCTCGCCGCGGCGGAACGCAAGGCCCACAAGCGCAACTGAGCTCATGGCGTGGAGCTAGGCGGGATCACCGCGCCTGGCGTGCAGTCGAATTCCCGCCGAAACCGGCGATCCAGGTGACTCTGGTCGCAAAAGCCGGTTTCGGCCGCCACCGCCGAGACCTTCCACTGCCCGGTCTCGAGGAGTTGGCGCGCGCGGTGGATCCGCCGGCGCCAGACGAAACGCATGGGTGCCAAGCCGGTGGAAATGCGGAATCGGCGGCCGAAATGCCCGACCGGTAGGTCGACGGTTTTCGCCAATAGAGCCGGGGTCAGGCGCTCGCGCAGGTGCTCGTCGATATAGGCGGATACCACCTTGAGGCATTTGTCGGAGAGACCGCCACCGCGGACCATTGGCGAATTGGACCGGCCGAAGTAAACCTGCAGTAGCAACGAGGTCAGGAGCGTCGCACTCGCGACGACCATTAGTTCGGACAGCCGGCGGTGACGGTGGCAGAGTTCATGGTAGCGCCGGCACAGACGGTTGATCAGATAGTCTTGCTGGAGGATTGGGGCGAGCGGCAGCAGAACGCCCTCCGTGAGTTCGCAGCCGCACTCCTCGCGGAGGTAGCTGCGTTGGACGTAGAAGACCACCATCGCAGCTGTTCCCCGCCAAACCTTCGTATGTGGTGTGTCGTGGGGCAAAACCCAGATATGGGGAACCGCGATGGACTCGCGACGGACGCGACCGGGCGGCCCCCATTGGAGGTCAGCGTCAACGGGATCGAGTGCGAGCACGATCTGCACAGTTGAATGTTGGTGTTCCGGCCAGGTGTTCGGCGGTTGCAGGTCCCAGTAGACGCTGACGCCGCGACCAACGTTGAGCACGTTGCCGTGACCGGAGTTGTTATGCGGGATGAAGAAGTCGGGCGTGGGTTCCTTGCCGGTGGAGGGGATGGGCATGGTGTGGTGTTAGGATAAACACCCGCGCTGGCCCGACGCGGGGTTTAGAAAATACTAGCATGGGCTCGCCTCCGTGGCTTGGATGCCCCGCGCGAGACTTATGCATGCGGCATTCATTGGTCGGTAAAGCGGGTGGTGGACGACCCGGCGGATTCGGAATCGGATCTGGCGCAGCGGGTGCGGTCGGCGCCTCCCATTCGACACGGTGGAAGCCCGCGATACCGCGCAGTCGCACTCCGCCGAACTAGGGCACGCCCGTTTCCGTCTCAGTGACCGGCAACACAATGCGGGCCCCGGCCCCACGCTCGATCTTGACCCGATATCGGGTGATACTTCGTGTTTAAACTAGCCCCGGAGAAGCACTCATTCATTCCACGAACGAATCGTGTTCCTAAGCCGCGCCAATTCCCATTGAACCTTAACGTTAAGTTTTCGCGGGGGCCTCGGTGAAAAACCTGAACTAAGCGTATGCAGAGGTCCGCACTTTGCGATTCCGTGGTGTCGGCAAAGATCGGTAAGCGTCGTTCCCGGTGCCTTCTTGACGGAGGATCGTAGCTACGAAAGCTACGACGTAATGGTAACCAATCTGACGTAGGTCTCGTAGTTACGAGAGCTACGACGCGGACGCCGGTTGCCAGTGGGTGGGCAGCAGCGGCGTGAGATCGTCCTTGGAGGTCATCGCGGGCAAACGCGTGAGCACGTCCTTGAGGTAAGCGTGCGGGTCGAGGCCGCGACGCTGGGCGGAGACGATGAGCGAGTAGATGACCGCGGCGCGATCGCCGGCGTCGGGGTGGCCGATAAAGAGCCAGTTCTTCGCCCCGAGTTTGCTGGGGCGGATGGCGTTTTCGACCGAGTTGGTGTCGAGCCGGGTGAGGCTGTGGCGAAGGTGCGCGGTCAGCGGCGCCCAGTGACCGAGCAGATACGCGCAGGCCTGGCCCAGACCGGTCCGTGGCAGCACGCGCGCCTGCAACGCCGTCGCCAACCGGCGCAACCGCGCCAGGGGCCGGGCAAAGTGCTCCTGCCGGAGAGCGGCGCGTTCCGTGCCGACCTGGGCTTGGTCCCATTCGCCTTCGAGTTGGTAGAGTTGGCCGATCAGACGCAGCACCCGCTCCGCAGTCTTCGGCCGTTCCGCCGCGGCTTCAAAAAACTTCCGGCGGGCATGCGCCCAGCAACCGACCCATTCCACGCCCGCGTGCGTGCGCACGTAGGCCGGATAGCCCTCGTAGCCGTCGGATTGGAGGACGCCTTGATAAACCCCCAGCAGGCGCTCGACCTCCTCGTGCCGGCGCGACAACCGCCATTCGAAGACGACGCCACCTCCGGGGCGCGAGAGCGCCCACAGCCAACCGCTCGTGGTCTTGCCATCGCGCAGATCGGGATCGTTGCAGCGGATCGGCGTCTCATCGACCTGCACGTAGCCGCTGGCGAGCAGGTCTTGTTTCATCCGCTTGACCAGCGGTTCGAGCAGCGCGGTGGCCGCTCCGATCCAGTCGCAGAGGTTTTGCCGGGAGATCGGTGCGCCCCAACGGGCCAGCATCTTCTCCTGGCGATAAAGTGGCAGGTGATCGGCAAACTTGGCCGTGAGCGCCCAGGCGATGAGGCCCGCCGAGGCGAAGCCGCCCGGCACCACGCGAGCGGGAGCCGGCGCCAGCACCGGAGCGCGATTGCGGTCCAGCCGGTGCCGATACTTCGGGCGCACGATTTCGCGCTTGAAGAGCTTGGGCGGCACCACGTCCACCTCGAAGGTCCGCTCCTCGCCGATGCGTTCGTAGAGCGAGGGATCGGCCTGCACCGCGGGCGGCTCGACGACCACCGTCTCCTGCACGGGCAGGTGCGCGAAGCTTGCCGCCGGGAGCGTGCGCTTCGGGGCGGGACCGGCTGGGCGCTCATACGTGATCGTCGCCACCGGGCGCTCCGCCGCCGCGGCGAGTTTCTCCAGCTCGCCCAGCTTGAGCAGCAGTTGCGCACGATCGAGGGATTCGCTTTTGCCGCCGCCGAAGAGCTGCTGCTTCAACCACGCAACCTGCGCACGCAGCACCGCGATCTCCTGACGCAGGAGCCCCATTTCATCGAGCGACGCGGCGGTGGCGGACATGCGCGCGCTCTGAACGCAGCGAGCACGGAAGGTTCCGCGAACGGAAAACTATTTTCGCTTAACGCTCATACCACGCCTTGAGCGAAGCTTGCTTCAGATCGATTCCGCCGATAAGCAGTGCCAGCGCTTCCGGTGCGAGGGCGAGCTTCTTGCGATCGCTGCTCGGCTTGGGCCACGAGAAGCGCCCCTGCTCAAGTCGTTTCGCCAACACCCACACGCCGGTGCCGTCCCAATACAAGAGCTTCAGCCGCGTGCGCTCCTTGTTGATGAAGCAAAACACCGCTCCGGATTTAGGATCCTCGCCCAACTGTTCCTGGGCCGCGGTCCACAGGCCGTTAAACTGCTTGCGCATGTCCACCGGCTGCACCGCCACGTAGATGCGTACCCCGCCTGGGAAGGCCAGCATCGACTCAGGCCTTCAGCGCTTGCACCAGCTTCGCCAGCTCCGCGGCGTTGCCGCCCCGCAGCAGCGTGCCGTCGGGCAAGCGCACCTCCAGCGCCGGTGCAACCATCGCCGCCGGCATTCCCAACTTCACCTCCGCAAACTTTACCGACCCGGCGTTGCGCCGGCCCCGATTTTTGCCCGCTGGCGCCACCGGCAACCGCCCGGCCTCACGCTCCGCCTGCGCCCATGTGCAAAACGTCGAATACCGCAGCCCCTCCCGCTTCGCGAACGCACTCTGCGTCAATCCGCTCTGGCGAAACGCGGCCAGCAGCTCCGCCCGCCGCGCCGGCGGTGTGCGTCGCCGCCCCAGCGTGTCGCGCTTCTCTCCGGTCTCCACCAACTCTGTCGTAGCCGTCGTATGAGTCACCATTACGACACTCTACCGTATCGTAGCTCTCGTAACTACGAGGCAGCCGGGACGACGCTTACCAGCGAACACAGGGACTTTAGTTTATTCTTTAGTTCTTATATTCTATTAATGACTGGCTACTCCGCGAAAATCGTTATTTACCTCACCGAGATGAGTCAGCCTCCATCTTTCTGACACTAACGCATGACAAGATAATGAGCGACGAACTCCAAAACGCATCGATGCGTCACACTCTGCTCCGCCGGCAAAGTTCACTGGTTAAAGGTATCGAAGCGCTCACCGTTCTCCTCCGGGCCCACCGCTCGCTCGGCATCACTCAAATAGCCAGCGCGCTAGGTATTTCTAAATCTACTGCACATGACCTCCTTAAAGTTCTGTGCGAGCTAGATTTCGTTGACCAGAATACTGATACGCGCCGCTATGCTGTAAGCGCAGCTATATTTGAATTTGTTCATCTGATTTCAACAGAATATGGACTTAATTTGGCATTGAAACCGATCCTCCGGGCTCGTGCAGCAAAGCTCAAAGCCACTTTGGTGATCACTGCGCTCTCCGGAAACAAAACTTACATGCTGTGTGCTACAGGATCCGGTGCAGATACATTTCGTATGGGAGACAACGGCCCTCCGTACAATTCCGCTTGCGGCAAGATTCTAGTAGCCCAGCGCCCTGATTCCGAGTGGCCCGCATTTGCCCCCCAGCCAAATGACAAGCCTTACACCTCCTACTCCAATCTCAGCCCTATCCAGTTCTTGAACGAATTGGCAGCCGCCCGCCAGAACGGCTATGCTGTCAATGTGCGGCAACGCGAAGCGGACTTTTGTTCTATTGCGACACCACTAAACCTCGGGGATAAACCTTGGAATCGCGCAATCGCTATAATGCTACCCTACAGCGAATGGGTGATTCGCGATCGCGCGGAACTGGCGGCAGAATTGAACGAACTTGCAAAAGAAATCTCCAAAGCATTGACCAGATAAGCGTGAGATAACGAGAGCGATTGATCTGCGCGCCGTATCAGTATGGTGGCGACTCTGGCGATCTACAGTCCGCCATAGCGGACCGAAGCAAGATTTTTTAGAAATTGTCGTTGAGGTAGCTTGCTGGATTCACGAATTCAGGTGAACCGATTTCATTATGGAACCACAACCTTCAGTATTTGTGATCAAGGAACCTGCCCGAACCGTCCCAGTGCGTGCGCAAGTCGACGTGCTAGTGTGCGGTGGTGGGCCCGCAGGTATTATCGCCGCCTGCGCTGCAGCAGACGATGGCCTTAAGGTGCTCTTGGTTGAAAGTCGCAGCTTTCTAGGCGGCAACATGACCATTGGGCTCCCTATCTTGGGCTTTCTCGGGCAGAAGAAAAACCAAATCATCTACGGACTGCCACAGAAGCTGATCGACCGACTTAAGGCCCGCAAAGCGTCCAGTGAGCACCGCTATTGCCCTAATCACATGAGTCTCACGCTTGTTGAGCCTGAGGCTGTAAAATCGGTCGCGCTGGAAATGGTTTTGGAAAGCCACGTTGAAGTGCTACTGCACACCTCGGTGGCCGATGTCATCAAAAGTGGGGATCAGATAACGGGGATCATTACGGAAAGTAAATCTGGTCGCGAAGCGATCCTGGCAAAAGTCGTCATCGACTGTACGGGCGACGCAGATGTGGCTTTCAGATCTGGGGTGCCGTGCGAGAAAGGCAATTCCGAGGGCGGTATGCAGCCCCCCACTCTCATGTTCTGTCTAGCGGGTGTCGATACTGAGAAACTCCGGATGAGTATCGTTAACAAGCCGCGCACCTACGTCACTGAATTTATTCCCGCAGAATATTTTGGACAAAACCATCAATTCATTGTGGTTGGGTTCAAGGATCTGATTAAAACTGCCGAGACTGCCGGTCTTTCTATACCGACTGAGCGAACCATCATCATTACGGGTCTTCGAGAAGGCGAAGCTTGGATTAACATGACCCGCGTTATGGGTACCGACGGTACAGATGCACACAGCCTCACTCTCGGAGAGATCGAAGCGCGCAGACAGATCACAGATATCCAGAAATATCTAATTTCGTATGTACCCGGATTTGAGAATGCCTACTTCACGAAAACAGCCCCTTTCCTTGGCATCCGAGAAACGCGCAGAATTGTTGGTGAATACGTGATGAATCGTGACGATATCCTGAGCTGCCGAAAATTCGACGACGCTATCGCAGTGGCAAGTTACCCAATCGACTTACATCGTCCCAATGACCGGGGTTGCACAATGGAATGGTGCGGAGACTGCTACGATATTCCGTATCGATCCTTGGTCCCCAAGAAAATCAAAGGGCTGCTCGTTGCTGGTCGTTGTATTTCTACGACCCACGAGGCCATGGCGGCAATACGAGTAATGGCGCCATGCATGGCTATGGGAGAAGCTGCGGGACGCGCCGCCAAAGCCGCCGTGCGTGATGAGGTTGCCGTTGATAAAGTCGATGTACGTAAGCTTCAGAAAGAACTTGTCGCCAGGGGGGCATATCTGCGTGGCAAGTAAAAGCGTAGCTGCCCACAGTGGGGTCTACTTGCCACATTCTAAGAGCAATCGGACAATGTTCATTTTACGGTCATTACTTTAGGCTTCCTGGGGCATCTATCCTTCGCCGAGCATGGCGTAGTGGATGCCTAGGACATCCGGGGACTAAAGACATCTATGCCGTGCGGCATGGTGGATTAGTACGGTGGAACCTTATGTCGCGACCAATCCAGACTTTCTATGCCCCACCGACCAATCGATGGTGCTTATCGATTGTGGGGCGATTTGTGTCAGCCCAGAGAAGGCCACCGGACGCAAACCTGACATTGTGCTCGGCAAACCCGATCCAAACATGCTCGCCGGTATCCTGCAGCGCCACAGTTTGCAACCTCAGGAGGTGACAATGGTAGTAGCTCGTATTTATACTGTCGTGCTTATGGCGATCCGCGCCGAGCTGTTAGCATCTTGGTACTCACAGGAGAAAGCACGCTCATAGATGCAAAATGGTCTGATCCCGTGCCTCATCAAATAGTCGCCAGCCTGACTGAATTGGGCCGGTTACTCGTTGAATCGCGTCGTTCACCTAGCTCACAATGAAACTCCGTATTCCGGATTCCCGTCAGAGCTTGTTGCATCGACTGACAAAAACCCACCTAGATGTGCTAATCATCGGCGGTGGTATCATCGCATGACTTTCAATTCCATCTCTTACTAATTGTTAAGGGCCAAGGGCGAACTAATCATGAGCTTTCCTCGGCGTCCTCTGTGGCAGGGGCACTTCCCCTACACCCCATTTTGCGCCGTTGACCTGAAGGGCTTACTTCGCAAGTTGAGGTTCTCTGATCCGGAGGAGTGGCTGAGTGGTTAAAGGCACCTGACTTGAAATCAGACGTGGGCGCAAGTCCACCGGGGGTTCGAATCCCTCCTCCTCCGCCACTTTCAATTGTTAGCGAACCAAGCGGCCGATCATTCAAATCGGCGCAAGTCGCTGGAATTGAAAGAGCACGCGAGTAAGTGCGTTTCAGCGGAACTGACCGGGGTTCGGTTTTTCACGGAAAAACGAGGAAGGAAATCGCACGCGCAAGAGTGCCGTGTGCGCTGCCGTTAAAATCCTTCCGTTGATTTCCGCGCAGGCTCTGCGAAACTTCTCCCCAGCAAAACGTCGCTATCAAATCGGATCAGGCCGCCGGTTTCCCGACGCAAAAGGAGAACCAAAATATGCCTGCATTCTCAGCTTCTGCTCTGTCCGTTTCCACCGGCTCATTGCCCGTCGGAATCTATGCCCGCGTCTCAACCTTCAACCAGGTCGGTGGGCGCTTCGACTCCTGCGAAAGCCAGGCGGTCATGTGTCGTGACTACCTGAACAAGCACGCCACCGCCGAGGGCTGGCACGAATTCATCACCCTCACCGACGCCGCCTACTCGGGCGCCAACCTGAACCGCCCGGGGATGCAGGCGCTGATGCACCACATCGAAACCGGTGCGATCAAGGTAGTCCTGATCTTCAAACTTGAGCGGGTGCTGCGCAGCACGCACGAATGGGTCCCCTTCCGGGCCTTCCTCCGCAAATACGGCTGCCGGCTGGTGAGCGCCACTGAGGATATTTCAGATGAGACGCCCTCGGGCCGGCTCAAGAACAACATCGTGATGAGCGTGAACGAGTATGAACGCGACAACACCTCCGAGAAAATCCACTTGAAGCTCGTGGAGCAGGCGAAGCGCGGGATGTGGACCGGAGGCAACGTGCCCTACGGCTACACCTACGATGCCGAATTGCAGGGCTTGAAGCCGCTGCCTGAGGAGGCCGCGGTGCTCCGCCGCATCTATGAAGAGGCCGCCCGGCTGGTGTCGCTGACCGACATCGCCAACACCCTCAACGAGGAGGGTGTCCGCACCCGGGCGCGCACCCGCCAGCGCCGGGACGGCACCAAGTATGCCATCGGCGAAAAACGCTTCCGCACGGATATCCTGAGACGGCTCATCCTGCGGCCCCTCTACGCCGGCCGGGTGCGAATGCACGGCATCGAATACCCCGGCCAGCACGAAGCTATCGTAAGCCCTGAGCTGTGGGAAAGGGCCAATGCGGCCGTGAACCAAACGCTTCAGCCGGCCCGCTGCCGGCTCCGCGCCCGGGACAAGAATTTTCATGTGCTCAAGGGCATCGCGATTTGCGGCGGTTGTGGTCGGGCGATGGTTCCGAATGCCAGCGGCAAGCGGGACCCGTCGGGCCAGCTCTACCGTTACTACACCTGCGGCCACGCCCACAAGGAACGCGGGGACGCCCGCTGCCCGGTGAGGCACGTCTCGGCCTCCGCCCTCGAATCCGCCGTCATCGGCTTTTTAGCGGAATGCAGCCAGCATCCCGACGTGCTGCGCACCACCTCCGTGCAGGCGCAGCGCCGTGCGGAGGCCGAGCGGGCTCCTTTGCGGGCGAAGCTGACCGAATTGGACCACAGTCTCGCCGACCTGACCCAACAACTCCGGCACTGCGCGCAGGCGGTCGCGCGGGGCGGCATCGATTTTCTGGGTGACGCCCTGCGGGAGGAAGCCGCCGCCCTGCATCAGAAAAAGCAGGCCCTCCTTGTCGAACGCGAGCAGGCTCGGCAGGATCTGGCAGCTTGTGAACAACGTTCCCTCGACCCGGAGCGGGTCCGTCATTCGCTCGCCCGGTTTGGCGAACTGATGCCGACCTTGTCGCCGGAACAGCAACGCGACCTTCTGTTACTCTTCCTCGAAAAGGTCGAGGTGCGGCCGGCGGTCAAGCCCGCGCCGGATGCATGCGCCCGGCACATCGAGCTGCGACTCAAGGTGCGCGTGCACCGGCTGATCGAGGGCATGGAGGAACGGCTCGTCATCGACGCCGGTGATCGCGGGGCTTTGCCGGCTATTGCAGCGACCAGGCCGCTGCTCCTGCAAACTGAAGTGGCCGTGCGACAGACCGGCGGCGTGGCGCTCCTGAGTCCCTTTGCCCGGACCCTCCTCACGTCCAACCGGGCAGCGACATCCACGCCTGCCCCGTCACCGGTCCAGCACCCTTTGCACCGCGCCCGAGCGTGGCAGCGCCGATTTGAAGCCGAGCCAAAGCTCAAGCGAATCGATTTGGCGGCGGCCGAAGGACTGACGCCGGGTGCGATCACCCATTGCATGAAGCTTCTGCAACTGGTGCCCGCCATTCAGGCGCGGCTGCTCAACCTGAGCACTCCGGCGGAAATGCGCCACTTCAGCCTGAACCAGATGAAGGCCTTGGCGGAGCTTCCCCCGGACGAACAGCTCCTGCGTTTTGCCGTGTTGGAGAACGGAGCTTAATTCGCGCTGTATTCGGACCGCAGGCGGTAACACGCCGGGCGGCTGCGATTCTCAACCCGACACAGGCCCGCGGCGCACAGCCGCGCGAGTTTTTGAGCGGCCACGGGCGCGGCCAACCCGAGGGCTGCGGCTACCTCGCGGGCATTCGTGCGGCCGGCCACGCGCAGATGCATAATGATCCGCGCCTCCAGCGGGTCGGTTACGAGCTGGGTAAGATCGAGCGCCGCAAGGTTGGGAGCATCGCCCGGGGTGGCCTGCGGCGCGCCGACCAACGCCGCGAGCTGTTGCTGCTGCTCACGGCGTCCGATGGCAACGGCGAGCAACGCGCCGATGCGGTCCAGCACTTCTTCGTCGCCCAGGCGGTCGAATCTCTGCGTATCGAGATAGGCCACGACTAGCCGCGCTTACATTCCCATCCGCGGCCCCTGGCGCGGTGTCTGCTGTGGAGAGGGAAACAGTGATTGGGTCGGTCGGGTGCCCTCGCTTACTTCCATTTCCCGGGCGGCCGCGACGATGCGTTCGCAGGCACGCGGGAAGATCTCGCGATAGATTTCCGGCACTTGTGCGCGCCGGGCTGCTTGGGCGATCTCCTCGCCGGTGACCTGGAATCCCGTTACGGCGCGGTGCAGCCGCAGCATGCTGCGGACGTCGGCCACATCCTGCACGTCGCCGCGTCCCATCTTGGAAATCACCAGGTCCAGAATGCGGGGCCGTAGCAGGTTCAGCCGGGCAAGCGATTCGTGGTGCAACGGCACGGTGTGTTGGCGCCATTCGGGGGTGAGCACGACTTCGCGTTCGGGGAAAATGTGCGTGATGTAGAGTCCCTTGGGCTCGAGTTCCCGATTGGTCTTTTCGACCGCCTGCCAGAATGCCCGGTCGGTATCGACCTGCACTTCGCGTTCCTTGGGAATGATGATGTCCACGTCGTTGGTGGAACGACCGGCCATCCGGATGGCGAACTTACGGTCAAGCAGGAGGGCCGCCGCTCCGAACACGACCACCTCCGTGGGCTGGGCCAGGTGTCGGTTCAGGGCTTCCGCAATCGTCTGTGCCGCGTTCATCGCTGGTATACGGTGCGCAGCCACGTCCGGACCGGTCCTTGATTCGGGCCGCTGCGGCGAGTTTCCGCGACCAAGCGGGATACACCCGGCAGGAAATCCAGTTCCGTGTTCCGTGCATGGGGCAGTCCCCCGAGCACGGGTTTCCAGAAATCAGGGTGTTCGTCTGCCTGCAGGCCCACCTGCGCGATATGCGCCACGCGCCCGGTGACATGGAGTTCCTTGGCCGCTGCGGCGATCAGCTCCGGAGTATTGCTCAGGTCACTGAGGATCATCGCACCACAGCGGATAGCCTGGAAGGTTTCCACGTCCTTTGGTCCACGCAGCAGGGCGCAACCGAGGATTTCATGGGGCAACCAGGCCAGATTGCGCGGCGTCAGGTCATGCCACAAGGAAGCATAGTAGCCGCACCCCCGGCCGATGGCTGCGGCCAGCAGATCCGAACGCACCAACCCGACCGCCTTGGCGCAAGCCTGCGCAAACTCCGCATCCAAACCACTGGGTGCGGCGAGAACGGTGGATTTGACCTTGGTCGGCATGGCAAAACGAGCAACGGCTCGCGGCCAAGCTAACCGGCCCACGCGTTCGCGCGAATCCTTTTTTACCGTCGGTTGTTGGAGATGCAGGGCTATCATTACGGCTTAGTTTGTTGGATTAGCGTGGGATATACAGCTCCGACAGCGAACGTACCCACGCCAAGTGTTCGCTCTCTCGTATCGCATAATGATGGAGCCCGGGGCTGGGGGCGGCGCTGGAGCCCCCAGATAGGCGTGCCGGCCCCCTAGGCCGGGCACGCCGTGGCAGCGCATCGGGAGCCGATGCGCGGAGCTCCGGCGACTCCCTGCGACTCCCGCCCACCTCGCCAACCAGCCCCGTCAACAGCAACAAAGGATCGGTGATTTCGGACCAAAGCTGCGGCGCCCACGCCAGATCCTCGCCGAGTTTGTCTTCTGGTCGCCATAGTGAGTAATACTGGCTTCCGGTGTCACAAAATAAGCCATGCAGTGACTGGTTTTGTCTCTGCCCGTTGCAGGCGGTCCGTCGCCCCAGCCCCGGGCGAACTGCGGGTGGTCGGGGTCGGCCGCGCCCACGCGCCGCAGGTGCGGCGGGCGCGAGCGCCAGCGGGCCGAGCCCCGACATCCCGCAGTCGTTCCCGGGCCATCGCCGGCCGTGAAAGGAACACGGTCCCGGAGGACGGAGCGCCCCGCGCGGAGTCCGACGGGATGGGGTTCCCGATCCCGGCCCGCACCGTCGCTGGCAAAAACCGTCTCCTGTGGTATATTGATGACCTTTTGCAACCCACGCTCCCCAGAGGATTCAACTCCTGGACCCAAGTCCTCGCGGATTGGGCGGTAAGCCGTGTTTGGCTGGCTTCGAAGGTTCCGCCCTGCCTTAAAGGCCGCCCGGAACTGGCGGCACCCTTCGTTACCGAGATCGGCGCTGCAATTCGTCATCGGCAACTCCACCGCTGGGTCGGCCGGCTCGACTTCGCCCAAGAGCGGGTGACCGAACCCGCCTTCGAGAAGGCCGGCGGCCCCGCCTATCAGGCGCTCCGGACCGAAATGGAATCTGCCCAGCAGGCTTACTTTTCAGCACAGCGTGCCGAACGCTCCAGAGGCGCCGTTGAATCGGATACCGTCGTGACGCTCCGCCGTAGGATGGAACAATTACAGGTCGCCTTCGATAAAACGCGGCGTCGGCACGAATCTGACGTGGAGAAAATCCGGCGCGAAACGGCCAAGGCTTTCTGGGCGACACGGAACCCGTGCGTAATCACGGATACTTACTTTGCCGACGAGCCAATCCATGCGAACACCGCCCGGCTGGCGCGCATCCATCCGCCGTGGTGGGGCGCGTTCCACCGTCGGTTGCAACAGAGCTTTGCGCACGGCCATCCGGCCGAGGGGTATCTGCACGACGCTTTGCCCGGCCTGCGCCGCCAGGTCACGAAGCGGACCAAACTGAAGTTGGAAGGAACCGTGGCCCTTTGGTGGGAAACCAACCAGCAACGATGGGGGTGGTATGCCAAGACAGAGCCCCACTACCGGATGCTGTCGAAGCGGACCCGTAAGAAAACCCGTGAGCTGATCGGATGGTTCAACTCGACCGCCCCCGGCTACCTGTCCGACCAAACCGTGCGGGTCTCGCTTCATGCCGCCCTGACTGAACGGCTCCGCGAAGCCGATCCCTGGTCCGTGCCGGCCTCGGATAGCCGCTCCATGATCGCCTGGAGCGAACACGGATTGAATTGATGTGCGCTGTGCGGGCTCCTCCCGGAGTTCCCGCCCGGTCAGGCTGGCGGCGTGGATATCATTGTTGCCTGCCCGCTCACCGTAGCTGCGCCCGTGTTCTTGGCCGCCGCCTTCTGCGCGTCCAACACCGCCAGACGGCGGCGCAAGGCCTCATATGGCGTCTCACCTGGTAAGGTGAGTGATGATTGCCGCACAGGCGCGGTTTTCTCCGGCTCGGTGGGGCATGAGGCGTCAGCCGCCTTCGCGAGCATGGTGCCGGAGGAAACTATGGTGCTTTCGTCAGACCGTCGGGCGGGCATCCCGCCGGATGGCACCTCCACTATCGGTGCAGAGTCGACCGGTAGCCGTCGCGCCTTTTTCCGCCGTGTCGGCGTATGCTTCAGTTCGCGGTTGAGCCATAGCCGCAGGGTTTCGTGGCCGATGGCGATGCCGATCAGGCGCAGGCCGCCGACCAGCGAGCCGACCGACGCGCCCGTCTGGCGAAGTCGCAGTAATTCCTCGCGATGCGGCGCCAGTTGCGCCACGGCGCGATCCCGCGGCCAACGCGCGCGGGCGACCGCCTCCGCCAACGTAGGCGGCGAAACGGGCGTGAAGTGGGAGTGTGCGGGGAGCGACATGGGAGTGATCGGGGAACGATATGCGCAACACCAAGGTGGCGCAAGGGGAGCGCCTCTGGCGCAATCTAAGCGGAAACGCTTGGACGTTGGTGTCCTCTCCTACTGCTTTGTTTTATTTTTGTTGGGTGAAGCAGGCTTCTTTTTGAGTTCATTCATTGGTTCGTTCATCAGGTTGGTTGATTTCACAGTGTTTGTTTCTGGTGCTCTGGTTGAATTAGTTTCTTTGAGTCGTTGGTTTGCTGGCTTTGTCAGTCATTTTTTAAGTGGGTTTTCCCTTGGTTCAGGTCTGATTTTCGGAGGTGGCGGATGCTGACGATCCGCACCTGCAAGGCCTTCAGCAAAGCTTTAGGCGAATACCTCCGCCAGGCCGACTACTACGCCCAGGGAATGAAGGTCGAGGGCACCTGCCACGGCCAGCTCTGCGCCGCAGTGGGCCTCGCTGAGGGCGCCACCATCACCGACGAGGCATTCGAGCGGATCGCCTCGAACCACCATGCCCTAACCGGCGAAAAACTGACCGAGCGGATGGCCGCCGGCCGCCGGGCCGGCTACGATGCCACCTTCAACGCTCCCAAGTCAGTCTCGATTCAGGCCTTCCTTGGCGGGGACGACAGGCTCCTTGTCGCCCACGAAACCGCCGTCGCCGAGGCCCTGCGCGAACTGGAAACCCACGCATGCCACCAGACCGGCCGCGGGGTCAACAAGCGATACATCACCTCCGAGGCCATCGCCGCCGCCGTCTTCCGGCATGGTGAGAGCCGGGCCCTCGACCCGCACCTCCATTCGCACGCCTTCATTTTCAATGTCACACGAAGTGATTCGAAGGGAGGCCGGCTTCTCGCCCTGGAAAGCTCGAACATCTTCGAACGGACCAAGTATTTCACGGAGGTTTACCGCAATGCCCTTGCCCGCGAGGTGCAGCGATTGGGCTACCAGATCGAACGCCAGCCGAACGGCTTTGAATTGGCCGGCGTCTCCCCGGAGCTATTGGAGAGATTTTCCAAGCGTGCGCAGGAGCGTGATCGGACCGTCGCGACCCGGGAGGCCGAACTCGGGCGGGAGCTAACCCGCGATGAGATCGCCATTCTCGTCCGCGAAAGCCGTGCGGCGAAGCAATATGAGCTGACGCCGGATGAGGTCCGGCAAGGTCAGCTTGCCCAGGTGAACGATAGCGAACTTGCGCAACTCCAAGCCCTCAAGGCTGGCGTCCCTCGTTCCGTCCCGCCCGTGACTGACAATCTGAGCGACGCCATCGCCCGGACCACCGACCACCTGTTCGAACGGCGGACCGTCGTGCTCGATCACGAGTTTACGGCCGCGGTGATCCGGGAGACCTACGGCGTGCATTCCCTTGCTGCAGTCAAGGACGCCTTGGCGGCCGTCAGCCAGCTGTTGCGCGCCGACGGTCGAATCTCCACCCAGGCCGCCCTTGACCTCGAGCGCGACCTCATCGGCAAGCTCAATGCCGGGGTGGGTGCGCATGATGGCGGCATCGGGTTCGTGGACTTCTCAGAAAGCTCCCACCTCACCCGTGAACAGCGTGCTGCCGTCGAGGCGGCCCTCGATTCCCGCGATGCGGTAACGGTCCTCCGGGGTCGGGCCGGCACCGGCAAAACCCAGACGCTGGCGACGCTCATCGAAGGCGTCACGCGCTTTGACGTAAAAGTCGCATGCTTTGCGCCCAGCACTCAGGCCGTGGAGGTGCTCCACCGGGACGGGGCATGTCAAACCTCCGCCGGTCATCCTTCCGCCGGCGCCGTGCTGCAGTCGGCAGCCACGGTCCAACGATTGCTCATTGATCCTGCCCTGCAGCGATCTCTCCGGCACCAGGTGGTCATCGTTGATGAATACGGTCTCCTCTCGACCCGCCAGCTCAAGCAACTGGTGGACATCACGACCGAGCACAAAGCCCGGCTGCTGTTGGTGGGCGATTCGGCTCAGCACAAAAGCGTCGAGGCCGGTGACGCCGCCCGGATCATCGAGAAAGAAAGCCGGGTGCGGGTCGTGACGCTGACCGAGGTGCACCGGCAAGCCGCGAACCCTGCCTATCGGAAGGCGGCAGAGGATTTGGCGGCTGGCCGGTTCGTCTCCGGCTTGCGCCAACTGGACCGGATGGGCGCCATCGTCGAAATCGAATCTCCCCTGGATCGTCGTCAGAAGATGGTGCTGGAATGGCTGAAAGCCTCCCGGGAAACCAAGCAGGTTCGCACCAAAGACGGCATACAGGAACGCGCCAAGACCGCCCTTATGGTTGCGCCGACCTGGGCGGAAATCGACCAACTCAATATCATGGCCCGGCAGTGGCTCTGCGCGGACAGAAAATTGACCGGACCTGACCGCGGCTTTGTCGCGTTGCGAGCCAAGGACTGGACCCGCGCCCAGCACAAGGATTATCGCAATTACCGGCCCGGTGACATCCTGGTCGCCCACAAGGCGACGAAGCATTTCGCAAGGGGCGACGAACTGCGGGTTATCCGCAAAGAAAAGCGCCGGCTGATCGTGGCGCGCGGCAAAAGCGAAATGTCGGTTTCGCCGCGTCAATCGGGTCTGGCTTGGACCGCCTGCGAGGAACGTGCGACCCCGGTCGCCGCTGGCGATAGGCTGCGACTCCGGGCCATCGCCCACGCCGACACTCCCTCGGGCCAAGCCCGACGTTTGGCCAACGGCACCGTGGTGACGGTCCAGTCAGTCAATGCGGCCGGTCGGCTCGTTCTGGATGACGGGGCGACTCTGCGTTCCCGCCAAGTGGCCTACGGCTACGCGCTAACCTCACATGCTTCGCAGGGCATCACCGTCGACAAGGTTTTCATGGCCGGCGCCGCCTCCCGCGAGGGCCTTTATGTCGCTGCTACCCGCGGCCGTGAATCCGTCCGGATCTTCGTGCCTGATCGCGAGGCTTTTCTTGATGCCGCTGGCCTGCGAAGCGAGGCGCGAACGAGTGCGTTGGAATTTACCCGGCACCGCGAAATACGGCCGGCGTTCCGATCTCATCTCGCTCGCGCGTGGAGCTATCTCCAGCAGGTGCGCGCACAGATCGGCGCCTATCTCGCCGGCCATCCGGATGTCCGCTTCCTGCCGCCGCCGGAAGTCCATCGCTTGCCCGTGTGGGCCGTGGCACGGGACCTGGCTTATTCCACCTCGGAGGATTATTCCCCCAGTCACCGCCACTCCGAGGCCCCAAGCCAGGGCGCGGGTATGCGTCTATGAGCGGACTCAAACCCAAATTCCCGGGCGCAGACCAGCCCCGCAATCCCGGCTGCCTTGTCACCCAAGATGTCCCTGCCGTCTGCTTGCGCCTGCAATCCCACCGCCAGCAAATCGCGCTGCCCTATGCGCTCCTGCTTCGCGCTGAATTATCCGAGGATGCGACCACCTGCCTGCTCAGCTTTGCCACCCATGAAGTGAGCGTACGCGGTCGTCACCTGCGTGAGGTTTATCTGGCGGTCAGCCAGGGGCAGGCCGCGGAGATCAGCATCGGCCAATCCGCGACCCTGCGGGAAGGCTCTGCATTTCTTGGACCACTCGTCACCGATGTCCGGATCGAGCCCACCGACGAGTCGGGTCGGGGCCGTCGCTAAACCAATGGATATCTTGACCTAATTTACCCGATCCGCTGTCCAACGGACGTGGTCCACCTCATACAGAATGTGCAGGAACTCTAAATCCTGTTCCTTGCTGGGCGATGATCCGTATGCGTGGAACAAACATGTGCCTTTGCTCCCTCCTGCTTGGCTTGATGGACAGGTTGGTCTTTTACAGAATGCCGGGTTGATGGCTATCGCCGGGCTTCCCGGCAAGGGTCGACACAGGTTCTCGATCACCAGGGCATCACTCGCGGGACATTCTTATCGCAGGCGCACCAAGGAGAGACCGACGCGCAGGGTCTCGGTCCGCTGATCATAAGTACGCAGGCTCTCACCATAGCCGTTAAAATATTGCAGCGTGAGATAGGTCTCGAAATCCAGGAACTGGCTCCGCACCGGGATTGTGAGATCAAGTTGCGTGCTGAAATGCTCGAATGATTTACCGGAGCGTCCCGTGTAGGTCAGCGTCGCCCCGTTGCCTTTGCCAATTGCGACCATCCATTCGGCGTAACCGCGATAGTCGGCGAGGTCCGGATTGTCCGACAAGCCACCCACATAAATCGAGAATCTCGGGCTGACAATCAGATGCCATTGGTCGGCGCTACCATACATCAAGCCGCGTCGGAAAAACAGGGTGTTGAGGCTCCGCGAGTCCGCACCGGCGCCCCCGTTGGACTCGTGCTGATAACCGGCTTGGTAGCCTAGCCAATTCAACCGATCATTAGCTGTCGCAGGTGGCGGTGCGAATGACTCGAAGAACAGTGATGGCATGTAGCTGGTGTCGTAGAACGGGCTTGAATTGCCATTGATGTCCCAAAGCGAACGCTGCGTGTAGCCGAATTGCAGGGCACGGAAGGATTGGTCATCCTCACCAACTCCCAAGCCGCGCAGCCGGTATTTGAAACTGAGCTGGAATTTAGCCGCCGGATCATCGCCGCCGTAGACGAAATAGATCGCCTCATGGGCGCCGAAGCGGTGCCAGTAGCTCCGATCAATAGAGGCCATGGCCGGGCCTCCTGGTGCCAAGCCAGCGGCGGGCGCCTCGGTTTTTGCCTGGGGCGCGGTCGTCGTTGCATTTGACAGGAATACGGTCCGCAGCGGGGTGGAATCAGGGTCAATGACCTCCAGATACACGCGACCACTGGCCTCTAGCGGCATTGGAAAAGCATAGCGGTGGCGGACGAACGCCCCGGGCGCAATCAACGATGACCCCACTTGCTCCGCTTGGAGTTCCACCGCGTAGGATGATTCGCCCGAGATCAATTGTCCCGCAAGTCGTGCAGGAGCGTTGTACTGCATGGCGGCGGTCGTCGGATTGAAGACAACAAGCGCGACCTTCACGGTCTCACCGTACGCGATACTGCTTGGCGGCGGGATGACCGTTTTCAGGAGTCCCTCGCCGTGGAGGGCATGAACACAGGTGAGCAGGAAGGCCAGCGACAGAAGGTTTTTCATCGGTAGGCAAGGTGGGTTTGTCATAGCGGCAGTTGCATGTGCGGTGCTCAATTCGCCGCCAAGGCCTCCGCATCAGACGGGGAACCTCCCCCCATGGCTTGGTATAGCGCCACCGTGTCGAGCAAGCGCCGGGCTTGCGCCGCGCTCAGGCTGATTCGGATCTGGTGGACCTGTTGTTGGGCGACAAGCACCTGCAAATAGCTGGCGGCGCCCAAGTCATATTGCCGCCGCGTCGATTGCATGGACTCTTGGGCGGAAGCGTCGGCGGTGGTTTGGGCGTTCAGAGCGTGAGCATCGTTATCCAGTGCGCGCAGCACATCGGCCACGTTGCGCAGCGCCAGCAATACGGTCTGCCGATAATTCGCAGCGGCAGCGTCGAAGCCGGCGTCGGCCGCCCGGGCTTCGGCTCGCAGTCCGCCGCGAAACAAGGGTTGCGTCAATTGCCCCGCCAGCCCCCAAACCAGCGAACCGCCATCGAACAGGCTGGCCGTGGTCAACGCCTGCGAACCGAGATTACCGCTGAGCGCAATCTGCGGGTAGAACTTGGCAACGGCGGCGCCGTATTGGGCATTGGCGGCACGGAGCAAGGCTTCGGCGGCTTGGATATCGGGCCGCTGGCGCACCAATGCGGACGGCACAATCACCGGCACGCTGGCCGGCAAGGTAAAATCCGACAAACTGAACGGGATATTGCCGCCTGTACCCGGAGTCTGGCCCACGAGCACGGCCAGCAAGTGGTGGGTCTGGTCAAACGCGGTGCGCAGAGGAGGGATGTCAGCACGGGTAAGCTCGACTTGGGTTTGCAGGGCGGAGACTTCGTTTTGGGCAGCGGCGCCAAGCATGACACGTTGGCGGGCAATGGCGAGTTGCGCTTCCTGATCCGCGAGGATGGCTGCGCTGGCTTGAATCTGCGCCGCCAGTCGGGCTTGGGTGATGGCCGTGGTGACCACATTGCCCACCAACGACAGACGGGCGCCGGCCAACTGGTAACGCTGATAGTCCGTCTGTGCAGCCAAGGCTTCCAGGGTGCGACGGTTGCTGCCAAACAGGTCGAATTTATAGCTCACCTCCACGCTGGAGTGGTAGAGATTGAATACGCGCTCGCCATCCGGCAAACCGGCGGCCACGGTGTTGGTCCCTTGACGCTGCGCGCTGAGTCTGGCGTTTGCCTGAGGAATCCGGGTGGCCCCGGCTTGCGCCGCGTAGGTTTGGTTGGCTTGGCGCAAGGTCGCCTCCGCCGCCACCAGCGTAGGGCTTGATCGCAGGGCTTGCTCAACCATGAAGTTGAGTTTGGCCGAACCCAGGTCCTGCCACCAAGTCGCCGAAACGGTTTCGCTTGGAGCAAAGCGTTGAATCCCGCCCATGGTGCCGGGTGCCGAAGCGGTTTCCGCAGTCAGGGCTTGCGTGGTATAGCCAGCGTCCTGCGGCGGGACCGGGCGTTGGTAATTCCGGCCAACGGCGCAGCCGGCCAAAATTCCCCCGCCCAAGGCCGCAATGACCGGGAGAAGCCACCTTCGAAAGCGGAGCAGGTTATGGCGGGCATTGGCTGTTGGTTCCGTTGTCATGATTTCTGAATGGCGGTGGCTCCGGCGACGAACCATTCAAGCCTCACCGTTGGAATCGGGTGCGTTTTTTGCGCGAAACGACACCACTGCCACAACGACCCAGAACAACGATCTTAAGGTCATCGCGCCGAGAGTGCGGGTTTCATAGGCACCCCCGCCGAAGACGTGAATGCCGAAGGCGGCAAAGATGACCAGGGTGGAGACCGCCAGCAGAAGTGACAGATGGGTGGCCCAGCGTTTGCCCCACAGCAAGCCCGCCCCGGCCAAGACGTAGAGAGAACCTGCGAGGAAGTTGAACCAAAGAACGAAGGGGACCGTGTGGCCCAGCGCGGCGCGAACTTCGACGCTGCCAAACAGGGCACGGCCGCCGCTCACAATGGTGACGAGGCCAAACACGACGGCGGCAAGCGCGAGACCTTTCAGGGTCCAAGAATTCAAAGCATGCTTCGGCTGGGTTACCAGAACGGGCGGGAATGGAGATGGCATGGTATCGGATGGGTTGCGAAATAATGGTTCGATCATCCTCTCATTTTTACGGAGATCACTGTGGCGGCTGTATTGCGGGCACGTGCAGCACGGAATTTTCGCCACCGAAGGGATTGGGGCGGCCTTCCGCGCACGTCGGATCGGGCAACCAGCGTTTGTTCACCAAGAAGAGGTATTCGTAGATGCCGGGCGCCAGGCGCAGATCGATATGCCATTTATCGCCCACACGCTCCAGGACGACGGGTTGCCAGTCATTAAAGCTGCCCGCGACGCAGACGGTGTCACCATGCGGGCAATGCAGGCTCAGCCGAATGGCTTCAAGCCGGACGGGCGTGGGGTGAGTTTTGTTCCTTTTAGACTTCGTTCTCATGATCGGACATGGCGGTTTTGAATCTGGATGAAGGTTATCGGTTTGAGATCGCGGGATCATGACTTGGGCTCGGGGAGCGGGCTCCAGCCGGGGTGATCGAAGTATTTCGGATACTCGCGCAGCGCCTCAGCCAGCTTCGCCCCACCGTCCCCGGACGCGGGATTCGCGGTCGTTGCCGCTGCGCCGGTCATGAGTTCGTTGATCAGGACATGCAGGGTCGCGTCTGCCTTGGGCTCAAGTTTGCAGTTTTGTATGAGGTAGGTGACGTTTTCCTGAATAGTGTCCGCCAAAACTTTCGACTGGGCTGGCGACAAAGCGCTGGGTTCCGAGGTGGCTAGGTTCTGAGCGACGGCGTCGCGAATACGTTGCATTCCGATCCGCAGCGGTTCGTCGGTCGACCAACGTTTGCCGGCATTGAGTGAAAGCGCCGCCGCGCCATGGTCGCTGTGATCATGAGCACCGGCGTGGCCGTGATGTAAATGGGTCCAGGCCGCGTAGGAGAGACCGACCAGGACGATGACGAGGAATACGGTAATTAGGGGCCAGCGGTTTTTTTTAGCAGGGGCCTTCATGGTGATTTGCTGGTTTGGATCGGCAGACGACGTGCGGCAGAAAGGTTCACTTAACGGCGAATTTGTCCGGAGCGGGTTCAAATCCCCGGCCCTCTCCAGCCTCCTCGTAGGTCACCCCGTCTCGGATGTGGTAGATCCGCTTGAAGGTGGGGATGATTTTCTCGTCATGGGTCACCACGATGACCGCGGTCTCGAAGCGGCGGGCCATGTCGTTAAGGATGCGGATCACCGCCAGTGCCCGCTCGCTGTCGAGGGGGGCGGTAGGCTCATCGGCGAGAATCACCGGCGGCCGGTTGACGAGCGCCCGGGCGATGGACACGCGCTGTTGCTCGCCGCCGGAGAGTTGCGATGGCATGGCTTTGGCGCGATGCGCGACATCGAGCGCTTCGAGCAGTTCCACGGCCCGCTTTCGGGCTTCCTCATTGGGCACGCCGGCCAGCATGGGCAGCAGGGCGACGTTGTCGGTAACGTCGAGAAAGGGGATCAAATAGGGTGCCTGGAACACGAAGCCAATCTTGTCCCGGCGCAGTTCCCGCAGATCGGAAATCTTCCAGCCTTGGTCGTAGATCACGTCTTCGCCCAGCGACATGCGCCCGGCGGTCGGCTCGATAACCGCACCCAGGCACTTGAGCAGGGTGGTTTTGCCGGAGCCCGAGGGGCCGACCAGCCCGACGACTTCGCCCGGAGCGACTCGCATGTCCACGCCCTTGAGTGCATCGACGGCGGTATCGCCCTCGCCGTAGCGCTTGCGCAGCCCCTCAATCTTGATGCCGAGCCAATGCATATCAGCCTCCGATCGCCTCCGCTGGATCCACTTTGAGGGCGGCCCGGATGGCCAGCACGCTGGCCAGAACACAGATCACCATCAACGCAAAGAACCCCCAGGCCGCATCGACCGGTTCGAGCAGGACATATTTTGGAAAAAACGGCGCCCAGGTGGTGGCCGCTATTTTACCCACCACGAAGCCAATCATGCCGAGGCCCACTGCCTGCTGCATGATCATCCCGGCGATGGTGCGGTTTTTGGTGCCGATCAATTTCAGCACGGCAATCTCACGGATTTTCCCCAGGGTCAGCGTATAGATGATGAAGGCGACGATCGCGGCGCTGACGATGGCCAGGATCACCAGAAACATGCCGATCTGCTTGGCCGAGGTTGCGATCAGCTTGCGGATCAGGAGATCCTCCATCTGCGCACGGGTATAGACCTGAAGCCGTTTCCAGCGGCGAATGGGTTCGGCCACTTCCTCCGGGGTGAAGCCCGGGAGGATTTGCACCAGCACCGCGTTGACCGACGTATTGATGCTTTGTGACGCGATCACCGAATTGAGCAAGCCGGGCACGCCGGGCCGGTTATAGGTTGGATTGGCGGACGTGCGGTGCCGCTGATGAACGATGGCGTCGTTATCCTTGAGAAATTGCGCCGCCTGGGCGTCTTTCAAGGCGATAAAGACCATCGGATCGCCGCTGGAGGAAACCATGCGGCGGGTCAGCCCGACCACCGTGTAGATGTTGCGACGAACCTGGATGCGTTCGCCGAGTTGAAACTTGGTCGCCACGTCGGCCACCGCTTCGTAGTGCCCGCGGGTGATTTGTCTCCCGGCGATCAAATATCCAGGTTGACCCGGTTCGCCGGGTCCACCCGGCACAACGCCAACCACCATGGCGCGCACGTCCGTTTCACCATGCCGCACCTGCATGGTAAGATAGGTCACGTTGGACGCCCGAGCGACACCGGGCATGCCCAGGATCCCGCGATACACATCATCATACAGGCTGGATGACTCGGCATAGGGCCCGAGCGTATCTTTTTGCACCACCCACAGGTCCGCCCCGCTGTTGTCGAGCAGGGCCTTCCCATCGTCCACCATGCCCCGATAAACACCCGCCATGGTCAGCGTGACACCGATCAACAGGCCCAGCCCCACACCGGTGAAGACAAACTTGCCCCACGAATGCAGAATGTCGCGTCCGGCCAGACTGATCATGGTGATACTCCAGGCAGTCGCTCAACCAGTTTCACCCGGGCATGGGCGCCCAGTGAGCGCACGCTATAGACGACCACCTGCGCGCCCGGCTCTAGTCCCTCAAGAATCTGCACCCGGCCATCAAGGTCAGTGGCCCCCATTTTGATGGGCGCGAATTGGAGGGAGTTGCCCTTAATGAGCCAGACGCCAAGACGCCCGCCGACTCGCTGCACGCTGGCATTGGGCACCACGGGTGCCGCCGGCAGGGCAGGGAGGG
Organism: Limisphaerales bacterium; assembly: GCA_044229355.1. GTDB lineage: Bacteria > Verrucomicrobiota > Verrucomicrobiia > Limisphaerales > JADJPG01 > JBGARF01. The sequence continues at coordinate 47,440 of JBGATF010000050.1, forward strand.
CAACGGTTACTTCCACCAATTCACCGACTGGCGGCAACGGTTCCGGTATCGTGTCAAAAACCACCTTGGCGAGGGTCTCTTCGGTCACGGTATCAGCGACCGGCTCAACTCGCAGCACTTGCCCGGCGATAGTGCGACCCGCTTGTGAGCGGAGCACGATCCGGGCGGGCAGGTCCGAACGCAGGCCCGTGGCGCGGAGTTGCTCGAAACGCACATTGATCCACAGGCTGGCCGGATCGATCAGCTCCACCACCGGTTGTCCCGCCACGACCGTCGTGCCGGGATCGACATTCCTTACGGTCACCAATCCAGCGGCCGGTGCCAGCAGACGCAGATTGGACTTTTGTTGAATCAATACGTCGCGGTCGGCGCCGATTCGCACCAGCTCCTGACGGGCGACTTCCAGATTCGCTCGTGCGGTGGCAAGGTTGGCTGTGACCACTTGAAGTTCCTGGGCCTTCGCCTCGACCGTTTCATCACTGGCTGAGCCTGCCCGCAGGAGACTTTCGTAACGCCGGGCCTGGGATTCGGCATAGCTCTGGCGGGCCGTGACCTCCTGGACCAGTGCCTCCGCCGCCCGCACCCCGGCGGCCGCACGCTTTTGCGCGGCCTCCTGTGCGGCGATGCGTTCGTCGAAATCCACCGGGTCCATCTCGCCCAACAATTGGCCGGCCGTCACCCGGTCACCGACTTGAACGTAAACCGCTTTGACCCGCCCGGCGGTGGTCGGCCCGATCTTGTGGGAGTAGCGGGCCTCCACCGTGCCAATACCGTATAAGGCTGGCGTGATGGATAGTTGTTCCACCGTGGTGGAGGTTACGGGAACGGGGGCCAGCGGTCCCGAACGCAGAGCGACATAAATGAACAAGACGAGCATGGGTAGGAGCACACCCAGCAACGCCCATGTCCGCCGATTCAGGTGCGGAAGCTTCACGGCACCCTCCTGATACCCCGGGCAAAAATAGCAAAAGCACCGGGAGCATCGGAGCGAATGCGACGCACATTCCCAGCCAGCAGCGACTGCATGACCAAGCCCTGGACCGATCCGATGAACAGGGTGGCGGCAGCGTTCGGATCCACGTCTGCGGCCAGTTCGCCTTGAGCTTTTCCCTGTCCGATGAGGGCGTGCAGCCGAGCACCGTATTGGGTGATCAGGGTTTGCACCATGCGCTTGGCCGGTGTGGCTTCCGCCCTTTGTAGTTCCCCAAAAAGCATGCGCGGCACTCCGGGGTGCTTGGCCACGAAATCGACATGGGCCATGAACATCGCCTCCAAGGCCGCCAAGGGGGTGGTGGCCGTCTGCGCCGCTTTGTCGACTCGCGCCAACAAGCGCGCTCAGCCACCCATTCCATCACGGCCTGCCAGACGGAGTCCTTGGTGGGAAAATGCCGGAAGAGCGCGCCTTGGGTCAGGTTCATCCGATGGGCAATCGCGCTGGTGGTGATTTCACTCGGGTTCTGCTCGGCGGCCAATGCGATCACCGTCGCCACGGTGACAGATTTGCGCTCGTCTGCCGGAAGATGTTTGGGGCGAAGGTCTGGAGGGTTGCGGCTCAAGGTAAGTAATTACTTACTCACTTCTGACCGGCTGTCAACTATCCTCTTCTTTTAGGCGGCACAACCTGGCCAGTATTGGCGGCACAACCTGCTCCTAACATTTTCGATGAGGCAACGAGCGCATATTGGTAACATTTCAGTTGACCGAGGTGCTGCACGATTTCCTTGGCCCGGATCTGGCGCAGGCGGAATTGAAATTCAATGCCTGACCACCGTGCGCCGGCCATCCTACAGCGGGAATCCGCCCCGGCGCACTTACCGGCGGATCAGAACCTGGCCCGTGCCCCCGGCGACACGTAGACCTCGGGGCGACCGCCCGTGTGCGAACAGCCTTGAAAAGGACTGCCCCGAGTCAAACCGCTTCGGCTGGAGTTATATGCCCCCGCTGCGGCAAGCCCTGAGCCGGGAATGAGGATGGCCGGAGGGCAACTGAGTGGGACCGGACGGCATGCCGGTTGCGCCACAGGCAGTACCCCGATGGAGCACAACCAAGCCATTGTGGGCCAAACTGCTAACGACGCTGGCCTGCCGCGCCATTGGAAAATTGGAGCACCTGGATTGTTCGCACATCAAGGCGCATCACCACGGCACCAATTCCTGCGGGGGCCAACGGCAACGGCATGACCTCAAAGCCATCTAGCCAGTAGCGCTGGGCGGCACGCCGGGGGGCACGCGCGTTGTCGGGGACAAAGGCTTTTTGATGCCGGTCGCTTTCGCGCATGGCTGCACCGGCAGCGGACGCGGGTTGCCTTGCCTGGCTGCGCTGCCGCCGCCACCCCATGCCCCTTCTTCGTGGCTACTACCGCGACGCGACCGGGTCGAAAAACTTATTCGCCCGGCCAAAACGTTTCCGCCGCGTGGCCATACGCTACGATAAACTCGCCGGTCGCTTTATCGCTTCGTGCAGTTCGCGGCTATCTTGGATTGGCTCTCTCATAAAGTTTGAAAATACCTCCTAATCGCTAGGTGGTTGCCCAATGTTAACATACATGGACTGTCTAAGGGAAGGCTTGCTTTCTGCCTTAGACTATCTAGGTTAAGCGTCATGGCCGACAAATCAGAGCTTTTTCCGGGCACGCTCGACATGCTGATTCTCCGCGTTCTCAGTCGCGGCGAACTCCATGGCTGGGGCATCACCAACAAGCTTGAGCAGCTTTCCAAGAGCGCGCTCCAGGTCGACGAGGGCTCCCTCTATCCCTCGCTCTACCGCATGGAAGACAAGGGTTGGATCGAAGCCGAATGGCGGATGACCGAGAACAACCGCCGCGCGAAATACTACTGCCTCACCCGCGCGGGCCGCAAGCAGCTCGAGACCGAGCAGGCGCAGTGGGACCGCATGAGCGCAATCATCGCGATGGTGCTGCACTCGGCCTGAGCCCCCACCCGCCAGCACCATGGCCTTCCTCAGCCGCCTCCGTTACCTTTTCCGCCGGCACGACGCCGAAGCTGAGATGGCGGAGGAGATGCGCTTCCACCTCGAGCAGCGCGCCACAGATTTCGCCTCAGACGGGTTGCCCGCCGACGAGGCACATCTCGCCGCCCAACGCAAGTTCGGCAATCTCGCCAGCATCCAAGAACAGGCGAGGGAAGGGCGGGGCTGGCGCTGGCTGGAGAATTTCTGGCACGATTTGCAGCTAGGTGTGCGTTCCCTACGCCAATCCCCCGGTTTCACCCTGCTGGCCGTCATCACCCTGGCGCTGGGCATCGGAGCGAACACGTCGATGTTCAGCGTGCTCAACGGGGTCATGCTGAAACCGCTCCCCTACGCGCACCTTCCCCAACTCGACCGCCTTTACCGCGCCACGGCGCAAAACCCCGAGGGCAACATCGCGCCCGCCGATTTCCGCGAGTTCCAGCAGGTCAAGGATGGCTACGGCGACGCGGCCGCCTACACCCCGGAGCGCGTCAGCTTGGCCGAACCCGGGCGCCCCGCGGAAATGGCCGCTTCCGCGCGCGCCACCGCCAACCTCTTCTCCCTCCTCGGCGTCCAGCCGCAGCTCGGCCGCGACTTCCGCCCGGGCGAGGACACCCCCGGGCGCGATCGCGTCGTCCTCCTCAGTCAGCGCACTTGGCAAAAACGCTTC